>CAWEWR010000031.1:0-121762 GCA_963812675.1 uncultured Alphaproteobacteria bacterium | reverse complement strand
GAAGCCGCCGGCTGACTATCGTTCTGGCTTGACGGCCCTCCTTCCCCAAAAGCCTCTCGCGCCGCTGTGAGAATCTCATCCGAAAGCACAGGATCCTCAACGGCCCGGGCGAGCACCAGAGCGCCGATAATTCCAGCGAGGGTCGCGATCGCGCGCTTGCGTCGGCTTGCTGCAGTGCCGCCCTTGAGCAGATGCGAGAAGCGGTCAAGCTGTGCGCGCACATGCGCAGTCACGCCGCGGCGCATCCCTTCGCCCTGCCGCGCCATCTCGCCGCACAACGCTGCGATGGCACAGCCATCCGCCCGGTTGGCTCGGTGCCGCTCCGATAGGTAGTCGGATACGAGATCGGCCAGGTCCGTGAAGCGGCTCTGTCTTTCGGTGCCCCGTTCGAGTGCGCGCGTCACCGCCTCGGCGGCAAGATCGTTCTTCGATCGGAAATGACCGTAAAAGCCGCCATGCGTAAGGCCGGCGCCTTTCATGATTGCATCGACGCCCACGCCGTCGAAGCCATTCTCGCGAAACATCCGCGAAGCGGTTTCAACGATCCGCCTGCGGTTCTCGGCCGCCTGCTCTCGGCTGACGCGCATTTGCGGCTCCTCGCTCTCATTCGCCCCTTGACAGGATATATGACGCCTATCATACATATTTGCATGACGATCGTCATTTATAAACTCGAAACCAGGCTGGGCTTCAACCTATCAGCACGAGGAGTTGGGTCATGACAGACATTCCCTATCGCACCGCTCTGATCGTCGGAGCAGGCTCGGGCATCAGCGCATCGGTGGCCCGCGGGTTGGCGGCGGCTGGTCTCAGCGTGGGTTTGGCCGCGCGCAATATAGAGAAGCTGGCGGCGCTCGCCGCCGAGACCCGCGCACAAACATTTGCGGTCGATGCGACTGACCCCGCGGCCGTCGCGCGCTTGTTCGACGAGGCCGATACGCGGTTCGGTGAGCCCGATATCGTGCTCTACAACGCCAGTGCGCGGGCGCACGGCCCGATCGCCGAGCTCGATCCGGAAGCCGTGCGCAAGGCGGTCGAAGTGTCGGCCTTTGGCGGGTTCCTTGTCGTCCAGCAGGCGGCGCGGCGAATGCTACGCCACGGCCGCGGCGCTATTCTGCTGACCGGCGCCAGCGCCAGTGTGAAGGGGTATCCGCATTCTGTGGCCTTTGCGATGGGCAAATTCGCCTTGCGAGGTTTGGCGCAGAGCACCGCACGCGAGCTCGGGCCGAAGGGCATCCACGTCGCCCATTTCGTGATCGACGGCGGCGTGCGCAGCGCGAGGCGGCAGGATCCCGCCGACCGGCCCGACAGCACGCTCAATCCTGACGCGATCGCCCAGACCTATCTCGATGTGTTGCGCCAACCGCGCAGCGCGTGGTCCTTGGAGGTCGAGCTTCGGCCTTGGGTCGAGACCTTCTGAGCCGCAATGGAACGCCGTCAGGCGCGGTCCACTTTTGCGACGAGCTCTGAGAGCTTCACCTCAGGGCGGGCGCCGAAATGGCTGATGATCTCGGCAGCGCACAAGCTGCCGATCTCGCCGCAGATGGGGAGCGGCAGGGCGCGGGTCAGGCCGTAGAGGAAGCCGGCGGCGTAGAGATCGCCTGCACCGGTGGTGTCGACGACGCGCGCAACCGGCGCCGCCGCGACGGTATGCTCCGCTCCTTCTGCTAGAATCACGCTGCCCGCCGCGCTGCGCGTCAAGGCGGCGATCGCGACATGCCCGCGTACCGCAGCCGCAGCAGTGGTGAAATCATCCGTCTCGTAAAGCGAGCAGATTTCGGCCTCATTGGCGAAGAGAATGTCGACATGCCCGTCGACCAGGTCGCGGAAGGCCGCGCGGTGCCGACCGACGCAGAACGGGTCGGAGAGGCTGAGCGCCACCTGGCGGCCCGCCGAATGCGCGATCGCCGCGGCTTTGCGAAACGCTTCCTGCGCGAGTGGCGGGTCGAACAAAAAGCCTTCGAGATAGGTCACCTGCGCCGCGGCGAGGAGGGCGGGGTCGATGTCGGCGGGCCCGAGCCCGACGCAGGCGCCGAGATAGGTGTTCATCGTGCGCTGCCCATCGGGGGTCACGAGGATGAGGCATCGCGCCGTGCTCGGGCCGCGTGTCGCGGCCGGCGTGTCGAAGCGCACCCCGGCCGCGCTGATGTCGTGGCGGTAGACCTGCCCGAGGAAGTCGTCGCGCACTTTGCCGATATAGGCGCCGGTGCCGCCGAGCGAGGCGATCCCGGCCATCGTGTTGCCAGCCGATCCGCCCGACGCCTCGATCGCCGGACCCATAATCCGATAGAGCGCGTCCGCCCGGTCCGCGTCGATCAAGGTCATGGTTCCTTTGACGAGCCCCTCCCGCGCGAGAAACTCGTCCTCGCTATGCGCGATCACATCGACAATGGCATTGCCGATACCGACGAGATCGATGCTGGCTTGCGTCATTTGGCTGGAGATGACCCCCGCAGGAAACCGGCGGCGACTATAACCGCCCTGAGCGTCCCAACAAGAGCCGAAACGGCGATGTCAGCCAGCCGCGCCGCCCCCCGAAGCCTCGGGTATGTCGTCCGATTCGAGCGCGAAGAGGAGCCGCGATCGGCCGGTAACGCCGTAGACCTCACCAGTCGCAAAAGTGCCCATCTCCGCGTCCTCGGGAAGATTGGTGTCGATCAGCAATTGCCAATGCCAGCCGCCGACCGTCTCCGGCAGCGTGAACCCGACGAGATCGTGGTAACCGTTGAGCACCATCAAAAGCGTGGCGTCCTCGCCGCGCCGGCGAATGCCGGTCGGCTGGGCGCGGCCGTCCATCAGCATGCCAAAACATTCCATGTTCATGTCGCCCCAATCCTCGGGTTTCATCTCGGCGCCCGAGGCGTTGATCCAGGTCACGTCCTTTACACCCAGCTCCTCATCGTAGGTTCCGGTCAGAAACCGCGTGCGGCGCAGGATCGGGTATTTATGGCGCAGCGCCGTCAGCTGCCGCACAAAGCGGATCAGCGCCGCACCCTCCTCCCCGATTTTCCAGTCGACCCAGCTGATCTCGTTGTCCTGGCAATAGGCGTTGTTGTTGCCCCGCTGGGTCCGCGCGAACTCGTCGCCGGCGAGCAGCATCGGCGTACCTTGCGACAGCAAAAGAGTGCCAAGAAAATTGCGTCTCTGACGGGCACGCTGCGCATTGACCTCCTCGTCGTCGGTCGGGCCTTCGACGCCGCAATTCCACGAGCGGTTGTCGGAATGGCCGTCCTTGTTGTCCTCGCCGTTCGCCTCGTTGTGCCGGTCGTTGTAGGAGACGAGATCGTTGAGCGTGAACCCGTCATGCGCGGTGATGAAGTTGACGCTGGCCCAGGGTTTGCGGCCGCGGTGATCGAAAATGTCGCCCGAGGCGCAGAGGCGCGGAGCGAGCGCGCTCGCCGGGGCCTCGCCGCGCCAGAAGTCGCGCACCGTATCGCGGAATTTGTCGTTCCACTCGGCCCAGCCCGGCGGGAAGGCGCCCACCTGGTAGCCGCCCGGGCCGCAATCCCACGGTTCGGCGATCAATTTTACGGTGCGCAGCTCCGGGTCCTGGCAACACGCCTTCAAGAACCCGCTCTGGTTGTCGAAGCCGTTGGCTTGGCGCGCGAGGATCGTGCCGAGATCGAAACGGAAGCCGTCGACATGCGTCTCCCCCGCCCAATAACGCAGGCTGTCGGTCACCATCTCGATCACTCTCATGTGGTCGAGGTTGAGGGTATTTCCCGTGCCGGTGTCGTTGACGTAATAACGCGGCTCGTCGGGCAGCAGACGATAGTAAGAGGCGTTGTCGATGCCCTTGAATGACAAGGTCGGACCGAGATGGTTGCCCTCGGCAGTATGGTTGTACACGACATCGAGAATGACTTCGAGACCGGCCTCGTGTAGACGCGCGACCATCTCCTTGAATTCGCGCAGGGTTTGCTCGCGCTCATGGGCGTAACGCGGATCAGGTGCAAAAAACCCAATCGAATTGTACCCCCAGTAGTTGGTCAGACCTTTGTCAAGCAATAGACTGTCGTTTATGAAAGTATGAACCGGCAGCAGCTCTACTGAAGTCACGCCCAGGGACTTCATGTACTCCAGGACTTCGCCGGATAGTCCCTTATACGTGCCACGCCATTCTTTCGGTAGCTTGGGATGAAGCTTGGTGTATCCGCGGAGATGGAGCTCGTAGACGATCGTGTGGTCCCACCGGACGGCGCGGCGCGCTGGCTCGCCCTTCCAGTCGAAATTCGGATCGACGACAACGCATTTCGGCATGAAAGGCGCGCTGTCGCGCTCGTCGAAGCTCGTATCGTCGCCCGTTTCCAACTCGTATCCGAAGACTGCCGGGTGCCACTCCAGATTGCCGAAATGTCCGCGGGCATAAGGATCGAGCACCAGCTTGTTGGGATTGAAGCGGTGCCCGGCACTAGGCTCGTAGGGGCCGTGCACGCGATAGCCGTAAATCGATCCGGGCGACACATCCGGCACATAGCCGTGCCAGATCTCGTCGGTGAATTCGGGCAGCTCGATTCGCTCGCGCTCGCCGGTCTCGTCGAAGAGGCAGAGCTCGACCCGCGTCGCATTGGCCGAGAACAGCGCGAAATTGACCCCCTCGCCGTCCCACGTGGCCCCAAGCGGGTGCGGCAGGCCTTCTCGGATCGGGCTCTCGGAGATGGCGGCCATCGTATTCCCTTCTCGGTTGGATTAGGTCGGCGCAGTGGAACGCGTCGGGTAAACAGCACCGGCCCCGGCAAGATCCAAGCGATTACGATGTCGCAGGCGCCGGGCTGATCAGGTGGGGGGCTGATCAGGTGGGGGCCGATCAGGTGGGGGGCCGATCAGGCGCCGGCGAAGACGATCGTGACCGGGCTGCCGACCTTGATGACCTGACCCGTTGGCGCGAGCTTGCCGGTCGTTTTGTTGACGCGGAAGGTCACGATCGTGTCGGAATCCTGGTTGGCGGCATAAAGGAAGTTCGCCGTGGGATCGAGCGCGAAGTGGCGCGGCGTCTTGCCTTGCGTCGGTTCCCAGCCGACTGGGGTCAGGGTGCCCCCGGCGCGGTCGACGGCAAAGGTGACGATGCTGTCGTGCCCGCGGTTCGAGCCGTAGACAAAACGCCCCGACGGGGCGGCGGCGACCTCCGCTCCCGTATTGTTGCCGATGAAGCTCGGCGGGACTGTGGGGATGACCTGAACCGGTTGCAGCGTGCCGCGCGCCGGATCGTAACGATAGGTCGTGATCGTCGAATTGAGCTCGTCAATGACGTACGCATGAGGCATCGCCGGGTGAAAGGCGATATGGCGCGGCCCGGCGCCCTCCCGGGTCGCAACCAATGGCGGATCGTTCGGCGTCAATTTGCCGCTCGCGCTGTCGAGCTTGAATGAAAAGACCCGGTCGAGCCCTTTGTCGGGCACCAGGATGAACCGGCCGGCGGGGTCGAACGGGCAGTTGTGCGGGTGCGAGCTCGCCTGTTCCTTGCGGTTCGGGCCCGGCTCCCCGGGCAGCATCGCCAGATCGGTCCGCGCCCCCAGGGTGCCGTCTTTCTCGATCGGTACGACCCCCACCGACCCGGCGCCGTAATTCGCCGTGACGATGAACCGATTCGTCGGATCGATCGCCAGATGAACCGGGTTTTTGCCGCCGCAGGACTGACGGTTCAGCGGCGTCAGCTGACCGGTTTGCTTGTCGATCGCATAGGCGCTGACCTCGTCCAAATCGGCATGGACGGAGTAGAGGAACCGTTGCTCGCGGTCCAAGGCGAGGAAGGAAGGGTTGGCGATGTTCGGGACCAGCTGCACATGCGTCCAAACGCCGGAACTCGGGTCCATCCGGTAGACGTTTATGCCGTCCCCTTTCCCTTTCCGTTCGGGCGTGGTGAAGGCGCCGACATAGACAAAGAGCGCCTTGCCTTGCGGCGCATTCATCCGCGGCTGCGCGCCGGCTCTTTCGCCGCCGAGGACGGCCGGTCCGCCGATGGCGAGCGCGGCAGCGCTCTGCAGCACGATTCTCCGGCGGATGTGACCGCCGTCGAGCTTCGACGATTTATCCATTTCCCCCCTCATTGATTGATTAACCGATCCGTTTGCAAACAAAATTGTACACCAGATGCGACTGACAACGGCAAGGGACCGTCCTCTCGACGGTATCGGTTGGCGGTCTCGCGGGGTTCGGCTAGAACCCCTCGCGGATGGTTGTCGCGCTTTTTCGTGCCGTCGGCGCACTCTCCGAACCGCCGATGCGGCGGGTCGTCGCGCTGAGCTTCGCGCTTGCGATCCTGACCTTCACGCTGCTGTGGCTGGCGATTGCCGCCATTCTCTACCACACGGCCTTCTTCGATTGGCGGCTGTTGAACTGGCTCGTCAACCTGTTGGGCGGGCTCGCCGTGCTGGGGCTGACCTGGCTGCTCTTTCCGGCCGCCGTCACCATGATCATGAGCTTCTATCTCGAACGGGTGGTTGCCGCGGTCGAGGCCGTCGACTACCCCGGACGCGGTCCGCCGCGCGCGCAACCGCCAGGCGAGATCCTCTTGATAACGCTACGGTTGACGTTTCTGACGCTCCTGCTCAACCTTCTGGTGCTTCCGGCTTATCTGCTGGTGCCCGGGATAAATCTCTTTCTCTTTCTCGCCCTGAACGGATATCTTTTTGGGCGGGGGTATTTTGAAGTGGTCGCGCTCAGACGGCTCGATATGGGGGCAGCCAGGCGAGTGCGCAGCCGGTTCGCCGGCCGCATTTTTCTGGGTGGGATCGTGATTGCAGGGCTGTTCGCCCTGCCGCTCGTCAATCTCGTCGCACCGGTGATCGCTACCGCCTTTATGTTGCACATCTTCGAGGCGCTGCCGCGCCCCGGGGAACATCCCTTTGAGGAGCATCCCTTTGGCCGCACCCCCTGACCCGGTCTGCGGCGTAGCCATCCTTTCAACAATGTCGATCGGGTGTCCCATCCATGTTTGGCAGAAAGAAAACCGAGACAGAGGACCGCAAAATGGCAGATGCGTCTGACGATTTGGGCATCCCGATGAAGCCCGCGCGCCCAATGGGCCCCGGCGCGAGCCCTGGGGCCGGACCGGCAAGCCCGAGCCCCAATGGCCCAGCTAGGCCTCCGACAATGCCGCCGCGCTCACCCGATCTGGCGCGCGCCGGCGAGACGATGGCGCTTCGCCCGACGGAGCCGATTCGCCGCCCCGGCGACCCGGCGACCCGGCGACCCAATGACGGCGAGATCCGCAAGCTGACCGTTGGCCGCGAAATCACCCTTTCGGGCGAGATCACGTCCTGCGACAAGCTGATTATCGAAGGCAGCGTCGAGGCCAACCTCAACAACTGCCGCGATGTCGAGATTGCCGAATTGGGGCTGTTCAAAGGCACCGCCTCGATCGAGGAAGCCGAGATCCAGGGCCGTTTCGAAGGCAATCTGGTGGTTCGCAAGCGACTTTTGATCAAGGCGAGCGGACGGGTGTCGGGCACGATCCGCTACGGCCAGATCGAGATCGAGTGCGGCGGCCAAATCTCCGGCGACGTCCAAGCGCAGCCCGCGTCCGAGCACGGAGACGTTATCGCGGACGTGCCTAGCGTGCGCGTCGCGAGCTGAGCCGCCCCGGCCGCCTCGCGCCGGGAGCCTTTGATTGTGAAATCGCGCGGAGGAGCGTCTTCGCCATCCTCCGTTGTCCTTGACGCCGACGCCGGGTGATGTGACGCACCTTCGATCGCGCCACGCGCGCGCTTGATCGCGGGGGGACCGGCTGCTAATAAACGGCGAGCGGCCTCGTCCCCTTCGTCTAGAGGCCCAGGACACCGCCCTCTCACGGCGGCAACACCGGTTCGAATCCGGTAGGGGACGCCAGCAATAACGTCCGGCAATAACATAACGTCTCAAATACTGTCGGCCGTGCCGGATGTGAATCGAACCGCCGCGGCCCGGGAAGGGCTTCGAGGGTTTCGGGCGGCAAGCTGCAATCCTCGTGAACGTGGCTCCCACGAACCTGTTCGGATCGTTAGGTAGGCCGGGTTAGCACAGTGGCAGTGCAGCGGTTTTGTAAACCGAAGGTCGGGGGTTCGAATCCCTCACCCGGCACCAAGATAGGGGATCGCCCGCGCTGGAATTGCCTGCCGTTCGAGCGTGTTCACCACTTGAAGTGCGCCGAAGGTAACAGGCGAACAGGAATCTTCATACGTGGGTTCCGATTGAGCGGGCGCTCAGCCGGGGCTCTGCGGACGGTGCCGTTTGACGGCCTCAGGATTGGTCGAGTCGGCGCCCATATAGATGCCGCGCTCCCAGTTGCGCTTTAGCGGGTCGACCACATTGAGCGGCATCCGCCCGATGCGCTCGATCTCGATCTCCACCGTCTCGCCGTCCTGCAATGCGCCGAGCCCCTCGTGATTGGTGCCGCAGGCGATCACGTCGCCGGTGTTCAACGTCATGATCGTCGAGGCGAACTCGACGAGTTCCGGCACCCGGTGCTCCATGTCGTCGGTGTTGTAGTTGTGGCGCAGCTGGCCGTCATTCCAGAAGCGCACGACCAGGTCATTGGGTTCGGGGATCTCGTCGGCGGTCGCAATGCAGGGCCCGATCGGCGCGAAGGTGTCAAACGATTTGCCGAGCCAGCTGCCGGCTTTCCAGGTGCGCCTGCCCTCGCCGCGCGCCGATACGTCAATGAGGCAGGTATAGCCGAACACGGCGCTGCGCCAATTCGCTTGGCTGATTTTCTTGGCCGGCCCCTTGATGACGAGCGCCAGCTCGGCCTCGTGCATGAAGATCCACGGCTCGGTGAATTCCGGCAGAATGATCGTGTCGCCCGGCCCGACCACCGCCTCCGGGTTTTTCAAGAACATATTCAAGGGTCGCGCCTCGCGCTGCGCGTGTTCCCAGTAATTGGCGATGCAGCAGAGGATCTTGCCCGGCCGCGGCAACGGCGCCCGCAGGCGGACCGAACTCAACGGCAAAGCTTCGCCGTCTGCCGCCCGGCGTTCGAGAGACGGCCGCAGCCTGTCGAACCCGTCGATCAGCGCCTGCATCGTCGATTGCGGGGTATGGCCCTTCTCGGCGATGCCGGCAATATCGACGACACCGCGATCGGTCAGCAGCCCGGGTACCGGCTCGTCTCGCCCGGGAGTCTGAAAAAGCACCAGCTTCATGATTCCCTCCCAATTCCGCCCCAAATCCTCGCTGGCGAGATTAGCGGGTTTGATGCATGGCAACTATCGCGATTCTCGGTTTGACACGCTGGAGACGCCAGGCCGACCATTGCGCGGCTGCCGACGGGAGAGCGAATGATGGTCGAGATACGCCGCATGGGTCCGCAGATCGGCGTCGAGGTCACTGGCGTCGACGTTAAGACCCTCGACGATTTGGGTTTTGCGCCGATCTATCGCGCCTGGCTCGACTACAACATCCTCGTGGTGCGCGATCAGGAACTCGAGATCCCCGACTTCCTGCATTACAGCCGCCGCTTCGGACCGGTTGTCCCGCACCCTTCGAAATCGACGCGCCATCCCGAGATCCCCGAGGTCACAATGCTCGGGATCAACAAGTTCGACGCCGACGGCAAGCTCAACGACGCCATCTATCGCCGCGGCGCCGAGGGCTGGCATACCGACGGCGCCTACAACCGGCAGCCGTTCAAAGCGACCCAGCTCTACGCGCTCGCCGTTCCGAGCCGTGGCGGCGACACTTTGTTCGCCAATGGTTACGCGGCCTATGACGCTCTGCCCGAACCGTTGAAGCGCCGGCTCGACGGGGTAATGGGCGCCTTCTCCTATGGCGGCCGCCGCGGCGGGTCAGCGCTTCTCGACAAGGAAGACCAGGATTGGAAGCCGGTGTTTCATCCGATCATCCGCACTCACCCCGAAACCGGCCGCAAATCGCTCTATTTCGATCCGGGAAAGATCGTCGACATCGCCGGCTGCGAGCGAGATGAGAGCGATGCTCTGATCGCCGAGCTGAAGGGCTACATGATCCAGCCCGATGCCGAATACCGGCACAAATGGCGCAAGGGCGACATCGTCATCTGGGACAACCGCTGCTCGTATCACAAAGCCGCCGGCGACTACCCGCCCGAGGAGGACCGCATCCACTGGCGCGTCTCGATAAATGATTACGGGGTCGAAGCCCGCGAAGCGGCGGAGTAACCTTTGCGATAGGTGACCCGCCGCGGCACGCCGGCGAACGCCAGCTCGACGGTCATGCGGGTCAGCACCTCGCCCGCGCCGGTCGCGTGCCACCTGTTTCTCCTGTTTTATCAGGTCGAGATCAGGCGCCGCTAAATCCTTCCATGCCAATTTCGCACCCGCTCACGAGCGCCGATGCCAAGAGAGTACGATATGAATATGGCAACTAAATGATAGCTGCTTGCCTGCCGACGGTGTTCAATGTCGGCGCGTGCGGCACCTCAGGCGCAGATCGCGGAATTATCCGCGAAGACCGCACGGGAGCGGATGCGGTTCCCAAGACCCGCGAGAGTCATGGTGCTTCCCTCCCCTTCCACCGGCAATTTGCGATAACCGGGCCAGGCTCTGGTGGACGCAATGACAGACCATCACCGAGCTAAAGCTAAGGAGAGAATTGAGCGTTAATTTTTGCGCCAAATAAGAAGCAACCCCCCCCTTGCGCAGCAAAAGTCGGCTCTGGGTGGACACCTGCCCTTGGCAACCGGGGTTTCCACCGGTCCGCTATCCGATCCCCCAACGGACCTTCAAGTACGTTGCCACGGTTCAGAGCGTGACGGACGGGACGTGCCAGTTCCGGACCTTCAGCGCCTGCCTCGCGAGTCACGCCCGTCAGCGGTTGTTATGGTCGTGACCGCGGTCGCGGTCTCGGTCGTCAATCGGGACGATCGGGTAATTGTCGCCATCGTTGAGGTACTTCGGTGCCGGCGGTTGGTTGTCGTCGCGGTCGCTGTCATCGGCGCACACGAAACTGCTGGCTTTTGTCGGATCGCCCACCCCCCTGTACCGCGGCAGCGCAGGATAGGGGCAGACGGGGCGTGAAAAGTCTGTCACGCCACCCGTCACCTTGTACGCAATGATCTGATCCGGCGCGATGCCGTGCTCAACCCATTGCACGAGCGTGTCCAGTGCAAGGCGAGCTATGGTAGTACTATTCGGGCCGGGGGGAATCTGGTCGCCTTCGACGGTGTCCGGCCCGGCACCACCACCGCAGTGGGCCACCCCCGGCAACAGGAACAGCCGGGCGAATTCCTGCGTGCGACGCAGACTTTCCTTTCGCTTTCCCTCATCCTGCCGACGGTCGCGAGTTTGGCTTGAGATCAATCGTTCGTAATAAGCGGCGGTGTTCAACGTCGGCACAAGGGGATCGGCGAAGCCGTGAGTGAGGATCAGCTTGCCGCCGTGCGATTTGAATTCTTCGAGATCTGCTGTGTTTGCGTTGAGCCTCGCGGCCATCTCCTCGTCGAACGTGTCCATGTCATGGTCGAAATCGAATGTCAGCCAGTCGAAGTCGTTACCGAAAACCCAGTACGTCGGGGAACCCGATGAGGTCGTCAGCGACGCAATAGCCGCTGGGTAGCCATTGTTGCTCTCGCTTCCGCGGACGCGTCCTGCGAGGATCCGCTCCCCCGTGCGCGGGTTGATCGGCCCTTCGTATAGCTTTCGCATCGCCGCAACCTGCGGCACCGTGAGGCAGGTCCCCACGTCGGCTCCCCCGCCCGTGCACTGCAGCGCAGCCGGATTCCAACGGCAGTCCCGCGGGTCGGTGAGAAAATTGTCAGAGCTCAAACCGCCATCCTTGCCGGCGCATTTCTTCACGATCGCGGCAGTGACCGCGGTCGCCTGGGCTGCCGTAATATTGACCGGGCTGCTATTGAACGCCGCGTAGTCCCAGAGGAGGCCCGCGGCGTGGTGCGTGTTGTTCATCAGGGGCGCACCGGCGACGATACCGTCGTAGTCGCCGGGGAATTGCAGGGCCTCATGCAGGGCTTGTCCACCGCCGGTTGAGCACCCCAAGAAATACGAGTGTTTCGAAGGCTCGCCATAGAACGCCTCGATGATCCGCTTGGAACGCACCGTCATCAGATTGGTCGATCGGGTAGCGTAATCGATCTGCTTCTCGGGATGGCCGGTCAGCAGGCGGCCACCAAGGGGATCGGTCGCCGCCGGCGATGTGCCCATGTCGGTGTTGGCCACGGCATAGTTGAGCGGGAGGAGGAGGGCCAAGGTACGGTAGACGATGAGCCCCGCAATGCCGCCGTTGCCGGTCCCCAGGTATCTCCCGTTCCAGCCGGAGTACGGCATCCAGACCTCGATCTTGATGTTCGAGTCCGAGGTCGGCGTCAAAGTGGCCGCGATCCGACAAAACGCAGGCAGATCGGCGAAGACCTCGCCATCGGGTGCGGTGTAGGTCCCGGCCGCGACCGACTGGGCGGCCGTGATGGTGGTGTCCGGCAGCGCCAAGCCAGCCAAACTCGCGCATGTCGCGGCGGCGGCTGGTGTGGCGCTGATGCCGACAAGCGAGGTGACTAGCGCTGCCGAAAGCACGCTCGCGGCACGCTGTGCGCTCGTCACGAGTGAAGGCCGGCGCTCGGCGTGACACTGGTTCATGGCGGCTCTCCCTGTTTTCGAGTTTACTTTAGTGGACCGTCTCCGGTCGTCTCGACGATGTGGCCGTGATGCGCAGGAATTTTTAGAGCGATCAGCTCCGATCGGATCGTCTTCAGCCTCCGCGAGGCGACGCGGTCATTCTTCCGGCATCCCGGCCAGCCGAAGACCGGCGAAAAAAGTGGGTTCCAATAAGGCACGCCCGTACCGTCCCTCGGCCTTCAAACGGGCGATGCTCGAATACCGACCGTCAGTGTTCAGACTGCAGGCCTCCGCGAGTTCCGCAGCAGCGCGTTCGGTGTCGCCTTTGAGGGCGTAGGCGGCGGCGAGCCAGGCGTGCGCACCCGAATGTCCCGGATAGGAGCCGCGCGCCTTTTTGAACCAGGGAATCGCCTCGTCGGTGCGCGATTGCAAGAGATGTGCTATCCCGATCCGCTGATAAAAAGCACCGACCAGGGGATCGCGGGGGCTAAGGCGTATGGCTTGCTCCTGGAGGAGGATCGCTTCCTCCGTCGAGCCGGTGTAAAGCTTGCACTCGCCGAGCGCCGATATCGCGTGCAGCCAGTTGCGATTGAACGCGATCGCCGCCCCGTATTCGGGAATGGCGTCCTCGAGTCGGCCCTGCGCACGCAACACCTGACCTTTGGCGAAATGGGCAAGCGGGCTGCGTGGCGACGCGGCCAGGGCTTGCGCGGCCATGGCTTCCGCGCGCTTGATATCGGCGGCAGCCGAGTTGCTCATGCCATTCATCTGGCGGCCAGCGAGCACGGCCGCCAACCAGCTCTGTGCGTCGACCGACCGCGGATCGAGCGCCAACGCGTGCTCGAACAGGCTGAATATCTGCACATAGTTGTCACGCGCCGGTGGCCTGTTCCATGCGGCGCGTCCGCGGAGAATATACTCCAGAACGTCGGGACGCTCAGTCGGCCGGGCGGCCTCCGCGCTGAGCAGCTCGAGGTTGAGCGCGACCGCGATCCGGCTCGTGATCTCGTTCTGCAGAGCGAACAGATCCGCCGCGTTGCCGTCGACAAGCTCTGCCCATAGATGCGCGTCGGTTCCGGCGTCGATCAGCTGGGCGTTGACGCGGACCTGGCTGCCGGACCGACGAACGCTTCCTTCCAGCACATAGCGCACACAAAGCTCGCGGCCGATCTGCTTTGTGTCGATCCGCTTGTTCTGATAGGTGAACGCCGTATTGCGCGAGATCACGAACATGTCCGCAATGCGCGACAGATCGGTGGTCAGATCCTCGGTGATTCCGTCCGCGAAATATTGCTGTTCCGGATCGTTGGAGAGGTTCGCAAAGGGCAGAACGACGATCGACAGGCGCGGCGCGACGGCAGGCTGCAGGAGGGGCGTAGCGGGCATAACCTTCGATGCCGGCAGATTGGCGACGGCTTCGGGGCGCAACGCATAGACCCTCACTGGCCGTGCGATGTTCTTGACGCTCTGCTCGCCCAGATCCTCGAAAGCGTAGGCAAGCTTGTCGCGGATGTGATCTCGCACCGTCCGCGAGATGCAGAGGCCGCCGGGATCCGACAGGGCTTCCAGGCGGGCCGCGATGTTCACGCCGTCGCCGAAGATGTCGTCGCCATCGACGATGATGTCACCGAGATTGATCCCGATCCGGAACCTGATCCGGCGGTCCTCAGGCATTCCGGCCTCGAGATCGATCATCGCCCGCTGTAGCTCGGCGGCGCAGCGGACCGCGTCAACGACGCTCGGGAATTCGACCAGCATCCCGTCGCCGGTCGTCTTGACGATGCGGCCGGAATGCTCGCCGATCGTCGGGTCGACGAGCTCGCGGCGATGCGCCTTGAGGCGTTCGTGCGTGCCCTCCTCGTCGGCGCCCATCAGGCGCGAGTAGCCCGCCACATCAGCGGCTAGGATCGCAGCGAGACGGCGGACAGCGGGCATTGCTCACCCGAGCGATCGGTTCTCCAAGAAGTTTACCCTAAGATTATCCAAGGCCCCACTCCTATGACTCCTATGACGTGGATCGGGCCCGCCGCTTGACGGTCCCTCAATAGGGCCACAGCCCCGCTGGCTGAGAAGCAGGCCCTGGGCTCACGTCGGCGGAAGGGCGAAAATCAGGCGCGCCTGCGCCTTTGGTGACGAAACCAACCTGTGTAGCGGAGATAAAGCCGAAGAGTGCAGTGTCCTCGTATTGCCCATAACGCGGACGAACGACAACATTTTTCCACTTCGGGTCAACGGCGGCCCGATTCTTTCGCAAGCTCGCTCAAGGTCCAAAGGTCCGCTGTCGGATCAGGTAGCGGCCGCCACGAAACCGCGCGGCCAATGTCGCAGTTGGGTCGCGAGGAGACCTCGGAGCCAGGTATCATTGGCAGCAGATCAGCCGCTCGCGCCGCTCGGGAACTGTGATCTCGGCGCCGTAGCTTGCGAGCGTGGCCGGTCATCCCGGCTCTGACACGCAATCTCAACGACCAGGCCCAACTCACGCCGTCGCGGCGCCGTCGACTGGTAGCGCCGCGCCGGAGACGAAGGACGCCTCGTCCGAGATTAAAAAGAGGGCGGCGTTGGCGATCTCCTCGGGTTTGCCGGTGCGGCCCATCGGGTTTTGGCGGCCGCGCAATTGGACCAGCGCCTCCTTGTCCTGGCCGGCGGTGCGCTGCTGATCGGGCCGGGATACGAAGATCCGCAGCATCGGCGTGTCGATCGGGCCGGGACAGATCGCATTGACGCGAATTTTGTCCGGCGCGAGCCGCTTGGCGAGCGAGCGCACAAAGCCGACCACGCCGAACTTGGCCATCGAATAGACCGGGCTGAACGCCGAGCCCTGAATGCCCGAGGTCGAGGCGGTATAGAGCAGAGCGCCGCCGCCGCGCGCCCGGATCTCCGGGATCGCCGCTTCGGTCGTCACCAGCACCGTGCGCAGGTTGAGGTCGATCGCGACTTCGAAATCCGCCATGTCGATGCCCTCGATCGAGGCGGGACCGGGATGGCCGACATGGTTCCACACGAAATCGAGCCCGCCAAAGGCGTTGGCGGTGCGCCGCACGATATTGCGGGCGAAATCGTCCTGGCGCAGATCGCCGACAAGGCCGAGCGCCCGCCCGCCCGCGGCAGTAATCTCGCCGACGACCGCGTCGACGCCGGCCTGATCGATGTCGACGACGCCTACCGCCGCGCCTTCGCGGGCAAACCGGATCGCCCCGGCACGGCCCATCCCCGAAGCTGCCGCCGTGACGATGCCGATTTTATTTTCGAGCCGCATGGTTCCACTCCCCTTCCCAATTTACTCCGCGGCGACGGCGGCAGCGCGCGCCGCCGGCGCTGTTTTGCGTAACAACAACACTAGTGGCAGACCGGCGATAACCATGATCATCATTAGCTTGAAATTGTCGATATAGGCGACCATCGCGGCTTGGCGCGTCGCCATCGCGTTCAACGCCGCAACCCCCGACGGATTGGTCAAGCTGTATGGAGCGGCCAACTGCGCTTGGGCTAACGGGTTGTCCGGCCGCAAATGCTCGATCAGTCGAGAGTGGACAATTTGAGTATTCTCGGTCAACAGCGCTTCGACGATCGCGATGCCGACACTGCCGCCGATGTTACGCATTAGGCTGAAAATCGCGGTGCCTTGAGTCAGCAACTGACGCGGCAAGGTTGAGAAGGTTACCGTGCTGAGCGGCGTGAAGACGAAACCTAGGCCAAAACCCTGCAACACTCCCGTCACGATAATCGGGCTCATCCCCATATAGAGCGAGAAGCCGGTCATCTCCCACAGAGCGACTGCAGTCACAACAAGACCGGTCACAATAACCAGCCTTATATCGATCCGGCCGATCAGGCGCGCGACGAC
Source organism: uncultured Alphaproteobacteria bacterium (assembly GCA_963812675.1). Lineage (GTDB taxonomy): Bacteria > Pseudomonadota > Alphaproteobacteria > ATCC43930 > CGMCC-115725 > AP-15. The sequence goes on along the minus strand of CAWEWR010000031.1, from coordinate 105,400 downwards.
AAGCATGGCGACCATCGTGCCGACACCGCGTGGGGCGGTCACCAGTCCGGTCGTCATCACCGGGTAGTTCATCAAATCCTGCAACATTGTCGGCAACAGGGTCATGGTTCCGTACAGCGGAATGCCGATAAGGAACATCATTACCGTGCCAATGATGCAGTTGGTGTCCTTCAACAGATCGCGGTTGAGGAATGACCGATCGGTTGCCGTCGCGGTGTGCACGACGAACAGGTAAAGGGCGAGCCCGGAGATCGCGGCTTCAACGCAGATTTCGGGCGAGCCGAACCAATCTTTGAGCTCGCCACGGTCGAGCAGCATCTGCATGGCGCCGATCGCCAAGCTCAATGTGGCAAAGCCGAAGAAGTCGAAGCTTTCGCGGCGGCCGTGTCGCGTCTCGCGGATGAAAATGAAAATGCCGATGGCGGCGAGAACCCCGAACGGCACGTTGATGAAGAACACCCAGCGCCAATTATACTGGTCGGTCAGCCAGCCGCCGAGCGCCGGGCCGATGATCGGGCCCAAGATGACCCCCATGCCCCAGACGGACATCGCCTGAGCGTGGCGATGAGGCGGGTTGATCTGCAGCAGCACCGATTGCGACAGCGGAACGAGCGCCGCCCCGCAGACACCCTGCAGCAGCCGATAGATCACCATCTGCCCGAGGCTCGTCGCGACGCCGCACAGAACCGATGCGACAGTAAAACCCGCGACCGAGATAAAAAACACCCATTTGATGCCAAAGCGGCCGGCGAGCCAGCCGGTCAGCGGCGTCATGATCGCCGCCGCGACGATGTAGGAGGTCACCACCCAGGCGATCTGGTCCTGCGCCGCGGAAAAGCTGCCTTGCATGTGCGGCAGCGCGACATTGGCGATCGTCGTGTCGACCCCCTGCATGAAGGTCGCCAACATGATCGAGACGGTGATTGCGCCCCGGTTCGCTACCGGGGCGCGCGTCTCATCCGTCATCGCTCCGCGGCTCGTGAGCTCGGTCCAGTCAGCCAGGCGAACATGCCTTGGACCCGATCGAGCCAGGGCCGCCGGTGACGGGTGTCGACCTCGACGGTCGCGCTGAGCCCGGACTGCAGCGGCGCGTCTTGGTCCAAATGCTCAAGGCTGAGGCGCACCGGCAGACGCTGGACGACCTTCACCCAATTGCCGGTCGCATTCTCGGCCGGAAGCAACGAGAAGGTTAGCCCGGTACCGGGGCTGAGGCTCTCCACCTTGGCGTCAAACACGACATCGGGGTAGGTATCGACCTCGACCGTCGCCGCCTGGCCCGGCCGCATATGAGTGAGCTCGGTCTCCTTGAAATTAGCCTCGACCCATATTCGGTCGGTTGACATCAACGAGAATAGCGGCGTCGAGGCGTTGACGTAGTCGCCGACCTGAAGCTGGTCGACTTTGGTAACGATCCCGTTCTCGGGCGCGCGGATTTCCGTATAGGAAAGATTGAGCTCGGCGCGGTCGAGCGCAGCTTGTGCGTGCTGCACCATCGGGTGTTGCTCCAGAGGAATATCGGGATCGCCACCGATGTTGGCGAGGGCGACGGCGACATCCTGCTGCTTGGACGCGATTTGCGCGCGCCCGGTTTCATAGGTCTGCCTGGCCTGATCGAATTGCTGCTGCGAGGCCGCGCCGGAAGCGACCAAGCGTTGCTGCCGCTCGAACTCGTGCTGCTGATAGTCGACCGTGGCCTCGGTCGCCCGGGCATCCGCCCGTTTCTGGTGATAGGTCGCCTTTAGCGCGTGAATTTGGTACCGCACGGTAGCGAGCTGCGCCTTGGCTTCATCCACGGCAATCTGGAATGGGCGCGGGTCAAGCCTAAAGAGCACCTGACCAGCGGTGACCTTCTGATTGTCCGTGACTTTGATTTCGACGACCCGGCCGGAGATGTCGGTGCTGATCGCAACCCGCGCAGCCTGGATATAGGCGTCATCGGTCGACACGTAGCGCCCGCCGGTCAGGTACCAATAGCCCGCCGCCAACAGCACGAGGATCGGCCCCGCGAGCATCAATGGCAGCCGCAATCTCTGGCGTAAGGGGCGGCGTCGGGCCAGAACCGCGGAGCGGCCCTCGAGCGGGCCCCGCAGCGCGCCGATCGCAGTGGTGTCGTTATCGGCAGAAGTCGTCAATGCCGGCCTCCAACGGGCGACAACTCCACCTCGCCGCGCGGCAGGCGCTCGGCCGTGTCGTCGAGATCGACGAGATCCGGCCCCAGCACCGGCACACGCTCCGAAAGGTTGGCATGTACCCGCCGCAGCAGCTCAATAAGATGCTTGCCCTCGTCGCGAGAAAGCCCCGCGAAGGACTCGGCGCGGATCTCATTCGAAAGATCGAGGATGCGGGCAAGGATCGGCCGCGCCTTGTCGGTCAGAACGAGCCGCCGGGCGCGGCGGTCGCCGGGTTGGGGCTGCCGCTCTATCCACCCGTCTTCCTCCATGCGATCGATCTGCCGCACCAACGTCATCGGCTTGATTTCGAGCAGATCGGCGAGGCCGGCCTGGTTGATCCCCTCGTTACGTGCCAGATATCCGAGGACTTTGCATTGTGCGCGCGTGAGTCCGAGGAAAAGGAGCGCGCGCTGATTGAACCGGCGCCCAAACAAGCGGGCGACGTCGTGAACGAGAAACCCGAAGCTCCGGTCCAGATCCATGATCATGACTTCACCAACAACTATCCTACGGTGATAATAAGCAATGATATCAAAATCCGCCGGCAGACGCCGCGATCGAATTCGCGCGGCTGGTAGTCCTGAATTCGATGGCTTGCCGCGTTAACCGGCGCGCAGCGCCGGGCGCGCACGACGGACCAGCAGCAGTAACGGGATCAACAGCAGGACGATCATCATCATAAGCGCATAATCGTTGATATAGGCCACCATTGCGGCCTGCCGGGTCACCTCCGCATTGAGCGCGGCAATTCCGGAAGGCACCGTGAGGCTGAAAGGCGGCGCCAGCAAGGGCGCCTGGGCGAGCGGGTTGTCCGGCCGCAGATGCTCGACGAGGCGCGAATGCACGATCTGCGTGTTCTGGATCAGCAGCGCCTCGAGGACCGAAATGCCGATGCTGCCGCCGAGATTGCGCATCAGGCTGCGCATCGCGGTGCCTTGCGTCAGGATGTGCCGGGGCAGGTTCGACAGCGCGAGCGTGTTCAGCGGGACGAAGGTGCAGCCGAGCCCGAATCCCTGCAGGACTCCCGACACTATGACCGGCGCCATTCCCATTTGGAGCGAAAATCCGGTCATCTGCCATAGCGAGAGGACAGTCAGCAGAAACCCGGTGAGGATGATCAGCCGATTGTCGATGCGGTTGATCATGCGTCCGACAACGAACATCGCGATCATCGTGCCGATGCCGCGCGGAGCCGTTACCAGCCCGGTCGTAAATACCGGGTAGTTCATCAGCGACTGCAGCATCGTCGGCAACAGCGCCAAGGTGCCGCTGAGGATGCCGCCGACAAAAAACATCAGCACCGTGCCGGCCATGAAGTTGGGGCTTTTCAATAGGTCGAGATTGATAAAAGACCGGTCCCTGGCCGTCGCGGTATGAACGATGAATAGATAGAAGAAGATGCCCGAGACGAGCGCCTCGACCCAAATCTCGGTCGAGTTGAACCAATCCTTCAGCTCGCCGCGGTCGAGCATCATCTGCAATGCTCCGACGGCGATGCTCAACGTCACAAAGCCGAAGAAGTCGAACGCCTCGCGATGCGTGTGCCGCGTCTCCCGGATAAAGATCAGGATGCCGAGGCTGGCGATTACCCCGACCGGCAGGTTGATGTAAAAGATCCACCGCCAGCTGTAATCTTGGGTCAGCCAGCCGCCCAGCATCGGGCCGAAGATCGGCCCCAGCATGACCCCCATGCCCCAGATCGCGATTGCCTGGCCGTGCCGCTCCGGCGGGTTGATCTGCATCAGCACCGATTGCGATAGCGGGACGAGCCCGGCGCCGCACGCGCCTTGCAGCAGGCGATAAATCACCAGCTGGGTAAGGCTTGTGGCGCTGCCGCACAAAGCCGAGGCGAGGGTGAACCCGGCTACCGAGATCAGAAATACATATTTGATGCCGAGGCGCCCGGCGAGCCAGCCGGTGAGCGGCGTCATGATCGCGACCGCTACAATGTACGAGGTCAGCACCCACGAGACCTGATCCTGGGCCGCCGAGAGACTGCCCTGAATGTGCGGCAAGGCGACATTGGCGATCGTGTTGTCGACACCCTGCATGATCGTCGCCAGCATGATCGAAGCTGTGATCATGCCCCGGTTTGCCACCGGCGCCCGCGCCTCGCTCCTCACCTGCCGTCACCGTCAACGCAACAACTGTCCTTTATCGATGATAAGCATTGCTGATGAGTTTGCAAAGCATCGATCGGGATCTCCGCGGCCGCGCGCTCGCGCGGCTGATCATCGTGAATTCGATGGCTCGGAAGGCAAGATCGCGGCTCAAACTTAGCCGAAGCACAACCAAAGTCGGTGGAAGCACAGAGCGATGAGGAAGACACCAAAGCCAGGGATGCTCGGCTTGCAGTGGATGCGATCGGCTCCTCGGCAGGTGGCGCAGCCGGGGTCGCGGGGAGCCTGGCTGATGCTCGGCGGGGCGTTCGCCGCGTTCACCGTCAGCGCCGGCATCATGCATTCCTACGCGGTGTTCCTGCTGGCCTTCATCGAGGAGTTCCGATGGAGCCGCGCCGAGACCTCGATCGCCTACTCGGTCTCGCAACTCGTAGCCGGCGGGAGCTCGCCATTGGTTGGCGCGCTGGTCGACCGGCTCGGGCCGCGCCGCCTGCTGGTGCTCGGCGGCGTCCTGCTGTTTTCCGGCCTTGTCGGCAGCGCGCTGATCTCCGCGCTGTGGCAAGATGTCCTGTTCTACGGGATCGTGATGACAATCGGGGCCAACTGTCTGGGTCTCGTGGTCTTCGTGCCGTTGCTGTCGCGCCAGTTCGTGCGGCGCCGCGGGATGGCGATCTCAATCGTCCAGTCGGCCAACGGCTTCGGGCGAGCGGCCTCGGCGCCGCTCGTACAATTTCTGATCTCGACGATCGGGTGGCGAGAGACTTTTTGGGCGCAGGCGGCCTTTATCGCCGCTGCCGTCCCGCTGCTCGCCGCAGTATTTCGCCGTGCCGCCCGCTACCCGATCGCGAGCGCACCCACTGCGATGACCCCGGCCTCGCCCGAGGCGCCCCTGCCGGCCGCCAGCTGGACCCTGAGCGCCGCCATCCGCACGCCGCATTTCTGGCTGCTCTTCGCGGTGTATCTGTTCACCGGTCTCGGCAGCTTTCTGGTCTCGCTGCACCAGCTCGCCTTTGCCGTAGATATCGGGTTCGACAAGCTCTATGCGGCGGGCGTGCTCGGCATCGGCAGCTTTCTCGCGATCGGCGGAACGATCGTTACGGGCACCCTATCCGACTATATCGGGCGCGAATGGTCGGCAATCCTCGCCTATGGCATCTCGATCATCGGGGTCGTCTGCGCGTTGCTGATCACGAGCCCCGACCAACACTGGCTGTTATGGCTGCACGCCTGCTTTTTCGGCCTGACCTGGGGCGCCAGGGGACCGGCGATCACCGCGAAGACCGCCGACCTCTTCCCCGGATCCCGCCTCGGAACAATCCTCGGGGTGATCACGATCGGCAGCGGCATCGGCTCCGCCGCAGGGTCGTGGGCGGCCGGCTGGATCTTCGACGTTTCCGGCAGCTATCGAGTGGCCTTTATGCTGTCGATTGCCGCCTATCTTTGCGGCTGCATCGCCTTCTGGGCACTGCGCCGTCCGCCCGTTTTTAGGCCGCGAAGTCGATCAATTGGCGGACCGGCGCGCCGGATTTGAGCGCGGCAAAGCCGTCATTGATCTGCTCGAGCTTGATCCGGCCGGAGATGAGGTGGTCGAGCTTGAGCCGGCCCTGCCGCCATAGTGACAAGAGGCGCGGCATGTCCACTCGGAAGCGGTTGCCGCCCATCGAGGTGCCCTGGAGCTTGCGGTCGCGCAGGAAATCGTAGCCGTGGAGTTCAATCTTCACGCCCAACGGCACCATGCCGATGATCGTCGCGGTGCCGCCGGGCCGCAGCATGCCAAAGGCTTGCTCGGCGGTGGTCTTGGTGCCGAGGGCCTCGAAGGAGTAATGCACGCCGCCGCCGGTCATGTCTCTGACAGCCTTCACCGGGTCGGCGTTGCTTGCGTTCAACGTGTCGGTAGCGCCGAGCTCGCGCGCGACTTCGAGCTTCGAGGCGACGGTGTCGATCGCGATGATGCGCTCGGCGCCGGCGAGCGCAGCGCCGTTGACCGCCGATAATCCGACCCCGCCGCAGCCGATCACCGCGACCGTGGCGCCCGGCTCGACCTTGGCGGCGTTGAACACCGCGCCGACCCCGGTCATCACGCCGCAGCCGACGAGTGCGGCGCGGTCGAGGGGGACGTCGGGATCGATCTTCACGATCGCGTTCTCGTGCACGAGCATCTGCTCGGCAAAGGACGACAGGTTGAGGAACTGGTTCATCAGCTCGCCGCCCTTCCACGAGAGCCGCCGCGACACGCCCGGCGGCAATTTGACGTAGGTGTTTTCGCACAGATTGGGGTGGCCGGTGACGCATTGCGGGCAAGTGCCGCAGAACACCGAAAGACACGTGATGACGTGGTCACCCGGCTTGACATAGGTGACCCCGTCGCCTACCGCCTCGACAATGCCCGCGGATTCGTGTCCCAGCACGCAGGGCGTCGGATGCGGGTAGAGACCCTCGATGAAGTGCAGATCGCTGTGACACAGCCCGGCAAAGGCGGTGCGCAGCAACACCTCGCGCGGCCCAGGCTTGGTGAGCGCGACATCTTCTATCGTCAATGGCTGGTTCGCGGCGTGTAGGACAGCGGCTTTCATTCAAATCTCCTGGAAGGATCACCAATCTCGTCGTTCCCGCGAAGGCGGGAATCCAGAGCCGGCAAGGTCGCGGCGGTGGCCCCTGGCCCCCGCTTTCGCGGGGGCGACGGAAGGTTTGCGAGGCCGTGCGGGACGCGGGTCACTCTTGGAAATTAAGGCGCAGGCCGGGCTCGGGCCAATCGATCGCGGCGAGCTGGCCGGAACCGGACAAGGTAATGTAGGCGGTCTTCATATCCCGCCCTCCAAAGCAGATATTGGTCGGGTAGACGTCGGGCATTTTGACCTGGCGAACGACATTGCCGTTGGGTGCGATGACCGTGATGTGGCCGGTGATCAATGTCGCGACGGCTATGTTGCCGGAGGCCTCGACGGCGAGGCTATCGAAGCGCTGAAACCCCGGCAGTCCGCAGACGAGGCGGCCGGTGTAGGGCGCCGGGAAGGGTTCCTTGCGCAAAACCCCCGGCTCGACGATGTCGAACGCGAACAGACGCGAGCTCTCGGTATCCGCGACATAGACGGTCTTTTCGTCCGGCGACAGACCGACCCCGTTCGGGCTCAGCATCGGATGAACGAGCTCGACGATTTTCGACCCGTCCGGCAATGCGTAATACAGCCCGCCATGATCGCGGTCGCGCGCCCGCCGCTTGCCGAGATCGGTGAAGTAAAAGCCGCCCTGCCGGTCGAATACGATGTCGTTCGGCGCCGACAATTTGTGCCCGCCGCATTGGCTGTAGAGGATGCGCGTCTCGCCGGTGCGTGGATCGATCCGTTGAATATAGCCGCACTGATAATCCTTGGACGGCCCGGTCGATAGAAACCCGCCCTGGGCATATTCATTGCCGCCATTGTTGCATAGATGGAGCGCGCCGTCCGGGCCGCGGGCGAGCCCGTTCGGCCCGCCACCCGCGGACCCGATCGCGGTCTTGCTGCCGTCCGAGCCGATGCGGGTGACCGCGCCCCCGGCGATCTCGCCCAGGATCACCGAGCCGTCGGCCATCGCCACCGGCCCCTCGGGAAATCGCAACCCCGTGGCTATCACCCGTACATCCGCCATCGCGCCCTCCTCCCCTCTCGATTTGCGCCGGAATTCTGTCGCCGCGCTCACCCGAGCGTCAAGCGGGGCGCTCCTCGGAAATAAATACCGGTGATGTGAAGCAGCTCACACGTTTTCGGGAGTTAACCGAGTATTTGTCACGAACAGACCGGCAATCGACAGCGAGGAGAAGCGGCTCGGCTTGGCTGGCGTGACGCGGTGAGCATCACGTCAGCCCGGTTTGCGCTCCCTCATTCGATCGCAGCCGGCTTCGGACCGGCTTGCATCGCGGCGGGCTCGCGCTCGGCGGCGGCGTCCCACATCAGGCGCGGGTCGAAGGTTTCGGCCGCGAACATCGTCAGGATCACGACGGCGCAAAATGCGAGGGCGCCAGCGCCGGGCTCGATCGTGATCACCGAGCCGAATGCGACCAGCGCGCCGAGCAAAAACTCCATAAAGATGTCGATCATCGACCAGCGGCCGACAAAGCGCACGATGTGATAGAGTCGGGTGCGGTCGCGCAACCATCCGGATCGGCCGGTCTGGATCGTGATCAGCATGATCGAGAGGCCGAAGAGTTTCAACATCGGCACCGCGATGCTGGCGAAGAACACCAGCGCGGCAAGCGGATACTGGCGCGCCTTCAACAGCTCTTCGACGCCGCCGAGGATTGTGCTGGGCTGCCCGGCGCCGAGCTGCACCACCGACAAGACCGGGTAATAGTTCGCCGGGATGTAGAGAACCGCGGCGGCGATGACCAAGGCCCAGGTCCGCGCCACGCTGTTCGGCTTGCGTTCGTGCAGTGCACTATCGCAGCGCGGGCAATGCGGGTCATCCTCACCCGGCCGGGGCACGCTGACCAGGCCACAGGTCTCGCAGCCGATCGCGCCCGGCAATCCGGGCGAGCCGCCGCGAAGGCTAGTCCGGTAGAGCCTTTCCCACACCGCCTCGCGGTCGAGCGCGGAGTCCATCCAGATGAGGACGAAAGTCAGGGCCAGCAGCGCATAGACGCCGGCCGCGAGCCCGATCGTCACCAGATCGCCGAGCTTCACATAGGCGACGAACACGCCGAACACGAAGACCTCGAGCATCGACCACGGGCGCAGGCGCTCGGCCCAGGCGAAGACGGTCCGCAGATGACGAGGCGGCACTGCTTCATGCAATCGGATCAGCACATAAAGCATGCCGACAAGCCTGATGAGCGGCGCCAGGACGGTCACGAACACGATCACCACCGCGAGCTCGCCCATGTTCTGCCGAACCAGCTCCGCGGGTCCCGAGAACAGATCCGCTTGGCGCCTGATGCCCGAGGTTTCGACGCTCATCAAATTCGTCGAGCACATGACGACCAGCAAGACAAAAGCTGTGAGGGTGAGCGCGATGATGTGGTCGAAGCTGTGGCCGCTGGTGCGCCGCAAAACCGTCGGGCATCGCACGCACTGAGCCGTCACGCCCGGTGCCAAGGCGGGGACGGTCTGGAACAGCCCACAGCCCGGGCACTCCCGCAGCTGCGGCTCAGTCGCGGGCGGGTTAGCAGAGGACCGCTTCACCGACCCACCAGCATCGATGCGAGGCCGTCGGCGAGCTGGCCGAGCGCCGTGCTGATCGCTGTGACCTCGCCCTGGACGCCCGCTGCCGGAGGCGTCACGACAAAACGGAAACCGCGCAGCACCGGTCCGGTTCGCCCCTTGAAGCTGACGCTGGCTTGAGCTTGCAGGACAACGTTGCCCGACGCGTCCTCATCGAGCCGCTGCACGTTGAGCTCAATGGTGGCGTCCGGTGAGGCTGACACGGCGCCGGTCTCGCCGATCACGGTGCTCTGCGGCAGGCGCTGGCCCAATTCCTCGGTCAGCACTCGGCTGAGCATCGCCGACAGCGGCTCGCCCCACCAGTCGTTCGACATCACGTCGAGCCGGTAGTTCTCCGACGAGCGAACGATCTGCGAGCGCTCCAGATAGTGCGCAGTGGCGATCTGCTGCAACGCGATCACTTTGGGCCCCCCGGACTGGACCGGACCCTGAACCGGCGCGATCGTGTAGAGCACCGGGCTCGGGGACGAGCACGCTGCGAGCACTGCCGCCAGCACCAACGCGGCAAGCCTCGCGGCGCTCACTCCAGCGGCCCTTCGGGGCGGCCCTTGATCAATGCCTCGGGATGGCGCGCCAACAGATCGCTCAACGCTCGGATCGAGCGAAGCGCATCATTGGCCTGCGCCAGCAGCCGATCCATATCCCGGTTGAACTTGGTGTTGTCGCCATAACCGCTGTCCAGCGACAGCACCAGCTTGTTGGCGTTCGCCAATGTCTTCTGTAGCCCGGCGGTCACTTCAGGCAGCTGCTTCGCCGCCGGGCTGAGGCCGTTGTTGAGGTTTTGCACCATGTTCTGCGCCGACGCGATCATTCCAGAGAGCTCGGTTAGCGCCTTCTTCATTTGCGGGCCTTGGGCGAGGTCGTTGACCGATTTGAGGATGCCGTCGAGGTTCTTGCCGATCTGGTCGAACGGCATCGTGTTGACCTTGTTGAGCAGCTCGGTCGCCGACGCAGTGAGGCCGGCGAACCCGCCGCCTTCCGTCGCCGGTACCACATAATCCGGCCCGTCCATCGAAACCTCCGTCTCGGGCGCATCGGTGAGGAAGTCGAGGGCCACATTCTGCTGCCCGGTGATCAGGTTGGCGCTCTGCAGGCTCGCCCGCAGTCCTTGCTTGAGGAGGGCGGCCACTCCCTCCGCGTCCGTCTTGAATGCGCGCTGCCCGACACCGATGACGCGTTCCGGCTCGATCTCGTACCGAACAGGCGCCAAGACCGCGTCTTTGGCGGCATCATAGGTGAGGCGAACATCGGTCACCTCCCCGACCTTCAGCCCGTGCACCGTGACCGCAGCCCCCGGTGCCAGCCCGCTGACCGAGCCCGAGAAATAAGAGATGGCCGGGATCTTCCGAGTATAGGAGGCGGCATTCGCAGTCTCCCGGTCGGCGAAGAGAGGAAAGACGTGGTTTTCGGGTGTCTCCGCCGTATGGATATCCGCCACTCGCGTCTCGAAAGCGACACCGCCGAGCAGCAGCGCCTTCAACGACTCCATCTGCACCTCGACCCCGGTTCCGCCGAGCTTTACCGAGACCCCCGAGGCATTCCAGAACCGCGTCTGGTCGTGCACATAACTGTCATAGGGCGCCCGGACAAAGGCGTGGATCGTCACGTATTCCGCCATGTCGGCGATGTCCCACCCGAGCACCTCGCCGACATTGAGGTCGCGATAGAAGATTGGCGAGCCGACCGAGACCGCGCCGATCCGCTTGGACTTCAGCAGAAAAGTGCGGCCCGGGACGTGTGTTCCGAGGACCGGGGGATCTTCGCGTCCGACGAACTCCGTCTTGCTCTCGCCGGCCGTCGGCGCCGGCAACATGCCGACATACGAACCGGAGAGCAATGTTTCGATACCGGAGATGTTGCCGGCGAACAACCGGGGCTTGACGACCCAAAAGATGGTGCCCTCGATCAGCAGCGGCTTGGCCTGGCGGGTGGTGGCGATCGTGACGATAACGTGCGTCTGGTCGGGCGCGAGCACCAGGCTCTTAACCGTGCCGAACACGATGTCCTTGTATTTGAGCTGCGACTGGCCGGCCTGCAGCCCTTCCCCGCCGTCGAACGCGATCTTTATCGTCGGCCCTTCCTTCGACAGCGTGTCCCAGGCGAGCCAGCCCCCGATCGCGACGGCGACGAGCGGGACGATCCAGATGATCGAAATCCGGCGTGAGCGGCGCGGCGCGGCCTGCGGAAGCGTCCGCTGCTCGGCAAGGTTAGTCATGGCCAGTCTCCCATTGGACCAAAGGGCTCCGAGCCGGTCCGGTCCCCGATCCGGAGTGTCGCGTCAGATCATTGTCAGGTCAACCCGAGGCGCGGCTATGCATTTTCGGCAAAAACCGCGTGATGCGTCCCAGGCTTTTCCACTCGGAACTTTGCCGCCGAAATGACAACCAACGATTTTCCATCGCATCTCTCGCTGCATCTGCAGCAAATCTGCAGCAAAAATTCCCCAGTCGGTTGAAGAGAACTGACAGGCGGCTCTCGCCTTCGCCGATCCGGCGATCTGAGGTGGGGGAGTATGCAATGGCAAGAAGGCAGATTTAAGATCACGATCCGCAGTGGACACCTCGCTCTCTCCGTCAATTCGCATCGCTACTGCGTCAGAACCGAAACGTGCCGGCGAAAATTGGCCGTCGCATATGCAGAGACGCCTCCGCGGGTGCCTCGATCAGCAGCGCGCCTCGAGAGCTTTATAGATTTCGGCCAACCTCCTGTTTTAGTATAATCGCTCTCCTCGAGGGCAATCGCCAGCAGTCGAATTTTTGCCACAGGCAGCGCACGCACGCAGCGCGGGAACTCGCTCAAAAGCGGTCGATCGCTCCTAAGTGTTGCAAAGTAGGATCGAAAGTCGAGGCCATACCGTGTTTCAATTTCGCCCTGCCAAAAAGACTTCATCTCTTCCGCGACGCGCGCTCCTGATGGGCGGATTTGCCGGGGCCGTCAGTTGCGCTTTTCCCGGAGTCGCTAATGCCGCAACGGCGATCGCCTTGCCGGCTGCAGGCGGCAGTCGACGCTTCTCCGTCCAGTACAAGGGTTTTAAGATCGGCGCCCACACGGTCTTATATTCGCCGGCAACCGGCGAGACGAGGGTCGACACCGACATCGATCTCTCGGTGAAGGTAGCCTTCCTTTCCGTCTTTGCATTCCGTCACCGCTCCACAGAGACCTGGCGCGCGGGGCGGCTGATGTCACTGAACAGCGAAACGGTCGAGCACGGCGAGACCCTCCACGTCGAGGGCGCGGCGACGCCGCAGGGATTTCGCGTGATGAGCAAGGCCGGTCCCGTTATCGCGTCCGCCGCCACCTTGACGTCAAACAGCCTGTGGACCCCAGCGATGCTGGAGCAGGCGACGGTGGTCGACGCGCAACGGGGTGGCATCATCGGCGTCAGCGCGCGCAAGTTCGCGGACGAGCAGATCGTGATCGCCGGACGCCCGGTTGCCGCCACGCGCTATACATTGATCACGCCCTATTTCGCCGGCACCGTTTGGTACGACAAGACAAACGTTTGGGTGCACGGCGAGTTCGAGCGTGACGGCTCGAAGGTCGAGTATCAGCTCGAGGCGTGAGGCCCGCTCACCGGCGCACAAGGGGGCATTCGGTTATGCCGTTTAGACGACCGCTGTGCGTTGCCGCGGCGATCATGGCGAGCACCGTTGCAGGCTGCACGACCGTCTCGGTTGCCCTCGCTCCGACCTCGGTTACTCTCGCGACCGGGACGCCCGGCGGCGTCTATCATCCGGTCGGAAGCGCGATCTGCCAGATGTTTGATCTGGGAGGCGAGCATCAGGCGATGCCATGCGTCGCGGTGAGTTCCGATGGCTCGGTGGCGAACATCCGACGCGTCGAGAGCGGCGATGCAAATTTTGGCCTTTCGCAGACCGACGTCGCCTATGCCGCTTTTCATGGCGAGGGACCGTTCGCGGCCGCGGGCCCCGATCCGAAGCTGCGCGTCTTGATCGCACTCTACCGGGAAGCATTTACCGTCGTCGCTCGCCCCGATACCGGGATACGCGATTTCCAGGATCTGCGCGGCAAGCGCATCGGCCTCGGGACGAGCGGCGTCGGGTATAACTTCACCTACGATGTCGTCCTCGGATCTTATGGCTCGGCGACATCAAGTCCCGAGCGTGTGCTAGAGTTCCCGCCCGCCGAACAGAACCAGGCGCTTTGCGGGAACAAAGTCGACGCGATCATTTTCGAAGCGGGGCATCCCAATGGGCTGACCCAGGAGGCGACGACGGACTGCCGGGCGAGGCTGGTGCGCGTCGCTGGCCCGCCGATCGATAGCCTCCTTGCGACGCATTCCGATTACGTCGCCTATGTCATCCCAGGCGGCATGTATCCCGGCAACCCCGAAGCCATCCCGACAATCGGCACGCGGGCCGTGCTCGTCACATCGAGCAATCAGCCAGATGAGCTGTGCTATGCCGTGGTTAAGGCGGTGATCGAGAACTTCGCCGATTTCCGACGGTTGCACCCCGCGCTCTCGACCTTGGAGATCAAGGACATGGTGCCCAGGGGGTCGGTCATACCGATCCATCCGGGCGCGCTGAACTATTATCGCGAGGCCGGCCTCGTCCATTAATTTCGTGGTGCATCGACTAGTCGGACAGAGCCTTCTCCAGCTTCGCATCGGCATCGGCCTTGTCGTCGGTCTGCTGCTCCGCGGGACTCGGGTTCTTGACCTCGATCGTCACCCGCTCTATCCGGCCGGTGAACTTGAACGGCACCTGATAGTCTTCGCTGACGGGCGTTCCTTCTTTGAGGCCGACATCGGCGCCCTCTTCCCCGAAGACGCAGCACTGTGTTCGCTCGATACGGCCTTGCGCGACCTGCGCTCCGTTGATGAACAACGTGCCGGTTCCGCCGGCCCCGGGCCTGCCGCCGTCATAGGCGAAGTCGTAGCGAATCGTCGTCCGTCCCGCCGCAACCGGTTGAACCCCGGCTATCGTGAAGCGCTGCACTCCGAGAAAATTGTAGGTGTAGACCGGCTTGTGATCCTTCAGATGAAGGCTCCATCCGCCGAACCGTCCGCCCTGCGCAATGATTGTGCCTTCGCCGCCGCCATCGGGAATTGTCACATCGGCGGTGATCGACAGCGATCGGTTCTTAACGTTGATGAAGATGTTCTCGGCCATCCCGACCATTCCTTCATGCACCGTCAATGAGGGGCGGCCGGCCATTAAATCGGGGCGGCCGGCCAATGCCGGATTGAACCGCTCGATAGTGCGGTCATCGATCGGCAGCACATGGTTGATGACCGCCTCCTCGAGGAAGAGATCCTGCATTTCTTTCAGCTTGGCGGGATTGGTGGCCGACAGATCATTGGTCAGGCTGAAATCGTTGCGCGCGTCGTAGAGCTCCCATTTGTCGTTCTCGAGCGTGGCGCGGGGGACATATTCCCAGGGCGCCCGGTGGACCGTGCCGGCAAGCCAGCCCTCATGGTAGATCCCGCGATTGCCGAGAACTTCGAAATACTGGGTGTGGTGCCGGCTCGCCGCGGCAGGATCGCCGAAGCTGTAGGCCATACTGACGCCTTGGATCGGGGTCTGCGCCGTGCCGTCGACGACGCGCGGCTCGGGCAAACCAGCCGCTTCAAGGATGGTCGGCGCGATGTCGATGACATGATGCCATTGCGTGCGGAGCTGACCCTTGGCATTGACCCGCTTGGGCCAGAAGACAACCAGCGGGTTGCGCGTGCCGCCATAGCTGCCGGCTATTTGTTTGGTCCAGGTAAAAGGCGTGTCACCGGCCACCGCCCAGCCGGCGGCATAATGAGGGTAGGTCAGCGGGCCGCCGAGCTCGTCGATGTGCTTCAGCATGTCCGCGACCGTCTCCGGCACGCCATTGAAATAGCTGAACTCGTTGACGAGCCCATTCGCGCCGCCCTCGGCGCTCGCCCCGTTGTCGCCGACAATGTAGAAGACGAGAGTATTTTCGAGCTGCCCCATATTCCTGATGGCCTCGATCAACCGGCCGATCTCGTGATCGGTATATTCGCCAAAGCCGGCGAACACCTCCATTTGGCGTGCAAAAAGCCGCTTTTCGTCGGGAGAGAGGGTATCCCAGTCCTTCATCGCCTGCGGCTTTGGCGCCAGCTTGGTATCCGGCGGGACGACGCCGAGCTGCTTCTGCCGCGCCAATGTCTCCTCGCGCAATTTGTCCCAGCCCTGGTCGAACTTGCCGCGATACTTGTCGATCCACTCTTTAGACACGTGGAACGGCGCATGCACGGCGCCGGGCGCAAAATAGATGAAGAACGGTTTATCCGGCGTCAGCGATTTCTGGTACTCGACCCACCCGATCGCCTTGTCGGTCATATCCGTCATCAGTTGGTAATTCGGATTGCGCGGGATTTCGATCCGCGACATGTCTTCGTAAAGCGTCGGCGTGTATTGATTGGTCTCGCCGGCCATGAAGCCATAGAATTTGTCGAATCCCGACCGGGTCGGCCACAGATCGGTCGGGCCCGAAGGGCTGACCTGCCAGGGCGGTGTCTCGTGCCACTTGCCAAAAGCCGCCGTGCTGTAGCCATTGAGCCGTAGCATCTCGGCGATCGGCGCAATGCTGTTCGGGCGCACCCCGGTATTGCCAGGAAAGGCGGTCGCGATCTCGGTGATCGCGCCCATATTGTTCATGTGATGGTTGCGGCCGGTGAGCAGCGCCGCCCGCGTCGGCGAGCATATCGCCGCCGTGTGGAACTCGTTGTAGCGCAGACCTTGGCTGGCCAGCGCATCGAGGGTCGGCATGTTGATCGGCCCGCCGAACGCGCTCGACTGGCCGAAACCCATATCGTCGAGCAGAATGATCAGAACATTGGGCGCACCCGCGGGCGCCTTCACCTCGAAGCGCGGCGGCGGGGTGGCGTTGCGCGCATCGAAAGTGGTGATCGGCGGGTACGTCGGTTGCGGGATCGGAAGCACCGTCCGGTCCATTCCCACCCCTTCGGGGGCGGGGCTGGTCTGCGCGAGCGAGCCCGATGCCGAGAATAACAAGACGGCGACTGTAGCAAGGATTTTCCTCACGATAATTTCCCAATATTGCCTTTTGAACGATACGCTAGTGATTCGAACGCAGCATTCGGCATCGGCGCCGGTACGACCGAGATTGCTTCGCTTCGCTCGCAATGACACCCAAAAAAAGTTTGTCATTGCGAGGAGCGGAGCGACGAAGCAATCTCAACGTCAGGCGCGCCGATGGAACTATCACTAGGTTCCCTTCACCAGACGGAACCCGACATTGGGTAGCGCACTGTCCGGCGACAATTTCATCCGCGCGGCGGGGCGATAGCTGAAGCAGAAGGCTTCGGAGCACAGATATGAGCCGCCGCGGATTACGTGCTTGGGCGAAAGCGGTTCGTCCGGGTCGAGGCTGCTCGTCGGACCAACCGGATTGGTGACGATGCCCTCATTGGCTTGCTCGCGATAGGTGTCGGGCCGATACCAGTCGGAGACGTGCTGCCAGACGTTCCCGGTCATATCGAACAGGCCATAGCCATTGGCCGGAAAAGAGCCGACCGGCGCAGCGCCTCTGAAGCCGTCCTCGCCGGTGTCGGTCGCCGGGAACGTACCCTGCCAGGTATTGGCCAGGAACTTGCCGTCCGGCGTGAACTCGTCGCCCCACGCGAACCGCTTGCCGTCGAGCCCGCCGCGCGCGGCGAACTCGTATTCTGCTTCGGTCGGCAGCCGTTTTCCCGCCCATTTCGCATAGGCGACGGCATCCTCCCACGCGACCTGGACGACGGGATGGTTGTCCTTGCCCTCGATCGAGGTGCCGGGACCGCCGGGATGACGCCAGTCCGCCCCGGGCTGCCAGCGCCACCATTCGCTCCAATCGCTGAGGTCCACCGGTCCCTTGGTCGGCTGGAATACGCCCGAGCCCGCCACCAGCACATCATCGGGCGGTTTCGGCGTTCCGGGCGGCACCTGCTTTTTCAACTCTTCCCAGTCGGGCTTGCGCTCGGCGACGGTGACGTAGCCCGTGGCCTCGACGAAGCCCCGGAACCGCGCGTTCGTAACCACGGTCTCGTCCACCCAGAAGCCGTCGACGCGGACGCGATGCGTCGGCCGCTCATCCGCGCGGACCTTCGGATCGTCGCTGCCCATCGCGAATTCACCGCCGGGGACCCACACCATCCCCGGCTGACTGGAGGAGACTGCCGCCTTGCCGGACCAAACTGACGACACGGCATAAACCGCGATCGCCAGACTGAGCGCAACTCCGCCCGAGATCAAAAGGAATGAACGTCGCATCTTGCGCGACCACCTCAGCTGCCAACGCGCGGAGCGGGCTGATGCCGCTAATATGGCTTGCGGACGACCGCTGCTCCGTGGGGGCCGACGCACCCCGCCCGATAGACGCCGTTGGCGCAGGCGACCGGCGGTTTGGCTCGGTACACGGGGGCTGGCTTGCGGACGACCGCCGCCCCGTTTGGCCCGACGCATCCCGCACGATAGACCCCATTGGCGCAAGCCGCGCCATGGCTCTGCGGGGCGAAGGCAAGGGTGCCAACCGCAATCATCACTGCGAGTGCAACGTGTTTCATTCTCCAATCTCCGGATAGGTTATCTGCGGCATAGGCAAAATTGTAGTCGAGAATTCGCCGTCCGCCCATCCGTCGAGAGTGGTCGGAGGCGACTAGCCAAACGCGGTTCAGTAGGCCACGGCGAAGCGCCCCAGCGCCCGTCTTTAAGCCCGATGATACGGGCCCGAACAGCGGCTTGGCTCTGCGGCCATTCGGCGCGGTTTTCACGGCCCAACACTAGGGCCTACATCGTCCCGAACGTTCTGTATTCTTCTGTGACTGCAGCGGCGACGGAACTCCATTCAGCGGCGCCCGAAGACGGCGCCGACGGGCCCTCGCGCCACGGGCAGATCCTCCTCCGGAGGTGCCTCGATCACCAGCGTGCGGGTCGGGAACGCAAAATCGATGCCCAATTCTCTTGCGAGATCCATTATCCGCAACAGCATTTCCTCGCGGGCTTCCAGCTCTGCTGAGTAATCGGTGGTCTCGATATGAAAATAAACCAAAATATTAAGACTGCTTTCGCCAAAATCGTTGAAACGGACGTTGAAATTGGTTTTGTTCATCATCGGATGATCGGCGATCAGCTGTTTGATGCCCGATACCAGCTCCTCGAGTTTTTCACGAGGGGTGTCGTATGTGACCTGGATCAGAAAGCGCTGGCGGCGCATCATGCGAAGGCTGAGGTTTTCGACCGTCGCATTGACCACGGAGTTGTTCGGGATCGATATCAGCGAGTTATCCGGTGTGCGGATCCGCGTGCTGCGAAAGCCCACATCCTCGACCGTGCCTTCACCGCCGGACACCCTGACGTAATGCCCCACGCGGAACGGCTTCTCGATCATGATCAGCATCGAGCCGAGGAGGTTGGCGAGACTGTCCCGAGCCGCAAGCGCCACGGCCAAACCTCCGACACCCAACCCCGCCAACACCGAATAGGTCGGGAAACCCAGCTCGTAGGACCCTTGGATCAGAAATCCGACGGCGATCGCCATACCGGCGAAGCGCATGCCGAGTCTGATGAGCTGGCTGTCCAGGCTGCGTTGTCGCAGATGCTCCGATGCCACGATGGTTTCGGCGAGAAGGCTGGCGGCGATCATGGAAAGCCAGGCGGCGCTGAGATACAGCGCGCCCGTCTGCAGATAGGTGATAACGATGCGCCCGGTCCCGCCGATCCGGAATATCGTGCAGAGCAACGGCACCGGGAAGGCCGTCACGAGAATGATCGCCAGCGGCGTCAGGAGGGTGGGCCAGCCGGGACCCGACTCCTCTGCCCTGCGACCCGCGAGATGCCGGTTGAGGCGATATATCCGGTAGACAAATCCCAGGCAGATGGCGAGCCCGGCCGCGAGCCCGAGCCACTGCCACAAGGCGACTCCGGCGATCGGGGATCTGGCCCAGGCCGGCAGGCGCAGCATCCAGCGGATCGGCACGATGCGCTCCAACCCGACCGGGGAACTCAAATAAGCATCGTAAATCGTCGCGGTGCTGCCGGAACTCAATTTGCGATAAATATCGCTCAATTCGGCTGCCGGACCGGGCTTGTAAGGCAGTTTCTTGATGCGTTCGTAGAATTCGGGGAGGCGATCCACCGTGCCGGCGGAGAAGAGATATTCGCCGGAACGCGGTCCGTTCTCGATCTGGGCGATGGCGATCTCGGTTTCCGGCAGCCGCCATCGCTTGCCGGGGAGACTCGCGGCCGCGTTCCGGTCGGGGATGCTATCGAAAGGAGGAAGCTCGATCCGGTCGAATATTTCCTTTAATTGGATCGCCCGCTCGGCGGCGACTGTATCTTGGAGCACAGGGGGAATATCGGAAAGATCCAGAACCCTGATCGCCTTTGCTGTGGCGGAAAGGATCTCGACCTGTCTGTGCCGTTCGTCGGATGTGAGGTACAGTCGTCCCGACGCCGCGTATTGCTGCAGAATGTCCTTCATGCCGCGGTAGATCCCGTCCATCGTCACGACGAAATCCTGCAGGGTCGCTCTAGGACTGCCGGTATCGACCGGGGTCAGCGGATTGACCTCTGCCGCCCTCGCTGCATTCGAGAAAGCCAGGATCGAGCCGATCAGAAGGGCCGCGGATAACTGTGTGGCACGGTCGAAGACAGAGACCATCACAAACGTCGAAATGGTTGCGGCAGTCGTCCAACTCTATTCCGCCACGCGGCGGCGGCACCGGCCATGAGAGTTGCACGACCTTACGCCGTGCGCGAGGCCACGCACAGGCAGAATTGCATAAAGTCGCGAAGTCCGCGGGTAAAGATTACTGCCGTAAACCCCGCAGACGCGGTTCATCCTGGCCGGGCGGTTCCTCCCGCTTGAAGCCGAAGCGTGGGGCGGTGGCGACGATGCCGCTGAGAAAAGGGTCATAGCGCGCGCGGATCAGGGTCGGCCGCGTCGGCCGTTCCCTAGGGCCACGCCACCAACGGCGGTAAGGACATCAAGATCGCCTCCGGGTTGCCCCCGGTCTTCAAACCGAACACGGTGCCCCGGTCGTAGAGCAGGTTGAACTCGACGTAGCGGCCCCGGCGGACCAGCTGGTGGCGGCGTTGCTCCTCGGTCCAGGTGAGCTGCATCCGCTCCCGCACAATGGCGGCGAACACACCGAGGAAGGCCTCCCCGACCGAGCGGACGAAGGCGAAGTCGCGCTCCTGGTCGCCGTTATCGAGATAGTCGAAAAAGATCCCGCCGACACCGCGCGGCTCGCCCCGATGCTTGAGAAAGAAGTATTCGTCGCACCATGTCTTGAAGCGCTCATAACAGTCGCCGTCGTAGGATGCGCAGGGCGCCGCAAGCGCGGCATGAAACTCTTTGGCCGCGGCCTCGTCGGGGTAGATCGGGGTCAGATCGGCGCCGCCGCCAAACCAGGCTTTGCTGGTGACGATATGGCGGGTGTTCATATGCGCCGCCGGGACGAGCGGCGAGCACATATGGGCGACGAGCGAGATGCCGCTCGCCCAGAAGCGCGGATCCTGCGACGCGCCCGGGATCTCGTTGCGGAACTCGGGCGAGAATTCGCCCGACACGGTCGAGATGTTGACCCCGACCTTTTCGAAAACCCGCCCGCGCATGACCGAAATCGTGCCGCCGCCGCCTCCCGGCCGCTGCCAATCGCTGCGCTCGAAGCGGCCCGGCGGCAGCCCCTCGGGGCATGCGCCGGAAAATTCGGCCTCGATCGCCTCGAACTCGGCGCAGATACGGTCGCGGAGCTCGGCAAACCAAGCCTCGGCGGTGGCGCACCCGATGGCATTGGGAGGAAAGGAAGGCTGTTCGGTCATGGTTCAGGGAACAATCCGGTTTGACGCAATCCCTCGGCGAGCGCAATCGCGCCCGCGAGCGCGACGTTGAGCGAGCGCGCGCCCGGGCGCAACGGGATAACAACGCGAGCCGCCGCTGCACGATGCACTTCCTCCGGCACTCCGGCGCTCTCCCGGCCGAGGAGGATCGTGTCGTCCGCCGCAAACATGGAACGATGCAGCGGCGTGGTCCCGCTCGTCGTCATCAGGATCAGCCGCGATTGCGATGCCCGGTGCGCGAGAAACGCCGCCCACGAAGCATGACGGCAGATAACGAGATCGGCCGCATAGTCGAGGACGGCGCGCTTGAGCCGCCGGTCGTCGAGCAGGAAACCGCACGGCTCGATCAGATCGACCGCTACCCCAAAGCATGCCGCGAGCCGCAGCAAGGCCCCGGTGTTTTGCGGAATGTCCGGTTCGAACAAAGCGAGACGCACACGACCTCCGCTGACATATTGGAGGCAGTATAAATGCGATGGTCTATACTCGGATCGCTGCCGATTTATGCGGCAGTCTGTCGCATAGTTCGCTGTCCTCAACAGTATAGCTTGCGAATAGCGGCCGCGCCTGACCGGCGGACGCGAAATAATGAGGGTTGGATGGCCGATCTGGCGCAGCACAATGTCAGCGGAGCACATGCCGGCGAGACGCGGCGCGATTTTCTGATTTTGACCGCGACGGCGATCGGTGCCGTCGGCGTCGCGGCTACGATTTGGCCGTTCATCGACAGCCTGAACCCGGCGCGCGACACCTTGGCTCTGTCCACCGCGGAGGTCGATCTCGCGCCCGTGCAAGTCGGCCAGCGTCTCACCGTCGCGTGGCGCGGGAAGCCGGTGTTTATCGACCATCGCACTCCGGAGGAAATCAAGGCGGCGGATGACGTCAATGTTTCGGACCTGCGCGATCCGCAGCCGGATTCGGCGCGCGTCAAAAAGCCGGAATGGCTGGTGATCATTGGCGTGTGCACCCATCTCGGCTGCATCCCGCTCGGTCAGAAGGCCGGCGATCCCCGCGGCCCCTATGGCGGTTGGTTTTGCCCCTGCCACGGCTCGATCTATGATACCTCGGGCCGGATTCGCCAAGGGCCCGCCCCGCTGAACCTGGTCGTACCGCCCTACGCATTCACCGGCGACAGCACCATCAAGATCGGGTAGGAACGCGCATGGCCCAGACCCGCCTCAGCGCAACCAACCGCATCATCCGCTGGATCGATTATCGCCTGCCGTTCGTCGCGATGCTGCAGCACGAGCTGTACGAATATCCGACGCCGCGCAACCTCAGCTATTGGTGGAATTTCGGCTCGCTGTCCGGGATCATGCTGGTGGTGATGATCGTCACCGGCATTTTTCTGGCGATGCAGTATACCCCGCATGCCGACCTCGCCTTCGACTCGGTCGAGCGGATCATGCGCGACGTTGATTACGGCTGGATGCTGCGCTACGCCCATATGAACGGGGCGTCGATGTTTTTCGCGCTACTCTACATCCACATGTTCCGCGGGCTCTACTATGGCTCCTATAAGCAGCCTCGCGAACTGCTGTGGATACTCGGTGTCATCATTTTGATATTGGCGATCATGACGGCCTTTATGGGGTATGTGCTGCCCTGGGGCCAGATGAGCTACTGGGCCGCCACGGTGATTACCAACTTGTTCTCGGCGATACCTCTGATCGGGCAGAGCATTGTCACGTTCTTGTGGGGCGGCTTTACCGTCGGCAATCCGACCTTGAACCGGTTTTACGCGCTGCACTACCTGCTGCCCTTTGTGATCCTGGCCGTGGTGTTGCTCCATCTGATCGCATTGCACCGCTTCGGCTCCAACAACCCGTTGGGGATCGAAATGAAGGGGCCGCAGGATACGCTGCCGTTCCACCCCTATTTCACGATCAAGGATCTGTTCGGGCTGGCCGTATTTCTGCTGATCTATAGCTTCTTCGTCTTCTATGCGCCGAATTTCTTGGGAAGCTCGGATAATTACATTCCGGCAAACCCGATGCAGACGCCGAACCATATCGTGCCGGAATGGTACCTGTTGCCGTATTACGCGATCTTGCGCTCGGTGCCGAACAAGCTGCTCGGCGTCATCCTGGCGTTCGGGTCGATTTTCCTGTTGTTCTTAGTACCGTGGCTCGACAGCTCGCCGGTGCGCAGCGCGCGGTTCCGCCCCGTCTACAAATGGGTTTTCTGGCTCTTGGTCATCGATGTCGTCGCGCTCGGCTGGGTCGGGGCCAACCCGCCCGAAGGCCTGGTGGTGACTGTCGGGCAGATCGCGACATTGTACTACTTCGTCCATTTCCTGATCCTCTTCCCGGTCATCGGCAGGCTCGAGCGACCCAGACCGCTGCCCGCCAGCATCGCCACGGCGGTGCTGCAAGGCGGCAGTGGTGCCCGACTTGGCGGCGCCGGCGCGCCGCTGGCGAAATCCTGAGATGCCGAAGATGCTCAAGCCGGGCCTTGCCGCGCTGGTGCTGCTGGTGTCGGCGCTGACAGCCCTCTGCGCGAATGCGCAAGAGACTCCCCGGCTGCCGCACCAGCAATGGTCGTTTGACGGGATCTTCGGCACCTATGACCGGGCGGCGGAGCAGCGCGGCTTTCAGGTCTACAAAGAGGTCTGCTCCACCTGCCACCCGGTCAAGCATCTTTATTTCCGTGACCTGACAGATATCGGCTACACCGAGGACGAGGTGAAGGCGATCGCCTCGACCTATCAAGTCACCAACGAGCAGCCGAACGACGAGGGCCAGATGTTCCAGCGTCCGGCCCGGCCCTCCGACCCGATCCCCGGGCCGTTTCCCAACGACCAGGCGGCCCGCGCCGCCAATAACGGCGGATTGCCGCCGGATCTGTCGATGATTGTCAAAGCGCGCGAGGGCGGGCCCAATTACGTTTTTGGCATCCTGACCGGCTACAAGGACCCGCCGCCTGGGTTCGATCTGCTCACCGGGATGTACTACAACGAATACTTCCCCGGTCACCAGATCGCGATGCCGCCGCCGCTCAGCGATAACGCCGTTACTTTTGCCGACGGCACCTCCGCTACGGTGCCGCAGATGGCGCATGACGTGGTGACGTTCCTCACCTGGGCGGCGGAGCCCAATCTGGAGCCTCGCCACCGCACCGGGTTCAAGGTCATGCTGTTTCTGATTATCATGGCGGGCATATTTTACGCGGCTAAGCGCAAGATCTGGGCCACCGCGCATTAGGCCAGTTGGATGACCGGGCCCGTTATCGGCATCATCGGGGGCAGTGGGCTTTATCAGATCGACGGGCTTGCGGATGTCGAATGGCGGTGGATTGAAAGCCCGTTCGGCGCGACATCGGACGAATTCTGCTTCGGAACCTTGGACGGTCAGCGTGTCGTGTTTGTTCCCCGCCACGGCCGCGGCCACGCGCTGCCGCCGTCGGAGATCAATTATCGGGCGAATGTCGATGCGCTGAAGCGCTGCGGGGTCACCGACATCGTCTCCTTGTCGGCCGTCGGCAGTCTGCGCGAAGATCTAAGACCCGGCGACTTTGTCGTGATCGATCAGTTCATCGATCGGACCTTCGCGCGGGCGAAGAGCTTTTTCGGCAAGGGCTGCGTCGCGCACGTCTCGATGGCGCACCCGGTCTGTGGCCGGATTGGCGACGCACTGGCCGCAGCCGGACCCGAAGCGGGCATGGCGCTGAAGCGCGGGGGGACCTACATGGTAATGGAAGGACCGCAATTCTCGAGCCTTGCCGAGAGCGAGCTCTATCGGTCTTGGAACTGCGACGTGATCGGCATGACCAACATGCCCGAGGCCAAACTGGCGCGAGAAGCTGAGATCTGCTACGCGACGGTAGCAATGGTCACCGACTACGATTGCTGGCATCCCGGCCACGATGCGGTCACGGTCGATATGATCGTCGAGGTATTGCAGGCCAATGCGGCACGGGCGAAAGCGCTCGTCAGGTATGTGGTGCGGGCGCTGTCGACGCACGCCGGGCCGTGCCGCCAAGGGTGCCAGCACGCCCTCGATCATGCGCTGATCACCGCGCCCGAGCGGCGTGACCCCGAGGTGCTCGCGCGCCTCGACGCGGTCGCCGGCCGGGTGCTGCGGAGGGAGGACGCCCCGTGAACGTTCGCGGTCGCACGATGCGCACGATCTGGCCCGCTGCCGACGGGCGCACGGTCGAGATCATCGATCAGACGCAATTGCCGCACGAGCTGGTGATTGTCGGGCTGGAGACGCTCGACGACGCGGCGCGGGCCATCGCCACGATGCAGGTTCGCGGCGCGCCGCTGATCGGCGCCGCCGCAGCCTACGGCATGGGTCTCGCGGCCGCCGAGGACCCATCGGATCGCGGGCTCGAGGCGGCGATGGCAAAGCTCGCCGCGACGCGCCCGACCGCGGTCAATCTGCGCTGGGCCCTCGCCGAGATGAAGCGAGCGTTGTCCGAGGTGCCGGAAAACCGCCGATTTGCCGCGGCCATGGTGCGGGCCGGCGAGATCGCCGATGCAGATGTCGAGATCAATCGGGCGATCGGGGAGCACGGGGTCGCTCTGATAGCCGAGGCAAGGGAACGCAAGCGCGGGACCCGCCGCGTCGAAATCCTCACCCATTGCAACGCCGGCTGGCTCGCCACGGTCGATTGGGGCACCGCGCTCGCCCCGATCTACCGTGCCCACAATGAGGGCATCCCGATCCATGTCTGGGTCGACGAGACCCGACCGCGCAACCAGGGCGCCAGCCTCACCGCCTGGGAGCTCGGCGAGCACGGCGTCCCGCATATGGTCATTGTCGACAATGCAGGCGGCCACCTGATGCGCGAGGGCCTCGTCGACCTCTGCATCGTCGGCACCGACCGCACGACGGCGGGCGGCGATGTCGCGAACAAGATCGGCACGTATCTGAAGGCGCTGGCCGCGCGCGACAACGATGTCCCGTTCTACGTCGCGCTGCCCTCGCCGACGATCGACTGGGAGATCGAGAGCGGCGCGGCGATCCCGATCGAATGCCGCGACCCTCGCGAGATCACCCACATCGAAGGCTGGACCGAGGAGGGCCGGCGCGTCGCCGTCCGCCTGACGCCGGCCGGCAGCCCCGCCGCCAATTACGCCTTCGACGTGACCCCGGCCCGCCTCGTCACCGCGCTGATCACCGAGCGCGGCATCTGCCCCGCCTCCCGCGACGGGCTGCTTGGCCTGTTCCCGGCGCGAGCGCGGCGGGTTGCAGGAGAGTAGCGGTCCTTACAGCAGTGTAGCTTGCTCGGGGGGATAGGTGATTCGCGCGCCCTCCACTTGCGCGAATGGCGTGAGCTCATGCATCCGGTAGCTGCTGTCTGATAAAATCTCGACGGCCGGCACGCCGCGCACCAGGAGCGCATCGGCCACCAATGAACGGTGGCAGCGCCATGGCACCGCCTCGGCGCACATGATCGCGACGCGTTTTTCGCGGCTCAGGCCAATGAGCGCAGCAAGTGCGTCGCGAAATTCCTCGGTCTGCATATAATCGGCAAAGCCCCGAAAACCTCCGTTTCGCCAGCCGGTATTGGGGGAATCCTTGCGGGGACGCCGCAGGCCGCCCAGCGCCTTCAGATGCACATATTGGAGATGCCGGGCTTTCAGGCTGCTGGCCAAATCGGTGTCGTTGAATTGCGGATTATGGCGCGACCGCGGGATCGTACGGATGTCGACGAGCCGTTCGATGCCATAGGCTTGCAGCAGCGCCAGAAAGGCCTCGATCGGCAAGGTCGAATGCCCGAGCGTGAAGATCACGTGTTCGGGCCAATGCGCTTCTTGCGGTGGAGGATGTTCGCTCATGAGGCGGCTGTGGTGAGTAAACCGGTAGTCTAATGAGCGCCCTGCATTATCAGCCCGGCGCGGCCGATATGTGTGGCGACAAACGCGCCGTGCCAACCCTGGCGCAGCTCGCCGATGCGGCCGCCGGTGGCGCGGAACCGCTCCGCCGCCCGCGTGTGGGACGCCTGGATATCGCCGCCAAAAAGCCGCGCGCTCGAGCGCCGCGAGGTCGTCGCCTGGACGCCATCGACGACCACCTGGTTCCGGCTTTTGATAGAACGAGTCCATCACGGTCTCCGCGGCCGTTATCTCTTCCGCGCCGATTGCGGCCATTCGCCGACCCAATCGTATTCACGTTTGGTCGGGATAGTGCATGCGCCTGACAAGCTGAATAAAGCGCGGGTCGGACCGCAGTTCTCGCCAGCGCGGGTCGAGCCGCAGCCACATGAGCCAGTGCGAGCGTTCGGCTAACGCCACTTCCAGGGTCGCAAATGCCGCGTTTGTCCAACCAAGCCCAGCCTCGACGAGGGCTATGCCGTATTGCGTCACAAACCGGCGCCGCGACAGCTCCAGCAATTGCGCGAGGGTGGCAGCCGCCTGTGCGGTGAAGCCGGCCGCACCTTCGACGAAGCCGCGCGCGGCAATTACGACCGGCCACTCCGGCGCCACCGCCTCGGCAGCGCGAAACGCCGCGAGCGCGGGATCGTATTCGCCGACCTCTTGGTAGCTACGGCCAAGCCACAGCTGCGCCGGCGCGAAATCGGCCTGCATCGCGAGCACCGATTGCAGCTGCTTCACCGCCTCCGCGTACTGTCCCGTGTAGTAATAGTGGAAGCCGAGATCGGTATTGATCGGCAGCGACAGTGGTTCGCGTTCGCGGGCAATCATGATCTCCCGCAGGGCCTCCGCCGTCCGGCCGGCGGCGAGCAACAGAATGCTGTACCACTGGTGTGCCGCGGCCCACTCGGGGTCGCGAGCCAACGCCTCCCGGAATGCCGCTTCGGCACCCGCCCAATCCCAATCGAAATAGAACTTGACGTAGCCCAGCGACGTGAAGGGTTCGGCTAGCGACGGGTCGCGTTCGAGCGCCATCTCGGCGTAGCCGCGCGCGGCGGGAAAGCTATCGGCCGGCGACAGGTGGCTCAGATAACCTAACGTCGCGTAGCAATCGGCCAGCCCCGAATAGGCGGCGGCGAAATCCGGATCTGCTCCGATTGCCCGACGGAAGGAGGCGACGGCCTGCTTGAGGCCCTCCTCCGACCGCCGACTCCAGTGGTAGCGGCCTTCGACGTAAGCGCGTTCGGCATCGGCATTGCGGCTTGCGCTTCGCTCCAGATTGCGGACAGCCCCCGCACGCGGGACGATTGCCGCGGTCGGTTCGCGGCGGCAGGTGACGGGAGCAACGAAGCGGTAGCCGGCTTTCGGCACCGTCTGGATTATCGCTTCGCCCCGCACGCCGCGCCCAAGCGCCTTGCGCAGCACCGATATGTTCACGCTGAGATTGACCTCCTCGACAAAGAGGCCCGACCAGACCTCCACAAGCAATTCGCTCTTAGTGGCGAGGTGTCCGGCGCGACGAACCAGCGCCAGCAGGAGATCGAAGGCCCTCGCCGTTAGCGGCACGGCAGCGCCACAGTCCAACAGCAGGCGCTCGCTGGGCACCAACCTAAAGCCGCTGAACTCGAAGACCTCTCGCGTCGGACGGTTCATCGCGTCGGTTCGGCCAGATGTAGAGAAAATCCAGGAAATTCACAAAGACACCGGAGCTCCCGGGATGGATCTTGCCACCGCGCAGGCGGAGGCGCCATTCGCCTGTCTCCGCCCGGCACGGGACCGCGGAAGGTGGGCGATGACAAGATCAGTGCGAGGGCTGTTCAGGCGGTTATCGTCAGCGCTACTGCTATCCGCCGCGTTTCTCAATCCCGCCAGCGCTGCGCCGCAGGACGAGATCCGAGCGACGTTTGAGCGTTTTGTCGCGGCGCAGAACAATCACGATATCACCAAGCTCGAGCCGCTGCTCCTCGCGTCTCCCGATTTCCTATGGATCACGCGCGGCATGCCGATCTGGGGCAGCGAGGCCGCGCTCAAGCGCTTTGCGGTGCTTTACCAGGGGACGTGGCGGCTCGAACCCGAGGCAACCGCACTCAAGATTGTAACGATAGGTCAGGATACGGCTCTGCTCTTCGTGCCGATCAGCTTCACGATCGGCGCGGCGGGTCAACCGGCCCAGACGACGCGGTTTTTGATGAACCAGGTGCTAGTCCGGACGAACGGCGAGTGGCGCGTTTCCAGCATCCTGCCAATCCCGGTGCCGGCGCAATAAGACCAGCGGGTCCAGCTCTCACAACAGAAGGGCCCCGCCCCGGCGACCTTGTCCGCCGCGATGCCGAAATGTACGCTTCGACCGGACCGTCGCCGAAATCACTCTCGCGCGCCACAAATTTGGCACGGCATGCCAAACGGCTGGAGTGAAGCAGGAAGAGCCGTTCCAAATTCGGCGCTGAGTAACCGAGAAGGGTTCGCGGGACAGAGACCGAGCGGCGGGATTCGACCCAAGTCGGCCATCAGCAGCCCGTTCAGGTGATCCCAGAAGCGGAAGTGCACGGAGGCCCTTCGCCCGCGGCTTGGCAGCCTTTTATCCGTCATTCCCGCGAAAGCGGGAACCCAGGGGCTGCAAGTTCGAGCGGTTGCCCTGGACCCCCGCCTTCGCGGGGGCGACGATAACCTATTGAGGTAACGTGCTTCATTTCGGGTCAGACACCAAGTGGTCACCCGATCGTCAGGTATCACGACACCGATGTCGGCTTCCCTGCCCGCTGCCGCTTCCCGTCTTCCTAGTGGTACGGATCAGACACTTGGTACCGGTCCAGGCCATCGAGATTGCTTCGCTGCGCTCGCAATGACATCGTAAGTGATTGTCATTGCGAGGAGCAGAGCGACGAAGCAATCTCGACGTTTGGTTCGCACCACTAGAAGAAGACAAAGGACCGGACCACGACGTTCTTGCGGCATCGGGCGTTGGCGGGCGCGGTCGGGTCGACACAGGCGGTGTGGAAAGACCAGCGCGAGACGGAGCCGTCGGTCACCGAGTTGTAGCATTTGAGCATCGAGACCTCGGTCGGCTTCTGCCGGGGGAACCAGTACCACTCGTGGTTGGGACGATAGGTGAAGCGGGTGGTCTCGCCGACGCGGTCGTCGTAGATCCGGTAGTTGTTGATGTAGGGCTGGTCGGCGAAGGAGGGCCAGGCGCAGAGCACAAACGGGAACTGCTCGACGGTCTCTATTGGCTTGGCGAGGTTGATCGACATGAACCGCCGCGACATCTTCTTGTCGGCTTCTTCCTCGGTGTAGTGCTGCGTGCGCCCGAAGTTCCGCAGGTTCTTGGTGAGCAGCTCGCGGCAGCGCACGCGGCCGCTGTTGTCGTTCAGGTCGTTGTGCACCAGGTTGGCGTAATTGGCGTTCACACCCGGGTTGTTGCCGTCCTGGTCTTCCGTGCGGTCGCCCGTGTAGTCCTTGTCGAAGACATCGTGGTTGTAGACCAGCGCGTCGGTCGCATCCGGGAAGAACTCGAGCAGCAGCTTCTCGATCTCCGGGTAGTACACGCGCTCCACCTCCGCCGCATCGTAGATGTTCGAGCACTTGGACTCGAGGTGCGCCAGCGACACTCCGAGCCGGTCCATGCATTCGGGGCTGTTGGGCGAGAGGCCCGGGTAGTATTCGCCGATGCGCCGCGCATCGCGCAGCACCTGCGGGAAATAGAGGTCCCGCCGCCGGTTGCCCCCTTCGTTCTTGCGCAGGACCGCCGCGACGTTGGCGCGCGCCGGGTCCCGCCAGAGAGCGTTCGACGGGACAACGGAGTAGCTCGGCCGCTCGTAGATGGTATAGGGGAGCGGCAGCGCCACGCCGCCTGCAGGAGCCTTGATGCTGTTCGATTCACGGATGTAGTTCAGACACTCGTCGTAGTCGCGAAACCCGAGGCCCCATTTGGTCTTGATCGGGCCCGGCGGAGCCTTGGCGACCATGTCGATAACGCGCTGGCCCTCACCCTCGGCGATCTCCGCGAGCGCATCCTGGAGCGCCGCGGCGGTTCCCGCATCGCCGTCCCGGTCGAACGACATGTAGGACAGACCGCCATGCGCCGCGATCGGCGGCGGCTGCCCTGCCGTGCGCTGGAGCGGCGGCACATAGGCCGACGACGCTCTCTCCGTGTGCGCCGTAACGGTGTTGTCGGCGACCTCGAGCTGGCTCATGGCATACCTCCGATTATTCAGCCTCAACGTGGCATACAGAGCCGGCGTTTTCCAGACTATGATTTTCCGGTCATGCCGAATGTCCGTGTTGGGCATCTGCGGCCGGTGGCGTCGAGGGAGAAGTGGCCATCCCATCCTGATCGAGTCGGCCTTGGGTGGTGTTGAGCGGAGGGCAGCCGATAGGAGACTACCGAGCTCGCGGGCGAGCCCTGTCTCGAGGGTCAGTCCCCGTCCCGAAAGTTGCCGCAAAGGCATGTTATGAGTTGGTTCGTCAGGATAAGGGTTCGGAACCCGGGATGTTTTGGTTGTGCATATCGTATTGACGTTGGCAGGACGGCTCCGGCAGCCTGTTCGTTCATTCTTTCGATGGCCAAAGACGAAGGATTGCGCCGCCCACAGCGGCGAGCCACCTGATCTCCTCCTGATATTACAGGCGGATCAGGAGACTTGGCCCGGTAGGTCAACGCGTGTCTGCCATACGGTGTGAGCTATCGCCCCTTGCAGCCAAACCCGAGCACTGCGGCACCGACGATCGCCGAGAGGGCGGAACCGACGAGGACGCCGAGCCGCATGACGGCTTCGGTATCGGATTCTCCGAAGGCGAGCGTGCCGATGAAGAGGCTCATCGTGAAACCGATACCGGTGAGGATGCTGGTGCCCCAGAGCGTCACCCAGCCGGCGTTCGCGGGCGGTTCGGCCCAGCCGGCGCGGATCACTAGCGCCGCGGTGGCAAAGACGCCGATCTGCTTGCCGAAAAACAGGCCGGCGGCGATGGCGAGCGGCACCGGCTCCAGAATGGAGGAAAACGACAAGCCGGTGAAGGACAGCCCCGCATTGGCGAACCCGAACACCGGCAGGATACCGAACGCCACCCAGGGCGCCAGCTCATGTTCGAGGCGGATCAGCGGGGATTCGTCGCCCGGCCTGGCCTCGAACGGGATTGCCAGCGCCAACGCGACGCCCGCCAAGGTGGCGTGGACGCCGGACTTCAGCACGAACACCCACAGCACCAGGCCGACGAGGACGTACCAGACGATCCGCCGAACCCCGGCGAGGTTCAGCACGACGAGGACCGCCAGTGCCGCCGCGGCGACCGCCAGCGACACCGAAGAGAGCTCCTCGGTATAAAAAATGGCGATCACGACGATGGCCCCCAGATCATCGATGATCGCGAGCGCGGTCAGGAAGAGCTTGAGCGAGTTCGGTACCCGGCTGCCGAGCAGCGCCATGACGCCGAGCGAGAATGCGATATCCGTCGCCGCCGGGATCGCCCAGCCCGATGCAGCGCCCGCTGTGGCGCCGGCGGCGTGCCAGGTTACGCCAAGATAAATCAGTGCCGGCACGACCATGCCGCCGATCGACGCCGCGGCGGGCAGGATCGCCCGGCTGCGGTCCGAAAGCTGGCCGGCCAGGACCTCGCGCTTGATCTCCAGCCCGACCAGCAGAAAAAAGATTGCCATCAACCCGTCATTGACCCACAGCAGCAGCGGCTTCTCGATGCCAAAACTGCCGATGCGCACCGAGCCATGGAGGCTCAGCAGCAATTCGTAGAAGCCGGCCATCGGCGAATTGGCGAGTGCGAGCGCGAGTGCCGAAGCCAGCATCAATACGATGCCGCTCGCCGCCTCGTGGCGGAACAGCCGCTGCAGCGTGGCAAAGAGCATCGATCTCTCCCCTATCGGTCCCCTGGCCCGCGAGGCACGGAGCGGTTAAGCTTACCGGTGAGCGCACCCCAGAGGCGACCATGGACAACGTTATCGCGGGCATCGACCACGTCATCGTCGGGGTCCGCGACCTCGAACGGGCGCGGCTGGGGTGGAGCCGGCTCGGCTTTAGCTTGTCGCCCCGCGGCCGGCATATCGGACAAGGAACCGCGAATTACTGCATCATGTTTGCGTCCGATTATGTCGAACTCCTCGGCATCGTCGATCCGAACGATTTTGTTCAGCGGCTCGACACCTTTTTGGCACAACGCGAGGGTTTGATGGCGGCGGCGTTTGCGCCAGCCGGCGCCCCTGATGATGTGCGCGCGACACTGCTCGGCCTCGAGCTTCACCCCTCCGAGCCGCGGCCGCTCGGCCGCCAGCTGGAGCTGCCGGAGGGCACTGTCGTGCCGCGCTTCAGCTTGATGTCCCTGCCGACGGATGAGACCCCGGGCCTCGACTGTTTTATCTGCACCCATCTGACGCCGGAGCTGATGCGGCGTCCCGAATGGCTGCTTCATCCGAACGGCGTCCTCGGTTTGAAGGCCATCCATGTGCTGGTCGAGAATACGGCTGCGCTGCTGGAGCCTTACGACCGGCTATTCGGCATACAGCAGGTGACCACCACCGATGCGGTCGCCAGCGTTCACGTCGGGCCGCACCGGATCGTGTTCAGCACGCCGGACGACTTTTCGACTATGTATCCGGCGCTCGATGTCGGGTCGGATTTCCCGCTGCCCGGGATCGTCTCGGTCGAATTTGGAGTTGCACGGAGGGAAGATACGGCTGATTACCTGACCCGGCGGCAGGTCTCGTTTGAAGAGTTGCCCGACGGCAGCCTTGTCGTGCCGGCACGTGAAGCGAGCGGCGCGATCCTCTTCTTTTCCTAGGGGCAGCGATTATCAGCACGCCACCTAGCCCCAAGGCGACCAGGTACCGCCTTACGGACCTTATTTTGTGCGGCTTCTTGATCGTGGCGTGGGGGAAAGCCGCGGCAACCGAGCCGCCCGTGCGATCTGCTGTACCGCGCGACGCGGCGGCCGAGGCGGCGACGTATGAGCGCTGCATGAAGCTGGCCCGGCAAAACCCGGGGGAGGGCCGCAGCTTGGCGCAGAGCTGGCACGAGCGCGGCGGCGCGCATCCGGCCGATCATTGCGCCGCCGTCGCACTGATCGGCCTGAAGCAATACAAGGAGGCGGCGATTCGCCTCGAGGCGCTGGCGCAAGCAATAACGGCATCAGCCGGGTTGCGCGCGGAGGTGCTCGATCAGGCTGGTCAGGCATGGGGCTTGGCCGGCGATCCAGTGCGGGCCTATGCGGCGGCCGGGGCGGCGGTTGCCTTGGAGCCGAACGACCTCGACCTGCTGATCGACCGGGCGCAAGCAGCCGCATCGGCGGGGTACTACGACAAGGCGGTAGCCGATCTCGACGATGTCTTGAATGCCGACCCGTCGCGCGTCGACGCGCTGATCTACCGCGCCTTGGCAAACCGCGCCCTGGATCGGCTCGACCCCGCGCTCGCCGATGTCGAGAAGGCAATCGAGCGCGGGCCGAATTCCGCGCCGGCGCTCCTGGAACGCGGCAACATCCGAAGCCTGAAGGGCGACAACGAGGGAGCCCGCCAGGATTGGGAGCGTGTCGGCCAATTGGCCCCCGGCAGCCAAGCGGACATGGCTGCCAAGGCGAACATCGAACACGCTCAATCGAATAGGGAAGCAGATCCAGGGGGATCACGCGGACGTCCATAAATTTCCCTTCATTTGTCGCTAAGCGTCTTTTGCTAGCGTCGAAGCGTGGTGAAACACAACCGCCGCCAGAGGGGACGTTTTCGCGCCGGCCGACATCTGTCGTTTGCCGGGATTGGTCTGCTCGTCGTCATCGTCACTACGGCCGGCTTAGCCGTCTGGGATCGACGCGAAGAAGGGCCCGGCTACTTCGGTGGACTGGGGCACATCGTCTCGTCCCGTCCGCTGCGCGATTTCCCCCTTGTCGCCACAGTCTCGGCAGCGGAAGACGCAGTGGTCGCGAACTGGGGGCGCCAATCGCTGCTCATTGCCCCCGGCATCGTTTGCACGGCAATCGGTTTCGCGCTGCTGCTTCTGGTATTGGGGGCGCGCTCCCGCTCGCTCGAGCGCTCCACGGCGACTTTGCGCGAAAGCGAAGCCAGGTGTCGCGATTTCGCTCTGACCTCATCCGACTGGTTCTGGGAAACCGATGAGAGGCATCAGTTCACTTATCTGTCCGATCACCTTCGCGCGTTTGGTCAGGAGGCCCAGACGCCGATCGGCCGGACCCGCACCGACCTGGCGACCGATCTCGTCATCGAACCGGCCAAATGGCAGGAACATCTGGCGGTTCTGAACCGCCACGAGCCCTTCCGCGACTTCGTCTATAAACACAAGATCGGCGATGATCCGGAACGCGCGATTTCCGTCAGCGGCAACCCGTTCTTTGATGAGGCGCGGCGGTTTCTCGGCTATCGAGGAACAGCTCGCGACATCACCGAGAGGGTTCTGACCGAACGAGCCGTGCACGACGCAAAAGCCGCCGCTGAAACCGCCAATATCGCTAAATCGCAGTTCCTCGCCAATATCAGCCATGAATTGCGCGCACCCCTCAATGCGATCCTCGGCTTATCCGAGGTGCTAGAGAACGGGATTGCGGGACCGCTCCAGTCGCGGCAAGGCGAATATGTCGGTCTCATCCGCCAGAGCGCCGAGCATCTTCTGCGCCTGATCGGCGATATTCTCGATCTGGCACGGATCGACGCTGGCAAACTGGATCTGCACGAAGAAGTACTCGAGCCCGGCAGTCTGATCACCCGCGCCGTGGCCCTCGTCAAGGATCGTGCTGCCGCCGGCTTGCTGAAATTGGCCGTCGATATTGAAAGAGACATGCCCCCGCTGACGGCCGACCGGACGCGTTTGACGGAGATCCTGCTCAACCTGCTGTCGAACGCGATCAAATTCACCGAGCTTGGCGGGGCGATCGACGTTCTCGTGCGGCGCACAGAAGAGGGCGGAGCCTCGTTCGTCGTGCGGGACAATGGCCGTGGAATGACAGAGGCCGAGGTCGAAGCAGCCCTCGAACGGTTTGGCCAGGTCGACGGGGGCCTTGTTCGTCGAAAGGAAGGCTGCGGTCTGGGACTGCCGCTCGCTCGAAAGCTGGCCGAGCTCCACGGCGGCTCGCTGACGCTAAAGAGCGAGACGGGGCGCGGCACGACGGCAACAGTGATCCTGCCGCCGTCGAGGGTTCTTTCGGCGGAGACGGCGCCGGCGGGAGCGACGACCGATCCGGCGAGCCCGCGCGATTTTGCTTCGGATGCCCACTCGACATCGATCTAAAGGACGAGCCGTGCGTCGCCGTAGCGCAGGCGGGGCGCCGAATCATCTCGAAAGCAGCCGATCGCAATGGCAATATCGGACCGAAAAGCGGTAGATCCTGCCGGCAGCCCGAGGATCTGAACAATCGGCTCCATTCAATTTCAAGCAACTCATGAATTGCTGCAAATTTGATCCAGGTCGGCGGTATTTTATTGCCGGGGTCCTTGCGGCACTCGGGGGTGGCGCCATGTCGACCGTGCCGTTGTCCAGCCACGCTGAAGAGACCTTGGCACTCCGCAAGCTGGCGTCGGAAAAGGGGCTGATCTACGGGACCACGATTTCAGCCAGACAAATCTCCGGAGATCCCCCCTTTGTCGGTCTCGTGCTGCAGCAAACAGGGCTGGTCGTCGCCGAGAACGATATGAAATGGCAGGTCATGAACCGCGGGGCGCGCGGCGACGACGATTATGGTCCTGCCGACGCGGTTGCGGCTTTCGCGCTCGAAAACGACCTCACGCTGCGCGGGCACAATCTGCTCTGGTATCACCGAACCCCGAGCTGGTTCTTCGACCTGACCAGCCGCCAGGAGATCGAGAGCGCAATCGTCGAACGCATACGGCAACTGGCTGGTCGCTACCGTGGAATGGTCCACAGTTGGGATGTTGTCAACGAACCTATCGAGCCCAAAGACGGGAGGCCGGATGGTCTTCGCACCGGGGTTTTCCTCGAAATGTTCGGGCCGGACTATCTCGACCTCGCCTATCGCACCGCGCGCGAGACCGATCCTGCCGCTCGCCTCGTCGTCAACGAATACGACGTCGAGCTCGATGCCCCGGAACAGGAAGCGCGCCGCACAACGCTGCTCAACCTGCTCGAGCGGATGCGGCGATCCGGGACACCGGTCGACGCGGTCGGTATCCAGGCCCATCTTTCCTGCGCCGGCGGACCACCTTTTTCCGCAGCCCGGTTGCGGCGTTTCCTCGCAGATGTGGCGGGTCTCGGTCTGACGATCCAGATCACCGAGCTCGACGTCACCGACCAAAACGCGCCGGCTGATCAGGCGGTCAGGGACCGTCTGGTGGCTGATACCTACAGCCGCTTTCTCGATGCTGCGCTCGACGAACCGGCGGTCAAGATGGTGGTGACCTGGGGGTTGTCCGACCGGCACAGCTGGATCGTGCGGCAGGAGACCCACGAATCAAAGTGGCGAACCGACAGCATGCCGTCGCGGCCCTTGCCTTTTGATGCCGATTTGAAACCCAAGCCTGCCTTCGAGGCGATTGCGCAGGCCTTTGCGCATGCACCGCAGCGGGCCGCCGGATAGGATCTGGCGCCCTTCAGCGCTTGGGGGCTAATCGGCGGCGAATACCCAGACGGCCCCACCTTGCGGCACGTCGGGATACTCCCACGGCCGCGCCAGGTTGAGGCGGGCCTGCATGCGTGCGGCATCGACCCCCCAGCCCGACTGGACGGCGATGTATTGTTTGCCGTCGAGCTGGAAGGAGACCGGCACGCCATTGACCCCCGACCCGGTGCGGAATTCCCATAGGGTCTTGCCGTTAGAGGCGTCGAAGGCGCGGAAGTAGCGGTCGTTCGTACCACCCGCGAACAGAACGCCGCCACCGATCGCCAGCACCGGTCCCCAGAGCTGCGAAGTAGCGAAAGGATGACTCCACACCTTTTGACCGGTGTCGAGGTTCCAGGCCTGCAACTCCCCGATATGGTCGGCTCCCGGCGCGATGTACATCGTCGAGGTCGCTCCGACATAGCGCTGTCCCGGCGTGTAGGTTACGGGTTCTCCAATGATCGTGCCGCATAGATTTTCATTTGCGGGGATATAAAGCAGCCGCGTCTTCGGGCTGTAGGCGACCGGTGGCCAATCCTTGCCGCCCCATAGCGACGGGCAGAAATCGGCTTTTTTCCCGGTCCCGGGCTGGCGGCCGGGATTGATCTCCGGCCGACCGGTTTCCGGATCGAGTTTGCCGAAGACGTTCTGCTTCACAAAAGGTTTGCCGTCTACGAAGTTGATCTTGTCTCCATTACGCTCGAGCATCCACAGATAACCGTCGCGCGCGACATCGACGAGACCTTTGACGGTTTTGCCGTTGTGCTGGTAATCGACCAGGATCGGAGGCGAGACCTCGTCCCAATCCCAAGAATCATTTGGATGGTATTGGTGAAAGCCCTTGATCTTGCCAGTCGCGGTATCGAGGCCGATCACCGATGAGGTGTATAGGTTGTCACCAGGGCGCTGGTCTCCCATCCACGGCCCGCCATTGCCGGTGCCCCAATAGCTGAGATTGGTTTCCGGGTCATAATTGGCAGTGATCCAAACCGACCCGCCTCCGGTCTTCCATTGGTCACCCTTCGGCCAAGTCTCGCTGCCCGGTTCATCCGGTGCCGGCACAGTGTAGGTCTTCCACAGCGGCTTGCCGTTTTCCGCGTCGAACGCCGCGACAAAACCGCGAACGCCGAGTTCGCCCCCCGATACACCAACGATGACCTTGCCGTCGGCGACGAGCGGTGCCAGTGACATGTAGTAGCCGTGCGCGTAGTCCTCGACCGGGGCTTTCCAGACCTCCTTCCCGGTCTTGGCGTCGAGCGCGATGAGCACCGCATCGGCAGCCGCGAAATATACCTTGTCCCCGAGGAGGCCGACGCCGCGGCTCGTCGGATGCAGCAACAGCATGTCGTCCGGGATCGGCCGCTTGAAACGCCACAGGATGTCGCCCTTTTTGGCATCGATCGCCAATACCTGATTGCCCGGTGTCGCAACGAACATGACGCCGTCCTTGACGATCGGTGGTGCCTGGTGGCCTTCGACCTGACCCGTCGCCAATGTCCACACCGGCTTCAGCCCGCCGACATTCGCGGTCGTGATCTGCGACAGCGGGCTGTACCCCCAGCCGTCATAGGTGCGGCGGTACATGAGCCAGTCGCCCTCCTCCGGCTGCTTCAGTCGGTCCGCGGTCACCGGCTTGTAATTCTGCAATAGCGGCGCCACCGGCTGCGGCGTCTCCGGCACCGGCGGCGGCGGCGACGGTTGTTGCGCCGACGCGGCTGCGGCGATCACCAGCGACAGTGCGCTCGTCGCCAGCAAAGCGTGGAACCGGGATTTGATCTTCATGGCATTTCTCCTCAATTGTATTGCAGTCACATTTGTTGGAAGCCGGGCCGGCCAATGAACGGCTTGGCTACCGCGAGCTTCCCGTCGACAATTCTCAAGGGCAACGCCGGCAAGCGGCGCGGCGAGGGTCCACTGACCACATTCGCCTCTTCCTTCGGATTGTACATCGAGAAGTGGCAAGGGCATTCGAGCAACTCTCGGTCGGGGTGCCAGTTGGTGACATCGCAGCCGGTGTGCGGGCATATTGCCGAATATCCGACGACGCCGTCGGCAGCGCGTTCCTTGGTCTCGGCGTCGAACCCCTCGGGATCGAGACGCAACAGCAGCACCTTATTGAGCCGCGAGCCGTTGCGCGGCGTCTTCGTCTCCGGATCCATCGGCCAGGCCAGGGTCTGCTTGCCGTCGAGCGGCAGATCGTCCGGCTTCAATGGCTCTGGGTCAGCCGTGGCGGTGACATTGACCAGCAGGTCGCCTTCCTTCGGTCTTTCGCGAGCGGCATCGGTCTGAGCCAGAACCGAGCGCGGCGCCAGAGTAAAACACAGGCCTAACCCGATCGCTGCCCGCCGTCCGATCCGGCGAGCCCCACACCCAAATTCGCGATCCACCGCTCACCCCAAAGGTAAAACCAACTACGAAGCAACCAACCGATCTGGATTTGACATCAAACTTCTTGTTCTGAACCCTTGCCACAACAATAGCCCCTCTCCGCCCTTAAGCGGGGGAGAGGGTAAGTAAAAGGAGAGGGCTTGCATTAGAATTGGCGCCAATCCTTACGTCAGATTGGCGCCAAACCTTACGTCGCGAGCTGGTCGCCGATCGGCAGGCGCCGGATGCGCTTACCGGTGGCGGCGAAGATCGCATTGCACAAGGCGGGCGCGAAGGGCGGCAGACCCGGCTCCCCGACACCGCTCGACGGCACATCGATGCTATTGGGGACGATCCAGACATGCGTGATCGGCGGCGATTCATCGATGCGCAGGACCTGGAAGCCGTCAAAATTGTTTTGCTCGACGCGCCCGTTCTTGAAGCTGATCTCGCCATACTTGGCGAGGCTCAACCCCATCACCGCCGCGCCCTCGACCTGCGAGTAGATGCGTTCTGGATTGGCGGCAAATCCGCAATCGATTGCGGTGTCGACGCGTGGCACGGTCAGCCGGCCCTTGTCGTCTACTGTGACCTCGACGACGGTGGCGACGTAGCTCAAGAAGCTGCGGTGCACGGCAATGCCTTGGCCGTGCTGCGGCGGTAGTTTCTTGCCCCATTCCGCCTTGTCGGCAACGAGTTCGACCACGCGCCGCAGCCGCGCCGCGTCGATCGGGTAGGTTTCGAGCGGGTCGCCGTAATTGGTGTATTCGGCGGGTGGTTTGACGAGCCGCGGCGGCCCGAGAAGCTCGATCAACATGTCCTTGGGGTCGCGTCCTGCCGCATGGGCGAGCTCGGCTACAAACGACTGAATCGCAAAAGCATGCGGGATGTTCGACACCGAGCGGAACCAGCCGATCCGCGTGTGCGCTTCGGCTTCCCCGACCTCGCAGCGGAGGTTGGCGATATTGAACGGCACGTCAAGGACGCCCTGGCTCAGTTCTCCCGGCTGCTCGAGTTTCGGATCCGGGACAAAGGTGGCCCGGATGGTCGGCGCGACGGTGCGGTGGCGCCAG
Source organism: uncultured Alphaproteobacteria bacterium (assembly GCA_963812675.1). Taxonomy (GTDB): domain Bacteria; phylum Pseudomonadota; class Alphaproteobacteria; order ATCC43930; family CGMCC-115725; genus AP-15. The sequence continues at coordinate 64,271 of CAWEWR010000031.1, read as the reverse complement.
GCGACGACGTGCCCTTGTGCGTCGAGCCCGGCATCGATGCGCTCGGCCGAGACCGTGTGCAGATAGTCGTTGTGGAGGTCGTCTTCGCGCGTCCACGTGACCTTGACCGGGGCGCCACCCATTTCGCGCGACAGCAATGCCGCCTCGAGCACGAAATCGGGCTTCGACTTGCGGCCAAAACCGCCGCCGAGCAAGGTGACGTTGACCGTCACATCCTCGGGTTTGAGGCCGAGCTTCTCCACCAGTTCGTTCTGCGTGCCGCCCGGGCTCTGCACGGCCGCCCAAACCTCGCATTTGCCGCCGGCGACGCGCGCCGTCGCGCAAGTCGGCTCCATTGGGGCATGAGCGAGATGCGGCGCGTAATATTCCGCGAACACCGTCTTGGCAGCGGACCCGAGTGCCTTCTCGGCATCGCCTTCATCGCGCACGACCTTGCCCGGCTTCCGCGCGGTTTCTTCCAGCTGGGCCTTGTAGGCGGCCGAATTGTAGCCGGCGTGCGGCCCGTCATCCCACTTGATGACCAGCGCGTCGCGCCCCTTGATAGCCGCCCAGGTGTTGCGCGCGATGACCGCGACGCCGCCGATCGGCTGGAATTTCGATGGCGGCGGCGTGCCCTCGATAACGACGATCTTCTCGACACCCGGCACCTTCATCGCCGCGCTGCCGTCATAGGAGGCGAGCTTGCCGCCCATGACCGGCGGCCGCGCTATAACCGCATATTTCAGCCCGGCGAGCTTGGTGTCGATGCCGTAAACCGCGCGGCCGGTCGTGATGTCGAACAGATCGACGATCTGGACGTTGCCTTTGCCGAGATACCGGAAGGCGGATTTGTCCTTGAGCTTGATCTGGTCCGCGGGCGGCGTCGGCAGCGCACTCGCGGCTGCGGCAAGCTCGCCATAACCGAGCTTGCGGCCCGAGGGCTTGTGGAGAACTTCGTGGTTCTGTGCCTGCACCTCGGCGACCGGAACGCCCCATCGTTGGGCGGCGGCGAGTTCGAGCATGTGCCGCGCGGCGGCGCCACATTCGCGCATCGGCTGGATGAAGTGGCGCAGGCTGCGCGAGCCGTCGGTGTTCTGGTTGCCGTACTTCTTCTCGTCGCCCGGCGATTGCACGACCTTGACGCGGGACCAATCGGCTTCGAGCTCGTCGGCGACCGCCATCGGCAGGCTGGTGCGCGAGCCAGTGCCCATCTCGGCACGGTGCGCGACGATGGTCACCAGGCCGCTGGGATCGATCGAGACAAAGACGTGCGGATCGCTGACGACTCCTCCGGGCATCTTGGCCGCGCCGGTGGCGTAGGCGGCGAAGGCGTTGCCGGACGGGATGAATTCGGCGGCGACGACCAAGCCGCCGGTGGAGATCAATCCCCGCAGGAACCCGCGGCGGCTCACATTCTCGACGGTGGCGTGGACGGATGTCATGTCACGCTCCTGTGGCGGCCGCCTTGATGGCGGCGGTGATGCGCTGATAGCAGCCGCAACGGCAGATGTTGCCGCTCATCTCGCTGTTGATCTGGTCTTCGGACGGGTTCTTGTTGGTGGCGAGCAGCGCGGCGGCCTGCATGATTTGCCCGGTTTGGCAATAGCCGCATTGCGGGACATTGAAGGCGCGCCACGCCTTCTGGACCGGGTGGTTGCCTTGCGGGTCGAGCCCCTCGATCGTCGTCACCGAGCGGCCCGAAACATCGTTGACGGCGGTGATGCAGGCGCGGGTGGCCTGGCCGTCGACGTGAACGGTGCACGCCCCGCACAGCGCGACGCCGCAGCCATACTTCGTTCCGGTGAGCCGTAATTCGTCCCGCAAGAACCAGAGCAACGGCATTGACGGATCGCCGTCGAACGACTGCTCCTGGCCGTTGACGCGCAACTTGACCATGGCGTGCCTCCTGGTGTGGTGCCGATTGCCCGATTCTATCTCCGAAGGATCGGGCCCGGCAACATCGTTAAGCGGCGGGGTTGGAGCGCGTTGACGACGAAGCAATCCCGATCCGACAAGCATTTGGCGGCCCCAGATTGCTTTGCTCCACTCGTAATGCGAGCTGGTGCGTGCCGCATCTCAAAATGTCACACGGACGCCGACGGTGCCAGCAATCGGGGCGCCGGGGCTGTAGCTGCGCGGGTTGGTTGCGCCGGGGGCTTGGGCGAGGAACACCGAGGAGGTCGGGGAGAAGGTGCCGAACGTATAATAGGTCGTGTTGAACGCGTTCTGTAGCAGGCCGAAGAGCTGGAGGTTGGGAGTAAGCTGATAGCTCGTGTGCAAGTTCAATACGAAATAGGCCGGCGTCTTCGGGGTGAGATTGGCTTCATCACCAAACAAATATCGTCCGCTCGCCGCAATCCCGGTGCCGCCGATCGTCCAGGTGTCGGTCAGCTGGTAATCGACGCCGAGCTTGATCAGGTTGGTCGGGATACCAGGCAGCCGGTTGCCCGGCCGGACTTGGATATTGCCGTCGGCGTCGGCCGAGGGATTGTTCGGGCTCGACACCGTAAACCCGCTCTGGAAGGTGGCGTCGATATAGGAATAGCCGAGCCAGGCAAGCAGCCGATCGCTCTTGAGCCGGAGATTGATGTCGACGCCTTGGCGAAGGGTCGTGCCGACATTCTCGAAGAAACCACGACCCTGGACCGGGCTGTTCACAAACGCGATATCGTTGTCGAGCGTACTGCGGAAGAAGGCGATGTCGGCGGACAGGGCCGTGCCGTCGGAGGGCCTGATCTGCCTGCGCAGACCGGCCTCGACCGTATGCGACACGACCTGCTGCAGGTTCGGATCGCCGGCGAAGAATTGCGCCAGGCTGCACGGGGCTGCAGGGTTGGCGCAAGTGAGCTCCGCCGGGGTCGGCGCCCGGTTGGCGTCGGCATAGCTGGCATAGGCCGTCAGGCCCGGCGTGATCTTGTAAGTCAATCCGCCGGCCGGATTGAATCGGCTGTAAGTGTGGTTGCCGGTGAGAGCGCTGCCCAGCTGATCGTTCAGATCGATTTGCGCAAGGTTAAAGCGGCCCGCCAGATTGGCCGCCAACACCGGCGTGACGTTGAAAGTATCGGTAAAGAAGAGGCCGTAGTAAGCATTGGAGATGCCGACCCGTACCGGCGCGATCGAGCCGTCGGCCTGGTCGATCGTAACTCCCGGGCCGGCGAACACTCGGTCCCCCAGAGACAAGCCGCCGATTTGCGTGCTGCCGCTGAAAAGAGTCCGGGCGCCGTCAAAGCTGAACCCGGCGACGAGTTGGTTGGCATGCTCGAACAACTCGTCGCGATTGGTGACCTGAATCGAGGCGCCATAGCCGTTGGTGTTCGTGGACTGCCGGTCGAGGTCCGAATACGGCCCGCCATTGAGAAAATCCGGGATCGGGTTGCCGGCTCGGTTAGTGGCGAACACGCCGGGCGCAACGCAAAGAAAGCCGGCCTGATCGTCATCGGTGCAGGGCGAGGCCACCGGAACGTTACCGTTGACGACCTTCTGCAGAAAATATTCGTAATAGGCCACACCCTGCAGTGAGGTGGTATCGGTAATGTCGTAGGAGCCGGATGCGGTCACCAGCGCGTATTTGTTCTTGATCAGATTAGGCGCTGTGAATTGCGCGCCGGGATTTACTGCCAACAACTCGATGGGCGAGGTCCCCGGGCCGTTCAGGGTGTTGTCCGCCGCCGTTACATTGACATGCACCTCGCCGCGGCTGCCGCGCCATCCGATATCGCCATAGAAATTACGAATATTGGACGATTGGAGATCGCGCCAGCCGCCTTCGTGCAGCCCGGTGGCTGCCACATACGCTGCTGTGTTGCCGCTCTGGACCCCGTATTGCAGCTCTCCCTGGTAGTGCGAGAACGAGCCGCCGAGGATGTCGATCTCGCCGCCGTGATAGGTGAACCCGTTCTTAGTTCGTACCGACAAGGCGCCGCCCAGGGCGTTGAGACCAAAGACGGGATTGGAGCCGACCAGGTCCATCCGATCGATCGCGATGTCCGGGATCAGATCCCAATTTACCGTATCGCCGAACGGCTGATTGAATTGCACCCCGTTGAGATAGACCGCAAGCCCTTGCGGGTTGCCCTGCAGCGGCGAGGCGAGAAAACCGTGGTAGAGGAGATTGGGCTGAAACGGATTGCCCGCGGCATTGTCGAGCGTGACGCCCGGGACATTTTCTTCGAGCGCCGGCAGCATCTGCGGGTAGCCGTTCCGGCTGATGTCGCGATCGGTCAGCACCTGGGTCTCGGCCGGCACCTTGTCGCGATCGACCCCGGACCCGAGGAGCGGCGTCGCGCCGACCACCTCGATGATGGGCAGGCTCAACGGCGGCGCTTCCGAGGGTTGTTGCGCCGCCGCCGCGGCAGGCAACAGGACCGTAGCCAAGCCAAGCGCATGGGAGACACGCATGAGGGGGGGCATTGCTTGGCTCATCGGCTCCGTCCCGCACCGAAACCATTTAGCCAGACAACGCCTCGCCGCGCTTTCCCGATTTACCGGGAAATTCTTCCCGATTCGCATGGGAAGACTTTCCACGGGAAGCCATATACAAGCGGTCGCCCTCGCTGCCTCCGGGCTGTTTTCGCTGTTGTTTGCAGCGAAATATCAACATCGCCCCACTTCGGCCCGCCACCCCGGCGCGGACAATCGGTGCCTCCTGGAGCAATATGAAACGCGAACATTATGGCAATTTTAGCGTTGCTGACACGGCAATAAATCGTAGCAAAGCCGCCAAAGAAAACCTGGCGTGCTCCCCTTCCGTCAGCGAACCGGTATCCATTGATATCCGGTAATGGCATCCTCTACCGCTTGGATGCCACCTCTCGGCAGAAGCCCTAGTGCCGCTTCGGTTCCGTCTGATCGGCCTCGTCTGCGTCGTGCTGCTGATCAGCCTCGCGCTGGCTGGCACGACCGCGTATTCCAACGCCTCGCGCTCGGTGCGTACCGAGATGCGCGCGGCCTTTCTGGTCGGCCGGCAGACAATCGAGAGCGCGATCGACCGCCTGCAGAACGCCCCAGACCCGTCGCGCGATCTTGACGATTTGGTCGCGTCCTTCCAGGGGAATCGTCACCTGCGGATATGGCACGCCGGGGAGATGCCGGCCCTCGCCGCGCCGTCCATCGAGAAATCAAAGTTCGGCCGCCCGCCGTCATGGTTTGTGCGCCTCATCGGAGTTTCGCCCGAGACCGAGCAAATCCCAATTGCCGTCGGCGGCCACGATTACGGCACGATCGTCATCGAGACCGATCCCTACAACGAGACCCTCGAAGTCTGGAACGAGTTCGCCGAGAGCCTTGCGACACTCGCCGTGTTCGGGGGTCTCACGATCCTGCTCATTTATGTTTTTATCGGCCGCACCTTGCGGCCTCTGGAACGATTGGCCGCTGCGTTGGAGGAGGTCGGCGACGGCCATTACCGAATCAGGATCGGCGGCCGGCTTGCGCCGGACCTGTCGCGGTTGCGCGACAGTTTCAATCGGATGGCGGCACGGCTCGCGGAGACCGCCGCCGAGAACCGCCGTCTGAACGAGCGGCTGCTGACATTGCAGGAGGAGGAGCGCAGCGAACTCGCCCGCGACTTGCACGATGAGGTAAGCCCGTACCTGTTCGCGATCAACGCCGACGCGGCCACTGCCTCGCGGCTGATTGAGAATGGCCGCGCGAGCGACGCCACCCTGCATGTCCGCTCGATCGTCGAGGCCGTTCGCCACATGCAAAGGCAGATCAGACGCATGCTCGGCCGGTTGCGCCCGATCGGGCTTGCCGAATTCGGCTTGCGGGAAGCGGTCGAGAATTCGGTCGCGTTCTGGCGCCGCCGCCGTCCCGAGATCCGTTACGAGGTGGCGATCTCGGCGGAATGCGAGGATCTCGTGGGTGTCGTCGGAACGGCGATCTGCCGTATCGTCCAGGAGGCTCTGAGCAACGCCCTGCGCCATGCCGAGCCGAAGCGCGTTGCCATCTCGATCGAGCGCGATCGAGACCTCGAGCGGGGACGCGACGAGATCAGGCTCTCGGTCGCGGATGACGGCCGGGGAATGTGTGATCCGGACAAATTGGGTTACGGCCTCGTTGGCATAAGCGAACGCGTCAGCGCGGTCGGCGGGCGCTTGAGCTTATCGAGCAAATCCGAGGAAGGCTTCGCGGTGGTCGCGGTGCTGCCTCATCCGCGGGCGTCGGACCCTGCATCCTCCTCGATGCAGTCGGCCGAGCCGTGAAGATTTTGATCGTCGACGATCATCCGATAGTCCGGGCCGGATTGCGCCGATTGCTCGCCGCCGAGACGGCAGCGGAGATTGCAGAGGCGGCGACCGGAAGAGAGGCGCTGAGCGCTTTCCGAGGACGGCTCCCCGACCTCGTCATCCTCGATTTGAACTTGCCCGATATTGGTGGTCTGGAGATCATCGCGCGCCTGAAGATCATTGATCCCGAAGCGCGGATTCTGGTCCTCAGCATGCACGACGATCATATCCATGTGACGCGTGCGCTGCAGGCGGGGGCAGCGGGCTATGTCAGCAAGACCATCCCCCCGGAAGAACTTCTCGAAGCAATCAGACGCGTCGCCGACGGTCGCACCTATGTCGAACATGAGATTGCCGAAGAGCTCGTGTTCTCGAGCATCCGAACCGCGCCGCACCCGCTCGAAAACCTCTCCTCGCGCGATCTCGAAATCCTGCGTCTGCTGACGCAAGGCCGCAGCCTCGCCCAGATCGCCGACGCACTCGGCATTGGCTACAAGACCGCGGCGAACAATTGCAGCCAAATCAAAGCCAAGCTGCGGGCGGAGAGCACCGCCGATCTAATCCGCATCGCCATTCAGCACGGTCTGGCCGATTGCGACGCCAGCGGTCTCTGAATGCTTGCTCGGCGGCGTTCCGAGTTGACAGGTTTGCGAAACGGAAATAGCGTGAATTAATAAACACTCAGATCAAGGGAAACGGCCATGAAGTGGAAGACACCTGTCATCGTCGAGATCGCGGTCGGGTTGGAAATCAACGCTTACGCCTGCCCCGAAATCCTATAGGGCCCCTACTCGGTCGAGCGAACCTGCGCCAGCCGAACTGGTCGCGGTGGCCGCCGCCCTCAGAGCGCGGTCGCCGTGATTGTCCAGCCCGATCGAAAGGCGGGGATTGATCCCTCAAGACGTCCATCAATGGGGGGAATAATGCCAAAGATCGCGATCACTTTGCTGGCGTTTCTGGTTGTCGCGTTATGGCTGGGCCCAGCCGAGCCCGCCATGACCGACAAGGAGAAAGCCGAGCTCGCAACCGCAGTCTCCGGCGCCCAAGTGACGCTGGAGCAGGGCTTGATGGTGAGCAAGAAGAACGGCAAGCCGGTGTCCGCCAAGTTCGAAATCGAGAACGGGAAGCCGCAGCTATCCGTGTATATTGTCAAAGACGGCAGTAAATACAGTGAGGTGATTGTAGACCACACCTCCGGCGAGATCGCGAAATCCGAGCCGATAGTCGGCGGCGATGATCTGACCGAAGCAAAAAAACAGAGTGACGGTTTATTCCGGGCGACGCGTGAGATCAGGGAGGCCGTCAAAGAAGCCAAGCACGACAATCCCGGCTACCTGGCCGTGAGCGTATGGCCCGAGATGAAGGATGGCCATTCCTTGGCGCATGTAATGCTTGTCAAGGACAATGATTGGAAGACGGCGGTGGTCGACCTCACGGTATATAAAGCGCTGATCAAAGATTAGCTCAGCGGGGCCGAGGAATACATGATTCAATTCACCGCGGCTGTCGTGGCGCTCACCGCGGCATTGGCGCTCGCCTCCTCGGTCGTAGCGCAGACCCCGGCCGCCGGCGATATCGGCCTGGGTAAGCGGCTCTACCAGGATAAGGCGACCTGCGGCTTCTGCCACGGCTGGTCCGGCGATGGCGCCGGCGATCCGCAATCGCCGGGCAAAGCCGCCAATCTGCGCGAAAGCAAGCTCGACCACGACCAGCTGGTCGAGATTATCCGTTGCGGCGTGCCCGGCGGGACTGCCATGCCGCATTTCGACAAGTTTGCCTGGACAAAGGGCGAGGAGTGCTTCGGCATGACCGAAGCCGATGTCGGTGACAAGAAGCCGCCAAACCCGACTGCGGGCTTGCAGAAGCGCGAGATCGAAGCAATCGTCGCCTACATCGAGGCTAAGATCGTCGGCAAAGGTCCGCCGACAGTCGCTGATTGCGAGGAATATTTCGGTTCGGGGAGCCAGCGCTGCAAGGAGATGGCTGCCGGCAGGAAAGAGTAGATCATCCATTGTAGGTGAGGGAAGAAAATGCCGAATCTTTTCGACGGCACGTCTGCACCACTCCGTCCATCGAAGCGCGCAACGGGCGGGCTTCTTTCAGTAGCTGCCGGCGCGATCATTGCTGCGCTTTTGTCGCCTCCGCTGACTGCTGCGGAAGTGACATTCGATCGCCTGAAGAATGCTGAGAGCGAACCGGGCAATTGGATTACCAACCACAAGACCTATGACGCTAAGCGGTTCTCGGCGCTGGATCAGATCAACCAGTCGAACATCAAGAACCTTCATGTCGCGTTCGTTGTGCAACTGGGGGGCAGCGAGCCCGGCGGCGACAAGGCGCACTCCCGCGAGCAGTCGACGCCATTGGTCGAGGACGGCTTCCTCTACATGACCGACGGTTGGGACGACGTCTACAAGATCGACGTGCGCGACGGTAAGAAGGGTCGCATCGTCTGGAAGATGGACCCGGCGGTGGACAAGTCGACGGTGTGGCTGCCGTCCAATCGAGGGGTCGCGCTCTATGGCAACCAAGTGATCGTACTCACGACCGATGGCCGGGTGATCTCGATCGACAAGGACACCGGCAAGGTCTTGTGGGACAATAATTATCAGGTGGCCAATACCGACGTCTTCACCAGCGCGCCGCTGATCGTAAAGGACATGATCATCGTTCCCGGGTCAGGCGCCGATATTGGCGGGCGCTGTTGGCTGATGGCGATCGACGCCAAGACCGGGAAGGTGCTCTGGCGAACCTACTCGGTCCCGGCGCCTGGCGAACCCGGCCACGAGACCTGGGCGGACGATCATGACGCCTGGAAAACCGGCGGCGGCGCATTCTGGTATGTCGGGGCTTACGATCCGGCGACCAACTTGATGTATTGGGGCACGGGCCAGCCGACACCGATGTTTGATGCCGACTACCGGCCGGGCGACAATCTCTACACCAACTCAACCCTTGCCATCGATGCCGATACCGGCAAGATCGTCTGGTATTTCCAATATACGCCAAACGACAAATACGATTATGACGAGGTCGGCTCGCAGATGATCTATGACGTTTCGATCAACGGCGAGCCGCGCAAGGTGCTGGGTCATTTTGGCCGCAACGGTTTCTTCTACACGCTCGACCGTACCAACGGCTCGTTTATCAGCGCCGCGCAATACGTCAAAAACCTGAATTGGACAAAGGGTATCGATCCGAAGACCGGCAAGCCGGTCGAGTACGATCCGTCAAAGAAGCTGCAGCAATATGCCGTAGTGAGCGACCGGGCGAGCGGCCAGGTCGATGTCTGCCCGGACGTTCAAGGTGGCGTGAACTTCTTTCCAACCGCGTGGAACCCCTCCAAGCACGTGGCCTATGGCGCTGGCATCGACGGCTGCGCCCAACTCAAGGTCGATGAAAGCCGTATGGGCGGACCGTTCTGGAATGGCGGCGTCCCGACGCGTGGCAAGCGGATGGGAGGTCAGATCGCCGCGATCGATATGACGACCGGCAAAGTAAAGGCGGCGACCCAGCTCGATTATCCGGACTACGCGGGCGTGCTGGCGACCGCCGGAGGCCTCGTCTTTACCGGCACGATCGACGGCACTTTCACCGCCTTTGACGACGAGCAGCTGAAGCCGTTGTGGAATTTCAATGTCGGCTCCGCGATGGCCGCTCCGCCGATCAGCTACTCTGTCGGCGGTAAGCAGTACATTGCGATCCATGTGGGGGGCGGTGTTCCGTGGAACATCGGTCTGCTCAAGGCCGCGCCGGAGCTGGAAAATCTCGAAGGCGGCTCGTCGCTCTTCGTGTTCGCGCTGGACTGATTAGCGGTGCAGAGGGTGGACCCGCAAACGGGTCCACCGTCCTCGGGTCATGCGCACGATCGTTTTCGCTGCTGTACTCCTCCTTCTGGGCGGGGTCGCCGGTCGCACCGAGGATCGGCCCTCTCGTGTCGAAATATGGAGCCTGAAGCTCGGGATCCCTGCATCGGCGCTGCCGCGCGACGCCTTCGTCGACTATGCCTGCGGCAGCAATGGCGGCCCCCCGCAGCAGGCCCTCACGGGCTGGTCCGATTACGACAAGTGTCCTCCGGAGCCCAACGGACTGCGCGAAGTCTATTTCCGCTATGACGACGAGCTCGAATACTGGGCAAAGGCGCATCGCGCGCGGACATTGATCGCGCAGTATTCCGGCACAAAAGTGCTGGATTTCCCGGTGATCTTATCGGGGCTGTTCGACACGGGCGGAACACTCGCCGGCCTGCGTATCGTCACCGATCCGCAGTCGAACCCGCAGGACCGCAAGCAGGCCTACACTTTGAGCAACTTCTTCAAGGCCCGTTACGGGGGGGACGGATGGGACTGCGCCGACACCGCTCCAGCGCCGGGCGAGACTCCGGTCGGGACCCTCTACATCAATCGACGGTGCAGCAAGCTCGTGAAGGGCGACATGCGTGCGGTGCTCGAGACCCGGTTTTTGCGCAAACCCGGCCAGGCCGAATTCAGCGGCTCCGGCAAGCTCACGGTCGGGCAATTCGAGAGCTCGACGCGCCTTGAATTGTTGCGGCCGGATGTCCCGGTCGAATGAGTTTCGATTACTCGTGCGCTGTCCCGTCCGGCATGACGGTTCCTGCGAGATTGGCACCGTCGAGCTTCGCGTCGGTCAGCTTTGCGAGGAGCAGGCGGGCGCCTTTGAGGTCGGCCCCCGACAAATCGGCGCCGGTCAGATCGGCCCGCATCAGGTCTGTAGAGCGCAGATCGGCGCGCTCGAGATCGGCCCCCCTGAGGTCGGCGCGGGCGAGGCTGGCTGCCTCGATATGAGCCCCCATGAGGTCGGCGCGGCGCAACGTCGTCTGGCTGAGATCGGCGCGGGACAGATCGGCGGCCGTCAGCTTGGCGCCGTGCATTTGAGCATCAGCGAGGTCGGCATCGGCGATGTTGGCGTCGTCGAGCTGGGCGAAGGTGAGATGGCTCGATCCCATCATCGCACCGGCGAGGTCGGCGCGGGTCAAATCCGCCTCGCTCAAATCTGCTTCGTAGAGCATCGCTTCGCCGAGCCGGGCGCCGGCGAGGTTGGCGCGGCGCAAATCAGTCTTATTGAGATTGGCGCCGGTGAGATTGGCGGCGGTGAGATTGGCGCCGGTGAGCTTGGCGCGATGCAGGTTGGCCCCGGCGAGATTGGCTCCGGCAAGGTCGGCTCCCGTCAAGTCGAAGCGCTTGAGGTTGGCTCCCGAGAGATTGCAACCACGACAATCCTTGCTGCGTGCCGCCAACAGATCGGCCGGATCGGCCGCACGGGCGGGTTCAGCAAATGCAGGCACAAACCCAAGGCCGAGGATCAAAAGGGCCGAGAAGATCAAGGACTCCATGCCGGCCCTCCGCTATCATTTTCGATGATGATGGGGAAGGCTCTCTTCGTGGCAGCAGGGGTTGCGATGGCGGGTCACGGGTCGCAGACAGCTGCCGATGAAGTCCCGGTCTATCGAGGCCAGGCCGAGGTTGTCGGACCGGCAATGCTGAGCCTCGCCGGAAAAAGGATCGTGCTGTATGGCGTCGACGCGCCTGTAAAAGGCCAGCCCTGTCACGCGGGCACTAAGGTTTGGGACTGCGCGACGGCGTCGGCAAAGACGCTCCTCAACCTTGTTGGGACGCTAGAGATCGCTTGCGAGCAGCGCCGGGTCGACGGGTTCGGACGGGTGTTCGCGGTCTGCAAGGCGGGCGAGGTCGATCTCAACCGGGCGCTGGTCGAGGCCGGGATGGCAGTGGCGCTGCCTAAGGAAACGGCCGATTACGTCGCATCGGAAGCGGCAGCCAAATCGAAAGGTATCGGGGTCTGGCGCGGCCCCTTCACTGCGCCGGCCGATTATCGCGAGATGCTCGCGGGCCATCCGCAAGAAAGGTGAGCGCACGCGAATGACGCTACGCCTGTTCGCCAGCGCGCTCGCGGTTCGCGATTACTTTCCTCTGCTGCGGTGGATGATCTTTACCGGCGTGACCCTGTTCGGCTTCGCGATCGCGTGGCGTTACGGTTTGTTTCAACTGATGATGGCACAGGACCAGACGCGCATCTCGTCGTTCATCTGCGTTCTTTATGCGGTGATCTCGGCGCATTGCCTTTTCGCCATCCTCGCCATTTCGCGCGAGATCAATACCGCGCATCGGGTCCGCGAGCGCGTCGCCAAAGGGGTAGGCGGCTACCGAATTGAGGGACGCCGGGTCTTCACTGACGACGGGAACCCGTTGCCTGCAGGCCGCATTACCGAATACATCGGCAACCTCGTCGTAAAGGCCGAGAAGCAAGGGCGAGAGCGGCGGCTCGATCAGACCTTGCTGCTGCGGGGCCTTGCCGACAAATTGAGGTCGCCGATGCAGTTCGGCGCCTTCGCCGGCGACGCCCTCCTAAAGCTCGGCCTGCTCGGCACGATCGTCGGCTTCATCCTGATGCTGTTCCCGATTGCCACCCTCGAGAATTTCGACCCGACATCGATGAAGTCGTCGATGAGGGTCATGAGCGGCGGCATGGCCGTGGCGATGTACACGACGCTCGCCGGGCTCGTCGGATCGATCCTGGTAAAGGCGCAATATTACATTCTGGATAATGCGTCGGCGTATCTGTTCGACGTGACTACCGACCTGACCGAGGTCTTCGTCGTGTCGACGCTCGAACGGCAGGTAAATGGGCGGCAGGTCGATGGAAGGGTTTAGCAACTGGGACCGCGAGGAGCCGTTCGACCCCTTCACAGTCATGCTGTTCAAGGGGTTGCAGGTCGTCGCCTTCATGTTCTTTTTAGCCTATCTCGCGATCAACACCGACGCCAAGCAGGGCAAGGTCGATACCAAGGCGGAAATGCTGGTGACCGTGAGTTGGCCCGACAACCATCCCGACGACATCGACACTTATGTCGAGGATCCGCAGGGCAACATCGTCTGGTACCATGTGATGGAGGCCGGATTGATGCACCTCGAGCGCGACGACCGTGGCGACTACAAGAACACGATCGTCGTCAACGGCGCGACGATCCGCAATCCGATCCGCGAGGAGATCGTCGCGCTGCGCGGCCTCATCCCCGGCGAATACGTTGTCAATGTGAACCATTATCTGGCGACCACCCCCGACCCGGTCCCGATTTCTGTCAAGGTCGAGAAGATCAACCCCAAGGTCGAAGTCGTCTATTACGAGCGTCTTTTTCTCGACCATACCGGTGATGAAAAGACCGCAGTGCGCTTCACTATTGGTGCGGACGGCAAAGTCACCGACATCAATACTCGCCCGAAGTCTCTGATCCGGGAGACCCGCAAAGTCCGGTCGAACATCATCCCGGTGACCGGTGCTGCTCAGCACCAATAATGCCATGACGTTGCCGCTGGCTGGCATCGTCGCTTCCTACGTCCTCATCGCGGTGCTGCTGTTGAGCCTCAATCTGGCCTCGCATTGGCATTGGGGGATGAAGGCCGCAGCGATTGTGATCACGACCGGTTTTTTCGGCGTCTCTTATCTCTCCACCACCGGGCTGATCGGCTGGCCTAGCGAAGCGCGGGTGCCGGAGCATTTCCAGCTTCATTGGGCGACCGTGGTGGAGCCCGACAAGCTGAACGGCCTGCCCGGCTCGATCTACCTTTGGATCGAAGGCCTGGACGAGAACAATATGCTCGCCGGCACGCCGCGTGCGTTCCGGCTACCCTATAGCCGCGATCTCGCAGACCGCATTGGGCATGCCAAAGAACGCATCGAGCAGGGCGCGGATCAGCTCGGCACAGCGCGCGAGCTCGAGATGCCGGAGAGCGAACCCGACGAGGATCGCCGCCTCGCCGGTGCGCCCCGGCGCCAGGACGAGCCGGGCAGCACGGGAGACCCCACTGCATTTATCCAGCACATGCCCTCGATCGAATTCGAGGATATGCCGCCGCCGGCGTTGCCGCCAAAGCGACCGCTGTGAAGACGCGCGGGCGAATCGAGATCGCGCTCGACGCCCGTTTCGTGACCCTCATCCTGCCCGCACTCGTCCTAGGGCTCGTTATTTCGGCGGAGACGAGGGCGAAGAACACGGGCTATGTGTTCGTCAGTAACGAGAAAACGAACAACATTGCCGTGATCGATCCCAAGCAGGATTACAAGATAATCAAGTGGATCCCGACATCCCGCCGTCCCCGAGATATGAAGTTTCGCGACGACCACAGACTGCTCTATGTGGCTTGCGGAGATGACGACGTGATCGACGTGATCGATGTGGCAAAGCTTGAGATCGCCGATCACATTCCAACCGGTCCGAGCCCGGAGATGTTCGACCTCAGCAGTGATGGAAAGGCGTTGTACGTCTCCAACGAGGAAGGTTCCTCGGTTCAGGAAATCAGTATCGCCGATAAGATCATCGGGCGCGAGATGGCAACCGGTGCCGAGCCCGAGGGCATCGCCATCAGCGCGGATGGCAAGACCCTTTATGTGACCTCCGAGGTGACTGACATGGTGCACGTGGTGGACGCCGAGGCCGGCGTCGTCACGGACAACATCGTTGTCGGGACGCGACCAAGGCGCCTCCTCTTGCTGCCTGACGGGAAGGAACTCTGGGTCTCGAACGAATTATCCGGGCAGGTCTCGGTGATCGATCGCGCGGCCGACCGGGTGTCGGCGACGATCGACTTCCTACCGCCTGGATTCCGTCAGGTCGACGTCACGCCCGTCGGCATGACCATGACCAGGGATGGGAAATCTGCCATCGTCGCGCTCGGACGCGCGAACCACGTCGCCTTCGTCGATACCGCGACAAGGAAGGTCGAAACCTATGTGCTGGTCGGAAGCCGCGCTTGGGGCGTCGCGCTTAGTCCCGACGAAAAGACGCTCTATGTCGCCAACGGGCTGAGCGACGACCTTTCGATTGTCGACATGGGAAGCCGCAAGGCGATCCGGTCGGTGCCGGTCGGCCGCGTGCCGCACTCGGTTCTCGTCGATGATTAAGGGCGCACGCGGTCTCGCGACGGCTACACTGGCGGTGGGAATAAGTGTCTCACCCCCGTCAATTGCCGCGCATCCTGAATCGCTGCAGGCGGGTGCGATGAAGCTCGGCTATGTCGAGCTGGCGGACGACCCACGCTACGCCAACAGAGGCGCCCACTCAGGGATTGTCTTCACGGATCTCGGTCGTCCCTATCAAGGAAGTCAGGTGGCATTGGAGGATGCACGGGCGATCGGACGGGTTATCGGGGTCGAGTTCTCTATGGAAAAGTCGACCGCCAAATCCGGCGACGAGCTCATCCAGCAGATCTCGGGTTGGATGACGAGAGACGGTATTCATTTTGTCCTTGCCGACCTCCCAGCCGCGGCGTTGAAGGTCGTCGCACGCGGGGTCGCAGATCGCCCGGTCTTGCTCTTCAACATCTCGGCCCCGGATGATTCGCTGCGCGGCGCGGATTGCGCGAACAACGTTCTACACGCTTATCCGAGTGAGGCGATGCTCTCGGATGCTTTGATGCAATATCTCGTGGCCAAAGCATGGCTTCAGATCCTCGTCCTGCAAGGACCAGCGCCCGAAGATGCCGCGATGGTGGCTGCACTGCAACGCTCCGCGAGAAAGTTCCGAGCCAACATCGTCGGGACCAGGCCGTTTCTGCTGACCAACGATCCGCGGAATCGGGAGCAAACCAACATCGTCCTGATGACTGCAGGCGCCCGTTACGATGTCGTCTATATCGCCGATAGCAGCGGGGAGTTCGGCCGCTACGTCTCGTACGAAACCAGCCTTCCGCGGCCTGTCGTCGGAACTGCCGGGTTGGTGGCGACGGCATGGTCCTGGAGCTGGGACAGGGACGCCGCGGTGCAGCTGCAGCATCGCTACGAGAAGATCTCCCCACCACGTCGCATGAACGGCGCCGATTGGGCGGCGTGGGAAGCCGTCAAGGCGGTGACGCAAGCGGTCATGCGGACGCGCTCGACCGATTTCGACGCGGTCAAGGCGTTCCTATTGAGCGACAAGCTCACTCTCGACACGGTAAAGGGCAATCCCGGCTCATTTCGCACCTGGGATCATCAGCTCCGCGCGCCGGTGTTGCTGAGCACCGCCGACGCCGTTATCGAACGGGCTCCGTTGCCGCAGTATTTGCATCAGACCAATGTGCTCGACACGCTCGGCATCGACGCGCCGGAGACGGCCTGTCGGTTCTGAGTGTCTGACGGGAGGCTGTGGTGACCCCAGTGGTGCGCTTGGCCGAATGCTTCGCTTTCGTGGTGATCTGGTTGGCACCGGTCGAGCAGATCCCAGCTCAGGACCGGCCGACGCGGCTCAACGTGTGGGACATCCACATCGGCGAGGCCGCCTCCGAGATCCCGGACGGGTTCATCAATTATGCCTGCGGCACCGACGGCGGGCCCCCCTTCGGTCCCGCTCAAGAACTTTACCGAATTCAAGAAATGCAGATCCGATGCCAATGGACTGCATGAGGTATATTTCGAGTATGACGATGAGCTCGAGTACTGGGCGCGCGCTCTCGACCTCAAGCAGGAGATCAGGATGTACGCCGGAACGACGGCGTACGAATTCCCGGTCGTGGCCTCGGTGTTGTTCGACGACGCGGGGCTGGCCAAGGGCGAGCGCTTGGTCACCGACCCGCGCCAGCAATTGTCACGCGACCGCAACGAGTTCTGGACGCTGGCGGATTTCATCCGCCATCGTTTTGGCGACGATGGCTGGGTATGCCAGGACTTACCGCCCGACGAGGGGGAGAGCCCGGCCGGCTCCTATTTCATCAAGAATCATTGCGAGAAGACGCTAAATGGCCTGCATCTCGTTCTCGAACAGCGTTACTTCCAGAAAAAGGGCCAGCAATTCCTCGATCCCTACACCGGCAAACCCCGGATGGAAGATTACGAGAGCGCGACCCGCTTCGAGATGTACGATGCTGCGTTGCCCCTCCGGAAGACCGGCGTGAACTGACGCTGCTCTCTTACTGCCCGATGGTGCCGTCCACGAGCAGGGCGCCCCGCGTCTTGAGGCCGTCGGTGACGGCGCCATCGAGATCGGCCTGTTGCAAGCGGGAACCGCGGAAATCCGCGTTGGTCAGGTCAGCGCCGGAGAGATCGGCTTCATAGAAATCGGCCTGTCGAGCGGAGACGCCCCTCAACTTGGCATCCCTCACCCGAGCTCGGACGAAGCCTGCGCCATCGAGCACGGCGGAGGTGAGATCGCACCGACTGAGGTTCGCACCATTGAGGTTCGATTGCTTCAGAATGGCATGGGACATATCGCTGCCTGCCATCTCCGCTTCCGTAATGGTGGATAGCGAAATATCCGCTCCGCGCAGCACCGCCTGGGTCAGGCGGCCATGGGCCATATGCACCTGCACCATGATGGCTCCTTCGAGCTGCGCACCGCTCAGGTCGGTCCCATATAGGAGCGCCCCGGTGAGATCGGCGCCAGTCAACGAGGCGTGTTTCAAGTCGGCCTTGTTGAAGTTGGCGTCTTGCAGCTTGGCGTGATCAAGCTTGGCGTTCCCGAGTTTCGCGCGATGCAAGACGGCGCCGGTAAGATCGGCGCCGGTGAGATCGGCACCGCTCAGATCACGGCGCTTCAACTTCGCTTCGCGAAGATCGCAGCCCCGGCAGTCCTTGCGCATTCCCGCCAGGAACGCCTCGCGGTCGGGCGGCGCGGTCGGCCCCGCTGGCTGATTCTCGGCCATCGTGGCCCCGGCTGCTAACAGAAGCATGAGAGCTGCCTCAACCCCGATGAGGAAGCAGGCTGTTGGCGTGCCTCGAGTGGTCGTTCTACAATGCATGCGCGGCCTCTGGACCTGATTGCATGGCCAGCTTTGCAATCAATAAAATTGTACAATCGCCCACGGACGACGAGCGACACCCCGCTGGCCCGAACGTTCGATTAGTCTCTCGCCGGGAGGGATTATGACCAGGGTGCTCCTATTGCTGGTGATGGTGATGCTCGCGCCGCCGGTCGAGGCAAGCCAGATCGCCGGGCCGGCCAACGCGGTCGATTCCACGGTGATCGAGATCAACGGCCAACGCATCATGCTCTTCGGCATCAACTCGGTGATGCGCAAGCAGAATTGCACCATCGACGGCAAAATCTGGCAGTGTTGGGCGGCGACGGTGCGCGCCCTTGAGATCTTGGTCGATCAGGGCCCGGTAACCTGCGATGTGATCGGCGAGCCCGACGTCTATGGCCGCCTCCTAGCTCGCTGTAACATCAACGGCCAGAGCCTAAACGAACAACTTGTTCGCAAGGGCTACGCCGTCGCCAGGCCCAGCGAGACGACCGACTATGCCGCAGCCGAGGCTGCGGCCAAGGAGGAAAAGCTCGGCCTTTGGCAGGGGAAGTTCCTGATGCCGGCTGAGTTTCGCAGGGCCGCCGGCATTTTCGTGGACCGCCCATGATCCGTTGCAATGGCCGTTTTGGTGCCACGATTTCTCGCGCTGCTCCGTTTGCGGCGATGGCTGCCGTGGCGATGGCGACTCTGTTGGCAATGGCGTCCACGGCCGTGGGCGAAGATGTCGCCAGCGGACAACGGATATGGAAGAGCAAGGCCGGGTGTCCGACTTGCCACGGATGGTCGGGGGACGGCTTCCCATCCGGCTTCCACTCCGAAGGCAACGCGCCCTCGCTGCGCGAGTTGCAGCTCACCCACGATCAGATCCGCGAGACTATACAATGCGGGCGACCGGGCACGCCGATGCCCCATTTTGATCGCTTCGCCTATACCGACAAGCGCTGCTACGACATGACCGCCGAGGATCTTGGCGACCTGGAGCCGATCCGTGCCCCAACCACGTTGCAGTCTTATGAGATCGATGCCGTGGCCGACTACGTCGCCAGCAAGATCGAAGGAGCTGGCCCGGTGACGCGGGCACAATGCGTCGAATTTTTCGGCGAAGCGGGACCTTACTGCGATAAATACCCCGAGCGGTGATCGTACCTTTGCGCTGTGGTGTCCGGAAGCGGAGCGAAAATTAAAGCGGCCGCCCGCAGGGGCGGCCGCTTTGTCGCTACCGGCAGATCGACGCCGCTTCAGAGGCTGAACACGAACAGCATGGACGTGTTTTGCATGTCCTTCAGAGAAGGCGTCTTGTTCAACAGATCCCTGGTCTGCGCGTTCCCGCCGATCAGCACGGCGACATATTGCTTGCCGTTGACCGCGTAGGTCATCGGCGGAGCCGAACTGAAGGAGCCGGTGTTGAAGCTCCACATTGGCTTCAGCGTCTCGTCGTCGAGCGCGTAGACGGTTCCATCCGTGGTCGTCGTCAACACGAGGCCGCCGGCCGTCGTCGTGACACCGGAGGCGATACCGTGATCCGTCGCCAGCTGCGCGACCTTCTTGCCCGTCGAGGGGTTCATCGCCGTCACGCTTCCTTTGACGTCCTCCGCGTTCGCAAATTTGCCGCCCAACCAAAAGTCGCCGCTGTTGTCATTGAGCGGATCGACGGTGACGAATGAGCAGGCCTCGAGCCCGCCGCCGTACGATAGGTGAGTTCGCTGGCTGTAGGATGTCGGGAAGTAATTGACGCCGCCCTGGATATTGGGGCAGCCCTGCAGCCTGTTTTGCTCGCGCCGCGACGCTTTGCCGATTTTGTAGGTCTGCAGAGACTTGTTTGGGTCGTACTCGACCGGCTTGCCGGTCTTGGGATCGATGCCGTCGGTCCAGTTGATCTTCTGGGCATATTGCGCGGCCGAGATGAACTGCCCGTTGTTGCGGTCCAAGGTATAGAAAAAGCCGTTGCGGCCGAAATGCCCGACGATCTTACGATCCTCGCCGTTCACCTTGGTGTCGATCAGCTGATTGATCCCGACCTCGTCATAATCGAGGAAGTCGCCGGGTGTGTACTGGAAATACCAGACCATTTTACCGGTGGCGGGGTCTATGCCGAGGGTGGAGTTGGTGAACAGGTTGTCGCCCGGGCGGTATTCCGGATCGAACATCGGCACCGGCTGACCGGTGCCCCAGATCGTCAGCTTGGTCGCCGGATCGTACGAGCCGGTCACCCAGAAGGATCCGCCCCCATGCTCCCAGGCATTGGTGTCGCCCTTCCAGGTCTCGCTGCCGGGCTCGCCGGGGGCGGGAACCGAATAAGTCCGCCACAGCCGCTCACCGGTGTCCGCGTTGAACGCATCGATATGGGCGCGCGCACCTTGGTCACCGCCACTGCCGCCGACGATGAGTTTGTCGTCGATGAGAAGCGGAGCCGACGTCAATGTGCAATGCGTTTTCTTGGGATCATCGAATTGGACCGTCTTGAGGAGCTCGCCGGTATCGGCCTTGGTCCACAGCACCTTGCAATCGGCCGTGACCGAAATGACAAAATTCTTATACAGCGTGACGCCGCGGTTTGTGGCAACCATGAAATCGGCCTTATTGGTACCCGGATCCATGACCCAGGCGATCCTGGCCTTGCCCGGTTCCTTGACGTCTATCCTGTAGACGGCGCCGAAGCCGTCGACGACGAACATCGCGCCATCGTCGACGAGAGGCGTGCTTTGATGACCGCCCAACGGGACTTTGCCCAAGCCCTCGACGCCACCAAGCGCCACCGTGAAAGCGACGTGGAGATCCTTGACGTTATTCTTATTGATC
This sequence comes from uncultured Alphaproteobacteria bacterium, assembly GCA_963812675.1. Classification (GTDB taxonomy): domain Bacteria; phylum Pseudomonadota; class Alphaproteobacteria; order ATCC43930; family CGMCC-115725; genus AP-15. Next base: position 43,513 of record CAWEWR010000031.1, on the reverse strand, counting down.
TGGTCAAGCTCGGAATAACGATGCGCCGCATAGTCCTTATTGACCATCAACCAGTTCTGCGGCTCCTTATCGGCGTTCAACAGCCGCGATGCCGTTACTTCGGCCGCCATCGCCGGTAGCGATGCCGAAGTAAGAATGCTTGACGCCAGAAATCCAACGCGGAAGTTCGAGCGGCCTTTCATGGTTTCCTCCTCATTGCCTTCGCAAGGCGTTTGGCTCTATTTTATCGACCCGGATGTCGCGATCGAACGCCTGGTCTGACCCGGCGAAACTTTTCCGAGTTGGCGGCTGCCGGATTGAGACCGCTAGTCGAATGTCCCACCGACAAGACGGTAAACGGTAACATCGCTCTCGCCGCGTTTCAACATTCGGTGACTTTCGCGGGGTCCGAGCACTGGCACGGCCGAGAGGTAACAACCTATCTACGATCTTCCTCCGCTCTCGCAGTCCCCGGCGATACCCGCTGCGCTTTCGATCCCGCCCAGCAGGTGAAGGCGAAACAGCGGCTCGGCATAGGATTCCTTGGTATGGCCCATCGCGGTATACCAGCTGCGGCCGCCGTCCATCTCCTGGCACCACACGATCGGATGATCCGCGCCCATTGCGCCGCCGGAATAGCTCGCTTCGTCGAGGGTCGCCAGAACCTGCACCGCGCCGCGTGGATTACTGCGGAAATTGTACCACTCGTCGGTGCGTTCCCAGTCCGCCGGCAAGCCTTTCATCGAGGGATGGTCGGGGTTTGCGATATGGACCGTCGCTCGTTGAATTTGAGGGTGGCTGGCAAACCAGGTGCCGACAAGCCGGCCGTACCACGGCCATCCATACTCTGTGTCGCTCGCCGAGTGGATGCCGACAAACCCGCCACCGGAACGGATGTATCGCTCAAAGGCGGCTTTCTCGCCCGTATCGAGGATATCGCCGGTCGTGCTGAGGAATACGACGACCTTATATCGAGCCAGCACCGCGTCGCTGAACCGCGTGGCGTCTTCCGTGCTGTCCACCGCGAACCCATGCTCGGCACCCAGAGCCTCGATCGCCGTAATCCCTTGCGGGATCGAATCATGACGAAAGCCGGTGGTCTTGGAAAAGACGAGGACGGTGAACCTAGGATCGCTGCTCTCCGCTGCGGCGGCGGGATGGAGTGGCACGCCCGTTAATGCGGCGAGGGTAAACAGAATTGCATAGCCGCAGGGCAGCCTATGTCGACACTCTCGGTTGACAGCACTCGGCGGTGACCCTAACTTGCGGCCGGCAAGAATCAGACCGAGGGAAATGGCTATGAAGTGGAAGATGCCGGTCATCATCGAAATCGCAGTCGGGCTGGAGATCAACGCTTACGCCTGCGCCGAGGTCAAGTAGGCTCCTCGTTTCTGACGCCGGGGGGATCCGGCGAGACGACCGATGCTCGAAGCGGTTGTCCTCGGATCTGCTGCCGGCGGGGGCTTCCCGCAGTGGAATTCCAACGCGCCGGCATGTCGCCGGGCGCGCGCTAAAGATGGCACCGCGGTTCCGAGAACGCAGGCTTCGCTTGCGGTTTCGGCGAATGAGCGCGATTGGTTCGTGCTGAATGCCTCGCCCGATTTGCGGCTGCAAATCGAGTCAACCACCGCGCTACACCCACGCGAAGGATTGCGGTCGTCGCCGATTGCAGGCGTGGTGGTGCCCGGTGGCGATGTCGACGCCGTCGTCGGGTTGCTTCATTTGCGCGAGCGGCATCGCTTTTCGGTTTATGCTCCGGCACGGGTTCTCGCGGTTATCGCCGCGAACCCGATTTTTAATGTTCTCGCTCCGGATTGCGTGGAGCGGGTTGAATTGCCGCTCGATCGGCGGATCGAGCTTGCGGGGACCTCGGGTTCTTCCGGAATAGTGGTCGTCGCGTTTGCCGTTCCGTCGAAAGTCCCGCTCTATCTCGAAACCGCCGGGCAAGATCCGGGAATCGGGGAAGAGGGGGATGCGGTGGGTCTTCAGATCATCGATGCTGGGACCGAGAAATCCTTCTTTTTCATCCCCGGTTGCGCAGCAATGACCGACCGGCTGCGCCGGCGCCTCGCCGGGAGCGAGCTGGTATTCTTCGACGGGACTCTGTGGCGCGACGACGAGATGATCCGGCTCGGCGTCGGGGACAAGACCGGCCGGCGAATGGGGCATATCAGCATGAGCGGCGGCGACGGTGCGATTGCCGCCTTCCGCGACCTCGGCGTGAAGCGCCGGATCTTTATTCACATCAACAACTCGAACCCGGTGCTGCTCGACGACTCGCCGGAACGGCAACTCGCCGAGGCCGCCGGGTGGGAAATCGCCTATGACGGGATGGAGGTGAGGCTGTGAGTGCGGCGCTGCTTTCCGGCGCCGATCTCGAGGGTGCCCTGCGGCAGATCGGCGAGGAGCGCTACCATCACCGCCATCCGTTTCATCACCTTATGCGCGATGGCAAGCTCAATCGCGGTCAGGTGCAGGCCTGGGCGCTCAACCGTTATTATTATCAGGCCCGCATTCCGGCGAAGGACGCCTATCTCGTCGCCCGGCTGCCGACCCCGGCGTTGCGCCGGGAATGGCGTCGGCGCATCATCGACCATGACGGCGAGAGCGAGGACACGGGTGGAATTGCGCGCTGGCTCAGGCTTACCGACGGGCTCGGGCTCGATCGCGAGTATGTGATCTCGACCAAGGGGCTGTTGCCGGCAACCCGCTTCGCGGTCGACGCCTATGTCAATCTTGTCCGCGACCGCTCGCTGCTCGAAGCCGTCGCCTCGTGCCTGACCGAGATGTTCTCGCCCGAGATCATCGCCGAGCGCGTCGAGGGTCTGCTGAAGAACTACGATTTCATCAGCCGCGAGACTCTCGCCTATTTCACGCCGCGGCTGACCCAGGCCCCGACCGACGTTGCCTTCGCTCTCGCCTACGTCAAAGAACACGCCGACACCCCGGAGAAGCAGGCGCTGGTGCTCGACACCTTGCGGTTCAAATGCGACGTGCTGTGGGCGCAGCTCGACGCCCTCTACTTCGCCTATGTCGAGCCGGGGCTGACGCCGCCAGGCTCCTTTGTTCCCGCCCGGACGACGCAATGACCGGGGAGCCGCGCCTATCGGTCGAGGGCGACGCCGTCGTGCGCTTTGCGCCACACAGAAGATTCCGGTTCGACGAGGTTCGGCAGGCATGGATCGTGCTCGCGCCGGAGCGGCTCATGTTGCCCGACGAGCAGGCCGTTGAAATCCTGCAGTTGATCAACGGGGAGCGCACCGTCGACATCATCATCGACGAACTCGTCCGCCGCTACGAGGCGCCCCGTGACGTCATCGCGGGCGACGTCATCAAGATGCTGCAGGACCTCGTCGACAAAAAAGTGCTGCGTTTATGACGGCCATCGACCCGCCGCTCGCCTTGCTCGCCGAGCTGACCCATCGGTGCCCGCTGCGCTGCCCCTATTGCTCAAACCCGCTCGAACTATCGCGCGCCAGCGCCGAACTCGATACCGAAAGCTGGAAGCGAGTGCTCGGCGAAGCCGTGGCGCTCGGTGTTCTGCAGGTGCACTTCTCCGGGGGTGAGCCGCTCGTTCGGCGCGACCTCGCCGAACTCGTGCGCCATGCGGCCGAAGTCGGGCTCTACGGCAATCTGATCACATCCGGCATTAATCTCGATGCCGGTCGGCTGGCGGAGCTCGTCGAGGCCGGGCTCGAGCACGTGCAGCTCAGTTTCCAGGACGCCGACATGGTCTCCGGCGACCGCATTGCCGGGCTTCTCGGGTCCCAGGAATCTAAACGGAAAGCAGCGCGCCTGGTCCGCGAGGCCGGACTGCCGTTGACGGTGAACGCGGTCGTGCATCGGCAAAACCTCGACCGCCTCGGCGAGATGATCGAACTGGCGGTGACGCTCGGCGCCGATCGGCTCGAAGTCGCTCACGTGCAATATTACGGCTGGGCCTTGCGCAATCGGGCCGCGTTGCTGCCGAGCCGCAACCAGCTGGACGCCGCCACCGCCGCTGTCGAGGCCGCCCGCAAGCGCCTCGCCGGGGTCCTGGTGATCGATTACGTGCTCCCCGATTACTACGCTCATCGGCCAAAGGCCTGCATGGGCGGCTGGGGCCGGCGTTTCCTCAACGTGACTCCGGCTGGCAAGGTGCTGCCGTGCCACGCGGCGGAGACATTGACAGGCCTCGATTTTCCGACCGTAGCCGAAGCGAGCCTTTCCGACATCTGGTATCGTTCTTCCGCGTTCGAACGGTTTCGTGGGACGGATTGGATGCCGGAGCCCTGCCGCTCCTGCGACCGGCGCGAGATCGACTGGGGCGGCTGCCGCTGCCAGGCTTTTGCGCTAACCGGCGATGCTGCGCGCACCGACCCGGCTTGTGCGTTGTCCCCGGACCACGGGCTGCTCGTCGGGGCCCGCGCGGATGCGGATGAAGCCGCACCCGATTTTGTCTATCGCCAGAATTCCGCGTCGCGCCGATTACCCGAGCTCCTCTGATTATCGGAATAGTTGGCTATAGGCTTATCGACCGGCGTGGAAAGCGAGCTCTCTTGCGTGATGGGTTGGCAGGACTCGTCGCCTGCTCAGGAAGCCCGGAGCGCCGAGGTAGATCCGGATAATGGCGGAGCCGGGACTGGAATGGCGCGTTGAGGAAACCTGCCTCAATGCGTGGCCGGCGCTTAGAGAGGTGCTGCTCGACGGTTGGGTGCTGCGCTTCAGCGAAGGCCTGACCCGTCGCTCCAACTCGGCAAACCCGCTACGGCCGGTCTCACACACCGATCTGCGGACCTGCGAGGTGCTGTATCGAAGATTGGGCCTGCCGACGATCTTTCGAGTGTTGTCGCTGATCGATCCTGGGGTCGACGAGCGACTCGCGGAAGCCGGCTACACCGGAGAGGGGGAAAGTTGCGTGCTCTATGCTGCGATAGACGACATCGCGGCGGCACGAGACCCCGATGTGAAGCTGCTGGACCAGCCGACCCCCGAGTGGTTCGACGCGATGGCGGCGTTGCAGAACCATTCGAGCGAGCAGGCCGCGACTTATCGGAGGATTGTCCGTCAGCTCGCCATTCCGGCTGCCTTCGCGGCACTGTCCGATGATGGAGGTACCGCGGCGCTCGCCTATGGCGCGTTGCACAATGGCTGCCTTTGCTATGAGTTGGTAATCACCGACCGTCGCCGGCGCAGGCAAGGTTGGGGACGTCGGATCGTCAACGCACTGACGGCTTGGGCCAGGGAGCAGGGGGCAGTCGGCGCGTGCCTCGAAGTGGAGGCCCACAACGCGCCCGCGCGGGCCCTGTACGATGCCATTGGATTGAAAAGGGAACTCTACCGCTATCATTACCGGCGCGAACCGGCCTGACCCGCTTGTGGCAAAGATGTGAGATGACGCCGGGCGGTCTGTGATAACCCGCGCGTGATAGTATTATGAGGGCTCGATTAATAACCGAGCCATTGAATATGAGCGCCGTAGAACTCCGCCTTAGTCCGAGCGACCTGCCACGGGAGATGGGCGCGATGCGGGTGTGGCTGGATCAGCACCGTTTTGAGCCCTCCGGTTTTTCGTGCCGCGACATTGATGATGGGGTGCTCGTTTCTCTCGAGTTCAAGATCGCTCATCAGGCGGTCGCTTTCGCCGAACGCTTCGGCGGTCGAGCCAATGCCACCTCGGACCTGACGCCATTTACCCTCGATGCGGGAGTGTCGACCACCGGCGTCATCGGCTGAATTCCCTCCCGCGTCCGGCTGCGAGGGAGGGAACCGAAAGGCCGCGCTTAAACGACCCCTTGCTTGCGCAGGGCCTCGAGCTCCGCGCCGTCCAATCCGAGCCACTCGTCGAACACCTGGGCGGTGTGCTCGCCCAGCAACGGCGCGGGTTTGATCGGCGGCGGGGCGCCATCGAAGCGCACCGGCCAGGTCGGCATCGTCATCTGCCAATCGCCGTGCTGCACGGTTTGTAGGATGCCGCGCTTTGCGAAGCTCGGGTCGTTCGTCAGCTCCATTGAGTCGAAGACGGCACCGGCTGGCACACCCGCACCGCTGATCTGCGCCATCGCCTCCTCTTTGGTGCGCTCGCGTGTCCAGGTGGCGATGATCTCGTCGACCTCCGCCTCGTGCTCGACGCGAGCCGCGGCGGTGTCGTAACGCAGATCGCCGATCAGATCCTCGCGTCCGATCAGTTTTAAGAGGCGTGGCCAGTGCTCGGGATTGGCCCGGCTGGTAAGAAGATAGACATAGTCGTTGGGACCGCCCGGCTTGCACGGAAAAATACCGTGAGGTGGATTGCCGCCGGCCGGCTGCCGCTGCGCCGGCTTGCCGGTCTGCGCCTGCCTGATGAACATGCCGCGGCTGTAATGCATGACCGAATCCTGCATCGCCGCCTGCAACCGCCGCCCCTTCCCCGTTGAGGCTCGCTGAAAGAGCGCGCTGACGATGCTGAATGCGAGCAGCATGCCGGTACCGGTGTCGCCGATGGTCGGCCCCGGCTTGATTGGCTTGCCGTCGCGCTCTCCGGTAATGCTCATCGCGCCGCCGCAAGCCTGCGCGATCGGGTCGAAGCACAGGCCCTTCTCGTATGGGCTGCCCTCGCCGAAACCCTTGACTTGCGCATAGATGATCCGCGGATTGAGCTGGCTGACGACATCATAGCCGAGGCCCAGCCGCTCGACCGCGCCGGGCGCAAAGTTCTCGGTGAAGACGTCCGCTTTGCGAGCCATGTCCTTGACCAGCGCCAGTCCGCGTTCGGATTTGAGATTGACGGTGATCGATTTCTTGTTGGCGTTGTACGCCATGAAATAGTACGGGTCCGCGACGCCGCGGCGGCCGGCTTCCCCGCCTTTCGGGGGCTCCACCTTGACAACTTCGGCCCCCATCCAGGCGAGCGCCTCGGTGCAGCTCGTCCCGGCCTCGAACTGGGTCAGATCGAGCACTTTGATGCCGGCCAGGCAATTCGGTGATACGGCATTTCCGTCCATTCTGAATTACTCCTAGTACGGTCTTCCCGAGCTTCAGCTCATCCCTTCCTGCTGCAGCGCGCGCTGCACTGCCGGACGCGACATCATGCGGTCGAAATGGGCGGCACAATTTTTCGGCAATTGGATGCCGGCCCGCTTGGCCGCCCAATATTCGACATAGAACAGCGCAGCGTCGGCGATCGAAAACTCGCCCGCGAGATATTGCTTGCCTTCGAGCTGCTTATCGATCAACGCGAACCCCTTCTCGGCGTTCTCGCGGCCGGTCGCTTTCACCGCCTCATGATCCGATTGAGATGGAGCGAAACGATCTGTGCGGAAGATGCGCGTAAATCCCTGGGAATGGATGGTACCGACGATGTATTCCATCGCCTCCATCGCCCGCGTGTCGGCTTCTTCATCCTTCGGGATCAGATTCGCCTGCGGGTTCTGGCGAGCCAGCCAGCGGGCGATGACCGGAAACTCGGTAAGGTTCGAACCGTCGTCGCGCTCGAGAGTGGGGACCTTCGCCTTGGCATTGACCCCACTAAACGGCGGCTTGAATTGCGCGCCGTCGCGCAGATTCACTTGCTCGGTCTGATAGGGTTTGCCGATTTCCTCGAGCAGGACGTGAATGCCGATCGAGCAGGCACCCGGCGCATAGTAGAGTTTCATCGCGGATTCCTCGTCTGGTTGAAAGGCCGTGATGGCATGGGCAGATTTACCACGTGAGATGCGGTCGGCGAAGGACGATGCCAGTGCGAGCCTGGATTGGGGGCCTATTGCTTGCCTGCGCTGCGGTCGGCCCGACCGCGGCTCAGGAGCCTGACAGTGTCGAGGCTGTCCAGCCGGGCGGTCCGGGCGAGCTGACCAAGTGCCGCAACTGGCTCGTTGCCAGCTCCTGCAAAACGTACAAGCACATCATCCTGCCGTCCCAGGTCGCGGTCGGCGACACGATCAGCGTCACTTTCGGCAGCAGTCCCAAGGATTATGCGTTCCCAGTCGCGCGGATTGCGCTGAAAGGCCGCCACTGCGCGATCTTCAGCGAGGCCCACGGCGACCGTCACGACATGGACAAAATCAACGTCGCTCCGTGCTATCCCGCAAGCACGCGGCGTTGACGCAGATTGGATCAAATAATCCCTTCGGCGCGCAAGGCCTCCACTTCCGAGGCGCCAATCCCAAGCCAGCCGCCGAGAACCTCGGCGTTGTGCTGTCCCAGCAGCGGCGACGGCTTCACCTTGGGGGGCGCCCCATCGAAGCGCACCGGCCAAGCCGGCATTTTCACCGCGCCGGTCGTCGGGTGGTTGATCGTCTGCATGATCCCGCGTTCGGCGAGTGAAGGGTCGTTCATCAGCTCGAGCGTATCGAACACGGCACCCGAGGGCACGCCGGCCTCGCCGATGATCCTCATCGCGTCTTCCTTGGTATGCTGGCGAGTCCATTGGGCGATGATTTCGTCGACCTCGGCCGCGCGTCCGCTACGGGCCTGATTGGTATCGTAACGCAGGTCGCCGACCAGGTCCTCGCGGCCGATAGCCTTGAGGAGCCGGGTCCAATGCTCCGGATTGGCGCGGCTCGTAAAGACATAGACGTAGTCGTTGGGACCGCCGGGCTTGCAGGGGTATAAGGCCGAAGGCACGAGCCCTCCGGGTTGGGACCGGTCGCTGCCGCCGCGCAGCTGGGCCTGGCCGCTCAGCTGGGTGCGCGAAAACGGCACGCGCATGTAATGGATCATCGCGTCCTGCATCGCAACCTGAAGGCGCTGTCCCTTGCCGGTGCGGTCCCGCTTGCGCAGCGCGGCAAGGATGCTGATGGCCATCAACATACCGGTGCCGGTATCGCCGAAGGACGGGCCCGGCTTGACCGGCGGCAGGTCACCGTAGCCGGTGACGCTGGTCGGCCCGCCCGCCGCCTGCGCGATCATGTCGAAGGCGAGGTTCTTTTCGTACGGGCTGCCGGTGCCAAAGCCCTTGACCTGGCAGTAGACGATCCCCGCGTTCAGCTCCTTGACGGCGTCATAGCCGAGCCCCAGCCGCTCGATTGTGCCGGGCGCCATGTTCTCGACCGTGACATCCGCCTTCTTCAGCAATTCCTTGACGATCTCGAGACCGCGTGGGGATTTGAGGTTGAGGGTGACCGATTTCTTGTTGGCATTGAATTGATGGAAATACCAGGGGTCATCGTCGGGTTGCCCGGGCCGCAATCTGCGGCCGGGATCGCCGGTCTTCGGGTTTTCGATCTTGACCACCTCGGCGCCGAGCCAGGCGAGCGCCTCGGTGCAGGAAGGCCCCGCCTCGAATTGCGTAAAATCGACCACCCGGATGCCTTCGAGACAATCCAACTCCACGCCAATCCCATCCATCTCGTTCCTCCTCCCGTCTGTAGTCTGTAGGGTGGGTAGAGCGCAGCGAAACCCACCGTTACCTCCCAAAGAGGATGGGTTTCGCTGCTGCTCTACCCATCCTACCCTCTAATCGTCGCCGCGTTTGACCGCTTCTTCGATGCGCTTCGGGTCGACGCGGATCTCGACGCCGGCGCGCTCCTGCTGCAAAATCATCGGCGAACGCGAGTTGCGGTCCCCCCAGCCGCGGTTGAGGGCCTCGCTTAATTCCGCAAGCGCCAGATTGGCGATCCGCATCGGCACGTTGAAATCGCGGCCGAGCTGGGTGGCGAGGCTCATGTCTTTGTGGGCGAGCCGCAATGCGAAGGCTGCAGGCTCGTATTTTCCGGGCAAGAACTGATCGATCAGACCGTCGAAAGTGCGCCGGCGTCCTCCGGCGCCGTCGCGCACCGCTTCCCAGAGCGCCAGCGGCTCGACCCCGGCCTTGACGCCGACCGTAAACATCTCCGCGAGCGCGGTCTGGATGCAGTAACCGGCACCGTTGTGCACGAGCTTGGCGACGGAGCCCGCGCCGATCGGGCCGACATACCGCGCCTTGTCGCCCATCGCGTCGAGGACGGGCTTGTGGCGGTTGAAGATCTGCTCGTCGCCGCCGACCCACAGGGCCAGCCTGCCGGTGCGGGCGCCGCGCGGGCCGCCACTGACCGGCGAGTCGAGCATGTACACGTCGCGCTCGGCAAAGGCGGCGTTGATCTTGCGCACCATCGTCGGCGAATTGGTCGACAGGTCGAAATACGCTTTGCCGCGGCTCATGCCCGAAAGCAGACCGTTATCGCCGAGCGCCACGGCCTCCACCTCCGGTGGTCCGGGCAACGAGGTGAACACGACCTCCGACGCCTCGGCGACCGCGCGCGGGCTATCCGCCCAAACAGCGCCGGCGGCGAGGTAGGGTTCGGCGGCGGCACGGCGCAGATCGTGGACAACAAGGTCATGCCCGGCCTTTTGCAAATTGGCCGCCATGCCCGAACCCATCATGCCCAAGCCGATGAACCCTATCTTCATCTCGCCCTCCCGCAGTCAAATGCCGATATCGGCCGGCACTATTTCTTCTCGAACACGTCCTTGGCTACGAGCGCCGCGGTCATCGCCGCAGGCCAGCCGGCATAAAAGGCGAGATGGGTGATCACTTCGCTGAGCTCGTTTTTCGTGAGGCCGTTGTCGAGAGCCCGCTGCAGATGGCCGACGAGCTGCTTTTCGCGGCCGAGCGCGATCAAAGTTGCGCAGGTGATCAGACTGCGGTCGCGTTTCGAGAGCCCTGGCCGCTCCCACACTTCCCCGAACAGCACTCTTTCGCTGAGGTCGATCAGCCCCGGCACGATGTTGCGGACCTGGTCGCGAGCCGACGACGGTTGCGATTGCGCCATGGTTTCCTCCTTTTCGATGCAGCACCCCAGAGCCTAGCACGCCCCTCCGCACCGCCGGCTATAATTTCCTGACATCTCACCCCTGCATCAACCGGCCTGCATCAGCCCGGAACCGCGTCCCGACGACGATATCGGATCAGCGCGCAACAAGTTGCGTTCGTCGGATAAGAGATCCCGCGCAACTCGGATCGTAGACCAAAGATGGATTTAGAAAAGCTGCAATACCTCCCTCTTGCCCTGCCGCACTTCTCGTTGTTGGCGTTGATTTTTCTCGTCCTCGTCGCATGGATCGAGGTGCAGGCGTTACGCTCAGCCTACCTGAGCATGGGCTTGGGCCCCCACGGCGCACTGCTTTTATTGTTGGCCTCGCTGGCCGGCAGCTACTTGAATATCCCGGTGGCCCGCCTCCCGGCGGAGCAGATCGTCTCAGGGCAGGAAGTCTGGTACTTCGGCATGCATTATGTGATCCCGGAGGTGATCAGCAGGCCCGGGACGGTAATCGCCGTCAATGTCGGCGGCGCAGTGATCCCGGGATTTCTGTCTATCTACCTGTACTTCAGAAACCGCTTATGGATCAGCGCGATTGTCGCCACCGTAGTGGTCGCCGGGGTGTGCCATTGGCTCGCCACTCCGGTTCCCGGCCTCGGCATCGCGCTTCCTGTTTTCGTGCCCCCACTTTCGGCAGCGGCCGTCAGCTTGCTGCTGTCGCGCAGGCATGCGGCGCCGCTTGCCTATATCGGCGGCTCGCTCGGCACGCTAATCGGAGCCGATCTTCTCAACTTCGGCAAGGTGCAAGGGTTGGGGGCACCGATCGCTTCGATCGGCGGGGCGGGAACCTTCGACGGAATCTTTTTGACCGGCATCCTGGCGGTGCTGATCGCCAGTATTTTCAGCCCGTTCGAGAGTCCGGACGATCGGGCGAGATTCGGAGGAACCCACTACCGCGTTTGAAGCACCTCTCCCGCTAGTTTCGGCCGCTACAGTAGCATTGCTGGTAATTAGACGGGGTGACGTTTCCCGATGCACAACGGAACGCCCGGACGGCCTGCGCCAGTTGCTCGCTCCCGCCGGAGAATGGAGCCCAATAACCCGGGCTCGATACCGGGAAGATCATGTGCCATTGCTCGCGCTCCACCGGAGCGTCCGTGATCATTGAATACAGACGGTCGAGGCTCGGCAGATCGACCCTCGGCAGGCTCCATTGCCGGGTAAAGCTGTACTCCGCCTGCCATTCCGGGGGAGCACCCCGGGCGGCGGTAGTCGCCTGCGGAAAGTTCGTCAGATCATAGGTGGTTTGATCGAGAATCCCGCCCGCGGCGTCGTAGGTGACGGTCCGAAAATCGGGGTTCTGGCCAAAAATCGGGCTCACCGCCGGCGTGATCAGCGCAAACCCATAGCGGCCCTCGGTGTCGGCGATCAGACGGAAATCGTCCATGTGGGTGTGGCCGGCGAAGCTGACGGTGACGGTATCGGCATAGCGCTTCATGAGAGCGAGAAAAGCCCCGGCATACGCCTGATCCCACATCGGGATCATAGTGCCCGGGCATGAGCCTTGCCGCAGCGTCGCATAGCCGTCGATACCCGGCGGGATATGATAGAGGAGCCAGACCCGCTCCTGGGCCTCTTTTGCCGCAGCAAGCTGGGCATCGAGCCAGGCGAGCGTTGCCCGCCCCGGATCTCCGTCGGCGGCCGACCCGCAGGCGTTGCGATAATGGACCGATAGGAAATTGGTGTTCGTCGACAGTATCCGGATGCCGGAGACTCGAGCGCTGTAATTGCCGTAACCCTGCCAATCGCGGTCGAAACCCGGCCCGCCGGCGCTTCCGACGAGCCGGCGCAGAATTGGCAGGGTGTCGGCGAGAAACGGCCCGCCGGGCTGCAGCTGATAGTCGCCGCACTCCTCGTCGTTGTTGCCGAGCGCCGGAAGAATCACCGTGGCCGGAAACGCCTGCTCGAGCTGTTGCCCAAGGAACTGCATCGTCTTCCGCACGAAGATGCGATAGGCGGCATCCGAATGGTCCTTCGCCGCGGCATCGAATTCTTGGCGGAAGCGGTGTGCGAGGAAATCACCGGATACCAGCACGAAGGTCGGTTTCGGCAATGTCTCCGCCATGTGCTGCAGGGCAGAGCGGAGCAGCAGCCAATTGCTGTCCCGCCCGTATCGGCCGAGGCTGCGGTCGTCGGAGCTATCGAGCACTGCGCTCCATTGTTCGGGCTCGGCGGCGGCCAATTGGTCGACTAGCCGCGGATCCGCCATCGGGTCGAAATGCAGATCCGACATCACCAGGACTTGCCCGGCAATTGCCGGCGCCGGTGCCGCCTGCTGGCCGCTCGCCGTTCCGCAGAGTTGAGATGCGAGCGCCGCTGCCGCTGCGTAACGGCAGGCCGCCGACAGACGGGCCCGAAATTCGGCTAACATGGCGTCGCGCCCTGGGCCGGAACCGGCTATTTGACCGTGTCCGCTCCTGCCTTGGCGACCTGGCCGTCCTGTTGCGCGGTCCCGCCGCTAGCGCCGATCGCGCCGACGATTTTTCCGCCCGAGACGAGCGGAAGCCCGCCCTCGAACGGTGTAGCGCCGTGCAACGCCAGGATGGCCGTGCGGCCGGCGGCGAGCGCATCCTCGAAGACCTTGCTGGGCCGCCGGAACAGGGCGGCGGAGCGGGCCTTGTCGATGGCGATCTCTACCGATCCCAGCTGGGTGTTGTCCATTCGCTCGAAGTAGATCAGGAACCCGCCATGATCGACGATGGCAATGGCATCAGGCGCGGCGCCAATCTTTTTTACTTCCTCGACAGCTGCCGCCGCGGCCTTCTTCGCGCCGTCGAGGCTGATCGGCGCGCCATAGGGCAGAGGCGGCGGAGCCGGGGTCGGAGGCGGAGCTTGAGCTCTGGCCTGAGTGACGCACGACAGTACTGCCAGTATGGCCAGCAGACACGGCCTTTTCAACATGAGGTCCTCCGGCTTCAAAGCGGGTCCCAAGAGAAGACATCACCCGAGCGGTCGAGCGGCATGAACGAGGATTGCAATGCCGGCAGGGCGTGCTCGGCGATCGCTTCCGGGGTCCAGCCGTCGGCCCGATGCAGGCTGCGGATCGGTCGCGGCGAGCTGAAAAGGTAGATTTCGTTCATCCGCGTGCCGAACACCTGACCGGTCACGTCCCGCGCCGCGTCGGAGGCGAGAAAGACCGCCATTGGCGCGTTCTTGTCGGGAGTCATGTGCTGAATTTTGGCGACGCGTGCCCGCTCTTCTTCGGTGTGGGCCGGGATCGACTGGGTCATCCGGCTCCACGCCCAGGGCGACAGGCAATTCGAGCGCACGTTGAACCGCTTCATATCGATCGCGATCGCCTTCGACAGGGCGGTGATGCCGAGCTTTGCCGAGGCGTAATTCGCCTGGCCCATATTGCCGATCAGCCCCGAGGTGCTGGTGATATGAACGTACGCGCCGCTCTCCTGCTTGCGGTACTGGTCGGCCGCCGCACGGCTGACGAAGAAGCTGCCGTTGAGGTGAACCGAGATCACTGCGAGCCAATCTTCGGCCGTCATCCGATGAAAGATCTGATCGCGCAGCACGCCGGCGTTGTTGACGACAATGTCGAGCCCGCCGAAATGGTCGAGCGCAGCCTGGACGATCTTTTGCGCCGAGCTCCACTCGGCGACGGAATCGGTGCTGATGGCCGCCGCGCCGCCGCCCTGCTCGATTAGCCGCTTGGTCTCCTCGGCCGGCGTCGCCGACTGCCCCTCGCCGGACAGCGAAGCCCCGACATCATTGATCACGATTTTGGCGCCGGCACGCGCCATCGCGAGTGCGATCTCGCGGCCGATGCCGCCGCCGGCACCGGTGACGACCGCGGTTTTGGCTTCCAACATGCCGGCCATGGCATGCTCCTCCGCATGTTAATTTCGGCGATCAAACGACTAACACCGGGGCCGGTCAACTCGAACGTGATCCCGCTTGACTTACCCGGTGGTGTGCAGTGCGCTCCTGCCCGAGGTTCGAGGAGAGGCTCCATGATCGCCATTCGCGCGCTCGACGGAACCGAGGTCGTCGTCAACGAGAGTGCCGTCACCCTGGTCGTAGGCCCCTACCCGCACGATCTCGGCCCGCATACATATGTGCACGGCGTCGATCGCGGGGTGCTGGTGACGGCCGAGCGGTGAAAGCGGTGGTCATCGTTGGCGATCTTCATCAGGCGGTGCGCGAGGATTTGCAGACCGCCATGAGCATTCTCAACCCTCCGGCCGCCAATGTCTGAATACGCAATGGGCGCATAATCCTGCTGAACGATCCGGAAGCCGAGACGATCTTCGCGCCGGCGACGGCGGCGGGACGCGCTGCTGTCGCGGTGCTGCGCATTTCAGGGCCGGATGCCGGGAGAGTGCTGACGCTGCTTGCCGGCGGCTTGCCGCCACCGCGGGTCGCGCAGCGGCGGCGCCTGGTCGATCCGCAGAACGGGGACGCGCTCGACGACGGCCTTGTTCTGTGGTTCCCCGGGCCGCGGAGTGCGACCGGCGAGGATGTGGCGGAACTCCATCTGCACGGCAGCCGCGCCGTGCTCGCCGCCGTCATGCAGGCCCTCGCCCGGTTCGGGCTGCGCCTCGCAGAGCCTGGCGAATTCACCCGTCGCGCCTTCCTCAACGGCAAGCTCGATCTGTTGCAGGCCGAGGCGATCGCCGATCTTGCCGCGGCGGAGACCGAGGCTCAGCGCCGCCAGGCATTGCGCCAGCTCGGCGGCGAGTTGGGTGACGTTTATCGCGGCTGGCGGGATCGGCTGACCCGCATCCTCGCCCACCTCGAGGCGGCGATCGATTTTCCGGACGAGGACCTTCCCCCGGAAATCGACGATCGCATCCTTGGTGAGACCGAGGCGCTCGTCGCCGAAATCGAGCGTCACCTGGCCGACGGGCATCGCGGCGAAAGACTGCGCGACGGCATCGACGTCGCGATCGTCGGCCCTCCCAACGCCGGAAAATCCAGTCTCCTGAACCGGATTGCGCGGCGCGACGTGGCCATCACCTCGCCGCTCCCCGGCACCACGCGGGATGTGATCGAAGTCGCGATCGATCTCGGCGGTTACCCCGTCGTGCTCGCCGACACCGCCGGGCTCCGCGACAGCGCGGATGCGATCGAGCAGGAAGGCAAGCGTCGAGCGGTACAGCGAGCCGAGCAAGCCGAAATCCGGCTCTTCGTTTTCGATATTGCGCAACCCGCAGACGCCGCCGGCGCGTCGGCGTGGCCCGGAGCCGACACGATCCTGGTCGCCAACAAAATCGATCTCGCGCCGGCGGCGGACACCGATCTGTCCCCTCCGGCCTTACCAGTCTCGGCGCTCACCGGCGAGGGTATCGACAGATTGCTAACCGTGCTCGGCGAGCGGGTCGCGCAAACCTACCGCATCGAAGCCCCGGTGCTGACCCGGGCGCGGCATCGCCAGGCGCTCGAAGAAGCCGCGGCATCCTTGCGGCGATCCTTCTCTGCCGGAATGCCCGAATTACGCGCCGAAGACCTCCGCCTCGCGCTGCGCAGCCTCGGCCGCATCACCGGCGCCGTCGATGTCGAAGACCTCCTCGACGTGATCTTCCGCGATTTCTGCATCGGCAAGTAACCCACCCAGTTTCAAGATTATTCCGCTGGCGGCTGGGCGAGCGACCAGGCAAACAGTTCGGCGAAGGAGGCTCGGGCGAAGTCGGGCGGCGGCGCGTCGGCAAAGCCTCGCGCCAGCGCCAGGATTTTAGGCTTGAAGGCGTCTCCCGCTGCGCAATCCTCAGCCGCCGGACCGTCGCTATCGGCGCGCTGCATTTCCGGCGTGTCGGAGAGCGCGACGAGGGCCGCGGCGGCTTCGTCGGCAAGACAAAGGCGGGTGGCCTGCGCCGCATCGACGCCGGCGCGCGCCAGCGCGCTGCGGATGACCGTGCCGATCGCGGCCTCGGCGCGCCATGTGTGACGGCGGCGGAGCGCGGCCGAGCTTTGCTCGGCGGCGCCGGCCGTTCGCCTCCCCTCCTCCCGGTCGAGGCGAGTATCAAGCAGGCTCGACATCGGCCGCCTCCAGCGCGCGCAAGCGCCGCTCGAACTCGGTTGCCTCGACCGCGCGGACATAGGCCTCGATGACGTGGCCGAATTGCATCGCCTCGCGCGGGGTGACCGCACCCTGCGCCGTCGCGTCGGCGACCGCGGCCATCGCAGCCGCCAAATCGGCGGCGTTGCGGATTGGCGGCATCGTGAATTCGACCGCGCGTTCGCGATAGGGCCCGACGATGCGTTCCAGGCACAGCCGTAACGCCGCCGGGTCGCCGGCGAGCGCCAGCTCGACGGCTTTGCGGGTCAGCGCCTCGCCCTCGCCGGCGAGCAACAGCCGGGCAGCGCGGTTGACGTGGTCGCGGCAGCCGCGCGGCCGGCCGGCGGGATTGCCCGACCGCCCCTTCGAAAACCGCCCGCCCCTGTCCCGCGCCCCCTGTTCCCCCTGTTTTATCTGGTCGAGATCAGGCATCGACATCTCCTTCAATCGCAATTCGCACCCGCTCACGGGTCCCGATGCCCACGACAGTACAATACGAATATGGCAATTGCATGATTATGTATTCTATCCATCCCGCGCCGAGCACTGCCGCCCACAATTTTCGATTTGCCGCATAACGGCGATTCTGAAAAATCCGAAAAGGGCAACGATGTCGGATCATCCGACCAGCGCGGGCATTCTCGTTGTCCCGGCGTGGGAAATTACCCTTGGGGGTTGCAAAAAACCGCGTTTTGGTATAACATAGCGAGATCGGCGGGTCCTGCTTTTCCAAGAGGGGACCCGCTGCTTTGTTCCTACCGCGAAAGGAGGCAGAGATGAAGCCGCCGCCTTAGTTTTTCGGGTAGCATCGACTCCTAAATGGACCGGCGCTACTCGCAGGTGCCAAGGGGCACCAATCGGGGGAGGTCGCCGTTTGGCGCGGTGGCCTCCCTTCGGACTAAAAGTGAGGCGTTTATACGCTCTAGTTTGTAAAAAGTCTCCTAAAAAAGTCAGCCTGCTTTCGAATTGCCCTCGTAAATTGATCGAGCAGACCAGAGATGGGGTCGGTTTGGCGGATAATCGGTGTTCCGGAAAGTTGGCTCCTCATCAGCGCGTTTCGGAAGTGGCACCGGGGGTTTCACGCGTTTTCTTTACCCAGCTTCGGCTTTCGTCGCGCACAAGCACGATCATTGATACGCGGTTCAGGTTTCTCGATTTATCCTCTCAACACCAAAATAAAACCCAACAACAGCTCCGACAAGTCCTACTATCGGGACAAACGTCATTTCACCCAAATCCTTGATTTCCTGAATTGGTTTTCCTGCTAGAAACGAAACAAACATAAATATTATTTCCAGCAAAACACAAAATATGAGTGCTCCCGCCATCCCCATTCTGCAATATTCATGAAAACGTCCTCTGTCGAAGAGATTGGTGGGAATACGAGATAAACCGGGCGAAACCTGAGGATCAACTTTTGTGAGATCAAGCTCGCCGTTCACCCCGATCCCCACCACTCACTTTTTGTGCTAATGCCCTTGTATCATTCAACCCTTACCTGAATGGTGTTTTTATCCTTCTCTTGAACTAGGATTTTTGATCCTTCTCGCTCCTTATCCAACAAAAAAGCTTCTAGGCTAATTGCATGCCGAAGGACTTCGGTCATGGTAGTACCTTTGAGCTTTGCAACCTGTTTCAATGTTTTCACTACTTCGGCGGGAAGATTTGCTGAGATTTTCACAAATTCGTCTGATGCATCACGCTCGACGATCTGTGACGGGTTCTGGTCTCTTATGGCCTCATTGCGATCCATGGTTATCATTTCCTCTCTGCTTCGTCGCTTCCATCTCGTTCAGCGTTTGGGGGGAACACGGAACGACCTCCGCAGATGGGGGAAGCATCTTCGCGATCAGCCACGAGGTTCAGCTCGCGCCTGATCGCGGGCACAGTTTATCCGCTTGTTTCCATACCATGTCCATATATAATATGGTTCACGTAAGGGCCAAGAGGCTCATTGCATCGCCGGGACCCTCGAACAAGTTTCTACATATAGTATAATTTTAGGTGATTTGAAGCGAGAAGCGGAATTAGGGAACAGGAGTACAAAAAATGCAAACGTCAATCCATGCATTGTACGAATGGGTATTTCACAGACCACCACCTAGCCATACAGCAGTCCTCATAGCGAATTGGATTACAGCAAAAGAAAAATACGAAGAAGAGATGACATCTATATTATTTATTATATATCAAGACGCCACAACAACCCTGCTAAATGACGAAGATGCAAAGCATATCATGACGCAGTTACTGATGGCCCGTCGATCATATGCGGGTGAATAACGCATCGGTGCTCGCGGAAGACACAACAAGATGTTGGGTGTTGTCTAGGCGTCACGGCCCTTCATTTTTGACGTTTCCCGGGACGGGAAGTGTGCAGCGATTCGCGGTAAACGGTTCACGCCGTCAGCCTTGAAATCGTACTTTTCCCCACGCCGTAGCTGCGCGAGTTCGGCAAGCGTGGCACCTTCGGCCCGGCGGCGGCGGGCCTCGTCCTGATGCGCCTCGGTCAATTTCGGTTTCCGGCCCATGCGCTGCCCGCGCTTCTGCGCCCGGCTGCGGCCCTCGCAAGGTTACGGTGACAGTTTACGAGATAACGGTATTTTGCTGCGCGAGGGGTGGGGCGCGACGCCGCGACAAACGGCTCGGATCGGGCGGACGCCAACGATCGGACGACTGCTCGGGTCACCGGAATGGATCGCGGTGCTCGAGCGCCGGCTCGGCGGCCCCCTCGAACCCGGCAAACCCGGTCTGAAACCGCCAGCGGCTCGGCCAGTGTAACTGGTGTGAACCCGACCGGTACAAAGTAAACTGTCACCGTAATCGGTCACCGTAATCACCACCGTAATCGCATATGCTGCCCGCGCTTCTGCACCCGGCTGCGGCCCTCGGCGGTGCGGGTGCGGATTAGATCGCGTTCCCCGTCGGCGAGGCCTCCGAGGACGGCGATCATCAAGCGCCCAGTGCTGGTGCCGGTATCGGCCCACGGCTCGGCGAGGGAACGGAATTGCGCCTTCGCGTCCACAATGCGTTTGACGATAGCGAACAGGTCGAAGGTGCTGCGCGCCAGCCGGTCGATGCGCGCCACCGTCACCACGTCGCCGGGGGTCAACTTGGCGAGCATCCGGTTAAGCTCGCGCCGGTCGGCGCGCGTGCCGGTCACCTTCTCGCGGTAGATATTCCGGCTGCCGCATCCCGCCGCGCGCAACTGCTTAAGCTGGCCGTCGAGGGTCTGCCCGTAGGTGCTGACGAGGGCATAGCCGATAAGGCGTTTTTCAGGGTGAGTTTCGACCATAACTTACGGCAAATCTAACCCCTTGAAATCATAGGGCAAAGGAAATTTATCGAAAGTCTTGAATTATGCCCGATGCGGATGACAGTCTAGGCGGTGCCTAGATCGCCCGACCGCGCACGCGTCTCTAATCATACACGTTTCCGGTTTCTGACCGTGATATGCTGCGCTCCGGGATGAATGCAGGCGGAGAGCGACATGTCGACGGTTTCTAAGTTCGTCCTGATTATATCAATATCTATTATTTCTCTGGTTTCATCATGTGTAGTTCTTGATTTTTGGATAGACAATCCTTTTCCGCTCAGTATTGCTCTCGTAGGCTCTGGCATGCTTTCCTTCGCACTGTGTATTATATTGTCTGAAGCACATGGCACACTTTGGATATCAGACTCTGGGCATATACGAGCCATGCTTGTCCGGTTGACACCCAAGAGCACCAGATTTGGTGGCGGTTTGTCGGTACCCTAGCTCAGTGGATGCTCGCCGGGTTTTCGCCGCGGCATTTTGGATGTTGCCATGAACCGGTGTACAGCCCGTCATACGTCGGGGCCACCGCCTGCCCGCCGATCCCGAGCAATGACCGGAACGCATTGAACGGGTAAAAACGGCGATTGAACCGGAACGTGAACTCGTTGAGGTAGGCTTGAAGGTGCTGCGGACTGACGCCGTGGTGGCAACCTCGCAGCCAGCTTTTCAGATTACTGAAGATCAAATGGGAGATCGGCAGAAAGTCCTCGGCCACGCTGGGATCACCTTGCGCTGCGACCGGCAGATGCCGATAGCCGCGATCACGCAACGTCGCATAGCCGCCCCAGGCGTCGGTCACCACCACGGCTCCTGGCTCGACCGCCGCCTCGACAAAGCCGCACAGCGATCTTGCCGACCGATCCAGCACAACTTCCATCCGAATACGGCCGGCATATCGGCCATTGCGGCGCGGCACGCCTTTGACGTTCTCGGGCTTGCGCTGGCGGACTTCGACAGCCGCGATAACGAGGCTTTGATCATGGACCCCGCGGCCCCCGCCGCGCGTCCTGCCGCCGACCCATGACTCGTCGATCTCGACATGATCCCGCGGCTGGCCACCGATGCGGTCGCGATCGGGTCGGACCATGCCAGCGCGGAGTTTGTGGAGGATCTGGAACGCCGTCTCGTAGCGGTTCAAGCCAAGCTGACGTTGGAATTGGACGGCCGAGATGCCTGGCGTATGGCTCGAAACCAGGTAGGCGGCCCAGAACCAGATCGACAGCGGCGTGCGGGTCCGCTCCATGACCGTGCCGGCCGTCAGCGCATTATCCCGCTGACATTTGCGGCACCGCAGAACCTGCGGCCGGTTGGCGAAGCGGTAGGGTTCGCTGGCTTCGCCGCACCATCCGCAGACGAACCCGTCGCGCCAGCGGATGGCTTCAAGGTAAGCAGCGCAAGCCGTATCGTCAGGAAACAGGCGTTGGAACTCGGGCAGTGAACCCGGAAAGGGCAGATCCGCGCGGAGCAAGACAACGGCGGGCATGGCGGCATCTCGTTTCCGCCGCTAAACTACCAACTGTAGTCTTGGGTGTCAACCGGATAAGCACGATACGAGCTACTATAGCCGTTTCCATTGTAGTTGAATATTTAGTTCTTGTTGGGATAACGGGTCCATTTAACCAAGGTCCCGAAAAACTTCCCGCCTTAACCCAGACCGTTATAACAAATTTTACATCCATAGTTGGTGTGGTTATAGCATTTTTCTTTGGCGCGTCTGCTTACGTGCAAGGGCAAGAGCGTAGGGGCCGCCTACTACAAAAATCCGAGGGGAAACCCGCAGAGGACGTAGTGCATAGTTCTTGATTTTTGGAACAGAGCGAGCTTGACGGCGCGGGGAGGAAATCCTCGTGCCTTAGTACCTCGTTGCGAAAATTAGCGTGCGGCACTCCACCCTGTTCGTCGTCCCCGCGAAAGAGGCTGTCAGGAAATCCGCCGGTGCCTGCAGATCTCTCGTTTCGTCGTTCCCGCGGAAAGCGGGCGGGGTTACGGTGACAGTTTACGAGATAACGGTATTTTACTGCGCGAGGGGTGGGACGCGACCCCGCGACAAACGGCTCGGATCGGGCGGACGCCAACGATCGGACGACCGCTCGGGTCACCGGAATGGATCGCGGTGCTCGAGCGCCGGCTCGGCGGCCCCCTCGAACCCGGCAAACCCGGTCCGAAGCCGCCAGCGGATCGGCACACGGCTCGGCCGGTGTAACCGGTGTGCACCCGACCGGTACAAAGTAAACTGTCACCGTAATCGGCCCAGCCTCTTGCCACGTTGTGCAAGACCGCCGACGGGGTAGAGCTGCACGTAACGTCGACTGCGGAGCATTCGCCATGAGCATGGGACACATCGTATGAGCCGGTTCTGGAGCCGGCTGGTGCACGATCTGCACCCATATGTGCCAGGCGAGCAGCCTCGCCTACCGGACCTGGTCAAGCTTAACACGAACGAGAGCCCTTTCGGACCGTCCCCTCGGGTTCTGGACGCAATCCGTGCCGAAGCCGCCGAGACGCTACGCCTTTACCCGGACCCGGAAGCAACTGGCTTGCGGCGCGCCCTGGCCGGCTATCACGGTGTTCGACCTGAGCAGGTCTTTGTCGGTAACGGCTCGGATGAAGTACTTGCCCATGCGTTTGTCGCGCTACTAAAGCAGGACGCGCCGCTTCTGTTCCCCGATATCACATATGGCTTCTACCCCGCCTACTGCCGGCTGTTCGGCATTCAAGCGGACCCGGTGCCACTCGACGCATCTTTTCACATCTGCGTCGCAGACTATTCGCGTTCTGGCGGAGCCATCATCATCCCGAACCCGAATGCTCCAACCGGCATCGCTCTGAGCCGCGCAGAGATTGCAGCGCTGCTGGACGCGCATCCTGAGCAGCCCGTAGTGGTGGACGAGGCGTATGTCGACTTTGGCGCGGAGACCGCCATCTCCTTGATCTCTGCTTATCCAAACCTGCTTGTGATCCAAACCATGTCGAAGTCGCGAGCCCTGGCCGGCCTGCGTGTCGGCTACGCGATCGGTGATGCCGGGCTGATCGAGGCGCTGATCCGAGTCAAGGACAGCTTTAATTCCTATCCGCTCGGCCGCTTGGCCCAAGCTGGTGCAATCGCGGCCTTTGACGACGAGGAGCATTTCCAGCGCAACCGCTCGATGGTGATGGAAGAACGGGATAGGATGACCCGGGAGCTGTCGCGGCTCGGTTTCGAGGTGCTGCCATCGAAAGCAAACTTTGTCTTCGCACGCCACCCCGCCCATGACGGCGCCGAGTTGGCTGCGGCACTTCGCGAGCAGCGGGTGCTGGTTCGCCGGTTCGACAACCCGCGGATAGCCGACTATGTCCGAATTACCGTAGGCGCGAGCACCGAAACGGACCGACTGCTCGCAGCCCTGACCCGCAGTCTGGAATATCCATCTCCAAGCTAATCTCCAGTCGACCCGGTCCCAATACCTTGGTCGAAAGCAACCCCCACCTCGCGGGGAGAAACTGTAATTGCAATTTATTCCGCCTAAAGCAAAAAATTTTCCGAGAAAATTATTCGGCCTCGAAGGAAGAACTCCCCTATCTCGCCGTTTTGGAACTCGACGGCGTAGTTGCCGCCTAATTGGAGATAAAGATGCTAAAGTTCTCGCGACTGCCCATGGGGCTGTTGGCCTTGACTATTGCTGGGCCGGTGATGGCTCAGCCGGCGACGACAACTACTCCCAACGCCAACTCTCCGTCATCGACTATGGCACCGACGGCGCGGAGCACGGCGGCTGCGCCGAAAATGGACACGGTCGACATCAACAGTGCGACTGCGGCCGAGCTCAAGATGCTCCCCGGTGTCAGCGACAGCGATGCCGCCAAAATCATCCAGGGCCGCCCTTACGGCGACAAGAGCCAGCTCGTCTCGAAGAAGGTCGTCTCCGAGCCGACCTACGAGAAAATCAAGGACCGCGTGGTCGCCAGGCAATCGAAGTCGTAAAGCGTCAACAATCTACAGCGGTTCGGCAGGGTCACGGATAGAAGCCGCGACTCTGCCGGCCATTCAGCCGGATTGTGCCGCCGCCAGGCCGCGCTGCTGCAATAAAGCGGCGATTGCCGGCTCGCGCCCGCGAAACGCGCAGTAAAGCTCCATCGGGTCGCGCGTGTCGCCGGCGCGGTAAATCGCCTCGAGGCGCTCGGCGAGCTCGGGATCGAAGGCGTTGTCCGCCTCGGTAAAGGCAGCGAAACCGTCGGCGTCCAGCACTTCCGCCCAGAGATACGCATAATAGCCGGCGGCATAACCGCTTCCGGCAAACAGGTGTTGGAAGTGCGGCAGACGGTGACGCAGGCCGATTTCCTTCGGCACCTCCATACGGTCCACGAAATCCCGCTCGAAGCGAGCCGGGTCGATCGTTTCGGTCCCCGCAATGCGGTGCAGATCGAGGTCGATCAGCGCGGCGGCGGTATACTCTACCGTGGCGAAGCCCTGGTTGAAATTTCGCGCCGCGAGAAGCCGGCGCAGCAGATCCTCGGGTAGCGGCTCTCCGGTCCGGTAATGGCGGGCATAGGTGCGCAATGTCTCCGGCACCGACATCCAATGCTCGAAGATCTGGGACGGAAACTCGACGAAATCACGTCGCACCGCAGTGCCGGATTGCGAGCGGTAGCGCACCCGGCTCAGCAATGTATGCAGTCCGTGACCGAATTCGTGAAACAATGTCTTGGCGTCGTCAAAGCTCAACAGGGTCGGTTCACCCGCAGTGGCATCCCCCAGGGAATTCCCACGGGCGAAGTTGTTGTTGTTGACAACGATCGGTGCCACCGGCGCGTCCATATTTTCCTGATCACGGTAGCGGCTCGACCAGGCGCCCGACTGCTTGCGGGGCCGGGCGAAATTGTCGTGCAGAAAAAGCCCGACATGGCCGCCGGATTCGTCGCGAACCTCCCAGACCCGGACATCGGGATGATAGACCGGGAAATCGTCGCGCTCGGTGAAGGTCAGCCCGAACAGACGGCCGGCAGTGTCGAATGCCGCCTGCACCATGTTGTCGAGCCCGAAATATGGTTTTATATCCGCCTCGTCGAGGTCGTACCGAGCTTTCCGGACCTTCTCCGCGTAATACCGCCAATCCCAGGGCTCGATCGGCTCGTTGAGACCCTCGCGGCGGGCTACTGCCTCGAGCCCCGCCCGCTCGTCCCGTGCCTTGGCTTTGGCCGGCTCCCAGACCTGCAGCAGCAACCGCTCGGCCGCCGCGCCGGTCTTGGCCATCGTGTCGTCGAGGCGGTAATCGGCAAAGTTTTCATAACCGAGCAGCCGCGCCTGCTCGGCGCGCAACGCCAAAATCTCGCGGATGATCGGCGCGTTGTCGCTCGCGCCACCGCGGGCACCGCGCGCGGTCCATGCTTCCCATAGCGCGCGGCGGAGATCACGACGGGACGAAAAAGTCAAAAACGGCTCGACCGCGGAGCGCGACAATGTCACGGCATAGCGGCCCGCGATTCCGCGCTCTTCTGCAGCTTGCGCCGCCGCGGCCCTGGCAAATCCCGGGAGTCCGTCCAGATCCGTCGCGTCCAGGACGAGTTGCCAATCCTGCTCGTCGTGCAGCACGTTCTGTCCGAAAAGGGTCTGCAGGCTCGCCAGGCGCTCGGCAATCGCCGCCATGCGCTCTTTCTGCTCGGCGTTCAACAGCGCCCCGCTGCGCACGAAACGGAGGTGATAGCGTTCGATGAGGCGCAGCTGGTCGGGGTCCAGCCCGAGGCTCGCGCGCCGCGCGTGGAGGTCGGCAATGCGCGCGAACAAGGCAGGGTCGAGGGCAACACGGATTTGGTGCTGCGCGAGCCGCGGCGCGTAATCCCGAGCGATCGCCTCGATTGCATCGCTAGCGTTGCTCGCCTCGAGGTTGAAGAACACGCGGCTGACCCGCTCGAGCAAACGGCCGCTGCGCTCCAATGCCTCGATCGTGTTGGGAAAGCTGGGCGCCGCGGCGGATCCCGCGATCGCGGCAATTTCGCCGATATGCTCCTGCATGCCGCGATCGAAGGCGGGCGGGAAGTGCTCCGGCCGAATGCGGTCGAACGGCGGCATGCCGAACGGCGTGGCCCAGTTTTCAAAGAACGGGTTTTCGGTCATTTCACTCTCTGGACAATTCCGCTCGCCGTCATGTTAGGCCCAACATTGGGTTGGTCCAGAGAGGTCCGGCTAAAAACCACTATTGAAGGGCGAGCACCGAGGTGAATTCGTCGAGCGTGCTGCAGGCCACCAGCGGGCCGGCTACACTCCGCGCACCGGATCTGATCTGCGCCTTGCGAGCGTAATTCGCGTCTTCGATGCGCCAATAGGGGTAACCGCGGCTCAGCCCCCGACCGGG
Organism: uncultured Alphaproteobacteria bacterium; assembly: GCA_963812675.1. Classification (GTDB taxonomy): domain Bacteria; phylum Pseudomonadota; class Alphaproteobacteria; order ATCC43930; family CGMCC-115725; genus AP-15. Next base: position 17,125 of record CAWEWR010000031.1, on the reverse strand, counting down.
AGTCCACGAATCGAATGCGTAACCCCCGTCCCTCGTCACAATCGGTCCAACAACCACGTGCATCGCGGCCTCCTTTCCGCAAACTGCCAAATCAGCTTCGAACATCATGGGTTTGCGACGAGGGAGATTGCACCACAGCGGGCGCCGGACCGTCCGCGCTGATTGCAGCCGGCGGCCGCGGCAGCGGCGGCAGACATTTGGCAATCAGAACGGTCATATCGAGCATGCCCAGGCCGATCGCTATCGCGAGTAGCCAGGCGTTCAACTCGCCGGCGATCCGATCGAGGCGGATCAGGTGTTGCTTCATCCCGCAACCTCGTGCTCATCCCTCGGCTGCAGACAACATAGACCCGTCATGCTGCGATGCAACATTAAAACTGGTAAAGGTTTGTTAAATTATGCTTAAAATATGTTTGCGGCGCAGGGGTCGAAGCGTGCGCCGGAGGCAGCTGGGGACGATTACGAGCCGCCATAAACCGGGATCACCGCTCCCCGCGTTACGCGATTGTCTGGCGAGGCGAGGAAGGTGATGACTTCCGCTAGGTCGGTAGGCGAGACCCAACGCGTATGGTCGGCCTCCGGCATCGCCGCCCGGTTGGCCGGAGTATCGAGAATCGAAGGAGCAACCGCATTGACCCAGATTTGCTCGTCGGTCAGCTCCTGCGCCAGGGCCTGGGTCAACGCTGCCACGGCGGATTTTGAGGCGGTATAGGCGGTCATCCCCGCCCCGAGCCGCGGCTCGATCGCGGGCCGGGCCGAGATGTTGACAATACGGCCGCCCGGAGCCCCGCTAACCGGTGCCTTGCGTGCTCGAAAGGCAGCAACTGCGGCCGCCGAGCATAAAAAGCAGGACAATGCATTCATGTGGAATTGCGCGGTGAAATCGGCCGCAGAAATCTCTCCGATCGGCGCCATTGCGAACCCCCCGGCGAGGTGAACGGAGGCCCAGAGCGGCGGAAGAGCATCGTAGAACCGCTTCACCGCGGCCTCGTCCGCGACATCGATCCCACGGACGATGTGCACTCCCGCATCAGCGGCGAACGGAAAACCGTCGAGCTCGGCGGCTACCAGATTCGGGACGTGACAGACCGCGTTTGCGGCGCGCAAGGCGCCAATGACCGCGCGCCCCAGCGCGCCCGTCCCACCGGTTACGACGACGTGACTGCCGGCGAAATCAACCATAGCGACTCCTCATCAGATCAAGCTTGGTTCCGGCGAAGCGATCCTCGATCCTTGCCGCATCGCCATGGTGCCAGTCATTCGATATGTATACCGGCCTCTTTGGCGACCTGCCGCCAGCGCGCAATTTCGTCGTGGATCAGCGAAGCGAGCGTCGAGGGCGGGCCGCCGATCGCCTCGCCACCGATGTCGGCAAAGCGTTTCTCGATCTGGGGCTCGTGGACGATGCGATCGAGTTCGGTGTTGAGCCGAGTGATTACCGCTGCAGGAGTACCCGCCGGCGCCAAGATGCCGTACCACGACAATGCGGAAAATCCGGGCAGCGTGCCGGATATCGTCGGCAATTCCGGCACGGCCGGAGCCGGGTGCCGGCCGGTGACCGCGAGCGCGCGCAGCCGCCCGTCTTGCACCATCGGCATCGCCGCGAGGATCGGCGCCATCATGACCTGCGCCTCGCCGTTGGCAACTGCCAGCAACGCGGCAGCCCCGCCGTCGTAAGCGGTCTGCTCGACTTTGATGCCGGCAGTCAGCCGGAACAGCGCGAAGGCCATTTGGGTCGGGCCGCCGAGCCCGCCCGAGGCATAGGTGAGCCCGCCGGGGTGATCCTTCCCATAGGCGATCAGCTCCTCCACGGATTCGATCGGCAGCGACGGATTGACCACGAGGACGTATTGCGAAGCCACCAGCAGCGATACCGGAGCGAATGCCTTCTCGGTATCGAACGGCAGGATGGCATAGGTAGCGGGGTGGATGACGTGAGAGTTGGTGGTCAGCAGCAGGGTATACCCGTCGGGTAATGCTTGGGCGACGAAATCGCTGCCGATAATCCCGTCGGCTCCGCTGCGATTTTCGACGACGACTTTCTGTTCGAGCAGCTTGCCCAGCTCCGGGGCCACGATATCCGCCACGACACTAGCCGGGCCCCCCGCCGGAAACGGCACGACAAGAGTAATCGACCGGGCCGGGTAGCTCGCGGCGACGGCAAGGGCGCAAACCCCGAAACCAAGCAGCATCAGAGATAACCAGATCGCCGGCCTCATCAGGTCTCTTGCAAAGGTCATCGACAATCCGAGCCCACGGCGGCTGTTAAAAAGCAAAGGCATAGATGCGGCCGTCGGCCGCGAAATAGAGCCGGTCGCCCGCCGCCAGCAAAGTCTGGAAGTGCCGTAACCCCGTCATCGTATTGCCAGGGCCACCGCCGGTGAGCAGCGGCTCACCGGTGTCGCCTCGGTAGCCGTGCAGTTGCCCGTCGCCCTCGGCGCCGACGACCCAGACGATCGGGTTTGCGCGGCCGTCGGTCGTCGTCACGATCGGCGATCCCTCTCCCTTGAAGGCGCCGCACCAGGCCGTCTCGATCGAGGGCGGGGAGCCGACGCGGATGTGTAGCACGGTCAGGCTGCCGCCGGCTCGACCGGTCGGGCAATTCGCTCCCTGGCCTTGGAACGCGACAAAAACACCATCCGCGGCGGGGCAGGCGGCCGGCGCGGTGCGGATCGAGCGCATCGACACAACTGCGGAGGCGAGGCTGCCTCCTATGCCGCCGAGATTGTTGCCGTCGAGAAGATAGGCGCGCGCATCCTTGCCGAGCGCCAGGACGAGCGGAGTGGGGCCGGCCATTGACGGCACATTTAACGGCAGCGGGTTGGTGCCGCCGAGATCGGCATCGCGCTCGTCGAGCGCCCGCCAGTCCGACGGCGCGAAAAAGTCCTGCGGCCGCTCCTCATGACGCAGATCGGGCATCAGGCGGATCACCGCTTCGCCGTCGCTCCATGTGCTCGCACCAATCGTGTTGCCGGTCGCGACGAAGAGGGCGCGCCCGTCACTGCTGATCCCGCCCGGCGCCCAGATGCCGCCGCCCCGCCCGCGAGTGCTCCAGCTGACGATGTCTCGCGGGTCCCGCAGGCTGATACCCAGGACCCAGCCATGATAATCGCCGCAATCCCCGTAATGCCCGCCGTAAGGCACATAGACCCTGCCGTCGAGAACGGCGAGCGCACCGCGCTGGTTTTGGAACCGGGTATTGAAATGCTGTCCCCGCGCGGCCAGAGCCTCGGCAACATCGATCGGCCAGCCCGGCAATGGCGCGCCGTCCTTGAGGGACAAGGCGAAAACCTGGTGATGTGCTCCGGACGCCTCACCGATCATTGCGTCGAGATAGACCGCCTGCGTCGCCTCGTCGATGACCGGTGTACCGGTGATCCCCAGCGGGTCTATATTGCCGCAAGGCTGCGTCGACAACGGGACCGGCCGGCCCAACGACCGCGTCCAGAGCTGGTTTCCCGACTTCGCGTCGATGGCGTGAACGTCGTCGTTCTCCGTGGCGACGATCAGCATTCCCGAGGTCGACCCCGGCGGCTGCCAATAGAGCGGCTGGGCATAGAGATGACCGGGAAATTGCGGGTGAAAACTCGCGTCGAGATGCAGTGAGCGAGCGCGCTCCCAGGTCAGCGCGGGGATGATGTAGTTGCCGCTGCGATCGGGACTGCCGTGGTAAGTAAGGACGGATTGCGCGTGACAATGGCCGGCGATCGCCAGCGTCGGCAACAGGGCACTCGACCACTTGATCCATCGACTTGTCATGGGCGCAAGACAGGTATGGCCTAACGGCGCGACATCAAGGCGGCGGTTGCCGGCAGCGTGAGCGAGTGGGGCGCGTATCGGCCGCCGAGCGCGAGAATTCGGTTCAGCATTCCCGTGATCACGACCCGGCGGCCGGCGTGCAAGGCACGATAGCCGATCCGTGCCACTTCTGCTGCAGTCATCGCCGGCTGTAGGGCGATCTCGTTCGCGCCGGCCGCCTTGAAGAAGTTTGTCGCCGTGGCGCCAGGACACAATGTCGTCACCGTGACGCCGGTGCGGCGCAATTCGTAGGCGAGCGCCTCACCCAGGCTCAGCACATAAGCCTTCGTCGCAGAGTAGACCGCCATCCGGGGGCCCGGTTGAAAGCTCGCCGTCGAGGCCACCAGCATTACCTTGCCGCGGCGCCGAGCAATCATCCCAGGCACCAGCAGCCGGGTCAGCTCGGTCAATGCCACGACATTGATCATCAGCATGTCGCTGACCCGTTGCGGGTCCATCTGATCGAACCGGCCGACGCCACCGAGGCCCGCATTGTTCACCAGAACGTCGATCTGCAAGCCACGAGCTCCGAGTGTACCGGCCAGCTCTGCGGCAGCTCCGGGCTTGGCGAGATCGGCGGGAATCACGACCGAGGTCGCGCCATATGCCTCCAGTTCGGCGGCGAGCGCCTCCATCGCCGGCACAGTGCGTGCGCTGAGCACCAGGTCGTGACCGTCTTTCGCCAGCTCGCGCGCGAGATCGGTGCCGATGCCGCTCGAGGCTCCGGTGACCAGCGCAAGCGGGCGGGTTGGGCCGGTCATGCGCGATGCCTCTACAATTTTCCCGCGGCGGCCCCGGCGTTGGGCATCCGGTTCGCCGCGAATTCGCCGCCCTTCAACACCAGCGCGATGCGGTCGGGGTTCTGCAGGATCGTCACGTCGCCGAGCGGGTCTCCGGCGACGACGACCAAATCGGCGAGCTTGCCTTTTTCGACCGTCCCGAATTCGTGTTCGCGGCCGAGGCACTCGGCGGCCCATCCGGTTGCCGCCTGCAATGCCTGAAGCGGGCTCAGCCCCGCCTTGACGAGACATTCGATCTCGAGCGCGTTCAGCGGGTGACCGTGGCCGCCGGCATCGGTTCCGGCGGCGATCTTGACCCCGGCGGCGAGTGCCCGGCGCAGGCTCTCGACATGGTGGTCCCGCAGATGGTGTGCCCGTTCGCGGATATGCGGCAGCGGCGATTTGCGGTGGAAGTCATAGACCGCAAAGGTCGGCACGAAGAAGATGCCGCGCTCCGCCATCACGTCGAGCAATTCGGGCTCCTCGGCGAGGTAGCAGCCGTGCTCGATCGAATCGACGCCGGCCTCGATCGCGACGCGCAAGCCCCGGCCGCCGAGCGCGTGGCACATGACGCGCCGGTCGAGCGCGTGCGCCTCGTCGGTCAGCGCCTGCATCTCGTCGAGATTGAAGGCGCCGTCCCGCGGCCCGTGCTCGGGGCGCGAGCTGGCGCCGCCGGTAGTGGCGCATTTGATGACGTCCGCACCGGCCCGCACCACCCGGCGGACCACCGGGCGGACATCGGCGAGGCTGTTGACGACCCCGTCGGGCAGCAGCGGATCGTGCGGCACGCAGCAGGAAAACCCGGACGGGCTGACGCGGTCGCCGATCCCGCCGATCGGCGAGATGATGCACAGCGAAACGACGAGCCGCGGCCCCGGGATCAATCCCTCGTCGATCGCCCGCTTGAACCCGGCGTCGAGACCGGCGGCGTCGCGCACTGCCGTGTATCCCATCGCCAAGGTCTGCTCCAATACCTTGGCGGTGCGCAAGGTCCGCGTGCTCTGCGGCTCGTCGATGCCCCAGCGCCGCGCCAGGTCGTAGCCGTGCATCGCCATGTGGTCGTGGCAGTCGATCAGGCCGGGCAGGACCGTCATGCCGGAGACATCGATAATCTCGGCATCCTGCGGCCACTCGCCGACGGGCTTGGTGGTAACCGCCGCCACCCGCTGATCGCGGATCACGACTGTAGCCCCTGAAACCGGTGCGGCGCCCGTGCCGTCGATGAGCCTTCCCCCCTTCAGCACTTTCATCCCCATGCTCCTTTCCCGGCGCCGGAAGTCAGTTTTCTCCCGCGTTGCCCGGAGCACAAGGGGTTGCCGCGCGACGAGAACGTAACGGCAATATGCCGATGAGTCCGGACACCTTCCTGCCGAGAGGCAGTTACCGGCGACTGCAGCAGATTCGGCCCGGACCATTGCTGCGGAAATCACCGGCAATATCCATCATCGCCGAGAACGGGATCACGGTTTAGTTAATACGCGTAGCGCATCGGGCCGCTTGGCTCCGAACCGCTCTCCGGAGGTCGTAATGCGCTCTCGCACACAGTGCCGTATAGCCATCGCACCATCGGTCCTTGCTGCGCTCCTTCCGATAGCATTATCGGTTCCGGCCTTCGCCCATCCCGTGCCCGGATTTCCGTCCGGCGGTCCCGGAACCGGAAACAGTTATTACCCGGCTTCACCGGCGCGCAATGCGGTCGGCAGCACCTACGGCGACAGCGGAGCCGAGACGCCATGGCAGCGTCGATCACCTCCGTATGAAAATCGCAGGGGCGGCCCGAGCTATGGCACTGGTCCGAATTGGCTCCCCGGTGCGACCGGTGTGCTCGGAGTCCTTCCCACGATAGGAGGCGGCACCTCTTGGCCGGGTTGGGCGACGCCACCCAGCCAGCCCAATCGCCCATGGAGCGATCCCGGCCCGAGCGGCCCCAACTGGCAGCCCCAGCCGGCGCCCGAGCCATCTGGAGAACCCGTGGTAACGGCGCCCAACAACAGTGCCAGTTCTTCGGCCCCGACCAGCCACCCACCATCCAGCCACCTACCATCGGGCAAGGTTCCGGCTCGCAGTCACCCGATAATGTATTCGCCGCGGAAGCCGCCGGTGCCGCCCCCGCAACAAATCGAGCCGCCCAGTAATCCCCAGCCAGCAGCGCCGGTCGCTGCGGCGGTTGCGATGATTACGGATGCCCCGCCGGCGGTTCCAAGCGCCGCTGCGCCGCCGCCGCCCGAACCGCCAGCGCCGGCCAACACCGCGCCGGCAACTCCGCCCAGTCCTCCGCCAGCATCGCCCACCCAAGCCCCGCCCGCGCAGCCGCCTGCAATGCCTGTCTGGTCCGTGGCTCAAATCGGCCTGCCGTCGAGCGCCCTTGTCGTATTGGCTTTGCTCGTCTTTCCGTTGCGCCTTCTCGCCAAGGCGTGGCGGCGCCGTTCGCGGCAGCGCGTCGCCCGGGTTGTTCTCATCGGGGATCCCGGCGCGTCGCGAATGATCCCAGCACAATCCGGCGCCGAATATCCGGCCATTGCCCTTCGCCTCCGGACCACACCTCCGGTCGCGACACCGCGCTGGACTGCTGCGTAACGCTGTTTGAAGGAGACACCTCATGAGCGAAGACAGCCCCGGCCTCAAGGCTTTCATTCTCGGCGATCCCCCCAATGCTGCGCTGTCGCAATGCGTCGCCAGCGTCACTGCGGCGCTCGGGACGAGCCTTTTTGATGTGCGTCATTTCGATTGGTCGAGCCTCGCCGGGGATATCTCGGAAAAGCTCGAACAGATGTTCGACATCCGCATGACCGATATCCTCGCGGCCGCCTGGAAAGATTATCAGGCGCTGATCGACTGTGCTGACCCGGCAAAGCATTCGGCGGACGAGACGATCAGCTTGCCGATGGCCGATCACCACGTCGAGACAAGCCTCGAGCCGTGCCTCGAAATCGTTGTCGGCGAGCGGCCACCGGTCCGGATCACGTTCGAGGTCACCTGTGATCTCGAGCTCAAGGGGCTGGTCGTCAAGGTCCAGGACGCCAGCATCCGCGCATTGCAGATCGGAGCCTGTCGCGCCAAAGGCAGCGTCAAATGCGAAGGCATGTTGCTGATCCGCCGGGAAACCAAGGACCTCGACCTGCCCGGCCGCATCACTCTGTCGCCGGGCATCCCGATCAAACGTCCGTCAGCGGCTGCTGTCGGCAAGAACGCCGATCGCTGGCACCCAGACGATCCTTATGACGACCGCGAGCTCATGTCGGCAATGCCAATCTGATTTCTGCCGCAGGAACCCAACGGAAACTTGTCGAAGCCTTGCAGCGGACTCTCCGGCGTGGTGATCCGTCCGCGCGATGCAATATCCAACCCATCGAACTTGAAATTGCAGAAAGAGGAGAGGGCCATGAGGGCAAACCAGACAGTTTCCAGCCGCTTTGGGCAGACCGGAAAAGGCGTGGTATTGGCGGGTGCAATCGCCGCGCTGGCTTTCACGGCGCCCACACCCGCGCACGCTGGCAACGGCGTCGGAGCGGCGATCGGGCTGGGCATCCTCGGCGGAGTGATCGCCGGCGCAGCGATCGCCAACTCGCCCCAACCGGCCTACGGCTATGGCTATGCGCCAGGCTATTACTACCCGCCGCAACCCTATCAGGGCTATTACGCCCCGGCACCGACCTATTACGACGCCTCGCAGCCCTATTACGGCTGGTCGCCTTATTACCGATAGAACACCACAAACACCGCGACAGGGTGACTTTGCTGAAACTACCCTCACCCGCCTCGCTGCGCTCGGCACCCTCTCCCGCGGTGCAGGAGAGGGGCTAGAACGCAATCAGCTCAAAGCTCCTCTCCCCATCGCGGGAGAGGGGGGACCAAGCCCGAAGGGCTTGGTGGGTGAGGGTTCACCATTTGTTCCTGAGCTCGCGCAATCTGAGGAACACCGTCTTCGGATCTGGATTCTCGGGCAGGTCGGGAAAGGCTTCGCGCAGCCGCCTGATCACCGACGGGCTGGTCAGCCGGAAGAAAGTGTTGATCTCCCGCTCCAATGCCAGAGTAGTGACCAGGGCCTTTCCCGGATCCTGTTTTTCCATGGCCGGCAGCATCGACTTGGCTTTCGCATTATCCGGCTCGCGGTCCAATGTGAAGGCGAGGTTGCGCGCGATATAGTCGTGCCCCGGATAGATCAGCGTGTCTTCCGGCAATTTGGCGAGCTGACCGACAAAGCTGTTGTAGAGCTCGTTCGGATGACCGCCATTGTGGCAATTGCCAGCGCCGGCATTGAACAATGTGTCGCCGCAGAATAGCGCCGGCGTGTCGGTGTGCGATCTCACACAGATATGGCTCATCGTGTGCCCCGGCGTGTCCAGGCACTCGAGCTCGACGGTCTTGCCGACTTTGATCACATCGCCGGCGCGCAATCCGCGGCTCATCTCCGGGATCTTGTCCTTGGCATTGGCGTGCGCCAGCACCGGGGCTTTGGTCGCCGCGATTACCTGCTGGTTGCCGCCGGTGTGGTCGCGGTGCTCGTGCGTGTTGAGGATCTGGGTGATGTTCCAGCCCTTCGCCTTGGCGGCGGCGAGGCATTTCTCGTGATCCAGCGGGTCGACCGCCAGAGCCTCGCCGGTCTCGGCGCAGGCGATCAGGTAATTGAAATTGCGGCCGGAATTCGCGGTCCAGATCTGTTCGACGATCATTGCTCGCAGCTCCCTCCAAATTCTCGGCGGTAACGAATACGCTTCGGAAGGGAAGAACTAGTCTCGGCGGGGGGACGAGTCAAACCGCGCCGCCCATCGGGATTGTGGCGCAAGGCCGCCGTATCTGAGTCATCTCAGCCGCGCGGCGCGATTGGCCGGGCTTTGGTCGTTGGCAGGACGGGTGCTTTTTGCGATCATTCGCGGGACGAGATGGCGGCGATAGCCGCGGGTTTAGGATACCGGGACAAGCCATGGCGCATCAGCACGATTACCAACGCGAGGGCGACAGGCCGGCGCACCCTCACGATTGCGGCGGCTTGTTCGGCTGCGGCGACGAGAAGGGCACCGGGGTCGTCCGCGAGGACATCAAGGACGGCGCATTCGATCGGCCGACGGCAGACCGGCTGCTGCACATGGACGAAGTGGAGCAGGAGCGGCTCGATGGCTTTTTGAGCGCACGCGGGCGGGCACGGCGCCAATTGCTGCGGGCGAGCAGCTTTATGAGCGCGCTCGCCGCAGTCGGACCCTGGTTCGGCAAGCTCGCTCAGGCGGCGGGCACTGTCGCTCCCGCCGCGGCGGCGGCCGGTGACACCGGCGGCCGCGTCCATGTCGTCGATTCGAACAAGGCAACGGTTCGGCTCGGCGTGTTCGATGCGACATTGTCGCCGATTTTGACCATTGATTCCGGCGATGCGATCCGCTTTCCGAACACCTGGTCGCATTTTCTGAACGAGTTGGAGCCGGGCGTTCCGATCAGCCGGCTCGCCGAATTGCGCACCAGCAATCCCGGGCGCGGGCCGCATTCGATCATCGGCCCCATTGCGGTCAGGGACGCCGAACCGGGCGACGTTGTCGAGATCCGCTACAAGCGCTTGCACCCGGCCACCTGGGGTGCGGTGTTCAACAACCCGGCCGCATTGGGCACCGGGCTGCTGCCGCAGGATTTTCCGCAGGGCCAGATCAAATACGTCGATCTCGACCTGACGGCGATGCAGGGCAAGTTTGCGCCCGACATCAATATTCCGCTGACGCCGTTTCAGGGGACGTTGGGGGTCGCGCCGCCCGACGGCTTTTTCTCCCCGCTCAGCCCAGGGGTCACGAGCTCGGTGCCGCCCGGCCCGCATGGTGGCAATCTCGATCTGCGCGAGCTGACGGAAGGCTCGATACTGTACCTGCCGGTCTGGAAGCCCGGTGCCCTGATCTACACCGGCGACTCGCATGCCGTGCAGGGCGACGGCGAAATCAGCCTCACCGCGCTCGAAACCCGGATGCAGGAGGTGCTGATCGAGGTCGTGCTGCACAAGCAGAAGAAGTTTCAGTGGCCGGTGGCGGAGACGGCAACCCACTGGATCACCGTCGGTCTCGACAAGGACCTCAATACGGCGATGAGCCTGGCGGCGCGCAACGCCATCGAGTTCCTCTCGACCCGCGCCAAGCTCACGCCGCTCGACGCCTACGCCTTGTGCAGCATCGCGGTCAGCTTCCGGGTGACCCAGGTCGTCGACATCGTGCGCGGCGTGCACGCGATGATCCCGAAGAGCCTGTTCACCGGCGAGCTGCGGGGGCAGATCGCCGTCGTCTAGCCCTCATCCCCCTCTCCGCCCTCGGGGGCGGAGAGGGTCGGGGTGAGGTGGGGGTCCGCGGCGCTGCCCACCTCACCCTCCCACGCCGTCGGCGTGGGCCCCTCCCTCTCCCCCCCAAGCGGGCGGAGAGGGGCAAAGCTTCGGTGTGTGAATGGAGGAAAGTCATGAGGCTGGAAGACAAGGTCGCGCTGGTTACCGGAGGGGCCTCCGGCATGGGCGCGAGCATGGCGCGGATCTTCGCCCGTGAAGGAGCCAAAGTGGTCGTCGCCGATGTGCTCGACGAGGAGGGCAACAAGGTCGTCGCCGACATCACGCAAGCAAACGGCGCGGCGATCTTCCGTCATCTCGACGTGACCAACGAAGCGGAATGGAAGGAGGCGGTCGATGCGACGATAGCCGAGTTCGGCAAGCTCGATATTCTCGTCAACGATGCCGGCCTCAGCGGCAGCGCCGTCGAGGATCTGTTCGACACCGCGGCCTGGGACCGGCTGATGGCGGTCAATGCGCGCGGCGTCTTTCTCGGCATGAAATTCGCGATCCCGCTGATGAAGGCGGCCGGCGGCGGATCGATCGTCAATATCTCGTCGATTTCCGGGATTACCGGCCAGCACGGTGTCCATGTCGGCTACAACGCGTCGAAGAGTGCCGTTCGCACTCTGACCAAGGCGGCGGCGGTGCAGCACGGCGCCGACAACATCCGCGTCAACTCGGTGCATCCCGGGCTGATGCCGCCGATGCGCTCGTCGGGGCGCACCGCCGACCCGGAAGTGCGTGCCCGGATGCTGCGGCTGGTGCCGATGGGCCGCGCCGGCCGGGTCGAGGAGGTCGCCCATGCCGTGCTGTTCCTCGCCTCGGACGAAGCCTCCTACATCACCGGCGCCGAACTCTATGTCGATGGCGGCTCCCTGGCCACCTGATCAATCAGCTGCGGCCGCAGGCTTTGCGGCCGAGCTCCAGCGCGGCGTAGGAATAGACCGGCGCCGGCATCAGATAGCGGAAGCCCTTCTCCAGTAGGGCTTCGACATTCTTGGTGTCGACATGCGGGTGTCCGCAAGGGACGTTGTGCTGTTTGCAGATCGCCAGAATCTCGTCCATTGCCGCGGCCACGGTCGGATGGTCGTATTGCCGCGGGAAGCCGAGGTCCTGTGACAGATCGCCCTCGCCGATGATCACGACCCCGATCCCTGCAACCTCCTCGAGCATCTTGGGCAAGTTTTTTATCGCGCGCACTTCCTCGCACATGATGGCGACCAGGATTTCGCCCTGCGGATTGAGCGGCCAGACATCGGCGCGGGCGTAATATTCCTGCTGCGACAGCCCCCAATAGCGCGCCGCCGCCGCAGGCGCATCGCCGCGCTGACCCGCCGGCTCGAAATACTGCGCCGAGCGGGGCCGCGGATAGCGGCAGGCGGTGACTGCGTTGCGCGCCTCGTCGACGGTGCTGACATGCGGCCAGACAATACCGTAGACGCCTTGGTCCAGGACTTGCTTGGCGACCCACTGGCTCGCCTCGCCGCCATTGGGCGGGATGCGCACGAACGGCGTCACCGCCGGAGCCAAGGTGCCTCTCTGCAGGATCTGCCGGCGGTCGAGCATGTATTGCAGGCAGTCGCGCAATGCGCGGATGTCATATGGACGATGCTCCATTTCGAACACCACGCCATCGTATGACGCCGTGTTCATTGCCTGTGCCACCCCGATTTCCGCGGCGCAAAAGCTGGCGAAGGCGGGCTTGCCCTGCTCCAACGCGGCGATCACGCCATTGAGACGCGGTGTATCAGCCATTGTCGTTTCCTTCCCGAGAATAAATCAGCGCATGTCTGCGGTATGCCGAGCCTCAAATAGAGGCTCCCGACAAGCCCCCAGCCCTGATGCCGGCGGGCTTTCGGTCTCATATTGGCCAATCGATCGGGCTTCGGCAATCAAGGCTTCGACCGCGGCGAAATGATCGTGCCAGCTCGGCGGCGTCCACCCCGAGAGCCGGCGGAGCTGGGCGGCGCGTCGCGGCGACGCCGGCGACGCATAATCGATGACGGCGCTGCGCCAACCGAGCCCGTCGAGCGGATCGAGGTATTCCGGCACGTCCCCGCCATTCTCGCGCAACGCGGCGAGATTGCTGCACAGGACGGGGACCCCCAGAGCCAGCGCTTCGATCAGCGGAAACCCAAACCCTTCGGCGAAGGATGGCAGCAGCAGCGCCTGGGCTCCCTGGACGAGGCGCGCCGCCTCGTCATCCGGCAAATTGGTGCGCTCGAAGACGACGCCGCGCAGGGCCGGGCAGCGTTCGAGCATATCGATCGCGTTTTCGGTTTCCCAGCCGCGTTGCCCGATCAGGACGAGACGGGGTGCGGCATCGCCCAGCTCGTCCGCCAGCTGGCGCCACAGATTGAGCAGGAGCAGATGGTTCTTGCGCGCCTCGATGGTCCCCACACACACGAAATAGGGCGGCTTCACGGGCGTCGGCTCGGCCGGCGATGCGGCCGGCAAGTCGACGCCGAACGGCGCGACCACGACAGGCGGGGTGCGGCCGGCACGCGCCAGATACGGCGCAAATCCTTCACGCGTCACAGTCGAGTTGACGATGACCGCGTCGGCCAGCGCCGCGGCGGTCTCGATCCGCTGGCGGTGCTTTTCGTTTTGGCCGGGCAGCGCGTATTCGGGGAATTCGATCGGGATCAGATCGTGGATAAGGCAGACGAAGCACGCCCGTACCTGGCGCTTCAAACGGGCGATGGCGCGGCGCTTTTCGAGATGGTGATGCGAGACGAGCATGTAGACCAGGCCGCCTGTCTCGATATGGCATTGCCGGCGCAATGGGCGTTCTCCGCGCCAGAGGGCGGCGGCGTGGAGCGTCCGCGCGAGCCGCTTCGCTTGCGGAATCCGCTGCGACGAGCCGGCCTCCCGCCATGCGCCGGCGAGCGCCTGCAGGTATTCCTTGGCAAGCGCCTCGGGCAATGTGCCGAAACCACCCAAGGGCGTCATCATCGTAAAGGTCAGAGGGGTGCGGCCGGCGATCAGATGCTCGGCATAGGCGAGCTCGACGCGGTCGATCCCCGTCGGTGTCTCTCGCCCGGCGCGCGAGACCAGACGCGACAGATCGAACAGGATCACCCTGCGCCCCGCATGCACTGAACAAAATCCAGGACACCGTCCTCCAAGGAGTGAAACGGCTTGTCGAACCCGGCGGCGCGGAGTTTCGAGATATCGGCCTGCGTGAAGTATTGATACTTGTCGCGCAACTCGGCCGGAGTGTCGACGAACCGGACCTTCGGCGAACGTCCGACCGCCGCGCCGACCGCATTGACGAGGTCGAGAAAGCTCCGCGCAGCGCCGCTACCGACATTGAACAGACCCGTGACCTTCGGGTTCTGCAATAGCCATTCAACCGCCGCGACGCAGTCCTTTATATAAACGAAATCCCGCAACTGCCCGCCATCCCGATAGGCTGGGATTGTGCGACTTGAACAGCGTGACAGTGCCGCCGGCCTCGATTATCGGACAAACCTTGCCGACGACGGACTGCATGTCGCCCTTATGGGCCTCGTTCGGGCCGTATACATTGAAGAACTTGAGCCCGGCCCATTGCGGTGGGGTAGGCCGCCCGCGCGCCACGTCCTCGGCCACCCGCCGATCCACCACGTGCTTGCTCCAGCCATAGGCATTGAGCGGGCGCAGCGCGGCCAGGGCCGCAGGTGCCTGGTCGTCGCCGAACCCGGCGCTGCCGTCGCCATAGGTTGCAGCGGAAGAAGCGTAGATAAAGCGGGTCGCGTTGGCGGCGCACCATTCCCAAAGATCGAGCGTCAAGCGAATATTGTTGGCAACGAACCGATCGATATCGGTCTCGGTCGTCGAGGATATCGCCGCCATGTGCACGATAGCCGCCAGCTTGCCGCTATGGCGCTCGAGCCACTGGGACAGCATGTCGGGTCGAACAACGTCATAAAGCCGAGCCGAGGCGATGTTGCGCCACTTGTCACCGGATCCGAAACGGTCCGAGATCGCGACGCGCAAGCCAAGCTCGGCCAGATGGCCGACGATATGAGAGCCGATAAAACCGGCGCCGCCGGTAACGAGGATCAGGTCGTCACCAGACAAGCTCTGCACCCGCGGCATGGCCATCCTTTCGAAAGCGGTCCGCCCTGGATGGCTTATAGCCGAAAGCGATTGCTACGGTGCTGCGTTCTTAACGACGATGCCGGTAATGACAGGACCGGTCAGGGTATTCAAAAGCGTGAAGAATTTCTGCAGCTCGTTCAGCCGCGCGTTGGCGACGTAGATGATGTCCTTGTCTTCGACCGGAAACCGCTGGGCAAGGAAATAGGAGTTCGCATCGCTCATATCGAGGCGGTAAACGACCGGCGAGGTTCGATCGGGACCGGTGCCCAGCTGGGGAGCATTGAGCGCCGCGACGACAGCTGGCGGTTCGAAGCGGAAAAGGAATACCCCCGTCGGATCCGAGCGTAAGTCTTGCAGGCCGCCGGCTTTGGCGAGCGCTTCGACCAGGGTGATCTGTTCGGCATTGAAGGTGATCTGGGCATTCTGGCCGGTCGCCCCGAGCACCGAGTAGGTCTGCGGCACACGAACCAGGGTCAAGACGTCCCCGGGCTGCGCGTAGATGTTCTCGGCTGGGTTCGACACGAGCCGTTCCATCGGCATCGTTACCGTGACGCCACTTCGGGAAAGCCGTACGAAGGTGTCATAGACGGCCGCTTTCGCGCCACCGGCAAGGGCAATCAAGTCCAGCATGCGATCGCCGTTAACGGAGAGCGGCACCCGTGCGCCGCTGACCACCTCTCCCGATACCGTCGCGGCGTAGGTCACGCTCTTTGCAATCGTTACAATAACCTGCGGCTCAATGGCCTTTTCGGCGAGGCGCCGCTCGATTTCGTGCTGGACTTCGACGGTCGTCCGTCCGGCCACCGGAACCCGCCCGGCAAACGGCACGCTGATTCCACCGTCCCGGCCGACGACCTGTTCGGGGATGATCACGTTTCGCGAGCCGGCCGAGACGTGGTCGGTCGGCGAGGTCCCGAATAGGCCGCCGCCCGCGGCTTCCCAGATGGAAACCGAGAGCGTATCGCCGGCCCCGATTTTTGGTGCCTCTGGCTTGCCATATTTCCCGAAGCGGGTTCGAAAGCTGTCCGCCGGCTGTGCCAGCAGCGTCGCGACGACACTGGAATTGACGTCGACGACGTCGTAGCGAATCTGGTTCTCTTGCACCCCCCGGTCGACCACCTCGGCGGCGGTCGGGCCGGCGGTCGGGAGGTATGCACACCCGACGAGTGCGGCGCCGCTGAGGCCAATAAGCAGGACGGCAGACTTCATCGACGCGGTATGGTTTCTATATCCGGTATAGTATTCTACTCAAACGAGGATGAGGGCAAGCCTCGCGGTCGATCACCGCCGTTGAATCGCACTCCTCATTGCGAGGCCCAATCGGGTCAAGGGCGATTAAGTACTAGACGCGCTGAAACTGCGTTGCGATCAACCGCGATGCATAGACGCCCATCCACCCGCTGGGGTCGAGCCAGCCCTTTTCGTTGCGCGGCGGGCGTATCGCGCGGATATGGGCATCCGTGATCTCGGATAAATCGCTGATCGGACGCGGCGGATCGAATTCGGTGGACCAGAAGAAGCGCGCCGAGCCCCCCGCCTCATGTTTAGCCACGAGGCAATTCGGCGCGCCTCCTGCCCGGTTGTAGAGCCCGACGGCGGAATAGGCCTCCTGATGATTGACCATCATTACGCCTTCGGTCCCCGGAAAGGCGTACTTCATCGCCGAAAACCACCGGCACAGCGCGGCCAGCTCCTCTTTGGTGAATTCGTAGCTGGTTGGCGAACACGCTTTATCTACCGCCGATCGGATCCCCCTTACGGTCAGCGGGAATGGCACAACGTTCGTTTGCTTCAACACTTTGTCCCTCGCCCCCTAAGCTACATTTCTGCAGCCATATTTCCCCCGAACGCGGCCGGCCCCGTGCCGACCCCCGATCGCGTCCCCTCTCCCCTTCTCACGACGAACCGAAAGGGCGAACGCTTGCCGACTACTTGTCGCTTCGAGACTGATACAGCACGCAGGCCGAATTCGCTCGACTAATACTATCCGGCGACGGTTTAGTGTCAATCGAGGCCACATGCATTTGATGGGTTTTCAACAGGGTGTGTTGTCTCAGCCACAGTGGCAAAATGGCGACAGCTGTTAAACTTGCGGTTTTGGGGGCGGTGCCGACTGGCGCCGAACTTCCACCGGTTGACCTTGCGATACGATTCTGTTAGGCATGCGGGAATGCAT
>CAWEWR010000030.1:0-37199 GCA_963812675.1 uncultured Alphaproteobacteria bacterium | reverse complement strand
CCGGTAGAGTAGCCCTCCCATTTCCCTCCCCTGCTTGCGGGGGAGGGTTACGGTGGGGGTAGCCGGCCAGGATCGGATTACGTCATGACCAAAGATCAGGTTAAGGCAGTATTGGAACGGGTCCCGACCTGGCCGGTGGACCAGCAACAGGAGCTGGCAGAGATTGCGCTCGAAATCGAGGCAGAACTCGCCGGCACCGGATACGAAGCGACAGCGGACGAGCTGGCGGCGATCGACGAAGGGCTCGCCGGGGAAGCGGCGAGTGAGGAGGAAGTCAAGGCGGCCTTCGCCGTGTTCCGGCGGGCATGAGGGCTCGGATACTCTCAGCAAGCCAGCTCCGACATTCGGCCACCTTGCATCTATTATTTGGCCGGATAGCGCCGTGAGGATTTCTCGGTCCACAGCGAGGCGATGATTGGGACGCCGCGTGGAAGAGCGGACAGTAAACATCGGACTGGGGTGGCAGGACTATGCTTGTGTCAATAAGTTAACACTCAGAAAATCGGCCCATTGCGTGATTATGTCGAGCTCGGGCGAGCTAGTGGCAACGAGCAAGGACACATCTTCGGTGTGGCCAAATTGGGCGTCGCATCTCGCCGACGACAAGCTCTTTCAGAGCGTCGCCGGCCTGGCTTCGATTTTTGCCCTTCTCATCACACTTCGAGTTTGGTGGATCACCCATCGGATTTCACAAAGAATATCGGCCAATGTGCGCTTGCCGGCCCTAGGAAGGGAGTTGGCCAACGATTTGACGGAGTTGAATAGATTGAATCTGACGCAGGCTCCCATATATCAGATTGCGGCCTGCCTTGCGAAATGCAGGTCACGACTACGATCCATCAGAAATTATAAGTCAAATATTCGATCTCGCCGTTGGGTAAGATTGCAGATCTGGACAGCCCGGTTGACCGCACTGGTCGGCGCCGAATACGTCGTCAGACAGATATCCTACTCCGTCTACGGAGAACTACTAACAGTTGTCCTAGAAATTGAGGATTTTGCTGCGAGGATTCCCTTGGGAGTAAAGGATGCGTAGCAGCGACAGGTGGATCGCATTTCTCGCAAAGCTCAACCGGCAAACGCAAGAGGGTCGCATAAGATGGAAACTGGCTGGAGAACAACCAGATCTCCCCAATAGTGATTTTCAGCAATATGGTCCCGCATATATAGCCGAGGCCGATGACGCCAGAGTTCGAATTTACAAGGAAAGGACTAGACGCATCACAGATGTGGATGAGGAATACTGGAATGATGCGGTGGTTCTCGAAATCAGAACATCTGACGAGGGAGACTTTGTTAGAGCACCGACAATGCCGGGTTTGGATGATCTCTATGAAGTCGTGATCTATAAGGCCAATGAAGTTGAGGGTTTCTTGGACAGATTTCTGAATAAGGGCTAACCGGGGGATGCCGGTCCGACGATTTCCCGCCTAGGACCCAGGAGACCTTCGGGCCCGTCGCCCCGCTCTACCGCTTCAAGAGCGAAGAGGACGCGGTCAAGATGGCCAAAGACACCGAGTTCGGCCTCGCCTCCTATATCTCTACAGCCGCGACACCGGCCGCATCTGGCGCGTCGCCGAAGCGCTCGAATACGGCATCGTCGGCATCAACGAGGGCATCATCTCGACCGAGATCGCCCCCTTCGGCGGCATGAAGGAAAGCGGCATCGGCCGCGAGGGCTCGAAATACGGCATCGAGGAGTTCCTCGAAGTCAAATATCTCTGCATGGGCGGCATCGACCGTTAACTATCCTTGAAGCGCCGAATGCAACGGAGGGTGGCGGACCTCGCCACCTTCCGGCGCATGACCTTCTCGTTACGATCAGCCTTCGATCCGCTCCGGTCGCAAAAGAGCACTATATGAGCGTCGGTCTATTTTTTTCCGGTAACGTCATGAGCACTGATTCGCACCCAAGTACCTGCCCACTTGCAAACGTTGACCGGAGACTCGAAGACGTGCACCAACAGTGGCACCAAGCGGAGGCAGCGTATTTCGATCCGGAACGATTCAGACTTTCAATACAAACAGTCATCCAAACGCTGCGAACAGTGACATTCGTCCTGCAGAACCAAAAGGGTATCATTCTAAATTTCGATGACTGGTATGGGGGCTGGCAAGCGCGATTGCGGGCCGATGCACTGATGCGTTGGATGGTTGACGCTCGGAATAGGATTGAAAAGCAAGGCGACCTGGAGGCTCACAGCCTCGTCCGCGCTGAAATCGTCGCCTCTTACCTGGATGAAGGCCCGACGGTTGAGGTGCCAGCACGGTTGTTCGATGCCCCTCTCGCGCTCATCAAGAGTATTCCGGATGGCGAAGTTGGCGAACATGTGCGTACGCATGGCATTCTAAAAATAGAGCGGCGCTGGGTTGAAAATAGTTTGTCCGATTACGAATTGCTGGACGCGGTCGCTATAGCGTACGGACGTATTTCTGACTTGGTCAGGGATGCCCACCGCCAGTTAGGACTTCAACAACCAATGACGACAAATGTTGCGACCGGCGAGAAGTTTGGTGAGGGTCTCGAAGCGGACGGCTACCTTGCATGATTGGTCATGCCGATTTGCGTTCTTTAAACATCAGCCTTTCTGACCGTAGCGTAGTGCGCCTTGAAAAGACAAGTAAAACACTAGACCTCTCCGAGGCTCAAAAGGCCGCGAAGCGCTACGCACTGCGACCAGAGACCGTATTCGGTCCTGATACAACTAGTGAAGAGGCGATAGCGGCCAATCTGTTTCGCACCGCCCGAACCATGTTTCTAAAAGATGGATACCACAGATCCATCCTTTCCTGCTTCGCGAGCGGAAACCTGTTAAAATAGTAGAGATGCGCCCAGAGAACCAAGGTCAGAAGCACCTGATCATGCGGGACGTCGCCCGTGAAGTAACAAAATACGGCGCAGATGCCGTGATCGTGATTAGCGAGGTATGGACCTCACCGTTCGATCCACAAAAGGCTTATCAGCGCGCCGCCGACTCGCCAGAACGGCAAGAGGCTCTAGCAGCAGAGCTAGTGACTAAAGGCGGTGAGTCAATCGAATGGACCGCAAGAATT
This sequence comes from uncultured Alphaproteobacteria bacterium, assembly GCA_963812675.1. Taxonomy (GTDB): domain Bacteria; phylum Pseudomonadota; class Alphaproteobacteria; order ATCC43930; family CGMCC-115725; genus AP-15. The sequence continues at coordinate 34,145 of CAWEWR010000030.1, read as the reverse complement.
CAACGAGATGGCAGGAGACTGTCTCTCGGCGAGACGCACGTCGATCGCGAAGGAATCTCTTTTTCGTTTGCTCCGGTTTACGAGGCTTGGGGCCGTGCCGTTCCCGATCACTGGATGAAGGCAGTAGAATCTACGTTGGGCGGGCTGCGTTCCTCATGAATTCTAATCCGGCTCCCGTATGCGCGTTTCTGATGCAGCAGTGCGCCGGCACGGTCAAGAAATAGTCGCTCGAACTGGGCGGTAACGCATCGGTTATCATCTTTGACGACGCCGGTGTCGAGATGGCGGTCAAGAGCTTGCCCCTGCGGAGGCAGGGGGTGCCATCGCCTCGAAATACCGGAATGCCGGCCAGACCTGCGTCTGCGCCAACCGCATCCTGGTGCAGGACGGCGTCTACGATGCCTTTACCAAGCGTCTCGCCGAGACCGCCGGTGCGATGAAGGTCGCCGACGGGTTCGAGCCGGGTGCGGTGATCGGCCCCTTGATCGACATGAGGGCGGTCGAGAAGGTCGAGGCGCGCATCGCCGACGCGGTGCGGAAAGGCGCCAAAATCGTCACCCGGCGGCAAGCGCGCCGCGCAGGGCGGCAGCTTATTCGAGCCGAGGTGCTGACCGATGTGACGACCGACATGGTCATCACCAAGGAGGAGACCTTTGGCCCGGTCGCCCCGCTCTACCGCTTCAAGAACGAGGGCGAGCCATCAAGACGGCCAACGACACCCCCACCCAACCCTCCCCCGCTTGCGGGTCGCTTGCGGGGGAGGGGATAGGCTTTAGCGGTCGGCAATGGGTTTAGCCAAGGCCGTGAGGCGCGTTCGACGGGATGGTTTGAGCCACGCCCGCGCGTCGCGCCGTTTGAGCACTTGCATGGGTCCGATGCCCAAGATGGTACAACGAAGCGCCCAGAGGGCCATGCGGAATAATGACCACGGGCTATCGGGTCTGGCCGATCGCGTATCCCCGGGGGAAAGCGACCCTTCTGGGTCAAGGAGTTTCTGGGCCAAGGCGGCGGCCAGAAACCGAGCAAGCATCCAAGATCTCGCGGTCGGCCCTTGTCGCGACGGCAAGCTGTCCAGGTGGAGCAACGATTTGAGACGTTTGAACAGCAGCTCGATTTGCCAGCGCAAGCGATAGAGTTCGAGGACCTCGACAGGGCTGAGGCGGTCGTCTGGCGCGGTGGTGAGGACCCGATGATCTGATTGGTTCGGGTGCGGGCGGCAACGACCCGCACCGGTATCCACTCCTTGGCCTTGGCAAGCGGCCATGTCTTGTGGCTACGCGATTGTTTGTCAGGGGGGACAGGAAGGAGAAGTTTCCACTCATGACCCCCCAACGCCGGGATCCCGCCCGTCGCGCTCTGAAGATCGATCCGGCGGCGCTCCAGGTCACACAATCGCAGCGTCTGGGGATTGAAACGGACCACGACATCGGCCTGGGCGCTGTGCACCCAGGCGATTCCCCGGGCGGTCGCATAACCGCGGTCGCCCAGAACCACCTCGCCCCCGGCAAAGCGTTGTCGATCAAACCGTTCACCGCCGTGCACGTCGGTCAGTTCGACCGCCCGCAAGCGACCCGACGCGGCATCGATTTGAACATGCGCCCGCCATTCCGTTCCCTGCGCCCCCGGTCCGTTGATGACGTGGCATCGACGATGCGCAACTCCAGTCCACGACGGCGATCGGCAATCCCCTCGTCCAAAACCCGCGCCAACAACTCGGCCAACCATCCTTCGGCCTCGCGAAGTCGGTAGAACAAGCCCGGCCCGGTGATCCGCGCCACCGCCATCGCCCGCGCCCAGGCAGCGACATCCTTCAATGACAAGTCCGAGACTGCATAGGCCAATGCCAGGCGAAGCAGCGATGCCGCATTCGGGATCTCGCGTCGACGCACCAGCGCGCGCATCACCAGCGCCCGCTCCTCCAGATCGGGCGGCAACAGCGTCAGACGTACGGCCACTCCGTCTCGTCGTAAATCGGTGGCATTTCCATGCCACCGCCATATCATATATCTCACGCCGCTGTTCAACCCTTATTTTAACGCCTAGAGGGGGCGCCGCCTATTCTACAGCCGCGACATCGGCCGCATCTGGCGCGTCGCCGAGGGCCTCGAATACGGCATCGTCGGCATCAACGAGGGCATCGTCTCGCCGAGTCCCTTGGCGAGATCGCCCCGTTCGGCGGCATGAAGGAAAGCGGCATCGGCCCATCGTGCGGTTCACTGGGGCTCGAAATACGCCATCGAGGAATTCCTCGAGGTTAAATACCTCTGCTCGCATAGATCATCACGCAATTACCATAATCGTATTATACAGTCGCCGGCTTTCGGGCCCGTAAGGGGGCGCAGAATTGCGATTGAAGGAGTTGGCGATGCCTGATCTCGACCAGATAAAACAGGAGGAACAGGGGACGATCGCGTCACCTTGGGGGGAGAGGGACTCAGGGGAGCGCGTCGATGATAGCCCGCAAGCCGTCGAGTTCGCTCGGAACATTTTCGGCGAGCTTGGCGGCCGCCACATAGGGCAGCCAACTGAGCACGGTCTCCAGCGTCATGCCGCTGCTTCGACAGTACATGTCGAGATAGGTCGTGGCAACTTCGGCGGCATGTAATTTCATCAGCAACCAGGAACGGCAGACGTCTGCAGCGGGTTCGCCGCAGCGCGCGTCGGGCCAGTCGATGATCACGGGTTCCGCAGCCTCCCCAAGAATGTTCATCGGGTGAAAGTCGCCGTGGCACAGACGGTCGCCCTCGGGCATGTCCGCTATCCCGGCGAGCAGGTCTTCCTTGCGCCGCTCATCGAGACGTTGGGTTGCGGCAATATTGGCCGCCAGCCTGCCCTTGAGGCTGGCGAACTGGACTGCCGGATGGGTGTGAATGCGCATGTGCAGGCGCACCATCGACTGAAGGTATCGGGGTATGTCGCCTCGATTGTTAAACATGCGCTCGGCAAACGAGGCTTGGTCGACGTGGTCGAACACGATCCCCCATCGTCCTGCGATCTCTCGCACGCCCCAGACCCTGGGAACGGGAAGTCCCAATGCTTCCACGGCCGCGTGAAGCGCTGCCTCGCGGAATGCCGCCGGTTTGGCCGTTGCCGATTTGTAGAGTTTCACGACGAGAGAACCCCACTCGAATACCTCGGCGACGTTGCCAGCCGCGAGCAAACGGCCAATCCTCTCGTTCATTGCAAAGCCAATACCCGATTCAACCCTACGCGAGCGGCCGGTCACGGGGCAGGGTTGACCGGGATCTTGTAGAGGCTCACCGCGTTTTCGAAGACCAGTTGCTGGAGCGCCGCTTTCCCCAGCGCCGCCTCCGCCGGAGCGTGTCCCATCGCCCTGGAATGCGGCCACGGGCTGTCGAGACCCGGGAAGTCGCTGGCCCACAGGAAGTTGCGCAAGCCGATTTCGGGCACGCGCCGGAAACCACCCTCCTCCTCGACCTCGAATGTGAAGAAGACCTGGCGCTTGACGAACTCGGTCGGCTTGTCGGAAAGCGGGATGTCGGGCTTGAAGACGGGGGTGGACGGCCCGCCGAAATCGTACTCGCGGTCGAAGCGCCAGAACAGAAACGGGACCCATCCGACCCCCGCCTCTTCGAGCACAAAGCGCACCGCGGGATGGCGGTCGCAGATGCCCGAGAAAACGACGGCGCTCATCAGCTCCGCCATGAGCCCCATCGGGAAGTTCGCTACCGTCATCAGCGACTGGTTGCGCGGTTCCAGGCCGGAGACCCCCACCCCGATCTGGCGCGACCCGCCGCGCGGGTTGGCGTGCAGATTGATCGGCAAGCCCGTCTCCGCCGCTGCCGCCCAGACCGGCTCCCACATCTGGTGCAACACGGGCTCGGGAGCGCCGACCCAGTCGAAAATGACCCCGGTGGGCAGGCCAAACTCGGTCACCCGCAGCAGCTCGGCGACGGCCTCCCCCGGGGTCTGGCAGGGCAACGGGAGGAGCATGATGAACCGGCCGTTCGACTCCTCGTACAATTCCCGCGCCCAGTCGTTGACGGCGCGAACGCAGGCGGCCCGCAGTTCCGGGTCCTTGATGGCAGATATCTGCTCATAGGGACCGTTGACGAGCTCGGCATCGACCCCGTCGCGGTCCATGTCTTCGCAGCGATACTTGGCGTTTGCCGCGCGGAAGATGCCGGGCTCCGGCTCCTCCGCCAAGCCCGCCCGGGTATAGCAGTTGACTGGCCCACGCCCCACGCCAGCCCAGCCGACACCGCTCCAATTATGCCCCTCGACGACCCACTGGCGGGCGCCGTCCGGCCCCTTCACGACCCGCGGCCCGTCATCCTGGAATTTTCTCGGCAGACGTTTCGTCCACAGGTCGAAGGGGAGGTGCATCAGCCGGCAATGCCCATCCGCGGACACCACGCCAAATCTTTTCTCCATTGCGCGTTTCCCCTCGCTGAACGCCACGATGAATGAGGCTATCACAGGAGTCTTCTCCCCCGGTAGGGCGGGTCGAGCGGCGTGAACAATGAGGCAGTGAGGCGGTGAGATGGTCCAAGAGCGCGCTTTGCGCGCAAGGAATTCCTACTCGCTGCCTCACCGCCTCATTGTGAGATGCTATTGCGGCAGGGGTTTGCCTTTTCGGACAGCCCTGCCGGGTGTGGGGGACGGTCAGGGAGGCGGTCGAGCTAGGGTTTCGAGGTGAGATCGGGCTTGCCGGCGTCGAGGTCGACCGGCACCGAGACGTGCTCGTGCACGATGAGCCACCGGCCCCGCACTTTCTTGTACACGTCGGTCACCCGCACCGTGAGATCGAGCTTCTTGCCCTGCTTGTCGGTGCCGGCGACATGCTGGATGCTGTGGCTGTAGGCGAGATCGCGGTCGGCGGCGACATCGAGGTCGCTCAGCTCGACGGTGATCGGGCCTTCGAAGCTATCGAGGAAGGTTTGCCAGTCCTTGCGGTAGGCTGAGGCGCCGACATATTGCCGCGGCGGGACCACATCGAAGACGACCAGCGTCTGGTCGGGGGCATACACCTTCATGATGCCGTCGAGATCTTTTGCCTTGAACGCGGCGACAAAGCGCTCCTCGAGCGCCCTGATGTCGGCCCTGGCGTCGGCCCGGGCGGGGGAGCCGAACGCCATGATTGAAAGGGCGACGAGGATTGCGCGAACAATGGCGCCCGTCATCTGCTGCTTCACTATCTTCCTCCCTGAAATTGCGTGATAAAGGCGAACCACACTAGCGCTGCGATCGTTGGTCCTGTCAATTTTGCAAATCGAGCCATTCCTTCAGAGCGACCGCGTTGCTGCGCGTCTCGTCGCGCGCGGCGAAGAGGAGGGTGACGGGTTCGCGGCTCAGCCGATCGAGCAGGTCGCGAACCGCCGACCGCGCAGCAGGCTCGCGGAGTTCGGCGTAATAGGCGGTCTTGAAGTCTTCCCAACCCGCCGGATTGCCGTGGAACAGGCGGCGCAAGGTATTGCTGGGGGCAATTTCCTTCAGCCATAGATCGATCCGCGCCCGCTCTCGCGACAGGCCGCGCGGCCAGAGGCGGTCCACCAGGACACGCACGCCGTCCTCGTCGTCGGGAGGTTTGTAGACGCGTTTGGTGCAGAGCCGATGCCGTGTCATTTGATGCCTGCGGCGATCACTAACTTTTAATAGCTGGCATTCGCGCGAGTGTCGCGGGATCAAATTCGCCTCTGAAATACTTTTGCAGGGCGTCGGTGAAAACCTGATTGTCCGGCGCGGCGTGGGCGAATAGGGTCATCGAAGACCGGAACTTCAGATCATCGGGATAGCCGAAGATCTGTTCGATCGGACGCCCCTCGACGAGATTTACCAGCCTGGTGCATTCGGTGAGCCGCGAGCCGAGGACCGGGTGCGCGAGATAGGCGGCGGCTTCAGCGAGAGAAGAAATGCCGAATTTGCGGGCCATTTGACTGGAGCCGAGGCCCTCGATCTGCGGGAAGATAAACCACATCCAATGGCTTTTCTTTCTGCCGTCGCGCAATTCGGAGCAGACCTTGTCGTAAACCGGGTTCTGTGCATCGATAAATCGTTGGAGGTCGTACGAATCGCTCATCCGGTTCCCCGAAAGCTGATGCCGGCGAAAGGCGTTTCAACCGGAAGCCAGTCTGCACTATCGTGACGCTCAGCGGGTTTGAGAAGGAGCAATGGGCGATGGATGAAGCAGGCGCAGCGCCGAATTGTCTCGACGGCGTCCGGGTTCTCGACCTTTCCCAGTTCGAGGCCGGGCCGTCCTGCACCGAGGCTCTCGCCTGGCTGGGCGCCGAAGTCGTGAAAGTCGAGAACCCGAAGGGCGGCGAGCCGGGGCGGGTGCTGGGCACAGGGCCGCGGCCCGGCACCGACGCCTATTATTTCATGATCTACAACGCCAACAAGAAATCCGCCACGATCGACCTCAAATCAAAGCGCGGCTTGCAGCTTGTCAAGGAAATGGCGAAGCGCGCGGACGTTTTCGTCGAGAATTTCGCCCCCGGCGCGATCGAGCGGCTGGGACTCGGCTGGGAGGTGCTGCACGCGCTAAACCCGCGGGGAATTGCGCATGCCGGCGTTCCCGGTGCGCTTCGACGGCGCACCGGCCCCGGTCAAGCCGGCGCCGCTGCTCGGCGAGCACACCGCCGAGGTGTTCGGCGAATGGCTCGGGATGAGCGCCGCGGATGTCGAGCGGCTGCGCAGCGACGGGGTAGTGTAATTCGTATCCAGGGGGGAATCAAATGAGTTTGTTTCGTACATTGATCCGGGGGATCCGGGGCGTGGGGACCGCGCTGCTCGGGATTTCCTTCGCGTTTGCAGCGGCGAACGCGCAAGCCCCCAGCCTTGTCCAGCCCTGGGGGCTGCCACCACTGCCGGCGGGGGTCGGTCCGGTCGAAAAATTCGCTGATGTCAGCGGCACGCCGCAGGGCCAGTTTCTCGAAGGCGGCGCCTTCGATACGCAAGGCAATATATGGTTCGTGGCGATCGGCAGCGGCTGGGTGTCGTATCTGACACCCGACGGCAAGCTGGTCCCGGTCTTCAACTGCAACCCGCCGCCCGAACTGGGTCAGACCTGCGAGCCGCAGGGCACCCGCTGGTTCGAAGGCAAGCTCTATTTGACCAGCCGGCACCGCGGCATCCTCGTCTTTGATCCGCAGACCAAGGAGGTGAAGACGCTCGTCTATACCTACCGTAACCAACTGTTCAAAGGCCCCAACGACCTCGATTTCGACGCCGAGGGCAACCTGTTCTTCACCGATCCCTGGGGCACCGGGCCCGGCCCCAACCTGACCGACCAAACGGGCGCCGTGTACCTGTACTCGCGCGACGGCATGCTGCGCAAGGTGATGGACAGCGGCTTGTTTCCGAACGGGATCGCTGTGTCACCCGACGACGCGCTACTCGCCGTCGGGGATTTTAGAGGCGGCCGAATCTGGTACAGCACATTCCAAAACGGTCCGACTATGGGCTGCCCACAATGCCCGAAAGATCCGTCGCATTCGACCTTCAGTTCGGTGAAAGCCGGAACCTTCATGCCCGGGAATGGCGGGCCGGACGGCATGCATTACGACGTGAAGGGAAACCTGTGGGCCGCATTGGCCGGACTTGGCGGCATTGTCCAAATCAACCCGCGCGGCATCATTCTCGGTTTTGTGCCGATACCGAACAACGACGCCGCAACAACCAACTTCGCATTCGGCGGCCCTGACAACCAATCTATCTACTTGGAGGGTGCGACGAGCGGGACCTTCTGGCGCTTCAAGGCGCCGTATCCCGGGCTGATCGGGCCGGGCGGCGTTCGTTTGCCGGCGCAGCCCTGAGGACCTGACCCGAAATGAACCAAGAAGTCTCAATATTGGATCCCGCGACAGCGCCGGGCAAGCTGACATTTCGGCTCGCTCCCGTCGCGAATTTCTGCCCCTCTCCGCCCGCTTGCGGGGGAGAGGGAGAAATTTCGGGCGCCCGTCTTCTCGCAAACTTCGTGCATATTCAACCTCGGGGGTTCTGGGGGTCTTTCCAAGATGAGCAATCAAACGGATATCGACGGGCTGCGCAGCCAGTTGGCACTAACGATACACAGACATTGGAAGCTGTTTCTGATCCAGGGCATCGTCATGATGGTGCTGGGGTTCCTGGCGGTCGCCGAACCCAACGTCGCCACATTGGCTGTGACGCTCTTTACCGGGTGGCTTTTCTTCATCGCAGGCGTTTTCCGCGCTGCCTCGGCGTGGCACTCGCGGCAGATGCCGGGTTTTGCGTGGTCGATGCTGACCGCAGTGCTGTCGGTTGTGCTCGGCCTGATACTGATCCTTCGGCCGCTGGCCGGCGTGCTGAGCTTGACGATGGTGCTGGTTGCGTTCTTCATCGTCGAGGGCATCGCCTCGATCATCGGCGCGATCGAGCATCGCCAGCATCTGCGCAGTTGGGGCTGGGTGCTGTTTAGCGGTGATGGTCGACCTGTTGCTCGCTTACCTGATCTGGGCAGGCATGGCCGAGCTCGGCCGACTGGGCGATCGGGCTCCTGGTCGGCATCAACATGCTCTTCTTCGGATTGTCTCTGGTGATGACCGCGCTCGCAGCGCGGGTGATGGGCGATCCGTAGAGGCTCGGCAAAGAACGCGCCGCATCGGGTGCAGTGCGTGCTTCGAGATGCGCCCCGGCTGCGCCGAGTCCGCTCGTCCTCAGCATGAGAGTGTGTTGTTGACGGCATGAAAGAAAAATGAGCTGGACCCCGATCGTGGAACAGCCGGAGCCGCTCGTTCTGGCGAATCCTCCGGGTCGCCCTTGCCGACCGGGCGGGTTATCGCCGATGGAGCATTCGCGAGCCTGATGGTACGCGTCGGGTAACCCTCGTCCTTGCCGGCCGGGCGGGTTATCCATATAGTCCGGGGCTCATGCAGGGAGCTGCCCGCGAGACGGTATTCCGGCACCGTCATCTGCTCGGTATCGAAGGCCTGTCGCCCGAGGACATAAAGCATGTCCTCGATCTGGCCGACGGCTATGTCGAGCTCAACCGGCAGGCCGAGAAGAAGCGCGCGTTGTTGCGCGGGCGCACGATCATCAATTGTTTTTTCGAGAACTCGACGCGGACGCGCACCTCTTTCGAGGTCGCCGGCAAGAGGCTCGGGGGCGACGTGATCAACATGTCGGTCGCGGCGAGCTCGATGCACAAGGGCGAGACCCTGATCGACACGGCGATGACGTTGAACGCGATGCACCCCGACGTGCTGATCGTGCGCCATCCCGAATCGGGCGCGGTTCAGCTGCTTTCGGAAAAACTCGACTGCGCCGTCATCAATGCGGGCGACGGCAGCCACGAGCATCCGACCCAGGCCTTGCTCGACGCCTTGACGATTCGCCGGCGCAAGGGCCGGCTCGGCGGGCTCACCGTCGCGATCTGCGGCGATGTCCTGCACAGCCGCGTCGCGCGTTCGAACATCGCGCTCTTAAACACGATGGGGGCGCGCGTGCGGGTCGTCGCGCCGCGCACCCTGTTGCCGACCGAGATCGAGCGGCTCGGCGTCGAAGTCTTTCACGACATGACCGAGGGGCTCGCCGATGTCGATATCGTGATGATGCTGCGGCTGCAGAGTGAGCGCATGCACGGCGCCTTCGTGCCGTCGACCCGCGAGTATTTCCATTTCTTCGGGCTCGATTACGAAAAATTGCGCGCCGCCAAGCCCGACGCGCTGATCATGCATCCGGGGCCGATGAACCGCGGCGTCGAGATCGGCAGCGAGGTCGCAGACGACATCGACCGCAGCCTCATTCGGCAACAGGTCGAGATGGGGGTTGCAGTGCGCATGGCGTGCCTGGAGATCCTGACCCGCGATCTGGGCAATGGGCCCCCGGCGTAATGAGCCGGCTCCTGTTTCGCCGCGCTCGATTGCTCGACCCGGAAAGCGGAGTCGACGCTTGCGGCGATCTGCTGGTCGAAGGAGACGACATTGCGGCAGTCGGCGGCGATCTCTCGGTGCCCGGGCGCGATTCCGAAATCGTGCAAGCCGAAGGGCTGTGCCTGGCTCCGGGGCTCGTCGACATGCGCGTGCAATTGCGAGAACCCGGCGCCGAGCACATGGAGTTGATCGAGACCGCCGGTCGGGCCGCTGCCGCGGGCGGGGTCACGACGATGGTCGCCTTGCCAAACACCGACCCGCCGGTCGACGACGTCTCGGTCGTCGAGTTCCTCGCCCGCCGGGCCCGCGAGGTCAAGCTCGCCAAGATCCACACTTACGCCGCGGCGACCAAGGCGATAGCCGGACGCGATCTAACCGAAATGGGCCTCCTCTCGGCGAACGGGGCGCTCGGCTTTACCGACGGGGTGCGGGCGGTGGCCGATGCGCTCGTCATGCGGCGGGTTCTCGCCTATGCCCGCACCTTCGATCTCCTGGTGCTGCAACACCCCGAAGAGCCGAGCCTCGCTCGGGCCGGCGAAGTCAGCGAAGGTGAGGTCGCCACGCGGCTGGGGCTGCCGGCGATTACGCCGATGGCCGAAGTCATCATGATCGAGCGCGATCTGAGGCTCGTCGAGATCACCGGCGCGCGTTATCACGTCGCCCATGTGTCCACCGCCGCCGGGGTCGAAGCGGTGCGGCGGGCCAAGGCGCAAGGGCTGCCGGTGACCTGCGATACCGCCCCGCCCTATTTCGCGCTGAACGAGACGGCGATCGGCGATTACCGGACATTCGCCAAGCTGTCCCCGCCATTGCGCAGCGAAGGGGACCGGCAGGCGGTGGTCGAAGGCTTGCGCGACGGCACGATCGGCGCGATCGCTAGCGATCACGCACCCTGGGACCAGGATTCGAAGCGCCTGCCCTTCAGCTCGGCAGCTTACGGAATTGTCGGGCTCGAGACATTGCTGCCGCTGTCGCTGGAGCTCTATCACAATGGCCATCTCGGCCTTCTCGATCTGCTCCGGCGCCTGACCGCGAACCCCGCCCGCATTCTGCGTCTGCCGGTCGGCCGCCTGGCGCCCGGCGCGCCGGCCGACCTGGTTCTTTTCGACCCGGATCTGTCTTGGCGCATCTCCACCGACGATTTCCGCTCGAAATCGAAGAACGCGCCGTTTGACGGACGGCCGGTGCAGGGCCGGGTGCGGCGCACGATCGTCGACGGCCGCACGATCTTTCGGGCCGAGAGTTAGGTGCCGGCGAGCTACCCTCACCTACCCAGCCCCCTCCCGCGGTGCCGGAGAGGGGCTTTCGCTGGCGTCGGAAAACAGCCCCTCTCCCGCACTGCGGGAGAGGGAGGGGCCCGGCGTGAAGCGTCGGGAGGGTGAGGGCATCACCTTCGCCGCAGCCATACTCGGCTACCTCCTCGGCTCGATCCCGTTCGGGCTGCTGCTGACCCGGCTCGCCGGCCATGGCGACATCCGGCGGATCGGCTCCGGCAGTATCGGCGCCACCAATGTTTTGCGCACCGGCAACAAGGGGCTGGCGGGCCTGACCCTATTGCTCGATCTAGCGAAGGGCGCGGCCGCCGTGGTGATTGCTCAACGCTGGGGGCATATCGCCGCGCTGGCCGCGGCGGGCTGCGCAATCCTCGGCCACATGTTTCCGGTCTGGCTCGGCTTTCGCGGCGGTAAAGGGGTCGCCACCGCGCTCGGCGTCCTGATCCCGCTCGCCTGGCCGGTGGCGCTCGTCACGGCGGTCCTGTGGATGGCCACCGTCCTCTTGTTCCATTATTCCTCGCTTGCCGCGCTCGTCGCCGCTGTTGCCGGCGCGGCGCTCGCCGCGATCTTGGCCGACAAGGCGACGGCGCTGCTGATCTCCGGTATCGCATTGTTAATCATCGCGCGGCACCATGCGAACATCCGCCGGCTGCTGGCTGGCACGGAGAGCCGGATCTCTCTCGGTAAAAGCTGAGGCACGCACTGGCCGCACGCGAACTCGATCCGCAGGAGCGCCTCGACTGGCTGCGGCTGTGCCGCACCGAGACCATCGGTCCGGTCAGCTTTTACGCGCTGTTGCGCCGTTTCGGCTCCGCCCGCGCGGCGCTGGAAATGGTCCCGCAGCTCGCGCGGCGCGGCGAGCGCTCCAAGACCGTGACCCCGGTCACGCGTGGTGAGGCCGAGGCCGAGCTCGCCGCGCTGCAGAGTGTCGGGGCGCAGCTCGTCTGTTGGGGCGAGCCAACCTACCCGAGCGGGCTCGCGGCAATCGACGACGCGCCGCCGATCCTGACCGTGCTCGGGCGGGCCGAGTTGCTCGCCGGCGCGATCGTGGCGGTGGTCGGGGCGCGCAACGCCTCGGCCAATGGCCGGCGGTTCTGCCGCGACCTCGCCGCGGCGCTCGGGCAGGGCGGCATCGTTGTTGTCTCGGGCCTGGCCCGCGGCATCGATGCCGCAGCGCATCTGGGCGCGCTCGAAACCGGCAGCGTCGCCGTCGTGGCGGGCGGCGTCGATGTCGTCTATCCCGAAGAAAATCGCGGGCTGCACGAGGCGTTGGCACGAGAGGGGGCGATTGTCGCCGAATTGCCGCTCGGAACTGAGCCTCAGGCGAGGCATTTCCCGCGCCGCAACCGGCTCATTTCAGGGATGGCTCTCGGCGTTGTCGTCGTCGAGGCCGCAGCTCGCTCCGGTTCGCTGATCACCGCCCGATTCGCACTCGAGCAAGGTCGGGACGTGTTCGCGGTGCCCGGCTCTCCGCTCGATCCGCGCTGCCGCGGCTCGAACGATCTACTGCGGCACGGCGCGATCCTGACCGAGGGTGCCGAGGATGTGCTGTCCCAGCTGCGGCCTCAGCTGAAACACCCGTCAGCCCCACCGCCCCCGCGTCCATCGCTTCCACCGCCGGCAATGATGGGCTGGCCGCTAGCCGGGACGCAGGCGCCGGTAGCAGATGACGCCGCACTCGAACTGATCACCGAGAGATTGGGGCCGACCCCGGTCGCGGTTGACGAACTGGTACGCCAATGCCACTTGTCAGCCGCCGCAGTGGCCACCCTCCTTCTCGAGCTGGAACTTGCCGGCCGGGTCGAACGCCACCCCGGCAACCTCGTTTCCTTGCGCTGAATATTTGCGTCGCTTTGATTGCGCACCCACCTAAGCTGTCCCGCAGGGGCGACCCTGCGCCATAGAGCCGATTTATGAAAGTCGTCGTCGTCGAATTGCCCGCAAAGGCGAAGACCATCAACAAGTATCTGGGCAGCGACTACAAGGTCGTGGCCAGCTACGGGCATGTCCGCGACCTTCCGGCGAAGGACGGCTCGGTTCTTCCCGATGCGGATTTTGCGATGTCGTGGGAGGTCGACGGCAAGTCCGAAAAGCATCTGAAAACGATCCTCGAAGCGGTGCGTGGCGCCGACCGCCTGTTCCTCGCGACCGACCCCGACCGCGAAGGCGAGGCCATTTCGTGGCACGTGAGTGAGGTGCTCAATTCGCGCCGCGGGCTGAAGCACCTCGACATCAAGCGCGTCGTCTTTAACGAGGTGACGAAGAACGCGGTGCTCGACGCGTTCACTCGCCCTCGCGAGATCGACCGCGAGCTGGTCGAGGCCTATCTCGCCCGCCGGGCGCTCGATTACCTCGTCGGTTTCACGTTGTCCCCGGTGCTGTGGCGCAAGCTCCCGGGCAGCCGCTCGGCGGGCCGCGTCCAATCCGTCGCGCTGCGTTTGGTCTGCGAGCGGGAATCCGAAATCGAGGCGTTCAAGTCCCGCGAATACTGGACCATCGAGGTCGAATTTAAAACCGAGGCCGGCCAAACCTTTACGGCTCGGCTGACCCATCTCGACGGCAAGCGCCTCGAGCGCTTCGATCTCGACAGCGAGGCCAAGGCGCGGGCGGCGGCTGACGCGATCCTGCGGGCGTCGGGCTTTACGGTCGCCGAGATCGACAGCCGGCAGGTCCGCCGCAACCCGTTCCCGCCGTTTACGACCTCGACCTTACAGCAGGAGGCGTCCCGCAAACTCGGGCTGTCGGCCAACCGGACGATGCAGATCGCGCAGCGGCTCTATGAGGGCATCGAGCTCGCCGGCGAGACGGTCGGATTGATCACCTATATGCGGACGGATGGCGTCGCGATCTCGGCCGAGGCGATCGCCGCGGCCCGCCAACTGATCGGCGGCGAGTTCGGACCACGCTACCTCCCGGACGCGCCGCGGGTTTATCGCAGCCCAGCCAAGAACGCGCAGGAAGCGCACGAAGCGATCCGGCCCACCGATCTGGCGCGCAAGCCCGCCGATGTCGCCCGCCATCTCGACCGCGACCAGCTTCGCCTCTACGAGCTGATCTGGAAGCGGACCGTGGCGAGCCAGATGGCCTCCGCGCTGCTCGAGCAAGTCGCCGTCGACATCGCCGACGCGGCCGGGCGGCTCCGCCTGCGAGCGAACGGCTCGGTCATCCTGTTCGACGGGTTTCTCACGCTCTACCAGGAGGACCGCGACGACACCCCTGACGAGGAGGGAGAAGGCGGGCGGCTGCCGGCGATGCGAACGGCCGAGCGGCTTGCGCGCGGCGAGGTAACGCCGAGCCAGCATTTCACGCAGCCGCCGCCGCGCTACACGGAAGCCAGTCTCGTCAAGAAACTCGAAGAGCTCGGGATCGGCCGGCCCTCCACTTACGCCTCGATCCTGCAGGTTCTGCAGGATCGCGACTATGTCCGGCTCGAAAAGCGGCGGTTTTTTCCCGAGGATCGAGGGCGCCTGGTCACCGCGTTTCTAACGAACTTCTTCGAGCGCTACGTCGAGTACAACTTTACCGCCGACCTGGAGAACCAGCTCGACGACATTTCCGGCGGACGTATCGATTGGAAGGAGGTGCTGCGGAACTTCTGGCGAGATTTTTCGGCCGCGATCGACGGCACCAAAGAATTGACGATCAGCCAAGTGCTGACGGCCCTCGACGAGGCGCTCGGGCCGCACTTTTTCCCCAATGGTGATTCCGGACACGACCCGCGCCTCTGTCCCGTTTGCGGCGCCGGCAAGCTCAGTTTGAAGCTCGGCAAGTTCGGCGCCTTCATCGGCTGTTCCAATTACCCGAATTGCCGCTTTACAAGGCCGCTCGCTTTGGAGGGCGAGGCCGACAGCGCCCCTCCCGAAACCGCGCTCGGCACCGACCCCGGGACGGGCTTGGCGGTTACGCTGAAAAAGGGCCCCTATGGCCATTATGTCCAGCTCGGCGAAGGCAACGGCGAGTTCAAGCCCAAGCGGGTGGCCCTGCCCCGCTCCCTGAAGCCGGCCGAAATCGATCTCGAGACCGCACTGCGGCTGCTTGCATTGCCGCACGAGCTCGGCCGACATCCCGAAACGGGCGATGCGATCGTCGCCGGCATCGGCCGGTTCGGCGCGTACATCAAGCACGGGTCGACCTTCAAATCGCTCAGCGCCGACGACGACGTGCTGACGATCGGGTTGAACCGGGCCGTCGTGCTGCTGGCCGAACCCTCTTCCGCGCAACGCCGCGGACCGCAGCTGGTCCGCGAGCTCGGGGCCCACCCCGAAGGCGGCACGGTCGGCCTTTATCGCGGACGCTACGGTCCCTATGTCAGCCATGACGGCGTGATCGCGTCGCTGCCGCGCAATGCCGATCCCGCTACCTTCTCTCTCGCCGAGGCATTGCCGCTCCTCGCCGCGCAGCGCGCCAAAGGCAAGAAACGCGGCCGCAAGACCGCCAAATCCGCCTCGGTGAAAGCCACCCCGGCAAAGGCCGCCCCAGCAAAGTTCGCTAAGAATGGCGCTACGACCGAGGTGACGAAAAAAATCAAAACGGCGAAAAAGACCGGGGCCGCCAAAAAGACCGCGGCAACAAAGACCAGTGCCAGTCGATCGACCGCGAAGGCACCCCGAGCTCGATCCGGGCCAGCGCCCCGTTGAGTGGTGAAATCCCGCACGAATAGTTCCGGAGAGCGGCGCAGCCGCAGCGGCGATCTGCCTTCGGCGGCCGAGCTTCTCGCCTTCATCCGCGAGAGCCCCTCCGCGGTTGGCAAGCGCGAAATCGCCCGTGCTTTCGCTGTGGCGCCGAGCAATCGCCCGGAATTGCGCGACATGCTGCGCAATATCGAGCGTTCCGGGGCCGTCACCCGCGCGGCCAATCGGCGCTTTATCGCCGCCCCACCGCTTCCCGAGGTGACCGTTATCGAACGGATCGGCAGCGACGAGGACGGGCTGGCGCTCGCCCGCCCGATTGCCTGGCCGGGGCCGGAGCCCACGCCGATGTTGCGCCTCATCGAGACCGGCACGAGCGAGGCGTTGAGGGTCGGCGAGCGCGCCGCGGCCCGGCTCGTCCCGCTCGAAACCGGCGACATCGAAGCCCGGATTATCCGCCGGCTCGACAGTGCCGGTGAGCGGATCATCGGGACGTTCCAGAACACCCGCGAGGGCGGCAAGCTGGTGCCGGCCGACCGGCGGAACCGCAACGAGTATCGGGTCGCGGCGCACGACACGGGCGGCGCTCACGAAGGCGAATTGGTCGTCGCCGAGCAGCTCGCCGCGGGAAGGCTCGGCGCGCCGCGAGCCCGTGTCCTCGAGCGGCTGGGTCCCGCCTCCGACCCCGGAGCGATAAGCCTGCTGGCGATTGCCGCTTACGACATCCCGACCGAATTTCCCGCTGCCGCGCTCGCCGAAGCCGAGGCGGCATTGCCGGTCAGCCCGGCCGGTCGAGCCGATCTGCGTGATATCCCGCTGGTCACGATCGACGGCAGCGACGCCCGCGATTTCGACGACGCGGTGTGGGCCGAGCGGGACCCGGACCCGGAGAACCGCGGCGGCTGGCACCTCATCGTGGCGATCGCCGACGTCGCCTGGTATGTGCGGCCCGGCAGCGCCCTCGACCGGGAGGCAGAGCGGCGCGGCAACTCGGTCTATTTTCCCGACCGTGTCGTCCCGATGCTGCCCGAGGCGCTGTCGAACGAGCTGTGCTCGCTGAAGCCCGGGGTCGACCGCGCCTGCCTCGCCGTCCACCTTTGGATCGACGCGGCGGGCGGCAAGCGGCGGCATCGCTTCGAGCGCGGCATCATGCGTTCGGCCGCGCGTTTGACCTATGAAGAAATCCAAGCGGCCCGCGACAGCAGTGCCGATTGCGCGGCGGCGCCGGCACTCATTGCCATTCTCTATAGGGCGTACGCAGCCCTCGCCGAGGCGCGCGCGGCGCGCGGGGCGTTGGAGCTGGACCTCAGCGAGGACCGGGTCGTGCTCGATGCCGAGAAGCGGCCGGCGGCAATCGTCCGCGCCGAGCGGCTCGACAGCCATCGGCTGATCGAGGAATTCATGATCCTGGCGAATGTCGCCGCCGCCGAGGAGCTCGAAGCGCGCCGGCAACCGTGCATGTACCGCGTGCACGACGCGCCCGACCCGGACAAAGTGGAGTCGCTGCGCGTCTTTCTGGAGGAGACTGGGCTTCCCAGCCTGGCATTGGCCAAAGGGCAGGCGATAAAGCCGGAGCTGTTCAATCGCGTGCTCCGCCGCGCCGCCGGTACCGGGGAGGCCGTGCTGGTCAATGACCTCGTCCTGCGCTGCCAGGCACAGGCCGCCTATAGCCCGAACAATATCGGGCATTTCGGTCTGGCGCTGCGCCGCTACGCCCATTTCACGTCACCGATCCGGCGCTACGCCGACCTCTTGGTGCATCGGGCGCTGCTCCGAGATGCGGAAGCAGACTTCGGCAGTGACCGGCTGGAAGCGATTGCCGCGCACATCTCGGCGACCGAACGGCGTGCCGCGGAAGCCGAGCGGGCCGCCATTGACCGCTACCGCGCGACCCTTCTCGCCGGATCCGTCGGCAGCCTCTTCAGCGCCGACATCAGCGGGGTCGCGAGTTTCGGGCTCTTCGTGAAGTTGCGGGAAAACGGCGCAGATGGGCTGGTTCCGATCTCGACCCTGCCCGGCGACTCCTATGTCCGCGACGAGAGAGCCCGGCGATTGGTCGGGCGCAATTCCGGCCGCGTCTACCGGCTCGGCGCAGAGGTGCTGGTGCGGCTCGTCCAAGCCGACGGCACCGGCGGCCGCCTGGTCTTCCGCGTCGAGGAAGAGACCCCGGCCCGCAGCGGCCCGGCGAACGGCAGATCCCGGTGGCCCAGGTCGAAGACCGGTCTTCGCCGACGTCGCTGATATCCAGAAAACATCCCTCCTGATCGCTCCGGCCCGACGCAGTGCAATGCGACCCGACAGATATTCCGTCACAACGGCGCATATCTCACGGGAGGAGGGTGCTCGATAATCAGATTTGAGCCGCACCGCCATCCACGAACAGCTCGATATCGTTGACGTTGGCGCTGTCGTCGGAGGCCAGGAACACCGCCGCCTTGCCGAGATCGTCCGGTGTGCCGATCCGGCCGAGCGGAACCGCCGCGCGGCTGCACCAATTGCAGCCCAGGCGTCCACCTCGCCAACGATGTGCGGCGGTTCGCAAACCTCGATGCCGAATCCGGAAATTAGCCTTAATCGTGTAGTATCGTGTTGGTTTACGGCAACTCCGGCACGGTCTTCTGAGTGAGATTTTTTAAAATGCCACCTTTAATTCATCTGATGCTTTCACCTATCCAGATACCTGGACGAGGTGATCTCCTGTTATTTCGCGGCGGCTGCTCCAAAGCCTAGGCCCTCCGCGGAAGAATGGTGGGCCCTGCGTGTTTTTCTTCTGTTTTTTCAGGCAGGGCTTCGCGTTCCCCGGCGATGCCGTGATCGGTCGCCCAACCGATAAGGCCTCGTCACGCCCGGTGACGCCATGCCCGGGCACGCCATTGATTGAGTCGAGAGGGCGTTCTACTGTGCTCGTTCCGGCCGAGGCAGAGTCGCCAGGGCTGGGGATCGAGTTTTGCAGTTGCCGCGGGGGAGTATTTGGGGCTTCCCCTAGGGGAGTGAATGCCGTGTCGTTGCGTCCGGCCGCCGCGCCTTTGCGAGCGTGCAGCCTTGTCTTCCTCGCCGCCCTTGCGGCCTGCGCCGAGCGTCAGGCGTTGCCCAACGATCCGACGGGACGGCTGTTCGCGCGTGGCCTCGACGAGATAAGCGATCTCTACATTGCCCCGGTTTCCAGCCGGCGGCTCGTTCTGGGCGGTGCCGCGCGCCTATCGCGGCTCGACGACAAGTTCTCGATTTCGGAGACTCCCGGGCCGGACAAAACATACCTCGTGCTGTCTTATGCCGGAAACGAGGTGGCCTCTTATCCGATACCCTCGCATGACGACCCGCATGATTGGGGCGCCTTGATGGGCCAACTGGTGGCCGGCGCAAAGGCTGCTTCCCCGAGTGTCGCGGCGCTGCCCGAAGAACAGATCGACAAGACGTTGTTCGATGGCATCACCGCGGGGCTCGACCGCTTCTCCCGCTACTCCTCGCCTGATGTCGCCCGCGATCAGCGCGCCGCCCGCGACGGGTTCGGCGGCATCGGGGTGACCCTCGATACCTCCAAGGAAGAATTTCGGATCACCGCGGTTACGCCGCACAGCCCCGCCGATTTCGCCGGTATAAAGCCCGACGACAGGCTCGTAGCGGTCGACAAGGTGCCGACGGCGGGACGCTCCCACAGCGATGTGGTTCACGCCCTCCGCGGACCGATCCTCAGTCCGGTCGAAGTAACCGTCTATCGCCCCAGCCTTGCCCAAAACCGAACCTTCCACCTGCAGCGCGAGCTAGTGATCCTTCCCACCGTGACGGTGTCGCGCGACGGCGATATCGCCGTCTTTCAGGTGGCGAGCTTCAACCAGAACACGACGCAGCAGATCGTCGAAGCCCTCAATAACCTGAAGCGCCAAATGGGGCCGCAGCTCCGCGGGATCGTGCTCGACCTGCGCAGCGACCCGGGCGGGCTGCTCGATCAGGCGGTGAGCCTCGTCGACGTGTTCATACCAAACGGCCCAATCGTCGCGACAGTCGGCCGCCACCCCGCGAGCCGGCAGTTCTTTGAAGCTTCGGGGGACAGCATCGCGCCGCAGATACCGGTCGTCGTCTTGATCAACGGCGGCTCGGCTTCGTCCTCGGAGATCGTTGCGGCCGCGTTGCAGGATGCCGGCCGCGCGGTCGTCGTCGGCAGCGCCTCCTATGGGAAAGGAACGGTGCAAACCGTCTTGCGGCTGCCGAACGACGGCGAGCTGACATTGACATGGGCGCAACTCGTCGCCCCGTCGGGATATCCGCTGCACGAGCACGGCGTCGTCCCGACCCTTTGCACGAGCGATCTCGGGGACGACGACCGCTTTGTGCAGATAGCAATTCAACGTGCGGCGGTATCACCGTTGGCCGCGCCGGCCGCAATGCGGGCGCGTGCATCGTTAGACGAAAACGGCTGGTCTCAGCTGCGCCGCTCTTGCCCGGCCCGGGCGGGCGACCACGAGATCGACGTCAAGGTGGCAAAGCGGCTCCTTGCCGATCCCGCTCTTTACAGTCAGGCGGTGCACGCGATCGGAGCCAGCCCGAATTTGGCGGCCGTTCCGGCCGCCGCCCCGCCGACAGTCGAGCCCGCCTTGACAGCAGTCAGCCCGGCGTTATCTTCCCCTCCACGCAACCCCTGACGCGAGGGTCCTCCTATGGCCAAGACAAGTACTGTTCTGATCAAGCTGGTCAGCAGCGCCGATACCGGTTTCTTCTATGTCACGAAGAAGAACCCGCGCAGTAAAACCAACAAGCTCGAACTGAAGAAATTCGACCCGATCGCCCGCAAGCACGTCGTATTCAAGGAAGCGAAGATAAAGTAATTCGCATCCGCGCGAGCTTGCCTCACGACTGGATCGCGATGCCGGCGTCCTCGGTTTGCGATGAGGTTATCTTAAGCGCGGTGGCGGGCGGTCGCACGAGTACGCAATTCCGCCCGCGGTTCTTGGCAGCGTAAAGCGCATCATCGGCGCGGCTGAGCAGATGGTCGCGATCATCGCCAGCCGCCGCAGATGTCACCCCGATGCTGATCGTTACCGATAGCCTTCGACCGTCGGAGTTGATCGTGAACGGCTCGCGCGCCACTTCCGCGCGCAGACGTTCGGCCACCCCTGCGGCAATCGTGATCTCGGTCTCGGGCATGACGACGACAAACTCGTCACCCGCACCGTCTCCGCGTCGGGCGACGAGATCGACGCTGCGGACGCAGTGGGTCGTTCGCGCCGCGAGCTCCCGCAACACATCATCTCCTGCGGCATGACCGTAAGTATCGTTAACCTGCTTGAAGTTATCGATATCGAACAACAAGACGGCCGCGCTGATGCCGTCCTGCTCAACCCGCTGAATGAGCTCGTCGAGGTGAACGAATAGGTACCGCCGGTGGTAGAGACCCGTCAGCTCGTCGGTCAGCGCCAGCTCGAGGCTGTGGCGATAATTCTCTTCCAACCGGTTCTGCAGCCTCTTGCGGCGAACTTGAGTGACCGTGCGGGCCAGCAATTCGTTCCGATCAACCGGGCGGACCAGATAATCGTTTGCGCCCAAGTCGAGCCCCTTGGCAAGACGAGGCAAATCCTTGTCTTCGGCAATCAACAAGATCGGCAGTTGGCGGAAGGTTTCGTTAGCGCGGCACTGGGTGACGAGCCGCAGCGCGTCGCTGCCCGGTGTGCACAAGCTGGCTATGATCAGCTCGATGTCGGGGGTGAGCGACATCCATGCCTCGGCGCAGGTGGGGGCGCGCGCCACCGAACGGGCGACCGGCAACAATGTCTCGGTCATTCGGGCAACCGCGAATTCATCGTCATCGACGATCATGATGCGGGCAGCACCGGTATCCTCGGAAACAGGAGTGTCACCCCCGCCGAACTTGCTGCAAATCCCCTCGCGAACGCGCAGCTCTTCCATCATCCGCTTCAGCCGCACGAGCGAGCGAACGCGGGCGAACAGAGCGACATCGTTCACGGGCTTGGTCAGGAAGTCGTCGGCCCCGGCCTCGAGGCCGCGAAGGCGGTTGGCAGTATCGGAGAGAGCCGTCACCATGACAACCGGAACGTCGACGGTTCGCCGATTGGCCTTCAGCTGGCGGCAAACCTCGAACCCGTCCATCCGCGGCATCATGACGTTGAGAAGAATGACGTCCGGAAGCTCAGTCTCGGCGATTTCCAGGGCGGCAGGTCCGTTATAGGCCGTCAAAACGTCGAAGTACTCACTCGCCAGCTTTGCTTCGAGCAGTTTTACGTTCGCCGCGATATCGTCAACAACCAATACTCGGCCAGACATCAGCCTCTCGCACTTGAAGGATCGGACCGGCACTCCTCTCAGGAGAGGTAGCGCTCGACGGTTCGCAAAAAGCTCGTCACCGAGATCGGTTTCGCGATATAGGCCTCGCAACCACCGTTCCGCATTTTCTCCTCGTCGCCCTTCATCGCGAAGGCGGTCACCGCGATGATTGGAATCGTCCGCAGATCAGGGTCTTCCTTGATCCACTGCGTGACTTGCAAACCGGATACCTCCGGCAGCTGGATGTCCATCAAAATGAGATCCGGACGATGTCGACGAGCGAGCGCAAGCGCCTCGACACCATCCTTGGTCTGCAGTGTACCATAGCCGTGAGCGACGAGAAGATCATTGAAGAGCTTCATATTGAGGTCGTTATCCTCGACGATCAACACCTTCTTCCGTACAGGTCGATCGGCGTCCACCTCCGGTTTTGCAGCGTCCAATGTCATGCTCCCAGCCTCGCAAGCGACAGATTGTGCCCCCTAGCCCTTGCGCCTGCCAAAGGGAGCGGGAGGCGCTGCGGCGAGGCGATCCGGCAACCGCCGTTTTCGAACCGGCTGCACTGGTGCTTTCTAAGGGATCGACCTTAATTATTCGTAACCGCGCTCCGTGAGGAAATCGCGCCATGTCAGCTCGGTTTCGCATCGGCATCGATCTTGGGGGCACCAAGATCGAAGGCGCCGCGATAGACGCCTGCGGATCCGTGTGCTTTCGCCATCGTGTTGTCACGCCGGCACAGGACTATCGCGGGACAATCGTTGCTATCATCGCTCTGATCAGCACAATCGCGCAAGAAATCGGGACGACGGCACCGGTCGGAATCGGCATTCCGGGCGCTGTCTCCCCCATTACCGGTCTCATCAAGAATGCCAACTCCACTTGGCTGATCGGACGTCCGTTGCAGCGCGATCTCGAGAGCGCACTCGGGCAGCCGGTGCGACTTGCCAATGATGCCAACTGTTTCGTCTTGTCCGAGGCGACCGACGGCGCCGGCGCCGCGATGGAGACGGTCTTCGGCGTCATTCTCGGGACGGGCGTGGGAGGCGGGCTCGCGATCCGAAGGCAGATCCTGGTCGGAGCCAACGCAATTGCGGGAGAATGGGGACATAATCCGATGCCGTGGCCAACACCCGACGAGGTTCCGGGACCGCCTTGCTGGTGTGGCCGATCCGGTTGTCTGGAGACGTTCCTATCGGGCCCGGCGCTGGCTATGGATCATCATCGCCGTTATCTTCGAACGCTGAGTGCACCGGAAATCGCCGAGGCGGCAGCGGCGGGAGATCCCGAGAGCCGCGCGACGCTCGAGCGTTACATGGACCGGCTCGCCCGGGGCTTGGCTTCGGTGATAAACGTGGTCGATCCGGATGCGATCGTGCTCGGGGGCGGGCTGTCGAGCATCTCTGCGCTTTACGAGCAAGTCCCTCGCCTATGGGGGCGGTACATCTTTTCCGATCGTGCGGCCACCCTCCTCCGCCCTCCCGTCCATGGTGCTGCCAGCGGGGTGCGCGGCGCGGCGTGGTTGTGGGCGCCGGAAGAGGCGCCTTGAACACGCTTTGCCGCGATTGCGGCACCTTCGAAACTGCCGGCCAGCGAAGGGAGCGTTGCGCCGCCTGCGGCTCGCCCCGGCTGGTCTGCCATTCCGAACTTTGCTCTCTGGCCGTCGCGCATGTCGATTGCGATGCTTTTTATGCGAGCGTCGAAAAGCGCGACAGACCCGAATTGGCGGACCGCCCGGTCATCATCGGCGGCGGTGCCCGTGGAGTCGTCCTCGCCTGCTGCTATGTGGCGCGGCTCTATGGCGTGCGCTCGGCGATGCCGATGTTCAAGGCATTGGCGGCCTGCCCGGATGCGGTCGTCATCCGGCCGGATATGGCGAAGTACCGTGCCGTCGGACGTGAGGTGCGCGCCGAGATGGAGCGGCTCACCCCATTGGTCGAGCCGTTGTCGATCGACGAGGCGTTTCTCCACCTCGGAGGCACCGAAGTTGTGCACGACGCCTACCCCGCCCAGCTCCTCGCGAAGCTCGCCAAGAGGGTCGAAACAGTGCACGGCATCACCGTGTCGATCGGATTGAGCGACAACAAATTTCTCGCAAAGATCGCCTCCGACCTCGACAAGCCGCGCGGCTTCGCGGTGCTCAGCCGCAGCGAGGCCCCGGCATTCCTCGCCGGCAAACCGGTCTCGCTCCTGTGGGGCGTCGGAACGGCGATGCAGCGGCGGCTCGCCGGCGACGGCATCACTCTGATCGGCCAGCTCGCCGAAATCGGCGTCCGCGAGCTCGCCTCCCGCTATGGCCGGACGGGAGCGCGGCTGGCCCATCTGGCACGCGGCGAAGACGACCGCGCGGTTCTCGCTGATGTTCCGGCGCACACGATATCGGCCGAGACCACTTTGGCGCAGGACGAGTGCGATGCGAGTGTGCTCACGCGCGCATTGTGGCCGCTTTGCGAACGCCTTTCGGCTAGGTTGAAGCAGGCCTCAGTGGCTGCCGGGACGATCACACTGAAACTGAAGACGGCCGATTTTCGCTTACGAACGCGCTCCCGCCGCGTGGCGGATCCGACGCAGCTGGCCGATACGCTTTTTCACGTCGCGTCGGGCCTGCTGGAAGCCGAAATCGACGGCGCGACCCGGTTCAGATTGGTCGGGGTCGGCGCAGATAACCTGTTCGATAGCCGCGACGCCGATCCCCCGACCCTCTTCGACCGCGAGCTCGACGGCCCGAGACGCCTAGAACATGCGATCGACGCGATCCGCGGCAGGCTCGGCGAGGAAGCCGTCCGATTTGGCCGCGCCCTCCCGCATGACAAGGACAGCGGCTAGCAGTTTGGTTTGGAGAGCGGCTCGATATCGTCCAGCTTGGCGCGAATCGAATACTCGCCATAGTCGATCACCATGTCCTGCGACACGCCGTTGTCGAGAAGGCGCATGCCCAGCTCGTAATCCGGTTTTTCGGCACTGGCGTCGACCGGAAAAAAGGCGAGCCGCACGCGCCAGCCTGGCCGCTCCAGCAAGGGGCTGCGCGTCGCAGCCGCCGGGTCGGCGGTGAGCTTGACCCCGATCACCGCGGAGACTTGGACCGCATTCTCATCGGTCGCCCCATCGAATATCAGGCGGGAGACAAAATTCTCGCCGGCACGGGCGGAATCTATCAGCAGGATCGTGTGCGCACTCGGAAACATGACGCCCGGCTCGAGCCTCAAACTCTGCGGCTGGGGCTTTGTGAACTCGGCCACCCCGCCCTTCCCGAGGCCGTCGAGCCGCGCTTCACCACGAATCTCCTGATCGACCTCGCCATTGCGCGTCTGCTTCTGATTGAAGCGGTAGCGCAACCCGTCCTTCGATTCCCAGGTGACGAAGCTCGAGGCGATGTCGACATCCGAGTTTTCCGCATACCGCATCTTTAATCGGTAGCGCTGCTCGATCGTCCAACCCTCGCAGGTCTCGCCCCATTCGTAATCCATCGTGCCGCTAGCGTCGACGACACCCGAATCATTTCGCGCGTTGCCCAGGGACATCGTATAAAGCGCGCGGTGTGGCGCGATCTCAGCCAACTCTGCCGACGGCGCAATGCCGACGACAGCCGCCGCGAAAACGAAGGTCTCCAGACGCCACCTTCTCATCGACCCAAAACTCCCCCACCTTGCAGCCGAGCGATCATCGCATCGCCGTCTAGCGAATTATATGCAGAAATCGCGCCGACCGCCCCGAATGCCGGGCTCAACTTCTGCCACTTCGCGACGGCGGCAGATCCAATCGGATGTGCAGCTCCTTCAGCCTTTCGGCCGGAACCGGTGCCGGAGCGTGCATCAGGAGGTCTTGCGCCTGCTGGTTCATCGGGAAAGCGACGACCTCGCGGAGGTTCGGCGTGTCCGCCAGCAGCATGACAATGCGATCGATGCCGGGAGCCGAGCCGCCATGCGGCGGGGCGCCGTATTTGAAGGCGTTGAGCACCCCGGCGAAGCGCGTCTCGACCTCCTCGGCCGAATAGCCGGCGATCGCAAAGGCCTTGTACATGATATCCAGGCGGTGGTTGCGGATCGCCCCCGAGGAGAGCTCGACCCCGTTGCACACGATATCGTACTGGTGCGCCGTAATCTCCAACGGATCGTGCTGCTCGAGCGCCGCGAGCCCGCCCCGGGGCATCGAGAACGGGTTGTGGCTGAAGTCGATCTCGCCGGTCTCTTCATTGCGCTCGTACATCGGGAAATCGGTGATCCAGCAAAACTCGAAGCAGTCCTTGGCGGTGAGACCGAGTTCTTCGCCGATCTTGAGCCGCGCGGCGCTGGCGAACGGGCCGAACGTGCTCGGTACGCCGGCCACAAAAAACACCGCGTCGCCGTCGCCGAGGCCAAGTGCGGCGCGCAGCGCTTCGCTCCGCTCGGGCCCAAGGCCGCGCGCGACAGGCCCGGCCCCCTCACCATCACGGAAGAAGATATAGGCCAGGCCCGGCTGGCCCTCGTCCTGGGCCCAGGAATTCATCCGGTCGCAAAAGGCTCGGTTGCCGCCGCGCGGAGCCGGGATCGCGCGGACCCGCACACTCGCGTCCCCAGCGATCATGCCCGCGAAAATGCGGAACCCCGAGCCGCGGAACGTCTCGGTAGCGTCCCGGATCACGATCGGGTTGCGCAGATCGGGCTTGTCGCTGGCATAGTTAACGATCGCGTCGGCATAGGCGATGCGCGGGAACGGCGCCAAGCTGACGCGGCGGCCGCCAGCGAATTCTTCGAATACGCCGTGCAGTACCGGCTCGATCGCCGCGAAGACATCGTCCTGG
This sequence comes from uncultured Alphaproteobacteria bacterium, assembly GCA_963812675.1. GTDB lineage: Bacteria > Pseudomonadota > Alphaproteobacteria > ATCC43930 > CGMCC-115725 > AP-15. Next base: position 7,339 of record CAWEWR010000030.1, on the reverse strand, counting down.
GTCACATACGACATCTCGAAATCGAGCTGGTAGAACTCGCCCGGGGACCGGTCGGCGCGGCCGGCCTCGTCCCGAAAGCACGGCGCGATCTGGAAATAGCGGTCGAATCCGGCGACCATCAGCAATTGCTTGAATTGCTGCGGCGCCTGCGGCAGCGCATAGAACTTGCCGGGATGCAGCCGGCTCGGTACCAGGTAGTCGCGCGCCCCCTCGGGCGAGCTGGCGGTCAGGATCGGCGTCTGAAACTCGACAAACCCTTGCTCGATCATGCGCCGCCGGATCGAGGCGATGACGTTGGACCGCAGCAGGATGTTGGCGTGCATCCGTTCGCGCCGCAGATCGAGAAAGCGATAGGCGAGGCGCATGTCCTCCGGATATTCGGCCTCGGCATTGACCGGGAACGGCAGCGGCTCCGCTTCCGAGAGGACTTCGATATCGGCGATGACGAGCTCCACCTCGCCGGTGTCGAGCTTCGGATTGACTGTATCCGCCGAGCGGGCGGTGATCCGCCCCGTCATCGTCACCACGCTCTCCAGCCGCAGCGCGTCCGCCGCCGGGAAGAGCGGCGACGAGATGTCGATCACGCACTGCGTCACGCCATAATGGTCGCGCAAATCGATAAAAAGCAGCTGCCCATGATCGCGCTTACGGTGCACCCAACCGGACAGCCGCACGGGCTGGCGCGCATCGGTCAAGCGGAGCGCTCCGCAAGTATGGGTTCGGTAGGCGTGCATAAGGGCAAATCCTATTCGAGGCGGCGCGAACACGGCACGGCCATCCACGGTTGTCAAACGGTTGTCAAGCCGGCCACCGGTTGGAAGCCGGCGGCTCTATCTGATCATATAGGGAGAAAACGGGAGGCGGATCGGCTTCGACCGAAACCCTCCCGCGGGCGCCGCCGGACTGGCATCAAGTTCCGGACCGGCATCGAGTTGTCGCCGCAATAAACATCGGTAACATCTTGCCGCAGCCCGACGGACCGAGCAGGCAGCAATAGCTCCCGATGGGGATCTCGGCCGAAATCGCTCGGCCGCTACAGCGCGGCCAAACGGGCCCGCGGAAGTCAGTTTTTGCTCGGTCTCGTAGAGATTGCGTCCCGGTAGACTAAATCGGGCACACGCGTGGCTCCTTCGTCGGGCCGGGCATGTTGCAAATTCACTCCTCCGGTCATCGCCGATCCTTCGCCGGTCGTCCGAAGCGGCCGCAAAACATGTGCCAAGGCAAAAATGGCACGCTTCCTGCGAGCTACAGGGCGACCTCCTAGCCCGATCGCGGAGAGAAAGCGATGAGCATCACACGCCGATTGTCGCGCCGCCGGTTTCTCAGAGTCTCGGGTCTCGCCGCGGGCGGTCTCACCTTGCCCTGCCTCGTCTTTGCGCAAAACAAGAAGGCCGTCCATTTCACGCTCCCTTGGGTCGCTGAGGGCAGCAATCTGTTCACCTTTGTCGCCAAGGGCATGGGTTTCTGGGAGAAGCACGGGCTCGATGTCGACATCGCCCGCGGTTCCGGTTCCGTCGCTGCGGCGCAGGCGATCGGAGAAGCCCGGTTCGATTTCGGCATGTGCTCGCCTTCGGCCGCGATCCTTCAGACCATTAAGGGGCTACCGACTGTGGCGCTCGCTGCCTGCGCATATGACGCAACGATGGGCATCGGCATGCTGATCGACGGGCCGATCAAGACGCCGAAGGACCTCGAAGGCCGACAGTTGGCCTCGACGGTGACCTCGGGCGAGTATCCCTTCCTGCCGGCCTTTGCCGAAAACGCGGGCTTCGATCTGGCAAAGGTCACACGCATTCAGGTCGACAACAAGGTCCGCGACCGGCTGCTGCCCGAGGGCAAGGTCGATGCGATCTCGGGATATGCCAGCAGCGCGATGCCGACCTACATCGCCTCCGGCGTGAAGGCACGGTTCATGCTGTTCAGCGATTTCGGCTTGCTCAATTACGGCACTGCCGTGATGACCCAGCCGAAACGGCTCGCCGAGGAGCCGGAATTATGCGCCGCGTTCGTCGACGGGGCGCTGCAAGGCCTCAAGGCAACGATGCTCGATCCTGCCGAGGCAATGAAGGTTTTTTTCAAGCAGGTTCCGGAAATGGCGCTCGCGACCCAGGCGCGCGAGCAGATCCGGGTCGGCACCGGCATCAACATCTATGTCAGTGCGCGCGATATCATCAGGGGCCGCGGCACGGGCTATATGGAGCCCAAGGACTACGAGGTGATGACCGACCTGGTGATGAAATACATTGCTCGCGACACCGACAAGCGGCCGGCCGTAGCCGAAATGATGACCAACCGCTTCACGGGCACCACCAAGCTCATGCCGGCGGAATGGGAGCAGACGCAGAAGAACGCCCAGGAGTTCCGCCCCTATGTGAGCTAGAGGCGAGGGATGTGAGCTAAAGGCGAGGGCTGGCACGTCTCTTGCGGGGGATATCCCGGGAGCGATCCATGCCCGTCGTCGAACGCCAATCGTACGTCCAGGTCGCCGAGGTCAGCAAGATCTACCGCAGCGGCACGCCGAATGCGATCGAGGCGGTCAGCTCGGTCACCTTTTCCGTGCCGCACGGCCAGTTTGTCGCGATCCTCGGGCCGTCCGGCTGCGGCAAGAGCACATTATTGATGATGGTCGGAGGTCTCGAGCCGGTCACAGCCGGCCATATCGCCATCGATGGTTCCACGATGGCCGGGCCGCGCACCAGCATCGGCGTCATGTTTCAGGATTCGACATTGCTGCCGTGGAAGAGCGCACTCGACAACGTACTGTTCCCGATCCGCATCCTGAAGCGCCCGCTGGACGCCTATCGCGACGGCGCGCGGCAACTGCTCGAACGCGTTGGTCTCGACGACTTCGCGAACAAGAAGCCGCATGAGCTGTCGGGCGGAATGCGCCAGCGCGTCGCGATCTGCCGGGCGCTCGTCTACGACCCTGAGCTCCTACTGATGGACGAGCCGTTCAGTGCGCTCGATGCCATCACTCGCGACGAGATGAACGAGCTGCTGCTGGATTTATGGCAGCAATACGCCAAGACCGCACTGTTTGTGACGCACAGTATCCGCGAGGCGGTGTTTCTCGCCGACCGCGTGCTGGTCATGACTCGGCGCCCAGCAACGATCGTCGAGGATCTGGCGATCCCGTTTGCTCGGCCGCGTCCGATGGCGATTGGCGAGAGCCGCGAGTTCAACGAGATTTGCGGCCATTTGCGCGAGCGCATCGAGGAGAGCCACTACCGCGGGCGACGCGCCGGCCGGGTCCCGGCCCGGCCGGAGTTCGTCGCATGACCGCCGAAAGCCCGGCTGCGCCGCGGATCGCGGCGGCGCGGAGCCGGATCGCGTCGCGAGCCGTCCTCGGCCCTGACCTGGGGCAGGCGCGGCCCGTCATCCTGCCGCTGGCAACCGTCGGAACAGTGCTGCTGATCTGGCAGCTTGTCGTTACTGCGATGCGTATTCCGGCCGTGATCCTGCCGGCGCCGGTGGAGATCGCGGCTGAGCTTTGGCGCAATTTGCCTGTTCTGCTGCACCATGCGATCCCGACCACCCTTGACTCCTTGATGGCGTTTTCGCTCGCGTCGGCGCTAGGCATCGGCCTCGCGGTGGCAATCACCTACTCACCCGTGCTGCGGGACACCCTCTACCCCAACTTGGTCGTCTTCCAGTTGATCCCTAAAGTCGCGCTCGCCCCACTGTTTGTCGTCTGGCTCGGGATCAGCAGCGAGTCGCGCGTCGCATTCGCTGCTTTCGTCAGCTTCTTTCCGGTGGTGATATCGGCAGCCGTCGGCTTCTCCAGTACAGAGGCCTTGGCATTGCGGCTCTGCCGCTCGCTGACGGCGTCCGAATGGCAATCATTTGTGATGGTGCGCTTTCCGTTCGCACTGCCGGCCATTTTCAGCGGCATGAAGATCGCGATGACGATGGCGGTCATCGGCGTCATCATCGGCGAGTTCATTTCGGCCAAAGCGGGGCTCGGCTTTTACATCCTGTACGCCAGCTCGCGCATGGAAACTGGCCTCATTTTCGCGGCCCTGTTTGTGCTCTGCGCCATCGGCGCCTCGCTGTTTGGCGCAGTCGCACTCGCTGAGCGGCTTATGCGTCGGTCTTATGGCAGGCGCTGATGCCAGGGCGGGAGGCCGGATGACACCGCGACGCGGGATATCGCGACGGAGCGTTCTCGCCGGGACGGCGGCAGGTGCCTTGCTGCTGCCGCGGGCGGGCATTGCCCAACCCCGCACCATCAAATTCACCCTCGCCTGGCTGGCCCAGGGCAGCTTTGCTTACGTCTATGTCGCGCGCGCCAAAGGGATCATGAAGGCGCGCGGGATCGATTTCGACATCGCCCGCGGCTTCGGCTCGATGGCGTCGGCGCAGGCCGTCGCCGGCGGCCAGTTCGACTTCGGCATTGTCGCGGCGCCCCCATTGATCCTCTCGGTGGCCAAGGGCCTGCCGCTGATCGCGCTCGCGACGTGCGACTATGATGCGACGATGGGGGTGGGGGTGCTGGAGAGTTCCCCGATCGTCAAGCCGCAGGACCTGGCCGGGAAGAAGATCGCCTCCGTGCCGACCTCAGGCGAATTTCCGTTCTTCCCGGCCTACGCGGCAAAGGTCGGGCTCGCCCCAAATTCGATCGAGTTCGTGCACGTCGACAACAAGGTCCTCGAGCAGGTGCTGATGGAGAAACAGGTCGACGCGATCACCTCCTTTGCCCTGGGCAGCGCGTCGGCGATGTTGTCGAAGGGCGTGCCGAGCCGCTGGATGCTGTACAGCGCCGCCGGCATCCGCAACGACGGCCAGACGATCGCGACCCAGAAAAAGACGCTGGAAAGCGATCCCGCCCTCTGCGAGGCGGTCACGGGCGGCCTGCTCGAAGCACTCGCGCTTTCATTGACCGACCCCGAGGAATTGCTCGGGCTGTTCCGCAAAGAGGTGCCCGAGATGGCCCTCAACCCCAGCGCCAAGGAATTCGCCCGCATCGGGCTTGGTATGTGGCAGCACGGCATCGATCGCCCGGAGGCGCGCGAACACGGGCTGGGATGGTCCAATGCGGCCAGCTACGCCGAGACGACCGACCTCGTCATGCAATACTTGAACAGCCCCGGCATGCAGCGGCCGCAGCCCGATGCTTTGTTCACCAACCGCTTTGCCGGCAAGATCAAGCTGACCGAGGCGGATTGGGCGGGCGTCCGTCAGCGGGTAGCCGAATTCGACAAATATCTGGGCTGACAGAATTTTCTCGCAACCAGCACCGCAGGAGCCGCAACATGACCACTGCAGCCGAGAACGAATTGCTGACCCGCGTCGGACCCGGCACGCCAATGGGCGCGCTGATGCGCCAGTATTGGCTGCCGGCTTGCCTATCGACGGAACTGACCGCCGACGGCGATCCGCTGCGCTTGATGCTCTTGGGCGAGAAGCTGATCGCGTTTCGCGACAGTGCGGGCCGGATCGGCGTCCTCGATCACCGCTGCCCGCATCGCTGTGCCTCTTTGTTCTTCGGCCGCAATGAGGAGGGCGGCCTGCGCTGCGTCTATCACGGCTGGAAGTTCGACACGGCGGGCAACTGCCTCGAGATGCCGAACCTGCCCATCGACCAGGAAGCCCTGCCCAAGATCAAGGCCAAATCCTACCAGGTCGCCGAGCGCGGCGGCGTAGTTTATGTCTATATGGGCGAGCGCGCCATCGCGCCGCCATTGCCGGCGCTCGAAGCGACCCTATTGGCGCCTGACGAGGCCTACGTTTATTGCGCGCAGCGCGAGTGCAATTGGCTGCAGGCGCTCGAGGGCGACATCGACACCTCGCATTTCAGCTTTCTGCACACCGGCAAGGTCGAGGTGGGGCACGTCGACCCCGACCATCCGGAACGCTTCCAGCTGATCGACCGGGCGCCGCGCTATCACGTGCAGGCGACCGATTGGGGCGCGATGTACGCCGCTTACCGGCCGGCGCAGCCGGGCCAGCTGTACTACCGCTTCGCGCATTTCGTGATGCCGTTCTGGACCCTCTTCCCGAACGGTCCATTGACCGACAACATCATCGCCCAGGCTTGGGTCCCGATGGACGACACCCATGTGATGTCGTTCCAGTACGCTTGGCGACACCGGACCCAACCGCTTTCCGTGACGCGGACCGGAGCGTCGATCCCCTATCTCGAGCGGCAGGTCGCGACCCTGCCCAACACTCCCGATTGGTTCGGCCGCTGGGTCCCGGTCGCCAACAGCGGCAACGACTATCTGATCGACCGCAACAGCCAGCGGACGGTCAGCTTCACCGGCATCGCGTCGGTGTTCGGGCAGGATTCGGCGGTGACCGTGAGCATGGGCGAAATTTCCGATCGGACCCTCGAGCATCTGGCGCCGAGCGACCGGATGATCGTGATGACGCGGCTGCGGCTGCTCGGCGCGGCGCGCGCCTTGCGCGACAGTGGCGTGGTCCCGCCGCTGGTCGACGATCCGAGCGTCAGCTATGGCGCGCGCTCGGGCGATTTGTTCGCGCCCGAGGCTCAGCCGTGGCTCGAGGCTTACGAGGAAACCCTGCGGCAGGCGCAGCATCCCGAGATGCTCCAGGCGGCCGAATGAGGGCGCGAATGTACGAACGCGTCGCCGAATTCGCTAAATACGTGAGCTGAGCTCCCTGCGAATGGCGGCTCTGCAGGAAGCCGTCACCTCTCCAGTCCGGCTGGGCGGCGACAGTGAACCGGGCGGGTGGCGGCGCACCGGTCGCGGCGTGCTGTTGCCGCTCGGCTTCGCAGCGCTGGCAACAGTCGGCTGGGAAATCCTGTGTCGAACGACCCGGATTTCACCGTTGCTGTTGCCGCCGCCCTCCGCGGTCTGGGCGGTGCTGTCGGAGAACTACGAGATCCTTTTGCAGCAAGCCTTGCCAACGACAATCGAGACCCTCGTCAGTTTCGGTCTCGCGACGTTGCTCGGGGTTGCCCTAGCGATCGCCATCACGTTCTCGGCTTGGATACGCGAGGCGCTCTACCCGAACATCGTCATGTTCCAGCTGATCCCAAAGATCGCTCTGGCGCCGCTGTTCATCGTCTGGCTCGGTGTCGGCAGCAAGTCGTGCATCGTCGTCGCCATTTTCATCGCTTTCTTTCCGGTCGTCGTGTCGACCGCCACGGGCCTCGTCAGCGCCAAGCCCGAAGTCCTGCTGCTTTGCCGATCGCTCACCGCGAGCGAATGGCAGATGTTTCGCATGGCGCGTTTTCCTTATGCGATGCCATTCGTCTTTGCCGGCATGAAGGTCGGCGTGACGATGGCGATGATCGGCGTTATCGTCGGCGAGTTCATCACCGCTCAGGCCGGGCTCGGCTATATCATCATGTTTGCCTCCTCCGCTGGCGAGA
>CAWEWR010000029.1:0-57875 GCA_963812675.1 uncultured Alphaproteobacteria bacterium | reverse complement strand
ATGGAGAAAAGCCCCTCACCCGGCCCTCTCCCGCAAGCGGGGCGAGGGAGAAAGGTCAACATCCCCTCGCCCCGCTTTAGCGGGGAGAGGGAGGGCTCGCGAAACGGGAGGGTGAGGGGCCTAAGCGACGGGGAACTTGGCGGTCTGATGCAGGTTTGCCGGCTCCGCCTGATCGGGTTCAAATCCTTTGTCGACGCGACCGAGCTGGCGCTCGAGCCGGGTCTCACCGGGATCGTTGGCCCGAACGGTTGCGGCAAATCGAACCTGGTCGAGGCGCTGCGCTGGGTGATGGGGGAAACCTCGGCCAGACGCCTGCGCGGCGGCGAGATGGACGATGTGATCTTTGCCGGGACGGCCACAAGGCCTGCGCGCAACATCGCCGAAGTCGCGCTGACCCTCGACAACAGCAGCCGCGACGCGCCGTTCGCCTTCAATGACCGCGCGGAGATCGAAATCATCCGACGGATCGAACGCGGCGGCGGCTCGACTTACCGCGTCAATGGGCGTGAAGTGCGGGCGCGCGACGTCCAGCTGCTGTTCTCCGACGCCGCGAGCGGCGCCCATTCCGGCGCGATGGTGAGCCAGGGCCGCGTCGCCGCGCTGATCGACGCGAAACCGGTCGAACGGCGGATTCTGCTCGAAGAAGCCGCCGGCACGGCCGGGCTTCACGCGCGCCGCCGCGAGACCGAGCTTAAACTCGACGCTGCCGAGGAGAACCTCGAGCGGCTCGACGACGTCATCGCCACGATCGAGGTCCAGTTCGAGGCTTTGAGAAAACAGGCGCGCCAGGCGCAGCGCTACCGCCGCCTCGCCGAGCAGATCCGGCGCACCGAGGCGCTGTTGTTCCGCGCCCGTTGGCTGGCAGCCGAGGCCGAGGCCGAGCGCAGTTCCGCCGAGCATCGTGCAACAGAGCACATCGTTGCGGAGGCGACCGAACATGCCGTTGCCGGAATACGGGCTCGCGACGCTGCCGAGGCGGCGTTGCCGCCCCTCAGGATGGCTGCGGCGGCGGCTGCGGCGGAATTGCAGCGGCTGACCAATTCGCGAAATGAGCTCGAGCAGGAGTTGCAGCGGGTGCTCGCCGCCCGCCGCGAGGCGGAACAGCGGCTCGCGCAACTCGCCGCCGATCTCGAACGCGAGGAAGCGCACTCGGCCGAGGCGCAGGCGTCGCTGACCCGGCTGTCCGAAGAGCAGGATGCGATCACCCGGGCCGAGGCGGCGGATGGTCCGGGCCGGCAGCTCGCCGAAGCTGGGTTGCGCGAAGCCGGCGCCTGCCTGGCCGAGGCGGAGGCGGTGCTGCAGCGGGAGACCGAGGCCGTGGCCGCCGCCGAGGCGCGCCGCGTCACGCTCGACCGGCGCCGAAAGGACCTCGAAGAACGCCGCGCCCGGTTGGAGACGCGCCGCGCCGAAGCGGAGCGGCAGCGCGCAGGGCTCGCCGCCGCGCTGGTTGCGCCCGAGGCGGTGACCGCCGCCACCACTGCTGTGGCGGAGGCTGAAGCGCGGCTCGAGCAATGTCGCGCCAAGGTCGAGACGGCCGAAATCGAGATCGCAAACCGGCTCGCCGGCGAACAGACGGCGCTCGATACCGCGCGCCAGGTCGATTCCCACTTGGCTCGGCTCACCGCAGAGGCCGAGGGATTGCGCCGGCTGCTCACACCGCCGTCCGATCCAGGCGAGGCTCCGCCGATCCTGACCGCGCTGCGGGTCGCCCCAGGCTTTGAGGCCGCGCTCGGCGCCGCGTTTGGGGATGAACTTCAAGCGCCGCTCGCCAGCGAGGGTGGCAGCGGCGCTCGATTTTGGGTCGCCCTCGGTGGGGAGGAGCATGGCTGCGCTGCCTTGCCGGCGGGCGCTTGCCCGTTGGGCGAAGCCGTCAACCATCCGTCTGCTCTCGCACGCAGCCTCGCGCAGGCGGGCTGGGTCGACGATGAGGAAACCGGGTGGCGCCTTCAGCCGAGACTGGGGCCGGGCCAGCGGCTCGTCGACCGTGAGGGTCGCCTGTGGCGTTGGGACGGCTTCGTCTCGCTCGGCTGCGGGCCATCCCCAGCCGCCGAGCATTTGCGTCATCGCAACCGGCTCGCCGTGCTGGAGAGCGAGACCGCCACCCTGAAGACCTCGGCTGTAACGGCCCAGAGCGTCGCCGCCGCAGCGCGTGCCGAGCGTCAGCAGGCAACCGAGGCCGGCAGATCGGCGCGGCAGGCGCTGTCCGACGCGGAGGCGGCGCTGGCGCGGGGGCGCGCCGAGGAGGCCGAGATCACCCGGCGGGAATTGACGACGCAAACCCGGCTGGCCGCTGCGGTCGACCTTCTCGAAAAGATCGGCGCCGATCTCGCCGAGACCGAGGCGCAGGTGGAAGAGGTGGAGGGTGAACTAGCCGCCCTTCCCGAGGCAAAATCGGCCCGCGCTGTGCTCGAAGAGGCGCGCGTCGCGGCGGCCCATGCGCGCCGGCGCGAAGCCGACGCGCGCGCGGCAATCGAGCGGCTCACCCATGAAGCGGCGCGCCGCCGCGAGCGCCTGTCATCGATCGAGCTCGAGCAACGTGCCTGGCGTAAACGCAGCGCGGATGCCGCTGCGCAGCAGGCTGCACTGATCGAACGGCGCCGCGCGTTGGAGGCGGAGATCGATGGCTTGGCGGCGCGCCCGGCAATAATCGCCGCCGAGAGCGGGGCGCTCGGCGCCGCGATCGCGGACGCTGCCGAGGCCTGTCGCCGGTCGGCCGACGCGCTCGCCATCGGCGAGCGCCAGCTGCGCGAAGCCATGGACGCCTCGCGCCTGGCTGATCAGGCATTGGGCGAGGCTCGCGAGCGCCTGGCGCGGCTCGAGGGTTTGCGGGATGGCGCAAATGAAGCCTTGGCGCGCCTTGCCCGCGATGTCCACGAGCGGACGGGTGTCGCACCCGAAGCTCTCGCCGAAATCGCGGGGGTCACGGAGGATAAAGTCCCGGCTGATCCGGCCGAGACCGCGGCGCGGCTGGAGCGCCTGACCCGCGAGCGCGATAACATGGGGCCGGTCAACCTGATGGCCGAAGCCGAGGCCGCCGAGCTCGAAACCCGGGTCGCCGACTTACGCCGGGAGCGCGCCGAGCTAACAGAGGCCATCGCGCGGCTGCGCCACGGCATCGCTGCGCTCGACCGCGAAGTCCGGCAGCGGCTGAGCGCCGCCTTCGAGCAGCTCGACCGCCATTTCGCCGAGCTGTTCACGCGACTGTTCGGGGGCGGCAAGGCGCAACTGCGCCTGGTCGACAATGACGACCCGCTCGCCGCCGGGCTCGAAATCATGGCGAGCCCGCCGGGCAAGCGGCTGCAATCCCTGACGCTGTTGTCCGGCGGCGAGCAGGCGCTGACCGCGCTCGCGCTGCTCTTCGCGGCTTTCTTGACCAATCCCGCGCCGGTTTGCGTCTTGGACGAGGTCGACGCGCCGCTCGACGACGCCAATGTCGACCGGTTCTGCACGTTGGTCGGCGAGATCGCCGACACCACCGGCACCCGCTTTCTGGTGGTGACGCACCACCGCATCACGATGGCGCGCGTCGACCGCCTCTTCGGCGTCACAATGGCCGAGCGCGGCATCTCCCAGCTCGTCTCGGTCGACCTTGCCCGCGCCGCCCGAATGCGCCAAACCGCCTGACCTCGCTCACCAAAAGTGCTGCCCCGCGATCAGGTCAGAAAGGATGCCGATGTTGCCCCTCATTCTGTCGTCTGACTCTCACGTCTTCGAACCGCCCGATCTATGGCAGACCCGCATCGATGCGCCGTTCCGGGATCGGGCGCCGCGGATCGAGCGGCTCGACGGCGGCGACCACGTCGTCGTCGAGGCGGACCAGATCCTCTCCGGGATCGGCCTGATCTCAAACGCGGGCGCGCGGTTCGCGGCCCCCGAGACGATCTCCGCCCGGGGGCGCTTCGAAGACGTCCTTCGCGGCGGGTACGACCCCGAGCAACACCTGAAGGACATGGCGCTCGATGGGGTGGCCGGTGAAGTCCTCTATCCCTCGCAAGGGCTGTTTTACTTCAAGGTGGCGGACCCGCTGCTGATGTCCGCCATCTTTCGCGCGTACAACGACTGGCTCGCCGAGTTCTGCCGCGCCGACTCCGGCCGATTGAAGGGCATCGCGATGATCAACCTCGACGACGTCGAGGACGGGATCAGGGAGCTGGAGCGCGCCGCCCGCCTCGGTCTCTCCGGCGCGATGATCACCGAGTATCCGGCCGAGGACCGCCGCTACGACCAACCCGAGTACGAGCCGTTCTGGGCCTCGGCCGCGGCGCTTGAACTGCCATTAAGCCTGCACACCGCGACGCGACGGCAGGGCAAGATCCGCGGGGCCGGTCCCGGAACGCTGCGCGACGCGAGCAGCCGCGCAACCAAGGCGTTCTATCCGGCGCTGTCGATGTGCGACATGATCTTTTCCGGCGTCTTCGAGCGTCATCCGCGCCTCACACTGGCTATCGTCGAGTTCGAGCTGTCCTGGGCGCCCAACGTGCTCTCTTCCATGGACTACACCTACCGCGAGCGCCACGGCGAGGCGATCTACCGGTTCAAGAACGGCATGCTCCCGAGCGACTTCTTCCGCCGCAACGTCGTCTTGAGCTTCCAGGAGGACGCGATCGGCATTCGCCTGCGCGACGTCATCGGCGTCGACAACCTGATGTGGGGCTCGGACTATCCGCACAGCGAGTTGACCTTTCCCCAATCGCGCAAGATCCTGGCGGAGATCCTGGCCGGTGTGCCGGACGACGAACAGGCCAAAATCGCCGGCGGCAATACCGCCCGTGTGTACAATTTTGACGTGGCGAGGCTGACCGCCCCTGCTTGAACAGCATCATCTGCGAACCGACGAGCTCGGCGTGCCCGCGCTGTTCACCGAGGCCACGCGCTTCCAGTCCTGGCCCGACGTGGCGGCGGGCCCTGGCCGGGCGGAGGCCGAGCTGCGCATCATCCCCGAGGCCGCTGGCCACAAGATCGTCCGCAAGGCGACAAGCGGGCGATCTTCTCAGCCGCAGCCCATGCGCAACGCACGGCCGATTACCTGCATGCCCTGCGAAAGCTGGCCGAGTGAGGGCTAATCGCAAGACCGCAACGAGGGAATTAGTGCATACGCATTTCTTTAGAGATGTGTGAGCTGCTTCACATCGCCTCACACAATTCCGAATAATACTAGCCGACCTGGGAGGCAGACCGTTCACTGGAGTCCGGCTCGTCATCGATCTGCCTCGACAAATTTTGGCCGATCATCGCTGAGGGCTATCCCATGGACCAGAATGTACAATCCGTTTGGGAATTTGCGAATATCCCAAGCATCACATTCCTCGGCTGCGTAACGGCATATGTGTTTTCGCAACAAAAAGGCATCAAAAGCTCGATCAGATTCCTTAAGGATCTCTTTCCACGTCGGTCATCTGCTTTTTATATTCGTGTCGATTTCATTATGTCCGTTATCATTGGAACATGTATTGGCGTGATACTGTATTCTCCGACCACGGAGTACCAGGCATTAGCGGCTGGTCTCGGCTGGACCGCGGCTTTTAGCATTATGAAGGCAGAAAACCCGAACCGACAGGCATCAAGGGAGAATGGCCGTGTCATACAGTAGCTTATCCACAATCATCGCACTGATACCCGCAATCGCGGTAACGCTTCTGTTTGTGTTTGGAAAAGCCGAACGAGTGGCGGCGATAATAAGTCGAAAATCTACATTGCTCTTGCTAGTCGCGTTTTGCGGGGTGCAAATAATTATGCATCTATTGCATTCCCCACTGGTGTATAGATTTCTTGTAAGTATCAGTGCATCAACCTGGATCATGATAATTTACGCATTTGACGTTGGCTGGCCGCTGCTTCGGTACCTGCGCTATTTACGCTAATAACACGAAAGATTAGTTTTGCGGCCAGCGGCCCGCGCGACCCGCTCTCCGGCCGGGCCGGTATCCCTGTGGTTCCCTCCCCTCCTGCGCGCTCCAGTCTTGGCTTGACGTGGGACGGCCCTGGTGCGGCGCAAGCCGAGTTGGGCCTCACCCCCGAGGCCGCTGGCCACGAGATCGCCCCTAAGGTGCACGTGAAGTACCTGGATCTCGGCGCCGAAAGGGCGGGGGCTGGCCAGCATCAGCGACATCGCGCCATCGGGCTCGAAACCTCGCGCAACCGCGCCACAGCATCGTCGGTCATGTAGGCTTCCGCAAGCGCGTCCCGGCGCGTTTGCAAGCGACATCGGATCGAATTGCAGCGCTCACCCATGCTACGACGGTAGAATACGACGACCCGCATCGAGCAGCATATCGCTGACCCACGCCCCTTGCATCACGTCCGATTGCATCCTGCGCCCAGCCTGTCGGATGCGACGGGTGATTTCCTGCATTGTCTTGACCACTTCCGGATGGTCGGGCTGGCCGGGATAGCCGAGACTTTGGGCAAAATCGTTTGGGCCAATGCTGTAGAGGTCGATGCCCGGCACCGAGAGAATTGTGTCGAGGTTGTCCAGCACGGCGACATCTTCCAGCAACGCACACACCAGCATCCGGTCGTTTGCCTCACGGTAGTACGCCGCCTTGTCGGCGATCCCGGCATTGTAGTCGGTGCCGCGGTTGGCCCCGAACGACCGCTCACCGAGCGGACCGAAATAGCACGCCCGCACGAGCTGGCGGGCGTCCGCCTCGGTGGCGATGTGCGGGCCCAATACGCCCACGATCCCGCGATCGAGATAGCGCAGGATGGTCGATGAGCCGATGTCCGGCACCCTGGCGATCGTTGTCACGTTGTGGCGTTCGGCGGTCCTGCAGAGGTCCTCGAGCTGGTCCAGGCCGAACGGCCCATGCTCGCCATCGATAAAGACAAAATCGAAGTCGAGCTTCCCCAGAATGTCGATGACCCACGGGGATGGGAAGGAAAGGTTGTACCCGTAAGCCTTGCGTCCGGAACGCATGGCGGCTTTGACTCGGTTGGGTTGCTTCATCGTGTGTCCTCGTGTGTACGGCGACCGCGATCTGATCGTCCCATCCTGTCGGTGTTGGGCCCGCTAGTAGCGGGCGAACTCTGCACCGGGAGAAGCGAGTCCTCCAAGATGAGATGCAAAGCCCCGAATGGGCAACGGCGTCTGTGCGCCGTTTTCGGACCCTGCGGACAGGGCGCCTTACCTCTTCAAACAGACGATCGGTTACGTGGTGCCCCGCATGCTGAGCGGGTAGCGGTTCAAGCTCAAATCATCATGCTCTAGCTCCAAAGACTTCCCCGTTCGTCCGCCAGACAAACAGCATGGTCGCTGCTACGAAGCACAGAATCTTTGAAATGACGTTCAGCGCGAGCGGCAGCGGTTCTGCGGGAAAAGCGAACCCGAACGCAGCCCAGACGGCGAATACCACAAACATCCCCGCCACCGCGTAAGAGGCGTACGCGGTCACCCGCATCGAAGGTAGCAACGTCAGCAGCGATACGGTTGAGAACTCGACCAGGAACAACGGCAGGAAGAAAAGCTGCCGATATAGCATCGGATGAGTCGGGATCGGCGGATTAGTCCGCGTCATGACGATCAGATCGAAGGGAAACTCGAAGATCATCGGCGCGGCGGCGGTGCCGATGACGGCGCTGGCCAGCGCGACCTTCCAGCCCCAACGCCGCGTAAGGTAGAGAATCGTGAAGAAGGTCACCGGCGCATCGATGAACGTGCCGACGCGCACACGGGCCGCGACAAAACCCGGATACGCCTGCTTCACTTGCAGTCCATAGACGAACGCGGCGACGCCGGCGGTGTAGATTGCCAGCAGCCAGATCGCGATCATGAACCCGGCGACGGTGCCTCCTGGCCGCATGACACCGAGCGGGGCGCGCAGCCGTTTGCCGGCATAGGCAAATCCGCCGGCCACCACGAGCAGCACGATCGCCAAGAGGATCGCCTCGCCGCCGCCATAGGAAACCCAGTGGGCGGCCGCGTACGGCGGCGGCGCCGCTCCTTGGGCCTGCGCAAGCCGCAGAAGCGCGTCGGGGCGTGCTAGCTGTAGTGGAGGAAACGGCTGCGTTGTCATTTATTGAAGTTGTCCTTGCCATCTTTGTTCGCGGGTCTGATTCGAATGCCGCGGCGCGCCAGTGCCTCCCGAAGAAGTATCTCGATTTCGGCATTGACGCTCCGTAAGTCCGCCACCGCGCATCGCTTTACTGCATCGAGAATGGCTTTCTCCGCCCGGAGCGGGAAGGCGATGCGTTCCGGTCCGGGCGGCCGACCTCGTTGAGCCATAATCGGTTATGAATACAAAGTACCAGTATTGATCACGGGGGTGACTTCCTTGTCGCCAACCAGGACAACGAGCAGATTAGAGATCATGGCAGCTTTACGTTCTGGATCGAGGGCGTCAGCGAGTTTTTTTTGGTCGAGCTCGCTGAGAGCGTCTTCTACGATGCTCACGGCGCCCTTCACGACCATGCGTCGGGCGGCAACCACCGCGCTGGCCGCCTGCTTGCGAAGCATAGCGCCCGCGATCTCCGACGAATAGGCGAGATGGGAGATTCGTGCTTCAAGCACTGAGACACCGATCGGCTCCATGCGTGTCCGGATCTCGTGCAGCAAGGCTTCAATGACTGCATCGCCACCGTCGCGCAAACTGACCGTCGACAACGGTGTATGATCGTGGTCGGGTTTCTCTGTTCCACTTGTCGGTCGTTCGCCTTGCCTCACCGCTTCGTCGGCCTCGACCAGATCGTAAGGGTGCACGCTCGCCATCCGCCGCAGGGCGGTTTCGCTCTGCGCCTTCACGTAGTTGGCGTAGGAGCCGACCTCCAGAAGCGCCTTTGCGGCGTCCTCCACACGCCAGACGATTACCGCACCAATATCAATCGGATTGCCGACAGCATCATTGACCTTAAGCGGGCCACTCTCCAATGTCTCCAGACGGCGCGAGATTTTCCGCCTGGAATTGAAAGGATTGATCCACCAAAAACCCGGCCGATGTTCAGTGCCGACGTAGCTTCCGAACAATAGACAGACAAGGCTCTCGTTAGGCTGAACCACGACGAGCCCCTTTAGGACGGCGATGGCGGAGATGATCGCTGGCAGAGCAATCCAGGCTCGAACGAGCGAGTGGCCTACGACGAACCCGGTGTAGGCCGGCCAACAAGAAACGGCGATCAAGGCTAAGCCAATCCCCAGCATCACATACCCGTTGCCGGCACGGAGCTCCCTGTCGACAAACGCGCTGCGTGCTGGCGGGGCTGAAATGATCGTAGCCGACATGACGGGGCCTCCGTTCACAATTTTACGATATAATCATGATATCAAAAACATCTGGCCGGAGTCAAGCAGTCCTCGCCCTTCGGTGATGCCGAACGCTCCGTGGTCTCGATGTTTCAGCTGCCCCGGGGAGTCCTCAAGTGGCACGTCGCTGACGCCTTAAGCCTTGCACCGAAAGGTCTGCTTTGGGGCAAATCCCGTCAAACAGCGACCATCAGGAAGGGCAGCATCGCGCCGAGCGGTGCGCTGTCAATCTGGCGGACGGCAAGTCTTTGCTTGGGGGCTCACTCGCGCGCCAACGTGCGCCTACCGATCATGCCGGACATCACTGGCCTCGGCAGCGTTGCTGGCACGCTCATGCACTCTGTTGACACTGTCCGAACTGTCTTTCACCGTTCGCGAGGTAGTTTTCAGCTTCGGACCACACACGCACCATGAGCCCGTCGGACGCCGCGTGGCAACAATTGATCTCCGCATTGCACGCGTCCGGCCGCAAGGCTGCGCTCGCGATCACCGGGGGCGGCAGTGGGGCGGTCGGCCAGTTGCTTCGTGTTCCCGGCGGCTCTCGGCTGCTGATCGAGGCGCAGGTTCCCTACGACGCGCAGGCGCTTGCGACGTTTCTCGGCTTTGCGCCGGCACAGGCGTGCAGCTCTGACACCGCAATCGCGATGGCACAAACCGCACGGGCACGCGCAGCCAGGCTGGTGCCGGCGGGCACCGATCTGGTCGGCCTGGGTGCCACGGCGGCACTGGTGAGCGATCGCCCGCGTAAAGGCGAGCATCGATTTCACATCGCATTCGCCAACTCCGCCCAAATCGCGCACTGCACTTGCGTATTGGCCAAGGGCCGACGTGACCGCGCCGCTGAAGAAGACCTCGTTTCGCGCGCGATCGTTCTGTGGCTGGCCCGTGCATGCGGGATTGCCGCAGCGTCGCCGCGCAGCCTAATCGATGCGGATGAACATTATGCGGAGACGGTCGTCGCAGCCGTGGATACGATCGATCGGCTCTTGGCGGGCGAACTCGATCGCGTCACCGTCCAGCCCGATGGCCAAATGATGCTGTCGGCGCCGCAGCCCAGTGTGCTGTTCCCAGGTTCTTTCAACCCGCTGCACGAGGGACATCTGTTGCTGGCGCGGGTCGCCGAAGAGCTCAGGCAGCAGCCCTTGGCATTCGAAATCTCTGTCACAAACGTCGACAAGCCGCCGCTGGCACGCGAGACGGTGAGACGCCGGCTCGCGCAATTCGCCTGGAAGTCGCCGGTCGAACTGACGCGAGCGCCCACCTTCGTCGAAAAGTCGCGCTTGTTTCCGAGGACCACGTTTGTGGTCGGTGCGGATACGGCGGAGCGGCTGGTTGCGCCGAAATATTATGGCGATGACGAGGCTCGAATGCACATGGCGCTCGAGGAAATCGCCAATTCTGGGAGCAGCTTTCTGGTGGCCGTGCGCATCGACGCGGCGGGGCGCATACGCGCGCTGAGCGACATCCCCGTGCCGCGGCGCTATGCCGATCTCTTCACCGAGATCCCCGAGCACCGTTTCCGCTTCGACACCTCCTCATCCGAGATTCGCGCCAGGGGACGTGCAGTTGGTAATTCATAGACGCTGGGGAAGTATTGTCAGACACGCTGGATCACCGGCGTGCGTCCTTCGAGGCCGCGCTCGCGGCACCTCAGGATGACGGCGGTGTTTAATGCCATCAAAGACTTGTGTCATGGTGAGGAGCCCGCCGCCCCACGGGTCCGCGCTCCGCGCGGCCCGAGGATAAACTCCGGCGGAGTGCGTCTCGAACCACCCCGGCGGCGGTCAAGGCGGAAATGGAAAAATTCAGGACCGAGCGCCTTTTGGCGCGGTCATGGCAGATCGAGGATCTGCCGCTCGCGATGGAATTGTGGGGCGATCCCGCCGTCACGGCGCTCATTGATTCTCGCGGCAAACTCACCGAAGCCCAAGTCCATGAGAAACTCTGCAACGAGATCGAGCGAGAGAGATCCAGCGGTGTCCAGTATTGGGCGCTGTTCGATCACCGCAATGGCGATTTCGTCGGCTGCGGCGGACTTCGACCCTGGGTCAACACACCCAGCGCGGCGGATTTCGAAGTGGGGTTCCATCTCGTGAAGCGCTGCTGGGGCAAAGGGTTCGGAACGGAAGCCGCGCAAGGCGTGCTCGAATATGCGCGGGAAAAATTGCGGCTGTCGAAAGTCTATGCCGGGCATCACCCAGACAATCGGGCTTCGGAGAAGATTCTTAAGAAGCTCGGATTCGAGTTCATCGAAAATGTTTTTTACGAGCCCACCGGCTTGATGCATCCATCCTACGTCTGGATAACGCCGACACCCAGACCAAACACTTCCGCATCGATATAGGGCGGAAGACCTCGAGATGGTCGCGACATCGTCTGTGCGCCGGGAGCGGCCGTTCGGCCGGCGTTGACAACTGTTGAGGCATCCGCTGCACACGGCTCGGCTCATTCTAACTCGTCGAGCAGCGCCGTTGCCTCTTTGAGATCAGGGGTGGCGAAGCCTTCGGTGAACCAGCCAAAGACCGGGGCGAGCAGGTCGCGGGCTGCGGCGCGGCGACCCTGGTCGCGCCACAGCCGGGCAAGGCTCGCGGCGGCGCGCAACTCCCACAGCTTGGCTTCCTGCTCTCGGGCGATGCCGAGGGCTTTGCGATACAGCTCCTCGGCGGCTTCGGGATGGCCTTGCCGTAGCAGCAGCCGGCCTCTCTGCCGATCGAGCTCCGCGGCGAACCAGCGCTCCCCCGTCCTTTCGACGAGCTGCAACGCCTGATCCAACCGGGCCGCGCCTTCTTCGATTTGACCTGCGATCTCACATGCCCCGGCCAGGAGGGCGATATACAGGGGCATCCACACCGTGGCCCCAGTGGCACAATAAGCGCTCGAACCGGCACGCAGAAGAGACAGGCCCTCCGTCACATCGGCATTCTTGGCCTTGACCCACCCGCGAAAGATCGCTCCCGTGGCACGATAGAAAGGGAAACCTTGATCGGTCGCGACCGCAACCAAGCCGTCCGCCCGCTGCTCCAAGCCTATGTCGTCGCCGATGATCGACAGCAGAAGGGCGTCGATCCCCAAGCTCATGGCCAAAGTCGGCGGATGCGGCAGTCTCCGCGCCTCGGCAATTGCCTTGTTGCTTTGTGCCAATGCTCGGTCGGGAAAGCCGAGACAAAGGAGGGCGACCCCCAACGCGGCCTGTGCTGCCAACTGTGGGTGGATGCCGGTCTGACGCACGAGCGAGTGATGGAAGTTCGGATCGTAAAGCGCGAGCACCGTTTCGAGGTGCGATCGGGACGAGGCAAAGCTGCCGGCAAACATCAGGTTTCGACCGGAGGAGTAGTGACCCATTACGAGCCCGGCGGAATTGTTCCGTCGACGGCTCAGATGCAGCAAGTCCTCGGCGATAGACTGCGCCTGATCCAATTCGCCGCGATGCGCGTGATAGCGGGACTGCCCGCAGGGAACCTGAACGAACTCCACGGGGGAACCGAGCTGTTCCCACAACTCCCGCGCGCGAGCGTAGGCCTGGCCCGTCTCCGGCGCGGCCGAGCCTTTGACGACATTCAGCACCGCGCCCAAAGCGCTGGAAAACTCGAGCTCCTTTTGCCGCCGTTCGGGGATGTCGGGCAACAGCGCCAGCTGGTCCAGCCCCTTTTGAAATTGCGCGGCCGCTTCCGCCATCGCCGAGCGGACGACGGACCGGTGACCGGCCTTACCCCAAAAGGCGACAGCCTTTTCGACCAGACCGGCCTCGACGTAATGCTGCGCGAAGAGCTCAGGCTGGGTCTCCATCAGCTCGGAGGAATGGGCTGCGAGCGCTTCGGCGATCTGCGCGTGCAATTGCTGCCGGGCATTGCGCAACAGGCTGCCGTGCGCCGCGTCCTGCACCAGCGCGTGCTTGAAGCTGTAGACCGCGTCGGGCGGCGTGCCGCGTTGAAAGACCAGCTCGGAAGCGACGAGCTGGGCCAGTGCGGCGCGCAATTCATCCTCGGGAAGTCGGGAGACGGCATGCAGCACCGAATAAGAAAACTGGCGTCCAATCGCCGCGCCGATCTGCGCCACCATCCGCGCCGACGCGAGGCGGTCCAGCCGCGCCATAAGCGAGGCGTGGAGGGTTACAGGGATCGCAAGCGGCGGCAACGCGCGGTCGAGCACGTAGCGATCGTTCTCCTCGCGCAGCAAACCGCTCTCCAAGACGCTCTTGGTCAATTCCTCGACAAACAGCGGCACGCCGTCGGTGCGCTCGGCAATCGCGAAGACAACCTCGCCGGGCAACGTCTTGCCAGCAATCTGCGCTATCAAAACGGTACAGTCGTGCCGGTCCAGACGGTTGAGAGCCAGCATGCTGACCTGCGGCTGGCCGGCCCAAGGCGGCTGGAACTCTGGTCGGAACGTCACGATCAGCAGCACCGGCAGGCTGCGGACACGCTCGACGGTGAGGTCGAGCAGCTCACGCGAGGTCGGGTCGAGCCAATGCACATCCTCCCATACCGTGACCACCGGCTTTTCGTGCGCCAGACCCTCGAGCTGGCGGATCAACGCCTCCAGCGTCCTTTCCTTTTTCCGCTGCGGACTGAGATTTGGCAGAGGGTGACGCTCCGAAGCCGGCAATGACATCAGATCGGCGAGCAATGCCACATCCTCGTCCGGTGGGGCGGCGCGGGCCAGCAAGACCTCGAGTTTCTCCAACTTAGAAGCGGGAGGATCGTCGCGCGCGAACCCAGCCGTCCGCCCGAGTTGGTCGATGAACGGGAACAGCGCGCTGTCTTGGTGATAGGGCGAGCAGAAATAGCGCGGGCAGAGATGCGGTTCGGCGTGCAAGCGTTCCTCAATTGCCGCGGTGATGCGCGACTTGCCGAGGCCGGCCTCGCCCGAGACCAGCATGATCTGGCCGTCGCCCGCCCTGGCGCGCGCCCACCGGCGCAGCAGCAAGTCGATCTCTTCGTCGCGACCAACCAGAGGGGTCAATTCCGATCCGCGCAATGCCTCGAAGCGGCTGGCTACGACACTCTCACCCAGCACCTGCCAACGGCGTGTTGGCCCGGTGTCGCTGCTCGTGTCGAGTGCGCCGAGATCGCGGCAATCGAACAGATTGCCGATCAGACGCCAGGTCGCCGGCTCGATCGTCAATGTGTCCGGTTGCGCCGATACCTGCAACCGCACCGCCAAGTCTGGGGCGTCGCCGACAATCCCGTGGTCCCGGACCCCGCCGACCCCGACGAGATCGCCAACGATGACCATTCCCGTCGCGATGCCGACCCGGCACCGCACCGGCACGTCGGCACCAGGTCTCAGGGTCCTGACCGCCGCACACAATTCGAGCCCCGCATGGACTGCCCGCTCGGCGTCGTGTTCGTGCGCCGCGGGATAGCCGAAAAGGACGAGGACGGTATTGCCGAGACGGCTGGCGATAAACCCGCCGTGGCGACCGACGATCTCCGAGACGCAGTGCTGAAAGGCGCCGATCGCTTCGTGCAAATCCTCGAGACCGATCCCGTCGGCTCGCGCCGCCACGCCGATCGCTTCGCACGACATGGCGGTGATTTGCCGACGTTCGGCTGCATCATGCTTCGTGACCGACATCCTGTTGGCCAATTCCGGCGGCACCTCGAAGAGCGCGGCCTCTCGGCCGATCAGTTCGGATACGCTCTCGGCGAGGTTGGTTGCAGGCCGGGGCGGGGCGGGGCCGGTCAAGGGCGCAGGAACTTGTCGCGTGCTAACGCCCGCCCCAAGCTCGCGGATCTCGCCGGTGAATTGGTAGCCTCGCCCGGGAACCGTCTGGATCAGGTCGCGGTCCGCCCCGAAGGCCTTGCGTAGCGCCGAAATCTCGCTCTGCAGCCGGTTCTTCTCGACGATCCGGCCCGGCCAGATCCGGCTCAACAGCTCGTCCTTACCGACCATAGTCCCGGGCGCCTCGATGAGCGCCAACAGCAGGTCGAAGGCGCGTCCGCCGAGCCTTATCGACCGGCCGTCGGCGAGCAGTTGGCGGCGATGCGGCAAGATGCTGAAGCGGCCAAATTCGATGATCGCCGACGGGTCAGACAGGCGAACCATGACCAGCAACTGTAAACCATCTTACCGCAGGAAATCACAGACTTTCGCAGGCAGTACCGCCGTGCACGGATGAACGTGTTCGAGTGTTTCAGTCTGGTGACAAAGGAAACGGCAGCCGGAGGTGGCTCGCGTCCGATCCTCGATCAGCCGGCCGCGGCTCAAAAGCTCGTCCTTGCTGACCACTGCCCGCGACGCATCAATCACCGCCATCAGCACGTCGAAGACGCGGCCGCCGAGCCTTATCGGCCGGCCGTCGGCCAAGATCCCGAAACGGCCGAGCTCCACCATCGCGGGTGGGGTCGGAGAGGCGAACTACGAACGATGGTTGTAATCTATATTTTCGAAGAAAATCACAGATTTTCGCATTAGACCCCGCATCTGGGCCGTGGTCATTTGCGGTCCGACCACCGTCATCAAGCAGCTGTCGTTCAATCCAGGTCGGGCTCACATCATTGGAAGGAGGAAAAGACATGGCACGCAATGTCATCTACTTCTCAAGTAATAATAACGGGCAAATATCCTTGGCGGACATCGCCAACCTTCCCTATACCGATGTCATCGTTTGCTTTCTATATCCGGATAATAATTTTAATTTGCAGGGAGATGGAGATGCGTTCGACGATAATCTTCAAAGCAATATCCAGACACTGCAAAACGCGGGCAAGCGTGTTCTGATCTCATTTGGGGGAGCACTGAGCCCCGGCGATATACTGTCCCAAGCCTACCAATTTTGGACGTCCGGCCCCGGCGGTCAAAATTTACAAGGACTGGTGAAACAGATAGTCGACTTTGCGGCCATGTATGGTTTTGATGGAGTTGACATCGATTACGAAGACAATGCTGGATTTCAGGGTGCTTACGATGGCATCGCCTTTCTAAATGCACTGACGAGCGGGCTTGCAACAGGACTGCCGCCGGGGCACAACATCATCACCCATGCCCCACAAACAGCCTATTGGGATAATTCAGGCGCCATATTCCAATGGAGGACCGGCGGCATTGCTCCATACGTCCGGGTATGGCAGACAGTGGGTTATCAAATCGCGTGGATCAACAACCAATTCTACAACACCCCACACTATGATAAAGACGCGCCTACCAAGGTACAGTGGTACAACAACGTTGCCGGCATTACAGGGCCGCAAAAACTGTTGATGGGCGTCCTTCTTAGCGGCGAAGGAGGCGGCGAAGGAGTCGAAAGTCTCGCCGATATGGTCCAAAACGTTATCCCACCATTGGAAACCACCTTCGGCGCCCAATTCGGCGGTGTCATGGCTTGGCAGTATTCATTCGCCCAAGGTGGCAATTGGGCTAACGGAATCTGGCAAGCACTCACTGGGCCGGCACCCGCGCCACCACCGCCGCCCACGGTCGACCCGGAGATCGTATACCTGTGCAACTGCTACTTGTCTGACGGACAGAAATCGTCGGAAATGAACTATTACCCCAAAACGTCGCTGTCCCAACACGGAGAGCGCCCTGCCGCGACCGCAGTGGTGGCGACAGACGGTACTGTGACGTGGGAGGGTCAGTCGGTGGTCGGCACATTCCCGGACGGCAATCACTTTACGTCGAATATCACCGATCACAACGGTCCTGTTGGCGCCGTCAAAGGATCGGGCTTCAACGATTATCACCAGTTCACGTGCCGGCAGGATAGCGGCCGCTTGCTGTATAGCGATGGTAACAAAAGTTGCTATAGCATCTACTATTGTCAGTAGCGGTATTGAACCCGCAAGGTGGACACTTGGTGTAAAGCCCCTGACGGGCCCTGCCCAATAGGCCATGGGCGGGGACGACGGAACCATCGCCGACATTCGTGCGCCGCGACCCTCCGGGGAACCGCCTAGCACCAGTGCCGGACCTTGACAGAGGCGCACTCGTTCGCCGCTCACTCGCGGCGGGCCGGCGCTGGTCCCATGCGCATCTTGAGAATCTCTGTGCGCCGGAAGACCGCGCGGGAGTCCCTGCAGCGGCGGAAGCATGGCGCGGCGACAAAAACCGGAGAGGCGATAACGCTATCAGCGGCGCCTGCGCCGCCCGTGGAACGAATTGGCGGGATCGAAAATGCGGCGCCGCTCCAACGAGTGGGCCTGCGGGCGCCGCTTCTCAGCAATGACGCTGCCGCCGGCGATGCGATGCGACCTCGCTCTGACCGGCGTCATCGCAGGGTTTTCCCCCGGAAGTTTTTGCAATTTTGACCAAAAAATCCGTAGTGCTGTAGGTTCCAGGCATAAACGTCCTCCGAACGAGCGGTCACAAGGTGCGCGCTGGAGGTAAGCGGGAGGTCCGTAAGATGGCTGAATTGCCATGGCAGTCGCATTCGCGCGCCGCGCCCGAGCGCGATTATGTCGCGTTGCTCTCGTATTTGCCGCTGAACAGCGGTTGGAGCATTCCGCGGCTCCTGCTTTACGCCACCCGAATCCGGCGCCAGCTGCGCACAAGTGCCGGCCTGGTCGGCTACTCTTTGCTGGCACGGCTCGCCGCCAAGCGGTTCTGGACACTCTCCGCATGGGAGGACGAGACGGCGCTGCGGGTGTTCGTCGCGGCGCCGCCGCATGCCGCCGTCATGAAGGCGCTGGCCCCGCATATGGGCGCGACGCGCTTCACGCGCTGGACCGTGAAGGGTTCTGACCTGCCACTGCAGTGGGACGACGCGCTGAGGCGCGGCGATCCCGCCGGCTAGCTCGACCCGCCCTCGCGCCAGCAAGCGGATGCCGCGCGCCGGCCGGACTTGGGGAACAGCTGTTCAATTTGAACGTTGATTGCCCGGATCCCTGATTCAGGGTCGCGCTGCGACGTCCCTGCAATCAAAGCGTCATCAGGTGGGACTATTTTGCGATTGTTCCGTCAATTTAACCCAACCCAGAGGCAAACCCCATGTATTGCATCACCTACCCTCGGGCCGCCCGCTGGTGTTCGCTTCTCGCAAGCTGCAGCCTCGTGGCGCTTGCTGTATCGGCGGGGATCGCCACGGCGAGAGACGATGACCACCGGAGGTTTTTCGACCATGGCTCCTTAGTCATAAGCAGCAGCACGTACGATCCGACAAAGGGCGCCGTCGCCTCGCTGATGGTAGGTACGACGCTTCCTGATACCGCGACGAAAACCATCCCAGCTGTGTCTGACAACAACTATGTCACGGTCTGGAACAATGCGTCGGTCGACGGCAGCTTCGGGGTGACCTCACGGATCGAGTTGACGGATGTCGACGCGTTCAACGGCCGCATCAGGCACAGTCTGCCGGTCCCGACCGATCAGGTCGTCACGAGCTTCTCCTCCAAGTCGGAGCTGGGCCTCCATTTGATCAGGGATTGGCGTGGGCCTCATCTGGTATTCGTCGCCTATGCGGGGGCTGGGGTCGGCGCCCTCGACGTGTCGAACTCCGACGCCGTCGCTGGGCAAGACCCGACGAACCCGGTGACCTTTGCCTTCGGGAAAAATTACGCCTTCCATCGCACCATCGTCTCGATGGACGATTACCGACAGTTCACCTACACGCCGACCATCAATTACGGCGGCAATAACGGCCGCGCCGCGCTCTTGGGATCGAACGGGCTTTATTACTCAGTCGGCAATGCCAATAACGGCAACGCGGCGACATTCGGCCCGAGCAACGGCACCAATCCCGACGTCACCGAGACGACGGGGCTCGAAGTCGTCGTTCCGATCAATGCGGACACTGCCGACGTGGCGATCCCGGCTGGCAACTCTGCACAGGTCGATCCGCTGATGCAGTTTGAGTTCGCCCCCAACCCACCCGACAAGCCAGGCAAGGACAACAATTACCGCGGCGTGACCGAATATGGCGGCGGGCTCTACTTCACTAAAGGGAGCGGCAGCAACGGTATTGACACGGTCTATACCGTCGATACGCTGCCGACCTTGGCGAACGCGGCCTCGACCACGATCAATATTGTGCCGGGCTTCCCGACCGATTCTGCCAAGGCGACCGGCGGCGACTTCACGCCTTTCGCCGTGTTTTTCGCGAACGCGACGACGATGTACGTGACGGATGAAGGCACCGGTAACGCAACCGACGCGGCACACCACGCCGGTCTCGAGAAATGGAGCCTCGTCAGCGGGACATGGCAGCTCGACTATGTCCTCACCCAGGGACTTATCGGTACCGTCGACACCAATCTGACCGGCACTGCCGGGCCTTATCCCAGTGTGACGACGATCGGTCTGCGCAACCTGACCGGTGTCGTAGACGGGAACGGCAGGGTGACGCTGTGGGCGACCACCGCGACATCAAGCGCCTCGGGCGACAACGGCGCAGATCCGAACAAGGTGGTTCGTATCACCGACGATGTGGCGGCCACGACCATGACCGGGCGGGTAATGCGGGAATCGTTCGAGACGGTGGCCGGACCGACCTACGGCACGGTCTATCGCGGCGTCGCTTACGTCGACTAGCAGCTCCGATGCTGCCGGCCGTGGTGTCTTCGATCGGCGCGCGCGGCTAATGGAGCGGCCGTGCCGCTCGGCCTGTTTCCGCCGCTTCGAGTTCACGGCCGTTCGCCCGTTTCTTACGGTTCATCATTGCCGCCCCCTCCAGTCGGCGGGATACATGGGGATCGTGTGCTCCCAGTACCGCCGCTGCCAAATGCCGCGGTCGCCGCGGCGCGTCATGACCGGTGATCGCGGCTCGCCGATCGGCAGCGATTTCGCGAACCCGGTCTTGATCGCTCGCCACCGACCCGGAAAATCGGCATTGTCTTGCGGCAACGTCCCCAAGGTCCCACCACCCAGTGCATGAGGTCGGGGAGGACGATCCAGGCGGCGATGTGAAAAGATGCGCGGGCGCGCACTCGGCGAACCGCGGCGCGCAGCGCGCCGATATTCGCCGCCAACAGGTTCGAGCGCAGATCCGGCAGCTTCACTGTAAAGAAGTAGATTCCGCCTGGTACCCGATTGCGGCGATAATCCGGCATCTAGGGAGTATGCGTGGCCGCGGAGAGCGGCGGAATGCGCTGCGCTGTTCCACCCTACGCTTGCTCGGTTGGATTGCTTCATCGGATGTCCTCATATCTACGGCGACTGCGATCTGAGGTCCCATCCCGTCGGCATGGACGACGGGGCTGCGAAACACTCTGAGGTGGTCACGCAACGGTTGGTGTATGATCACGCCATGCCTCTTCTGATCATCGCCGCCCTGGTATGGATCGCTATTCATCTCGGCCTCGCCGGAACAAGGTTGCGCGATGCGGTGGTGCAGCGTATCGGCGAAGGTCCGTTCCGTGGTGTCTTTTCACTGCTGTCGATCGCGGTGCTGGTGTTTCTTGTATGGGCGTGGCATGCGGCGCCGAGCACTTTGCTGTGGGTTGCGCCCAATTGGCTGCGTTGGTTGCTGGTTCTCGCCATGCTACCGGCGTTCGTCTTGTTTGTCGCCTCGGTCAGCGGGCCGAACCCCACGATGATCGGCCCAAGCGAGGGCAGCGCTCACTCGCCCCGCGGCGTCATCAGGGTGACGCGGCATCCGATGCTGTGGTCGTTTGCGATCTGGGCGGCCGTGCACGTCATTGGCAACGGTGATACCGCGGCGATCATCTTCTTTGGGGCTTTCCTCGTGACCGCGCTGGCTGGCATGCCGTCGATCGATGCCAAGCTGGCGCGCCGCGACAGGGAGACCTGGCAGGCGCTGTCGGGGGCGACATCGATTGTGCCGTTCGTCGCCATTGCGCAACGACGCAACCGATTCGTGGCCGGCGAGCTCGGTTGGCTGACGCCGGCCATTGCGGTGGTTGCCTGGATCGCATTGTTGCTGGTTCATCCGTGGTTGTTCGGCGTGGCGGCGGTGGTTCCATGATTTTGACCGCGAAGTCTGCTTGCCGGGTGTCGCGGTTCCGCGGTTCGTATGACCCGCGGAGAGCGGCGGAATGCGCTGCGCTGTTCCGCCCTACGCTTGCTGCTTCGGCATGAAGGCGCATTTCGGCGTCGACAGCCGCACTGCACCGTCCCTGATCACATGGACCACTACCGAGATACTCCACCCCTCACGGTACGGCTCTGCCGAATCCCAGGAGCTGCTGTATCTGGCCCAGTGTGTATTGGAACGAGGCAACCTTGGAGGGAAACGAGCCTCGGTGCCCTCGATGGTCTTGATGATGCCGTGCTCATAAGAGGCGATCAGGCCGATATGACCCTTCCAGCTCGCCAGAGATTCGCGCCACCACACAATGATGTCGCCCGGCGCGGGCGGGCTGTCGACACTTGCCTGGTAGTCCCAGCCTTTATCCTGGAACTCTTTGAGCAGTGCGCGCGCCCCCGCTTCCGGCACGAACGGCATGGCGCCGGGATTGGCTTTGTCGAAGCAGAAGGAGACGAAGGAGGCGCACCAGCTAGCTCCTGCGCTAGCGTGGGTTACCGCGCGATATCTGTCGATATCCGGGCCGAGATTATCGCCGAGCGTTTCTCCAGCTCCCCTGGCGAACTCCTGCCTAGCGATCTGAAGCGCATTCCATCCCGCGACGGAG
This sequence comes from uncultured Alphaproteobacteria bacterium, assembly GCA_963812675.1. Taxonomy (GTDB): domain Bacteria; phylum Pseudomonadota; class Alphaproteobacteria; order ATCC43930; family CGMCC-115725; genus AP-15. Next base: position 36,113 of record CAWEWR010000029.1, on the reverse strand, counting down.
CTGTCTGCCAGCCACCAGCGGCTCTCCGCAACTCGAACGCGTCCTACGACCCTGAACAACAAGTCTCCCATAACGGTTGAACTTCATATAAATCTACGCTACTTTTCCGCTTTGGTCGATAAGGTCACAAACATTTGGTGATTTTACGAATAGAGATCTGAGGTTAAACATTTACAAGGTTACGGTCGGCATCGTTGGAGCTATTACGGCAAGTGGCGATAAAGTCATCATCCATACTCGGTCACCGTAAACAGTTGGCGAATGCGTTTATTGTTGAGTGCACGCCTGCAGTCTCTCCTCGCCTCCCCAAGCTTTCAGCGTCGTCTCCCCGAGTTGCGTGATACTGGCGAGCCAGGCGTTTGCGTCGAGACTCCGCGTAGTCCGGACACCCGGAAACACAACGGTAATGACAGTATCCCCGATCCCTTTTTTCGCGCGCCGCACTCCGTCCGAGGTGGTGACCATCGGGTCGTTACCCAAATCTTGGTGTAGCCGGACGGAAGCCTCACCTAGATCTCCTCCGTCGCCGAAGGCCGCAAAAGCGAACTTCTTGTTCCGTGGCCAATACACGACCGCAAGATCAGCTGCGCCGACGCCATAATGGCGCCGAAAGGCATCAGGCAGGACCACGTAAGGGATCTGAACGGCGTCAACGTATTGCCGCTGGGAGCCTTCTGGCGCGCCCGGAACCGAAACAGAGGTCGTCGTGATGTATGCTTCGCCCGGGAGTGGATCGCCTTGACTCTGCACGAGAGGTTTTCCGTGCTCGTCCGTCTCGAACCCAAAGATCGCAACAGACGAGTAGTCGCCTGTCTGCTGCGCTTGCGCCCACTTCTCATTGCAGATCCGATTCCAATTCTGCGGGTCCGTCTTCTTCGTGACCCGATTTCACAATCCCAACGACTCCATCGCAGGTGTAGGATAGTCCTTTCCCATCCACGCGATACGAGTTTGGAGCACCATCAGCATCGACGGCCAACCCGCGGGTCTTGAACACGACGCCGTTGCCGACGCGAGATGTGGCAACGCCTCCAAAAGCTTGGTCAGGTTGCGCCGAACACCGCACTGACTGGGCACCTGCCGAAGAGGTCATTCCGATCGTCAGCGCGACGGCGAATGCTCTTGTAACAACCAGGCGCATATTGGTGCTCCGGCGTATTTCCGCGTGATGCTCGGCGAAAACACCTCGCGGTTCAAGCAAACTTATCACGAATGTCGCAACGAGCGCGCATGCGCCGGCCTGCCCAAAAATGCCGCAAATACACCGCTTGACGGCGGTCTTCCGATTACAGACGGGAACGTCATCGGCTGAACGGCGACCTGTCAGCTCCGCTGCTAGCGCCTAAAGCTCGGCGCGAGCGTAGCGGGAGACGAGAGTGGCGGACCCGAAAGTCGCCGCAATTTCGTGGTAAGAGGCCACCTTGAAACTGCGCCGCACCGTGTCCCGATAGCACGCTCGCCTCATGTCGACCGACCGCGAAATTTGGGAAGGTTATAATTACAACCGAGAGGAGAATTCTGCTGCAGACCCGCTGCAGGAGCAGCAGGACGTCATAAATTACTCGATCACGGATTGTAGCTCGGCGTCCGTCGGCCGACGCCTCGGACAGCCGGATGACGCAGACTGATCAATCCCGGCTGTGGCCGGGCGTGACGATGGCGCTGGCGGCGGCTGCGTTGTTTGGTGCGGCGGCGCCGTTTGCGAAGCTGCTGCTCGGCGAGGTCGCGCCGCAATTGCTCGCCGGGTTGCTTTATCTGGGCGCCGGGATCGGGCTCGCGGCGGTGCATTTCGGACGCGCCGCCCTCGGCATTCCGGCGCCGGAGGCGCCGCTGCGCGCCGGCGATCTGCCGTGGCTCGCCGCGGTCGTCGTGTTCGGCGGCGTTTTGGGACCACTGTTGCTGATGCTCGGTCTGGCGCGCACGGCTGCTGCTTCCGGCTCGCTGCTGCTCAATCTGGAAGGTCTCTTCACGATGGGCATCGCCTGGCTGGTCTTGCGCGAGGATGTCGACCGCCGGCTGTTGCTCGGAGCTTTGGCGATCCTCGCCGGGGCGGCAATCCTTTCCTGGGGCGGCCGGGGCATCGAGATCGATACCGGTGTGGTGCTGATCGCCGCTTCCTGCCTCGCCTGGGCCATCGACAACAATCTCACCCGGAAATTGTCGTCGGCCGATCCGGTGCTGACGGCGATGATCAAAGGCCTCGCCGCCGGTAGGTTGAATGCCGGGTTGGCCATGCTGACCGGCGCGGCGATCCCGGCGGTGGCCATAGTGGGCGCCGCGGCCATGGTCGGCTTCGTCGCGATCGGGATCAGCCTGGTGCTGTTCGTGCTGGCATTGCGTCATCTCGGGACTGCCCGCACCAGCGCCTATTTTTCGCTGGCCCCGTTCATCGGGGCGGTATTGGCGATCGGCCTCTTGCACGAGGCTGTAACGCTGAACCTGGCGCTCGCCGGTCTGTTGATGGGGTTCGGGCTATGGATGCATCTCGCCGAACGCCACGAGCACGACCATCCGCACGAGGCGCTCGAACACGAGCACAGCCATAGACACGACGCGCATCATCGGCACACCCATGCCGGGCCGGTCAGCGAACCGCATTCGCATTGGCACCGCCACGCGCCGCTGCGCCACCCCCATCCGCATTACCCCGACCTGCACCACCGGCACGGCCACGGCTAAATCGTTACTGGACGCCGAGCGATTGCTGGATCGGCGGCGGCACGCCGAAATTGGGCTGGAACAACCGGCGCAGAAAGCCAGGCGCGAGAGCGCTCAGCGGATTGACCGAGACCTGCGGGTCGGCCGCCGATCCGGTGACTTGGTAATTGGCGGCAAACAGGCCCTGCCCTTCGCCGCCGAGCAGCAGCGGGCCGATGACGGGAACGATGCCGAGAACGGAGTTCAGAGCATAGGCAGGGACGATCGTGCCTTGCAGGTCGAGCCGGTCGCGGCCGAGATCGGCAACGCCGTTGCCGGTGACGCCGATCGCCCCGCCATAGGCAACCAGATTGTCGAGCGCGAGCCGATCCTCGCCATAGGCAAAATCGCCGCGCAAGGTGCTGAACGGGATGCCCGAGCCGGCGAGCATGCTGCCGGCGCCGCTGAACGAAGGCAGCGACAGAATGCGGGCAAATGCCGGCGCATGCACCAGGCTGTAATCGGCGCCCTCGATATGGCCGACCACAACCTGCTTGCCGGCTTTGTCGACGGTCTGGCCGGTAACGGTGACCTGCCCGCCCACAACATTGTCGGTGACGTTGAGCAGGCTGAGTGCCGAGCCCATGTCGTCGGAACGAAACGTGAGATTGCGCCCGCCCGCCTGTGCGGCGGAATGCAGGCTCAACCCGTGGCCGTTGGGAAACCGTGCATCGAACTGCGCCGCCCGCCAATCAGGGCCCTCGCGCGACAGTCTTGCGGCAATATCGCGCAGCTCGCGCTGCGGCCCGACGACCAGGCGGCCAAGGCGGGCATCGATGTGCAGCGGCCCATCTGTAACGGAGAATTCCTTGTGGGGATCGTTGATCCAGTGCGACAGATCGAGGATCGGGCCGTGCAGATCGATGTGCCAACCGCCCTCTCGCCGGCGCATCACCGAGCCGCTGACATCGTCGTCGGCAATGACGAGGCGATCGACGTCGACCCGGTCGATCCGACCGGTATCGGGTTCGAGCGCCACGGCGAACCTGCCGTCGAGCCCCGCCGCCTTGACCTCGATGTCGCGGAGCCGAGTGACCTGCTCGTTCTGGAGATCAAAGACGAGCTTGGCGCGGGCGGGAGCGCCGGCGGGTTTTTTCCATCCGGCCTCGGCGACCGAGAGGTCGGCCGAGCGCAGATCGAGGGCCGCCTCGGCCTTTGCATGCGTCGCATCGAGGGTCCAGTAAGTGAGATCGACCCCGACCGGTCCGGCGATCCGGTTGGGCAGGAAGTCGAAGGCAAGGCGCCGGCGCTGCTCTTCGTCCATCGTCAGCGCGACGCGGTACCGCGCCCGGGCACCGTCGACCGGCTTGAAGAACAGGTCCGCGTCGATGCTCAACGGAACTCCGTCGAAACGAGAAGTTCCCCGCAGATGCGCGCCCGAGCGGGTGATCTCCAACGCGAAATTGCCGTCCGTGAGGTTGCGGTTCATCGCGACGCCCGCGATCGCGGCGCCGGAGAGGCTCGCCTTTGCGGCGTATTGGACTTGGTCGAGCTTGAGGTCTTTCAGCAGCGGCAGCTTGAAATGCAGGTTCCCTTCGGTCCGGCCGGCGACCTGCGCGGGGTCGACTCCGATGTCGTGGGCATAGCGCAGCGGCTTTGCGTCGATCGTCCCGAGGACATCCTGGAGCGGTCCGGCAAAGGAGAGATCGACTGTCAGCCATTCCATCGGCGCGCCGAGGTCGGTGATCTGCAGCGAGCCGCCCGTGGCCTGAACCGATTTGACCGATCCGCCGGTCGGCGTGAACACGAGCCGCCGGTCGTCCAGCGTGGCGGTCCCGCTGACCTTCCGCGCCGGGGTCAGCCCCTGGGAGTAGCTGATCGTCGCATCGCGATAACGCATCGTTCCGTGCGCCGAAACGACCTCCGCCGAGCGCGCCGCCGGATCGACCGCGAGACCGAGCCGGACAGCTGCCTCGTCGAGAACCCCATTATGGACGTTGGCCAATACCCAGCGCCGCCCGCCGCGGCTCAAGGCCGGGGGCCACAAGCTTTCGAATTTTGCCACCGGCACGTTGGAAAGAACGATCCCGAGCTTCCCGGGAATCGACGAAGGCGGCGGCTCGGTGCCGGCGATCATTGCCGGCGTCAGTCCGTCGATAGTACCGTCGACGCTAACCGCCGAGCCGCCGCCGAGATCGAGATCGAGCTTGGCGAGCCGCATCTCGCCGGTCTCCGGCGCATAGACGGCGCGGATCGTTCCCTGCTGCAGAGCGACATAACCTTCCGGCAACAGTTCGCTCTTGATCGAACCTTTGCCGAGATAGAGATCGAGCCGCACGCCCTTATTGGTCAGGCCGCCCAGGTTCAGCCGAGTCGTGAGCGTTCCCGACACCGGAAAATCGGCCAGGGCGAGGGGAGCCAGCTCGGGAGAGAGCGAAGCCAAGGTCGCGGGTTCCACCCCGCCGATCTGAACGGAGAGATCGACGGCGCGCTCCTCGGCGGCGTAGCGATAACTGGCGTGAAGTTCGGGCTGGTGATTGCCGAACGGCAGAGCGAGCGACACATCGCCGGCAAGACCCTGCGGGTTTCGCTCGATCCAGGCATCCACCCGGTCGGCCTCCCAACGTCGGCTCGTCTGGCGATCGTCATAGATCACGGCGGCGTTGCGGACCACGATCCGGCGCATCAGCCCGAAAGGCCGGTCCGGATTTGGCCGGCCCGCGAACTGGTCGAGAATGTCGGGCCCTAGGCTCAGCGCCCGGCTGTCCGATTCGCCAAAGCGCAACTGGATCGCTCCCGCCTCATCGCGAACGAGATGCAGTAGGGGACGCTCGATGACGAGCCGCGTCGGCGCCAATTTGCCTTGCAAGAGAGAGCCGAGGCTGAAACCCGCCGAAATGTCGGGAAAGGTGGCAAACGGCTCCCCGTCCGCATCTGCGACGCGGACGCCTTCGAGCCGCAGATCGAGTTGCCCGGTTCGGTGATCGATGCCGAGACGTGCCCGCGAGATCGCGACGTGCAACCCGCTGCCGGGCCGGTTCACGAGTTGCTGGACAAAGGGGGTCAGCCCGCCAAGGTCGATTGGCCCTTGCGTCAGACGCCACAGGCCGAACCCGCACAGGAGGATCAGCGCCGCCGCGGCTGTGCCGAGCCGCGCCAAAATGCGGCAAGCCAAGGCCGGTGAAGGATGCCCGAGCCGCTTGACGCTGACGGCAGGTGCGCTGCCTACCCTGGCATCATCCCTTTCAGGGGCCCCGCCTTGACCGACGACCCCCGACCCGCCAGTGTCCCCGCCCCGGCTGGACTGACCGGATGAAACTGTTATCTCACCTCTCCCCCGACGATGACGAGCTGCCGCAACCTGCCGATGCGCGCAGGCTCTCCCTTGGCTTCGAAGCCTGGAACGAGGCGCTGGCTCTCGCACCGGATGACCCCGAGGGCGACCTCGCACGGCACTGGAGCGAAGCACCTTCAGGCAAACGCCTGCTCGCGTCGATTTTCGGCAACAGCCCCTTTCTGACCGGCGTCGCCGTTAAAGAATGGGCCTTTTTAACCTGCCTTGTCGAGCAGGGTCCCGACCCGGTGTTCCACGACATCGCCGCTGGCATCGAAAAAACCGAGGACCTTGGCGAAGATACGGCAGCGGTGATGCGGCGCCTGCGAATTGCCAGGCGGCGCGTCGCACTTCTCGCCGCGCTCGCGGAGCTGGCGGGTGTCTGGTCCCTCGAGCAGCAGACTACGGCGCTCAGCCGCTTTGCCCAGGCGGCGCTCGGCGCGGCGCTGCGCCACCTGCTGCGCGAGGCGGCGCGCAAGGGGCTCATCGCGCTCACGAATGCAGACCAGCCGGAGCAGGAAAGCGGGATGATCGTGCTCGGCATCGGCAAGCTCGGCGGGTGCGAGCTCAACTACTCGAGCGATATCGATCTGATCATCCTCTATGACCCGGCGGCGGCACGGGTGACTGCCCGCGACCGGATGCAATCCTTTTTTGTCCGCCTGACACGCGACCTGGTGCGAATTCTGGAAGCCTATACCGGCGACGGCTATTCCTTCCGCACTGATCTTCGGCTTCGGCCGGATCCGGCATCGACCCCGCTCGCCATGTCGGTCCCGGCAGCAATCGCCTACTATGAGAGCGTCGGGCAGAATTGGGAACGTGCTGCACTGATCAAGGCCCGTCCGGTCGCCGGCGACGGTGCCGCCGCTCGACGGTTTCTGCGCGAGCTGCAACCGTTCATCTGGCGGAAAAACCTCGATTTCGCAGCCATCCAGGACATCCACTCGATCAAGCGCCAAATCAATGCGCACCGCGGCGGCGGAAGAATCGCGGTGGAAGGGCACGACATCAAGACCGGCCGCGGCGGGATTCGCGAGATCGAGTTCTTCGCCCAGACGCAGCAGCTGATCTGGGGCGGGCGATTGCCGGAGCTGCGCGTCGGCCCGACCTGCGAGGCACTCCGCCGGCTCGCGGGAGCCGGCCGGATCGATCCCACGGCCGCGGCGCAGCTGATCGACGATTATCGTTTCCTGCGCCGCCTCGAGCACCGGCTGCAGATGGTCGAGGACGCGCAAACCCATGCGCTTCCTTCTGGCCGTGCCGGGATCGAGCGCATCGCAGTGTTTCTGGGTTACTCGGACACAGAGGCCTTTGTCGCCGATCTACGCGCTCATCTCGCCTCGGTCGAGCGGCATTATGCGGAACTTTTCGAACAGGCCCCGACCCTCGCCGGCCCGGGCAATCTCGTTTTCACCGGCGCCGATGACGATCGCGAAACCCTGCGTACCCTCTCGCAGCTCGGCTTTGCCGAGCCGGCCGCCGTGTCCGCGCTGGTGCGAAGCTGGCACCACGGCCGACTACGCGCCACCCGCAGCCAGCGAGCGCGCGAAATTCTGACCGAACTCGTACCGGAGCTGCTGCGGATATTCGGCGCGACCCCGCACCCCGATGCGGCGCTGCGGCGGTTCGACCAGTTCCTCTCGCACCTTCCTGCCGGGGTGCAACTGTTCTCGCTGTTTCACGCCAATCCCGGCCTTCTGGCGCTCGTCGCCGAGATCATGGCGGGGGCTCCGCGGCTGGCCGAGCACTTGGCGCAGCACCCCGCGCTCCTCGATTCCGTCCTCACGCAAGGCTTTTTTGCACCACTGCCGGATCTCGCCGGTCTCGGCGCCGAGCTTGATCAGGTCATGACAGGTGTGCGGGATTTCGAGGATACGCTCGATCGGCTGCGGCGCTGGGCCGGTGAAAGACGGTTTCAGGTCGGGGTGCAGCTGCTGCGCCGTGCCCTTGACGGCGCACAAACCGGAGCCGTGCTCGCCGATATCGCGCTAACCGCGCTTGCCGCGCTGCTGCCGCGCGTGGAAGCCGAGTTTTCACGCCGGCACGGCCGGGTGCCGGGCGGCAGTTTCGCGGTGATCGGGATGGGCCGCCTCGGCAGCCGCGAGATGACCCTCGCCTCCGATCTGGATCTGATCCTGATCTATGACGCCCCACCCGGCAGCGAGACTTCCGACGGCCCTCAGCGACTGCCGGTCGCGGCTTATTTCGCGCGGCTCAGCCAGAGGCTGATCGGCGCGATCACCGCCCCGACCGCCGAAGGCCGGCTCTACGACGTGGATATGCGGCTGCGGCCGTCGGGCGAAGCGGGCCCGATCGCGTCGCATTTCGCCGGGTTCGCTCGTTATCAGAGCGAATCCGCTTGGACCTGGGAGCATATGGCGCTGACCCGGGCGCGGCCGGTTGCCGGCGACCCCGGCCTGTGCCAACGGATTTCCGCGACCCTCGCCGCCGTCCTGCGCTCGCCCCGCGATCCCGAGAAGCTCCTCATCGATGTCGCCGATATGCGCCGCCGGATCGGCCAAGATAACCCGCGGCCTTCGCCGTGGGATCTAAGGAACCGGCGAGGCGGCCTGATCGACCTCGAATTCATCGTCCAGTATTTGGTGCTGCGGCACGCCGCCTCGTCGCCACAGATACTTCGCCGTAGAACCGCGGAGGCGATCGCCGCGCTCGGCGAGGCGGGGCTGCTGCCGCCGCGGGCGCAGCACGAGCTCGGCGCGGCGGCGTCGCTGTTCCGCAATGTCCAGACGGTCCTCACCCTCCTCGGCGACGGATCCCCGTCGACCGCAGTTTTGCCCGAACCGGATGCCGCTGCGCTCGCCGCCTGTGTGGGCGCGGTTGACTTCGCCCGGCTCGACGCAGATATCACCGCCGCCGCGGCATGCGTCAGCAGCTGGTACGATCGCCTGATCGAGCAGCCGGCGCGGCAGGCGGCTCAGGCAAGAGGAGACGACGCGCAATGAGTGTGGAGATCGGCGAAAAAGCCCCGGATTTCACGCTACCCACCGACGGCAACGGCAGTGTCACATTGTCCGCGTTGAAGGGCAAAAAGGTCGTCCTTTACTTTTACCCCAAGGACGACACGTCCGGCTGCACGGCCGAGGCGTGCGGGTTTCGCGACGCCTTACCGGACTACAGCGGGACGGGATCGGTGGTGATCGGGATCTCGAAGGATTCGGTCGCCTCGCACGACAAGTTCAAGAAAAAGCACGAACTTCCATTCATCCTCGCTTCCGATGCAGGCTCCGACGTCTGCGAAAAATACGGTGTGTGGGTCGAAAAGAGCATGTACGGACGCAAGTATATGGGCATCGAACGCTGCACCTTCCTGATCGATCAGGAGGGCGCGGTGCGCGGCGTCTGGCACAAGGTCAGGGTGCCGGGCCACGTCGCCGAAGTGCTCAAAGCGGCGCGGGCCCTCTGACTTTAGGATCTCCGCCACACCTCGATCTCGTGCAGCAGCGCCTCGACGGCGCCGCAGGCGAAACCGAGACACGTCTCGTCGACCAGCCGCCCGTCGCGGATTTTGTCGGCCGAGGAGGTGATGGTCACCTCGCGGGCCAGCGCGACCCGCGACAACATCGAATTGAGGGCGACGCGCAAATGCTCGAGACAGCGGGCGCCCCCCAGAGCACCACGCGATGTCGCCATGATCGCCACCGGCTTGTAGGCCATCACCGAGGTGAAGGCGGGGCGCGAGGCCCAATCGAGCGCGTTCTTCAGGACGCCGGGTATGCTGTGGTTGAACTCCGGTGCACAAAGCACGAGCCCATCGCTTTCGGCGATCGCCGAAAGCAGCTTTTTGACTGGCGCGGGCCGTTTCTCACCCTCGAAATCCTGATTGTAGAGCGGGATTGTTCCGAGGTCCCAAATCACGATGTCGGCCCGGCCGGAGAATTTTTCACGCAAAGTCTCCAGCACCGCATTCGAATAAGAGCCGCTGCGCAAGCTGCCGGACATTCCAATGAGTTGGATCACGGGGGTTTCTCTGTTGGCGCGATGAGCAGTCCCTGATAGCGAAAGCCGCTCGCCAATGCCAACCTTCTCGCTCAGGATGCGCGGCCGCTTCGGTTAAGGAGCCTGCCGGACGTGACTTTACGAGCATCCCGCCGGGGCTTGGTGCCGCCCTTTATCGCGATGGACGTGCTGCGCGCCGCCAACGAGCGGGAGGCTGCGGGCGCCGACGTGATCCATCTCGAAGTCGGCCAGCCGGGGAGTTCGGCTCCCGAGGCGGTGCTCGAAGCCGCTCGCTGCGCGTTGATTGGGGAGCGGATCGGCTATACCGACGCGCTCGGCATCGCGCCGTTGCGGCAGGCGATTGCCGGGCATTATCAGACCCAATACGGGGTTGCCGTCGACCCCGCCCAAGTCGTCGTCACGACCGGCTCGTCGGCCGCGTTCCAGCTCGCTTTTCTCGCCGCCTTCGAGCCGGGCGACCGAGTGGGCCTCGCGGTCCCGGGCTACCCGGCTTATCGCAACATCTTGACGGCGCTCGACATCGAGCCGGTGCTGATCGAAGTCGGCGAGAACGCCCACTACCAGCCGACACCCGAATTACTCGCCGATTTGGGCGCTCTCGACGGACTGATCATCGCCAGCCCAGCCAACCCGACCGGAACGATGATCGGCGCCGCGGACCTCGCACGGCTCGCCGGCTATTGCCATGATCACGGCATTCGCCTGATCTCGGACGAGATCTACCACGGGATCACCTATGAGAGCGCCGCCGCCACGGCGCGCGCTTTCGGGCAAGAGGCGGTCATCGTCAATTCGTTTTCGAAATATTACAGCATGACCGGATGGCGGCTCGGCTGGATGCTGGTGCCGCCGGATTTGGCGCGCTCGATCGAATGCCTGGCGCAGAACTTCTACATCTCGCCGCCGGCATTGTCGCAGCTCGCAGCCCTGCCGGTGTTCGGCTGCCGCGCCGAGCTCGACAGCCATGTCGCACGCTACCGCGCCAATCGCGATCTGTTGATCCGCACTCTATCGGCTGCGGGGCTCACCCGTTTCGCCCCGGCAGAAGGGGCGTTCTACCTCTATGTCGACATTTCGAGCCTGACGCGCGACAGCGAGAGTTTTTGCCGGCGCCTCCTCGCCGAGACCGGGGTCGCGGTAACCCCGGGCCTCGATTTCGACCCGATCCATGGCGGCGATTGGGTGCGTTTCTCGTTCGCCGGCTCGACCGAGGACGTCACTGAGGCGGCCCGCCGTCTGGCGGATTGGCTGCTGCGGGCAGCTCCATCTTGACAGGGAATGGTTTAAGAACAAAAATAGAACATGAATTTGGTTTCCGAACTGCGCGAGCGCGTGCGGCGGATCGAGCGCCCGGCTGAGACCATGCATGGGATCTTGCCCTTGGGCATTGCGGCGATCGACCGGGCGTTGCCGGGCGGCGGGCTGGCGCGCGGCACCTTACACGAGATCCTCGGGGCGGGTGGCGACGAGGAAGACGGCACACTCCCAGCCGCCTTTGCTGCCGTTATTGCAGGGCGCCTGACGAGGCCACCCACCTCACCCTCCCGGTCGCTGGCGCGACCGGGCCCCTCCCTCTCCGCCCTAAAGGGCGGAGAGGGAAAGCAGACACTCCCCCTCTCCGCCCCTGGGGGCGGAGAGGGTCGGGGTGAGGTGGGGGTAGTATTATGGTGCCTGCCGCGCCCGGACCTTTACGGGCCGGGCCTCGCGGCGCACGGGCTCGATCCCGGGCGGGTCGTGCTGGTCCGGGCGGCGCGTGATGCCGAGATCCTGTGGGCGATGGAGGAGGGGCTGCGCGCCCCAGGCATCGCCGCAGTTGTCGGCGAAGTCGGGTCGCTCCCCATGGTGGCGAGCCGCCGCCTGCAGCTCGCCGCGGAACGCTCCGGCATCACCGCCTTTCTGCTGCGGCGCTGGCGCGATGGCGGGCAGGCGGCACGTGAACGCGCTCTGCCGAACGCGGCTGTAACCCGGTGGCGCATCGCCGCGTTGCCGTCGCGTCCCAGCCTCGGCGAGCCGGGGGTAGGGTATCCGCGGTGGCGGGTCGAGCTCTTGCGCTGCCGCGGCGGCGAGCCGGCATGTTGGGAAATGGAGGTGCCGGATGCGACGGATCATGTATCTCTGGCTGCCGCGCTGGCCGATCGACCGGCGGCGCCTGTCGCGTCAGAAAAATTCCGCCGAGCCGGCTGAAGAGGCCCCGTTCGCCACGGTTGCCGATGCTGCCGGAAGGCGGCTACTCGCCGCGGTCAATCCGGCCGCAACCGCTGCCGGGTTGGCTCCGGGAATGCCGCTGGCGGATGCGCTCTCCTTTCTGCCCAGCCTCGTTACTGCCCTGGCGAAGCCAGCGGAGGACGCCGCCGGGCTGCAGCGGCTGGCGGAATGGTGCGGCCGCTACAGCCCGTGGACCGCTCCAGATGGCGCAGATGGGGTGCGGATCGAGATCACCGGCTCGGCTCATCTCTGGGGCGGGGAAAGAGCACTCGCTGCCGATTTGGCGGCCCGGCTCGATCGCCGGGGTGTCGCCAGCCGCATCGTCATTGCCGATACGCTCGGCGCTGCATGGGCGATGGCCCGCTTTGCGGAAGCGAGCGACAACGTCGTCATTCTGGCTCCGGGAGAGCTTCGCGCCGCCCTCGCTTCGTTGCCGGTGGAAGCCCTCCGCCTCGACCCGATCACCGCCCAGGGGCTGCGGCGGGTCGGGTTGAAGCGGGTCGGCGATCTCTACGCGATGCCGCGCGATGCGCTGGCTCGCCGGTTCGGCGAGACCGTGGCGCGGCTGCTCGATCAGGCGCTGGACGAGATGCCGGAGCCGTTGTCGCCACTCGGCGAGACGCCGAGTCGGCGGGTTCGGTTGAGCTTCGCCGAACCGATTACTGAGCCCGCCGATCTGATGCTGGCAACGGAGCGGCTCGCCGCGGATCTCGTCCTTCGCTTGGCACAGGAGGGGGCGGGAGCGCGGCGGCTCGCTCTCGTCTTTCACCGCGTGGATGGCCGGGTCGAGCGGATCAGCCTCGGCACCGCCCGCCCGAGCCGCGACCCGCGCCATATTGTGACGCTCTTCAGGGAGCGGCTCGACACAATCGATCCCGGCCTCGGCGTCGAAGACATGATCCTCGCCGCCTACGCGGTCGAACCCCTACCGGCCGAGCAGATCGGCCTTCCCGGCCATACTGCCGGCCCCCACCCTAACCCTCCCCCGCTTGCGGGGGAGGGAATGGGAGGGGGCATCGCCCCGCTCCTCGACCGGCTCGGCAACCGGCTGGGGCTCGACGCTATATCGCGGCTCGAGCCGCGCGAGAGCCATATCCCCGAACGTGCTTCGGTCAGAGTGGCGATTGGTTTCGCTGAAAGCAAAGCCCGTTTTTTACACCCTCTCCCCCCGCCGGCCGGGGAGAGGGGAGGGTGAGGGGGGCCGACGAGCCGGTCCGCGGCGCTGCCCTCCTCACCCTCCCATCGCAGGCGCGATGGGCCCCTCCCTCTCCCCCCTAAAGGGCGGAGAGGGGCTAAGACCGATCCGCTTGTTCGACCCGCCGGAGCCGGTCGAGGCGTTCTGGCTGTTGCCCGACGACCCGCCGTTCCGGTTCACGTGGCGGCGGCGCCGGCACCGGGTGACGCGGGCCGACGGGCCGGAGCGGATCGCCGACGAATGGTGGCGGCCGGGGGGGTCCGGCGAGGTCGATGCGATCCGCGATTATTACCGGGTCGAGGACGAGGAGGGACGGCGCTTCTGGCTGTTCCGGGCGGGTCTTCACGGCGGCGACCGAAAGCCGCGCTGGTTTGTCCATGGCGTCTTTTCCTGAACAGGCTCCACGCTACGCGGAGCTGCAGGTCACCACCAATTTCTCGTTTCTGCGCGGCGCCGCGCACCCTGACGAGCTGGTGGTGACCGCGGCTGCACTCGGTCATCAGGCGATCGCGATCACCGACCGCAACAGCTTTGCCGGCGTCGTGCGCGCGCACCATGCGGCCAAAGAGGTCGGGATCCGCCTCGTCGTCGGATGTCGCCTCGATCTGCGCGACGGCACGAGCCTGCTCGCCTATCCCGCGGATCGCGCCGCCTATGGCCGGCTCACTCGGCTGTTGACCCTCGGCAAGCGCCGCGCATCCAAGGGCGAATGCCATCTCGACTACGCTGATGTGGTCGCGCATGGCGAGGGCCAGATCGTCATCGTGCTGCCGTCGGAGGCAGTACAATTCGCTGCCCGCGTCGCAACGGATTTCCGGGGTCGCGCCTATCTTGCCGCCCATCATCTCTATCGCGGCGACGATATGCGGCGCCTCGCCCGCCTCGCTGCTCTCGGCGAACTGGCCGGGCTGCCGCTCGTCGCGACGAACGATGTGCTCTACCATCTGTCCGAGCGTCGCCCTTTGCAGGACGTGCTGACCTGCATCCGCGAAGGCTGCACGATCCAGGAAGCCGGCTATCGCCTCGCCGCCAGTGCCGAGCGCCATCTGAAACCGCCACAGGAAATGGCACGGCTTTTCCGTGGCCATGAGGGCGCGGTCGAGCGCAGCCTCGAAATCGTCGAACGCTGCCGGTTCAGCCTCGACGAACTGCGCTATGAATACCCCGAGGAGCCAGTACCCGAGGGGATGACGCCGCAACAGCGTCTGGCAGAACTCACTTGGCAGGGTGCCAGGGAGCGATTTGCAAAAAATCCCTCTCCGCCCTTTAGGGGGGAGAGGGAGGGGCCCGCGCTGAAGGCGCGGGAGGGTGAGGTGGGCAATGCCGAGCCCGGATCATCGGCCCCCCTCACCCCGACCCTCTCCCCCCGGCCAGCGGGGGGAGAGGAGGAAAATGGGCTGCCTACTCTTCCAGCCAAAATCCGCGGTCTGATCGAGCACGAGCTCCAGCTGATCGAGCGGCTCGATTACGCCCGCTATTTTCTGACCGTCCACGACATCGTGCGGTTTGCGCGGCGGCGCGGCATTCTGTGTCAGGGGCGCGGCTCCGCCGCCAATTCGGTCGTGTGCTATTGCCTCGGCATCACGGCCGTCGATCCGGCGCGCATCGACGTGTTGTTCGAGCGCTTCATCAGCGCCGCGCGCAACGAGCCGCCCGACATCGATGTCGATTTCGAGCACGAGCGGCGCGAGGAGGTGATCCAATACGTCTATGAAAAATATGGCCGCGACCGCGCTGGTCTCGCCGCCACCGTAATTTGCTACCGCTCGCGCTCGGCGATCCGCGAGGTCGGCAAGGTATTGGGGCTCAGCGTCGATGTCGTCGCTGCGCTCGCCGGCATCGTCTGGGGGTGGAGCAACGACCCGATCGCCGATCAGCGGGTGCGCGAGGCCGGGCTCGACCCGACCGACCGCACTTTGCGTCTCGCGCTCGACCTCGCCGCGCAGCTGGTCGGTTTTCCGCGGCATCTCTCGCAGCATGTCGGCGGCTTCGTGATCACCCGTGGCCCTTTGTCCGAACTGGTGCCGATCGAGAACGCGGCGATGGAGGACCGCACCGTCATCGAATGGGACAAGGACGACCTCGACCGGCTCGGCATTCTGAAGATCGACGTGTTGGCGCTCGGCATGCTGACCTGCATCCGCAAGGCCTTTGCGTTGATCGAGAACAATTATGGCCGCCGTTTCGAGCTCGCCACGATCCCGGCCGAGGACCCGGCGGTCTACGAGATGCTCTCCCGCGCCAACTCGCTCGGCGTCTTCCAGGTCGAGAGCCGCGCGCAAATGACGATGCTGCCACGGCTCAAACCGCGCGAATTCTACGATCTCGTCATCGAGGTCGCGATCGTCCGCCCCGGCCCGATCCAGGGCGACATGGTGCATCCCTATCTGCGCCGCCGCTCCAAGCGCGAAGAGGTGGTGTATCCATCCGGCGAACTGCAAGAGGTCCTGGGCAAGACCCTGGGTGTGCCGCTCTTCCAGGAACAGGCGATGAAGATCGCAATCGTCGGCGCCGGCTTCGCACCGGAGGAGGCCGACCGACTGCGCCGCGCAATGGCGACATTCAAACGAAGCGGCGACATACATCTGTTCCGCGACAAATTTATCGCCGGCATGGTCGGGAATGGCTACGACCGCGACTTCGCGACGCGCTGCTTCAGCCAGATCGAGGGGTTCGGGACCTACGGTTTTCCCGAAAGCCATGCGGCGAGCTTTGCACTGCTCGTCTATGTCTCGGCCTGGATCAAATGCTTCTATCCCGAGGTCTTTGCCTGCGCTTTGCTGAACAGCCAGCCGATGGGTTTCTACGCCCCGGCGCAGATCGTCCGCGACGCGCGCGAGCACGGTGTCGAAGTGCGCCCCGTCGACGTCAACCACAGTTTCTGGGACTGCACCCTCGAACCCACTACCCCCTCCCTTCCCTCCCCCGCTAGCCCCCACCCTAACCCTCCCCCGCGTGCGGGGGAGGGAATGGGTGGGGGCGGGGGAGGGTTAGGGTGGGGGCGGGCGCTGCGTCTCGGGTTGCGTCAGATAAAAGGGTTTGCCGAGGCCGATGCGGAGCGGCTCGTCGCCGTCCGTGAGAACGGATATCCAGATCCGCAGGCGCTGTGGCAGCGCAGTGGCCTCGGGCGGGGCGCGCTCGAGCGACTTGCCGAAGCCGACGCATTTCGCTCGATTGGGCTCGACCGCCGCCGAGCATTGTGGGCCTTAAAGGCGCTCGGTGAACCGCCGCTCCCGCTCTTCGCCTCGGAACCCTCGCCCCCAAAAGAAAAACCCTCGCCCCCCATTGGGGGGAGAGGGCAGGGTGAGGGGGGCTTCTCCTGGTCAGCGTCTCTGGTATCCCCCACCTCACCCCGACCCTCTCCGCCCCCGGGGGCGGAGAGGGAGAATTTCATGGGGGAGAGCAAAGACAGCGAAACGCGGGCGATGGCTCTCTTGCCGGAAATGCCGCTCGGGGAGCATGTCGTCGAGGATTATGCCAGCCTCAGCCTCACCTTGAAGCGCCACCCGCTCGCCTTTCTGCGCGCCGAGCTCGCCGGCGAGGGCCTGGTCACCGCCGCCGAGCTCGCCCATCTGCCGGTCGACCGGCGGCTCTCGATCGCCGGGATCGTGCTGATCCGGCAGCGTCCGGGCAGCGCCAACGGCGTCGTCTTCATCACCATCGAGGACGAGACCGGCATCGCCAATCTGATCGTCTGGCCCGCCATCCTCGAACGCTTCCGCCGCGCCGCGCTCGGCGCCACCCTGTTGCGCTGCACCGGCAAACTGCAGCGCGAGGAAAGCGTTATCCATGTCGTCGCCGACCGTCTCGGAGACATGACCCCGCGCCTCAATACTTTGCGCAACCTTACCGGCGAGGGTGAGTCCCGGTCGGCGCCGAAACCGCCTTTCGCATCTCCCGGCAAGCCGCCCGGTTACGACCCCCGCGACATTGTTATCGCCAGCCGCAATTTCCGCTAGCCGATGCAAGCCATTCCCTCGTGCCCGATCACCGGCCTTCCGGCAAAGCGCCGCATTCAGTCCATCAGCGCCCGGCTGATCAGTGGATTGTGGCGCGGTGCCTTCGGGGTTTCGACGGATCGGCAGCTCGATGGCGTCGACCATTTCGGCTTGTGGGAATCGCCGTGCGGGCTCGCCTTCTTCGATCCGATGCTCCCTGGGGACGAGACTTTCTACCTGGACCTTTATCGGCGCGGAGACTTTCACCGGGCCTTGAGCATTTCCCGCATCGCCAGGGCCGAATTCAGACGCATTGCCGAACTGGTTCGACCGGGGGATAAAGTTCTCAACGTCGGCTGCGGCGAAGGCGCCCTGGGACCGCATTTGCCGCACGCTACTTATGTCGGGCTCGACCCGCATTGTTATGCGAACGCTGCCGAGCTCGAACGTCAGGAGCGAAACGATTGCGGTGCATGCCGCATCGCATCCGGAAGAATACGACGCTGCCTGCGCCTTTCATTGCATCGAGCACGTGGCAGATCCGCTGGACTTTGCCCGCGATCTGGTAAAATGCGTCAAACCCGGTGGACGGCTGTGCATTGTCGTGCCCAGCCGGACATCCGCACTGACCGAGATCCCGAATTTCGTGCTCAATGCACCGCCGAATCACCTCAGCTGGTGGGACGAAGGAGCGTTGCGCGCGGTTGCGGACCGGCTCGATCTGAAGACGGAAGCGATCGAAACAGTGCCCTTTTCTTTCGACAGCCTGATTTATTGGATGGGTCGCTGCGCTCCCAAACTGACCGGAGATCGATATTTCCGAGCCCATTGGACCTGGTATTGCGCGCTCGCCTGGAGCTGGCTGGTCGGCCGCGCCTGCGACGCGCTGTTCCGTGTTCCGGGATCGGCAAGGCCTTCGGGGTTGCTCCTCATCGCCCGCAAGCCGTCGTGATGGCATGGATCGCCACAGCGGTCGCAGTTTTCTATTCGCTGTCGTCGGCCGCTCTGGCTCTGCTCTTTTTCACTCGGTTGCGGGTCCTGGATGACCGCTTATCTGCGAGCGTCGCCTTGGTGTTGCCGGCGACTGGCGCGCTCCCCGGGATCGAGGATCTGCTCGCCTCGCTAACTGCTCAGTCGCTCAAGCCGCGCCGATTGATCGTCTCGGTCGAGGCGCACGAAGACCCTGCTTACCCGCGCGTCGTAGCCCTCGCCGAGCATTTTCCTCAGCTGAATGTCGAGCTTGTCGTCGCCGGTCTTTCGCCGCAGCGCAGCCAGAAATGCACCAACCTTCTCGCCGCCCTCGCGCAACTCGATCCCGACGAGGAGTACATCGTGCTGCTCGACGCCGACATCCGCCCGCAGCCTTGGTGGCTGGCGATGTTGGTGGCGCCGTTGGCTGCGGGGCGCGCCGATGTCGTCAATGGTTACCGCTGGCCCGTGCCAACGAGGATGTCGCTCGGCACCATTCTCGTCTCCGCGATCGACCGCGCCGTCGCCGTATTGCCGCGGGTTCGCTGGACCAGGTCGGCTTGGGGCGGTTCCCTCGCCTTCACTCGCAACGCACTGGCTGCGCTCGATCTGCCAAACACCATCGGGCACGCCTTGACCGAGGATTTGCCGATCGGCGACCGTGCGGCGCAAACGGGGCTCAGGGTGTTGACCCGCCGGGCCATCCGGCCGCCGACTCCACTCGCCGGCAATCTTCGTGATGTTTGGCGCTTTGCGCGCCGGCAGTACCAGCTGATCCGCCTCTACCGACCGGGATTGTGGTGCTTCGCTGCGTTCGTCGTCACCACCGACCTAGCAGCCCGGATCGCCCTGCTGTCGAATGCATTCGGCTGGGCGGCCGCCTTGCCCGCCATCCTCGTTGTCGCCCTTCTGGGCTCGATGGCGACCGAGATTAGGTCGGCCATCGGCAGGAAACTCGGCGTGACAGACGCGATCGGCTTTCGCTTGGCGCAGCATCTGCTCGCCTGGACCATTCTGCCCGCCCCGATGTTTCATGCCTCGGTGATCTGGGGCGGCGCCGTCACGTCGCCGGTCGTATGGCGGCATGCCCGCTACGTCGTCGACAAGACCGGGCAGGTTGTCGACGTCGCCCGCCGGCCGTATTCCGACAAATCGGTTTAGGCGCGGTTCTCGACGTACATGCGTAAATCGTCGCCGGGCCGCAGGGTCAGGCGGCAAACCGGCGCGACCGCGGCATCGGGGGCCAAGCGCAGGCGGACCCGTTGAGCCAGAGTGGCGAGGCACAGGACAGCTTCGGTCAGACCGAAGGCAGCGCCGATACAAATGCGGGGACCGACGCTGAATGGAAGATAAGCGTGCCTCACGCGAAACTGGGCGTTCTCCGGCAGAAAGCGCTCCGGGATGTAGTGGTCCGGCTTTCCCCAAAACTTACGGTGTCGGTGAAGCAGCCACGGGACAACGATGACGAGGGATCCCGCCGGCACGGAACGGCCGCGGATCGTCTCGTCGCGTGACGATTGCCGCGCGAGGAGCGGGACTGGAGGGTAGAGCCGAACCGTCTCCTCGAATATTGCGCGGGTGTAGGGCAGTTCAGGGACATCGTCGAGGTTCGGCAGGCGGCCAGCGAGGGCTTTTGCCAGTTCCGCGTGAAGGCGTTCTTCGGTCTGCGGCGACTGAGACAGCAGGTACCAGGCCCAGGCGAGCGAGTTCGCCGTCGTCTCGTGGCCCGCCATAAAGATCACTGCCGCTTCATTACGCAACGCCACATCGTCGAGCCGCTCTCCAGTCTCGGGATCGCGCGCCTCGAGCAACAGGCGGATCATCGAAGCCTCACCGCTCGACAGCCGCTCACGGCAATCGCCGATGACCTGCTCCAGGACCTTGTGAATGCGCTTGGCAGAGCGATGGATCGCCGGAGAATGAAACCGCGGGATCCAGTCCGGCAGACCAAAGAAATAGGCGAGATCCAACTGTCCGATCAGGCGCTGGTAATCGCTGAACGCGGCGACGATTTCCGCCGCGTGCTGGGCCCCGAGCTGCCGGCCGAAAACCGTCCGGCAGATGATCTCCGCCGTCAACGTCGCCATTTCCGTCAGCGCATTGATCGGCGTGTCCCGCGGCAGGCTGGCCAAGCGGTCGGCGGCCTCGCCGGCGGCCTGGACCATCAGCGGCGCGAACAGCGGCAGATGCGAGACATGGACGATGGGCGCCACAATGCGCCGCCGGCGCCGCCACGTATCGCCGTCGCTGATGAAGAGACCGTCGCCGAGTAGCGGCGCCAGCCCGTGGCGCATCTGCGGGCTCTTTCGCTCGAAGCTGTCGTGACGTTCGACAAAGGCCGAGGCGACGGTATCCGGGCTGTTGCAGACAAACAAGGTGCGCGACAGCAGGCGGGTCGAAAACACCTCCCATTCGAAACAGCGCTCTTCCCAGATCGCGAGGAAGTTTCGCCGCGCCAAGCGTAATGTCGCAAATGCCGAGAGCGGCTGCTTCGGCCTGTCGGGGAAGGGCGGTACGAAGTCGTGCATCGGCTGCCCTCGCGCGCCTGCGCGAATGGCGTTATCGCATCGAGACGGCCGCGGCGATCGGCCCCTCGCGGCTGGCTGACGGCTCTGCCACCCCGCGAGCGGCGCGCGCATAGGTGGCTTCGAGCCGCTCGATTGCGGCATCGACCGCGAGCCTCAGCCCGGCTTCGTTGAAAAACGAGCCGGGGATCAGGCAGCGGGCGGCGAGCACCCGCCGGAAGGCGTCGAACAAGGTGGCATCCGGTGGCGTCGGCGCTCTCCAGAAATCGTCGAGTTCGCCCTGAAAGGTCAGCCCGGCAATGTCGTAAACCGCCTTGCCGAGCGCCACCACCGGCAGTCCGCAGGCAAGCGCCAAAGTGCCGACCGTGCTGTTGACGGTGACGACAGCCGGCCTGAGCGCCAAAAGCTTGCCCAAATCGCCGCCGTCGAGAATGACGAGACGGTCGGCTATTCCAAGCTCCACGGCGAGGTATCCCGTGATGGCAAGCCAGTCGACCAACCCGCTGTCGAGCGGATGGAGTTTGACGATCAGACGCGCCGGCGAGGGGGCGTGACGGGCAAAGGAAGCGAGGACGTGCTCGATCGCCAGATGCATCGCGCGAAACGGCGAGTGCACTCGCACCTGGTAGTCGCAATCCAGCTGCAACGGAAAAAGAAAGAGAGGGCCGGGGCTGCTGCAGACACCTTCGATCGCCGCGGCCGCGCGCCGCTCGGCGCGGTGCATCAGAGCCAGGCGCCGCAGCCAACCGGCATACTCGATCAGCTGATAATAGGGGCGGTGCGTCGCGTAATGCGGGAACCGCCACATTCCGCCCATCGAGGCCGTTGTGTAGAGCACGTCCTCGACCGCCCTGCGACGAAAGCTGCCCGGTACCGGTGGCGGGTCACGCCAGGCCGGCAACGCACGGGCGCGTTCGCGATACCAGTCTGGATCCCGCGGCAGCGCGGAATGACCGTTGACCCCGCCTTCCTCGAAGGTGATCCAATCGGGCCGCAGATAGCCCTCCTCGACCACATGAGTTCGCAATGCGCGTCCCTCGGCGACGCGGATGGCAGCTCGGTGCAACGGCCGGCAATCGCCGAACAGGATAATGTCGCTGATCGCCCGCTCGACGATCAGCCGATCGAGAAACTCCGGCCATTCTTCCGGACGGCCGCAAAAATCCACCGCTCCCGGCAGCCGCCAGAATGCCCGATCGCCGCCGTTGAAATTGACCCGGTAAACCGCGTGGCCGCGTTCGATGAGCGCCTGTCCGAGACGCTCGAAAAATCGCGTCGCCATCCCCTGCAGGAAAAGAAAGCCCCGGCCGGGGTTGACCAATGACCCGCCTAGCCGCTCCGCCGCGTTTACGGAACTTTCGCCCACCGATAGCAGATTCCCCGACCAAACCTAGTGGCGCTCGAAGCGAGCTTTGAGGCGGTTCAACCCTGATCGCGGTTAATCTCGCCAGCTTGCCCCTTAATGTCCACGACTTTTTGCATCGCGGGATGACCGGTCCGTCAGAAACCGGACAGATCGTCCTGCGAAATGCCCATCTTCGCTCGTAGTGTTAATTCTAAAACTATGTCTATTGACCCCATGACCGATCCGCGACCGACCATCGAAGCCCCCGATGACGACCCCTATCTCTGGCTCGAAGAGATCGACGGCGAGCGGGCGCTCGCCTGGGTCGAGCAGCAAAACGCGAAGACTTTGGCGCGCTTTGGCGACGCCCGCTCCGCAGCCGATCGCGACACCCTCGCCGCGATCTTCGACCGGCCGGACAACATCCCGCTAATAGCCAGGCGCAGTGCTAAAGTCTTCAATTTCTGGAAGGATGCCGAGCATCCGCGCGGCCTGTGGCGGACGACCACGCTCGACAGCTACCGCAGCAAAGAGCCCGATTGGGAAATTCTCCTCGACCTCGACGCGCTCTCGGCAACAGAGCGCGAAGACTGGACATGGAGCGGGGCCGCGACGATCCCGGGCAGCCACGACCGTGCCATTCTGATGCTGTCGCGCGGCGGCGCCGACGCCGTGGTGCTGCGCGAGTTCGACCTTGTTGCTCGCGATTTCGTACCCGCCGGTTTCGCGCTGCCCGAGGCGAAGGGCGGGGCCGCCTGGCTCGATCGCGACACGCTGTTGCTGTCCTCTGCGCTGGGCGAGAACATGGCCACGAGTTCGGGCTATGCGCGCGCGGTGAGGTTGTGGCGGCGCGGAACCGATCCGCTGACCGCCCCGCTCATCTTTGCGACGCGTGATGATTTCATGAGCGTTTGGGCCGACGTTGACCGCAATGCGGGAGAGGAGAGACTGGTTTTCGACGAGAAGCCGAGTTTCTTCGAGACGATCGTCTGGCTCGGCGACTTCACCGGCCCCAAGCAGCGGATCGACGCGCCGGCAGACGCCTGGGTGCGCTGGCACCGCGGCTGGCTCGCGGTCAAACCGCGCACCCCCTGGTCGATTGACGGCGAAAACTACACGCCCGATACCGTCCTTGGCATTTCGTTTCCGGCTTTTCTTGGGGGTGAACGCCACTTCACTAAGTTGTTCGAGCCGACTGAGCGGCGCGCCCTTCAGGGATTCTTTTGGTCCGGTGGCCGATTAGTGCTGTCGCTCCTCGACGACCTCAAGCCGGTCTTCGAAGTGCTCACCCCAGGCGAGGGCGATTGGTCGCGCCAACGCATCACCGGCCTGCCCGATATCGGTGTGGCCCATGCCTGGTCACTAGACGTTGAGGAAGAAGAGTTGACCGGCGACCTGCTCGCCAGCGCGCAGGACCCGCTGACGCCGCCTTCGCTTTACTTGATCCCGCCAGGCGAGGCGCCGCAGCTATTGAAGCGGGCGCCGCAAGCTTTTGATCCAGCCGGCCTCGTGGTTACCCGCCACGAAGCAATCTCACTAGACGGAACGCGGGTTCCGTATGTCCAGGTGGGTCCGCCCGGCGAGACAGGCGGGGCCCCGGTCCATCTCTCAGGTTATGGGGGGTTCGGCATCTCCCAATTGCCTTACTACAATTCGGCCGTCGGCAAGCTTTGGCTCGAACGTGGCGGCACCGGCGTCGTCGCGAATATCAGGGGCGGCGGCGAGTTCGGCACCACCTGGCACGAGGCCGGTCGCCGCGAAGGCAAGCGGGCCTCACATGACGATTTTGCGGCGGTAGCGGCCGATCTCGTGCAGCGCGGAGTCACGCGCCCCGGGCGGATCGCCGCCGAAGGAGGCTCGAACGGCGGGATACTGATCACGAATATGCTGACCCGCTATCCGGAGCGGTTCGGCGCGCTGTTCTGCACGATCCCGCTGATCGACATGCGGCGCTATTCGAAATTGCATGCCGGCGCGAGCTGGATCGCCGAATACGGCGATCCCGAAAATCCCGGCGATTGGGAATTCCTCAAAGAGATCTCTGCGTACCACGCCGCACTCCCGGGCCGGCCCTATCCGCCGATCCTGCTCGCGACGAGCCGGCGCGACGATCGCGTCCATCCCAGCCACGCCCGCAAAATGGCAGCGAAGCTGCAAGCGATGGGTTACGAGGCCTATTTTTACGAGCCTGCCGCCGGCGGTCACGGCTACGGCAAGGACAACAGGGAGCGCGCTTCTTTTACCGCGCTCGGCTACAATTTTCTGCGCCGCGCCATCGGCTGGACGCAAGACCGCGGGAGGGAAGAATGAAATTCGGCATCTTCTACGAGCTGCAACTGCCGCGGCCCTGGGGACCGGACAGCGAGCTGACCCTTTACCATAACGCCCTCGACCAGCTCGAGTTGGCGGACCGGCTCGGCTACGACTTCGCCTGGGAAGTCGAGCACCATTTCCTCGAGGAATATTCGCACTCGCCGGCCCCGGAGGTGTTCCTCGCCGCGGCCAGCCAGCGAACCCGCCAAATCCGTCTTGCGCACGGCATCATGCAATTGACGACAGTGCATCCCGCGCGCGTCGCCGAGCGCATCGCCGCGCTCGATCTGGTGAGCCGCGGCCGCGTCGAATTCGGCATGGGCGAGAGCGCCAGCATCACCGAGCTCGAACCGTTCGACCGCAGCTTCGACGAAAAACGCGCGGTCTGGGAGGACGCCGTGCGCGCGGTCATCCCGATGTTCAAGGATGGCGGCTGCGAATACCACGGGACCTATTTCGATTTCCCGCTGCGCAATGTCGTGCCCAAGCCGTTGCAGAAACCGCATCCGCCGTTATGGGTTGCGTGCTCGGCGCTCGACACGATCGAGATGGCCGGGCGCCGCGGCCTCGGCGCGCTCGCGTTTCAGTTCCTGAGCGCGGATGCGGCGCATGCCTGGGTCCACGCCTACTACAATTCCTTCACCAAGCGGCTCAACAAATTGACCGATTACGTCACCAACCCCAACATTGCTCTGACCAGCTATTTCATGTGCGCCGAGACCGACGAGGAGGCGCGCCGCCGCGCCGACGGCATCCCGTTCTTTCAGTTCGCGCTGCGTTTTTATGGGCTGAGCCCCAACCGCAAACGGCCCGACCCCGGCACGGTCGATCTGTGGGAAGAGTACGAGAAGTGGAAGCGCGCCAACCCCGAGGGTCTCGCCCGCGCGCTGTCCGGAGGCCTGATCGGCTCGCCCGAGACGTTGCGCCGCAAATTGCGGCGGTTCGAGAGCTCGCATATCGACCAGGTCATTCTGTTGAACCAGGCCGGCAAGAACACGCACGAGCACATCTGCGAGAGCCTCGAACGGTTCGCCCGCGAGGTGATGCCCGAGTTCCACGCCCGCATCCCCGAGCACGAAGCCTGGAAAGCCAAGGTGCTGAACCGCGAAATCGAGCTCGAAGAGATCGACACTGCCCCCTTCCGCGACCGCTACGGCCCCAACTCGGTGCAGGTCACCCCGCAAGCCGCGGAATAGCCGACCCTACGCACGGGAGGCGATACGCTTGTAGCATTGGAACGGATGTAGTATCTGTAGTATCAATTAGGATAGACAGCGCGCCGGATGCCGACTTTCACCAGTCGTGAATTCAACCAGGATGTGGCGCGCGCCAAACGCGCGGCGAAGGAAGGACCGGTCGTCATCACGGACCGTGGCCGACCCGCTTATGTGCTGATGCGTCACGAGACCTACCGGCGCCTTGCCGGGCAGCGGCCGGGTATTCGCACCTTGTTGGCGCATCCCGAAAGCGAGGATGTCGCGTTCGAGCCTCCGCGGCTGGGTGACGAACCGCTCCGCCCCTCCGGGTGATGTTCCTGCTCGACACCAATGTCGTGTCGGAACTTCGACGGCCGCACCGGACCAATCCGAAGGTTGCAAAATGGGCCGACGGCGTATCGCCGTCGGATATGTTTCTTTCCAGCGTCACAATTCTCGAACTGGAGACGGGGGCCCTCCTGCTCAGACGGCGCGATGGCCGCCAAGGTAGGCTTATCCAGCATTGGATCGAACACCAGGTGCTGAGCGCCTTTGCCGAGCGGATCCTGGCGGTCGATACCACGGTCGCGCGGCGATGCGCGCTTCTCCACGTTCCCGATCCCAGACCGTACAGGGATTCGTTGATCGCTGCGACGGCCCTGGTCCATCGCCTGATCGTCGTGACCCGGAACCGCGCGGACTTCGAACCCATGGCCGTAACAGTACTGAACCCTTGGGAATAATCCCGAGGCATTTCCAGCCGCGGTTTATCACCACGATCCGGGTCAAGGCCGTCGCCAATGCCCATCTCGGCCGTCTCGACGAGACAGGCGTCGAGCTTGGCGGATGCTTGTGCTCTACCCTGGGTTGACGATCGCCGGGTTGTGGTTACCATGACTATTCAGATTCCGCACGGCAAGTGGGCTATCATTCTGGCCGCCAAAATCGGAACGACGGAGCCACCCCGATGCCACAGCTGTTGCCCGCCATCAGCCTTGTCGCCGTGCCGGGCAGGCGGCGTCAGACCCTCGACATCGCGCGCGAGATCGAGCGCCGCGGTTTCTCCGGCATCTACATCCCGAGCCGGTACGGCAATATGGCGCAGTGCACGGCGCTGGCGCTCGCAACGGAGCATATCCCGTTCGGCACGGCGATCGCCCCGATCTACGCCCGCACCGCCGAGGACTTCGCGCACAGCGCCGCCTATCTACACGAGGTCTCGGGCGGCCGCTTCCGTTTTGGCATCGGCATTGCGCACTGCCCCACTTACCAGCGTCTCGGCGTCACTCCGGGCAAGCCCCTCTCGGACATCCGCACCTTTGTCGACAAGGTCAGGTCCTTTGAAGGGATCGGCTCGTTGCCGCCGATGGTCCTCGCCGCCTTGCGCAAGAAGATGGTCGCGCTCGCCGCCGAGATCGCCGAGGGCGTCGTGTTCGCAAATGCCAGTCTTTCCCACATGCCCCACTCGCTCGCCGTTGTGCCGTCGTCCAAGCGCAGCGATCCGAATTTTCTGATCGCCAACATGCTGCCGGTCTGCGTCTCGGAAGATGTGGGCGCTGCAAAGGCGCTGCTGCGCCGCCGTCTCGTGCATTACGCCTTGCTGCCGAATTACCGCGCCTACTGGAAGGAGGCCGGCTATGTCGACGAGATGTCGGCCGTCGAGAAGGCGGTCGCCGACAACCGCCCCGACGATATCCCGAAATACCTCACCGACCGCTGGCTTACCGACAACACCCTCTTCGGCCTGTCCGCCAAGCTGCGCGAAGGCGTCGAGGCATGGTGCGCCGCCGGCGTCAACACGCCGGTCCTCGTCCCGAACTCGCTGAATGGCAACCAGCTCACCGCGCTCAAGGAGCTGTTCGCCGCATTCAGCTGATCGCGACGAGGATGTGCGGATGCTCCTCAGCTATTGCTCTAGGCTGATGATGCGCCCAGCTTCGCCGCTTTTTTCGGCACCTCTAATATATAAGATGTCGTCTGTGATTCGGAGCGTAATGATCCCCGGGCCCTTCGCCTGCATCTTGTGCAAAGCGGCATCAAGTAATTGTGAATATCTCTAAGTACTAATAGCAGGAAAATCGCACTCCTAAGCCCAGTCATCACATGGCAGGGCGGCAGAAGTTCTGGAAGACTAACGCCGCGACTATAGAATTAGCTGAAAAGATGTTACATAATGGGCTTTATGCGACTTCGATAGCGGCGCGCAGATCGAGGCGTCACACAATATCTAGAAACTGCGCGATCTAGAAACTGCGCGCACCGCCGCGACCGCCTGAGTCTCCTGCGCGAGTGTTTAGCAACATTGAAGACACGGACAGTGCAGTTGACACGAGGATTTAAGCCGCGCCGGCTTCGAGGTGATGCGTCTAATCCCCAAACGGGGCATTAGCTCATGCTTCACCCTGAGGCGGGCACTGTACGAAGCTCTTTCTTGATCGTGTCGACGCTATATCGGTACCCGCGGCGCAGATCGTTCCGATGTATCGATATTGTAGCAAGCTCCTCAGGATTTCGGTTTTTGGTTTTTGTCGCCAGCAGGATGGCGTGCGCTTGAACATCCTCGTCACTAGGAGCATGACCTCCCGGCACGGTCATATTGTGGTGAACGTGGACGATCTCCCCGGTTACCTTGTTGTAGACCGCGTATGTGCGCTCAGTCGGATTACCTTTGGCTTCAGGTTCGGTCATCCTTCCATCCTCCCCTATTACAAGGTAAACACTAAGAATGCACCGGTGGCGTCGCCAATATCTACGGTCATACCAAACACTACACTGGCCGTAGTCGCGACCAATACGGGCGCATCATCATAGACAATCTGATTGTTATTGTTGATCCATCCCATAACATACGCAGTCGCATAAATGACACCCCCTTGCGAACTCTGAGAGAATGAAGATAGGTTTGCCGAAGCGACCACGCGGGATTGCGGTATGTTAATCGTCCACGAACCCTCTGCTATGCCGCCTTCTGAGAAGACGTGACCCCAGGCAGTATAAACGCCCATATTTGATCTCCCGCTTGCTCCCAGGTTCAGTTGCAGCCACCGTCGCAGGCCGCGATGTCGCGTGGGGGCCGTACCGATGATCTCGATATCGGGGCGAGGCGTCGCCGAAACTTTAGTATAGCACACGTCCCGGATTTCCATAGCCTCAGTTATCGGCCTCGCCCGCGCCGTGTTTCTCGCCCCGGTTTTCGCGGCGCCGCATAAATCAATATATTTGCATCACCGCCGCACCCTTGATGAAATTGGGCTTCTTTGATGCAGATTTCTAATGCACAATCCGGGCATGATTTACGGCTATGCCCGCGTGTCGACCGCCGCCCAAGACGAAACCGGACAGGTGCGCCAATTGAAGGCGGCCGGATGCGAAAAGGTGTTCCGCGAGAAGATCACCGGCACCACGGCCGACCGGCCGCGCCTTCGCGAACTGATGAAGAAGCTCTCGCCCGGCGATGTTGTCATCACCCCGGCCGTTGACCGGCTTTCGCGCGATACGACCGACCTTCTCGTTATCGCCCGCGATATGCAGCGCGCCGGTGCGGGCATCCGGTCACTCGCAGAGCCGTTCCTCGATACCACGTCCGATTTTGCCGAGATCATCTTCGCCATTCTTGGCGTTGCCGCAAAGCTGGAGCGCCGCCGCATTCTGGAGCGCACCGCGCGCGGCCGGGCCGACGCCATGGAAAAGGGCGTCAAATTCGGCCGCAAGCCGATCCTGACCCCGCACCAGCAGAAAGAGGCCCGCAAACGCCTCGAAGCGGGCGAGACGCAGCGCAGCGTCGCGCGCAGCTATAATGTCAGCCAGAGTACGATTTCACGCCTTCCTATCTCCGGAGCGCCCTATGGCTAGAGGCGGAGAAGAAATCCCCGTCAACAAGGTCGTGATTGCATGGGCGCGGCAACGTGCGGGGCTCAGCCAGGACGAAGCCGCGCAGAAATTCGCGAAAATCGCGGCTTGGGAAGCCGGCACGGCGCTGCCAAGCTATCCGCAACTCGAATTGATGGCCGAAGCGTTCCGCATACCGGTTGCGGTGTTTTTTTTCCGCAGCCGCCGGACGTCCCGCCAATTCAGGAAACTTTCCGCACGCTGCCCGATGCCGAGTTTACGCAGCTTCCGCGCCGCATCCAGCAATTGCTCAGAAAGGCGAAGGCGTTTCAGCTTGGGCTATATGAGCTTACCCAGGCGCGCAATCCGGCCGCACGGCTGATCACGCGCGAGGTGGAGTTCACCGCGCGTATGTCGGTCGATACTATGGCCGCGCGCGTGCGGAACTACCTCGGCGTCTCGCTCGAACAGCAGATCGCCTGGCGCAATGCCGGAGAGGCGTTGAAGGAATGGCGGCAGGCGCTTTACCGAGTCGGCATCTTCGTTTTCAAAGACGCGTTCCGTGTGGAAAGCTTTTCGGGGTTTAGCCTCTACGACGATGTTTTCCCGATCATTTACGTCAACAACAGCCAGACCGAGACGCGGCAGATATTCACGCTGTTCCACGAGCTAGCGCATCTTCTGTTTCACACCAGCGGCATCGACCCGCTTGACGACGAATATGTTGAACGCCTGCCGGAAAGGCCGCAGCACATCGAAGTGCTTTGCAACCGCTTCGCGGCGCAATTTTTGGTGCCGGAAAAAGTGTTCGAGGCAGCCTTTGCCGGGCAGCGCGCAACCGAACACACGGCCGAGCTTCTTGCCGATCGCTTCCACGTCAGCCGCGAATTTATCTTCCGGAAGTTTCTCGATCGCGGGCTGATATCGCAAGACGACTACCGGCGCGCAGCGAGAAGGTGGGCCGAGCAAAAGCAGGACGGCGGCACCGGCGGCAATCCCTATTGGAGCAAGCTTGCGTATCTCGGCCGTGATTACGTCGCGCTCGCCTTCAGCCAATATCATCAAAACCGCATCGATGAGACGCAACTCGGCGAATATCTCGACATGAAGCCGAAGAACGTCGGCACGCTTGAGGAATATTTTGTCAGAGGCCTGCAGCAGTGAGCTACGTCTTTGACAATGGCCCGCTATCTGCGTTGTTCCGTAACTACTACCGCAAAAGCTTTCCATCCCTCTGGCAGCGTTTCGACCAGCTTGTTGACGACGGCCGCCTTGTCTCGACGCGCGAGGTGTTCCGAGAGATCGAAGATAGCTCGATTGAAAGTTTGCTGGCTTGGGCGAAGGACAATCGCAAGCTGTTTGCGACGCCGACAGCGGAAGAAGGCGGGTTCGTTGCGAAAATCTATGCCGTGCCGCGCTTCCAGCAGAATATCGAGCAAAAGAAGCTGCTGCGAGGCGGCAAGGTGGCCGACGCGTTTGTGATCGCCAGAGCTGCTTGCGAAAGCCGAACCGTTGTTACCACTGAACTGTTGAAGCCGAACGCGGTCAAAATTCCCAACATCTGCGCGCACTTCGGCGTCAAGTGCCTATCCCTACAGGAATTTATGGAGGAAGAAGGCTGGCAATTTTAGAGGCAATTAGCCGTTTGACTCTGCCGCGACCAGTGATTTTCCATAACACATTTCCCGACTTTGACATTTCTATCTTACGCCAACATTGCCCGGTGATTTCCAGAACTCCACTTTCCTTATATTCATAACCATACCCAACGCGGCTTTGACGATGCCATGCGGAGTCCCGGACTTAATGGCACGGTCGCCATTCCGAAATTCTCGTCATGGTTCTAGTGAGACAAGGCGCTGAACCCGCGCTCTTCGTCCGAGGTGCCCGCAGACGCCGGCCACGGCGGGACTCACCGCCCCGGCCGATCGTTTGTTGAGTATTTAGCATCCACAAAATTGCCTTATTGGCATAATATAGTCGGACGATTGCGGCGTCCGCGGGGAGGCGTTGCTAACGTACGGAGGTGCATATGAGTGATGAGGTGGAGGTGGCGCCGGCGGCGCAGGTGCGCGGGCGGCCGTTTCCGAAAGGGCGGTCGGGAAACCCGGCCGGCCGCCGGTTCGGCTCGCGCAACAAGGCAACCTTGGCCGCGCAAAAGCTGCTCGCGGGCGAAGCCGAGGCATTGACCCGCAGGGCCGTCGAGGCAGCCTTCGCCGGCGACTCGACCGCGATGCGGCTGTGCCTCGAACGCATTTTGCCGCGCGACCGCGCCGTCGAGTTCGCGCTGCCGCCGATCAAGAGCGCCGCCGACATCGCCGGCGCGATGGGGGCGGTCACCGCGGCGCTCGCCGGCGGCCTGATCACGCCGGGCGAGGCGCAAGCCATCGCCAGGGTGTTCACGACCTTTGTGCAAACCATCGAAACCAGCGACTTCGATCAGCGTCTGCAGGTGCTCGAAACCCGCCAGGCCGAAGACCGGCCGACCCAGCCGAGGCCTTGGCCGCTTTCGAGCCTTGCAACCTGAAGAAGAGCCCCCGCTGCAGACCCGCTGCAGCTGCAGCGGGCTGTCATACTACGATCAACCGTGAGTGGCGACGCCCCGAACCTAAGAACGCCGTGCCAAAACGCCAGCCGGTTTGCGCCCTGCGAGATTGCCGCGCTGCGCTCGCAATGACCGGGTCATTGCGAGGGGCGGTGATGACGATTTTTGCCGGAGGCGATTACATTATGTCCGTGACTTGTTTGCCGCAGGAGGTTTGACGTGCCGCAGCCGGACCATATCTCGGCCCTTCCCGTCGCCGATCCCGAGGCGCTCGACGAGGATCTGCGAGAGCTCTTCGCGCTGTGCACCGAAAAGCTCGGCATCGTGCCGAATGTATTGCGCGCCTACAGCCTGCGCCCGCAGAAGCTGCGCAATTTCGTCGCGATGTATAACGAACTGATGCTGGCGCCGTCGGGCCTCTCTAAGCTCGAGCGGGAGATGGTCGCGGTCGTCGTGTCGAGCGTCAACCGGTGCTATTACTGCCTTGTTGCGCACGGTCAGGCGGTGCGGCGCCTGTCCGGCGATCCCGAACTCGGCGAGATGCTGGTCATGAACTATCGGGTGGCTCCGCTCGACCCGCGCCGGCGCGCGATGCTCGATTTCGCGTGGAAGCTGACCGCGGCCCCCGCGACGATCGGCGAGGAGGACCGGGCGAGGCTGCGCCGAGCGGGTCTCGGCGACGAGGACATCTTCGACCTCGCCGAAACGGCCGCGTTCTTCAACATGTCGAACCGAATGGCGAGCGGTCTGGATATCATTCCGAACCGCGAGTATCACCGGTGGGACCGGTGACCCGCGCAGCCGGAGGGCCGTCTGGGGAAGTTTTTATTGCCACGAAGCCCAAAGCCGTCTTGCGCGGACTTGATCCGCGCATCCACGCCTTTGTTTCGGGCGCTCGAAGGCGTGGATGGCCGGGCCAAGCCCGGCCAAGGCGAATCACGGAGGAAATAGGCCCGTTAATTTCGCTGACGGATCCGGCATGCGGCGTTTCTTTGTAGGGTTTTTTGCGGTCATCGGGTTCGCGACGGTGCTGTTCGTCGCCGGCGTCATGCTGTTGGTCGGCGGCTTGCGGCCGTCGGTGACGCCGCTTCCCGGCAATGTTCTCTTGACCGCAGACCTGACCCGGGACCTGCCGGAAGGCGCCAGCGAAGAGCCGATCGTGCGGCTTCTGGTCGGCGCGAAGCCGACCCTGCGCGATTTCCTCGATGCGATCGAGGCCGCCGGCAACGATCCCCGCGTCAAGGTATTGCTTGCCCGAGTCGGCGACGACGAGATGGGCCTCGCCAGGGTCCAGGAAGTGCGCGACGCGATCGCCGCGTTCCGCAGCAAGGGCAAGCTCGCGCTCGCCTTCGCCGACAGCTTCGGCGAGTTCGGCCCCGGAACCCGGCCCTATTACCTGGCAACCGCCTTCGACGAGATCTGGCTGCAGCCGATGGGAAATGTCGGGCTAACCGGTCTCTACGCCGATTCCCCGTTCCTGAAGGGGACCCTCGATCTTCTCGGGATCGTCCCGGAGTTCGACCATCGCGAAGAGTTCAAAACCGCGATGAATATGCTGACCGAAACCAAGATGACGCCGGCGCATCGCGAGGAGGTCGAGGCGCTGCTCGGCTCGGTTGCGGGACAGGTCATCCACGGGATCGCGCAGGGCCGCAAATTGACGGATGCCGAGGTGCGCGACCTGATCGACCGCGGCCCGCTCCTGGCTCAAGAGGCGGTCCAGGCAAAACTGGTCGACCGGCTCGGCTACCGCGACGAGGTGCTGGGCCATGCCCGGGCCCGCGCCGGGTCGGGCGCCGAGGTGGTCAGTCTTTCGCGCTATCTCGATCGGGCCGGGCATCCGCATCGCGAGGGCTCGACGATCGCGCTGATCTACGGCTCGGGGCTTGTGGTGCGTGGCGGCGGCACGGCCAACCCGCTGACCGGCTCGAATTTGATGGCAGCGACCGAGCTCACCCGCGCGTTTCGCGCTGCGGTCCGTGATCCCGCGGTGCGCGCCATTCTCTTTCGCATCGATAGCCCCGGCGGCTCGGCCGTCGCGTCGGAATCGATCTGGCGCGAGGTCGTCTTCGCCCGCGAGCGCGGCAAACCGGTGATCGTGTCGATGAGCGATGTCGCCGGTTCCGGTGGCTATTATGTGGCTGCGGCGGCCGACAAGATCGTCGCCGAGCCCTCGACCCTGACCGGCTCGATCGGTGTTCTCGCTGGCAAAGTGGTCGTCGCCGATCTGCTGAAAAAAATCGGCATATCGACCGACAGCGTGCAAATCGGCGCAAATGCGGCGATGTTCAGCCCAACCGTCGATTTCTCGGCGCGCGCGCACAGCCGCCTCGAGGCATTCCTCGACGATACCTACAAGGGGTTCAAGGACCATGTTGCAACCGGCCGGCACATGACCCAGGAGGAGGTCGAGGCGGTCGCCAAGGGCCGCGTCTGGTCCGGCGAGGACGCCAAGGCGCACGGGCTCGTCGACGAGCTCGGCGGCTATGCCGTAGCGCTTCGCCTTGCGAAGGAAGCCGCCAACCTGGCGCCCGAGGCGCCGTTCACCCTCACCGTTTTTCCGCGCGAAGAGACCTTGCCCGAGCTTCTGTACAAACGCCTCACCGGCGAGGACCGCGAGCGCGACGCTGGCGGCATCACCTCAACTTCGATCGAACACTCGCTAAAGGCAATGCAGCCGCTCCTGCAGCGCCTCGAGGCGGCGCTCGACAGCCCCGGCGTGCTGACCATGCCGCCGCTCGGGCCGATCCGGTAAACCCGGAACGCGAGCGGGGCCTCCCTCGTTGTGCTTCGGGGCAGTAATCAGCAACCGGTTTCGGAAAGATGGGTGGACGAGTCGCCTCGGAGCGAGATCGGGCGGCGGCCGGCGACGGCGGGCGCGGACGGCAGCGGTCTTCCGGAGCGCCGGAGCAGCTCCCCTCGCTTACCCCGTTGCGCGGCATCGCCGCGGTGTGGGTCGTGATATTTCATTTTTGCTGGTATTTCCCGGCTGTTCACCCCGAGCGCTACACGGGAGCCGTGTACAAGGGTTATCTGGCGGTGGACATGTTTTTTGTGCTGAGCGGCTTTGTCATTACGCATGTCTACAAAGGGGGTTTCGCACAACGGGTGACCGGCCGGCGCTACCGCGAGTTTTTGAAAGCCAGGGTGGCGCGCATCTATCCCTTGCATATCACCGTATTGTTGCTGTTCGTGGCCGCCGCGACGGCGGAACGCGCCGCGAGCTATGCGCTCAGAGGCTCGTTCGAGCCGGTACCACTGCTGGGTGAGCGTTCGATCGGCGGCTTCTTTGCCAATGTCGTCATGCTCCACGGGCTGTGGGCGCGCGAGCTCAGCTGGAACGACCCGTCATGGTCGATCAGCTTGGAGTTCCTGGCATACCTGCTATTCCCATTGTTGTTTCCGGTGTTGTGGCGCGCCAGGCCGGCCGCCAAGGCCGGGCTCGGCGGCTTGCTGCTGGTGGCGCTGGGATGGTTGGCTTACCGCACCGGCGATTATTTCAACCAATGGAACGGCACCTATGCGATACTTCGCTGCCTGCCGGAGTTCCTCGCCGGAATGCTGCTGTACAGCGGCTATCAGAGCGGCATCTTCTCCTCCGTGCTGGCCAATGACGCGGTGCTTGCGGCAGTAGTGCTGCCGCTGGCAGTGCTGCTTCACATAGGCGCGCCGGATCTGGCAATCATCCCGCTTTTTCCGCTGTTGATTTTGGCCGCCGTCTGCAACACGGGCCGGTCGTCGACGCTGCTGAATTCGCCGCCGCTGGTGTGGCTGGGCGATATCTCCTATTCACTTTACCTGCTGCATTGGTTCGTGCTGTTCGTCACGACCGAAATCGCACGGCGGCTGCCGGGTCTCGACTTCGCCAAGCTGCCGCTCGCACCCTCGCTCGCCCTCATCGCGGCGTTGATCGCCGTCAGCCTTGCTCTCGCGACGCTCAGCTTTCGATTTATCGAGATCACCGGGCGCCGCTGGTTGCGCCAACGCCTCGATGTCGACCGCCCGGCAACGGTAGTGGGGGTCGCAATACCACGGTAAACCGAGGGAGCACTAATCTCTGGAGGCGGCGAGTATCGCCATCGCGCGCCCATCGACCGTGAAA
>CAWEWR010000028.1:0-261294 GCA_963812675.1 uncultured Alphaproteobacteria bacterium | reverse complement strand
AGCCCCTCGGCGGGGGTATCGAAATACCAGGCGCCGATGCGCTCGTTTTGCACCGAGTTGACAACGTTGCCGATGTCCTTGAGGCGCACCGGCGCACCGTTGCGATAGGCGACGATAACGTTCCGGTAGGCCTCGGCATTGAAGAGCTGGTCGTTTGTGTCGAGCGTGAAGGTCTGGTGCGCGCCTTCGAGAACGCCCTTTGGCCGGTCGACGGTTGCCGTCAGCAGGGCATTTCGCACGTCCTCCAGGCCGATGCCGCGGGAGGCCAGCGCACCGGGGTTGACTTGTATATGCGTCGCATACGGCCTCTGGCCGAAGATCCGAGCTTCCGAGACGCCTTTCAATGTCGACATCTTCTGCGCCAGGATCGTGTAGGCATAATCGTCGACCCGATAGATCGGCAGCGCATCGGAATGCACAGCATAAATCATCACCGGGCGATCCGCCGGGTTGGTCTTGCGGTAGGTGGGCGGCGTCGGCAGGTCCTTCGGGAGGACGCCGCCGGCAGCATTGATCGCGGTCTGGACATCCTGGGCGGCGGCGTCGATGTTGCGTTCCAGATCGAACTGCAAGGTGATCGACAACGACCCGATACCACTCGTCGAGGTCATCTGGTCGAGCGAGGGGATGGTCGCGAACTGCTGCTCGAGGGGTGTCGCAATCGACGATGCCATCGTGTCGGGGCTGGCGCCGGGATAATTGACCGAGACCACAATCGTCGGAAAATCGACCTTCGGCAGTGCCGCGACCGGCAAGAGGCCGTAGGCGCCGACGCCGAAGACGAGCACGCCAAGCATCATCAGCGAGGTCGCGATCGGCCGGCGAATAAAGGGTTCCGAAATGCTCATCGGCGATCGCCTTATCGTTTATTAGAAATTGGCCGGCTGCTCGGCGGGTTTGATAGCCGCGGTGCCTGTCACCCGGCTGTGCCGGATGGGGTGGAGGGGCCCTGCGGGTTGACCCGGGCGCCGTTGGTCAGGCGGTACTGGCCGTCGACCACGACCCGCTCGCCCGGCATCAGCCCTTTGGTCACGACTGCAATGCCGTCCTGGATCGAGGCGACTTCGACGGCCCGTCGTTCGACCGTGTTGTCCGGCTTGATGACGTAAGCGTAATGCCCGTCCGGGCCGTCTTGCACGGTCTGCGACGGCACCGTTGCAATATCCCGACGCGTCGAGAGGATTACCCGAAGACTGACGAACTCGCCGGGCCAAAGCCGCTCGTCCTCATTCTCGAAACGCGCCTTCAGGTGGATGGTCCCCGTTGCCTGGTCGATCGCGTTATCGATGAGTGTCAGTTTGCCCTCGGCCAGTTGCTTCTTGCCGTCGCCGCTATAGGCCTGGACCGCCAGCGGCGCTTTGTTTTGGCCTTCGCGGAGGTCGTCGAAATTATCTTGCGGCAGCGTGAAGCTGACAAAGATCGGCTTTACCTCCGTAATCATCACCAGCGGCGTGTTGTCGTTCGCATGCACGAGATTGCCTTTATCGACGAGCCGCGCTCCGAGGCGTCCATCGATTGGCGAACGGATATCGGCATAGCTGAGGTTGAGCTTGGCGGTATTGATCTGCGCTTCGTCGCCCTTGATCGCCGCCTGCAGCTGACCGACCTGCGCCTTTTGCTGGTCATAGCTTTGCCGGGTCTGCCATCCGGAGCCGATCAGCTTTTCATACCGGTCGAGATCGAGTTGAGCGCCGACCAGCTGCGCCTCGTCCTTTTGCCTGTTCGCCTGCGCCTGCTCGAGTGCCGCTTGAAAGGGACGCGGGTCGATTTGGAAAAGCGGCTCCCCCGTCGTGATGTCCTGGCCTTCCTTGAAGTCGACCTTTACGATCTGTCCGTCGACCCGGCTCTTGATCGCGACCATGTTGTAAGCTTGGACAGTGCCGATGCCGTTGAGGAAGACCGGGACATCCTGGGCGGCGACGGTTCCTGCCGTGACCGGGACTCCCGGCGCCGGCGTCTGTGCCGCCGCCGCTGGCACCTCAGTGCCGTGGTTCAGTCGCCACAGCACGACGATTGCCACAAGCGAAAGGATTACGACTGCTCCGATCGCACGCCTTACCATTCCGAGCGCCTCCGAACCCAAGCACCTATTGTGGCGCGATATCTATCATAGACAAACTATACGAGTCACCCGTGGCCACTATCCCAGGATTTTTTGCCGCAGCGGGGTGCTGCCGGAGCGGCCTATCGGCGCAGAGGCACCTCTATAGGGGCGCAATTCGTGCGTCCCGACATCAGGCAATCTTCGATGCGGGAGCGCTCTCTGAGTTCTCTGACGAGAACCACCCCGGCAATCGCCAGCGCCAGAATGATGATCAAACCGATTAGCGCCGCCGACCTTCGTTGGTCGGCGCCGTCCTCGCCGTGTTCGGATCGATTATCCATCGGTCTGATGATGGGGTTGCTCCTTGAGGACAATAGTCCTGACCGCGGTCGGTCACAACCGGTGCAGCGCACCGGAACACGCTGGTTGCGAGCCTGGTCCGCGCTACGCTATTGAGGCGTTCCCATCAAGAGGACCACGAGTCATGGCGCAGCCCGGGCCGCTTTCCGGCATCACGATCGTCGACCTTTCCCGCATTCTGGCAGGGCCCTATTGCACATTGCTGCTCGCTGAACTGGGGGCGCGGGTGATCAAAGTCGAGCCGCCCCGGCAAGGCGACGACGCGCGCCATTACGGCCCGTTCAAAAACGGCAAATCGACCTATTTCGCCTCGGTCAACCGCGGCAAACAGTCGATCGCGCTAGATCTCAAATCACCCGCTGGCCGCGACACCTTCGAGCGGCTGCTCGACAAGGCTGACGCACTCGTCGAGAACTTTCGCCCGGGCACGATGAAAAAGCTCGGTTATGGCTGGGAGCGCCTGCATTCGCGCTATCCGCGCCTCGTCTACGCGGCCGCGTCCGGCTTCGGGCACAGCGGCCCCTATTCCCATTACCCGGCCTATGACATGGTCGTGCAGGGTTTGGGGGGCGTCATGAGCATCACGGGCCACCCCGGAATGCCGCCGACCCGGATCGGCACCTCGATCGGCGACCTCGCCGGCGGCCTCTATACGGCGGTCGCGCTCAACGCCGCCTTGTTGCATCGCGAGCGGACCGGGGAAGCGACAAAGGTCGATGTCGCGCTGTTCGATTGCCAGCTGGCGCTCCTCGAAAACGCGATCATGCGTTATACTACCACGGGCGAAATCCCCGGGCCGATGGGCGCTCGCCATCCCTCGATCACCCCGTTCGAAGCGTTCCACACCGCGGACGGGCACTTGATTATCGCAGCCGGCAATGACGGGCTTTTTGTCAAGCTGGCGCATGCCCTCGACCGGGCCGACCTCGCCGAGAACCCCCTCTTCGAGACGAACGATTTACGCAACCGGCACCAGGAGGCGCTGCGGGCCGAGATCGAGGGCGTGCTGCGCACCGCCGGCACCGAGCATTGGATCGGCGTGCTGGAGGCGGCCGGGATCCCGTGTGGTGCCATCAACAACGTCGCGCAGGCAATCGCCCACCCGCAGGCTGCGGCGCGCAACATGGTGATTTCCGTCGACGACCCGGTCACCGGTCCGTTGAAGCTCGTCGGCAACCCGATGAAGCTGTCCGGTTTCGCGGATCCGCCAACCCGCTCTCCTGCACCCGATCTCGACGCTGATCGCGACGCGATCCTGCGCGAACTCGGCCTCTAGTGGCGACCCCTTCCCGTTCCCTCCTCCGCTGGCGGGGGAGGGTCAGGGTGGGGGCGAGCCTGCTTGGTCTGTTGCTGGTCGTCCTCGGCGCCGGCTTCTACCTTTACCTTCGCTCAGCATTGCCGCAGATCGATGGCCGCATCGTGCTGGCCGGACCGAAGGCCGAGATCCGGGTCGAGCGGGATGCCGACGGGGTGCCGCACATCATCGCACGAGACGACGAAGACCTCGCCTTTGGCCTCGGGTTTGTGCATGCCCAGGAGCGGCTGTTCCAGATGGAGCTGCAGCGGCGCTACGGCGCCGGCCGGCTTTCCGAGATCTTTGGACCCGATGCGGTGGCGGTCGACCGTCAGATGCGGGTCCTCGGCCTCTATCGCGCCGCCGCGGCGGAAATTCCGTTCCTGTCCGCCGCGATGAACCGCGGGCTCGAGGCCTATGCCGCCGGGGTCAACGCCTTTCTCGGATCGCGCCGAGGTGCGCTGCCGCCGGAATTCCTGCTGCTCGGCTTTGCCCCCGAGCCGTGGCGGCCGGCCGACAGTCTCGTCTGGGGAAAGCTGATGGCCGTGCTGCTCGGCGGCAATTACCGCGGCGAATTGCTGCGGGCCCGGATGGCGCGGACGATCTCGGCGGCAGACCTCGCCTTTCTATATCCGGAATACCCGCAACGCGCGCCGACCACGCTCGCCGAGATGGTGCCGATCTATCGGCGGCTGGCGCTCGATGATTTGTACGCGGCACTGCCCGCGGTGGTGGGGCCGAACTACGCCTCCAACAGCTGGGTCGTCGACGGACGGCACAGCGCCAGCGGCAAGCCGATCCTCGCGAACGACCCGCATCTGGCCTTTGGCGCGCCGGGCTATTGGTATCTCGCTCGGCTGGAAACGCCGCAGCACCAGATCACCGGGGCTACCGCCGCCGGGGTCCCGCTGGTCGTGATCGGCCACAACGAGCGGATCGCCTGGGGCTTCACGACGACGACTGCCGATGTCGAGGACCTCTATGTCGAGCAGGTCGATCCCGCCGATCCCGAACGCTATCTGACGCCGCAAGGGAGCGCACCGTTCCAGTTGCGCCGCGAAACCATCGCGGTGAAAGGCGCAGCGCCGGTCGACATGACGATCCGTGAGACCCGCCACGGCCCGGTGCTGTCGGACGCCTTGCCGCCGGGCGCCGCCGAGCCGGGTTTTGTCCTCGCCTTGGGGGCGACCTTCACGATCCCCGACGACCGCAGCGCCGAGGCATTATGGGAGGTCAACCGCGCGGTCGATTGGCCGGGCTTTCGGGCGGCACTGCATCACTTCGTCGGGCCGATCCAGAACATCGTCTATGCCGATGTCGACGGGACGATCGGCTTTATTGCACCGGGGCTAGTGCCGATCCGCCGAAGCGGGCAAGGCTGGCTCCCGGCGCCGGGATGGACCGGCGAATATGACTGGACGGGGTTCATCCCGTTCGAGGCGCTGCCGAGCGCGATCAACCCGCCTTCGGGCCACTTCATCACCGCCAACAACAAGATCGTGCCGGACAGCTATCCCTATTTCCTGAGCCGTGACTGGGATCTCCCTAACCGCGCCGAGCGGATTGAGGCTCTGCTCGCCGCGACCCCGGTGCAGACAACGGCATCCAGCGCCGCGATTCAGGCCGATACGCTGTCGCTGATGGCCCAGCACCTAGTTCCGCTCATGACGAGCATCGCCGTTGTGAACGAGGACACCCGGGAGGCGGTCGAACGGCTGCGGCGCTGGGATTTTCGCATGGACATGGACAAGATCGAGCCATTGCTGTTCACCGCGTGGCTGCGCGAGTTCAGCCGCTCGATCCTGCTCGAGCGGTTCGGCGATGCTGTATCGGATTACTGGGATTTGCGGCCCCGGGTGATGGAGTTGGTGTTGACCGAACGGCCGGATTGGTTCGACGACACCAAACGGCCTGGTGCGGAGGGCTGCGGGTCGCGGCTAGCCAAAGCTCTCGATGAGGCACTTGCCCGGTTGCGGCGCGACTACGGCGCCGATATGGCCCAATGGCAATGGCGGCGGGCGCATGTCGCGGTCTTTGCGCACCCGGTGTTGAGCCGGATCCCCGTCCTGCGCGACT
Organism: uncultured Alphaproteobacteria bacterium; assembly: GCA_963812675.1. Lineage (GTDB taxonomy): Bacteria > Pseudomonadota > Alphaproteobacteria > ATCC43930 > CGMCC-115725 > AP-15. The sequence continues at coordinate 255,520 of CAWEWR010000028.1, read as the reverse complement.
GGCTCAAAATTTCGATCCCGACCCCGGGAGCTTATGACACGCTCAACCGCGGCCCGAGCACGATCCGGGACGACGCAACGCCCTTCGAGCAGCGTTTCGGCGCCGGGCTGCGCATGATTACCGATTTGAGCTCACCAAACGACGCCAGGATGATTGCCACACCCGGTCAATCCGGCGACCCGCTCTCGGCTCATTACGCCGATTTGCTGCGGCGCTGGCGCGATTTCGACTGGCTCGTGCCCACTCGATCCGCCGTGGTCTCCACCCTCGTCTTGGTTCCGCAGCGATGAACGACTCAAACCGAGAATGTCCCGTCGACAAGAGCCCCTCTCCGCCCTTTAGGGGGGAGAGGGAGGGACCCAACCCGCAGGGTTGGGAGGGTGAGGTGGGCGGGCCCGCGGACCAGCACGTCGGCCCCCCTCACCCCGCCCTCTCCCCCCGGCCGGCGGGGGGAGAGGGTAAAGAGAGCGACATTGGAGTGTGCAAGAACGGGCTTCAAGCTGAACCAGCCCCCTACAGTCGCGGAGTTCTTCGGGCTCTTGTGATCAGCCCGCATGACTCGCGGGCGGGAGCGTGGCGATGACCGACCTGCCGGTTACAATTGCGGCGGTCCGGCAGGCCGCCGCGGCGGTCAAGGGCGCAATTGCGCGCACGCCGGTGATACCGGCGCCGGCAATTTCCGAGCTGACCGGCGCCGAGATCCACCTGAAACTGGAGACCGTGCATCGCACTGGCTCGTTTAAAGAACGCGGCGCGCTCACTAAACTGCTGACCTTGGACCCGGGCGCACGGCGGGCCGGCGTCGTTGCAATGTCCGCCGGCAACCATGCCCAGGGGGTCGCCTATCACGCCCGGCGGCTCGGCATCCCGGCGATAATCGTGATGCCCGAAGGCACACCCTTCATCAAGATCGATCGCACCGAGGCTTACGGCGCGAAGGTCCTGCTCAAGGGCGACAGCCTCGCCGCCGCCCGTGAGGCTGCCGACGCGCTCGCCCGCAATAAGGGGCTGGTTCTGGTCCATCCCTATGACGATCCGGCGGTCATCGCCGGCCAAGGCACGATCGCGCTCGAACTCCTCGCCGACCAACCCGATCTCGACACGATCGTCGTGCCGATAGGCGGCGGCGGACTGATTTCCGGGATCGCGGTCGCCGCCAAGGCGCTCAATCCCGACATCGAGATAATCGGCGTGCAGTCGACCCTCTATCCGTCGATGTACCGGTTGATGCGAGGCGAAGACCCCGGTCAGCCGGCCGCAGCCGCAACCCTCGCCGAGGGCATCGCAGTCAAGGAGCCGGGCCGATTGACGAGGCACATCGTCGAGGCCCTGGTCTCGGACATCCTGCTGGTCGACGATGTGACGATCGAGGGCGCGATCGAGGTTCTGCTTGAGCGACAGAAAGTGGTGGTCGAAGGGGCGGGAGCCGCCGGTCTCGCTGCCGTGCTGGCGGCGCCGGAGCGGTTTCGCGGCCGGCGCGTCGGCGTCGTCATTTGCGGCGGCAACATCGACGCGCGCTTGCTCGCCTCGATTCTCATGCGCGGTCTGGTGCGCGAGGGCCGGCTGGTCCGGCTGCGCTCGGAATTGCCCGACATCCCGGGCGCCCTCTCGCGCCTATCCAGGGTGATCGGCAAGCATTCCGGCAACATCGTCGAAGTGCACCATCAGCGCCTGTTTCACGATACCTCGGTCAAGCGCGCCGAACTCGACGTCGTCGTCGAGACCCAGAACCGCCGCCATGTCGAGGTACTGATCGCAGCGCTGGTCGCGGCCGGCTTCCCGACCCACCTGCTGCCAAACGGCGGGTTCGATGCGGAGGAAACCTAGTGCACAGAACCATTCAGTTGATTCAGCTCGACGCTCCCGCTTTCCCGGCGAAGGCCGGATCCACTTTTGCCGTAGGCACCGGCTTTCGCCGGTGTAGCGGGATTTTTGGCATGTGCGATGGTGCGTCAATGCCTGATGACTCGTGTGAATGACTCTGAGCACTAGCTGGCTAGGCCCCTTCGACCAGGAAAACCCGGCCGCGCGAAGCGGACCGCCGAATTTTCAGCGCTTTCTGGTATTCGTCGGAGTGGTACCACCGGCGAGCGGCATCCGCATCCGGAAATTCGATGACGACGATCCGTTCCGGCTCGGGCTCGCCTTCGAGCAGATCGACTTTGCCGCCGCGTACGGCAAAGCGCCCACCAAACCGCGCAACGCTGGCCGCTGCGAGCGGTCGATATCCGTCATAGGCGGCGGGATCGGTCACCTGGATCTCGGCAATGATGTAGGCAGGCATGGCAAGCTCCTGTCGGAATGCGAACCCGCCACCTTATCCCGAACCTTGCCGCCGCGGCGATGATCCCTACATGCTGCGCGGTTTTCGCAGCGCATGGTGCCGATCATGGCCAGCTTTGGCGACGCCTCGACCTTTTATGACACTCGGGGGATGCCCGATCCCGCAGCCTTGCCGGAGGCGTATGAGGGCGTGCTGTGGCGCCGTACCTTGGCCTATTTCGTCGACCTCTGTGTCATCGGCGTGCTCGCCGTGTTCTGCTGGATCGTCTTTGCCCTGCTCTGGGTCCTCAGCTTCGGACTGCTGGGGCCGGTGCTGTGGTTTCTTTTCGGGTTGATTCCGCTCGCTTATCATACCTTGTTGCTGAGCGGTCCGCGGTCGGCGACCATAGGCATGCGGCTCTTCGATGTCGAGCTGCGCTCGGTGACCGGGGAGCGGCCCGGGTTCGTGCAGGCGCTGATACAGACTGCGCTTTTTTATATCACCGTCGGGGTGACCTGCTCCCTGATCCTGCTGGTGGTTCTCTTCAACCGGCATAAGCGCACATTGCATGACATGCTGGCCGGCACCGTTATAGTGCGGCGTTTTCCGACCCGTCGGGCCACGGCGCAGGACCCGTGGCGCCCCTGATCAGGTGGGCTCTTCGGGCCTGTTGGTAATTCGGCGCCAAAGCGAGCGCAAACGCGCTTGCGGTGTCGCCGCGATCTGCGCCGCGACCAGTTCCCTCTCGCGAGATATTGCGTCTCTCTCGCAGCGCAGCCGGCTGACTTCGTCGATCAGCGGCGGAAGATAATGGCTGATCGCGATCACTTGCTCGTCGGCCGCCTCCGCACGGCTCGCCAGCGCCGCCGCACTCTGGCGCAGCTGTTCGGTCTTGTGCGATCCCGCTTCGAGCTGCGACCGTAGACCGCGGATTTCGGTTTCGAGGCGCTCCCGTGCCGCATTCCGTTCACGCTGCTTGCCCTGGAGCGCGTCGAGGGCGTTTTGCTGCAGCTCCGATTGCCTGTTGGCGTCCTCGATCTCGGCCCGCAGCTGGGCAATCTGACTGTCCCGCTGGGCCCGCAGATCGACCGCTGACGACAGCCGAGACTGCGTCTCGGCGAGCTCGCCTTTGAGGGCAGTGTTGCCGGCTTGCAGTGCCGCCTTTTGCTGCAGCCATGTTTCGCGTTCCGCCGAGAACCGCCGTGCCGCCGCCGAGGACTGCGAATTTACCTCGACCAGATCGGCTTCGAGGCGGGTTATCGTCGCGGTCGCTTCGGTTAGGCGCGTGCGTTCGGTCTCCAGCTCGCGAGACGCCACACGTAATGCGGCCACCGGTGAATCCAGATTGCATCCCCGCAGCAAGGGCATATCCGCGCGATTACGATGCCATTTGGTGCCGTCGAAAACGGCGACCGGGTGAAGCATCGAGAATTGCGGGTCGGCGGGATAGCCGCGGGCCGCCAAATCGCGAAACATCGGTTCGATCGCCGGATTCGTGGCGACGAACGTCTCCGGGTCCCAAAGCAGCTCAAACCGGCGCAGGCCATCTCCCGGTTCGAGCTCACGGTCGGCATGTTGTTCGAGCCACCGCGCCGTTCTGCTGGGCTCACGGGCGGGGTCCATGATGTAAATTTTCCTGTCCCGCAGCTCGCGTTTGGCGGTTACCGCCTCTCCGTTGCGCAGCGAACCCAGCACATCGTAGAGGCCGGACGGGTAGCTCAAATTGAAGGATGGGTCGTGAATTTGCAGCACGCCGTCGATGTCGACGACGGTGACGGTCCGGGTCACGCTTTCGGGGAAGCCGAACCGGTAGCACCAGGCGCGCAGCCCGTGCTCGCGATAGGCTCGCCACAAGGCCAGCGCGGCACCCGTCGACGGGACGCCAAGCCTGCCGGCCTCCAGGATTGCGGCCATGTCCGCATAGCACATCCGGTGATCGAGATCGGCGGTGCGGTTCGCGGAAGCGACCGGCATCTCCCGATAGACTTGCCGGCGCAGTTTGTTTGCCCGTCGCGAAAGGTCCTTCAAGCCGAACCCCCGTAGCCCGATCAAGAGCGGGCCGGGTTTGAAATTATCCCGGCGGCCGAGCAGTATCGGCGCCATGGCGGCTTTCCGACAAGCTTCGACTGCTCTCCTGTGCGCCCTGCTCTGCTTCCTCGCCGCGGCATGCATCGTCCGGCGCGATCTCGGGTTGGCCGAGCGCTGCGCCGACATCATGCGGCGCGCCTATCCGAGCGCGGCGATTGATATCATCAAGACCGAGGCGACGGCGACGAACCTGACGACGATCGTCGCCAACGCTGAGGGGGTCCGCATCGATGTGCCTCCCGGCGCGCCTGTATCGCACGATCTGGCGGTCGAATGCCGGTTTGACGAGAATATTTTGACCGGATTTCGCTGGACGGCCGGACCGACGCACTGAACGCGCTCGCCCCGGCTGTCGTTCGGGGCTGTCGTTCGGGGCTGGCGTTCGGGGCTGGCGCCTGCGGCCCGCTCTCGGCCATAATCGAACGCGAGCGAGCCGAGCGTGCAGCCGAAGAGGAGACAAGGCGATGGATCTAAGGCCCGGGGCCGAAAACCGACAAAAACGCGAATGGCTCCGGCGAGACGCGCGCTCGGCTTCGGCGAAAGAGAGTCCGCCTAGCCCCTTCCGACAGTTTTTCGCGACCTCACCGGTTAGCTGCCCCTACATTGTAGGCCGAGCGGAGCGCAAGCTGATCGTCGAGCTCGGCGGCAACGGCGCCGCGCTGTTTTATGATGATTTGTCCCGCGCCGGATTTCGCCGCAGCCACGGCTTTGCCTACCGGCCCGCCTGCCGCGGCTGCTCCTCCTGCGTGCCGGTGCGGATCGCCGTCGACCGCTTCGGCCATACCCGCTCGACCAGGCGCATTCGCAACGCCAATCGCGACCTTTCCGGCCGCCTATTGGCAGCGCGTGCCACGCCGGAGCAATTCCGGCTGTTCTCGGCCTATCAGCGTTCCCGCCATAGCGACAGCGACATGGCGTCGATGAGCTATGGCGACTACCGGGGGATGGTCGAAGACACGCCGGTGCGGACAGGGGTCGTCGAGTCCCGCGATATTTCCGGAGAGCTCGTCGCGGCATCGCTGATCGACCTGCTCGACGACGGAGTTTCGGCCGTCTACAGCTTTTACGATCCGCAGCAGGCGAGACGCAGCCTGGGCACCTGGAGCATCCTGTGGCTCGTCGAGCAATGCCGGCACGATGGACAGCCTTACGTCTATCTCGGCTACTGGATCTCCGACAGCCCGAAAATGGCCTACAAGGCTCGTTTCCCGTCGCTCGAGCGTTTGGTCGATGGCGCCTGGATTGATTTCAGCTCTTACACCGCGAGCCCCCTCCCTAACCCTCCCCCGTTTGCGGGGGAGGGTTAGGGAGGGGGCGAGCCGATGGCGATCGGCGCCCTCGATTCCGCGATCTTTGCCGATATGTTCGGCACCGCGTCGATGCGAGAGGTGTTCGGTGACGACGCCTTTCTCGTGCGCTGCATCGAGGTCGAGGCAGCTCTCGCGCGCGCCCAAGGAAGGCTCGGGGTCATCCCGGCCGAAGCAGCCGACGCGATCACGCACGCGGCCAATGCGCTGGCGAGCGGCCGCGAGGCGCTCGATCTGGCGCGCCTGAAGAACCAGACCGAGACGGTCGGCTACCCGATCCTGCCGCTCGTCCGCCAGATGGCCGAGTTGGCGGGTGACGCGGGCCGCTATCTGCATTGGGGCGCCACGACGCAGGACATCATGGACACCGCCGCGGTGCTGCAGACCCGCGCTGGGCTCGCCCTGATCGATCAGGATCTGACGGCAGCGCGCGGCCATCTCGCCGAGCTCGCGCGCAAACACCGCGACACGCCAATGGCCGGGCGCACCCACCTGCAGCATGCGCTGCCGGTGACGTTCGGCTACAAGGCCGCGGTCTGGCTCTACGCTCTCGACCGCCATGCCGATCGGCTGCGCGAGCTGCGCCCGCGCGTCTTGCTGGTCCAGTTCGGCGGGGCCGCCGGCACCCTTGCCTCGCTCGGCAATGGTGGGCGCAGCCTCGCCACCCGCGCCGAGCTGGCTCGCGAGCTGGGCCTCGGCGATCCGCCGATTACCTGGCACGTGGTCCGCGACGGCATCGCCGAGACAGTGCAGGTCTTGGCATTGATGGCCGGCAGTCTCGGCAAAATCGCCTTCGATGTTATGCTGATGTCGGCGACCGAATTCGGCGAGGCGGCCGAACCCTTCATCGAGGGCCGCGGCTCGAGCTCGACGATGCCGCAGAAACGCAACCCGATTTCGTGCGAGCTGATCTTCGCCGCGGCGAAAGTGTTGCGCCAGCACGCGGGGCTGGCGCTCGATGCCGTCGTCACCGATTTCGAGCGCGCGACCGGCCCTTGGCATGTCGAATGGGTAGCGCTGCCGGAAGCCTTCGGCTTTGCCGCCGGCGCGCTGCATCAGGCGCGTTTCATGCTCGGCGGGCTGATCATCGATGCGGGCCGAATGGCGAAGAACCTCGCGATGACGCACGGGCTCATCGTCGCCGAGGCAGTGATGATGGGCCTGGCGCCGCACACCGGCCGCAACGAGGCGCACGATCTGGTTTATGACGCCTGCCGGATCGCGATCGAGACCGACCGGCCTCTGCTCGATGTACTGCTGGAGATCCCTGCCGTTGCCGACCCGCTCGGCCCGGAGAAGCTCGCCTCGCTGACCGATCCCGCGAATTATCTCGGCGCCGCCCCGGCGATGGTCGACCACATGCTGGTCCGGCGCGCGGACGAAGCCAAAGCACGAACTGGCGGAACGTGAGGCGCCGATCGGGTTAGCCGGCCCCGTCGCTCTGCCCTTTTGCCGCAACGGCTCGTTCAGACTGTTCTTGCCACATCGCGGCGAACCGCCTATCCGCTCGTCGTGGCCGAAATTGCCCCTGCCGAAAGAACGGAGCGGACCGGTGCGCCGGTGGAGCGCGCTCTCCCCGCCGAGCGGCGGCTGCGCGACAGCGAGCTGTTTCTGCTCACGCTCGCGCTGGCGGCCGGCGTCGCGGCCGGCCTCGGGGTCGTGCTGATCGACCTGCTGCTCGCTGCTCTGCGTAGGGTCGCTTTCGGAGTTGGGTTTGACGAACATCTGATCGACATCGATCTCGGTCCCGCGCGGCTCTTGGCGATGCCAGTCCTCGGTGGGCTGCTCGTCGGGCTCACTTTAATGCTGCTGCGCCGCTGGCGGCCGCGCGAGATGGTCGACGCGATCGAGGCGAACGCCCTGCTCGGCGGCCGGATGTCGGTATCCGACAGCCTTGGCCTGGTCGCCGCGACCCTGCTGTCTGGCGGGTTCGGTGCCTCGGTCGGAATGGAGGCTGCTTACACCCAGCTGGGCGCGGCCCTCGCCTCGCGGCTCGGCAGATCGGTCGAGCTGCGCCGTGACGATGTCCGCACGCTTGTCGGATGCGGTGCGGCCGGCGCGATCGCGGCCGCGTTCAATGCGCCGCTGACCGGCGCGTTCTACGCCTTCGAGCTGATCATCGGCAGCTATACGCTGCAAACCTTGGCGCCGGTCGGCATCGCAGCGCTGACCGGCGCGTTGGTCGTCCGGGGTCTCGTCGGCTCGACCCCGATCTTCGTGGTCTGGCACGAAATCAACATTTCCGCCTCCGACTACCCGGCTTTTTTTTGTCTCGGCCTGGCCTCGGCCGGGCTCGGCATTCTGGTCATGAAGGGTGTGACCTCGACCGAAGCGTTGTTCCGCTCGCTCGCAGTGCCGCGCTGGGCGCGGCCGGCGATCGGCGGCCTTCTTATCGGGGCCATCGCGGTGCCGTTTCCGCAAATTCTTGGGAGCGGGCATGGCGGCATAATGCGGGTGTTGCATTCCAGCTTCGATCTGCCCTTTCTCGCCGGGCTGATCGTAGCCAAGATCGTTGCTTCAGCCGTATCGATTGGCTCCGGGTTTCGCGGCGGCCTGTTCAGCACCTCGCTCTTCCTCGGAAGCCTCTTCGGCAGCTTCATCGGCGCCGGGCTAGCCCAGCTCGGCCCGCAGCTCGGCGCCGATCCGTTGGTCTATGCCATGGTAGGCATGGGCGCGGTGGCCGCCGCGATCGTCGGCGCCCCGGTCACGATGATCATGATCGTGCTCGAGACGACTGGCGAATTTTCGGCGATGATCGGCGTCATGGTCGGGGTCGTCACCGCGGCGATCGCGGTGCGTCATTGGTTCGGCTATTCCTTCGCGACATGGCGCTTTCATTTGCGCGGCTTGAGCATACGCAGCCCCGAGGATGTGGGTTGGATCAACGAGCTGCTGGTCGGGCCGATGATGCGGCGCGATCCGGCGGTCATCGCCGCCGAACTGCCGATCAACGAACTCCGCCAGAGATTTCCGGCCGGTAGCACCAGACAGGTTTTCGTCGTCGACGGCCACGGCGCCTTATCCGGCATCATTGATCCTGGTGATGCCAGTGTGGTGAACGATGCAGCGGCGAGCGAGACGGTAGGAGAGCTGGTGGCGCAACCGGCGCCGTTCCTGCTGCCGAGCGACAATCTGCGGAGCGCGCTCGATCGGTTCAGCCAGGCGGCGCAGGAGACCTTGCCGGTCGTCGATAATCCGAAGGACCGCCGGATCATCGGCTACATGAGCGAGGCCTATGCGCTACGCCGCTACGCCCACGAGCTCGAGGGTCATCGCGGTGGCCGGCAGGATGACGCAGGCATTTTCAGCCCCGCTCCCGGAGACGCGCCGATCGGGCCCAAGCAACCATAAAAAGATGACGAAATTTCGCATAGCTGAATTAGAATGCGCGCAAAGCTATTTAGCCGGGCAGGAGCTCAGCCATCTGTTCGGATGGAGCAACGATGACTTCGCCGAAGAGACGTAGGATGTATCGCGGGATGTATCGCGGCCCGATGCTGCCCCATTGCATCCCTGGAGGCGCACCGGTTAACAAGGCGGCCAATTCAGAGCCGGAACAGGTGACAACGGTGACGCGCCGGGCGCCGTCAGAGAAGGAGTAGCGGGATGGCAGACGTTGTGGCCCGTGATCTTCGCGTTCCCGCGCGAAGTGGACAACTGACGCTCCACAAATTCGCACGCCGCAAATCGACCATTGCGTTCTTGATGGCGTTGCCCTTGATCACGATTGTCCTATGCTTGGTTGTCTACCCGGCATTCTATTCGATCCATCTCGCGACCTTGAACAAGTCGATGCAGCACTTTGTCGGCTTCGGCAATTTCGAGTTCCTGTTCCGGCGTAACACATTTTGGATGGTAGTCGAGCAGTCGCTGCTGTTCGCAATCACCGCTGTCATCTTCAAGGCCGTGGTCGGCTTTATCGTCGCCCATTTCGTCCACAATCTGCCGGCGAAAGGGCAGCGCAAATGGCGCGGGATGTTGCTGATCCCGTGGGTCATCCCGCCGGCAATGAGCACGCTGGCTTGGCTATGGCTGTTCGACCCGTCTTATAGCGCGTTCAACTGGGTCTTCGCTCATCTCGGCATCCCGCAGGTTGCCTGGCTCGGCAATCCCTATTGGGCGCGCTTTTGCGTGATCCTCGTCAATGTGTGGGTCGGCTCGCCGTTCTTCATGATCATGTATCTCGCCGCCCTCAAATCGGTGCCCGAACAGCTGCACGAGGCCGCGGCGATCGACGGAGCCAATTGGCTGCAAAAGATCTGGTACATAAACCTGCCGATGATGCGCAACATCATCCAGATCACGGCATTGTTCTCGCTGATCGTCACCTTCGCCAATTTTGATATCGTCAAGATCCTGACCAATGGCGGACCCGTCGACCAGACGCACGTCTTCGCCACCTGGGCGTTCACCTTGGCGATCTGGGGCAACGACATTCCGCTTGGCGCGTCGGTATCACTGTTCATGGCCCCGATCCTCGCAATCGCGGCGTTCTTCATCTTGCGCAATGTGCGCCGCCGCGGAAACGAGGCATGACGATGACGACGGCAACGGCCGAAGCGGCGGCCGGACAAATCCGGCGAGCCCGCTACGGGAGCATATCGCGCGGCCGGCGCAGAGCACTTTTCTGGTCCTATTTCTTCCTGATCCTGTTCGTGATTTTCTTTCTGACCCCGCCCGTCTACATGTTCATTACCTCGCTCAAATCGAGCGCGGAGATCTCGGCAGCCACCAACCCGTGGTGGGTCTACCATCCCACCCTCTCGAACTACATCGACCTGCTTACCCAGAACCAATTTTTGATATTCTTCCGCAACTCGGCAATCGTGTCGGTGTGCGTGGTGACGATCACTATGGTGGTCAGCATTTTCGCCGCGTTTGCCTTAGCGCGAATGCGGTTCTGGGGTTCGGCGACTTTGGCGACCGGGGTGTTCCTGACCTACCTGATACCGGAATCGCTGCTGTTCATCCCATTGTTCAAAACGTTCGCCTACATCCACGACAAGACTGGGATCGAGTTGATCAACCACTGGTGGGTGCTGATCATTCTCTATCCGACCTTGACGGTTCCTTTCGCGACCTGGCTCATGATCGGTTATTTCTCCAGCATTCCGAAAGAGCTGGACGAAGCGGCGCTGATCGACGGCGCCGGCTATATGCAGATGCTGACGCGTATCTTCATCCCGGTGGCGATCCCCGGGATCATCGCTGCGATGATCTTCACCTTTACGGTTTCGTGGGCGAACTTCCTGTATCCGCTTGCATTTACGACGTCGGCCGATCAGCTCGTCCTGCCGGTCGGGATCGTGACCACGCTGATCCGCGGCGACGTCTACGCCTGGGGGCAGATTATGACCGGCGCATTGCTCGGGGCGGCGCCGCCGCTGATCATCTATGCGTTTCTGATGGACTACTACATCTCCGGCCTGACCGCCGGCGCCACGAAAGGGTAGAAGATGGCGCAAGTCGCGCTCCGCAACATCGTCAAGACCTTCGACCGCACCCCTGCCGTCCAAGGGATCGACCTGGACATCGCCGACCGCGAGTTCATCGTGCTGGTCGGGCCCTCCGGCTGCGGCAAGAGCACGACCTTGCGCATGATCGCGGGGCTCGAGGAAGCGACCTCGGGTGAGATTTATATCGGCGATCAGCTGGTCAACGATGTGCCGCCCAAGGATCGTGACATCGCGATGGTGTTCCAGAACTACGCGCTCTACCCGCATATGACCGTGTTCGAGAACATGTCCTTCGGCCTTCGGCTCAAGAAATTTCCGAAGCCGGAAATCAGAGAGCGCGTGCAGGCCGCCGCCCGTATTCTCGATATAACCGACCTTCTCGACCGCCGGCCAAAGCAGCTCTCCGGCGGCCAGCGCCAACGCGTCGCGATGGGGCGCGCAATCGTCCGCAACCCGAAGGTCTTCCTGTTTGACGAGCCGTTATCGAACCTCGATGCCAAATTGCGCGTCCAGATGCGCACCGAAATCAAGAAAATCCATCAGACGGTCACGACCACAACGGTGTACGTCACGCATGATCAGGTCGAGGCGATGACCTTGGCCGACCGGGTCGTCATCATGAACGGCGGACGGATCGACCAGATCGGTACGCCCCATCAGGTTTATCACAGCCCGCAGACGCAATTCGTCGCCGGCTTCATCGGCTCGCCGACGATGAATTTCCTGCCTTGCCGGCTAGTCGAGAACGGCGCCGGGCTGACCGTTCGGCTGTCGGACTGGCTCTCTTTTCCGGTGCCGCCTTCGCGGGAAGCACGGTATCGCCCGCGGGTCGGCCACGAGTTGATCTTCGGACTTCGTCCCGAGCATATCAGGGAGGGTCGCGGCGAGGTGCCGCCCGGCTCGGCCGCCTTCGAGGCGCGGCTCGACGTTGTCGAGCCGATGGGCATGGAGACGATGGTTTATTTCATCGTCGACGGTGTCGAGGTCTGCGGTCGGGTTGATCCCATCACTGCCGGCAACGTCGGGGAGCCGATGCGCCTCATCGCCGACCTCAATCAGATGCACCTGATCGACCCGCGCACCGAATTGGTGGTCTAATCCGTGCTTATCCGGTTGACACCCGAGACCACCAGTTTTTGTGCCTTAGAGTTGTTCATCGAGGGCAGCGGCGGTCTCTCGACCCGAGACCACGGGCACGATCTCGAAGCCACCAAGATCGCACCACTCCGCGACCCAGCGCTGGAGAAGGGTTACGTCCTCGCAGCGCATAAGCTGGAAGCAGCGGGAAAAGTCGGCAGTCACCCAGCTATCTATAAACTCCAATCCATCAGGCATCTGCCGACCTTTCTCCCGAAATCGGCGATAGACGGCCTTCGGGTTATGTCCGAACGTCTCGATCACCATGAACAACATGACGCACCTGAAATTGCCCTCGGTTACCTTTGAGGCTACCTACCACCTACGCTGGCAGCATCACCACCGTTAATACGATTGGGCGTCAACCGGATAAGCATGGTCTAATCAATCGAGCGCGAGGATTTGTTCGGCAAGACCCGGTTCGCCGCGCCCCGGCCGTCGGGACGTTTCAACGCCGGAGCTGGCCGGTGGCGAGTGCCGCGCCCTGGGCGAGCGCCTCGAGCTTGGCCCAAGCGATGTCGGGGTGGACGCGGCCGCCGAGACCGCAATCGGTCGAGGCGATGACCCGCTCCCGGCCGACCAGGTTCGCGAAGCGAAGGATGCGTTCGGCGACGAGCTCGGGGTGCTCGACGACATTGGTGGCGTGGCTAACTACACCCGGCAGGATCACCTTGTCGTCGGGCAACTTGACATCCTGCCAGACCTTCCACTCGTGCTCGTGGCGGACATTACCGGCCTCGAACGAATAGGCATGGGCATTGACCGCCAGCATGACATCGACGATGTCGCGCATCGCGATGTCGGTTACGTGCGGTCCGTGCCAGCTGCCCCAGCACAGATGGAAGCGGATGCGGTCCTGAGGCAGGCCACGGATCGCGTGGTTGAGCGCCTCAACCCGGACCATCGAGAACTTCTTGTACTCCTCGACCGTCGGCTCGGGATTGATCATGTCCCAGTTCTCGGCGATTGCCGGATCGTCGAGCTGGAGGATGAGGCCGGCGTCGAGGATCGCCTTGTACTCCTCGCGCATTGCATCGGCGCAGGCGTAGAGAAGTTCCTCCTCGGTCTTGTAATATGAGTTGCCGATCCGCGCGGCGCTGCCCGGGGCGACAGCGGTCATGAAGCCCTCCGCGACCCCGGCGCCCTGCAACGCCGCTGTGAAATTGGCGATGTCTTTCTGGATCGCGTCGTGCCCTGCATAGCGGATCGGAGCGACACAGATTGGCGCGGGCGGCCTCGGGCCGGTGGTAATGCCGGACTCGGGATCGCCATAAGCTGCGGCGAACCGGGTTCGGTCGCGGCGATCGCCAAAGCTCGTCAGGACAACGTGGCCCGGGGAGGAGCGCCTGGGCTCCATCTCGTACAAGCTCGGGCCGTGAGGATCGAGGCCACTCAGCCGGTTCCACGAGTATCTCCACCACGAACCATAATTGACCCGCTGCGCCATCGGCTTTCCGAACTCTCCATCGCCGGGCACGTCGATGCCGATCTCTTTTTGCCGGCGCACGACCTCCATCACCGATGATGCGAGCTTTGCCGCCCGCGCGGGTTCATCATTGCTTCCCCACGCGTCGATAAGATCGTTGGGACGCGGCAGGCTCCCGGCGTGGCTGGTCAGAATATGGTCGGAGATGGTCTTCATGGTTCCACTCAACCCCAGAGCTGGCGAGTGGCGAGCGTAGCGCCCTCGACCAGCGCTTCAAGCTTGGCCCAGGCAATGTCGGGGTGGACTCGGCCGCCGAGACCGCAATCGGTCGACGCGATGACCCGCTCCCGGCCGACCTGGTTTGCAAAGCGAAGGATGCGGTCGGCGACGAGCTCGGGGTGCTCGACGACATTGGTGGCGTGGCTGACCACGCCGGGCAGGATCACTTTGTCGTCGGGCAACTCGACATCCTGCCAGACCTTCCATTCATGCTCGTGGCGAACATTGCCCGCCTCGAATGAATAGGCGCCCGCATTGACGGTCAGCATCAGACCGACGATGTCGCGCATCGGAATGTCGGTCGTGTGCGGCCCATGCCAGCTGCCCCAGCACAGGTGGAAGCGGATCCGGTCGTGCGGCAAGCCGCGGATCGCGTGGTTGAGCGCCTCCACCTGAATCGTTGCGAACTTCTTGTACTCCTCGACTGTGGGCTCGGGATTGATCATGTCCCAGTCGGTGGCGAGGGCGGGATCGTCGAGCTGAAGGATCAGCCCGGCGTCGAGGATCGCCCTGTATTCCTCGCGCATTGCGTCAGCCGACGCGAAGAGGAATTCTTCCTGGGTCTTATAGAAGGTATTGCCGATCCGCGTGGTGCTTCCCGGGGCGATCGAGGTCATGAAGCCTTCCTCCGCACCGGCCGAGGCCAGCGCCGCCTTGAAATTGGCGATGTCGGAGCGGATCGCGGCATGCCCCGTATAGGTCAAGGGGCCGACGCAGACCGGCCCGGTGGCGGGCCGAGGCCCAGTCGTAATCCCGGATTCGGGGTCGGCATAGGCGGCCGCGAACCGCACCCGGTCGCGCCGATCGGAAAAACCGGTCAGCACGACCTCGCCGGGACGAGAACGCCTCGGCGGCGTGTCGCGCATATCGGGCCCGCTGAGATCCAGCCCGCCCAGCCGATGGAAACAGTAGCTGAGCCACGCGCCATAGTTAATGCGGTGCCCCATGGATTTGCCGAATTCGCCGTCGCCCGGGACATCGATGCCGAGCTCCCGTTGACGGCGCACGACCTGCGCCACCGCGCCACGGAGTTGCTCCTGAAAGACGTGCTCGTCAATCGCCTCCCCTGCCTCGCGCACTCTGTTGGCCGCGATCAAATCATCGGGGCGCGGCAGGCTCCCGACATGGCTGGTGAGGATATGATCGGAGCTGGTCTTCATCATTCCCCGTCCTGCAGGAGACTATCGAGGAGTGCCCCGCGATCGGTTCAGCCCGGATCGGAGGCAGGCTTTTCGTTGACGCAGCGCAACAGCTTCCAATAGCCGAACAGGTTGCTCGGCCGCACCTCGCGGATCGACAATTGGCTGTCGCGCCGGAAGGCGTCGAACGGGAAGTCGGCGTGAAAGCCGATATGGCGGGCCAGCCCGGCCAGGCGTTTTTCGACGAAGCGCGCCGGCTGGTTCTCGCTGGTGAAGTGATTGACGACAACGATCGTCCCGCCGGGAATGCAGACGCGGCGCATTTCGGCGGCAAAGCGCGCCGGGTTCGGCACAACAGAGGCGACGTAGAGCGCCAGCACGGCGTCGAAGGAATTATCCGGAAATTCGAGGTTCTCGGCATCCATCAGGTGCAGCCCCTCGACATGGGAAAGGCGCAGGCACTCCGCCCGCCGCCGCGCCTTCGCCAGCATCTCCTCCGAGACGTTGACGCCGGTTACCCGCGAATCCGTGCGGAAATGGGGCAGCGACAACCCGGTGCCGACGCCGACCTCGAGGATATGCTGGCCCGGCCGGTCATTGGCGATTCGCACCGCCTCCTTACGCCCCGGGTGAAAGACCGGGCCGAAAACGATGTCGTAGGAGCCGGAAAACAGCCGATAAGTCCGGATCGTATCGTGCAGGTCCATCGTCTCGCTCTTCTTGGTCGTCGAAAGGACCGGCGTGATCCGCCGCCCCGCCTACAGGCCGGCACCCCGACCCACTCGTTAACCTAGCGGTAGCATTTCAGTGGCGCCAGGTCATCCGGGAAACGCAGCCATCGAATAAGAGTTGCACGAATTCCCGGTCGCCGGCCGGTTCGGCCTTCTTTCCCTGCTCTACTGGGAACGGGGTCTCGAATGAGCAGTCGAGAGTGAAAAGGCCTATCGTATTTTTTAGGAATTGTCAAACTAAAAAATTATATATATAGCAATAGAAGAGTTCAGCCGCGGCCGATATAGGGCATTTTAGTTGCGATGACGGTCATGAACTGAACGTTGGCTTCGAGGGGCAGGGTGGCCATGTAGACGACGCCCCGCGCAACGTGCTCGACATCGACGCGCGGCTCGGCCTCGACCCGGCCGGTCGCCTGCAATCGGCCGCGCGCGGTGTCCTCGTTGCGGGTCGTCGCGGCGTTGCCGATATCGATCTGGCCGCAGGCGATGTTGTAGTCGCGCCCGTCGAGCGACAACGACCGGGTGAGCCCAGTCAACGCGTGCTTGGTCGCGACATAGGGGGTCGAATGACGCCGCGGCACATGCGCCGAGACCGAGCCGTTGTTGATGATGCGCCCGCCTTGCGGCTGTTGCTCCTTCATCATGCGAAAGGCGTGCTGCGCGCAGAGGAACGAGCCGGTCAGGTTGACCGCGACAACGTTCGACCACTGCTCGAAGGTCAGTTCCTCGAACGGAATGCCGCGGGTGCTGGTCCCGGCATTGTTGAACAACAGATCGATGCGGCCATAAATGTGTTTCACTGTATCGAAGAGCGCCGCGATCGAGGCGGGATCGGAGACATCGGTCGGCGCGACCAGGGTGCGCGGCGGCGCCTTCCCGAGTGCGGCGGTTTCCTCGAGCATCGCGCGCCGCCGGCCGGCCAGCACGACCGCGAACCCCACCCCCAGCAATGCGAGCGACGATGCGCGGCCGATGCCGCTGCCGGCGCCGGTGATGACCGCGATCTTGTCTGCTGATACCATTTGCGAGCCCCTATAATTGCTGCAGTGAGACCGATTGCTTCGGCGAGACGAGGTCGTCCTGCGCCGCGACCAGCGCCAATTCGCCGCTGGCGGAGCGCATCGTCGCTTCAATGACGCCATAGATCGCGGCGATCGTGGTGGCGAGCGCCTCCGGCAGCGGTTTGCCTTTGAGCAGCCAGCCGAGGAATAGCGCGGCAACGGCATCGCCGCACCCGGTCGCCTCGATCGGCAGGCGCGGCGTGTCGACCGCCCAGACGCCGTCGGGCCCGGCTGCGACCACCGCGATGCGGTCACCGGCCAGATCGAGGCTGGTGACGAGGACGATGCTTGGGCCGCGCTGACGCAACGCGGTGGCCGCGACGCCGGCTTCCCCCAGCGTTGTGACCGGGCGCCCGGTCAGCCATTCGAGCTCGAAGCGGTTCGGCGTCACGATATCGGCCATCGCGATCGCATGGTCGCGGTAGAATTCCGGAACGCCGGCGCGGACATACCAGCCAGGCCCGACATCGCCCATGACCGGGTCGCAGGCGAACAACGCCCGCGGGTTCGCCTGCTTGACCCGGCCGACGATGTCGAGCAGCACCGGGCCGGCTTCGGCGTCGCCCAAATAGCCGGACAGCACCGCATCGCAGCGCGGTAGGATCCCCAGTTCGGCAATGCCCTCGAACAAATTCGCGATCTCTCGCGCCGGGACCGCGGCGCCGCGCCATCTCCCGTAGCCGGTGTGGTTCGAGAATGCGACCGTATTGAGCGACCAGGTCTCGCATCCCAGGCGCTGCAGCGGAAAGAGTGCCGCGGTATTGCCGACATTGCCGCAGGCCACCCAGGACTGGATCGACAGCACGGTCGGCATCTCAGTGCCCCGTTGGCATGTCAGCGCCCGGGTGGGTCCATGCGGTCGAACACGTGCTTCATGTCGAGAAAGATGATCGCGCCGCTGACGACGAAGAGCGCGACGCCCGCCGAATGCATCGCGCCATTTTGCCAGGCATGGGCCACAAACAGGCCGGCGAGGCCGATCACTGTGAAGAGCGGAATCACGAGAGCCAGGTTCCACATGTCGCCGACGAGCAGAAGATCGCCCCACCCGGATCCATTGCCGTCGAGCCGGTGCCTCAGCCGCAAAAATGCGAGCGCTATCGCCGCCAGGCTCAGCACCATGCCGCAGGTGTAATCGCCGGGTCGATCAGCGGTACTGGCTGCAAATGCGCCGATGATCGCGAGCACGCCTAAAACAAGGATCTGCAGCCAAAAGCCGAGCCATGACCAGAAGGCGCGTTCGGCAGTATCGGGCGTGGGAGGCATTTCGGTCATCTTTTCTTTGGCCCGAACAGACCGGCATTTCTCAAAATCGGGCGTATCCCCAATGTCATCACCGGGCTTGACCCGGTGATCCACGCCTCCCCAGGACCCAAGGAGTGCAGTGTCGGATAGGTGGATGGCCGGATCAAGTCCGGCCATGACGGCTTCGAGCGATCTGGTCAGGTTCTCAGGTCTGCCTTTTCGGGCTTCTGCGGGTCTCGATCAGAGCCTTCGCCTCGCGCAGCCGGCCGCCGGACCGGTCGAGCATTCTCGCGGCTTCGCCGAGGTCGCAGCCTTCGAGCAGCAAGAGCGCGGTTTTGACATTGCCTTCCGCCCGGTGGAGCGCGTCCTGCACCTCCTCTCGGCTGCGCCCGGAAAGCTCCAACAGGATCTTTTCGCTGCGCCGGAGCAGCTTTTTGTTGACGGCTTGGAGGTCGACCATCAGGCCGCGATAGACCCGGCCGAGCCGGATCATCACTAGCGACGACAGCAAATTCAGTGCGATCCGCTGGGCGGTGCCGGCCTTCATGCGGGTCGACCCGGCGATCGGCTCCGGGCCGGTCTCGAGCCATATCGGATGATCGGCCTCGGCGAGCAGCGGCGTGTCCCGGTTGTTGGCGATGGCTATGGCCAGGGCTCCGCGCCCCTTTGCCTCGCGCAGGCAGGCGAGGGTGAATGGCGTCGTCCCGCTCGCGGCGACGGCGATCAGCACATCGCGCGTCGCCATTTCATAATACCGCACCAGCCGGATCGCCTCTTCGGTCTCGTCTTCGGCGCCCTCGACGGATTGCACCAGCGCTTCGCGGCCGCCCGCGATCAACAACAGCAATCGTTCCTGCGGCCAGCTAAAGGTCGGCATCAGCTCTGCGCCGTCCTGGACCGCGAGGCGCCCGGAGGTGCCGGCGCCGGCATAGGCGAGACGGCCGCCGTCCCGCAGCCGCGGCTCGATCGCAAGCGCAGCTTCTTCCAGCGCGGGGCGAGCGCCTCGCACGGCGGCGACCGCGGCGAACTGGCCCTCGATCATCGCCTCCAGGATGTCGCCGGGACTCCAGGTCTCGATTGCGTTATAGCGGGGGCTGTGACGTTCGGTTTCCATCGGTTGGGCTCGGGTCACGCTGCACTTTAAAATAACTATTGAGTGTTAACTCCAAATGGAGTTCGCGATTGCTGCCGACCACGTCTTTGACGGCACGAGGCTGCGCCATGATTGCGCGGTAGTGATCGAAGCTTCGCGCATTCGCGCCCTCACGAACCGGAACGAGCTGCCGGCAGCGATACCCAGCCACCGTTTGCCCCGGGGTGCCTGGCTGGTCCCCGGGTTCATCGATACACAGGTGAACGGCGGCGGTGACGTGCTGTTCAACGACGACCCGAGCGCGCGCGGAATTGCCGCCATCGCGGCGGCGCATCGGCGTTTCGGCACGACCGCGATGCTGCCGACATTGCTCAGCGACACGCCGGAAAAGATGCGGGCTGCCCGCAATGCCATAGAGGCCGCGGCGGGCGTTGATCCGAGCGTAATCGGGCTTCATTACGAGGGACCGTTCCTGTCCCCGGACAAGGCCGGCGTGCATGATCGGGACATGCTCCGCCGTCCGGAGCCGGACGACTTCGATCTGCTGGCGCCGCTAGCCAACGGCGTGACCCTCGTCACCCTGGTCACCCTGGCACCCGAGCAGGTGCCGGAGGGCTTCATCGCGCAGCTGGCGGGGAGAGGGGTTCGGGTGTCGCTCGGTCATTCGATGGCGACCTATGCCCAAACCCGGGCCGCACTGTCCGAGGGGCTGACCGGCTTCACGCATCTCTTCAATGCAATGCGGCCATTGGCGAGCCGCGAACCGGGGCCGATCGCTGTCGCGCTCGAGGAGCCCGGCGCGTGGTTCGGGATGATCGTCGATGGCGAGCATGTCGCTCCCGCGATGCTCCGGCTGGCGCTGCGCGGCGCCGGCAAGGCGGTGCTGGTGACGGACGCGATGCCGCCGGTCGGCGCCAGCTCTGCGAGCTTCCGGCTATACGGCCAAAAGATCACGGTACGCGGCGGCAGATGCACAACGGCAGACGGCACGCTCGCCGGTTCCGTCCTCGATATGGCAAGCGCAGTCCGAAATTGCGTGCGGATGCTCGATCTGCCGCTCGCCGAGGCATTACCGCTCGCCACCACGGCGCCTGCGGCTTTCCTGGGCATCGACGGTTGGCTCGGGCGCCTCGCGCCCGGCTACCGCGCCGACCTGGTGGCACTCGACCCCGACACGATCCAGATATTGGCGATCTGGGTCGCCGGAAAGAAAGCCGAACCCGCCCGCTAGGCCGCAGCCGCTATTCGGCGGGCGCGGCCACGCTCTCCGCGGCGGCGATGGCGCTCGGAATGCGCAGCCAGAGCAGCGAGATCATCGCCGAGAACAGCGCGCACAAGGCGAGGGCATAGAGTCCCCCGGCAAAGCTGCCGGTCAGGTTCTTCGCCCAGCCGACGAGCGCCGGGCCGAAAAACCCGCCGAGGTTTCCTAAGGAGTTAATCCAGGCGATCCCGGTCGCAGCCGCGGCGCCGGTCAGGAACATTGTCGGCATCGACCAGAACGGGCCCTTCGTACCATAGAAGCCGATCGCGGCGATCGTCATGCCGACAACGGCCCACCAGGTTCCGATCGTCAGCCCGGCGATGACCAGCCCGGCGGCCGAAATGACGCAGGTCGTGAACAGGCTCCAACGGCGGTCGCCTATGCGGTCCGACAGCCACCCGCAGAACACCATGCTGACCGCGCCGCAGCCATAAGGGATCATCGTCAGCCAGCCGACCTGCATGTTGCTGACGCCGAGCTCCTTAATGATCGTCGGCAGAAACAAAAGCATGCCGAGGCTGGCCGTGACGATGCCGATATAGTTGAGCGACAGCATCACCACCTTCGGGTCGAAGAAGGCGCGCAGCATCCCAACCCCGTGATGAGCCTCGATTTGCCGGCGCTCGTGCGCCATCCTCGCGTTGAGCCATGCGCGCTCCTCGGGCCCGAGCCAGCGCGCCTCGCTCGGCCGGTCGGTCAGGTAGAAGAACACGGCAATCCCGATCAGCACGGTCGGGATCGCCTCCAGGACGTACAAGCATTGCCATCCCCTGAGGCCCCACAGCCCGTCGAGCCCCATCAGCGCCGTCGAGATCGGCGCGCCGGTGGCTACGGCGATCGGCAATGCCAAGGTAAATCCCGAATTGATGCGCGCCCGATGCCGGTCGGGGAACCAGTAGGTGAAATACAAGACAAAACCGGGAAAGAGGCCTGCCTCCGCCAGACCGAGCAGGAAGCGTATCGCCATAAAGCTGTAGGGACCGACCGCGAAGGCGGTGCACCCCGAAATGATCCCCCAGGTTATCATGATGCGGGCAATCCAAATGCGCGCACCGACCTTTTCGAGAATGATATTGCTCGGCACCTCGAACAGCACATAGCCCCAGAAGAACGCGCCCGAAGCCATGCCGTACCACGCCGGATCGAGGCCGATATCCTTGTTCATCATCAGCGCAGCGAAGCTGACATTGATGCGGTCCAGATAGCAGAAGAAATAGGTTAGGACCGCAAAGGGCAGTATGCGCAAATAGACCTTGCGCATTGTGGACTGTTCGACCGTTCGAAGCATCCCCTCCACCGAAAACATCCTGGAATTTGCACGGCTCTGAGAGAGCCTAACGCGAAGTAAGCCTAATTTGGGGGCAATCGCAACGGCCCGGTTTGCCCGGAGCCGGTATTCCGTGCATGGCTGATCGGCGCGGGATCGAGTTATCTGCTGGGCGTTAGCACGAATACCCATTCCTCGCGACCCGGAGCCCGCCAAATGGCAGCCATTCCCGACAAATACCTCGACTTGCTGCAGCACAAGAAAGCTTTTGCCAATTTGGCCACGATTATGGCGGACGCATCGCCGCAGGTAACCCCGGTATGGTTCGATTCTGCCGATGGGGTCATCCGTGTGAACACGGCCAAGGGGCGGGTCAAGTCGCGTACCTTGCGGCCGGGAGCGCCGGTCGCGCTGGCGATCATGGATCCCGACAACGCCTATCGCTACATTCAGATACGCGGCCGCGTCCGACGGGCGGTGGAACAAGGCGCGGACGCGCACATCGACGCGCTGGCGAAGAAATACCTCGGCAAAGACACCTACCCGTTCCGTCAACCCGGCGAGGTGCGGGTCATGTACGAGATTGAGCCGGTCTCGGTATCCGGAATGGACTGAGCGCATAGCAGGCCGGAACGACCGCCGCACGCCTTGCCATTTCCGTCGGTTGCGGCATCCTCTTCGCTGGCCTCTCCCGCGTGGTGGGGCTGATCGGGAAATTACCGAAGGAGAGGAACGCGATGAACTGGACCGATCGGCGGCGGCGTTTCCGGGCCATCCTCAAAGGGGATCGCTGCTATCATCCGGCTTCGGTATTCGACCCGTTGTCGGCGCGGATCGCTCAGGATCTGGGCTTCGAAGTCGGCATGTTCGCGGGCTCGACCGCGTCGCTGACAGTGCTCGGCGCCCCCGACCTGATCCTCATTACGCTGAGTGAATTCGCCGGGCAGGCTTACCGCATCAACCGCGCTTTCGACCTGCCGCTGCTCGTCGACGCCGATCACGGCTACGGCAATGCGCTCAACGTCATGCGCACGGTGCAGGAGCTGGAAACCGCGGGAGTATCGGCGCTGACCATCGAGGACACCGTGCTGCCGCGGCCCTACGGCCCGGCCGGCCGAGGATTGACCTCGATCGAGGAAGGGGTCGGCAGAATGCGAGCGGCGCTCGCCGCGCGGCAGGATCCCGATCTGGTCATTGTCGGGCGAACCATCGCGATGGGCTCGACCAGCACCGAAGATGCTCTCGCCCGCGCCAAGGCCTACGCCGCGGCCGGTGTCGACGCGTTCTTCTTTGTCGGCATCAAGGACCGTGCGCAGCTCGACGCCGCGGCGGCGGCTATCGATATCCCGATCATCATTGGCGGTGGCGCGCCGGAGTTGTCCGACCTCGATTACCTGGCCAGCCGGCGGGCGCGCGTCGCGCTGCAGGGCCATCAGCCGATCATGGCGGCTGCCCAGGCAGTCCACGATACCTTGAAGGCCTTGCGCGATGGCGTTGAGCCCAAGGATCTGAAGGGTGTGCCATCTGCCGAATTCATGGCGAAGGCGACCCGGGACGCCGAGTACAAGGGTTGGACGAAGAACTTTCTCGGGGGCTAGGCCTTCTCTCTTCTTCAAGCCCGTTCAGGGGCTTGGAGGGTCCCTCACTTCCGTTCGCCGGCGAGTTGCGGCAAGGCTCAAGCCACTCGGCGGCACTTCAAAATGGCCGTCCGGGCCGCGTTGATGTTGGCCATCAGCTCATGGGTTTGCTGATTGCCGCGGTCGGGGTGGTAGCGCTTGGCCAGCATAAAATAGGCGGCCGTGAACTCCTTGGCGGAGATCGATCGGACGTCGATCCCGAGCCGCTGGAACAGCGCCACAGCATCATCCGGAAGCAACTGTCACCGTGCCCGCAGTCCGAAGGTGCTTTCCAATGAAATTCCAGCAGAGTTGTTAAGATTAGCTAAATCTACTTAGCTCATAGACGGCCCCACGGATCGGATGACCGCATAAGCACACTTGAAATTACGAGAAAATAAAAATTTAGGCAAGTACCATTCTCGATTGCGAGACAATTGTAGTACCCGGCCGATCGCGCCGGATCGGGTCCGCAAAAGTCATCGCGGAACCGCAGCTGCGGAGTGCGGTTGAACGGCGTTCTCCGAAAGCCGGTTACGGGAAGATCGGGACCGGCAGCGCGGGCGATTGCGAAACACGAGCGGCCAAAGCGGCGGTGTAAACCGTGAAAGTCAGATGAAACCGCGATACACTTGCGCTGTGCGACGTTTTCCGCCGCCAAAAAGAAGCCGCGGTTAAGACGGCATCTGTTCGGCAGACCTGCCGCGGCGCGCCGCGTAGTATGGGGATAATCGGCAAAATCATGCACGTCTTCCGGTTTTTCGAAAGCCTCCTGGAGCCTACAGCCGTCCCGACCGGGACTGCGCCGCCGGCCGGGCTCGGGGCGTTTTATTGGCATTACGCGCGGCAGGCGCGGCACCTCGTCGCCGCCCTCTTCGTCACCGGGTTCATCGTCGCGATTCTCGATACGACGATACCGGTTTTTATCGGCCGGGTCGTGACGTTGGTATCGGGTCACGAGCCGGGCTCGCTATTGCACGACAACTGGCGGCAGCTCGTCGGCATGGCGCTGGTGCTGCTGGTCGCCCGGCCGGCGGCGCTGCTGCTGCAGAATTTGATCACCAACCAGGGGATCATTCCCAGCTTCTCCAACCTCATTCGCTGGCAGAGCCATTGGCACGTCGTGCGGCAGAGCTGGGCGTTCTTTCAGAACGACTTCGCGGGCCGGATCGCGCAGCGCGTCATCCAAACCGGCCCGTCCCTGCGCGAGAGTGTCGTCTCGGCGACCAACGCGGTCTGGTACATCTTCGTCTATGGGGGCGGCGCGGTCACTCTGATGGCGTCGAACGACCTGCGGTTGACCATCCCGGTGCTGTTGTGGTTCGCCGGCTACGCGGCGCTGCTGCGTTATTTCGTGCCGCGTCTGCGCGTACGCTCGCGCCGCATGTCGGAGACGCGCTCGGCGCTCTCCGGCCGTATCGTCGACAGCTACACGAACATCCAGACCGTTAAATTGTTCGCCCGGCCGCGCGACGAGGACGAATTCGTGCGCGCGGCGATGGACGATCTGACCGACGCGTTCCGCGCGCAGCTGCGGCTGACGACGACGCTCGGGCTGACCCTCGCGAGTTTGAACGCGATGCTGGTCGTCGGCACCGCAGTCATCGCGATCTGGCTGTGGAACGACGGCCTTATCCCGGTTGGCACCGTCGCAATGGCTTTGCCGTTGACCTGGCACATCGCGGCAATCGCGGGTTGGGTCGCGCAAAACGTGACGACGATCTTCGAGAATATCGGCGTCGTGCAGGAGGGCATGCGGTCGATCGCGGTGCCGCGCCAGATGCCGGACCGGCCCGATGCGGTCGCGTTGCAGGTCGAACGGGGCGCGGTGCGGTTCGAGGGGGTACACTTCGGTTACGGCACCGCGAGAGGTGTCCTGCACGGCATCGACCTCGCGGTCATGCCCGGCGAGCGGGTCGGTCTGGTCGGACCCTCGGGCGCCGGCAAATCGACCCTCGTCAACTTGTTGCTGCGGTTCTACGACCTGGAAACCGGCCGGATCCTGATCGACGGACAAGACATCGCGATGGTGACACAGGAAAGCCTGCGCGCTCAGATCGCGATGGTGACGCAGGACACTTCTCTCTTGCACCGTTCGATCCGCGACAATATCCGCTACGGCCGGCCGCAGGCGAGCGAATGGGAGGTGCGCCGCGCCGCGGCCCAGGCGCATGCTCTGGAATTCATCGAGGGGCTCGAAGACTGGTACGGGCGCCGCGGTTTCGACGCGCATGTCGGCGAGCGCGGCGTCAAATTGTCGGGCGGCCAGCGCCAGCGCGTTGCTCTCGCCCGCGTCATCCTCAAGGATGCCCCGATCCTGGTGCTCGACGAGGCGACCTCGGCGCTCGATTCGGAGATCGAAGCGGCGATCCAGGAGCAGCTCGACGGGCTGATGAAAGGCCGCACGGTCATCGCGATCGCGCACCGGCTGTCGACGATTGCGCGCCTCGACCGCCTCGTCGTGCTCGACGAAGGCAATATCGTCGAGGAAGGCACCCACACCGAATTGCACGCCGCCGGCGGCACCTATGCGCGCCTGTGGCGGCGGCAGTCCGGTGGGTTCCTCGACCCGGCCCGCTCGTCCGGCCTCGCCGCCGCCGAATAGCGCTATATAATACAAGCAAAGGTGAGGGATGGCCGAGCCGGTGATCAGTCATATGACGCTCGAGGAGTTCCTGCGTTGGGACGACGGGACCGATACGCGCTACGAGCTGATCGACGGCCTTCCCGTCGCAATGGCGCCGCCGGCAGAGGCGCATCGTATTCTCGCGGTGCGACTGGTTTCCCGGATCGATGCGGTGCTCGCAGGCCGGCGCCCGTGCCAATGCTCAGATCGAGCCCGGAGTGGTACGCCCCGATCGTGCCAATTCGTATTATGTCCCCGACATCGCCGTCACTTGCGAGCCGAACGAGCCCGGCCGGCAGGCGATGGTCGACCCGATCCTTATCGTCGAGATCTTGTCGCCGAGCACCGAGCGAACCGACCGCCGGTTAAAGTTTCCGACCTATCAAACGATGGAGAGCGTCCGCGAAATCATGCTTATCGATGCCGATAGCCATCATGCCGAGCTTTACGGACGGGAGAACGATCGTTGGGGCATCCAGATCGTTCGCGGTGCCGAAGCGACCCTATTTCTAGCTACGGTCGGCCTTCGGATCTCGATGTCCGAGCTATATGAGGGGATCGCCATCCCTGCGGCGACTGTCGGATCCTGAGACCAACCGTCCGCTTTTAAACAATGCTCGATCGTCTTTACTCCCGGGCGCTCGCCCTGGCCGCCAGCCCCCGCGCGATGTGGGTGATGGCGGGCCTCTCGTTTGCCGAGAGCTCGTTCTTTCCGCTGCCGCCCGACATCCTGCTGATCCCGATGATCCTGGCGCAGCCGCGCCGGGCCTGGTTGATCGCGGGGGTCTGCACGCTCGCCTCGGTAGCCGGCGGTTTTGTCGGCTACGCGATCGGCTATTTCCTGTTCGATGCCATCGGCCGGCCGGTGCTCGAATTCTACCATGCGATGGACAAGTACGAGGCGCTCAAGGCCGCCTTTGCGCACTGGGGCGCCTGGATAATCATTTTGAAGGGACTGACGCCGATCCCCTTCAAGCTCGTCACGATCGCGAGCGGCGTCGCGCAGTTCGACTTGCTGGCCTTTGCTGTGGCCTCGCTCGTCTCGCGCAGCATCAGGTTTTTTCTGCTGGCCGGCCTTCTCTGGTGGTTTGGCGATCCGGTTCGTGAGTTCATCGAGCGCCGCCTGATGCTGGTGACGAGCGCCTTCGCGCTGGCCCTCGTTGGCGGGTTCCTGGTGCTGCGCTATCTATGAAGGCATGATCGAACCGACCCGCGGGTTTATCCTGTTTGTCCTTTCTGCGAGTGCCATTGTGCTAGGCGGGGCTCTGGCGTCGCAATATTGGGGCGGGCTCGCCCCTTGCGAGTTGTGCCTGTTGCAGCGCTGGCCCTGGGGTGTCGCGATCGTGATCGCATTTATTGCGGCGATGGTCGGCAGCCGGCCGGCGCTGCCCTGGGTGGCGCTGCTGCTCGCCGCGGTCTTTGTCGTTAGCGGCGGGCTGGCCTTCTATCATGTCGGGGTCGAGCAACATTGGTTCGCGGGCCCGACCGCTTGCAGCGGGGCCGCCACCGCGGCCGATACGCTCGAGGCCTTGAAGGCGCAAATCCTCCATCAGCAGCCGGTGCGCTGTGACGAGCCGGCATGGTCGCTGTGGGGCATCTCGCTCGCCGGCTGGAACCTGCTTGCCTCGCTGATCATGATAGGCTGCTGCGTCGCGGCGTTTTGGCAATCGCGTAGACCCTCGGAGCACGCCGGATTGCGCCGAGGAACCGCATGAGCGACGCCGCGCGACATCGATTGCCGGGCGACCGTCCTTCGGAAGAGGAGCTCGCGCGCATGCTGCGCGTCGATCACGCCGGCGAGTACGGCGCGACCCGCATCTATGAGGGACAGCTGGATGTGCTCGGACGCAGCCGCGCCGCGGGGGTGATCCGGCAAATGGCCGAGGCCGAAAAACGCCACCTCGCCCGGTTCGAGACGTTGTTGCACGAAAGGCGCGTGCGGCCGACATTGCTCCACCCGCTGTGGAATGTTGCCGGATACGCGCTCGGCGCCGCGACCGCGCTGCTGGGCGAGCAGGCTGCGATGGCATGCACGGTCGCGGTCGAGGAGGTGATCGACGAGCATTACCAAGCTCAAGCCGCAACACTCGGCGACGACGACCCGGCCCTTCGAGACACGATCTTGTCGTTTCGCGACGACGAGATCTCACATCGCGACCTCGCGATCGCGCAGGGGGCCGAGGAGAGCCCGGGCTATGACCTGATCCGCGCGGTGGTCAAGAACGGTTCGCGCGTCGCCATCTGGCTGTCCACTCGCCTCTGAATCGCTTCCAACATCACTGAGCAAGGGTCGCGACTGCGGCAATCGCGGCGCGCGCCAGCGCGGGCGCCCGAGCCCGCAGATATCCACCGAGACGCCCGTAGATATGAAAGGTGGCGGACTGCAGAATAACACCCATGATGACGGCGGCACCCAACGCCGGATCGATCGGCTTTAGCCGCCCTTTCGCAACGGCATCGCCGACGAGATCGGCTACGGCGTCGACGGGAGTCCGGGAGCCGCTCGGAATACGCGGCAGAAAGCCGTGCTGGGTGAGCAGCATGAAGCGGAACAACGCCGGATCTTCGTCGTACAGGGCGCAGAAATGGGCGATCATTGCCGTCACGGCGGCCTCGAACTCGGCTTCACCGGTGCGGATCCGATCGAGCTCCTCACCGGTGCGCATATAGGCGGTCGAGAATAGCGCCCAGGCGAGTTCTTCCTTGCTCGGATAATGGCGGTAGAGTGCGCCCTGCGACACGCCGGCCGCGGCGGCAATCTCGGCGATCGACACGCCATCGAAGCCGTCGGCGGCAAACAGATCCACCGCTGCGCGCTCCACCTTTGTTTTCACTCCCGCCGATCGGGGCATCACTTTTCGTTTGTAAGTGAATATTCACTTCCGATATGGCAATTCGGCAACCGCGCCATCCGCCAAGCCGGCGGAAACTTCGAGAGGGCTCGCATGGACTGGCTGCTCACCCTGTGCGTCATCGCTGCGTCGGTGCTGGCGGCAAAGGCGTTTTTCCGTACTCGCGCGCTGACTGCGACTATCCTCGCCCTGAAGGCCAGCGTCGAGGCTCTCGATCAGCGGCTGTCCCGGTTTGAGGATCTACCGGCGAGCGTGTCTGAGGAGCCGCTCGAGGCGCCATTGCCCGAAGAAACGGCCGGCGAGTCCACCCCCTTCCCCGCCCAAATCGCCGCACCTCTGCCGCCGGCCTTCGGCGGAAAGGGTTGGGAGCAGATCCTGGTCGAGAACTGGCTGGTGTGGCTGGGCGGTGTAGCGTTGGCGCTGGGTGGTGCCTTTCTCGTCAAATTATCGATCGACTACGGCCTCCTGACACCGGTGGTGCGCGTCGCGCTCGGCGTGCTGCTCGGGCTTACCCTGTGGGCCGGCGCGGAGTGGATCGTGTGGGGTGAACCTGCCGAGGCTCGCGCGTCCAACGTCTCGCAGGCGCTTGCCTCTGCCGGCGCGGCGACGATTTTCGCCAGCCTCTACGCTGCCTACCTGCTCTACGGGTTGCTGCCGCCCGCGCTGGCCTTCCCGCTGCTCGCTCTCACAGCGGCGGTGACTGTGCTGATGTCGTTGCAGCACGGGCCTTTCGTCGCCGTTCTGGGCCTGGCCGGGGCCTTTGCGGTGCCGGCAATGGTCAGCAGCGAACAGCCCTCCGCGCTCGCGCTGTTCGCTTACTTGATCCTGGTCGGCGCCGGCTCGGTGGCGCTCTTGCGGCATCGTGCATGGTGGTGGCTGGCCTGGGTTGCGCTGGCGGGTTCGACCGGTTGGGCCCTGTTATGGCTGGCGATGTTTTACGACCCGGCGGACGACTGGGCGGTCGCCGGCTATTTGTTGGCTCAGATCGGTCTCTTCGCTACGCTGCGCCGCGGCATCCCGGGTGTGCCCTTTCTGGAAGGTGTGATCGACGAGCCGGCGGTGCGCGCCGTGGTCAGAACTGCCTTCTGGGCGATATCTGTCACAGTCCTCGTTCTGGTGCAGGTCGATTCCTATGGCACGACCGCACTCGGCTGCGCGTTTCTGACCGCCGTCTCGTTGCTCGCATTTGCATACTGCGACAGCCAGATCGACGATGTCCTCGCCGCGGCCGGCACCCTGGCCGCGGCGCTGCTCGCTCTTTGGAGCCTGCCCTTGCCGGTCGATCAGCGGATTGGCCTGCTGCACAACCTGCCGCCCGAGCAGGTTTACCGTTTCCTCACGATTGCGATCGCCTTTGGCCTGCTGCTGGGGGCCGGGAGTTTCACGGCCCTGGCGCGAGTGTCGCGGCCGAGCCGGTGGGCCGCCCTGTCGGCGGCGGCACCGCCGATCCTTCTTGCCGTGTCGTACTGGCGCATTGCCGCCTTCGGCCTCGATCTCGACTGGACGGTCGTCGCGCTCGCTTTGGCAGCGTTGGAACTGACCGCAGCCTGGTGGGCGGCGCAGCGCCGCGACGGGGAGGCCGAGAACGAGCTGGTGCTGGCTGCCTATGCCGTGGGCGTTCTCGGCTGCACCATTCTCGCCGCAGTTTTCGTTCTCGAAACCGCCTGGTTGACGGTAGCCCTCGCCCTGCACTTGCCGGCACTCGCCTGGGTCGAAGGCCGCCTGCAATTGCCTGTGCTGCGCCATGTCGCGCTCGGCATTGCCATTGCCGTGCTGGTCCGCCTGACCCTCAATCCTGAAGTCTTGCGCTATGCGCTGTCGGACACCCTGATTTTCAACTGGCTGCTTTACGGCTATGGCGTCCCGGCGGCGGCGTTCATCCTCGCAACCCGGCAGTTTGGCAGCCGCGCTGACGATCTGCTGGTGAAAGTGCTCGAGGCCGGAAGCGTCGTCTTCTCGGTGCTGCTGGTGACTCTCGAGCTGTGGCATGCGCTCAGCGATCGGCCGCTTCGTTTCGTGCTCGATGATTTCGCTCTCAACGCGGTGGAGACGATAGCTTGGCTTGCAATGGCCGGCTGGCTCTTGCACCTCGGCGAGCGGCGCGATCGGATCGTATTGCGCTGGAGCGGCGTCATCCTGTTCGCAATCGCGACTGTCTTCGCGGTCGGCTGGCAGGCGATCTTTCTCAACCCGGTGATGCCCTTTTTTGGCGCGCCGGTCGAAGGCTGGTTCCTCCTCGACACGCTGTTCCTGGCCTATGCGATCCCGGCGATGCTTTACGCCGCGCTCGGCTTTTATCGGCTGGGACCTCGCGTCCTTTGGCAGGCGGCACTGGTCCTCGCCGCCGGCTTCGCGTTTCTCTGGGTGACACTCGAAGTGCGCCATTTCTTCCAGGGCGACCGCTTGAACCAAGGTTTTACCGGCGAAGCGGAATGGTACGCGTACTCGGCCGCCTGGCTGGCCTTTGCCGCGGCTGGGCTCGGGGCGGCGCTCAAATGGCGCAGCCTTTGGCTGCGCCGCGCATCGTTGCTCGGCCTCGGCCTGGTCGTCGGCAAAGTATTTCTGTCCGACATGGCCGATCTCAGCGGGGCGCTGCGGGCGCTTTCCTTCATCGGTCTCGGCACGGTTCTAGTTGGCATCGGCTACGCCTATCGGCGGTTGCAGCCATTGCAGCCCAATCCGGAATCGACCTCGTAAAAGTGAAGCCAGGCCCGGCGACCCATGTTCGTCGAGGATCAGCGTTGGCCGAGGTTGGTCAGCGTCGGGAGATACTGCTGCGCCACCTCGGGCGACGAGGTCAGGACGGTAAAGCTGCTGCCCCCACCCGTGCGGTTGGCTTCCCAGTTGGCTTCCCATTGGACCTGCAGGTAAGCCTGCATCCCGGGCGCTAGCTGCAAGGTGTCGTGCTCGCGAGTGGGCGTTCCAAAGGGCTGCACCGTAAACCTGTACTTTCCGGGCGGGAAATTGTGAAAAAACGCGGTCCCTTGCGCGATCTGACCAACGGGCGCGCCATTCGCGTAAACTATCGGGTCCGCCGCATAGACATTTCCCCCCGTCGGATCCGATTGCCTGAAGAACCACACCCTCGCCATCCCGGGTTCGACCGGCGGAATTTGCGCCTGCGAGGTCGAGGTCGCCACGTTGCTCTGCGGGGTGCAGCCAGCAAGCGCAAGCAGGACGACCCAGCCGAGCCTCACGCATCTGAGATGTCGTGTTTTCATCATCACCTCCCCATCGATTGCGGGCAGCCGCTGTTTCCGCGAGCGATGGAGCGTAGCAGACGGCGCTTCGCCAGTCTGGCCGGCAGTCGAAATTTGAAATTAAATTTATAGAGGAAGCAGGTGCTTGGCTATCCAATATTGACAGAAACCGGGCCCCGAAGAGCGCGGCTGTCAAGGCTTGGATTCTGGTCCAAGGCAAATTCGCGGTTTTCGCGCCGCGATGCCATCGCCGGTATACCGGTGTGCTGGATAACCGAGTATGGGCGGCCGGCTGAGTAATTGTTGTTTGCGATATGCTCTAACGGTATTTGTTGAATTGACACGCTCGATCGTCGTGGTATGATATGGTGAAAGAAAATCTCACTGAGGTCCGGGTTGAAATCGTTTCTGGCGGTGGTGTCGGGTTCTCGATTTGGCGTCGTCGTCGCTGTTTCCGACGCAGAACCATCGGCGGCTGAGGATTTCTATGGAAGCCGAGATCTCCATGGCTGATAATTCGCTGCGGATGCGGTTCTCCTGGCGTTACTCGGCCGCCACAAGGTAATCCATGGCGGCGGCGACGCCGCCTTTGCCGTGCGGCACGCCGGATAGTTCGAGCGCCATTTCAACGGCGGCGAGGGCGCCGAGGATCATCGGCTCGTTCAGATCGCCGAGATGGCCGATGCGGAAAACGTGGCCCTTGAGCCGGTCGAGCCCGCCGCCGAGCGACACGTTGAACTTGTCGAGGCAGAGCTGGCGGACCCTGTCGGCGTCATAGCCCTCGGGCACCTGCACGGCGGTGATCGAGTCGGATTG
The DNA here is from genome assembly GCA_963812675.1 of uncultured Alphaproteobacteria bacterium. Classification (GTDB taxonomy): domain Bacteria; phylum Pseudomonadota; class Alphaproteobacteria; order ATCC43930; family CGMCC-115725; genus AP-15. Next base: position 222,654 of record CAWEWR010000028.1, on the reverse strand, counting down.
CGCCCGCGGGTCGATGGCGAAGATTTCGGGTCCGTCGTTCTGCCGCCAGACCCGCACCGCGCGCCGGGTCGCCTCGGCGAGGCGATGATGGCGCGCAAAGATATTGTCGAGCCCCTCTTCCTCGATCATGCGCAGCGCCTCTTGCAGTCCATAAAAGAAATGCACTGGCGCGGTGCCGTTCCAATAAGCCTGCGAGGCTTCGCCGAGCAGCCGCCGCCAATCCCAATAGACCCGCGGCAGCTTCGCTTCCGCGCTCGCGGCGATAGCGCGGGTGCTGACCCCGGTAAACGCCATTCCGGTCGGCAGCATCAGCCCCTTCTGCGAGCCGGCGACCACGACGTCGACGCCCCATTCGTCCATGCGGAAATCCATCGACGCCAGGGACGAGATCACGTCGACGAGAAACAGCGCCGGATGCTTGGCGGCATCGATCGCGCGCCGCAACCCGGCTATGTCGTTTAGCACGCCGGTCGAGGTCTCGTTGTGCACCACCAGGACCGCCTTGAGTGCATGCTCGCGATCCTCGCGCAGCCGGCTTTCGAGCTTGGCCGCACCAACGGCGCTGCGCCAGTCATTGGGCAATGTCTCGACTTCGAGCCCGAATGCCTCGGCGCGCATCCCCCAATTGAGCGAGAAATAGCCGCTTTCGACGACCAGCACCTTGTCGCCGGGCGAGAACAGATTGACCAGCGCCGCCTCCCAGGCGCCGTGTCCCGAGGCGGTATAGGAGAGAATGGTCTGGTCGGTCTTGAACACGCGCTTCAGGCCGGCGAAGCATTCCTCGGCAATCGCCTTGAACTGCGCCGCGGTGAAGTCGATCGCCCCGCGGTCCATCGCCCGCAGGACGCGGTCCGGGATATTGGTCGGCCCGGGATTTTGATAGAAATGGTACCCACGACTGACCGCCATCTTCAATCTCCAGTTCCTTTCTATGCGCTGCGTTTATACGCCGGGCGCGTCCGGTCCGCGTCCTGCGGCAGTGTTGCCAGAGCTATTACCCAAATGCGAAAGAGGCAGGCGATGGGCCTGCCTCTTCGCGTTAGTCGCTTCCTCCCTAAACTCGGGCGGCATGACTCCCTGGGTAGAAATTGATCTTACCCGCGCGGACCCGCTGACGTCACGCGAATTTTAAGGAAATTTGTGGTGAGTTGCCGCTGCCGCGAACTGACCGCGACCGGCGGGTCGATGGACACGCCCCGTTCTCTTCCCTAGAGTGCGCCGCCCGATCCGCCGGGGTGAGGTTTGATGCGTCTTTCCGAATATTTTCTGCCGGTGCTGCGCGAGAACCCGAGCGAGGCGCAGATCGTCTCGCACCGGCTGATGCTGCGCGCCGGGATGATCCGGCAGTCGAGCGCCGGGATTTATTCGTGGCTGCCGCTCGGTTTGCGCGTCCTCAAAAAGGTCGAGCGCATCGTGCGCGAGGAACAGGACCGCGCCGGGGCATTGGAGATCCTAATGCCGACCATGCAGCCGGCCGAATTGTGGCGCGAGAGCGGGCGCTATGACGATTACGGCAAGGAGATGCTGCGGATCCGCGACCGCCACGATCGCGAGATGCTGTACGGGCCGACCAACGAGGAGCAGGTGACCGAGATCGTCCGCGCCTCGATCAAGAGCTATCGCGACCTGCCGAAGCTGCTCTACCACATCCAGTGGAAATTCCGCGACGAGGTGCGGCCGCGCTTTGGCGTCATACGAGGGCGCGAGTTCTTGATGAAGGACGCCTACAGCTTCGACCTCGACATGGTGGGGGCCAAGCAGTCCTACAACAAGATGTTCGTCGCCTATCTGCGGACCTTTGCCCGCATGGGGCTGAAGGCGATCCCGATGCAGGCTGATCCCGGACCGATCGGCGGCGACCTCTCGCACGAATTCATCATCCTCGCTGATGCCGGTGAGAGCGACGTGTTTTTCGATCGCCGCTGGCTTGAGACTGACATTCCCGTCGTTGAGGTTGATTACCAGGGAGACCTCGAACCGATTTTTCAGCATTGGACCGCCTCCTATGCTGCGACCGACGAAAAGCATGATCCAGCTAGGTGTCCGACCCCGGAGGCGGAACTCGTATCTGCGCGTGGCCAAGAGGTCGGCCACATCTTTTACTTTGGCGATAAGTATTCGCGACCGATGCAGGCCATTGTCACCCGTCCCGACGGCGCGGCGGTTCCGCTACAGATGGGTTCTTACGGCATCGGAGTGTCCCGCCTGCCCGGCGCACTGATCGAAGCCAACCACGACGATGCGGGGATCATCTGGCCGCAGAGCGTCGCGCCGTTCCGCGTCGGCCTGATCAATCTGCGGCCGGCCGACAAGCGCTGCCGCGAGGCTGCCGACGATCTATACGGCAAATTGCTCGCCGCCGGGGTCGAGGTGCTCTACGACGACCGCGACGAATCGCCGGGCGCCAAATTCGCGACAATGGATCTGATCGGCCTGCCCGACCAGCTCGTCATCGGCCCGCGCGGCCTCGCCGCCGGGACGGTCGAGCTCAAGCACCGCCGCTCGGGCGAACGGCGGGACATCTCGGTCGAGGCCGCCCTCGATCAGCTGACCGCAGATCGTGCCAAGCCGTAGTCGTCATTCCCGCGAAAGCGGGAACCCAGGGATCCCAGGGCACGTCGGCAGCCCCCTGTTCAAGCCAGGGGCAGGCTCTGGGCGCCCGCTTTCGCGGGGGCGACGGGAGGCGTTGTGATTTTCGGCGCCTTCGAGCGGATGGTCGCGTTCCGTTATCTGCGGGCGCGGCGGCAGGAAGGGTTCGTATCGGTCATTGCAATCTTTTCGCTGCTCGGCATCGCGCTCGGCGTCGCCACTTTGATCATCGTCATGTCGGTAATGAACGGGTTTCGCGCCGACCTGCTCGCCCGCATCCTCGGGCTCAACGGCGATCTCGGGGTCTACGCCCTAAGCGGCGGGCTCGGCGATTTCGATGCCGCGGCCCAGAAGGTCCGCGAAATTCCCGGGGTCGTGCGGGTCATCCCGATCGTCGAGGGTCAGGTGATGGCGACCTCGGATTCTGGTGCCGCGGGCGCGCTGGTGCGCGGCATCCGACCTGACGATCTGCGCTCATTGCCATTGCTGGCGGACCACATCATCCAGGGCCCGCTCGCCGATTTTAGCGACGACGGCGTCGCGGTCGGCGACCGGCTGGCGCGCCGGCTCGGGCTCGCCGCCGGCAGCCCGATCACTCTGCTTTCGCCGGAGGGGACCGCCACGGCATTCGGCACGATGCCGCGCGTCAAGACCTACCATGTCGTCGCGCTGTTCAACGTCGGCATGTACGAATACGACAACAGCTTTATCTATGCGCCGCTCGACGCGGCGCAGCTGTTCTTCCGCTTGCCCCAGGCGGTCTCCAGCCTCGAAATCTTCACCGCCGACCCCGATCGGGTGCGCGAGCAGCGCCGACTTATAACAGCCGCGCTCGCCGGCCGTGTCCGGATCGTCGACTGGCAACAGGCCAATTCGAGCCTGTTCAATGCGGTCGAGATCGAGCGTAATGTGATGTTCCTGATCCTGACGCTGATCATCGTCGTTGCCGCGTTCAACATCATCTCCAGCATGATCATGATGGTGAAGGACAAGGGGCGCGACATCGCGATCCTGCGCACGATGGGGGCCTCGCGCGCGATGATCCTGCGCATCTTCGTGCTGAGCGGCGCCAGCATCGGAGTGATCGGCACAATCGCCGGGTTTGTCCTCGGTCTCGTCTTCACCGACAATATCGAAGCGATCCGGCAAGCAATCCAACGAATCATCGGCACCGATCTGTTTGCCGCCGAGATTTATTTCTTCACCCGCATTCCGGCGCGCATCGACACCGGCGAGGTCGCCGCCGTTGTAATCATGGCGCTCGCTCTCTCGTTCCTCGCCACACTCTATCCTTCCTGGCGCGCCGCCCGGCTCGACCCGGTCGAAGCTCTGCGCTACGAGTAAGCACTCATGCCTGCCGCCTTTATCCCCCTCGCCCACCGCTTGCGGGGGGAGAGGGTCGGGGTGAGGGGGGTGTCCGATCCAGGACACGGCTTTGCCCACCTCACCCTCCCCGTCGCTGCCGCGACCGGGCCCCTCCCTCTCCCTCCTAAAGGGCGGAGAGGGGCTTTATGAGGATGGAGGCCCTCGCGACGACGCGGGTGATGGCGGCACCAGCCCTCGAATTGCGTGACGTGCGCCGCGTCTTCCGGCTGGCCGGAACCGAGCTCCGGGTGCTGAACGGCATCGATCTCGTGCTGCGGCCGGGCGAGATCGTCGCGCTGGTTGGTCCGTCGGGCGCCGGCAAGTCGACATTGCTGCATGTCGCAGGATTGCTCGAACGCCCCGATGGCGGCGCGGTGCTGATCGGCGGCGAAGATTGCGGCAGCCTGTCGGAGGAACGCCGCACATTGCTGCGGCGCTCGGAGATCGGTTTTGTTTACCAATTTCACCATTTGCTGCCGGAATTCTCGGCACTCGAAAACGTCATGCTGCCGCAGATGATCGCCGGCGTCGCGCGCGGCCGCGCCCGAGGCAAGGCCGCCGAACTACTCGACCGCGTCGGCCTCGCGCCGCGCGCCCGGCACCGCCCGGCGCGGCTGTCGGGCGGCGAGCAGCAGCGCGTCGCGATCGTCCGCGCTCTCGCCAACGACCCCCGGATCCTGCTGGCCGACGAACCGACCGGCAACCTCGACCACGCGACAGGCGACGATGTGCTGAGGACGCTGCTGGACCTTGTGCGCCATACCGGCCTGGCCGCGCTGATCGCCACCCACAACCTCGAACTCGCCCGTCGCCTCGACCGCATCGTCGGGCTCGAAGACGGAAGGGTGAAGCCGCGCCGTTGAATTTAATCGGAAAAAAGCGGCGCCGTACGGCCTAGCGGAGCGCGGCGGGGCAGGGTCCCGGCGAATCCTAAATCCCCGCCACAGCTGCTCCTGTTAACGATGGCTCGGCTGTTTGCTTGACTTTCCGGCCGCGGAGCTGACGGGCGGCGCCAGATATGCGATGCTGGTGGGATGCCGCTCGCCAATTTCGTCCACCTTCGCGTTCATACCGCCTATTCGCTCTCAGCCGGTGCGATCCGGATCAAGGAGCTGGTCGGGCTGTGCAAGGCCGAGCGGATGCCGGCAGTCGCGATCACCGACATCGGCAACCTGTTCGGCGCGCTCGAATTCGCCACAACTTGCAGCGCCGCCGGGGTGCAACCGATCATCGGCTGCGACATCGCGGTCGAGCGCGGCGATCGGGAGGGAGGGAGCCGGCTGGGCCGGGCTATATCCGAGCCGGATCGCATCGTGCTGCTCGCCCAGAATGAGGAGGGCTATCGCAATCTCCTGCGGCTGGTGAGCCAATCCTATCTCGCTGGTGAAGCGCCGAACGAGCCGTCGCTCGGGCGCTCCGATCTGGCTGGCGCCAGCGGGGGGCTGCTTTGCCTGACAGGCGGCGCGAAGGGTCTCGTCGGGCGGCTCCTCGCCGAGGGGCAGGCCGAAGCCGCCGAGGCGGTGCTAAGCGACCTCGCGACGGCGTTTCCGAACCGGCTCTATGTCGAGCTGACGCGGCATGGCACGGCCGACGAGGCCCGGTCCGAGCCGGGCCTGATCGACCTGGCGTACCGTCACGGCTTGCCATTGGTCGCAACCAATGATGTCTATTTCCCCGACCACGACTTTTATGAGGCGCATGACGCGCTGCTCTGCATCGCGCAGGGCACGGTCGTGGCGGATGCCGACCGCAAGCGGCTGACGCGCTCCCACTATTTCCGGCCGGCGGCAGAAATGCGCGAGGTTTTTGCCGACCTGCCCGAGGCCTGCGACAACACGCTCGTCATTGCTCGGCGCTGCGCCTTCATCCCGCAGCCGCGCCAGCCGATCCTGCCCGCCTTCACCAGCAATGAAGGCGTCGACGAAGAGACAGCATTGCGCCGCGCCGCTCTCGCCGGACTCGAAGCCCGGCTGGCGGCGCTGGGTCCGCAACCGGAAGAGGTCATCAGACCCTACCGTGACCGTCTCGAATTCGAGCTCGGCACGATCATCGGAATGGGATTTGCCGGCTACTTCCTGATCGTCGCCGACTTCATCCAGTGGGCCAAGCGCCAGGGGATCCCGGTCGGCCCCGGGCGCGGCTCCGGAGCCGGCTCGGTCGTCGCCTGGGCCTTGACGATCACCGATCTCGACCCGCTGCGTTTCGGGCTCCTGTTCGAGCGGTTCCTCAACCCCGAGCGGGTGTCGATGCCGGATTTCGACATCGATTTCTGCCAGGACCGGCGCGACGAGGTGATCCGCTACGTCCAACAGAAATACGGCCGCGATAGGGTCGCGCAGATCATCACCTTCGGCAAGTTGCAGGCCCGCGCCGTATTGCGCGACGTTGGCCGGGTGCTCGCCATGCCCTACGGCCAGGTCGATCGCCTCTGCAAACTCGTCCCGAACAATCCCGCCCATCCGGTCACCCTCGAACAGGCGCTCGCCGCCGAACCGGCTCTGCAGCAGCAGCGCGACACCGACGAGAGCGTCGCCCGGCTGATCACGATCGCATTGAAGCTCGAAGGCCTGTACCGGCATGCCTCGACGCACGCCGCGGGTGTCGTGATCGGCGATCGTCCGTTGGTCGAATTGGTGCCGCTCTATCGCGACCCTCGCTCCGACATTCCGGCGACCCAGTTCAACATGAAATGGGTCGAACTCGCCGGCCTCGTCAAATTCGATTTCCTCGGACTGAAGACTCTGACAGTGCTGGCGCGGTGCCTCGAGTTGTTGAGAGCGCGCGGGATCGCGCTCGACCTTGCCAATCTGCCGCTCGACGATCGCCCAAGTTTTGGCCTTTTGAGCGGCGGCGATACTGTCGGAGTGTTCCAGGTCGAAGGTGCAGGCGTGCGAGACATGCTGAGACGGCTGCGCCCGGACCGTTTCGAGGACATCATCGCTGCCAATGCGCTGTACCGGCCCGGCCCGATGGAGAACATCCCGCGCTACATTGCGGTGAAGCACGGCGAGGAAGCGCCCAATTACCTGCATCCGGCGCTCGAACCGATCCTGAACGCAACCTATGGCGTCATGACCTATCAAGAGCAGGTCATGCAGATAGCCCAGGTCTTGGCCGGCTATACGCTCGGCAGTGCTGACCTCTTGCGGCGCGCGATGGGGAAGAAGATCCAGTCGGAGATGGACGCGCAACGCCAGCAGTTCGTCGAAGGGGCCATGGCGCGCGGTGTCGAGAGGGAGCGGGCCGAGCTAATCTTCGATCAGATGGCCAAATTTGCCGGCTACGGCTTCAACAAACCGCATGCCGCGGCCTATGCGCTGATCACCTATCAAACCGCTTATCTCAAGGCGAACTATCCGGTCGAGTTTCTCGCTGCATCGATGACGCTCGACCTCGGCAATACCGACAAGCTCAACGTCTTCCGGCAAGAGCTGAACCGGCTCGGCATTCGATTGCTGCCGCCGGACATCAACCGTTCCGACGTGGCGTTCGCAGTCGAACAGGATCAGAAGAGCGGCAAACCTGCGATCCGCTATGCGCTTGCCGCCGTAAAGGGGGTCGGTGCGCAGGCCATGGCCGAGCTTGTCGCCGAACGCAACGCGCGGGGGCGGTTCAAGGATCTCGCGGACTTCTCGCGGCGTCTCGACGCCAAGAGCTTCAACCGCCGCCAATTCGAGAGCCTCGCCAAGGCCGGCGCCTTCGACAGCCTCAACCCGAACCGGGCGCAGACCTTTGCCGCGGCGGAGCAATTGCTGCGCCAGGCGAGCCTCGCCGCGGAGGAGCGCGAGAGCCGCCAGGAAAGCCTCTTCGCCGGCATCGATCCGAGCTTTGCGCCTCGCCCGTCATTGCCCCTGGTTGCCGACTGGCCGCCGGTCGAGCGGCTGCAGCAAGAATTCGCGGCGATCGGCTTTTACCTGTCGAGCCATCCGCTCGACCCTTACAGGAAGAGCCTCGAACGCGCCGGCATTATTCGATATGCCGATCTGCCGGCCGGTCTCGCAGCTAACCCGACGAACCGTTTCAAGCTTGCCGGCATCGTCGTCGGCCGCAAGGAACGCACATCCGGGCGCGGCAACCGCTTCGCCTTTGTCCAGATGTCCGACCCGAGCGGCACCTTCGAGGTGATGTTGTTTTCGGAAACATTGAGAGAGGCGCGGGCCCTGCTCGATTCCGGCCAGCCGCTCGTCGTCACGATCGATGTCCGCAACGAGGAGGAAACTCTGAGGCTCACCGCGCAAAAGCTCGAGCCGCTCGACACGGTCGTCGCCCATGCCGCCGCGGGCTTGCGGGTCTTCATCGGCGAAGCCCGGGCGCTCTCCAGCCTCAAGAGCGTCATCGCCCGCGAGGCCGGCGGCCGCGGCCGCGTCACGGTCGTTCTCGATCTTCCCGCCCGCGAAGTCGAAATTGCCATCCCCGGCGGCTTCAAGGTGGGTGCCCAAACCCGCGCCGCCGTCAAATCCCTTCCGGGCATCGTCGACGTGCACGATATTTGACGCCGCCATTCTGACAAGCTGACGCGCGACGATAATTATTGTCAGCGCAAGGGATCGGAATTCCAAATCCAAATCTCGCTCAGCTCACACAAAGGTGAGCCCCCAACCGCCGAGGACACGCTAGCATCGCTGTCACTTTGGCTGCGCTCCGAGCTCGATGGCTGACGACACCTCGCCGCGACGATTTGTTTCCGCCCGCCGGCTGCTGCCCCTCGGCCTCCTCGTCGCGGCGTGGATCGTCTTCATGCTGGCGGGCGGCCACAAATATCTGAGCTTCGCCACTCTCGCCGAAAACCGCGATTGGCTGCGGGGCTTGGCCGCCCGTTGGGGGCTCCTGGCCGCACTTCTCTACATTGTAACCTACGGTCTTCTGGTTGCGCTGTCGGTCCCGGGGGGCGCAGTGCTGACGATCGCCGGCGGTTTTTTGTTCGGACCATGGCTGGGTACACTCTGTGCAGTTGTCGGCGCCACTTTGGGCGCAACCGGAATTTTCCTTGCCGCCCGGGCCGGCCTGGGCGGGCTCTCGCACCGAGCCGGACCGTTCGTAGCCAAGCTCGAAGCCGGGTTTCGCGCCGACGCGTTCAATTATCTGCTGGTTCTGAGGCTGGTGTTCATCGTTCCATTCTGGCTCGTCAACCTTGTGCCCGCGTTAGTCGGAGTGAAGCTGTGGACGTATGTGATTGCCACCTTTATCGGCATCATCCCGGCCACCTTCGTCTTTGCCAGTCTCGGTAGCGGCCTTAGCAACGTGGTCGAAGAGCCCGGTCTCGCGGTCTTGCTGCGGCCGAGCGTGCTCGGCCCGATCGTCGGGCTCGTCCTCCTGACGCTGATCCCGGTTGGCTACAAGCACTGGCGCGGCAAAAAACCCGCATGACCGGGCCACTCGCCCCCGACCTTTGCGTCATCGGCGCCGGCTCGGCAGGCTTGGCGGTTGCCGCCGGAGCGGCTCAGATGGGTGCCGCGGTCGTGCTGGTCGAGCGCGGGCTGATGGGCGGCGACTGCCTGAACTTCGGCTGCGTCCCCTCGAAATCGCTGCTCGCCACCGCGCGCCTCGTCGAATTGGCGCGGCGCGGCGCCGCGCTCGGCATCACCTCTGCTCGGCCCGATGTCTGTTTCGCCGCCGCGGCGGACGGTGTCCAAGGGGTCATCGCGGCGATCGCGCCAAATGACTCCGTCGAGCGCTTCGAGGGGCTCGGGGTCAGGGTCCTGCGCCGCGAGGCGCGGTTCACGAGCCCCCGCACGCTTCGCGCCGGCGACATCGAGATCCGGCCGCGCCGCTTTGTCATTGCGACCGGGTCGTATCCGGCGGTCCCGGCGATCCCTGGGCTTGCGGACGTTCCCTACCTGACAAATGAAACGATCTTTGCGAACCGCCAGCGGCCGGATCATCTGATCGTCATCGGCGGTGGTCCGATCGGCGTCGAGATGGCTCAGGCCCATCGCCGGTTGGGCGCGCAGATCACCGTGCTCGATGTCGGGCCGGTGCTCCCGCGCGACGATGCCGAACTGGTCGCCAGTCTCGCCGGCCATCTGGCCGGTGAAGGGATCGCGCTCCGCCCCGGTGTCGAGATCGCCGGCATCGAGCGCAACGGCAAGGGCATCGTCGCCCGGCTCGCCAACGGCGAGCGGGTCGCGGGATCGCATCTGCTGGTCGCTGCGGGGCGCCGCCCGAGCATCGAGGCGCTCGACCTGCCCGCTGCCGGGATCGAGGCCACCGCACAAGGGATCACCGTCGACGCGCGGCTGCGCACGTCCAACCGCCGCGCCTTTGCGATCGGCGATGTGGCGGGCGGTCCGCAATTCACCCATATCGCGCTCTATCACGCCGGGATCGTAATTCGGAATGCGCTGTTCAGGCTGCCCGCCAAGGTCGATTACCGGGCACTCCCTTGGGTCACCTACACAGATCCCGAACTCGCCCAGGTAGGGTTGACCGAGGCTGCCGCGGGCGGCGATGCGCGCGTGCTGCGGTGGCCTTTTGCGGAGAACGACCGCGCCCAGACCGAACGGGACACCGAAGGGTTGGTCAAGGTGGTATTGGGCGGAAATGGCCGTATCTTGGGCGCCTCGATCCTCGGCGCCGGGGCCGGCGATTTGATCCTGCCCTGGGCGCTGGCGATTGCGCAGAGGCTCAAGATCGGCGCGCTCGCCAATTTGATCGTGCCCTACCCGACGCGCGGCGAAGCGAGCAAGCGGGCCGCGGGATGCTATTATACGCCGACCCTGTTCTCGCCGCGCACTCGACGGCTGGTGCGCTTTCTCGCGCGCTTTGGTTGACCGCGCGCCCGCAGGTCGCGAGGACATCGTTGGGGAATGGATCGTGCCGCTGAAGAGCCTTTCTGCCCGTCTTCTGATCCTCACCGCGTTTTTCGTGATGGTCGGCGAGGTGCTGATCTTTGTGCCCTCGGTCGCCCGCTATCGCATGACCTATTTCGAGAACCGCCTGGCCGCCGGATACATCGCGACCTTGGCGCTCGACGCGAGCCCAACCGGTCATATCGACCAGAGCCTGACGGATAGGCTTCTCTCCCGCGTCGGGGCGCAGGGTGTTGGACTCTATCGCGCTGACGGGTCGGTGTTGCGGCTCGACCGCGCCGATCCGCCGCGCCCCGATTTCACAATCGACCTGTCCCGGCCGAACATCCTGCTCGCGATCCGCGGCTCGTTCCGCACGTTGTTTGGCGACGCCGACCGCATTCTTCGGGTGCTCGGCCCCGTAGGCCCCCTCCCTAACCCTCTCCCGCTTGCGGGGGAGGGAAGGGTGGGGGTGGACACTGCCGAAGTGCTGCTCGACGAGGCGCCGCTGCGCAATGAGCTGTGGGATTTCGGCATCCGCATCCTCGAGCTGTCGCTGGTTCTCTCGCTGGTGACGGCGGCGCTCGTCTATCTGAGCCTCCATTGGCTCCTCGTGCGGCCGATGCGGCGGATCACCGCGAGCATGGTCGAGTTCCGCGAGGATCCGGAGGACGCCTCGCGGGTCATCACGGCGAGCCGCCGGCGTGACGAGATCGGCGTCGCCGAGCGCGAGCTCGCGGTATTGCAGAGCACGGTGCGGCAGGCGCTCGGGCAGCGGGCGCGGCTCGCCGCGCTCGGCACCGCGGTGACCAAGATCAACCACGATTTGCGGAACATCCTTTCAACGGCTCGCTTGGTCACCGACGGTCTGACTGCCAGTGCCGCGCCCGAGGTGCGGCGGGTCGCGCCGCGCCTTCTCGACGCGATCGACCGCGCCGTCGCGCTGTGCACCCGCACGCTCGATTTTTCGCGCGAGGATACCCCGCCGCTCGCGCGCAGCCGCTTTGCGCTGGCGCCGCTGGTCGACGAAATCGGCCCCGGTCTCGCGGTATCCGAGCACGATCTGACGATCGAGGACCAGATCCCGCCCGATCTCATCGTCGAAGCCGACCGCGATCAGCTCTACCGGGTGTTCCTCAACCTCGCCCGCAATGCGGTCGAGGCCGGCGCGCACCGGCTGCGCTTTGCGGCGGCGCGCGAGGCTGCGACGCTCGCTATCGAGGTGGCCGATGACGGCCACGGCCTGCCGCCCAAGGCGCGGGAAAACCTGTTCCGGCCGTTCTTCGGCTCGGCCCGCCCAGGCGGCAGCGGGCTCGGCCTGGCGATCGCCCGCGAGCTGGTGCGGGCCCATGGCGGCGAGCTGAGCCTCGCCTCGTCGACCGGCGCCGGCACCGTCTTTCGCCTGACCCTGCCCGCCCCCGCCATCCGCGAAGCCAAGCGAGTGCGAGCGTCGGCGACGTGACAATCATGAACCACTCCGGTGCAGTCTCGCTGATATCGCTGTTATTTGCAGCAAAGAAACAGCGAGAGGGCCTTACCGCAGAACTCCCTTGCCAATTTGGTCTGGCCTGCTGCGAAATAACAGCAAAATGTTCTCTGATATCCGGCTGTTATTCGCTGTTGCTGACGTGAATAACGGGCGCACCGCGTAAACTCGGATCCATAACTGTCGTCGCGAAGCTATCACCTATCATCAGATTGCGGCGATTTTCGGATCGACGACCTCCCGGCGCAGCGCTCTGACGCGTTCGAGCGTGCCTTCCTCGTCCGCCCCCATCAGCCGGGAATACCCCGCCACATCGGCGGCGAGGGGATCGCGACGAGCCGGCGGGTCTGGCTCATGTCGTCTCGCCCGTCGCTAGCCGCAGGCCTGACAGGAACAGCTCGCGCTGCTCAGGTTTCGTATAGCGGGCCGGGGTCGAGACCGCGTTGGGCGATATCGCGCGCAGCCGCTCGATGACGGCGCGAGCCTCATCGAGCCGCCCCATGTGCGCATAACACGAAGCGAGAGCGCGATAGGTGCCCGCGGAGCCACCCTCTCGCGTCGACATGGCCAGCATTTCCGCCGCCTGATCGAAACGCCGATTGAAGAAATGGGCCAAGCCCAAAGCTAGGCGCGGAGCGGCAAGATACCCGCGCGGGCTCAGCCGCAACGACCGCTGCAGATGCTCGATTGCGGCATCGTATTGGCCGGCGTGCACGCGGAGAAAGCCACTGAGGTACCAGCCGCGGGCGCTGCTCGGATTTAGCGCAACAGAGCGGTCGATTAGGGTGATGGCGGTGTTGGTGTCTTCACCGGTCATTCCAAGGACAGATGCGGCATTGGCGAGCACACCAGCGTCGTTATCAGCGGCGGCCAGAGCTCGCTCCGCCAAAGCGATTGCTGTGCGGCGGCTTGCCGCAGGATCTTCCGACCAGCCGTCAGACCAAAGTCGAAAGTGGCACACGCAGGCCCAGGAAAGAGCGGGACCGTAGCGCGGATCGCGCGCGATCGCCTGTTCGAGCAAGTCGCGTGCCTCTTGGAGCTTCTCCTTCCTCAGCCAGGGAAAGCCCGCCAGGGCGCGCAGGTAGAGGTCGTAGGCCGTAAGATCGTTTGTCGGTCGGTTCGCAGAATGCGCGATTTCGGCCGCTTGCAATGTCGGCTCGATGACGCCAGCGACGTTCGATGCCACGTTGTCCTGAAGATCGAAGATCTCCTCGAGCGAGCCGTCGAAGTGGTCGGCCCAGAGATGCGCTCCGCCGAGCGCGTCGATCAGCTGGGCGTTGATGCGCACGCGACCGCCGGCTTTGCGCACGGAGCCCTCTAATACATAGCGGACGCCCAATTCGCGGCCGACCTGCTGCACGTCTATGGCTTGGCCCTTGTAGATGAAGCTCGAATTGCGGGCGATGACGAAGAGCCAGCGGATGCGGGAGAGCGCGGTGATGATCTCCTCGACCATGCCGTCCGCGAAGTATTCCTGCTCCGGATCGCCACTCAGATTGGCGAAGGGCAGCACCGCGATCGACGGCCTGTCGGGCAGCGGAAGTGCCGGCGGCTCGGCAGCCCCCACCCGCGCGCTACGCGCGCTTCCCTCCCCCGCACGCGGGGGAGGGTTAGGGTGGGGGCTTTCCGGCCGCACCCGATAGACCCGCACCGGCCGGGCGATGTTCTTGACCTGCTGCTCACCCAAATCCTCAAAGGCAAAGGGCAGCCGGTCGCGAACGTGGTCGTGAACCGTATTTGAGACGAACACCCCGCCGGCATCGGCGAGCGCCTCGATCCGCGCGGCGATGTTGACGCCGTCGCCATAGAGGTCGTCGCCCTCGACGATGACGTTGCCGAGATTGATGCCGATGCGCAGTTCGATGCGGTTGTCCGCCCCGAGGCCGGAGTTCCGCTCGGGCATCGCCTGCTGCACCTCGACCGCGCAGCGCACCGCATCGACGACGCTCGCAAATTCCACCAGCAGGCCGTCGCCCGTGGTCTTGACGATGCGCCCCTTGTGCTCGGCGATCTTCGGATCGACGAGCTCGCGGCGCAGCGCCTTGAGGCGTTCGAGCGTACCTTCCTCGTCCGCCCCCATCAGCCGCGAATACCCCGCCACATCGGCGGCGAGGATCGCGGCAAGGCGGCGGGTCTGGCTCATGTCGCCTCGCCTGCCGCCAAACGCAGGCCCGACAGGTACAACTCGCGCTGATCAGGATTCCGCCAGTTCGTGGCGCTCGGCACCACTACGTTTGTCAAATTTCGTATCTGCTCGACGACCTCTCGCGCCTCGTCAAGGCGCCCCATTTGTACGTAACAGGACGCGAGAAAGCGGTAGGTCGGAACCCAATTCGGCTTTTCTTGCAGCGACTGAAGCAGTGTCACTCTGGCTTCTTCGAATCGCCGGGCGAAGAAATGGGCCACGCCGATCCCCATGAAAGGGTTTGCTCTCCCCTCGCGCGGGTCGAGGCGCAAGGAGTTTTGGAAATACTCGATCGCGGGATCGGGTTGCCCGGCCCACGCCCTGAGCCAGCCGCTCCGCTGCCAACAAACGGCACAGCTCGGATTGAGCTTCAGGGCGCGGTCGAGTAAGGCAATCGCGACATCGATTTCCTCGCCCAAGTAACCGAGCGTGTAGCCAGCACTGCCGAGGACATTCGGATCGTCACCGGCGACCTGAAGTGCTCGCCGAGCGAGATCGATGCCTCTCCGGCGGCTCTCCTCGGGGTCGTCGGTCCAGTTGTTGACGTGGAGATCTTGGTGGCACCGCGCCGCCTGCGCCAGGGCCGCGCCGTAGGCAGGATCACGCTCGATCGCCCGCTCCAGCAGGTCAAGCGCCCGGATGATCGCGTCTCTTTTCCAGGAAAAAGTGAGGGCGAGAGCGCGCAGATACAGATCGTATGCGGTGAGGTCGTGCGTGGGCCTGTCGGAGGATCGACGTATCTCGGCAGCTCGCAACGTCGGCTCGATGACGCCGGCGACGCTGATCGCCACTTGGTCCTGGAGATCGAACACGTCTTCGAGCGAGCCGTCGAAGCGGTCGGCCCAGAGATGCGCGTCGGCAACCGCATCGATCAACTGCGCGGTGATGCGCACGCGACCGCCCGCTTTGCGCACCGAGCCTTCCAGAACATAGCGGACGCCAAGCTCGCGCCCGACCTGCTTCACGTCGATCGCCTGCCCTTTGTACTTGAAGCTCGAATTACGAGCGATGACGAAAAGCCAGCGGATGCGGGACAGTGCGGTGGTGATTTCCTCGACCATGCCGTCGGCGAAGTATTCCTGCTCCGGATCGCCACTCATATTCTGGAACGGCAGCACCGCGATCGACGGCTTGTCGGGCAGCGCCAGCACCGGTGCCGCCGACGTTGGAGCGCGAGGCCTTCGCCCGAACTCGATGCGATAGACGCGCACCGGCCTTGTGATGTTCTTGACGTGCTGCTCGCCCATGTCGTCAAAGGCAAAATCGAGCTTGTCTCGGATCTGGTCGCGCACGACCCGGCTAACGCAGATCCCGCCGGGCTCGGCGAGCGCTTCCAAGCGCGCCGCGACATTCACACCGTCGCCGAAGATGTCGTGCTCCTCAGCGATCACGTCGCCGAGATTGATGCCGATCCGCAACCTAATGCGCTGGTCGTCCGGCATTTCTGGTTCGCGGTCGATCATCCCGCGCTGGACCTCCACAGCGCAGCGAACGGCGTCTACAACACTCGCAAACTCCGCCAAGAAGCCATCGCCGGTGTTCTTCACAGTCCGGCCGCGATGCTCCTCGATCTTCGGATCGACAAGCTCCCGCAGATG
This sequence comes from uncultured Alphaproteobacteria bacterium, assembly GCA_963812675.1. GTDB lineage: Bacteria > Pseudomonadota > Alphaproteobacteria > ATCC43930 > CGMCC-115725 > AP-15. Next base: position 206,643 of record CAWEWR010000028.1, on the reverse strand, counting down.
CGCCCTGAGGCGTTCGTGCGTGCCTTCCTCGTCCGCCCCCATCAGCCGCGAATAGCCGGCCACATCGGCGGCGAAAATTGCGGTGAGGCGGCGGACAGAAGGCATCTGTGCCCTGCGGTCGCGTGATTTAACCAACTGTAACGCGAAACCCGCGGCGACCCTAGCCTCGAGTAGGCTCCTTTAGCGCAAGGCTCGATGGCCTCAGTCGAGAGCCAGGGTCAGGGTCTTCAGATAGGCGGTCTCGGGCAATGCCGGATGGATCGGGTGATCGGCATCGGCGCCGGCAACCCGCAGGATGCGGCCGGCGCGGCCGGCATCGGCGAGGCCGCGGCGCACTGCCTCGGCGAACTCCGCCGCACCGACATGGAACGAGCAGGAAGCGATGAAGAGGATGCCGGCGCCGGCGATCACGGAGGCGGCGAGCCGCGCCAGCTTGCGATACCCGCGCAACGCCGCCGGCGCCTCCTTGCGCGATTTAGCGAAGGCCGGGGGATCCGCGATGACGATGTCGAACCGCTCGTCCCTGGCGGCGAGCCCGCCGGCTTCGGCAAAGGCTTCGCCGCGGCGAAACGAGCAGGTCCCGCCGACCCCGTTGAGCGCTGCCGCCGCGGTCGCCAACGCGAGTGCCGGCTCGGAGCGGTCGATGCCGAGGACGGCGGCGGCCCCGGCCCGCGCCGCCTGGACCGCAAACCCGCCGGTAAAGGAATAGAGATCGAGAACGCGGGCGCCGCGGGCCAGGGCGGCGATAAAGCGCCGGTTGTCGCGCTGGTCGAAGAACCAGCCGGTCTTCTGCCCGGCGAGGAGATCGGCGCGGAAGACGGCGCCGTTCTCGTGGACCGTCGCCGGGCCGTCGAGGCTGCCTCTTGCCACCCGAGTCTCGGACGCCAGTCCTTCGAGCCCCCGCGCCGGGCTGTCGTTGCGCAGCACGATGGCCTCGGGGCTCAGCAATTCGCCGAGCGCGTCGAGGACGACCGGCTCGAGCTGCGCCATGCCGGCGGCATTCGACTGCACGACGAGAACCGCCCCGAACCGGTCGACGACGAGACCGGGCAGCCCGTCGGCTTCGGCATGCACAAGACGGTAATAGGGCTCACCGAACAGCCGCTCGCGTAATTTCAGCGCGCGCCCGACCCGGCGGGCGAGAAATCGCCGGCCGATCGGCCGGGCGGCGTCGCGGTCGAGCAGCCGCGCGGCGAGCAGCGTGTGCGGGTTGAACATCGCGACGCCGAGCGGGCTGCCGTCGGCGCGGCGCAAGGTGACGAGGCTGCCGGGTGCGAGCGCTTTGGCCGCGGCGTCCATTGCCACTTCGTTCGAGTAGATCCACGGGTGGCCGGCTTCGGCGCGCCGGTGCCGTCCGGCGAGCAGCGCGATGGACGGACGGGTTGCCGGATCGTCCGCGGCGGTCGCGTGCGGCGCTATTGCATCGGGGCTCATCCGCCCTATGTGGTTGCGGCAAGAGCCGGCAGCCACCGCAGAGCGCTACGATGCGCCTTGCCTTCTCGGACCGCGGTGGAGTAGTTGTGGCCGCCGCGCATCGCCGGCCCGCTCTTGGCAGGCGCCCGTAGCTCAATTGGATAGAGCACCAGACTACGGATCTGGGGGTTAGGGGTTCGACTCCTCTCGGGCGCGCCAATCTTCATTTCCGACGGTTTAGCGCGCTGCCACTGGCTCCTGGTCCGCGACATGCGCCCGTTGAGCCAGCCCGCGGCCGAAGGAAATGTTCTCGCCCGGCGTCTCGTAGAGCGTGATCAAGAGATCATCCGGAGAGATTCCCGCCGCTGAGACCACCCTGTCGTTCAGGGCCTTCAGCAGTGCCAGTCTCTTCTCCTTGGGGCGGCCGGAAATAAACGTGACCTCCAGCACAATCAGATCATCCGAATAGTTCAACCCCAAGAATGATGGCGTATGACGGAATTGGCTCTTTGGCAGAACGTGAATGATCTGGAAGAAGTCCTCCGGCGGGATGCCCAACGCGCTGATGAGCCCGTTTTGAACCGCGCTCGAAACCTTGCCGAGACGAGCCTCGTCGTACCGTCCTTCGAGCACATGAAGTTTGGCGAGAGGCATGTATGGTCTCCTTTGCTGGTCGGGTGGGCTCACTGGGCGGCAACGGAGGCGGGAGGCTCGGCGATGTGCAGATGGCCGCCGGCGTTTCTGAACACGATCCGCGCCGGCGCCTCGCCTGCTGCACGCGGAATGGAAATTGCGGCCGATTGCCCCACCGCCAACACCGTCTCGAACCGCTCGACCGCCGCTGTCTCCCTCTCGTCCGGCTGCATGGTCACCACCACGTGGAGGCCGTCGGGCTCGTCGCGGTAGTTGACCAAGGCGGGGAAGCGCTCACTGAGCTTCGTCCAATGGGTGGTCACGGGAGCTGAGCAAACACGCTCAACTCTGCCATCATGCATGGCGTACCCAACGGCACCACACGTGAAGATGTCTGCCGCCTGGCCCGTCACCGCACCGATAATGGCGAGCGCTGCCGCCGCTAGAAGGGTCTTCATGTCATTTCTCCCTAACCAGGCCATTTACCCGTTACCTGGCGCCATTGAGGTGCTCGCGCAGCGGGCTGTCGTGGAGCTGATGTCATGGATGCATTATCGCAGCTTAAGCGTCGTCTCACGGCAACACAGGGTATATGCGCGTATGTCAGGTTGGGTGCCATAACATGCCTCTACAAACGAGAGTTTTTCACTGACGCCTGAGATTTGCTCAACTCAATCCGACAGTGCTGTGGGACGAGTGCAACGCCGCTCATCGCAGCGGCTCCAGCCGAGCCCGTCGTCCGTTATCAGCGGGCGCGTCGCGAAGAGACGGTGCGGCCTCGAGCGGCGGCAAGACCTCCAGTGCCGTCCAGCGGAGATAACGCGTTGCGTTTGCGACGCGACTGGCGGGAAGCCGAGATTTTTTAGCGGTAGTCGCGCAGTGACGCATCGCTTGTCTCAGATAGGCACGGAGGCGGCGTCCACTCCATCAGCTCTTTATAGAGCCCGTCGACAAATGCTGAATGGGTCGTCGCATTGATCCCTGGAGGCTCTGTCGGGTGTGCCGTCGCGTGGCGCCCGCCCGGCGCAGCAGCGACTGCGCTCGGATTGGCGATGGCAATATCAGCGCCAAGCGTGGCCCCAGACAAAACCAAGAAGCTGACGCCAATCGCCGCCAAAGCCAATCGTCTCATTGCAAATGTGCGGCGCTTACGGAGGATTTGTGCGCTCATGTCAGACCTCTTCGGTTGGCGAGGTGAAATCATTGAGAAGAGAGACTCCGTCGAGGGAGATCGTCGGCTCCTCTGCCGGAGTGGGTCGATCATCACCGAGGCTTGCGGAGTAGCCGAGCCGCTCCGCGTGACCGCGCCTTCGGGGCAGCCGCCGCGCGGTTGCGGTCTCGTCATCACGATTAGCTCCGCCGCTTCTCGCTAATGACTTAGTACAACTTCACTAGATTCGCGCTTTTGCTTGGCGGGACTAGACACTCTCATTACGTCCTGCCGCAACAAATAGACTGATGCGGAAAAGAGAACGATATCTTTCATCAGAAAAGCGACATGTTCAGTCATCGCCGGAAAGCCGCCGGCAGAGGCCGCCCAGCCGTCCGGTATAAATGGAATAATAGTGACGGTACATATGAACGTGACACTCGAGCCGAGCGCTCCGAGAATTCCCAATTTCTTATTCCAGAACCCCAAGAACAAGAGTGTTCCAAATGACCACTCTGACACGCCTAAAAACCAAGTGGCGCCACGGATACCGAAGAGCGGGCGCAACCAGAAAATAAGCGGGCCGTTGCTGATATAGGGGATCAATACCTGGGCTTCGTACTCAAACCATTTCTGGTACCCGAAGAACAGGAAGATGATCACCATCGCGGCACGAATTAAATGATAATCAAGATCCTCTTTGAGGATGCCGAGCTTAATCAACACATCTATGACAGGTTTCATTAAGCCTCTGGCGGTTGTGCGCCCGTTGCCGTTGTTATCGCCAGTGATGACGTTGAAGTGATTGGTGAATTGATCCATCTGATCTCTCCACTTTTAGAGGCTTCCGTTGAAAGGGCTAGGGTTGCGCGAGGCTGATTTGGGCGGCAGGGATTAGGCAGCTACTCACCAGCGGCTCGCGCAATGCGCTGGCCTAAATTTGCCGTGTGGGGCATAGCTGCCTAGTTCCCAATAATAGCCGCGAGGACAGACGTAAGCGGCCGGCTCGCCTTGGGGAGCGGTGACGGCCGCTTGACCGCCCCACTGAGCGGATACTGTCCCGGCCGACGGAGCCGGTATTGCTCCTGCGGGGAGCGGGGTTGCCAAAGCTGCCAAGGAACCAATTAAACAGAGCGCATTCAACCGCATTGCAATTCTCCTATTGCGTGTTGGGATAGACCCCCGGCGAGACAACATGGCGAGTCCAGTTCGCCGGCGGGAAATCGATGTCGGTGTCGTTTTAGCAGGACCTAAGACACTCCTTCGATCTGCTCCGAGGACGACTGCCGCCGATCTGCGGGGAGTTATTTGTGGTTAAGGGTGATATTATGAATGGCAGATGATTTCAAAAATCTGCCCGATCGTCTCACAGATGAGATCAAGATGGAAAATGCCCGCGACTGGCTGAGCCGGCTTTTGGAGATGATCCCGGTCAGAGGAACGCTCGATTACCGATGCTTCCTCGGTGCGCCCTGGCGCATCGACTTTCCGGCGTCCGAGCTCGGCGAGATCCCCTATCACGTCATACTCGGCGGCTCGGCTGCGTTGGAGGACGCGGAGGGTGGCCCGACGCGCAAGCTGATCGCCGGCGACATCCTGCTGTTTCCGCACGGATCGGCGCATGCCCTCCACGACGGGAGCGATGCGGCGCCGGCCCCGGTCCGCCAGCGAGCCACGCTCACCACCGTTTTCCACGAGAATGACGGGACCGGAGATCGGCTCGACATGATGTGCGGCCGCTTCATCCTTTCGACCGCGCACGAGCCCCTGATCCGATCTTATCTGCCGCGCCGCCTGATCCTGCATGCGCCGGAGAACAGCGCCGCCGCGGCCGCACCCGGGACCGGCGCGCAGGTCGTGGGGCTGGTCGGCCTGATGCGCGCCGAATCCGCCACCGAAAATCTGGGCGGCCTGGCAATGCTCAATGCGCTCTCCACCGCGCTCTTCGCGGTCGCGCTCCGGCTGGCAAGCGAAGTCACCGCACCGCCGGATGGGCCCTCGCCGGAAATCCGCGACTCGTGCCCGCGCTCACCGCTCTCTTTAACGAGCCTGCCCGTGCCTGGACCCTGCCCGAGCTTGCTCGGCGCTGCAACATGTCGCGCGCCACTTTCATTCGCCATTTTCAAGAGCGCCTCGGCCGTTCGGCCAGCGACCTGCTGACCGACATTCGCATGACGGTCGCTGCCAACGCGCTCAAGACATCGGACATGTCGACCGGCGCCGTCGCCGAGCTCGCTGGCTACCAATCGGACGCAGCCTTCCAGCGTGCGTTCAAACACCAAATGGGCATCACGCCCGCCCAGTGGCGCAGGATGCACGCCCGCCCGGCTGAGCTCAGGCTCCGGACTTCCTGAATTTTGCTATTCCCGCCGGGATTAGCCTATCGGAACTGACGTTAAATTCGAGATTTGGTCATTCACCCCCCAGCGGGTGGCCAATCGGCTGCCGACCTCCGCACTGGACCACCCTGTGCCCTCAGAATACGGTTCATTCTCGGGGCGGCGTCACCAGTGTACTCAGGTTTGCTTGCTGGTCTTGCGCCCTTTCTGCGGCCGAAAAAAGTGGCCCGGGATCAAAAACCTGCCAATCATCGACCGCGACAGGGGTGCATTTACTGGGATCTAGATTGCTTTGTGTCGCATGGTCTTCGCACGCTTGCCTAGCCTCGGCGATCGCCGATTGCTGACTCGGCTGGCCAAACTTCGATTGGACCATAGACCACATCTGGTTGCCGGTAAGATTTGCATATATTGCTTTGTGACCAGATCCGATTCTATACTTAGCGATTACTTCTTCATACATCGTCCTGGGAATGGGATACGTGCTCGGAGGCGCTGTTGGTTGAAAGGGAGCTTGCTGCGGCGCCGTATTCATGATGAATCGCGCATCAGCCTGCCCCGCGGGCGTGACGGACTGTGCAGCCGATCGTGTCGGCGCATACAGGCACGCAACTGCCGCTAGCGGTACGACGATCGACACGAGAAGTTTATTCATGGCAGTCTCCGGATAGGTGCTGCAAAGCAGGACCGGCGTTTCGTGTAGAGATGATGTCCCTCGGTGCGGCCCGTATCTCACATTTCAGTGACCGGAGCAACGACACGAGGGAAGTTTCGATGAAATAGCTCACCGCCGCTTCCAGGCCCGAATCGAGGTGCCACATCCCGTCGCCCGCCTTCGCTCCGCCGGTTCAGAACGCGACCTGCGTGCGCATGACGACGGCGTCGAACTGGCCGCCCACCGGGGTGCCGGGGGGCGTCCCGGTAATGCCACCCCCCGCCGCGGTCGAGAAGCGCTTGTTGATCTTGCCGTGCAGGTAGTCGAACATGAAGCGCATATTGGCGTTCGGATACCAATTCAACCCGACGGCGTAGACAGTCTGCTGGCCGCCGCCGACGGAATTGCTCCCGGGTGGGGGCCGGGGAGTGAAATTGTTGTTCAGATCGATCGTGCTGTAGCGGGCGGCCAGTTCGAACGCGCCGCAGCAGCTACCGTCAAATGGCAAGAACGGATGCTCCGGCACCGGCCGTAAATACGTACCCGCTGGTGGCGAATATGCGCGGTGCTCTCCGGTCAGGATCCAGCTGCCTTCGATGTAGCCGCCCTCGAAACTATTCGTCGCCAACCCTTGGCGATTGACATTGATCAGGTAGGCCTCGCCATCGACCAGAAAATTGCGCCACTCGACGATCCCTCCGCCGCCGTACACCTGCGCGTTCATCAGCGGATTGGCCGCGGTCCCGAGAGCTGCTCCGGTGCTCAGTATCTGGGTCGGGTCGACCCGAAGCTCCGGCCGGTCGGACAAGGTGATCGAGCGGATCCCGCCGGGCGCCGGCGGTTTCAGCAGCGCGCCGACATCGGCTTCGAGGTGGAAAAAGCCCTCCGGGCTGTACAATATATTGTAACCGGCGCGCCCCGCGGCACCGAGCTGCTCCCCAGTCGTGTGGTTAGTGCCAGATGTTGGCCCCGTCACATAGGCGCCGACCCAATAACGGTCGCTGAACGACCGCGCGCCGAATGCCGAGCGGAAATCGTTGGCGAAGATGTTGGTCGCAACATTGCTGATCGCGGCCCGCTCGACCAGCGGGATGTCGTTCGAACTGGTCGCTTCCGCTTGCCCAAACGGCACATCCATGTAGCCGAGGTCGAAGACGAGCGGCACCCCATGGTTCTTGAGCCCACTATAGGTCACCAGCGCGTTCTCGAGGCCGCTGGGCAGGGCACCCGGGTCGGGCGGGAAGCCGTCGCCCGAGCCGCCTAAGTCATAGATGAAGGTGTAGTCCCAATCGCTCATAAACCGGCCGACGACGCCGAGCCGGGCGCGCCGGGCGTTGACGCCGCTGTTGAGGTCCTGGACCGCCGCGAATTGCGAGGCCGGCGTGTAGTCGAGATAGTCGGCGACATCGAAGTGCAGCCGTCCGGTCAGAAAGATCGCATTCCGGCCGTCTGCGCTCTAGATACCGAAGCGGGCGGAGCCGGCTTCCAAGACATGGACCCCGGCCGACGGCAGCGGCAGTCCCGCCGGCGGCACCCCGACGATGATTTGGGGCCCCCCCTGACCAGCCGCCGCTGGCGGCTGAGCCGCGCTGGACGGCGGCTGAGGGGCTCCCGGCGTGCGCGGTGGTCCCGAAGCCGGCCCGGCTGCTGCGGCCAGGGCGGCCGGAGCTGCCGCCACCGGAGGCGGGACAGCACGCGGCCCGGCCTGTGCCGCTTTCAGCTCGTCGAGCTGCTTCTGTAGATTTTGGATCTGCGCCTGGTGCTGCTTTTGGAGATTTCGCATCTCGGCCTGGTGTTGCTTTTCCATTGTTCCGATTTCGCTTTGCAGCTTTTTGATCAGATCAGTCACATCCGTCGCAGTTTGGGCTACCGCTGACATCGGCAGAGCAGCGCCTGTAACGGCGATCATTCCGGCGATCGCTCTCAGATGAGCAAAGCCTCGCTTTCCCCTCATTTCCCCCCCCGCGCACGACCGGGCTCTATACGGCGAAATTTGAAAACCGGGCCGGTGTCCCGCTTGCCGCGAGCCGGTTTGACTTACCCCTTAGTGCGCGACGGTAGAACTACGGCGCTCAGAAGTCAACCTCATGCCAGTGGATTTGCCTTAACGGATGACCTCTTGATCGGAACATCGTGCTGGGGTTGGCGGCGGTCTCACTGGACCGCTTGGATTTCATCGGCAAAATACGCCGCGATCGTATAAAGCTGTGATCGAAGGCCGGGTCGAAGACGCCTTCCGGCTGTACGCTGGGACCCCCTATCGCCAGCACAATCCGCTGATCGTCTTGCGGGGGGTCACTGGGCGGAAACGGAGGCGGCAGGCTCGGCGATGTGCAGGTGGTCGCTAGCGTTGCTGAGCACGATCCGCGCCGGCGCCTCGCCCGCGGCGCGCGGAATGGAAAGCGCGGCCGACTGCCCCGCCGCCAATACCGTCTCGAACCGCGCGACCGCCGCCTTCTCGCTCGCGCCCTGTTGGGTTGTCACCACCACGTGGAAGCCGTCGGGCTCGTCGATGTAGTAGACCAAGGCGGAGAAGTGGCCACCGAGCTTTGTCCAATGGCCGGTCACGGGAGCTATGTCGGCCGCCTGGACCGTCACCGCCCCGGCAATGGCGAGTGCTGCAGCCGTCAGAAGAGTCTTCATGTTGATGCTCGCTATTCCGGCATAGAGCGTATATGCACCTAAATGGTTGTACGTACCCTCATATCAAGGGGCGCACCTCGACCTGCGCAGCTAGGTCTTGACCAAGCGCACGACCTTTTCGGTCGCCAGCCGTTTGATCTCCGCCGGTTCCAGTCCGATCTCCGCCAGGATTGCTGCGCTGTGCTCGCCGATGCGAGGCGCCGGCCCTTGAATTCGCGCGGGGGTACGCTCAAAACGGGCCGCCGGTTTGGGCTGGCGGACGAGGCCGATGTCCGGATGGTTCAGCTCAACGATGAGCTCGCGCGCCAGTACTTGCTCGTTGGCGATCACCTCATTGCGCCGCAGCACTGGCGCCGACGGCACATCATTGGCATCAAGCCGCTGCAGCCATTCCGCAGTTGGACGCTCCTTGATGATCTCCGCCATCAGCAGAATCCGCTCGGTGGCGTTGACTGCCCGGCCGCCGGGCGTGTTGAACCGCGGATCCTCGGCAAGGCCCGGTCTTCCCGAAGCAGCACAAAAGCCCTGCCACTCGGAATCGGAGATCGTGCCGACAGTGATATAGCCGTCTGCGGTCTCGAAGATGAGCTCGGGGCGCGCGGTCGGGTCGGCGGTTGTCGCTTCCCGGCCGACCACGGTGTACTGGGTCATCGCCTCCGGCCAGAGATAGGCGATCATCGTGTCGAGCATCGCGATCCGGATGTGCTGGCCCTCGCCGGTGCGCTCACGGGCGAAGAGCGCCGCGGTTATCGCCTGAGCCGCAAAGATCGCTGTCGTCTTGTCGGCGACAATCGTGCGGATCATCTGCGGCCGGCGTGTCCTGGGCTCCGCCTGAAGGTCGGCGAAGCCCGACAGGCCCTGGATGATCGGGTCGTAGACTCGCTTCTTGGCATAAGGCCCGCTCTCGCCGACACCACTGATCGAGACATAGATCAGCCGCGGGTTCAATTCACGCAGTGCAGGCTCGCCGAGCCCGAGCCTTTCCATTGTCCCAGGCCGAAAGTTCTGCACCAGCACGTCGGAACTGGTGACCAGCCTGCGCATGATCTTTGCCGCCTCCGGCCGCTTCAGGTCGAGCGCCAGCGAGCGTTTGCCGCGGTTCGAGGAGACGAACAGCGCCGAGAATTCTCCCGAAGCGCTGATCGATTGCCGGCTGCGCCGGGTGATGTCACCGCCGAGCGGCTCGATCTTGATGACCTCGGCGCCTTGATCGGCGAGAAACATCGTCGCCAACGGCCCCGAGACCACACTGGTCATATCGAGCACCCTCACTCCCGCCAATGGACCCGGCATATCTGCGACCCTTGGGTTTGTTTCCAGCACCTATATCGGCGCTGTGAGCGTAGCGACAAGATCACCCTTCGAGGAGCAAATCGCGATCTTCAGGCTCACGAGGATCTTTTCCTTCCGATCGAAGCTACGATATAGTGAGTGTCATTTGAAAACGTATTAAGGTACGGGACGATGGTCGAAAGCGGGAATAGCGGGGTAGCCCTGCTCGTGGGCGCCGGAGACGCGATTGGCGCCGCAGTGGCGCGGCGTTTCGCCGCTGGGGGATACTCCGTCTGCGTGGCGCGACGCGACGCCGAGAAGTCTCGAAGTCTCATGCAGGAGATTGCCTCGTCCGGCGGCATCGCACGCGCCGTCAGTACCGATGTGCGCAACGAAGAGGCTGTCCAGGCGCTCTTCGCAGAGGTGGAGGGGGAGCTGGGACCGGTCGAAGTCTGCCTCTTCAATGCCGGCGCCAACGTCAGGTCGCCGCTGGTCGAGACCAGTGCCAGGCTGTTCTTCAAGGCATGGGAACTCGCCTGTTATAGTGGCTTTCTGACCGGCCGCGAGGCGGCGCGCTACATGGTTCCGCGCGGCCGCGGCACGATCCTGTTCACCGGCGCGACCGCCAGCGTGCGCGGCGGCTCCGGCTTCGCCGCGTTTGCGGCGGCGAAGTTCGGCCTGCGCGCGGTGGCCCAGTCAATGGCGCGCGAGCTCGCACCGAAAAATATTCATGTTGCCCATCTGATCATCGACGGCGCGATCGACAGCGAGGCGATCCACAGACGGCTCAGCGCCGCCACCGGGGTAATGCCCGATCTTGCTCCGGACAGCCTGATCCAGACCAGCTCCGTTGCCGAGGCCTACTGGGCATTGCACAACCAATCGCGCGACGGCTGGACGCACGAGCTCGATCTCCGGCCTTACAGCGAGCGGTGGTAGCGATGAGAAACGCTCAGCCGCGGCGGCTGGTGCTGTGGGGTGTCGGGACCAGCCGAACCATGCGCGCGCATTGGGCATTGCACGAGCTGGGTCTCGACTACGAGTGCCGGCCGATCCTGCCGCGCACCGGGGAGACCCAGACACCAGAGTACACCGACCTCAATCCACGGCAGAAGATCCCGCTGCTGCAGGACGGGGATTTCAAGATCGCCGAGAGCCCGGCGATCGCGGCCTATCTATCGAATACCTACGGCACCCGCGAAAACACGCTGATCCCGACCGAGCCGCGGGAATATGCGACCTGGCTCGAATGGTGCTTTTATGTTGCGACCGAGCTCGACGCGACGAGCCTTTACGTCATGCGCCGCCACGGCGCTCTGAAGCACATCTACGGCGAGTTGCAGGTGGCCCTGGAAAGCGCCGCGGCCTATTTCACGACGCAGCTGCGCCATGCGGAGCAAGCGCTGCAGGATGGGCGGCCGTTCCTGGTCGGCGACCGGCTTAGCACCGCGGATATCCTGCTCACCACCTGCCTGGCCTGGGCGGTAAGCTACCGGGTGCCGATCACCGCTGCGTGCCACGCCTATCTGGAGCGGATCACCTCTCGTCCGGCTTACCGCGCCGGCCTCGCGGCCAATGCTCCGAGGAGCACGACATAGTCGCCTCAGCTTGCAGCCTTCTCCAGCGGCAGGTGGCGCGGGCTTTTGGCGCCGGGGCCGGGGTGCACATGGACCTGCCTCGGCGAGAGCAGGTCGCCACATTCAGAGCACACCATCACCGGATCGAAATCCTTGCCGCAGAGATCGTGAGTGTGCACCAGTGGGCGGCCTTTCTTGCCGGCCATATAGACATCGCCCCAGTGGACGATCGCCATAACGATCGGGTAGAGGTCGAGCCCTTTTTGCGTCAAACGATACTCGTAACGCAGCGGCCGCTGCTGGTAGGGCACTTTCACGAGCACGAATTCGTCCACGAGCTTCTTGAGCCGGCTGGCCAGGATCGGGCGGGTAATGCCGAGGCGCTCCTGGAAATCCTCGAACCGCCGCACCCGCAGGAAACAGTCCCGCAGAATTAGTAGCGTCCAACGGTCGCCGATCACCGAGACCGTCCGCGCCATCGAGCAATTTTCTTCACTAAGCTCGTTCCAACGCATGCGCGCTTCCCGCAATATCTGCCCAAGTCCCTACTGTGACGATATATAACGCAGCGGGTTCAGTATTCAAACTATAGAGGGTGTTACGGCGCCCTGCTCGCTCCGGGCTGGCGCTTCACGGATGTTCAAATGGCAAATGAAGGTTGCGTAGGGTGGGTTGAGCGGCAGCGAAACCCACCGTTCCGCGCTGCATCGTGATGGGTTTCGCTTACGCTCAACCCATCCTACGTTACAGCGCTGGATCCGTTATTGCTTTGGTATCCTTTCAGGAATGGTCGCCGTAGTGGTCCGCGCCGAGAAAATGGAGGGAGACGTAGGGCGCGTCGCCGATCACCCAGCTGTCGTGTCCAGGCGCGATGTGGAAAACGTCTCCCGGGCGCATTTCAGTGATGGTGCCGTCGTCCATTGCCGCTGTCGCGCGTCCCGAGACGACGATACCGACATGCTCGACCGAGCAGCTCGACGCGCCGGTCGCCGGGCCGACATGGAGCGACCACCTCCAGCCGGGTTCATAGGTCGCGCGGCCAATCGTCATGCCGCCGATCCGAATAATCTCGAACTTGCCCTTTTCGAACATCCGAACTTCGTCTGGCTGCTCGAACCGTTTCAGGATCACATCCATGTTTTGAGCCGTCTTCAAATTTTGGTTGTCATTGCGAGGAGCGCAGCGACGACGCAATCTCGATGGGTTGAGCACGATGGCCATGAGATTGCTTCCCCGCGGGTCAAAGCCCGCGGGTCGCAATGACGATCCCGTTTGATCTCGCCTCTCGTGTTCATCGCACTAGCGCGTCGCCAGCATCAATTCTTCGACATCGCGCAGCCGGTCCTTGCCAAAAAAGATCTCGTCGCCGACAAAGAAGGTGGGCGACCCGAAGGTGCCGCGCGCGACCGAGCGCTCGGTATTGTCGAGCAGCTGCGCCTTGACGCCGGCGTCCTGGACCAGCTCCGCGAAGTGCTCGGCATCGAACCCGGATTCGAGCAAGGCGTCCCGCAATACCACCGGATCGTCTAGCTTTTTGGGCTCCGACCACATATGCCGGTAGATCTCGTCGACATAGCGCTCGAACACGCCGAGCCTCTCCGCCGCAATGGCGCCGCGCATGATCGTCAGAGTGTTTACCGGAAAAAAAGGGTTCTGCCGGAAGCGCGTGATCCCATGGCGCTTGATGAAGCGCGCGGTTTCGAGGCGCTCGTAGTCGGGTTTGTTCTTGACGCCGAGGAGGCTCTCCGCAGGCGACCGGTTGCCGGTCAATTTGAAGACGCCGCCCAACAACACCGGCACATACTCGAATTGCGCACCGGTCCGCCGTTCGATCTCGGGGATCACCAGATGCGCCAGATAGGCATTGGGGCTGCCGAAATCGAAATGGAACTCGACGTTGGGCATGGCTTCACCATTTTTCCGCAAACGGTCGGATCTCGCGTTCGAACGACCAGGCGTCACGCGGCTCCTGGTAGATCTGCCAATAGGCCTCGGCGACCGATTCCGGCCGCATCAGCCTCCCCGGATCGAGATTGGCGAGGGCCGCCTCTCCTTCCCGTTCCTTGATCCGCTCGCGCACCCAGGCGGTGTCGACGCCGGCATCGATGACCAGATGCGCGACATGGATGCCCTTCGGGCCGAGCTCGCGCGCGGCGCTCTGCGCCACCGCGCGCAGGCCGAATTTGGCGCTGGCGAAAGCGGCATAACCGACCCCGCCGCGCATGCTGGCGGTGGCTCCGGTGAAAAAGATTTTCCCCTGGCCACGGGGCAGCATCAGGCGCGCCGCCTCGCGGCCGGCTAAGAAACCCGCGTAGCAAGCCATTTCCCAGACTTTGCGAAACACCCGCTCGGTGGTCTCGAGCAGCGGGAAATTGACATTCGCGCCGATATTGAAGACGCAGACCTCGAGCGGTGCAGTCGCATCGGCGTCCTGAAGGAACGCCGTGATCTCCTCCTCTTTGCGCGCATCCAATGAGCGCCCGACGACCCGTCCGCCCGCGGCTTCGATCTCGGCAACTAGCGGCGCCAATTTCTCGCCTTTCCGGCGTCCGGCAAAGACCGTGAAGCCCTCCGACGCAAACTTCTTTGCAATCGCAGCGCCGATGAAATCACCCGCGCCGATCACCGCCGCAGTTGCGTTTCCGTGTTCCAATAGAGCCTCCTATACTCTTGCAATCGCAAAGACGCCTCGAGGGCCCGGTAGTAGCCCCGCATGGCTTCGTGTCGCGCCGCCGCCCCGTCCCATGTCGGTCTCGCTGCCCCAGTCGCGCACAAACAATGGCAGCGATAATAGGTGTGATTTCAAAACTGTCAACTGGCCAACTGCAAATTGCGATAGCATGTTCTCGAGCGGTATGCTGCCGTAAATTCCCTAGATAGGACCCACCGGCGCAACCCGTGTCGAATAAAAAACTGGCTTGACAAGTGTTTTTTAGAAACTAGCTATGGAACGCCTGCCGGAGAGGAATGCTGTGGCGGAGAGTTGCGCCTCTCTAAAAAATCAAAAGGACCGGCCGATGAGGATCGGAACGATTGGAGCGGGTGAGGTTGCGCTTGCAGTTGCGCGCGAGGCGCTTGCCCGTGGGCATGAGATTGTCTTGAGCAGTCGGAGCGGCCCCACTGCGCTTGCCGACAAGGTGAGCGAACTCGGCAAGGGCGCTTCGGCGGCGACCGTCGAGGAAGCGGCCAGTCTGGACTACGTGCTGCTCGCCGTGCCGTGGAAGAACGTCGAGACGGCGTTGCGCGGCCTGCCCGAGTGGAACGGTCGTGTTCTCATCGACGCCACCAACCCGTTCGCCGAGACCAGCCCCAATCTCGTTCTTGCCGACCTTGGCGGTATCGGTGCCAGTGAGATTGTGGCTGGTTTCGCGCGCGGGGCGCGCATCGTCAAGGCGTTCAATTCCATTCGCATGGCCCGCTTCAACGAAGGCCCGGTCAAGGGCCAAGGCAGGCGCGTGATCTTCGTCTCCGGCGATGACGAAGAATCAAAAGGCGTCGTGAAAGACCTGATCGAGAGCTTCGGCTTCGCGGCCGTCGACCTCGGCGGCCTCGTCACCGGCGGACGAATTCAGCAGGCCGGCGGTCCGCTCGCCGGCCTCGATCTGTTTATCGCAGCCTGACGCCCCTTATGCGATGGACCTGAGCTTTTCGCCGGGCGACGATGCGTTTCGCCAGGAGGTTCGTGCCTTTATCCGCGACCACGATCCCGCGGAGATGCGCGTCGCGAACCCATCTTCTCTTCTCGGCCCAGCTGGGGGGGCGTCTTCAAGGAAAGCTAGATACCACGCTCTTCGTCATCCGGAATGATCAACAGATCAGGCGACGTAAAAGCTGAAACTGCTCGAGGAGAAGCTGATGTCCAATGATACGCACGAAACCGCTCGCACACAGCTCGTCCAGGTCGGAGACGTAGGGGTCGCGTACCGGCGCTTCGGTCGCAGTGGAAGCCTTCCCCTGCTGTTTCTCAATTACTTCGCCGCGAACATGGACGACTGGGACCCAAAGGTGACGAACGGCTTCGCAGCTGAGCGCGACGTGATCCTGTTCGATAACGCTGGCGTTGGGAGCTCAAGTGGTGAAACGCCGTCGACGGTCGCAGCGATGACAAAGGACTGTGTCGACTTTTGCCGCGCGCTCGATATCAAAAACTTTGACCTCGTGGGGTTCTCGCTCGGCGGCATGGTCGCGCAACAACTCGCGTTTGAATACCCGGACATGATCCGGCGGATGATCCTGCTCGGTACGGGCCCGCGCGGTGGGGAAGGCATGACCTTTACCGAGCTTTCGCTCGACGGGTTGGGCGATCCAGTGGCCCTGCTGATGAGTTCGTTCTTTACTGGAAGCAACGGCAGCAAGGCTGCGGGACAAGCCTATATCGAACGATTGAAGCTTCGCGTCGCGGATCGCGACGCGCCAGTATCCATGAAGGCGGCAGGCGCTCAGTTGGTGGCGATCCGAGAATGGGGCTCCATTCCTTCGACAGACCGGTACGCTATGTTGCCTCGGATCCGCCAGCGAACCTTGGTTGTGCATGGGAGCAAAGACATCGTCGTCATGCCGATCAACGCCTTCCTCCTGGCCCAGCACCTGCCGGATGCCCAGCTCGTGATGTATCCGGATGCCAGCCACGGAGCGCAATCGCAGCACGCGGAAGTCTTTCTCCAGCATGCACGGCTATTCCTAGACGGGTGAGCTGCTTCAGAGCCAACTTCCTCCCCACTGCGGCGGCAGCTAGCAGGAGAGACCGACATTGAGAACGCGCATAACCGAACTGTTCGGAATAAAACATCCGATCATCCAGGGCGGCATGCATCGCGTCGGCTATGCCGAGCTGGCAGCCGCAGTGTCGAATGCCGGCGGGCTCGGGATCATCACTGGTCTGACGCAATCGACACCCGAGGATCTGGCGCGCGAGATCGACCGCTGTCGCGACATGACCGACCAGCCGTTCGGCGTCAATCTGACCTTTCTGCCGTCATTCGCGACGCCGCCCTACCCGGAATACATCCACGCGATCGTCGAGGGCGGCGTGCGGATCGTCGAAACCGCCGGCCGCAATCCGGCGCAATACATCCCCGCCCTGACTGACCGCATGAAACAGGCCAAACGAAGAGGAAAGGAGAGGCATCATGTCGGACTTGATCGAGACCATTGAGGACGGCGTCGCCACACTGACCTTCAACCGGCCAGAGCGTATGAATGCGCTGTCGACGCCGATAATGGAGGGATTGCTCCGCGGGCTGCCGCGATTGGCCGGCGACCCGGCGGTCAAGGTGGTGGTCCTGACCGGTGCCGGGCGGGCCTTCTGTGCCGGCGGCGATGTCAAGGACATGGCGCAAGGCGGCGAACAGCGCAGCGCGGCGGAGGCGACGGCGCATCTCCGCTCGCGCATGGAAGTCTCACGCATCCTGCACGAGCTGCCGAAGCCGACGATTGCGATGATCAACGGTCCGGCGGCGGGGGCCGGGCTCGCGCTGGCGCTCGCGTGCGATCTGCGAATTGCCGGCACTTCGGCGAGGCTGGTAACCGCCTTCGTCCGGGTCGGCTTTTCCGGCGATTTCGGCGGCAGCTTCTTTCTGACCCGGCTGGTCGGCACCGCCAAAGCGCGCGAGCTCTATTTCACCGGGCGCCCGGTCGAGGCCGACGAAGCGTTATCGCTCGGTCTCGTCAACCGCGTCGTCTCCGATGAAAAGCTCGCCGCCGTCACGATGGAACTCGCCCGGTCTCTGGCGCACGGGCCCTCGATCGCCCTCAACCTGATGAAGAGCAACCTCAACCTTGCAGAAAGTGGCGGTTTGGCCGAGCTGCTCGATATGGAAGCGGTCCACCAGGTGCAGACCGGCCGCACCGAAGACCACCGGGAGGCAGCGAAGGCGTTCGTCGAGAAGCGCACGCCGATCTTCATCGGCCGCTGAAAGGCACCCCTATACAGCCGTACACGCTATCAACTTCAAGGCCTCAGCGCTCCGGTCGTGTGGTTTCCTGAATTCCGCGCGCGCAGGACGCGGTTTGAAGCTGACCTGGAGCGACATCGAAGGCGCTCAGGGTCTCGCTTGACGAGGCTGGATCGCGACGAAACCGGCTTGCGCTTTTGAGCAACGGCTACTTTTCTACGGGCGACGGCCCGTTGGTTGAGGTGGACAGTGAAGATGGCGGTACGAACGCAAGTGGCTATCATCGGCGGGGGGCCGGCCGGCTTGCTTTTGTCCCATATGCTCCATCGAAACGGCGTCGACAGCATCGTACTTGAACGGCAGAGCCGTACTCACGTGCTGGGGAGAATTCGCGCGGGCGTGCTGGAGGCCGGCACGGTCGAGCTCCTGCGTGAAGTCGGATTGGGCGCTCGGATGGATCGCGAGGGGCATCCCCATAACGGTTCCGCGATCGCGTGGGAGGGGCGGCCACGTTTCTTCATCGACACCAAGAAATTTACCGGCAAGGTAATGATGGCCTATGGCCAGACAGCGATCACAGAAGATCTCTATGCCGCTCGTGACGCAGTCGGCGGACAGATCATCGATGAAGCCGGCAACGTCCGACTGCAGGAACTCACTTCCGGCCACCCATATTTGACCTACGAGAAGGAAGGATCAGTCCGACGGATCGACTGCGATTATATCGCCGGTTGCGACGGCTATCACGGCGTTAGCAGATCATCGATCCCCACCTCGGTGCTAAGGACATATGAAAAGAGCTATCCGTTCGGATGGCTTGGCATTATGTCGGAGACGCCGCCATTCCCGGACCTTTGTTATTGCTATCACCGCCGCGGGTTTGCGCTTGCGTCCATGCGCAAACCGATGCTGAGCCGATACTACATTCAGTGCGACCTCGAAGCGAGGCTGGAAGACTGGCCGGACGACCGCTTCTGGCAGGAATTCAGGGCGCGGTGTTCCAAAGACATGGCCGACAGTATCGTCACCGGCCCGTCGATCGAAAAATCGATTGCGCCATTGCGCAGCTTTGTTGCCGAACCGATGCGTTATGGCCACCTGTTCCTTGCCGGTGATGCCGCCCACATCGTCCCGCCGACCGGGGCGAAAGGTCTTAACCTCGCGGTTTCAGACGTGTTTTATTTGTCCCGAGCGCTGGCCGAGACTTACCGCACAGGCAGAACGCATTACCTCGATTGCTATTCGGACATGGCGTTGCGTCGCGTCTGGGGCGCCGCGCGCATGTCCTGGTGGCTGACGATGCTCTTGCACCGCTTTCCCGCTGAGACAGCGTTCGAGGAACAGATGCGGCTTAATCAATTCGACTATCTGTGCGCCTCCGAGCATGCCCAGGCGTCGTTAGCCGAACAGTACGCCGGGTTGCCATTTGAGGCGTGATCTCCGAGCAAATTCAACACGCCAGAGGCGCGGGATGCGACACCCTGCCGCCTGCTGTCAGAGGGCGATCTTGCAGTGGGTGAGCCTAGCATCAATTGACCACTAGGCTCTCCCTCCACTAGTCTTTGATTTGCATGGTGCGGGCGGGGAGACTTGAACTCCCACGTCCTTACGGACAACAGATTTTGAGTTTGCCGCGTCTGCCGTTCCGCCACGCCCGCTCGAGCTGCACAGGCCCAACCCGCACTTTTGGTCTCATCCTCGGCGCTGCGGACCCCAGATGAGCTAGCCTGCAGAGCAGCTTAGCGCTCGGACTTACCCCAGGGCAAGAGATTGCGGCTGACGGTAGTGGCCGATTTTGAGGCCGAGTGGCCGAATTTGGCGCCATCGTCCGACTCACCCGAAGTTATCCCCGCTTTTAAAAATTGTTCATGGTGACTTGGGAGCATATCGGGGATTGATCATTATCTCCGATTGACCGAGAGGCGATAGCCGGGTTGAAGATACCCGACGTTCTGTGGGAAGGCAAATCGGTACGAGATAGGCCGACCAATGCCGCCGAAGCAGATTACATTACAACGGCTGGAACAACTTAGGACGCTCACTCCGAGGAGGCGCAGATTCTCGGATAACCCGACTATATGCGAGCAAGAGGACGGGACGTGTTCGATCAGCTTCGTGTTTACCTCCGTGGATAGATTATTCCGGCACGACACACAAATTAGAACCATCGATGGCCCATATAGCCATTACCTTAAGTTGTCCGATCTAAAAGTAATTGGTAGGGCAGTGAAGTGGCATGACAGGCATAAGCGATTCATCTTTCTCCGTGATTTTCTTGACTGTTCCATAGCCTTGGATTTTAATTTCGCAGAACGAGGAAGATACACCGAGCTAGGACTTGCGGAGTACAATGCCAAATATGCTCGTCACGGACCTTCGATCGAGGCACTTGTGAAGGCATGCGTTCGAGCGATTTCGGAAATCAGCCTCTACAGAGAGTCCGATGTCATCTGCTCAGTGCCGCCGTCGCCGGAAAAGGAATGGGATCTGCCGACAGAAATAGCTCAACTCGTGTCGGAAAGGACAGGCAAGCCAGATATATCTGCTTTGCTAAGATTCCGTGCGACTAAAAAAAGCATTAAGGCAACATCATTAGAGGGGAAGTGGGAGGCGTTAGGCGCCGCCACATTGTATGTCGATCAAAGCGTTAGTGGCAAAAGAGTAATATTGTTAGACGACAAATATCAATCAGGTACAACCGCACAATTTATGGCATCCAAACTATATGATGCTGGGGTAACAGAAGTAAATGGACTATTCTGCATCAAAACGTGGCGGGACACAGATAATCAATGAACCTCGACCCTAGAGCCTTAACGCCAAGAGATGTAGGTTATCCGCATTCCCTTGGTGCTGCCTTCGGTAATCTGGCGCCACCAGATCTGTGGTGCCTCGGAAATGTTGGGATCGCCGATACAAAGACTGTTGGGTTCTGTGGATCTCGCGATGCAAGCGAATACGGATTACAGATCGCGGCCGATTGTGCATCCCAGCTTAGCGCCGCTGGCGTAACCGTAGTCTCTGGATATGCGTCGGGTGTGGACATGGCTTCCCATGAGGCCGCACTCGCATCCGGCGGGCAGACCATCGTCGTATTGCCGGAAGGCATCGATCGTTTCCGCATAAAGAAAAGCATAGCATCCCTCTGGGATTGGGAGCGGACACTTGTCGTAAGCCAGTTTCCCAGAAACGCGATATGGCGGGCGCATCGGGCAATGGAGCGGAACAAAGTTATCGTCGCGCTCAGCCAAGCGGTGATTGTCTTAGAAGCACGTGAGATGGGCGGCACGATTCATGCGGGTTACTCCGCTCTAAGCATGAAAAAGCCCCTCTTCGTGGCTCTGTACGATGATATGAACGGAGCGCGAGAGGGAAATCAGCGATTGCTCGCCGAAGGTGGTATGCCGTTGAGACGCAACCGCTCAAATAACCATGCACAGCTTCGCGACGTCTTCGACGTGCTTGGAGCATCCGACGGCATACGGCAACGCATCGTCTGACCATGCCCGCCAAAATTTTGCCGAGTTCACGAAACGCCGCGGGTCACGCCCGCGGTGCGGGTCGACGTGACCGACCATATCTGGACGATCGGCGAGTTGGTCGGCGCGGCGCTCGAAGGTGTGTTGCCGGCACCGGGCGGCAGGCGTTACGGTCGGTTCACGGTAATCGACGGGGGCCGCAGATGACGGATTGGGCCAGCAGCGATCTCGGCGAATTCGGGCACGACGGAAGGACCGACAGGGACAAAATTTTACAAAGAATATGGGTTCCATGCCGGATCTGTTGGGAGCGTTTCGAGCGGGTTAGGTTAACCTCCCGTTACTGCTACACTTGTGAGCGAGGATATTGCGAAGGCGAACACGGGAGCTTCGATCCGAACGCGAGTCGCTTCTTCTGTGTCAGGCACGATCCGCGGCTCGCCGCGCACGATCCCATACCCTAGGTGGCCTACGTTGAAATCAGGGTGGCCGAATTAGGCCAGCACCCGGCTGGCGAGAGTTAGGGCGTGTACACCAGACCAGAAGCCCAGAGGGCACCGACGAATGCCAAAACCAGAGCGATTGTTATCACCAGCTCGGTCATCTTGTCTCACCCGGCCAGCCCATTGGCCGAGGCGACGCAGGAATGCGGCGCCCCGCCGGTATCGGTTGCGTCAAGGACGATTGTGAAAGTCGAGGATCGCATGGACGCATAAGCGGCGATGATCGCATCAAGGCCGTAGAGCTGTGTTTCATTTCTTTGGTACCCGCCCCGCCCCCCGGAAACGAAGATCTGGACCGGCAGAGCGGCGGGCGTCCGGATCGTGAGCAAGCGATCCGACAGCTGCCGGATTTTGTCGAGCCGCTCCCGGCGGGACTGAAAAGAGGGATAGAACAGTCGAGCCACGCTCCAGCCGTCGCGGACGAAACGGACGCAACGCTCGGATCCTGCACCGGACTGCCCATCGCTCGAAGCTGCCGGCTCCGCATACCCACCGAGCGGCAGGAGGCGGGCCACCGTGGGCGCAAGCGCACGATCGTAGATTACAACATTGGCATCACTGAGCGCTCGATATTCGAGGGGCGCAAATTCTGGCCCTGTCGCTATTTCTGATCCTGTCGCCGGGAATTCGACGAGCCATAATTGACCCGGCCGCATGACCGGGAGTTCTGAGGGGCCGAGTGTCGCTGCCGCATGCCATTCATCGCGAGCGCGGGCCGTCGCAGCAAGGCGGGCAGTGTTCCATCTCAAAGAACCGAGCTCCTCTGTCATCGTCTGCGACATCGGCGGGTCCTCCTTGCAGATGTAGAAGGAGTTGTATTAACATCTCAACTTGTCAATATAAAATATATCATCATACATTTAATGTATAATAGGACCCGCGAAAACCGTGCCGAAGTGGTCGGTCGTATCAAAGCAGGAGCTGGCTCGCCCTACGCTAGGCGGGCGCGGCACTCACCAAAGCCGATCGGCGTGCAACCGGCCTTCCGGCAACGGGCGCGAAAGATCACCTCGTCGCCGTTTTCCAGGAAGCTACGGGTTTCTCCGGAGGCGAGCGCGATCTGCCGCTGGCCGTCGGCACTCAGCTCCATCAGGCTGCCATAGCCCTCCGGCGTCGGCCCGGAAATCGTGCCGGTGCCGAACAGATCGCCGGCGGCGAGATTGCAGCCGCCGCAAGTGTGGTGCGCGACCAGCTGGGCCAGGGTCCAGTAAAGGTCGGTCGTGTTGCTGGCCGACATCCGGTGCGGCGGCAGGCCTTTGCCCCGCATGCCTTCGGTTAGCAGCAAAGCCTCCAACGCGATATCGAAGGCTCCAGTCCGCTGGTCGGCGTCGTCCCATAAATAGGGGAGCGGCCGCGGATCCCCGGCGGGCCGCGGCGGCTGCGAGACCCGGAACGGGGCGAGCGCCTCGCTCGTGATCACCCAGGGCGATATGGTCGAGCCGAAATTCTTGGCGAGAAACGGCCCGAGCGGCTGCGATTCCCAACCCTGGATATCGCGCGCCGACCAGTCGTTGACGAGCCCGAGGCCGAAGACGTGATCTGCGGCCTCGGCAATCGGGATCGGTTCGCCGAGCTCGTTGCCGGGTCCGATCCACACCGCGAGTTCGAGCTCGTAGTCGAGCTTCTGCGCCGGCCCGAAAGTCGGGGCATCCTCATTGGTGCCTTTGCGTTGGCCGCTCGGCCGGCGGATCGGCACACCCGAGGGCCGCACCGAGGACGCGCGGCTGTGATAGGCGACCGGAACGTATTTGTAATTGGGATTGAGCGGATTGTTCGGATCGCGCCGCATGCCGCCGTTTCTCGCGTGGTGGATGCCGGCGAAGAAATCGGTGAAGCTGCCGATCGCCGCCGGGAGGTGCAAGGTGCAATCCGCCGCGTTGTGCAGCAGCCGTGCGGCGAGCGGCTCGATTTTTGCCCGGTCCGGGCCGTCTGCCGACAGCAGCGCCGAAAGGCGCCGGCGCAGCGCCAGGCGCGCATTCTTGCCGGCAGCCATCAGCGGGTTCAGAGTTGCTCCAGCCGCGGCTTCTGCCGCGCGCGCCGCCTCCCCGGAAAACAGCCCCGCCTCTAATCCGGCGCGCAGGTCGAATATCTGGTCTCCGATGGCGACCCCGCCGCGCGGCGACTCTCCGGCCGGGCTGAAGATCCCAAACGGGAGGTTCTGGATCGGGAACTCGGCATGCCCCTGAGCCGAGGCGACCCAGCTGGCGCGCCGGGGGTCATGCGTTTCGTCGATCAAGTTCATCACCTATCCCCCGTCGGTATAAAGGCGCCAAAATATCATGCTTCCCTTGGCCGTCAGCGATGGCCGTCAGCGATGGCCGGCAAAGATGCCGGAAGCCAGATACGCCGGACCGTGGAGCGCGAAATTCCCGCCCGTCTCGGTCGCAGGATTTCCGGGAAGATTGCCGAAGAACGTCCCGTTGGCCGAGCCGGTGAGACCGGAACCAGACAATGCGCCCGAATACCCCGCGCCTAGACCGTTGACCGTCCCGGAAACGGTCTTGCCGTCGAAATTGCTGATCGTGAACGCCCCCGTGTGGTTGCCGAAATTGTAGGTGTTGGTGAAACCTCCCGAGGCGAGGTAGCTCGCTCCGCCGTTGACGACGGATCCGAGTGCGTTGCCGCTGAAGGTTCCGACGCCGGTTGCCGGCAAGGTGACGCTCGGGACACCCGCGACCCAGGTGTTGATATGCGCCGCGTCTTGGCGGACCGCTGCGGTTCCGGCAGAATTCGGGGTGTCGAGCACGCCGGTCCAGTAACCCCATTGCAGGAACTGGCATTGCTGGCAGAGGCCGTTCGGCAGAAGGCTGTTCGACACGGTGCCGGATGACACCAGTCCGAGGCGCGGAGTCAGAGCCCCGCCGACCGTGGTCGGAAGCGCCGTGCCGTTGATCTGAGACGCTGTCGTCGGGCTCTCGGCCGCGGCGAAGGTATTATCGTCGATAAAGGTGCTCCGCGCGAAGCCGTTACCGGCGACCGACCCGAAGTTGACGAGCACCGAGTTGATCCCGCTGCTGGCTGAGGTAAGCGGGTCGGTGCCGGAGAGGGTCGCCGCGACACGATTATTGGCTGCGTTCGTCTGGATCGTCGCGTTCCCCGTGACCGGATAAGGGGAGCCGAGCCCGGTTCCAACGATGTTCGGATACATAATCCCACCGAAAGACCCCGATAGGGTCTGGGTGGTCCGGCTTACCCCGACATTGGCTGGCACCGACGTAGCGATCGCCGGTTGATTGAAGGCATAGTTGGTGGACGCCTGGCCCAACCGAGTGGCGGAAGCGAGCTGCTGCACCGGATTGTCGGTGGTGGGGCTGTACGAATTCTGATCAAGCACGAACCCACTGATCGTGTTACTCCCGAACAAATTGTTGCCGAGACCATCGGCGACCGTGGCGGCGGCCGAGTCGGTCCGCACTGGCGCCGATGCTCCGCCAGGGAGGTAAGAGCCACGGACGGGACCGTTAGCAACCACCGTTCCGCTGGCGCTCGACGTGAAGAATGACCCGGTGCTGACGACGAGAACCGAACTTTGACTGGAACCTTGCCCGTTAATCCCTAGGCTCGCCTGCAGATATCGAGGTGAGTTGACATTGGGATTCGTGTTGACGTTGAAGGCGCCGAATTGGTTGTTTGCGACGGTGGCGACGTAAAGAGCCGAGACGCTCGGGTTCGGCACCGCTCCACCGGTGGAGTTGGTAACAAAAGGTATCGGTGATTGCAGGGCCGCGTCAGGCTGGATGTTGAAGGCATAGAACTGATTAGTGGATGTCGGCGCATAAAAGCCTGTATTGACGGGCTGGCCGCCGAAGATGAAGCCGCGCTCCTGCTGAAGAGCAGGATCGGTCGGCGTCAGGTTGGCATAGAAAAAGGTAAAATTGGGTGCCATGTAGCTCGTCCCGGTGAATTGGCCGAATGGGCTGGCCGTGCCGGCGGGGCCGAAATTCACAAAGCCCGGGCTGGTAGAGCCCGGAGCGAGGGGGAACTGTATCGAGCCTGGGCCGAGTGCCGCCGCAAATACGCCATTGGCTGGCTGGCCCGCCGGGTATGTCAGCGTACCACCGGTATACGCAATTCGGTTGTTGGGGCCCTGGTTGATGAACCCCTGAGTGGTCGCAGTGCCGCTGCCTGGCGTGTCCTTGAACAGGCCGGCATAGCTGATGACGACCGGTGGTGGCGTTGGCGGAGTTGGTGGCGTTGGCGTTGGCGGAGTTGTGCTCTGAGCCTGCGCGGCCAACATGGTTTGTGCGACCACCTGGCTTTGAGCGGTCACCTGGAGTTGCGATTGGGCTTGCTGAACGGCGTTCGCCACCCTCGGCGGCAGTTGCCTTTGCACTTGGATGCCGACCGGGACCGTGCTGGAAACTGCCGCAGCGATGCCGGTATTCGCGACCGTGGCGTCGGTCGGGACCGTGCGGGCGCCGCCGTTTCCGCCGGGCCGGCCGTCGAGCTGCGCGAGCAGCGCTGCAGCCGCACCCGGCGGGGCCGGTGACGGCGGCGAAGGCGTGGCGCCCCGTCCCGCTACGGTGACCTGAAATCCGGGCCGCGTGATCGTTTGCGCAAGGCCGTTCTGCCCCGTCACGGTCACCCCGACGCCATGCCCGAAGATCACCTGCAGTTGGCCGTCCGGGGTCAAATTCGCCAGGATCAAGCCGCCGCGGATCCCGATCGTCGCCGAGGGGGTCTGCATCGTGACCGCGTTGTCCTGTTTGCTGAGCTTGCCGCCGACAAAGCGGAACACCCCGCGCGTCAAGCTGGCCGCCAGCTTGCCGGTGCCGGCATTTGGATCATAGACAAACTCGTCGATGACCATGTCCGAGCGCGGCCCAACGGTCATCGCCGATTGGTCGACGAACAAGATCTGTGTTTGCCCATCCGGCCCGGTGGTGATGCGCTCGTTGAAGACAACCTCTTGTCCGAGCACCAGGCGTCTCGCCGGCGCACCGGGAGGGATCCCCGTCGCCTCGGGGTTGACTGCGCTGTTTACACCGACACGTTGCTGGGCAACCGACGGGGCGCCGAGTCCCGTGCCGAACAGCAGGGCGGCCAACATGAGGGCGCGAAGCGGATGGCGTGCGACGGGGGTCATCGAGCTCTCCTCAAAACCGGATCTGCGGCCCGATCAGGATAGAGGTGTTGTTGTAAGAATAGAGCGCCAGGTTGGACGAGACGATATCGCGCTCCAACAGCGCGACGACAGCGATCGTGGGCGTAACGGGCCAAGTCTAAGTCACGCCAAATCGCCAACGTTGGGTCAATTGGGTGCTTACCCCGGGCACAATTGGGTTTCCGCTGGTATTGCAGCACGGGTCGGGGGCCGCGTAATAGCTCCATGCACGGCCGAGAAAAGGCGTGGTTTCCCATTGATCGGTGGTAATCCCCGTCGGATCCGGGTAGCGGATTCGGTAGGATCCGGATATCGCGTAAGTCGTGTTTGTATAAAACGCAAGCGCCGTCGACTGATCGAGATAATCGAATTCGAGGTTCAGCAGAGTATTCTCGGTGATCGGCTTAGCCGCCGAAAAGGTCACGAGCTTGTCGGATCCGGTCAGGCCGGTGGACAGGGGGCGGTCAGGCGCATTGCTGTAGCCCTTGCGTCGAAGTTCGAAAGCCGCCTTCAACGCGAGGTCGTTCCACACGAGCTCCTGATACTCGATCCCGGGCCCCCCGGCGGCGAAGTATTGGTTCCACCCCAGTCCCGTTTCGTCGCCGATCAGGTACGGTTTGAATGATGCCCCCTTGTCGCCGATCAGGCCGCCATTCGGGAAGTTGAAACGAGGGCCGGCGGTCACCTCCAACAGGGCGAGATCGAGTCGGTTAACCGCGGAATTGAAATAATGGTTTAAGTACCCGACACCGGTGACTTCCAACGTGTCGCGGTTCTGTGTTTCCATATCGTAGCTGTACAGCAGCGAGCCGCTGCCGAAAATGCTGCCGGAGGCTTGTTTGGTGAAGGGAGTATTGAGGAGCACGGGGAACGGGAAGACCGGCGTCAGGATCTGCGAGGAGCCGGCGACGTTGGCGTCGGTTTGATACTGGCCGCCAAAAAAGACGTAACCGGATAGATGATGGCGCGACTGGCTCTTGTCGATATCCGCCAGATATTGCTCGAGGCGCGCGCGAACCTCGGGCGGCGGATTCGCCGCGGCGGCCTTGTCGAAATAATCCCGGGCGAGTTCATAGGAGCCCATGCGATAATAAAGCGCTCCGAGTTCGAGCTGCACCCGCGGCAGATCGGGGTTGAACAGCAACATGCGTTCGAGGGCGGAAACGGCGGCCTCGTAATCCCCCAATCTGGCCGATACATCGGCATAGGCGAAGGTCACATCGAGGTTTGCCGGATCGCGAAACATCTGTTCGAACAGCGCTTCTTTTTGTGCTTCGAGAGTGGCCTTGTCCTGGCCCGGCACCTCCTGCGCGGCCGCTCTCCCCAGCGGCGTGACGATCAGCGCGAGCGCAAAAAAGCCACAGACGGCTCGCCACAATCTTCCGGAGACGAGAGTGGCTCCGGTATCCCGTTTGACAGCGTTCACCGCTTCTCCCCCGATTTGCGGCACCGCACTCGCGGTATGGTTAACACGCCCAAAATTTACCCTGACGCGAGTTGTACGTCAAGATTTTCAACCGATTACTATGGGGTCACGTTGGGCTCGTTTGACCAGCTGTGCTTCTTAGATTCGATTCCATGGTAAAATTCGCCGACTGGATCGGATCGAGACGGCGCTGGTTATCGCTGCGGCGAATGGCCTGGCGCGGCGCGATTTATGTGCTGCCGCTCGCGGTTTTGCTCGGGGCGGCTGCGGCGCGGGTCGCCGCTCCCGACCTGCTCGACCGGATGTCGCTGATCTGCTTCGACCTCTATCAGTTCGCCGCACCACGAAAACCCGAAGGCGACGCGCCGATACGAATTGTCGATATCGACGACGACAGCCTCAAAAAGATCGGCCAATGGCCATGGCCCCGCACGCTCGTTGCACAACTCATCGACAAGCTGCACGAAGCCGGCGCATCGGTTATCGTGTTCGATATCGACTTTGCGGAGCCGGATCGTACTTCACCCAAATTGCTGCTGTCTTTGATGGCGCAGAACGGCGTCGGCGAAGAAGAGGCGGAAAAGCTCCTGGCGGCGTTGCCAGATCCCGATCGACGGCTCGCCGAGGCTATGGGCACGGTACCTACCGTGACGGGGTTTATATTGACCAACCACGGCGCGAGCCGGCCGCCTGCCGCGAAGGCGGGCTTCGCCTTTGCCGGAAATGATCCCCTCGGGCGGGTCGACAGCTTTCCGGCGGTCGTGCCCAACTTGCCGGTACTGGAGGCCGCCGCCGCTGGCAATGGCTTTCTCAATCAATATGCCGATTGGGACGATGTGGTCCGCCGGGTTCCGCTTATTCTGAAGCTCGGCGACAAGCCTTACCCTTCACTCGCCGCCGAGGCGCTCCGACTCGCCTTTGGCGGGCAGGGGTATATCGGCCGCGCCGCCGGCGCAAACGGGGATAAGGACTTCGGCGAAAAGACCGGACTGACTGCAATCCGCATCGGCCAACTGACGGTGCCAACCGATGCCGCTGGGCGGGTATGGTTGCATTACGCGCCGCCACAACCCGACCGCTTCGTCTCTGCGGCTGACGTTCTCGCGGGGAATTTCGATCCTACGCTCTTCGCGGGCCACATCGTGCTGGTCGGAACTTCGGCAGCTGGTGTGATCAACGATCGCCAGGCGACACCGATTGCACGGGACGTTCCGGGAGTGGAGATCCATGCCCAGTTGATCGAGCAGATCCTTCAGGGGGCGTTTCTCGTCCGGCCCGATTGGGCGGTCGGCGCCGAGATCCTGTTCACGCTGCTGTGCGGGATTGGGCTGATCTTCGGCGTGTCGCGCATCGGGGCGTTGCCGAGTGCCATCCTCGGCGCTGCAGCCGTGGTCACTGCCGTAGGGATTTCATGGCTCGCATTTCGGCAGGCGCAGCTTTTGATCGACCCCGTCTACCCCTGGGCGGTCATCTCCGTTGTCTACGTCGTCGCATCGCTGCTCGGCTATCTGCGGACAGAAGCGCGGCAGCGCGAGATCCGCAACGCCTTCTCGCGCTATATGTCGCCGCACTACGTCCAGGAGCTCGCGGCACACCCCGAGAAGCTTGTCCTCGGCGGCGAAACCCGCACGATGACCATCATGTTCTCCGACATTCGCGGGTTCACCAGCCTTGCCGAAGGCATGGACGCCAGAACGTTGACAAAATTTATGAACAGCTTTCTGGCACCGATGACGGAGATCATCACCGAGCACAAAGGAACGATCGACAAATACATCGGCGATTGCGTCATGGCGTTCTGGAACGCCCCGCTCGACGACCCGGAACACGCCCGGAACGCGGTCCGGGCAGCCCAGGCGATGCGCCGCAAACTGGCCGAATTGAACCGCGGCTGGGAAAGCGAGGCGTTGGCGGCGGGCAACTCGTTCGAGCCGGTCAAGATAGGCATCGGGATCAACACGGGTGAATGTGTCGTCGGGAATTTCGGCTCGCACGAACACTTCGATTATTCGCTGCTCGGAGACCCCGTGAACCTTGCGTCGCGGCTGGAAGGCCTGGGAAAGCTCTATGGCGTAGATCTGGTCATCGGCGAGGAGACCGCTGCGCGACTCGACGATCCGGCGCTGATCGAGATCGATATCGTCGCGGTCAAAGGAAAGACCCAGGCTGGTCGGATCTACACGCTGCCGCCCGAGTCCGTCGAGCAGGCGCAACTCATTGCCCGGCACTCCGCCCTGCTCACGGCTTACCGGCGACAGGATTGGGCGGCGGCGCTGCGCCTTCTCGACGACGGCCTGCTCGCCGCGGCACGCCACCTCGCACCCGTCTACGACCTCTACCGGCGGCGGATCGCGCAGTTCCAGATCGAGGCTCCGCCGCAAAACTGGGACGGCGTCTTTACGGCCGAGGAAAAGTGATGCCGGCCACAGGTGCGCGAGTGGAGGTTGTCAGGATCGGTTCGCAACCTCTGGCCTGAGCCGCGTCGATCGAGCCGCGCGTGGCGCTGCGCCGGCCATGTCCTCATAGTCGCGGAAATACAGCTTCACCGTGCGAAGCTCGGCGCTGGATTGCTGGCGCAATTTGGCTATCTGCGGGTCAAGCTGCGGCGCGGCGCCGGCCTCGTCCTCGTCCGGCCACCTCGTCCCACTAATGATCCGAACGAGGGCTTTGATCTCGCGGGCGATGCGGGCTAGCCCGCTCTGCCGCGCAAAGGGTTCGCTGTAGAAGCCAAGGCGGTTGATGTCGCTGGCGTGAAGGAAGCGGAAATCTCGCGTACGTGGGCAAGGCGCTGTTCAATCGCGGCGGTTGCTTCGGCGGCGATAACGGCTTTGCTGGTGGGTTCGGCCATGCATTCGATTTGCCACTGGTCGGGGCGCCGTCAAAAAGACCGATAAGGGATGGAAAGTCGGCCGCATAACTGGCGACGGATGGGATTAGCCCGGCGTGGCCAAGCCAAATGGGGTCTGGTCTGATTCAATTCAAAAGTAGCGGGTCTTCATCCGTCACCTCGCCTAATTATGGAAAATTCGCCGCATACCCTACCGTATGGAAAACCGCCGCGCGTAATTGCGTCAAGCATCGTATGGGCTGGCGTTTCTCCAGTCCCCGCTGAAATCAACATTTATTCGGCCGGTCTCGGGAGTTATACCGTCACCCGCAACAAGCACCACAAACTGATAGGTTCCTCTGTGGTTTTTGCGCCCAATATAGTTTGGCTTAGTACTGAATATCCAATCCTCCTTTTCCTCTTCACTCTTCGAAAAATGTACTAAATCTCCATATTGCGAATGCCCGGAAGGTATATCCCTCGGCTCAAAGTCGCCTCCCTCCCACGGAAGCTGAACACTATCAGGTGTTAAATCCTCTGGCATTACGTTGGTGCCTCTGACTTCATGAAGACCTATCAGATAAGCACGACAGTTACGGGCTACAGTACGGTGACGCAAGTTTCGAACGCGAAACTTCATGTAAACGGCGTTCTGGGCGGGGTTCAGCAAGACTCCTCCTATTCGTCTTGGTGCCTGTGTGCAATCAATTTTGAGGACAGGGGTAGACCGGACTTCGCGGCGGTATTGAGAGACAGCATTGAGGCTGAACCCGACGACTACGCTGATAAGGGAGCCAACCCAAGCCAGGATCGCAGTCACGCCGTTAGCCGTGAAATCGTGCTTTTGCCGACGTGGTAGCTGCGCGCCAGTTCGGCAAGCGTGGCACCTTCTGCCCGCCGCTTACGGGCCTCCGCCTGCTGTGCCTCTGTCAGTTTCGGTTTCCGGCCCATGCGCTGCCCGCGCTTCTGCGCCCGGCTGCGGCCCTCGGCGGTGCGAGTGCGGATTAGATCGCGCTCCACGTCCGCGAGGCCGCCGAGAACAGCAATCATCAAGCGCCCGGTGCTGGTGCCGGTGTCGGCCCACGGTTCAGCCAGCGACCGGAATTGCGCCTTGGCGTCCACGATCTGCTTGACGATGCCGAACAGGTCGAAGGTGCTGCGCGCGAGGCGGTCGATCCGTGTCACCGTCACCACGTCGCCGGGGGCGAGGGCCTTCAACATTTTTAGAAGCTCGCGCCGGTCGTTGTGCGCGCCGGTCACCTTCTCGCGGTAAATCTTGGCGGTGCATCCGGCGGCGCGGAGCTGCTCAAGCTGGCTGTCGAGCGTCTGGCCCACGGTGCTGACGCGGGCATAGCCGAAACGGCGGATTTGCGGGTGAATTTCGGGCATAACTTACGGGAAGCGTAACCCCTTGATCGGGGAGGGGCAAGCAAATTTCCCGAAAGTCTTGACGGCTGCAGGTTAGTGGATTGTACGGCGACCATCATCCACGAGCGACGCGTTTCGACCCTCAAGAGACATTCGTGCCGCGCCAGCGGATGGTCGGACCGGCCAGAAAGCGGTCGTTCGCGCCAGACCGCCGGCCATGCTTACGACAGGATCACGTCAGTTCGTCGAGCAGCGCCTTTGCCTCTTTCAGATCGGCCGTGTCGAAGCCCTCGGTGAACCAGCCGTAGACCGGTGCGAGGAGGTCGCGGGCTTCGGTGCGCCGGCTCTGCTCGCCCCATAGCCGCGCGAGGCTGGTGGCGGCGCGCAACTCCAGCGATTTCGCTTGTTGAGCTTGGGCGATGCGGATCGCTTGCTGAAGGGAGGCCTGGCCCTCGTCGAGCTTGTTTTCGGCGAGCAGCACAGTTCCGGTAACGCGGTGCAGTTCGGCATCCCACATATGCTCGCCCGTGGCGTTCGCTATCGCCAGTCCCTCCCGTAATGCGGCCAGTGCCGCCGCCCGATCGCCGTGTCGGGCCAAACCCTCGG
Source organism: uncultured Alphaproteobacteria bacterium (assembly GCA_963812675.1). Lineage (GTDB taxonomy): Bacteria > Pseudomonadota > Alphaproteobacteria > ATCC43930 > CGMCC-115725 > AP-15. Next base: position 173,754 of record CAWEWR010000028.1, on the reverse strand, counting down.
CCAGAAACGCCAAACCATAGGCCAACAGGTTAGTGCGCCCGAGCCGGGTCCATCTCGTTACGCCCTCGCGAATGCGGGCGATTGCTTCTTCGACGGCACCTTGTCCGAGCAGAGCCACGCCGCGCAATATACCAGGTTCGTAGATCAACGAGAGCCGTTGCTCCGCGGCCAGCGCCTCAGCGGCTTCGACTTGGCGCAGGGCTCGCTCGGGCTCGCGGCGATTGAAGTAAACCAACGAGGAAACAGTGAGAGCAAGGCCCCGCGTGAACGGGTGGGCGATCCGCTCGGCCAGTGCCAAAGCATCAGCGACGCTAGCGAGCGCCTTCTCGGGATACCCGAGCAACCATTCGGCCTGAGCGCCAATGGATCCGGCGCAGACACCGGGATCATGTCCACCATAGACGAGACGATGAGACGCGTGCTTCTCCGGATCGTAGAGAAGACGCCCGGCGTCGGCGTGCTCGCGAGCCTTTGCCGGATCCCCGCCAAGCGACCACGTCGACCAGGCGCTATGATGCGCCTGAAGCCGCAAGCCGATGTCCGCCTCCCGTTCGGCCATCCTCAGCAAACGTTCCGAGAACGGGTCGGCAGCCGCTATCCCTCCAGAGGTAAAGGTCGACTGCCACACCCCATAAAGCGCCTCAAACCGCTGCTGCGTTTCGCCGCTGCTCTCAGCAAGCTCGTGCGCCCGCGTATAAGCCGGCATCGCTGCGACAGCACCTTTGGCGGTAAACAGACAAAGCCCCAAAGCCAGTTGCAGCTTGATTTCGCTTCCGTCCCGGACAGGACTCTCCGGTAGCGAATGCAGCAGGCCGAGACCCCGCTCGAAATGACCAATTGCTTCGAGGTAGGCCAATCGCGCCGCGGCATGCCGCCCCGCCTTCAACCATTGCTCGACGGCGCGTTCGGTGTTGCCGGCAGAAGTCAGATGATGGGCGAGCAATTCCGGCTGATGCTCGACGAGATCGGCGAAATGCGCTTCTAGCGTTGCCGCGACCCGCGCGTGCAATTCCTGCCGTCGCCCGCGCAACAGGGTCGAGTAGGCAGCGTCCTGCACCAGCGCGTGCTTGAATAGATAGGTCGCGTGCGGAGCGGTGCCGCGGCAGAACAGCAATCCCGCATCGCCGAGCTGATCCAATGCGGCCTGCAATTCCTTCTCAGGACGCTGTGCGACCGGCTCGATCAGTTCATAAGCAAACTCGCGGCCGAGCACCGCGCCGATCTGCGCGATCTCCTTGGGCGCCGGCCCAAGCCGGTCGAGCCGCGCCATCAGCGAGGCATGCAAGGTCGCCGGCACCGACAACGCGGCCGGCGACGCCGTTCCCAGCACCGCGGCGACCCGGTCGCCCTGCGCAGCGCTTTCCAGCACCGCCTTGGTCAGCTCCTCGACAAACAGCGGCACCCCGTCGGTGCGCTCGACGATCTCGGCGACGATATCGGCAGTGAGCGCGGCATTGCCGGCCAGAGTTTGCACCAGCGCCTCGCCGTCGCGTTCGCCGAGTTCGATTGAGCGCCAAACCCGTGACATGGGCGCGGCCACTCCAGGGCGGCTGAAATTCGGGGCGAAAGGTGACCGCCAGCAGCACCGGAAGATGCCGCACCCGGTCGACGGTCAGATCTAAGAGCTCGCGCGAGGTCGGGTCGATCCAATGGGCGTCCTCGAACACCATCAGCACCGGCCGGTGCCGCGCCTCGGCTTCGAGCTGGCTGAGCAGCGCGTCGAACAGCTTCTCCCGTTTGCGCTGCGGGCTGAGGTTGAGGTCGGCGGCAGAACTCGGCAACGACAGCAGCTCGGTCAAGAGCGCGATATCGTCGTCATCCCGCGTCCCCGGGCCGAGCAATGCCCGCAGTTTGCCGAGCCTGGCTTCAACCGTGTCGTCGCGGGCGAAACCGGCGGCGCGTTCGAGCTGGGCGATGAAGGGATAGAGGGCGCTGTCCTGATGGTGCGGCGAGCAGAAATAGCGCAGGCGGGTATGCGGCTCGGTTTCGATGCGCTCGGAAAGCGCGGCGGTGAGCCGCGACTTGCCGATGCCCGGCTCGCCGGAGATCAGCACCACCCGTCCTTCGCCGCTCTTCGCCTGTTGCCAGCGGCGGACAAGCAGATCGACTTCCTCGTCGCGCCCGACCAGCGGCGTCTCCCCCGAGCGCAATGCCTCGAAGCGGCTCAACATCCCGCTCTCGCCAGTGACCCGCCATGCCGGTTGCGGCTCGGCAAACCCGGCGAGCGCCTGCGGGCCGAGATCGGCGAGGTCGAATAGCCCGCCGATCTGCCGGCGGGTCGCCTCGGCGATGACCAGAGTGTCAGGCGCGGCCAAACCCTGCAGCCTTGCGGCGAGGTTCGGCGTCTCGCCGACGACGCCGCGCTCCTGTGCCGCGCCCTCGCCGATCAGATCGCCGACCACGGCGAGCCCGGTGGCGATGCCGAGCCGGACGCGCAAATCTTCTCGCGCCGGCAATCGGCCGACCGCCTCGATCACCGCCAGCCCACCGCGCACCGCCCGTTCGGCATCGTCCTCATGCGCTTGCGGGTAGCCGAAATAGATCAGCACCCCGTCGCCCATGTATTTGGCGACAAAACCGTCGAAGCGGCCGACCGTTTCGGCGACCGCGCGGTGATATGCAGCGATGACCTCGCGCAGATCCTCGGGATCGAGCCGCGCCGAGAGCGCCGTCGAGCCGACCAAATCGCAGAACATCACCGTCAGCTGCCGGCGTTCGGCTTCGATTGTCGGAGCGGCGGTTGAAGCAGATGTCGCGCTCGTCGCTGATTGAGCCCCGGTTGGGGGCTCCGTCCCCAGGGCGGCGATCGCTGCCAGCAGCTTGCGACGATGACCGATCGAGGTCACGCCCAGGCCGATCAAGTCGTCGGCCGTCAGCTCCGGTAGCACTTCGCCATCCACATCGTTGGCGCGGAATGCGGACGCGTATTGTTCGAGCCCCAACCCGCGCAGCCACGCCGCGACATCCATCCGGTGATCCTCGGCACCGAGGAGGGCTAGCCCCTCATGAATGAGGATATTCCTCCGCCCGTCGATCTACCAGCGGCCGCGCTGAAATAGACGCGGTGTCGGGTGTCGCGGCTTCAGACAGTCAATGACCGCTTTGAAAGCGCGCGCATCCAAGGCCGGGCAAATGGGGAAGGCCGCAAACCACCCATTGCCGACGCTCAACGAGACCCCCGAGCCCTCCTGCGGCGTCCGGCTTGGGGCTCCGACGCTGCGATCGCCCGGTGAAGGCCGATCCACCATGTGGTTGCCATAATCGTATGGTAATTTCGTCGGTGTCGGCGGCTGCGGTCGGGGAAGGTTATTTTGGAAGGTTTATTTTGATGGGAGTTGGCGATACCTGATCTCAACCTGATAAAACAGGTAAAACAGGCGGTAGCGAGGAGACGGCTGAGGAGAAGTGGGGCCGGTCACAGGTGGGTGAGTGGAGGTTGTCAAGGTCGCTTCGCGACTTCGGGACTGAGCAGCGCCGAAGGAGCCGGGTGTGCGGCTGCTCGAGGCCGGCGCACGGCGAGGAGGCCGAAAACCAGGGCGAGCGCCAGGGATGCGGCGACGACGACAACCATCGACAGAGCGCTGTGTTGCGGCAGGCAGCCGATCAGCAATGTGCCGAGCGCGGCGACCATCATCTGCAAGAACCCGAGCAGCCCGGAAGCGGCGCCGGCGATGCGCGGGTGGACGCTGAGACCGGCCGCGAGCGCCGGAGGTTGGCTCAGACCGTTGCCGACGGAGCTGATCGCCATCGGCACGAACAACGCCCACGGCGTCAACTCGGCGAGACACCAGACCGCGAGCATTACCCCCGAGGCGAGCGACAATGTCAGGCCGACGATCAGAAGACGGGCGCTGCCGACGGCCACGGACAAGCGCGCGACACCGGCATTGCCGACCATATAAGCGGCCATCGGCAGCAGGATCATCAGCCCGTAGGTGCTCGGCGGCTCGTGCAGCACCTCGGACAAGAGATAAGGCGCGCTCGCCAAGAAAGTGAACCACGAGGCGCTGGTGAAGGCTGTCGTCAACGCAAAGCCGAGAAAGGTCGGGGAACGCAGCAGCAGCACGAAGGACCGACCCATTGCTGCCAGATTGGCCGGCGCGGGATTGCGATGAGTTTCTTCGAGACGCGCCGCGGTCAGGACCAGCACCGCCGCACCGAATGCGCCAAGAAGCGCGAAATCGGCGCGCCAGCCGACCCATTGGGCCAAGTATGCGCCGATCGCCGGCGATATCGACGGCGCCAGGCTCATCGCCATCATGATCGTCGCGATTGCGCTCGTCGAACGCTCGCGGTCGAACAGGTCGCGCACGATCGCCCGACCCAGCACCATGCCGGCGCACCCGCCGCAGGCCTCGATCACGCGGCCGACAATCAGCATCGGCAGCGACCAGGCGAGGCCGCACAACACCGTCCCGGCGAGGAACAGGGCGAGCCCGGCGATCAGCACCGGGCGGCGCCCAAAGCGATCGGAGACGGGACCATAGACCAGCTGGCCGACGGCGATGCCGGCGAGAAAGAGGGTCAACACCAGCTGGACCGTGCCCGCGGGGGCTGCGAACGCCGCGGCCAGCAGCGGCAGCGATGGCACCGGCATGTGCAGCGCCGCCGGCGCGATCGCGGCTACCGCGACCAGGAGGCCGAGGGGTGCCCGGGGGCTCATAAACGGGTCGGGCGAGCGCCGGGCGGACGAATCAGAACGGCACCGTGCCGCGAACCACGCTGCGGTGCAGGATGCGCCGATATCGGCCGATTTCGTAATTGGCCACGGCGCGGTGAAGGAGGCAGCGATTATCCCACATCACCAGATCGCCGATGGACCAGCGGTGGGTATAGACGAACTGCCGCTGTGTCGTGTGTTCCAGCAGTTCGTCGAGGAGCGCCCTTCCCTCCGCTTCGGGCATCCCGAGGATGTGCGAGGCATGGTTGCCGAGATAGAGCGCCTTCCGGCCGGTCTCCGGATGGGTGCGCACGAGCGGGTGGTCGACCGGCGGGTGTTCCCGCAATGGCGTCGAAGGCGGGCTTGCCTCGAGCTGGCGAGCGCCCGCTCCCCAATAAAACACGACCCGCAATCCCTCGATCTGACGTTTTGTTGCCTCGGCCAGCGCGGCATAACCCAGCGCGGTATTGGCAAATTCCGTATCGCCGCCGCGCGGCGGCAGCTCGATCGCATAGAGCGCGGTCATCATCGGCGGCACCGGGTAGTAAGATTTGTCGGTGTGCCAGCGGTAGTTGCTGACCGGCGACGAGGACCGGTCCACGGGATTGCCGTCACTGTCGAGATTCGAGATCACGTGAGCGGCCGCATAACGCTTCGTCTGTGCGTTTGGCCCGCCGTGGCGCTCGGTCTCCCCGAAATTGGCGATAAACGCGAATTGCTGTTCCCGGGTCAGCACCTGTTCGGGGAATACCACGACGTGATGTCCGCGAAACGCCTCTCGGATCTGCTCCAGCCGGCTCGGCGGCAGCGGTCTCGACAGGTCGAGGCCAGTGATCGCGACGCCGCCGGCTTCCGATAACCGCGCGCCGAGGATGCAGCTCATTTTCCTCCCCGATTCGAAATTCATCTTACCGAGTTAGCCCGAACAACCGAAAAAAAAGCAACGGCGCTCCTCAACAACACCTCGTCCGAATGCCCGAAACAAAGGCCGAGCGCAGGGCGCCGCGCATTGAAGGTTCGGTTCCCAGCGCGGGAACGAAGGTTGAAACGAGGCGTTGGAGCGATCAACATTCTTTGATCGGGTGTCCCCCGGTAAATGGCTCTTTCAGAACTTTTGATGTCCGAAGCGCCGACCGCACGCCATGTTGCGCTCGACCTGATCGGTGCGGTGCTCCGCCGCAAGCGGCCGCTCGACGATGCGATCGAAGACAGCTCAGCGATGCATCAGCTGTCCGGCCGCGACCGCGCCTTTGCACGTCTCCTGGTCGCGACGGTGCTGCGCCGGCTCGGCCAGATCGACGCCTTGATCGCCGATTGTCTCAATATGCCGCTGGCGCCCCGCGCGGCGGTCGTTCAGGACATCTTGCGCCTCGGGGTCGCGCAACTGCTGTTCTTGCGCACCCCGCCGCATGCCGCGGTGGCGACCAGCGTCGACGTCGCGCAGAGCTGCGGGTTTGTGTCGCATAAGGGGCTGGTCAACGCCGTGTTGCGGCGGTTGAGCGTCGAAGGCGCCGGTCGTGTCGAGGAGCAGGACGCCCCGCGTCTCAACACCCCGGATTGGCTCTGGTGGTCATGGAGCAGCACCTACGGTGAAACGACCGCTCGAGCGATCGCCACCGCGCATTTGAAGGAGGCGCCTCTCGATCTGACATTGCGCGACGATGCCGAGACGTGGTGCGCCGCGCTCGACGGGGTCCTGTTGCCGACCGGGACCTTGCGCCGGGCGGCGGGCGGGGCCCTCGCGACCCTGCCCGGTTATGCCGAGGGCGCCTGGTGGGTCCAGGATGCGGCCGCGGCGCTGCCGGCGCGACTGTTCGGCGATATTGCCGGACGCGAGGTGGTCGATCTGTGTGCCGCACCGGGCGGCAAGACCGCGCAGCTCGCGACCGCCGGTGCTCGCGTGACGGCGGTCGACCGCTCGACCCGCCGTCTTGATCGGCTCGTCGCCAACCTGCAGCGGCTCGACCTCCCGGTCGAGGCGGTTGGGGCCGACGCGTTGACCTGGCGTCCGCCGCACCCGGTCGAGGCGGTGCTGCTCGACGCCCCTTGCAGCACGACCGGCGCGATCCGCCGACACCCCGACGTGCCTCATCTCAAATTGCCCGAGGACGTTGCACGGCTTTCGGCGGTTCAGGAGAATTTGTTGCAGGCAGCCGTCGACATGCTCCAGCCCGGCGGCACTTTGATCTACTGCACCTGTTCGCTGGAGCCGGAAGAAGGGCCGGAACGCATCGAATCGCTCCTCTACGCCGGAGTACCGGTCGAGCGCAGCGAGATCGGACCCGACGAGGTTGGCGCGAATCCCGAATGGATCACCCCGGAGGGAGATCTGCGGACTTTGCCGTGCCATTTCGGCCAATATGACGGCATCGACGGCTTCTATTGCGCACGGCTGGTGAAGCTCAGCGCTTAAACGAATGGGCATCGCAACCGAAAATCGCCATCCTGGGGCACGGGCGCAGCCCGTGAGCCCGGAATCCAAGAACCCGGCCCTGCGGACAGATTAGACCCGGTCAGTGTTCGTCGATTCCCGGGCCTGCCCCTTTAGGGCATCCCGGAATGACGGCGAGGGCCGAGTTGCCTGCCCGTGTCCCTCGCCGGCTTGCGGCGGGTGTCTTTCCTTGTTACGAAACCACATGGGGTTCCCTTTCCGGCAAGCCATTTGTGACCTGCCTGCGGCCCGGCCGGCCCAGGCTGGACAGCGAGCGGCGGTCTGATGACGGCAGCGGCCAGCGGTAGCGGGAGGGGTAGACCACCGATTGCCGCGCGTGGATTTGGTTCCGATTCGCCCGGGCTGTTGACCCGGTTGCGCCGCGACGCGCTGCAGGCGCTCGCGGCGGGTCCGCTTTACCGGCATACCCTGATCGGGCGGGTTCCTTCCGACCTCAGACTCAGAATCGCGCAGCGCTGGCCGGGTGACGCCAAGCGCGGCGCAGCGATCGCCGCCGGGGAGATAGAGCTCGCCGGCGAGCTCGTCCGCGCCCCGGCGCCGCGCTGGTCTCCGCCTTCGGCGGGGCAGCAATGGCTCGCCGCTTGGCACGGCTTCGGCTGGCTTGCCGATATTGCCGCGGCAGGCGCCGGCGTGCGCGAAGCAACACGCGATCTGGTGCAAAGCTGGATCGACGAGAATACCAGTTCGAACGGTATCGGATGGCGGTCCGACGTATTGGCCACGCGGGTCTTTGCCTGGGTTGCGCATTTCGACGAGATCGTGAGGCGCGACCAGGACGATCCGCTGCGCCGGGCAATGCTGACGAGCCTCGTCGCCCAGCTCCGTCACCTGGTGCGAACTGCGTCCTGGGAGGTCGCCGGTGCGGGCCGCGTGCGGGCGCTCAAAGGCCTGATAGCCGGCATGGTGGTGCTTGGCGGGTTCGAGCCGCGCTTGGCGAGAGTGCTCAAGAGCCTCGAACGCGAGTTGTCGGTGCAGATCCTTCCGGATGGCGGGCACTTGTCGCGAAGCCCGTCGCTGCAATTGCAGGTGCTGCAGGATTTGATCGACACGCGTGCAGTATTGCGGTCGGCGCAGATCGAGGTCCCGGCCGCGCTCAAAGATGCCATTGAGCGAATGGCGCCGATGCTGCGTTTTTTTCGGCACGGCGACCGCCGGCTGGCGCTGTTCAACGATTCGCTCGAGGAAGACGGGGTGCTGATCGACCTCGTTCTGACGCGCTCCGAGACCAAGGGGCGCGCGCCGTCGCACGCGCCCGATACTGGCTTTGACCGGCTGCAGGCCTTCAAGACCCTCGTTCTGATCGACACCGGCAAACCCCCGCCGCGCGGCTTCGACGACCACGCCCATGCCGGTCCCCTGTCTTTCGAATTGAGCCATGAGCGCGAGCGGATCATCGTCAATTGCGGCGCCTATCGGGGACCGAAGCCGAATTGGTGGCGGGTCGCGCGGGCGAGCGCCGCGCATTCGGTCATGGTCGTCGCCGATACCAACTCGGTCGAGATCCGTGCGGACGGCACGCTCGGCCGCAGTCCGACTTCGGTCGCTCGCGAGCGTGCCGAGCACGAGGGTCAGCAATGGATCTCCGCGACCCATGACGGCTATCGCGAGCGTTTCGGGCTGATTTACGCACGCCAGCTCTTCCTCTCCGCCGACGGCGAGGATCTGCGCGGCGAGGACCGGCTGACCGGGCTTCCCGGAGCGGCCTTTGCGGTTCGCTTCCACCTGCATCCCTCGGTTCAGGCCGCGCTGGTCCGGGAGGGCAGTGCCGCGTTGCTGCGCATGCCCAGCGGCATCGTGTGGCGGCTGCGCGCCGTCGGGGGCGAGGTGGGTCTCGGCGAAAGCATTTATCTCGGCTCCGGCGAGGCGAGAAGGACGCAGCAGGTAGTGTTGAGCGGGACCGTGCCGCCTGGGGGGGTCACGGTGCGCTGGGCGATCCGCCGAGAGCCGCGCCGGTCCATCGCGGATCAGGCCCAGGAGGATCAGTTTCCTGGGGATAAAGCTCCGGCGCACCCGGCCGCGCAGGCCTCCGCTCCCGGGGATCATCCCAGGGATCAGCCGCCCGGCAATGGGTGAGGCCGCCTGGCCCGCGGCGGTCGCCGTCGCGACCGGCTTGCTGACCTGCCTGACGACCAGGGTGCTCACTCCGATCCTCGCCCACCGGGACATCCTTGACCGCCCCAACGAGCGATCATCCCACCGGGTGGCGACACCCCGCGGCGGCGGGATCGCAGTGATCGGCTCGATACTGCTCGCCTGGATCACGCTCGCCCGAGCCGAATTAGTGCCGTCAGGTGTCTCCGTGATTGCCCTCGGCGCCGTTTTGTTGGCGGCGGTTTCATGGCTCGACGATCTGCACGGCCTCTCCCCCGTCTTACGGCTGCCGGCGCAAACCGCCGCGGTGGCGATCGGCCTGTTTGTCTTCCCCGGACCGCAGGGCGCTTTCCACCTCGCCGCGATCGGCCTCGTCTGGGTCTGGTGGATCAATCTGTTCAACTTCATGGACGGGATCGACGGGCTGGCCGGCAGCGAAGCTGCGGCAATCGGCGTAGGTCTGCTGTTGTTCGCGAGTGTCGGAGCCGGCGCCGACCCCGCGCTGCGGGCGCTCGCTGCCGCAGTGGCCGGGGCGGCCATCGGTTTTCTTGTCTGGAACTGGGCGCCGGCGCGGATTTTTCTCGGCGATGTCGGCAGCGTGCCGCTCGGTTATGTGCTGGGCTTTTTGCTGCTCGGTCTCGCGGTACGCGGATATTGGAAGATCGCGCTGATCCTGCCGCTCTATTTCCTTGCGGACGCGACGATCACGCTCGTTCGGCGCTTGCTGCGCGGCGAGCGGGCGTGGCAGGCTCACCGTGAGCATTTCTACCAGCAGGCCGTTCGTCGCGGCCTCGGCCACGCGGCCGTGGTCAAACGTGTGATCGCCGCCGATGTAGTGCTGATCGGCTGCGGCTGGGCGTCGGAGAACGGGTGGGGCAGCGTATCACTCGCCGTGTCCGCCGCGACCGTCGCAACTTTGCTGGTGGCGCTCGCCCGCGGCTCTTGAGACTTGCCGAGGCTTCCGACGGAGCCCTATATCCGCGGCGATGAGCGCAAACCATCTCCCGATCCATCGCGCGCTGATTTCGGTCAGCGATAAGAGTGGGATCATTGCATTCGCCGGCGCGCTGGCCGCGCGCGGCGTGACGATAATCTCGACCGGCGGCTCCGCACAGACCCTCGCCGCCGCCAGGGTTCCGGTCACTGAGGTGGCCGAGGTCACCGGCGTCAAGGAATTCCTCGATGGCCGGGTCAAGACCTTGCACCCGGCCATTCACGGCGGGCTCCTGGCCCGGCGCGACCGGCCGGATCACCTCGTCGCACTGGCGGAGCGGCGAATTCCACCGATCGATTTCCTCGTCTGCAATCTCTACCCCTTCGCTGTGACGGTCGCATCCGGCGCGAGCCTCGAGGATTGTGTCGAGAACATCGATATCGGCGGCGTGGCGCTGATCCGCGCCGCCGCCAAGAACCACGATGCCGTAACAGTCGTCACCGACCCCGCCGATTACGACCGTGTGCTGGCGGAACTGGCCGCCGGTGGCGGGACGGTCGGCCTAGAAATGCGCCGCGAGCTTGCGCGCAAGGCGTTCGCGTTGACCGCAGCCTACGATGCCGAGATAGCCGAATGGATGGGGCGCGATGGGCAGACCTCTTTTCCCGAGACCTTCGTCCTCACCGGGCATTTGGCGGACCGGCTGCGGTATGGGGAAAACCCGCATCAATCGGCGGCGTTCTACCGCATCGGCCAAAGCCGCCCCGGGGTGGCGACCGCGCGGCAACTCCAGGGCAAAGAGCTGTCATACAACAATTATGGCGACGCCGACGCAGCCTTCGAGCTGGTCGCCGAGTTTAGGTCGCCGGCCGTTGCGATCGTCAAACACGCCAACCCATGCGGTGTAGCGATCGGCGCCAGCCTGCACGAAGCCTGGACCAAGGCGCTCGCCTGCGATCCAGTGAGCGCTTTCGGCGGGATTGTTGCGCTAAATCGGCCTATTGATGCAAAAACCGGCGAGGCGATCGCCCGACTTCTGATCGAAGTGGTCATTGCCCCGGAGGCAGAGGGTGCCGCAAGAGAGATTCTCGCCCGCAGAACGGGGCTGCGGCTGCTCGTCACGGGGGGGATGCCCGACCCCGCCGCCGCGGGCCGCAGCTTCCGTGCTGTGGCGGGCGGCATCCTCGTCCAGGAGCGCGATCGGGTCTCGGTTGGGCGGGAGGGGTTGCGCATAGTGACCCACCGGGAGCCGAGCGAGACTGAGACTACCGATCTGCTGTTCGCCGACACGGTCGCAAAGCACGTCAAATCCAATGCGATCGTCTTCGCCCGCGGCGGGGCAACGGTCGGGATCGGCGCCGGTCAGATGAGCCGCGTCGACAGCGTCAGGATTGCCGCCGCAAAGGCGGCTGAGGTAGGCAAGTCAGCGGGACTGGCGCAATCGCCGACAGTCGGCTCGGTGCTCGCCTCGGATGCCTTCTTCCCCTTTGCCGACGGGCTCGAAGCAACGATCGAGGCGGGGGTTACCGCCGTCATCCAGCCCGGCGGGTCGGTGCGCGACAAAGAGGTCATTGCCGCGGCGGACGCCGCCGGCATCGCGATGGTATTCACCGGCATCCGCCATTTCCGCCATTAGAATTAGACACGCGGTTCAAATATCGAGGAACACGGTTTCGGTTTCGCCGCGCGGGCCGCGTTGGAGCCGGATTTCGAGCCTCCAATGGCTCTCGCTCTGGGGTTGGGCGAGGAGGGTCGCGCGGCGCTGGGCATCCTCGATCGCGGACAACAGCGGGTCGGTCTCGTTAAGCGGATCACCGTCGAAATAGGCGCGCGTCATTAGGGCCTTAAGAAGGCCGCGGGCATGCACGGCGATGGCGAAGTGGGGAGCCTGCTGCGCATTGCCGCGGCCAGGCATCGGCCCCGGTTTCACGGTCGTGAAGGAAAAATCGCCCCGCTGATCGGTGCGGCAGCGTCCGAACCCCGGAAAACACTCGTCAGCCGGCGGATCGGCCTGCCATAGCTCCACAGCGGCATCGGTCACCGGATTGCCGTCGCCGTCGATGACCGAGCCGGTCAAGGTGACCCGCGCCCCGGCGGCGCCGAACCGCGTTAGATCGGCCCATTCCGGGTGCTCGATCAGGTGCCAGAACGGCCCGATGGTCTGGCTGCTGGTGGCGCTCGGCACGGCTCAAGCCTCCATCGGCGTCGCCTCACGGCCGCGTAATACGACATCCCATCGGTAACCCAGCGCCCATTCGGGCTCGGTCACCGTCATGTCGAGCGCGCTGACGAGGCGATTGCGCGCCGCGGCATCGGGGATCGACAGGAAGATCGGATCGAGCTCGAGCAGCGGGTCGCCCGGGAAGTACATCTGGGTGATCAGCCGCGCGGCGAAGCCCGAGCCGAAGAACGAAAAATGGATATGGTTCGGCCGCCATGCATTGTCGTGATTGCGCCAAGGATAGGCGCCGGGCTTGATCGAGGTGAACCGGTACCAGCCGTCATCGTCAGTATAAACCCGGCCCTCGCCGCGAAAATTCGGATCAACCGCCGCGTCGTGCTGATCCGTGGGGTGTTGATAGCGGCCGGAGGCGCTGGCCTGCCAGATCTCCACGATGGTGCGCGGGACCGGCCTGCCGTCCTCGTCGGTAATGCGGCCCCGCACGATGATGCGCTCGCCGAGCGCCGTTTTCCCGTCAACGATCGACAAATCGGGGATCGGCGGGAAATGCGCAGTGCTGAAGCGCGGCCCGGTGGTCTCGGTGATGGTATGGGGCAGCCGCACCAAGCCCTCCTGCGGGTGCCGCTTGCGCGTGCTGCCGTAGGCCGGGGCATCATAGGGCGGCTGCGTCCCCGGCGCATACGGCCGTAACGGCAACGGATCACGCTCGCTCGGCATTTCACGTCCTCCCTTAGCAAGCGGCCTCGACTACGGGTTTCTTCTTTTGTCTCAGCGCTTCGAGCGCCTCGGGCGTATCGATGTCGACGAGGATTGCATCGTCGTCCATCTCGACTTCGGCGACGAGCTCGGCGTGCTCGCCGATCAGGTGCTTGGCACCGACATCGCCGGCGAGCTCGGCCATTTCGGGAAAGAACCGCTTCGACCAGAGGACCGGGTTGCCGCGCTTGCCGCGCCGGGTTGGGACAATGATCGCGCGGCCCTCGAGCGGGTTAAACGCTGCGATCAGCCGGTCGATGTGCCGGCCGGAAATCAGCGGCATGTCGCCCAGGCAAATCAGCGCGCCCTCCAGATCGGGCGGCAATGAGGCAATGCCGCGCTTCAACGAGGTCGAGAGCCCGCCGGCGAATTCCGGATTACGCACGCGTTCGACCGGGAGCTTGCCGAGCGCCGCGTCGACCGCCTCGGCCTGATTGCCGAGCACTGCAATGATCGGCCGCGCTCGGGAGGCGAGCAGTCTGCGGGCCACATACGCCACCATCGGCGCGCCGTCGACCTCGGCAAGCAATTTGTTGGGGCCGCCCATGCGCCGTGATTGCCCCGCGGCGAGCAGGAGAGCGCCGATCCGGGGGCCGGCAGGCTTTGCCGCGGGCCTGTGCTCGGCAGGCTTCGCTTCGGCGCGGGGGAGCGGCCGCGATGGAATTTCGGCGAGGAGGCCACCGCTCCCCATGCGCATGATTTCGGCAGGGCCGACGGGCAGCCCGGCGACCAGCCGCTCGAGCACCCAGTCGAACCCGTTGACCTTGGGGGAGCGGGCGCAACCCGGGAGCCCGAGCATGACCCGCTCCGCGACATGCCCGAGGAGCAGCAGATTGCCGGGATCGACCGGCATCCCGAAATGGTGGATCCGGCCGCCGGCAGCGACGATCGCCGCGGGGATGACGTCGCGCCGATCGAGGATCGCCGAGGCACCGTGAATCAACAGAATGTCGATGCCGTGGCCGAGCGCATCGCGGATCGTTGACGCCAGTTCATTCGTCGCGTGCGCGCACCGCTCCTCGAATACGAGCCGGCAACCGAGTGCGGTCAGCCTGCCTTCGGTCACTTGTCGGGTCTTGTCGAGAATACTCTCCTTGAGCCCGGGAAGACGCGTCTGCACAAGCCCGACCAAGCGCGGCACAAAAGGAGCAACCCGCAGCAGCGGACCGTCCGCCGCCGCGGCCTCGATGCAGCACGCGACCGCCGTCTCCGGCGCTGCGAACGGGATAATCTTGACCGTGGCGACCATCTGCTTGGGTTCGACTCTCGCAAATGGCGGCAGAGTGCCGAGTGTCACCGTCTCGTCGACCAGGTTGAGCCGGTCGAGCCGTTCCGGATCGAACACCAGAAGTCCCCGCGTCTTGGCGAAGAGGTTGGCGCGGCCCGTGAACGGGGCCGCTGCTTCGATCTCCGCCCCGGCTGCGGCCGCAGCGACCCGCCGGGCGGCCTCGTCCTCGCCGATATCGCCGGGTTCGAGCCGGGCGACCACGATCCGCGACAAGCCCGATGCAGTGATCAGCTCGACATCGGCATGCGACAGCACCCGCGCCTTTTTCAGCGCCGTTGTCCCGAGCTTCAGGCTGTGCGCGAGGATCGCCCCTTCGGCCTCGGCGACGGGGACCTCGCCGAACTTCACGCTGCCTCCGCCGCCTCGCCGTGACGCAGGACCTGGGTCATCTCGGCGGCGATCGAGATCGCTACCTCGGCCGGCGACACCGCGCCGATTGCGAGCCCGATCGGCCCGTGGATGCGCGCGAGATTATCGTCACTGAAGCCCAGTTCCTTGAGCCGCGCGCAGCGCCCTGCGTGATTGCGGCGCGAGCCGAGCGCACCGATGTAGAAGCAGTCCGAACGCAACGCCGCGGCCAGCGCCGGGTCATCGAGCTTTGGGTCGTGGGTCAAGGCCACGACAGCCGAGCCGCGATCGGGCTGCAAGCGTTCGAGCGCTTCGTCGGGCCATTCCTGTGTCAGCTCAACATCCGGGAACCGCGCCTGCGTTGCGAACGCTCCGCGGGGGTCGATGACCGTCACGGCGTAGTCGGCCATCGTCAGCATCCGCGCCAGCGGCTGCGCGATATGCACCGCACCGATAATGAAGCAGCGATGCGGCGGCGTGAGCACTTCTACGAACACGCGGCCGGCCGCCATCTCGATGGTCCGGTTTCGGCCGGAACGCCAAGCCTCGCGCAACCGGTCGAGGGCTGCCTCGTCGAGCACCAGATCGCCCTCGGCATGCTCGCCGTCGAGCAGCAATTGCCGCCCGGTAGCCAGATCGGTTGCAAGAGCGACGCTGCGGTGCTCCCGCTCCGCCGCCACGACCTGGTCGAGAATCCGCCCCTTCATTCGACGCGCTCGACAAATATCTGGATCTTGCCGCCGCAGGCGAGCCCGACTTCCCAGGCTTGGTCGTCGCTGACGCCGAAATCGAGGAGCCTCGGCTTGCCGTCGTTGATGGCTTCGAGCGCCTCTTCGACAACCGCGCCCTCGACGCAGCCGCCCGACACCGAGCCGACCATGGCGCCGGTATGATTCACTGCGAGCTTGGCCCCGACCGGCCGCGGCGAGGAACCCCACGTCGTGACGACGGTGGCCAACGCCACGCCCGACCCCGCCTCGCGCCAGCGCGCCGCCTGTTGCAGAATTTCTGCCGTATCGCTCATGCTGCCCTCTCCTGGTTCGCGCGCCATGGCATCGCCGCCGTCCCGCGCCGCGTCGTCAGCGCGCTCAACACCTCGATCAACGTCTCGAGGCTTTCGAGATTGTGCACCGGACGGAACTCGTCGACATAAGGCATCATCGCCTTCATGCCGAGAGATCTTGGCTCGAAACCCTCATAGCGCAACAGCGGGTTCAGCCAAATCAACCGGCGGCACGAGCGGTGCAGCCGGTCCATTTCGTGCGCCAGACCGGCGCCGGCATCGCGGTCGAGCCCATCGGTGATCAACAGCACGATCGCTCCCTGGCCCAGCAGGCGCCGCGACCACAGCCGATTGAACTCGCCGAGCGCATGGCCGATGCGGGTTCCGCCCGACCAGTCCGTCACCGCCTCGGCGACGCGGTCGAGCGCCATATCGACGTCCCGGTGGCGCAGATATCGCGTGATGTTTGTCAGCCGCGTCCCGAAGACGAAAGTATGCACCCGGTCGCGGTCGTTGGTCACCGAATGCATGAAATGAAGAAAAATGCGGCTGTAGCGGCTCATCGAGCCGGAAATGTCGCACAGCACGACTAGCGGCGGAGGGCGCCGGCGCCGACTGCGCCGCTTTAGCTCGATGAGGCCGCCCGAGCGCAGCGCCGCACGCAAAGTTGCGCGCAGATCGGCGCGGGCGCCGTGGCGGTCCGGTGCGAAACGCCGGGTCGGGACGTCCTGCACCGGCAGGTGCAGCCTGGCGATCGCCGCCTTGGCACGGGCCAGCTCTTCGAGTGACATTTTCTCGAAATCCATGCCGCGCAGCTGCTCGCGGTCGGAGAAACTCATCGCCGCGTCGATCTCGGTCTCGGTCTCCTCGGCTTCACCCTCTTTGCCGATATCCGGGTGGAGCGCCTGCGCGAGGCGCCGCACCATCGCCGTGCCCTCGTCCTCGGCACCGTCGATCCGCATTTCCGGCAACACGAGCCCCATCATCTTTTTCAGAAGATCCGGGTTGCGCCAGAACACATGAAAGGCCTGGTCGAAGATCAGCCGCTGGTCCGGCCGATTGACGAACACGGCATGCAGGGTCCAGTAGAAATCGCGCCGATCGGTGATGCCGACCGTCCTGACGGCGGCCACGGCATCGATGACCTTACCCGGCCCGACCGGCAGCCCAGCGGCGCGCAACGTGCGCGCAAAGTGCATCAGATTGGCGAGCAGCCGGCCATGCTCAGGAACTTGCCCTCTCCGCCCGCTCGCGGGGGGAGAGGGAGGGGGACCCATCGCGCGACGCGATGGGGAGGGTGAGGTGGGCTGCGTCACCATGGTGGGAACCGGGAGGTGCCCCCACCTCACCCTGACCCTCTCCGCCCCCAAGGGCGGAGAGCGGGAGATCGGGTTCGTCCCGCATCGATCACGCCACCGCTGCCGCCGCGGCCTCGGCCTTCACCTGATCGAGGATGCGGGCGGCTTCGCTGCCGTGCAGGCGGGCGATGTCGTCCTGGTATTTGAGCAATACGCCAAGGGTGTCGTTGATCGCGTGCGGCGTCAGCTCAAGTACGTCGAGTTGCATCAACGCTTCGGTCCAATCGATCGTCTCGGCGATGCCGGGAAGCTTGAACAAATCCATCGTCCGCAGCCTTTGCACAAACCCGACAACCTCGCGGGACAGGTGCTCGCTGGCGCCCGGCGCCTTGCGCTTCAGGATTTCGAGCTCGCGGGCAGCGGTCGGATAGTCGACCCAGTAATAGAAGCACCGCCGCTTCAACGCGTCGTGGATTTCGCGTGTGCGGTTCGAGGTGATGATGACGATCGGCGGATGCTCCGCATGAATGGTGCCGATCTCCGGGATCGTTACTTGAAAATCCGAGAGCAGCTCGAGGAGGTAGGCCTCGAACGGTTCGTCGGTGCGGTCGAGCTCGTCGATCAGCAATACCGGCGCGCCGGCAATATCCGGCTCCAGCGCCTGCAACAGCGGCCGTTTGATCAGAAACCGGTCGGAAAAAATCGTGCTCTCGACCTCCGAGCGATCCTCCTCGGCCGCCTCGGCGAGGCGGATCTCGATCATCTGCCGCGCATAGTCCCATTCGTAAACCGCCGAGGCGACATCGAGCCCTTCGTAGCACTGCAGCCGAATGAGCCGGCGCTTCAGCGCACTCGCCAGCACCTTGGCAATCTCGGTCTTGCCAACCCCGGCCTCGCCTTCGAGGAACAGCGGCCGGTTCAGGTGCAATGCCAGATGCACCGCCGTCGCGAGACTGCGATCGGCGACGTAATCGGCGCTGCCGAGCAGCGCTATCGTGTCGTCGACAGACGAGGGGAGGGCCGTCATCCGAAGATAATTCCGATCAACAAAACCCGCTCCCGACGGGAGAGGGCGGGGACGCTCATGATACCAACGAATTTAGTGCGGCAATTGCACCGGCACCACCCTTCGAGAAATTCAGGCGGTCGCGCCGGTGAGGGCGACCAAGGCCGCGGCAAGCAGCAGGACGGCACCGATGGGCGCCGCGAGTTGCCGCCCGGCGGGCAGGTTCTTTTCGGTCGCCATGACCGCGCCCAATGCCAGCATCCAGCCGATATTGGCGGAGCCGACCGCGAACATCAGCAGCATCAGGCACCAGCAGCAGCCGACGCAGAATGCGCCGTGTTTGATGCCTAAAAGAAAGGCCTGAGATTTCTCACTGGAACCGCGCCAGTGCTGGATGACAAAGCCGAGCGGCGCCCGGCATTTGTCGAGACAGCGGTATTTGAGCTCGGTGAATTGATACCCCCCCGCGATCGCCAGAACGGCCGCGCCGATCACCCAGGCATTCGCAACCAACCAGTCCGACCGGCGCACCGCAATCAATATGCCCCAGTCGGCGAGGTGGGCGGCAATGCCGAACACGCTCCAAACCATGAGGTACCCAATGACGACGAGCGCCGTCAGCCACCGCCGGTCGGTGCGCCCCGCGGTCAACCGCCGGAAAATGTCGAGCAGCGGCAACGTCGTCGGCAACATCATCGCGGAGAGCATCAGCACCCAGCCGCCGACGACCAACGATCCGGTCAGCGCGTCGCGGCCGCCCGGCAAGGCCCGGCATAGGCTACCGGCAACCCCGATCTCAGCCCAGTTGCCGTGGTCGAGATAGCGCGCATAGGGGCTTTGGCCCCACAGCCACAGCGCCAGCCACGCCGTGGCGGTGAGCGCCGCCATTAGCGGCAAAAAGCGGCTGCGATGCGAAGCCGCCTGCATCCGGGGTTGCTCCCGCTAGGCCTCGAAAGCGAATAGTCCTTGGATCGCGTTGTGATCGCGCAGATCGACATCGACCCCGACGGCCTGGTTCTTCATCCGAAACGTCGACGCCTTTGCGACATAGGCGGGCGAGCCGGGGATAGTCGAGAAGATGCTGTCGACGAGGGTGGTCGGCTTGCCGCCCGGCCCGCGGTACGGTTCCATCGTGGCCTCGGTCGTGTCGCCGATCCGCAGGGTGCCTTTTCCCTCGTGCACGGCGAAGACGATCGGCGCGCGCTCGACCTTGACGACCTCCCCGACCAGCGCGGCAAGATCGGCAACTGGTCCGCCCTGCTTGCCGGTGAACACGCCGAGGAGCGCCGCCTCCTGTTCCGGGCTCGCCCGCTCGTCGACATAGAGATGGGCCCGCCAGTTGCCCTCCAGCGGGTTACCGGGAATGAATACGTTGACCGCAAATGTCAGGCCGGAAACGTCGAGCCCATCGATCGTGCCGCGGTCGAAATGATAGGCGAGGGCTGATTGGCACGTTCCGTTGTCCGGCTTCTCGCCGACCCAGCACGGACAAAGCACATTACAGTCGCAAACCTCGAGGATGCTCCCTTCTAGCTTGTACGCCATGACCCCCTCCTTGTGCGAAGAAGGGTCTATTATGGCGCCCTGTTGTTCACTCGGGGACTATATTCGAATACGGAGCCGAACGCCTCGGCTTCGCCGAACCACGGGAGGCCGCGATGGTCTCACTCGATCAATTCATCGTTTGGATAATCATCGGTCTGCTCGGCGGGAGCCTCGCCGGGCTGATCATCAAGCGGGAACGCAAGGGCTTTGGCGTTCTGCGCAATCTGGGGCTGGGCTTGGTCGGCGCGCTCGTCGGCGGCCTGTTGTTCCGCCTGCTGAGGCTCTTTCCCGAACTCGACAAGGTGACGATTTCCTTGAGAGATGTCGTAGCCGGCCTCGTCGGATCGTTGCTCGTTCTCGCGGCTCTCTGGCTCGTGCAGCGCTTTTATCGTACGCCTTGAAGTGACGCTTGTGGGCTGCTCACCCGCACCCCGCGACGGCGCGGCGGGCCATGACGCCGACCAGATGGGCACGGTATTCGGCGCTGGCGTGGATGTCGGAGTTGAGGCCGGTACCGGGGATCGTGATGTCCTTGATCGCGTCGGGCGTGAAGGATTTGGCCAACGCTGCTTCCATCTCGGGGACGCGGAAGACGCTGGGACCGGCGCCGGTCACCGCAACGCGCACGCCGCCGCCGGTGCGGGCGACGAACACGCCGACGATCGCGTAGCGCGAGGCGGGGTTCCTGAATTTCTGGTAGCAGGAGGTCTGTGGCTTCGGGAAGCGGACAGAGGTGACGATCTCGGCCGGTTCGAGCGCGGTCTCGAACATCCCGGTGAAGAAATTGTCGGCGGCGATCTCGCGCTTGGTGGTGTGCACGGTGGCGTTGAGTCCAACCACCCCTGCCGGGTAGTCGGCGGCCGGGTCGTTATTGCTGATCGACCCGCCGAGGGTGCCTCGGTTGCGCACCGCAGGGTCGCCGATCATCCCCGCCATCGCGGCGAGGCCAGGGATGCCCTGCTTGACGACCGGAGACCGGTTGACCTCGGCGTGTCGGGTCATCGCGCCGATGACGATCGCGTCGCCCGCGTCGGTGATGCCGCGCAGGGATGAGATCGCGGCGAGATCGACCAGATCCGACGGGCGGGCGAGGCGCAGCTTCAGGGTCGGGATTAGGGTCATGCCGCCGGCGACGAGCTTGGCTTCCTCGTTGGCGCCGAGCAGATTGGCGACCTCGTCGAGGCTCGTCGGCTTGTGGTAGTTGAATTCGTACATCGGGCTCTCCCTATTCCGCGGCGAGCGGCGAACGGTGCTGTTGGATGAGGCGCCACAGCCTCTCGGGCGTCGCCGGCATGTCGAGATGGCGGATGCCGAGCGGCTTCAGCGCGTCGACAAGGGCGTTGGTGATTGCCGCCGGAGCACCGATCGCCCCCGCTTCGCCACAGCCTTTGACACCCAGCGGGTTGTGGGTGCACGGGGTCACGTTGGTCGACAATTTGAAGTACGGCAGGTCGCCGGCACGCGGCATCGTGTAGTCGTTGTACGAGCCGGTCAGCAGCTGGCCGGTTTCTTTGTCATAGATGCAGGCCTCGAGCAAGGCCTGCCCGATGCCCTGGGCGAGGCCACCATGGACCTGGCCCTCGACGATCATCGGGTTGAGGATGCGCCCGAAATCGTCACTGGCGGCGAAGTTGACGACCGCGACCTGCCCGGTTTCCGGGTCGATCTCGACCTCCGCGATGTGGGCGCCCGACGGGAACGTGAAGTTCTTCGGATCGTAGAACGCGGTCTCGTCGAGGCCGGGTTCCAGCTCCTCGTGCGGGAAATTGTGCGGCACGTAGGCCGTCAATGCCACTTCGGCCATCGTCTTCGACCGGTCGGTCCCGGCGACGGTGAACTTGCCGTCCTTGAACTCGACATCGGCTTCGGCGGCTTCGAGCAGATGAGCGGCGATCTTGCGGCCCTTGGCGACGACCTTGTCCATCGCCTTGACGATCGCGCTGCCGCCGACGGCCAGTGAGCGCGAGCCGTAGGTGCCCATGCCATAGGGAATCTTGTCGGTGTCGCCGTGGACGATCTCGACGCTCTCGATCGGGATGCCCAGTGTGTCCGCGACGAGTTGCGAGAAGGTCGTCTCGTGTCCTTGCCCATGGCTGTGCGAACCGGTCAGCACCGTGACGCTGCCGGTCGGGTGGACCCGGACCGCGGCGCTTTCGAACAGGCCGGCGCGCGCGCCGAGCGAGCCGACAACCGCCGACGGGGCAATGCCGCAAGCCTCGATATAGGTGGCGATGCCGAGGCCGCGCAATTTGCCGCGCGCCGCCGCTTCACGACGCCGCTGCTCGAAGCCCTGGTAATCGGCCGCCTTCAGCGCGAGCTCCAACGTCGTGAAGTAATCGCCGCTGTCGTACTGCAGGGCGACCGGGGTCTGGTAGGGATAGGCGTCCTTTGCGATGAAGTTGCGGCGGCGCAGCTCGGCCGGATCCATGCCGAGCTCGTCGGCGGCGAGGTCGACGATGCGCTCGAGCAGAAACGTCGCCTCAGGGCGGCCCGCGCCGCGATAGGCGTCGACCGGGACCGTGTGGGTGAACACCGCCTTAGTCTCGACGTAGATCGCCGGTGTCGTGTAGGTACCGGCGAGCAACGTGCCGTAGAGGTAGGTCGGGATGCTGGGCGCAAAAGTCGACAGGTAGGCGCCCATATTGGCGATGGTCGAGACCTTGAGCGCGAGGAACTTCGCTTCTCGGTCGAGGGCGAGCTCGACATGGGTGACATGGTCGCGCCCGTGCGCGTCCGACATGAAGCTTTCGGAGCGTTCCGCGGTCCATTTGACGGGCCGCCTCAGCTTGCCGGCGGCCCAGGTCAAGATCGCCTCTTCGGCGTAGTGATAGATCTTCGACCCGAAGCCGCCGCCGACATCCGGGGCGACGACCCGCAGCTTGGCCTCCGGGATGTGCAATACGAAGGCGCCCATCAGCAGGCGGATCACATGCGGGTTCTGGCTCGTCGTGTAGAGGGTGTATTCGCCCGTCGCCCGGTTGAACTCGCCGATCGCGGCGCGCGGCTCCATGGCGTTGGGGACGAGCCGGTTGTTGGTGAGGTCGAGCTTGACGCCCCGCGCCGCCTGGGCGAACGCGGCGTCGACTGCGGCCAGATCGCCCAGATGCCAATCGTAGCAGAGATTGCCGGGCGCTTCGCTGTGAACTTGCGGCGCGCCCGACTGAAGCGCCGCTGCCGGGTCGATCGCCGCCGGCTCCTCGACATAGTCGATCTGGATCAGCTCGGCGGCATCGCGGGCCTGCGCGAGAGTCTCTGCGATAACGACGGCGACTTGGTCGCCGACATGGCGGACCCGGTCGACAACGAGCGGCGGATGCGGCGGCTCGACCATCGGCGAGCCGTCCTTCGAGTGGATCTGCCAGCCGCAGGGCAGCCCGCCGACCCCGTCCGCGGCCATGTCCTTCCCGATGTAGACGGCGACGACACCCGGCGCCGAGGCGGCCGCGGAAGTATCGATGCCGGTGATCCGGGCGTTGGCGTGCGGGCTGCGCAGAATATAAGCGTGAAGCTGTCCCGGCCGGTTGATGTCGTCGGTGTAGGTGCCTTGGCCGGTCAGGAACCGATAATCCTCACGCCGCCGCACCGGCGTTCCGATGACGCTCATCGCCCCTTACTCAGCGGCCACCCCATGCACGTTGGGCGGCTCCTCACCCCGCATCACCGCCGCCCCCTCGATAATCGCCAGCACGATGTTGTGGTAACCGGTGCAGCGGCAGAGATTGCCTTCGAGATACTCACGAACCTCGCGCTCGGTCGGGTTGGGGTTGTTCTTCACCAGATCGAGTGCGCTCATGATCATGCCGGGCGTGCAGAACCCGCATTGCAGAGCGTGATTGTTGCGGAACGCCTCCTGCATCGGATGCAAGGTGTCGCCGTCCGCGACGGCCTCGATGGTCAGCACCGAGCGGCCTTCGGCCTGCACGGCCAAGAGGGTGCAAGCCTTGACGGCCTCTCCGTCGACATGGACCACGCAGGCGCCGCATTGGCTCGTGTCGCAGCCGACATGAGTGCCGGTCAGACCGAGCTGCTCGCGTAGCAGCTGGACCAATAATGTCCGGCCTTCGACCGTCGCCGAAACCGGCTTGCCGTTCACGGTAAGGCTGACCGTCTTCTGCATCGAGATCTCCCTGAATCGATCACCCAGCCGCCAAAGGACGACGGAAACTCCGGGCGCAGTTTTATGCCGCCGCCGCTTCCGGCTCAAGGCTTCGCGACGAGCTTCCTACCGGGTTGCCCTGCGGCCTGTAAAGAAATACAGGATCCCTCCGATGATCGCGGCAAGTCCGGTCACCCAGAGCACGGGCGGAAGCCGGATCTCCTTCTTTGCCGATGGCGCGTCGGCGGCATTCGGTTGAGCCTCGACCGAAGCTACCGGCGGGGCGCGCTGGTCAGTGGTTGTGGCGGCGACCCGATCCTGCGGCACGGCTTGGGTTTCTGCCGTCGTGCCGGAAGCGGGCGCCTGCTCGGGCGCGACTGCGGCAACGAAACGCGTGAAGAAGTTTTCGGCCATTCGGCGCGCGACCGAGTCAATCAGGCGCGAGCCGATCTGCGCCAGCTTGCCGCCGACATGCGCCTGGACTGCATAACGCAGCACGGTCGCGCCGCCATCCTCGTCGAGGTTGACTTTGGCGCTGCCCTTGGCGAAACCAGCGACGCCGCCCGAGCCTTCGCCGGCGATCGTATAGCTTTGCGGCGGGTTGAGATCCGCCAAGGTCACCTTGCCGCCGAAATTGGCCTTCACGGGCCCGACCTGCGCGAGGACCTTGGCGGTGAACTCGGTGTCGGATAGTTTTTCAATCGTCTGACAGCCGGGGATGCTGCTCTTCAGGATCTCCGGATCGTTGAGCCCTTCCCAGACGCGCTGGCGGGGAGCGGGGATGCGAAACTCGCCCGTCATTTCCATCGGCACATTCCTCTCCTGCGGCTCGCGAGTGTGGCCCCGGCGCATGGGGATTGCAACCGCGCGGGCACAATCGGCGCCGCCGCGGAATAATTCCGCCGTTGCTGCGGTCCTGGTCCGTACGGGGTAGAAGAGCGCGCATGGCGTGGATCGCGGAGCGGCGTCGGCAGAGCCGGTTCGAGGCGGTGGTGGTGCCCCATCTCGACGCCGGTTATGCGCTCGCGCGCTGGCTGACGCGCAACGATGCCGACGCCGCCGATGTTGTGCAGGAGGCTTGTCTGCGGGCGTTTCGGTATTTCGACAGCTATCGCGAGGGCGATGCCAAGAGCTGGCTTCTAAAGATCGTGCGGCGGACCTGCTACGATTGGCTCGAGCGCAATCGGCCAGCAGAGCTGATGCCGCTCGAACTAGAGGGCGACGCCGACGGCTCCGTCCACAGCCTACCAGCGGGATCCGTCGATGCCGATGCGCTGCTCGAGAGCCGCTCCGATCTGCGGCGCCTCGATGTACTGATCGAAGGTCTGCCGCCGCCGCTGCGCGAGGCGATCGTGTTGCGCGAATTGCAAGAACTGGACTATCGCCAGATTGCCGAAGTTACGGGGGTGCCGATTGGAACGGTGATGTCGCGGCTGCACCGGGCGCGCGCGGCGCTGCGCCGGGCCTGGGACGGAAAAGGATGTGGTAATGCAATGCGGTGAGGTGCGGCCCCGGCTCGACGCCTATCTCGACGGCGAGCTCCCCGAGACCGAGCGGGCGCCGTTGTGCGGTCATCTGCAAGACTGTCCCGATTGCGGGCCCGAAGCGGCTGCGCTCGAGCGGCTGCGCGACGACATCCGCCGTTTCGCCCCGGCCCATCGCGCGCCCGACGCGCTACGTTCACAGATCCGTTTCGCGATCCGCCGGGAGGCGGCGGCGAGCACGCCCGCGGCCTCGATTCGGGCGCCGGGATGGCTCGCCTATGCTGCCTCGATTCTGCTCGCCGTAGCGGTCGGCTCGGGCGGCACATTCATGCTGTTGGGCGAGCGCCAAACCGACACGATGGCCAGCGAGATCATCGACAGCCATCTGCGCTCCCTACTAGGCAGCCATCTGACCGATGTCGCGTCCTCGGATCAGCACACGGTGAAGCCGTGGTTTGCCGGCCGGACCGATCTGTCGCCGCCGACTATCGAACTGCGCAGCGAGGGCTTCCCGCTGGTCGGCGGCCGGCTCGACCTGATCGCAGGCAACCCGGTCCCCGCCCTCGTCTACAAGCGCCGCGACCATGTGATCAATCTTTTCGTGCTGCCCGCCTCGCCCGTCGACCATGCCGAGACCCTGTCCCGCCGAGGATATAATCTGCGGCATTGGGACGAGGGCGACCTCGGCTTCTGGGCAGTAACCGACGCGGCCCCGACGGAGCTCGTCGAATTCGAGCGCCTCTTTCGCGCCGCAACGGGTAGCTAACTGCATGCGCATCGGTACCCGCCGGGAAGAATATGATGAGGCGACAACGCGGATTTTGAGAATGTGGCGGTCGGGGCCGAGTGGTACCATGGCTGCATGACTGCTTACGGATTTACGCTTTTCGACACGGCGATCGGCCGGTGCGGCATCGCCTGGAGCGATCGTGGCCTCGTCGGGGTGCAGCTTCCCGAAGCGAGTGAGGCGGCGGCGCGAGAGCGCATGCTGCAGCGGTTCCCGGCCGCGGCAGAGATGGTGCCGCCGCACAAGGTGAAGCTCACCATCGACGGCATCGTCGCGCTGCTCCAAGGCGAGCCGAGCGACCTCTCGGCAATCGCGCTCGACATGGAGGACGTGGCGCCATTTCACCGCCGCGTCTACGAGGTGGCTCGCGCGATCCCGCCGGGAAAAACGCTGGCCTATGGCGACATCGCAGCGCGGCTCGAGGCGCCAGGCGCCGCACGTGCCGTCGGTCAGGCGCTCGGGCGCAACCCGTTCCCGATCGTCGTGCCGTGCCACCGCGTGCTGGCGGCCGGCGGCAAAATCGGCGGCTTTTCCGCGCATGGCGGCACGGCGACGAAGCGCCGCATGCTGGCGATAGAACGCGGCGAATGAATGAGGATCTCGGTTTCGAGCCGGCGACCGCGGTTGAGCACCTACGCCGCTGCGACGAAGCCCTGGCGCGCGTCATTGACGCGGTGGGCCCGTTTCGCATGCAGCTCATCGCCGCGTCCAGCATCTTTGGCGCGCTGGCGCAGGCGATTGTCTTTCAGCAGCTGAACGGCAAGGCCGCGGCGACGATTTTCGCGCGGTTCTGTGCGCTTTTCCCGGGCTCGGACCCGACCGCCGAACACGTCCTCGCCGCATCCGAGGATGAACTGCGCGGCGCCGGCCTGTCGCGCTCAAAGCTCCTCTCGCTGCGGGACCTCGCCGGCAAGACCGTCAGCGGGGAAATCCCGACACTCGCCGAGATCCGGCATATGGAGGACGACGCGATCATCGAGCGCCTGACTTCGGTTCGTGGGATCGGCCGCTGGACCGTCGAGATGCTGCTGATCTTCCGTCTCGGCCGGCCGGATGTGCTGCCTGCGGACGATTACGGCATCCGTAAGGGCTTTGCCCGCGCATATACGCAGCGTGACCTGCCGGCGCGCAAGGACGTTGAAACCTACGGCGTCAGGTGGAAGCCGTACCGCACCGTGGCGAGCTGGTATCTATGGCGCCTGGCCGAGCAGGCGCCGCTGCAGAGAACACAATGACTCCGATGAAAATCTGTTTCGAACGGAGCGAAACTTCAAGTCGCTAAAACTATTTCGATTGGCCCCTCGTACGTGATACCAGGCGTGGTAATTTCGATATAGACAAATGGGGCTTCGAGTTCAGTAAGGGATCGCTCAACAACGGCAATAGATTTTTTGCATGTCGCGCGACTGTCGTTTGCCTGCACTGCCAGTAACAATCCACAACCCGATAGTGGACAGCGCCAGCACCCCCGTAACGCCAACCAGACACAAGGTAGTGAAAGCGACCGCATCATCCGTTACCCTCTCCCAAAGGGATTTGCGGTTATCGCTCTTGTTGTCTTCTGTGTTTCGGGAAGCGTCACCCTGATCGTAATGCTCGGTATATCGTGGTGGCGTGGTTGGCTGCGGTGAAGGTACCCCTGGGAACTCGTAATGTGGCACCGATGGCAAAGCCAATCGCGGCGCGTCGGGGGTGGTAGCTGGCAAGACCAGCCCCAACCAAAGCGCAAACAGCGCTCTGACTGCTACACGTCCGCCAGGTTGCCCTCGTGATGCGCAACCGACCCTCAGTAGATTTCTGCCGGTATTGGCAGCGGAGCCGAGCGACCTAGATCTTCTCGACGGTCGAGAGCTGCTGCCATCTCATCAACTATGTCTTGAGCAGCCCGCCGTTTGTCTTCTTGCTGAATAATAGGGCGTCCAACCACTATATAGTCTGCGCCATTGATAATGGCATCGTATGGAGTAGCCGTCCTCTTTTGATCGTCAGGTTCTGCCCCCATTTGTCGAATCCCCGGGGTCACAACCAAGAACTTGTCTCGATTAATAGCCGACCGGATGAGTTCAACCTCATTAGGAGATGAGATGACGCCGTCGCATCCCATCTGAGACGCCGACCTTGCGCGCTTTGTAATGAAATCTTCTAGCGATAGGTTTGTGTTGTATTCTGCTCGCATATCCTCTTCGGTCATACCAGTCAGAAGCGTCACCGCCAATATCTTCAGGTCCGACGATCCCCTTCCTTTTACCGCTGCTTCAACAATATGACGCTGTGCCATCACGGTAATAAACTTGATATGCAGCCTCGCTGCGGCTTTGACCGCACCCTCGACCGTCGCGGGAATGTCGATAAATTTGAAATCCAGAAAGATTCTCTTCTGGTCTTGAAGAAGGCGTACAAACAGAGATGGCAGTTCGGGGTCAAGCTGTAAGTGCAGGCCTATCTTGTAAAATGAGACCGAGTCCTGAAGGTCCTCAACGATGCCTCGGGCTTCCTTCACGGAAGCGACGTCTAAAGCTACAATTAACTTCTCTCTTGCCGCGAGAGTATGAGAACGCGCGGATGCGATGCCTACCATCAGCCAGCTCCCCCATGCCGGACAGCGGTACGGTCAAGAAATAGGCGAAAGAAGTTCCTGCCCAACAAAATCTAGCGCCTACACACCAAAGCAACTACCCGCCTCCGAACTCTGTCAAGGCTCAGCGCGGCGAATCGCGCATCTAAGAGCGCCCGCGCGAAAAGGTCTAGGAATTTCAGAACGGCAAGCGACTAATCGGGGTTCCCCGTTTCCCGCCGTGGCCCTATTTGGACGCGATCAAAATTAACGAATGGTTGCGAATCGCTATCTATCCCCTGATTCTCCACAAAACACGGCTGCGGCCACGTCCTGATTTGGTGGCGCTACCTTGCCGTCGCTCTAGGGCGTCGAGGGTCTACAAGATCCGTCGGTGGAAATCTGCTCGCAATCTCCGATCGCGGACAGGACCAAGCCTGCATCGTCCCGACGATGACATCCTCACCTTTTAGCCGACCCTCTGCCCTTTCGGCAGCGCCGCGCAAGGTGTCAAGACAGTCCACGTTAGCTCTCGGCGGGCGCAGGCGATCTCGGCAGGTACGGATTATCTCATCGCCGGCCGTCCGATCGTCAAATCAGCGATCCTGCCCATGCCGCGACGGCGATCATCGAGAACATGCGGAGGGCGGGGTAGGCGGAGTCACCCGAGCGTTGCCGGCTCGCGATCACGGCCCGAAAATTGCCCACTTTGTAGGGCATATTCCTGGCTGATGCTGCAGGGCGAGACCCTCACCCGCCTCGCTGCGCTCGGCACCCTCTCCCGCCGTGCAAGTTGCGATCAGTGTGTCGGTGAGGGAAATTGCAGAGTTGACGAGGTTGTGCAACCGTAGGATGAGTTCCTGCTCCAGATTTGCTGCAGCTGCAGCAAAGAACGATCACTGCTACAGTTTTTGGTTGTGGGTCGCCCCAACCAAGCGCGGCTGTGAAGCCGCCTGAGGCGCTGCCCTGCGTTGCTGGCGAGGGCGCGACTATGTTAGCTTTGGCACCAACCAGGAGTTATCGGCTCGCGATCGGCGAGCAGGGAGTTTGCGATGACGATCAGGCGTTGGTTGGGCGCGCTCGCTGCGGCCGGCTTCGTGTTCGGTTTTGGGGTTGCGGCACAGGCTGGGGCGACGCTCGATAAGGTCAAGCAAGCCGGGCAGATCAGTTGCGGCGTGCCGACCGGGGTCGCCGGCTTTGCCGCACCCGATAGCCAGGGCCACTGGGCCGGCTTCGACGTTGATGTCTGCAGGGCATTGTCGGCGGCGATTTTTGGTGCCGCCGACAAGGTCAAGTATGTGCCGCTGACCGCGCAGCAGCGCTTTACCGCCTTGCAATCGGGCGAGGTCGATCTGCTGTCCAACAACACGACCGACACCTTGCAGCGTGATACCGCGCTCGGCCTCAATTTCGCGCCGGTCGTGTTCTATGACGGCCAGGGCTTCATGGTGCCGAAGAAGCTCGGCGTCAAAAGCGCCAAGGAATTGAATGGCGCGACGATCTGCGTGCAGCCGGGCACGACGACCGAACTCAACCTCGCGGATTACTTCCGCGCCAACAAGATGGAGTTCAAGCCGGTCGTCATCGAGAAGATCGACGAGGCGCTGAACGCCTTCTTCTCCGGCCGCTGCGACGTCTACACAGGCGATGCCTCGGCGGTCAACGCCAACCGGCTGAGCCAGGCGCCGAACCCGGACGATTACATCATCCTGCCCGAGCGCATCTCGAAGGAACCGCTGGCCCCGGTCGTTCGCCACGGCGACGAAGAGTGGAACGACATCGTACGCTGGGTCGTCTATGCGCTGATCGAGGCGGAGGAGAAAGGCATCACGCAGAAAAACGTCGACGATATGCTGAAGAGCGAGGCCCCCGACATCAAGCGCATGCTCGGTGTAACCCCGGGGATGGGCAAGGCGCTCGGGCTCGACGAGAAATGGGCCTATAACGAGATCAAGCTGGTCGGCAATTACGGCGAGATCTTCGACCGGACGCTCGGCAAGGACACCGAGCTCAAATTCGATCGCGGGCTCAACAACCTGTGGACTCACGGCGGCTTGATGTACGCGATGCCGATCCGCTGATCCGAGGAAGGCGACCGGGGAAGCTGAGGGCAAATGGCGACGGACATCATCCGGCGCCCGGCGCGTCCCTCTCCGTGGCGCAATCCCGCGATCCGTGGGATCGTCTTTCAGGTGCTGTTCGTCGCCGCCGTCCTCGCCCTCGGCGCGTTTCTCGTCCATAATACCGTCGTCAACCTGCGCCGTCAGAACATTGCCAGCGGGTTCGGCTTTCTCGATCGCGAAGCTGCTTTTGGCATCGGCGAGTCGCTGATCCCCTATTCACCGGCCGACACCTATGCCCGCGCGTTTTTGGTCGGCCTGCTGAACACGCTCTATGTCGCCGTCCTCGGCATCGTGCTGGCGACGATCGTCGGGACCGTGATGGGGATCGCGCGGCTGTCACGCAACTGGCTGATCAGCAAGCTGGCGCAGTTCTATGTCGAGACCTTTCGCAACATTCCACTGCTTTTGCAATTGTTCTTTTGGTGGGGGCTGCTGCGAGAAAGCGCGCCAGCCCCGCGCCAGGCTTGGCAGCCGCTATCCGATGTCTTCGTCAGCAATCGAGGCGTCGCCTTCCCGCTGCCAAATCCCGACCCGACCCACGGCTGGATGGCACTCGCATTGTGTGTCGGGGTCGTGGCAACGATCGGGATCTCCCGCTGGGCCCGGCAGCGGCAGGCACGGACCGGAGAGCAGTTCCCGACCGGTTGGGTCGGGCTCGGGCTTGTGCTCGGGCTGCCGTTGATCGTGTTTCTCGGCGGCGGCGCGCCGCTCGCCCTCGACCGTCCCGAGCTGAAGGGCTTCAACTTTGTTGGCGGCCACGCAGTTTCACCTGAATTCGCCGCTCTACTGCTCGGCCTCGTCGTCTACACGGGGACGTTTATCGCCGAAATCGTCCGCGCCGGCATACTTGCCGTCAGCTGGGGCCAGAGCGAGGCCGCAATGGCGCTAGGCCTCAAGCCGGGACAGCGGACGCGGCTGATCGTATTGCCGCAAGCGCTGCGGGTCATCATTCCGCCAATGACCAGCACGTATTTAAGCTTGACCAAGAACAGCTCGCTGGCGGTCGCGATCGGCTACCCGGACCTCGTGTCGGTCGCCAACACGATGATCAACCAGACCGGGCAGGCCGTCGAGGGCATCGCAATGATCATGGCGGTCTATCTGACGATCAGCCTGACGATCTCAGCGCTGATGAACATTTACAACCGCTCCGTCGCGCTGGTAGAGCGGTAGTGGCCCGCGTGATGAACCTTAGGCTAATCAACCTTTTACCCTCTCCCCCCGCCGGCCGGGGGGAGAGGGCAGGGTGAGGGGGGCCGAGGTGCTGGTCCGCGGCGCCGCCCACCTCACCCTCCCAACCCTGCGGGTTGGGCCCCTCCCTCTCCCCCCTGAAGGGCGGAGAGGGGCTCTCGTCGGCGGTCCTGAGGCCTCGTCGCGCTCGAGGAGCGCCGACAAATGACGGACGTTACGCAAGAGCTCCCTGTCACTTTGGAGCCGCGGCCGCCGGTGGTCGCCGGCCCGTTCGGCTGGCTGCGCGTCAATCTGTTCAGCAGCGTCTCCAATACGATCCTGACCGTGGTTGCGGTCGCGCTATTGGCGGTTGCAGTCCCCCCCGTCATTCGCTGGGCCTTGGTCGACGCGGTTTGGTCGGCCCCGAACAGCCGCGCCTGCCGCGGCGCCGGCGCCTGCTGGGCGTTTATCGCCGAGAAATGGCGCTTTATTCTCTTCGGCACTTACCCCTACGAGCAGCACTGGCGCCCATTCTGCGCCGTGCTGATCTTTCTCGCGATGATTCTGGCGAGCTGTGACCGCCGGCTTTGGGGGCGGCGCCTGATGCTCGTCTGGGTCGTCGGACTGGTGGTAGTCGGCCTCCTGATGTGGGGCGGTATTTTCGGATTGAGCTATGTCGGCAACGAATTGTGGGGTGGATTGCCGCTGACCCTGATCCTCGCCATTGTGGGAATGGCTTTCGCCTTCCCTCTTGCAATATTGCTGGCGCTCGGGCGGCGCTCGCCGCTCCCGGCGGTGCGCATTATCTGCGTCGGCTATATCGAGCTGATCCGCGGCGTGCCGTTGATCACGGTTCTATTCATGGCCTCGGTCATGCTGCCGTTATTCCTGCCGGCCGGCATGACGATCGACAAACTGCTGCGCGCGCAATTGGCGATCATTCTGTTCGCCGCCGCCTATCTCGCCGAGGTCATCCGCGGCGGATTGCAGGCGATTCCGAAGGGCCAGATCGAAGCCGCCGATGCGCTGGGGCTCGGCTATTGGCGGCGCACTCGGCTCATCGTCCTGCCGCAGGCATTGACATTGGTCATCCCGCCTCTGGTCAATACCTTCATCGGCACCTTCAAAGACACCACGCTCGTCATCATCATTGGCCTCATGGACCTGCTCGGTACGATCAATGCGGCGCTCAACGACGCCAATTGGCGCGGCACCTCGGCCGAGGCCTATGTGTTCGCCGCGACAATCTATTTCTGCTTCTGCTTTTTCATGTCGCGCTACAGCCAGAT
Source organism: uncultured Alphaproteobacteria bacterium (assembly GCA_963812675.1). Lineage (GTDB taxonomy): Bacteria > Pseudomonadota > Alphaproteobacteria > ATCC43930 > CGMCC-115725 > AP-15. The sequence goes on along the minus strand of CAWEWR010000028.1, from coordinate 140,688 downwards.
GCTCGAGCGCGAATTCAACAAGGGGCGGAGACGATGACGGACGCGGCTGTCGGGGCGCCGATCATTGAGCTGCGCGGCGTCGACAAATGGTACGCCGACTTCCATGTACTCAGGAACATCAACCTCGATGTCGGCAGGGGCGAGCGCGTCGTGGTCTGCGGGCCGTCGGGCTCAGGCAAGTCGACGATGATCCGCTGCATCAACCGCCTGGAAGAGCATCAGCGCGGTCAGATCATCGTTGCCGGGATCGAGCTGACCTCCGATGTGAAGAATATCGAGGCGATCCGCCGCGAGGTCGGCATGGTGTTCCAGCAGTTCAACCTGTTTCCGCATCTGACCGTGCTGGAAAACCTGACCCTCGCCCCGATCTGGGTGCGCAAATTGCCGAAGAGGGAGGCCGAGGAGACTGCCCGCCTCTACCTCGAGCGGGTACGCATCCCGGAGCAGGCGGACAAATACCCGGGCCAGCTTTCCGGCGGTCAGCAGCAACGCGTCGCGATTGCGCGCTCACTGTGCATGAAACCCGAGATCATGCTGTTCGACGAGCCGACCTCGGCGCTCGACCCCGAGATGATCAAGGAAGTCCTCGATGTCATGATCGAGCTTGCCGAGGAGGGGATGACGATGGTCTGTGTGACCCACGAAATGGGTTTCGCGCGCACCGTCGCCGACACGATGGTCTTCATGGACCGCGGTGAGATTGTCGAGCGCGGGCCGCCCCAGGAATTCTTCGCCAACCCCAAAAGCGACCGCACGAAATTATTCCTGAGCCAGATCCTCGCCCATTAAGGGGGCGGGGCCTTGTTGTACATGATTGCGGCCTCGCAACCGGGAGTGGTTCTGGTGCATAGCTCGGACGTCCACGTAGACGACGGAGGTGGCATCGGGGGGCTAAAGGCCGTGCTGGCCACCGCCGGAACCTGGGAGCAGACCTGGTTTTGCTGGCCGGTGATACGTTCGAGAGCAATCAGCTGAGCGCCGCTGTTCTCGACTGCGCGGCCCGGCTCCTCGCCGAAGCGGGGATGCCGGTCCTGATTTTGCCCGGCAACCACGATCCGGCCTTGCCGGATTCGGTGTTCGTCCGCAGCGGGATCGCGCGCGTCCCGAGTGTCCACATTCTCGGCGTCACGCATGACGAGGCGGTAGCCTTCCCGGCATTTGATCTCGAAATATGGGGGCATGCGCATCGGGATTACTTCGATATGCCGCCGCTGCGCGGCCCGCGGCCGCGCTCGACGCACTGGCAGGTGGCGATGGCTCACGGGCATTACGCGAACCGCCGGAGACGCGGGCCAATCCACTGCGCTCGTCCTGGATCTTTGGTGATGAAGAAATCGCCGCCACTGGGGCCGACTATCTGGCGCTCGGTCACTGGGACCGCCCAATGCGCGTCGGCAATGGCGTCGTGCCGGCCTTCTATTCGGGCTCGCCGGAGCTTGCCCGGTCCATCAATCTGGTTCGCTTGACCGCCGGCGGAGATGTCGTCGTCACGCGCGAGGCTCTGATTTGGCAAGATTGACGCCGTCGGCGATCTGCGCCCCGGTGTAGTCAATCTCGGCCAACAGCTCTTCGGTGTGCTCGCCGAGGGATGCGACATGGGGGGAGGCTGCGGCCAGCGTGTCGGACATCCGGAACGGCGGATTGAGCGCCTGGAACGTGCCGCCCGCATCATTTATTTCGGCGAAAGCGCGGCGGTGCGCGAGCTGCGGATCCGCCATCGCCTCCTTGACCGTGCGGTAGGGCGAGGACGGCACGCCGTGCCGGTCGAACAAGGCCTGAACTTCCTCCGTAGAACGCTCTTTAGACCAGTCTTCGAGCTCGTCGATCAGTTCGCCCCAATTCCTCCGCCGGTCAGGGTATTGAGCAAAGCGCGGGTCCGTGACCCATTCCGGATGCTCGGAGGCGATTGCCAGGTTTCGGAATGTTCTCTCGCTGGCAATCGACAGATTGATGTAACCGTCCTTGGTGGCAACTGGGCCAAAGATAGGCCTGCCGATTGGGGGCAGTGAAAACTGAGCAGCCTGAATTTCGCTCAATGTCAGGCTCAGCATGCTTTCGAGCATCGACACGTCGATCATCTGCCCCCGGCCGGTCAGTTGGCGGTGATAAAGCGCTGTCATGATCGCGCCGAAGGCATAGGTGCCGGTCAGCACGTCGGCGATGTAGATACCGCAGTAATCCGGCCGGCGTTCTTCGCCTTGATAAGCCATGTGCGCCAGATCGTAGCCCGAGGCGGCATGGATCACCGGCGCATAGGCCGGCAGCTGCGAGGAAGGGCCGGTCTGGCCATAGCCGGAAATCGCGCAGTAGATGAGCTCGGGCTTGATCGGCGCGAGAGCTTCGTAATCCAGGCCGAAGCGGCGCATGACCCCCGGCCGAAAGTTCTCGACAACGACATCGGCGTTGGCGACGAGCCGGCGGACCGCCGCGACCGCCAGCGCCGTCTTGAGATCGAGAACGATGCTCTTCTTCCCGGCATTGAGCTGCCCGAAGCTCGTGCTGGCGCCGTTGCGCAGCGGCGGGCGGGTGCGCATCATGTCGCCCTCCGGCGCCTCGATCTTGATCACCTCGGCGCCGAGATCGGCCAACAGCCGCGTGCAATGCGGACCCGCGATCGTGGTCGTGAAGTCGAGCACGCGAACGTGCTCCAGCGCTCCGGTCATCGTCGGTCTCCTGGTCGCTCACGCGATCGAGCAAGGGTCGGGACAGCACGCGGGCAATGTCAAGCCGCGAGCGACCGCAGCTGTGGATATCCGGCTTGCTTTTGCCGGAGTTCGGTGACAAGAGAGCCGCCGGCATTTGGAGGGAGAGTCAACATGGCGTTTCGGAACATACAAGCGGGAATGGCGACCTATCGCGGGCACGGCGGCGACCGCGGCGATGCATATTACGCGCACCCGGCCAATGCCGGGCCGCATCCCGGGGTGGTCGTGATCCACCACATGCCGGGTTGGGACGAATGGACGTGCGAGGTCGCCCGCAAATTCGCCCATCACGGCTATGCTGCCGTAGCGCCGAGCCTTTATTTCCGAGTTGGCGACGGCGCGGACGAGGCGGTGGTCGCGAAAGTGCGTGAGGGCGGCGGGGTTCCAGACGAGCAGATGCTCGGCGATGTGACCGGAGCCGTCGACTTTCTGCGCTCGCAACCGCATGCCAGCGGAAAGGTCGGGGTCATCGGCTTCTGCTCGGGCGGCCGGCAGACCTATCTGGTGGCGTGCAAGCTGTCGCACCTGGTCCAGGCCGCGGTCGATTGCTGGGGAGGCAATGTCGTTGTCGACGACAAGTCGCGACTGACCAAGAACCAGCCTGTGGCGCCGATCGATCTGACCGAAGGGATCAATTGCCCGCTATTGGGTCTGTTCGGCAACGAAGACCCCAACCCGACGCCCGAACATGTCAACAAGACCGAGGCGGAACTGAAGAAGCACGGCAAGATTTACGAGTTCCACCGCTATGACGGCGCCGGCCACGCATTTTTCGCCTGGTATCGCCCGAATTACCACCCGGAGCAGGCGGTCGACGGCTGGCACAAGGTCTTTAATTTCTTTCACCGGCATCTCGGCGCTCCCCGCGCCTAGCGGCCCGCTGACCCGGTCGATCATCGGTGGCGCGATTGTCGGCCTATGAGGCAAATCACCGGCTCGAGTTCATGCGCTCGAGCCGGTTTTGGCGAAGGACACGGTAGCTGCGTTTGAAGTCGCTGCCGAATTTATCAGACCCGACACTCGGATCCGATAGGTCTAAGCTCTCGCCCGGTCTTGGCGGGTGTGCGGGGATGCGCCACATAGGCAGGCGTGAAGACACCGGGAAATGTGATGACAAAAGAAACCGCTGCGGCGCAGCTGGGTCGCGACTTTGTCCGCGACATCATCGATGCCGATATAGCCGCCGGGCGCAACACCGAGATAGTGACCCGCTTTCCGCCGGAGCCCAACGGCTATCTCCACATCGGGCACGCCAAAGCGATCTGCCTGAATTTCGGCGTGGCGCAGGAATACGGCGGCCGCTGCCATCTGCGGTTTGACGATACCAACCCGACCAAGGAGGAGCAGGAGTACATCGATTCGATCAAACGCGACGTGCGCTGGCTCGGCTTCGAGTGGGGGCCACACCTTTACTACGCGTCCGATTATTTCGAGCAACTCTATGACTGGGCCGAGCACCTGATCCGTGCCGGCAAAGCCTACGTCGATGATCTGCCGGCCGAAGAGATGCGGGCCATGCGGGGCAGCCTGACCGAGCCTGGGCGCAACAGCCCCTACCGCGACAGGTCGATCGCCGAAAATCTCGATCTGTTCCGCCGTATGCGGGAAGGCGAGTTCCCCAATAGCGCGCGTGTGCTGCGGGCCAAGATCGACATGATGGCCGGCAACATCAATTTGCGCGACCCGGTGCTCTATCGCATCCTGCATGCGGAGCACCCACGCACCGGAACCAAGTGGTGCATTTATCCGACTTATGACTTCGCTCATGGCCAGTCGGATGCGATCGAGGGCGTGACGCATTCGCTTTGTACGCTCGAATTCGAGGACCATCGTCCGCTCTATGATTGGCTGATCGAAAATCTGCCGGTGCCGTCGCGGCCGCGGCAGTACGAATTCGCCCGGCTCAACCTGAATTTCACCGTGCTGTCGAAACGTTTCCTGACGGAACTGGTCCGGGAGGGCCGGGTCAGCGGCTGGGACGATCCGCGGATGCCGACTTTGGCGGCGCTCCGGCGCCGCGGCGTGCCATCGGCGGCCATTCGCGATTTCGTCCGCTCGGTGGGGGTCGCGCGGGCGCACAGCGTTGTCGATGTTGCAATGTTCGAGCACGCGATCCGCGTGCGCCTCAACAAGACCTCCCAGCGCCGGATGGCGGTGCTGCGTCCACTGAAGCTCGTCATCGACAATTATCCCGTTGGGGTCATCGAGGAGTTGGTGGCGGTCAACAATCCCGAGGACCCCGCTGCCGGTACGCGCGGTATTCCCTTCGGGCGCGAACTCTACGTCGAAGCTGAGGATTTCATGGAATACCCTTCGCCGAGCTTCTACCGGCTTTCGCCAGGGCGGGAGGTAAGGCTGCGGTATGGCTATTTGGTCACCTGCCGTGACACAGTGAAAAATGCGGCGGGTGAGGTCGTGGAACTGATATGCACCTATGACCCGGCGACGCGCGGCGGTAATGCTCCCGACGGACGCAAGGTCAGGGCAACTTTGCATTGGGTCTCGGCAGCGCATGCCGTGCCGGCGGAAATCCGGCTCTACAACCCGCTCTTCAACGTGCCCGATCCGGGCGCCGGCGGCGATCTTCTTGCCGATCTCAATCTGCACTCGCTCGAGATCTTGACCCAGAGCCAAGCGGAGCCCGCACTGGCTGCTGCGGTGTGGGGAGAGGCGGTTCAGTTCGAGCGCCAAGGCTATTTCTGTGCGGATCGCGACAGCGCCCCGAACCGCCTCATCTTCAACCGGACCGTCGGACTGCGTGACAGCTGGGCGAAGGCTCGGGCGAGCGGTGGTTGACGCCGGTAACAGAGCCGCCCGGAACAAATGCCGCCGAATAGCGGGTTTTACCAGCTGTTTGATACACTGCCTATACTCGGCAGGTGTAGTATGCCTCGTGGCGGTTCGGCCGGGACCTGAAAGAATGGCCCCGAACCGGCAAAAGCCGGTGCGGGTCACTTACGATTTACAATAGGTTGCGGATAGGCGCGATGGCCGGCTGGGAAGGACCGCGATGCCAAATTGGAGCATAGTTTTGACGAGTGCTATCGGCGCGATCGTTCTGGCGACCGCTTTGGCAGTCGTTGAGGTGATGAACGCGCCGCGCTCCGAAATCGGAACGATCCTGATCCCGCATTTGCCGGTGCTCGCGGTCGGCGCCCTTGGCGTGTACGGCCTTGGCGCGATGTTGCTGACGACCATAAATTTTGTCGCCGGCATGATGTGGATGCGCCACCATCTGGGACGCATCGCACTTGGCACAACGCCCACCTGGCACGACTGGATCGCCGCGCTCGGCACGAATGGTTTCAAGAGACTTGCGACCCGCTCAGCGCAGGCCGGGCCGGGGACAGTGGATGGCAGCGTCGTCGTCTCGGCGGCTTTTGCCGCGGACGAGGCGAGGAGCCGAATCGCCCGACGTCACTATGTTTGTTTGGCCCGCAGCCATTTCCTTAGTGTCCTGATCGTGCTCGTCGGAATAGTCGGACTCGGCTTAGCGCAAACCCATGGGGTCCTACCATTTCAAATCGGCGTCATCCCGACGGTATCCGCCATTTTGATCGTGGCCGGTCTGGTCCTCCTCGCTGCGCTCGGCAGGATTGCCATCGATGTCACAGCAGAGCCGTTGCTCGAAACTATTGCCCAGCTAACCGTGGAGCCCGACGAAATCCGCCTGCTGCGCCGTGTCGTATCGCTGCTCGAGGCGAATCGCGACAACCCGGTGAGGGATGACGGAATCGATGAATTGCCGGCTCGATTTCCCGAACGGCTGGTCGCAGCCTTCGAGCAAGGACATCAATCCCTGCTCGATGCTGTCGGCCGGTGGTCGGAGATTACTCGAGCTCTCGAAGCCGCTATGCGGACATCCGTCGAGGCGTTCGAGACAACGATGCGCTCAGCCGCCACCCAGCAGCAGCTCTCCGATGACGACAAAATTGCCGGTGCCATGTCGTTTCCGGAGCTGCAAGCCACGATCGAGGAGCTAACAGCAGTGCTCCGCCGGTTGAGCGCCGCGCCGGAGGATATGGGGGAGGCGACCACTCTCGCCGCCCATGGCGTTCCTGCTCGCCGCAATGCGCCCGCGTCCGGGCTTGCTCGGGAACTGCGGAGCTTGCTGCAGGAGATCGATCCCGCGCGGTAGCGGAGCAATTCAGCTCCGCTTCAACTCCTGCAACAGCTTTTCCGCCTCGGCCTTGTCGGAGAACGATGCGCCGGAGCCGAGCAGGTTCTCCAGGGTCGACTGAGCATCAGATTGCCTGCCGACTCGATGAAGGGCGACCGCCAGGTGATATTGGATATCCGGATTGCCAGGAGCCGACAGGCTGGCGGCGCTCAGATAGTCAAGTGCTTTCTGCGCGTCGCCTTGAGCGAGCAGGATCCACCCCAGAGTATCGTCGATCTGCGGTACGCGCGGAGAGGCCGCGGTGGCACGCTCGGCCAGTCCGCGCGCCTTCACCAGGTCACCCTTTTGCTGATAAAGCCAAGCCAGATTGTTTAATGCCGCCGCGTCAGCCGGGTGGTCGGCACTGATGCGCGTGTATTCGTCGATTGCATTATCGTATTTTTTCTGCTCGAGGTAAATCGAGGCCAAAATGGAGCGAATCGCCAGATCCTTCGGTTCGATCTTCAAGCGGGAATTCAAGACGGCCTCGGCCTTGCCGAGTTCGCCGGTCCGCGCATAGAGCCGGGACAACGCCCCTATGAGATTGTCGTCTGACGGCCGCGCAGCGACCGCCTTCTCGAGCAGCGTGACAGCGTCGGCGCTGCGTCCAGCCTTCTCCCATAACTCCGCCGAAACGATGTCATAAATTGGGTTCCCGGGGTCCTCCTGGGCAAGTGCGCGCGCTTTTGCGAGGCCCGCCTCCAACCCGTCGATTTCCGCTTCGACGCGGATCAGGTCGCCCTTCAACTGGCTGTTCTTGGGAGCGCGGGCGAGCGCGGCCTGCAAAATGGTTCTTTCTTGAGAAAAGTTCTTCGCCGAATTGAGCAAGGCAAGATAGCGCGATAGGACCGGCAGCGAATTGGGTACGAGTTCGTAGATACGTTTATAGGTGGCAGTCGCGCCTTCTTTGTCTCCCGTAGCCGTTTGAACCCGCCCTTTGGCCTCGAGAGCTTGGGGATTGGCCGGGAATTGCTCGGCGACATCGGTTGCTATGGCCGCTGCATCCTTCCAGTTTTGCTGTGAGCCGTACAAGTTGACGAGCGCAATCTCGGGAGCCGGGTCATTCGGTGCTGCGGCGCGTGCGCGGTTGACGTAATCCATCGCCTCCGGCCAGTTCTTTTCCTTGGTTGCGACTTCGGCGAGGCCCAGTAAAGGTGCGGGATCGTTTGGCCTTTGCGAACTGAGCTCGTTGTAAATCTTCTTGGCATCTGCAATTTGCCCGGTGGCCAGGTATAGCGACGCCAGCTCCGTCCGTATCCCGGCATCCTTCGGATCAGCCTTCAGCCGGCTGACCAAAACTCCTTCTGCCTTTCCCAGATCTCCCGTGCGGCGGTAAAGCTGCGACAGCGTGCTTATCAAGGCATCGTCCGACGGCTTCGCCGCAACAGTCTTCTCGAGCATCGCTATCGCGTCGGGCGTCCGTTCGGACTTATTATAGAGTTCGGTCGCTACCAGATAGTAGATGTTGCTATCGGGATCGTCCTTTGCCAAGGCTTGCGCCTTAGCGACTGCCGCGTCCACTCCGTTAATATTGCCTTCGATCCGGATCAGGTCGGCTTTCAAGGACGCGTTGCGAGGGTCACGAGCAATAGCGTCTTGCAACACACCGCGCGCTTCGACGAAATATTTGTTTTCGTTGAGCAAGGAGAGGTATCGAGACAGGATCGGAATCGAATTCGGCACCAGCTCGTGAGCCCGCTTAAAGCTGGACACCGCGCCGTCCATATCGCCGGCGCCGTACTGGGCGCTACCTTGGGCTTCGAGGACCTTGACATCCCCCGGAAATTGCGACGCGAGTTCTGCCGCCACGCTTTTGGCGCTTTTCCAGTCCTGACGAGATTCGTATAGGCTCATCAGCTTGAGCCCGGGTGACGCGTCATTTTTTGCCGCCGAACGCGCCCGGTTTATCGCGTCAGTCGCTTCCGGCCACTTTTTCTCGGAAATATAGATGTCCGAAAGCCCGAGAAGGGCCGTCACATCGTCAGCCTTCTTCGCGAGGAGGTCGGTATAGACCTTTTTGGCATCGTCGATGCGGCCAGTCTCAACGTATAGCTGCGCGAGATCGCGAGTGGCCGCGGGGAACTCTGGGTTGATGGCGAGCGCGGCACGGAACGAATTCTCGGCGGCCGAATAATCATGCTGACTGACGCGGACTACTCCGACCAAGGTAACGTAGAGCGGGTTCTTGGCGTCTCTTTTGACCAAAGAGCCGGCCACCTCGGCCGCCTTGTCGAGCCGCTTGGCACGCAGCTCGGACAATACGAGCGTCGGTCCGGCGACCGGCGCGCCGGCTTCGGTAGCGAACACTTGCTCGAGTGTGCTCAACCCCTGCCGCCCCTGCCCGATATCGATTTCCGAAATGCCGACCCGCGTTTTGATGGCAGGATCGTCGGGATCCAGAGCGGCAGCCTTTTCGAACTGCTGTAAAGCGAGATCCGGCTTGCCTTCCGCCATGTAAGCATTGCCGAGAAGGGTCAGCGTCGCCGCGTCCGCCGGCCCCTTGTCGACCATTGGTTTCAGATACTCGATCGCCCGGGACGGGGATCGCTGTTGCAGAGCGGCAGTGGCGATCAGCCGGCCCGCCCTTAGATCATCGGGAACGCGGTTGAGATATTTAGCCAATAGCGCTTCCGCCTGAGCGGATTGCCCAAGGACCAGTTTAGTTGCGCCCTGCAGATAATAACCTGCCCAGAACACCGAGAAGGCGGGACTGATGCGATCGAAAATGCGATCTGCCGCAGCGTAGTCCTGCTTTTTGGCAAGCTCCAATCCGCGAAGATAATTTGCCATGAAATTGTTGGGAGACGACTTGAGGATGGGATCCAGATCCTCGTCAGCCACCTTGTATTTGCCGAGCGCGACATTGACGTTGGCCCGGCTCAAATGAGCCAGCATGTTTTTCGGATCAATTTTCAGCGCCTCGTCGAACAGGCGAACGGCGCCGTCCTGGTCACCTTGAGTGCGCAGCATCTCTCCCTTCACTTGAAGAGCTTCGGTCGACCGGGGATTGGCGGCGATCGCTTCATCGATAAACTTGCCAGCTTCCTCGGGTTTCGTTCCCGTCAATAGCCGAGCAAGCTGAATTTTGGGCCGGACGGCGGTGGGATCGAGCTTGACAGCTTCGCGAAGCAGATCTTCTGCCTTGCCCCGATCGCGCAGCCCGGCTTCCGCGGTACCGAGCGCGGTTCTGACCTTGCTCTCGAGCGCCGGAGCGCGATCGCCGGGCTTGACCAGGTCCAAGAGGTCCGCAAACTTCTCCTGAAGCAACAAAGCGTCCATCAGCGCCGATATGTAGTCTGCCTCGTCGCCCTTGCGTTCGAGAGCAGCTCTTGCTTCGCGCTCGGCCGCTGCAGGGTCTGCGAGTTGCAAATAGATGTCGGCCAATCGGGCATGAAGAACCGGGTCTTGCGGCGTTTCGCGGATGGCGTTGCGCAGCTCGATTTCGGCAGCCTTGAGGTTCCCTTTCGCGACATATTGTTCGGCGTCCTTGACCGAGGCCGCGGAATCTTTGGCGTACGCGGCGGGATACGCGAATATGGCGACGGCGCCGGCGAAAACTACCGAGCGCCATGGACAGCGGCTACGACCCTGGGGCATTGCCCTCCCTTTCTTGCAAACCACCATCACGCGTCGAGCCCGATCTGGTGTTGCTGCATCAAATCGTAAAGCGTCGGCCGGCTGATCCCGAGCAGCTTTGCCGCTTTAGACAGATTGGAGCCGGCCTGGGCAAGGGCGAGCTGGAGTACCTCACGCTCGGCGCGGGCTCGGGCGGCCCGGATGCCAAGCGATTGCGGCTCTTCTTCTTGCGCCGAAAGGCCGAGATCGGAGGGTGACAGCAGCGCGGTGTCAGCCATTACGACCGCACGCTTCACACGATTTTCCAGCTCGCGGACATTGCCCGGCCATGGGTAGTCCTTGATCGCTGCAAGTGCCGCAGAGGCGAAGCCGCGAACTGGGCGGCTGTACTCTGTGGCGAACCGCCGGAGAAAGAAGCTTGCCAAAACCACCGCATCTCCAAGCCGCTCGCGAAGCGGGGGCACCCGCACGGTGACCTCGTTCAAACGGTAATAGAGATCCTCGCGAAAGCGGCCCTCGGCCATCATACGATCGAGGTCCTGGTTTGTTGCACAAACGATTCGAACGTCGACTTGCACCGGCTTTCGACCGCCGACGCGCTCAACAACCTGATCTTGCAAAAACCGTAGCAATTTTACTTGCATCGGCAACGGGACATCGCCGATTTCGTCAAGAAACAGGGTGCCGCGATCGGCACTTTCGATTCTGCCGATATTCTGCCTCAGAGCACCGGTGAAAGCGCCTTTTTCGTAACCGAAGAGCTCACTTTCGAGCAGGGTTTCGGGAATGGCGGCGCAATTGATCGGCACGAACGGCCCGCCAGACCGGCCGCTCATCTTATGCACCGCCTGAGCCAGCAACTCCTTGCCGGTACCGCTCTCGCCCAGCAGCAATACCGTAACATCAGTCGGCGCTATCTTTTCCAGGTTGCGCAGCACCCGTAGCATTTCCGGGCTGCTCGCGATGATGCCGTCGACCGGCGAGGTTTGAGCGACTTCGGCAAGACGACGGTTTTCGTCCTCGAGCTCGAACATTCGTTCCGCACGGCTGACAATCAGATGGAGCACGTCGATGTCGATCGGCTTTTGATAGAAGTCGTAGGCGCCGAGAGCGATGGCCCGCAATGCGTGTTCACGAGTTTCGTTGCCGGTCGCGATGACGACCTTTGTTGCAGGCGCAATCGCGAGAATTTCGCTCAACGTGGCCAGCCCCTCGGAGGCTCCGTCCGGATCGGGAGGCAAGCCAAGATCGACAATGGCCACCGGAATCGGTTCCCGTCTGACGAAATCGATTGCTTCCAGGCGCGTTGTGGCCGGGAACACCTTGTGATCCGAGAAGGCCCAGCGCAGTTGGCGCAGTAGACCCGTGTCGTCGTCGACGAGCAGCAGGGGTTTTGGATTGGGCGGCATGTGTTCAGGTCACGGCAGAGGATCCTGCCGGCTCTCTCTCTGAGACAAGGGGTAGGACAATCCGCATCGTAGTGCCAAACCCTTTTTCAGAAATTACCTCAAGATCGCCGCCCGCCATGCGAATGAGCTCACGGGTCTGAAAAGCGCCGATCCCATAACCGCCCGACTTTGTCGAGCGGAATGGCAGGAACAGCTCGTCACGAACGAATGCATCGTCCATTCCCGGACCATTATCTGTGACTTCGATCGAGAGCCGGGTTCCGAAACGGCGCGAGGAAATCATCACCCGATCACCCGGACATGAAACATCCACCGCGTTTTGGACGAGATGGGTTAGAGCGGATCTGAGGCGCTCCGGGTCGATTGTCACCGCACAAGTGCCGATTTCGTCGCGGGCTTCGACCGCCACCGGAGCATCGGCGAACTCCGCGGCGACCGCGCTGACGACGAGGTTCGGGTCGAGCAGGCGAGCTGGGTGCGGTGCCGCATCGGCCTTCAATTGGCTGAGAAGATTGTTCATTCGTGCGACTGAATCTTCAACAGTGCTTAGCATATCTCGCTGAAACTCGGGGTCGCCGATATGCCTCGCCGCATTCGACACGATCAAATTGAGCTGACTCGCCAAATTCTTGATATCGTGGACTACGAAAGCGAACCGCTTGCTGTATTCGGTCAGCAGTTCGGAATCGCGCAAAACCTTTGTCGAGCGCTCCTCGGCGAGATAACTGGCTGCTTGCCGGCCAGCCGCGCGCAACAGATCGAACGCCTCCCAATCCGGGTCGATCGTGTGGGTTGCGCGATTGAGCACGACGAAGCCGATAGTCTCACCGCGATGCGATAAAGGTACGGCCAACCACGCCTCTTCGGAAGCGATCGGCCACCTATTCTCTCCGGCTTGCAAGCTGCGGACTTGGACCCAACCGCCGTTACGGAACCCAAAAACGAACGGATCATCGATCGGCACCTTGCGGTCACCGGGGATAGGCTGCCTCCACGCCGCTGTCGGATAATAGCCGACGCCGAGACTCAGCGACCATAGCACCCCGGCCGGGCTATCGACGAATTCGGCCAAGGCGCGGATGATCCTGACCGAGAGTTCCTCTCCAATCTTGGGCTCGGAGACCAACTCAATGAACTTCAGCCACTCGACACGATAGTCGTAGCGGTGCGTATAAAAATTGCGCGAGATCAGAAACTTGAGCCGGCGGCGGATGCTCCCCGACGAGAGCACGGTGGCGAGGACAACAACGCTGCCGAACAACATCGCGAGTTGGAGGACCAGGCCCCACTCGCCGCCAAACCCGCGCAGCAGTACGGCGACGACGGCTACGGCAACAAGAAAGCAGCCGCTGGCAACCAAAGTCGCCGTGTGCAGAACGACTTGCCGGGACACGTGGATATCAACCCGCCATTCACGATTGCGCGCCATGGCCAAGGCCAGCAGAGGGGCCATGAACGCCGCGACGATCGGCCGGCCAAGCGTGAGACCAGGATCGACGCGGCCGCGGGTGATGAAAGCATCGGAAAACAGGAACAGCTCGTACGCGAACAACCCGCCGATCGCGAGGCACAGCGGCCAGACGTGCCATCGCCGTTCATGTTCTGTATTGCGCCAGAAATTCTCGATCGTCAGCAGTCCAGCTACTCCAAGCCCGATGCGGATCAGCAGCTGCAACGTGTAGAGGGCCGTAGCATCCGGGCTGACGACCAAGATCCATACATCATCAATAATTGCTGCGAGGCAGAAGCCGACTGCCCCGAAGAGGTAAGCGCGCCCGAGACCGGAACCGTCACTGGCCCGTATGGTAACTAGCGCTACCGCGAACAACAGCCAAGCGGAAAGCCTTACGCTGTCCAAGGAGCTCAATGCGGCGAGCGGTGCGGCCGCGGCGGTTGCACTTGCCCAGCTTAGCGAGGCGATACAGCAACCAAGGATCGCCACGCCGGTTCTGCTGGTGCGACCCTGCAAGACCATCAGCACGATCAGCGCAAGGAAGGCCAACGCACATCCCGAGTACACTGTCTCCCTGACGAAAAAATCGAGATGCAAGTGCTTATCTCGCTCCCTGATTCCAGAAGATCACTCGCACAGTCTGTAGCAATATCAGAACGTCTAGAAAGAAGCTTCGGTTTTTTATGTAATAGAGATCGTAGGTCAACTTGTGACGGGCATCTTCCGTCGAGGCACCATAGGGAAAATTAATTTGCGCCCAGCCGGTGATCCCCGGCCTGACCCAGTGGCGCTCGGCATAATAGGGAATTGATTTGGCAAGATCGGCTACGAAAAAGGGGCGCTCCGGGCGGGGCCCGACAAAACTCATGTCTCCGCGCAAGACATTCAGGATCTGAGCGAGTTCGTCGATGCGAAGTTTACGGATAATCGCTCCCACCTGGGTAATACGGGGATCACACTTCGCGGCCCAACGGGGACGGCCGTCGGTCTCGGCATCCATCCGCATGCTGCGGAATTTCAGAATCGTGAAAACGCGACCGTGCAATCCCACCCTTTCTTGACGGTAAAGGACCGGCCCAGGACTCTCGAGCTTGATCAAACAGGCCGTTAGAGCTAACAGTGGCAGTGTCAGAGCCAGTAAACTCGAGCTCACCACAATGTCGAAGGCACGTTTCAAAAACTCGTCGACCGGACCGCATCGGAATCCGTCCGAGTAAAAGAACCAGCTCGGCTTCAGGGCTTCAAGGTCGACGGTCCTGGTCTCGCGTTCCCAAAAATCGAGGAACTCAGTCACCTTGATGCCGGCTAGTTTGCAGTGCAGCAGTTCGCGTACCGGCAGCCCGCGTCGATCTTCGGCCGCCACTACGATTTCGCTGGCGCCAAGCCGGTAACCCATTTCCAAGAGGCCGTCGGTCTCGGCAGCCGACCAATCGAGGGTTTCCGCCCGAGACTGAGTGGTCCGGTCGGGCACGTCGACGAACGACACAGGGATGAAATGGTCGTTGTGCCCGGTCTCGACGAGCTTAGCGATGCGAGCCGCCTGAGTGCCATTGCCCAAAACGAGTACACGCCGCTTCAGCAGACCGCGCCCCAGCGTCACCGAGAAAGTTCCGCGCGTTACCGATACGCAGACCAGCCAGATCAGTGTCGCCTTTAGCGGAAAATTGACGAAATCGGTCAGTTGATCAAGGCCGTCCCGCCAATATGTTGCCGAAAATGAGACAAGCATCAACACAAGTACCGAGGCGACAACTATCTTGCTGAACAGGAGCCGGAAGTCTATAAAACTTTGCTGCCCGT
This sequence comes from uncultured Alphaproteobacteria bacterium, assembly GCA_963812675.1. Taxonomy (GTDB): domain Bacteria; phylum Pseudomonadota; class Alphaproteobacteria; order ATCC43930; family CGMCC-115725; genus AP-15. The sequence continues at coordinate 125,586 of CAWEWR010000028.1, read as the reverse complement.
ACAACCCGACGGATAGCATCGCAGTCACAGTGGCAACAGATAATCCCGCCGAGAATTGAGCGCTGAAAGTGGAAGCCCCCAGGACAATGGGTGTCCCAACCTCTGAACTAGATAAGAGTTGGTAAAAGGCACCGGTGATCAACAAGGCATCCGATGATGCGAGAAGCACGACCGAAACCGGAACGAAATGTCGAAAGAGTCTGAGCTGCATTTCGAACTGGAACGTGTTAACGCTCGGCGCCACTAAACCGCCCGCCCGTGGCTAGCGTCATACCACTAATAATAGCAGAAGCAAGCGCAGCCGTCTAGTAAACTCGCACGGTTCTCTTGCGCCTCTGAAGTGATTGCCCCGCAAAAACAAGAGGATTCAGCTCACTATTTTTTTACCATAGAAGTGGAGGCAAATTGACGAGCGGCACAATATGTAGCCTTCTGCGTCTTCGGAATATCGCAATCCCGCTTTTTAACGTAATTAAGTAGCGTGATTAAACGGCGGGAGGCGCATCCTAGAAATTGTATGTGGACGAGTTCCACCGAGGAGGCCGACCCGCGGCGAAGCCAAAGCCGAGATCGATCGTAATGCCGCGCACGCACTCAGCGGCTGCTTGCCTGCCGTTCCGTTATTCTCGACCGAAGGCCGACGAATCGGTTCATCCCGTGCCGGTTGAGCAGCAACAGCACGTTGCCTTGAACCGCCGCCGCCTTTAATTGAGTTGCGGCATTCTCGGGGGTGGTTACCGGTTTTTTGATCAACCGATACGATCACGTCACCGGGCTGAATCCCAGATCGCCCGCCGGGCTGCCGCTCGCGACCTGGCCGACCACGACCCCGTTCAGGTCCTTTGGCGCCTTCAATTCCTGGCGCAGCTGCGGATCGAGCGGGAGCAGCTCCATGCCGAGCGCGTTAACGGCTTTGCCGTTGCCAGGCTGCGCAGCCTCGGTTTCTGAAGAAGCCACGTTCTCGCCGATCGAGACCTCGACAGTCTTTTGTTTTCCGTCGCGTACCATCGTCAACTGGAGCTTGCTGCCGACCGGTGCGGACGCGACAAGGCGCGGGAGTTCGTGCACGGTTTTTATGTCGCGACCGCCTGCGGCGGTGATCACGTCGCCTTGCTTGATGCCGGCCTGAGCGGCAGGGCTGTCCGGGGTGACCGAGGCGACCAGCGCACCGGTCGGGTGGTCGGGGTCGAGGCCAAGGCTCTTGGCTATTGCCGGCGTGACGTTCTGAATGGCTACGCCGAGCCATCCCCAGGTCACGTGGCCGTGCTCCTTGAGCTGGACGACTACATGCTTGGCGATGTTCGAGGGGGCGGCGAACCCGATCCCGACCGATCCGCCCGAAGGCGAATAAATTGCGGTATTGATTCCGATCACCTGTGAAGATTGAATGTCGGTCCGCCGGAGTTGCCACGGTTGATCGGTGCCTCGATTTGCAGGAATCGTCGTAGGGGCCCTCATTGATGTCGCGCCCGAGGGCCGAGATGATCCCGGCGGTCCACCGAGCCGCCGAGACCGAACGGATTGCCGACCGCGACCACCCAGTCCCCGACCTTGGCGTCATCGCTGGTTCCCCAAGTCACGTAAGGAAGCTTTTGGTTGCTATCGATCTTGAGTAGGGCGATGTCGGTCTTCTCGTCGCGGCCAGGACCTTGGCCGTGTGCCGGCTGTTCTCCTGAAAGATGACCGTCACCTTGTCGGCGTTGGCGACGACATGGTTGTTGGTTACAATGTAGCCGGCAGGATCGATGATGAACCCGGAGCCGCGCCGCCATGACTTTTTCCGCGAGATTGCGGGATTGGAACGGTTGTTCGAAAAAGCGCTTAAGGAACTGATCGAAAGGCGTGCCGCTCGGCCCGAGTGGCGAGGCACTCTCGTTCCCTGTATTTTCGTCGCCTGCGGTCGCCGCCTGTTCCTTCAACTCGACTGAAATGTTGACGACAGCTGGCATGACGCGCTCGACAAGCGGCGCGAGACTCGGCAGCGCAATGTCGATCTCGTTCTGGGTCTGTTGGGTGAGATTTGAGCCGCCCTTCGGACCCATTTCGCCTGCCGGTTGGGCACTGCACAGTGCGGGAGCGAGGATCAGAGCGGCCCACATCGCGCCTGTCAGGCTCCATCGGGTAGGGCTGTCTGTCATTTGAAGCAACCTGAAAGCAATTCACAACTCACGAAAGAGGACGCGCAACGGCGGCAAAAGGTTCGGGTCGGAACCGCCATCCGCGCTCATGAAGGGCGGGTTCGAGATCAATTCCTGGGGAGATGCCTCAAAAGCCTCTCCCGCGCGACTATTTGCCTAGAGATAGGACCGAGTGGACCGGTGTTGATCCGCCAAGCCGGACCGCCTCGTCGTGCCAAAGACTAGAGGACAGCCCATGCGATTTCTCCGTGCTATCGCCGCGTCCTTAAAATCAGTATGGCCGCCGCTTCCCTCGCGGGTGCGTCGCCTGTTGCCGCAAAGCGGCACGGACGGGCTCGATGCCTCGATCTATAGCTATATCCTGCATCACAGCCTGCGAGAGCAGGTTTACCTGGTAGTCGTCACGCTGGTTTCTTTTCCGTTCCTCTACTATTCCTTAGATTTACCGAAGCTGATCGTCAATCGTGCCATTTCCGGCAAGGATTTCCCGCAAAAGTTCATGGGATGGGATTTCGATCAGATCCCCTATCTTCTGGTGTTGTGCTGCATATTCTTCGCCCTCGTTTTGATAAATGGGTGGTTCAAACTGCACCTCAACGTGCGGAAGGGACAGGTCGGCGAGCGCATGCTGCGCCGCCTGCGCTATCAGCTTTACGAGCGGGTGCTGCGGTTTCCGCTGCATCATTTCGATCGTACCGCGACCGGCCAGGTCATCGCGATGATGACCGGCGAGCTGGAGCCGGTCGGCGGGTTTATCGGCGATGCATTCGCGCTGCCGATCTCGCAGGGCGGCACGCTGCTGACGATTTTCGTCTTCATGTTCGTGCAGGACCCAATACTCGGAGCCGCTGCTGTCGCGTTCTATCCGCTGCAGGGTTATTTGATTCCCAAGATGCAGCGAATCATTCGTCGGCTCGGCCGCGAACGGGTTCGCAAAGTTCGCGGGCTCTCGGACCGTATCGCCGAGACGATCGCCGCGCGGGCCGAAATTCGCGCCAATGACGCCGCTGTTTACCAACTTGCGGACATCTCTCAGCGCCTGGGTGAAATTTACGACATTCGGTTCGAGATCTATAATCGCAAATTCTTCGTTAAATTCCTTAACAATCTGATCGGAAATCTCACACCATTCTTGTTCTTTTTGATCGGCGGTTATTTTGTGATCAAGGGCGAGCTTTCGTTCGGCGCGCTGGTCGCGGTGCTCGCTGCTTATAAAGACCTGTCGTCGCCGTGGAAGGAGCTGCTCGACTTCTATCAGAACCAGCAGGACGTAGCGATTAAATACGAGCAGGTCGTCGAGCAGTTCCAGGTTCCGGATATGCTCGACAAACGCTCGCTGCTCGAAGCGCCGGAAAAGGTCGAGCCGTTGCACGGCGAGGTCACCGCGGCCAATATCGGTTTGGTGGACGATGACGGCATCCTTCTGCTCGAAGGGGTCAATTTCGACTTTTCGCTTGGTACCGATGTAGCGATCGTCGGCCAAAGCAACAGCGGCAGAAATCTCGTTCCGCAGCTCTTTGCCCGCCTCGTCACCCCGACGAGCGGGCGTCTTGTCATTGGCGATACCGACCTCAACAGCGTGCCGTTGGCGGTTTCCGGCCGGCGAATCGGTTACGTCGGCCCGATCACCTATCTCTTTTCGGCGAGCGTGAGGGACAATCTGTTGCTCGGCTTGCGTCACCGGCCGAGCTGGGCGCCGGACGACGGCTCGGCCAGACCGTCGCGCGCCCGAGAGATCGAGGAAGCCCGGAAATCGGGGAACATCGATTACGATATCGATGCCGACTGGATAGACTACCCGCAGGCCGGAGTGGCGAACCAGGCCGAGCTCGAGCTGCGTGTGGTCGAGGTGCTGCGTCTCGTTGACCTCGAAGAAGACGTGCACCTCTTCGGCTTGCGTGGCCGGCTCGATCCGGATCGCCAGCCGGATGCAGCGCGGCGCGTCCTCGAAGCGCGCCGGGTGCTTGCCGAGCGGCTCGAAGGCAGCGGCGTTGCTCATCTCGTCGAACGTTTCGACCCGGACCGCTACAACACCAATTCCCCGGTTTCAGTCAATCTGCTGTTCGGCACCCCGATCGGCCCCGCCTTTGAAGGCGACGGGCTCGCCCGAAACGCCTATGTGCAAAAGGTGCTCGACGAAGCTGGGCTCACCCACGACCTCCTCGAGGTCGGCGCTGGGGTCGCCCGGATGATGATCGAGTTGTTCTCAGGTTTGCACCCCGAACACGCGTTGTTCGAGGAGTTCTCGTTCATCAGCGCCGACGATCTGCCGGTCTTCGAGGGGATTCTCAAGCGGATGGAAATAGCCGGGGTCGAGAAGTTGCTGCAACCCCCACGAGAGCGTCTCCTTTCGCTGGCGTTCAAATTGGTCGCCGCGCGCGACCCGCTCGACCTGATCGATGAAAAGATGCAGCAGCGGATATTGGAGGCACGGCGCGCCTTCGGCACGGGGCTGCCGGAGGAGCTGCGGGGCTCGGTCGAGTTCTTCGACCCCGAGCGCTACAACGCGGCAGCCTCGGTGCAGGAGAATGTCCTGTTCGGCACGATCGTGCGCGGCGAGTTGGGCAGTCGCGAGCGTGTCCGGGCCGCGATTTCGGAGGTGCTCGACGAGCTCGATTTGCGTCGCATCTTGATCGAGGTTGGGCTCGACTATCCGGTCGGTACCGGCGGTTCTCGCCTGTCCGAGGCTCAGCGGCAGAAGCTAGCCATAGCCAGTGCGGTGCTAAAGCGCCCCGATCTGATGGCGCTCAACGATGCGACGGCAGTGCTCGACGGAGCAACGGAGACGGCTCTTCTCGAGCGGCTGAAGCTAGAGTTCTCCGATCGTAGCCTAGTGTGGAGTTTGCACCGCCCCCGCCTCGCTTCCGCCTTCGACCGAGTGCTGGTAATGGAGCATGGTCGCTTGGTCGATCAGGGGCCTCCGGCCGAGTTGGAAAAACCCGGCAGCCCGCTGGCACCGCTGTTGGCCGCAGAGTGATTTCCCGGGGGTCGCGTCTCCGGCATCAAGGTTGCCACCAGGAGAGTCGCGCAAAGCCCGACAGCGGCGAGACCGAGAAACGCCGACTGGCTCCCCAGTTGGTCCGCAATCAAACCGGCCACCGTGGTGCTCAAGGTTGCGCCTCCGCCGATCGCGAGCCCGACCACCCCGAGAGCGGTCGTGTAACCCCCGGTATCGCGCGTGATGTCGGCGACGATCAGAGGGGTCAGGACGCCAATGGCTGCCGCGCTCAACCCGTCGAGCAGTTGGATCAGGATCATTGGATATGGATCGGGGATGCCGGCGAACAGCATGCCGCGGATCGGTACTGCGGCAAAGCCAAGGATCAGGATCGGCCGGCGGCCCCAACCTTCGGCAACGCGCCCGACCCAGGGCGAAATGGCAGCCGCAACCGCCTGTGGCGCGACGATACAAGCTGCAATCACCAATGACGCTTCGTTCCCGGCCCGTTTTGTCACCATCCCTGCAGCGATCGGCAGCATCGCCGCATTGGCAAGTTGGAACAGGCTTGCGCATACGGCGTAGGCGAGCAGCCTAAGGTCCTTAAGAAACTGCCATGACCAGCCGGTAGTTTCGGGCTTTGACCTCGGTGCCGGTCTCGAGTGGATCTTAGCCGAAGAGAGATCCGAGTTTCTGATCATCTCGATCGCGGCCAAGGCGGGGATGCCAAGTGCCGCAGTCAACAGAAAGACCGCACGCTCCCCAACGTAATAGCCGAAGGTACCCATGAGTCCGGCAGCGAACGCGTTGCCGAAGGCCAAGTAGCGGGCATTGCGACCGAGCCTTTCGCCAAACGCGCCGTGGCCGACCAGCGCGAGGCTCAGCGCCGCGATTGCTGGGCCGAGGACCGAACTGGCAAAAGCATGCAGTACTTCGGCCAAAGCAATCGGCAACAGGGCGGGCCACAGAGCAATCAATAGGGCGCTCGCCATGATCGCAAGGATCGCCGCGGCGGCCGCTGTTCGCTTGCTGCGTACGGCATCGACCAAGATTCCGCCGGGGATCTGGCCCACCATCCCTGCGACAGTACCGGCGCTCAGCGCCGCACCGATCGCGCCCTGGGTCCAGCCTACGCCGGTTAGATAGACCGAAATGAACGGTCCAAATCCGGTTTGAAAGTTCGCGACAAAGAAGTTCAACCAATCGAGTCCCCGCAGACTGCGGGTCATCGGCTTCGCAGCGGGTCGTACCCACAACCCGCTCCGCGACGGCGATCGCGTCATCATCCTGAATTGCGTCACCGACTCGGATCGGGCGCGGGTTCCTGCGGGGGCGACTGCGGCTGTGCTACCACCGGGATTGGCTTGTCCGACGCCGAGTATTTGTATTCCGGCGCGGCCTTCAGTTGCTCGCGACCGAGATCGAGAGCGATCACATTCTTCTTTTCTCCGAGATCAAAGCGCAGCGCGCTCCAGCTGATCGCGATTTTTCGTGTTCCCATCCCAAGGAATCCGCCGAAGTCGATCACCGCGGCGTGCGGCTCTCCTTTCTCGTCGAACAACACGTCGACGATCCGCCCCATATCCTCACCCTTTGCGCTCAGCACCTCTTTTCCCAATATCCGGAAGAGGTGGTCTCGCGGGAAATAATCGAGACTGGCTCCGTTCAGCGCGGTCTCTCCCGTTGCCTGGCTGCTCGGAGCACTGGAGGGCGCTTGCGCCACCGCCAAGCCCAAAAATAATCCACCTGCTCCGATCGTGCCAGCACCGAGAAGGGATAGTTGCAGACTGCTAAAGAAAAGATTGCGGATCGCCGGCATTGCGCTCAAACAACCTGGAATGTGAACGGCCGCTACGCTTGAGTGGCGATGAGCTCCCGATAGATCTTAGTGTAGTCTTCCGCCATCCGCCGTGAAGTGAACCGCCGCTCGAATACAGTGCGGATGAGTGTCCGGTCTAGCAGGTGAAGCGCCTCGGTAGCTCCCGCAGCAGTCGCTTCGTCGTCAACGATGAAGCCGGTGACCCCATCGTCAACTACTTCGGGCACCGACCCGTTACGTAGCGCGATCACCGGCGTGCCACAAGCCATCGCCTCGATCATCGCCAAGCCGAACGGTTCTTGCCAGGCGATCGGGAATAGCAGGCCGGCCGCCTTGCCGAGAAAATCTGACTTTTGATGCTCGGCTATCTCGCCGACGAACTCGACGTGCGGTTGTGCAAGAAGCGGCTCGATCTCGGCGGTGAAATATTCCCGGTCGACGCGGTCGATCTTGGCCGCGATCTTGAGCTTCATCCCGGCCCGAGCCGCGATGCGGATGGCGCGATCCGGCGCCTTTTCCGGTGAAATACGGCCGAGAAACGCCAAATACCCGCCACCCCCGTCACCCGGCAGCAACAGCTGCTCCGGTAATCCGTGATACACCGTAGCAACGTACCGCGCCTCCGGCAGCGGCTCGCGCTGCGAGTCGGATATCGATACGACCGGTACATCGGCAAACGCCTTGTAGACCAGCTTCAGTTCGGGCAGATCCAAGCGGCCGTGCAATGTGGCGAGAAACGGCACACCGCATCGCGCCAATACCGGGTAAGCCAAATAGTCGCAATGCAAGTGGATAACGTCGAATTCGTGCGCTCGTTGTGCGACCGTCTCGAGCATCGCGATAAGTGGAGCGACGTGATCGCGGATCGTCGGGTCGAGCCGAAGCGCCTGAGGGTAGGCGGCTTCGAGGCGCGCCGTCGTGACGCTATCGCCACTCGCGAACAAGCTCAGCTCGTGGCCCATTGCCACGAGCTCATCCGTTATATAGGCGACGATCCGTTCGGTGCCGCCGTAAAGCTTAGGGGGAACCGCCTCCATCAGCGGCGCAATTTGAGCAATGCGCATGCTCGCTCCGTTTCGTTCAGAACCTGGAATAGCAACGCACAGAGATAACGTTGACACTGAGGCGAGAAATACGTTGCCGGTGCGCGGCGCTGTGTCGCAGCACCAGAACGTCCGTCAATACATACAGCGTAGGTGAGTGGCCGGTTACTCATTCCGCCTACGGGGCCAGCTCCGAGGGTAGCTGACTTGCATGGAACAGGTCACCTGACCGGGAATATTCCCCAGCCATCAGCGTTGAGGGACAAGTTCTACTCATGATCACAGCGGGTGGCGATAAGACCACCGTGTTCGAGTTCGAAAATCCAGTGCGCAGCGCGACAACGGGAGAGATGCCGGTGGAGGGTGTTTTCTCAAGAAACTGAGGACAGCAGCCAATGATGTTCGTCAGAGCGATGCGGGCGATTGCTTCGAGGTGGCATGGCACGGAGGGTTTTTCGACTGCTCCGCTGAGGTTGGTAGATCTCGCGAGGACCCCGAATCCTGGTCACGGAAGCGCGCCCGGCGCCGCCGAATTCCCGGACCGGCCGTTGGCGTTTCTGTGGCATTACATAAGGCGGCGCCCATTACTGCATGCCGCTGCCCTGGTGTCCGTCGTGGGAGCGGCTTCGTTTGCCTGCATCGCGCAATTCGGCCTCAAACTGATTGTCGATGCGATGGCCGGCGGGCCACAGCAAATCGCGCGGGTATGGTGGGCGCTGGCCCTGTTTGCTGCCCTGCTCGCCGGCGAAAGCCTGCTGTGGCGTTGCGGCAGCTGGTTCGGTTACCGGGCTATCCTCATCGACAAGGCCGAGGCCAAGCTCGACCTGTTCAATCATCTTATCGGCCATAGCAGCCGGTATTTCTCCGATCGCATGGGCGGGTCGCTTGCCAACCGGATCTCCTCGACCGGGGATTCGCTGCAGCAGGCGTTTTCGGCCGTGTTGTTCAACATCGCCCCGGTCTGCGCCGATTTCTGCGCCGCCCTAGCGATGCTGGCCACCGTAGAGTGGCACTTGGTCGCGGCCTTGTTTGGCTTTGTCTTGGTGGCGGCGGGCACGCTCGTCCGGCTCAGCCAACGCGGCATGCCGCGGCACCGTTTTCACGCCGATCGTGCCGCCGAAGTCGGTGGCGAGCTGGTCGACGTGCTCTCCAACATATGGGTGGTCAAGGCCTTTTCGGCGCGCACACGGGAGCGCGGACGCTTCGAGCGGCTTCTGCGGGTCGAGCAAAACTCGCATCGCGACAGTCTGATGTATGTCGAGCGCATACGCGTGCTGCACGATCTCGCCCTCTGGCTGATGGCCGGCGGCATGCTCGCTTGGACGTTGCATCTGTGGAGCGAGGGCAGAGTCAGTCCGGGCGACGTGATCCTCACCCTGGCGATGGCGTTTCGCATCCTGCACGGGTCGCGCGATCTCGCCTTTGCCCTGGTCAATGCGACCCAATTCATCGCCCGCATTGCCGATTCGATCCAGGTCATCGGCGAGAATCACAGGGTGGTCGACGAGCCGGGAGCGCGAGCGCTGATCCATCTCGGGGGACGTATCGAGTTCGACAACGTCGACTTCGCTTACCCCGCCGGGCGCCAAGTGTTTGACGGCTTCAACCTGCGTATCGAGCCGGGGCAACGCGTTGGTCTTGTCGGGCCATCGGGAGCCGGCAAATCTACCTTGATCGGCTTGGTACAGCGGCTGGCCGACGTCGACCGTGGCCGGGTTCTGATCGACGATCAGGACATTCGCGCGATGACCCAAGACAGTCTGCGCGCCGCTATTGCCGTCGTGCCGCAGGACATCTTGCTGTTTCACCGTTCGGCGCTGGAAAACATCAGATACGCCAGACCCGAGGCGACGGATGAGGAAGTCTTGGCCGCTGCGAGAGCAGCGCGGTGCGACGACTTCATTCGGGCGCTGCCGGAAGGTTACAACACCATTGTCGGCGAGCGCGGGATGAAACTTTCCGGCGGTCAGCGGCAACGTCTTGGGATTGCTCGAGCCCTCCTCAAAAATGCTCCGATCGTGGTGCTCGACGAGGCGACCTCGGCGCTCGACAGCGCTTCGGAAATCGAAATCCAGCGGGCGCTCGAAGTGTTGATGCGCAGCCGCACTGTGCTGGCGATCGCCCATCGCCTATCGACGGTGTCGAAGTTCGACCGCGTCATCGTGCTGCAACAAGGCCGGATAGTCGAGGATGGCCCTCCCGCAGAGCTGCGCCGGCGCCGCGGATTTTTCGACCGTATGTGTCGGCTGCAAGAGGACAACATCGTCCAGCTCGCCAGCTGAACGCCGGAAAACGGTGATCGCCCGCAACGATGTTGCGGGCGATCTTTTCGGGCCGACGAGGCGAAGCTAGGCGTGGGCCTGGTAGTAGGTGTTGCGCAGCACGCGGCCGGGGAGAGCGCCGGTGTGCTTGCCGTTTTCCATGAGCACTTCGCCGTTGACGATCGTCGCCATGATGCCGGCGGCTGGCTCCTTCATGCGCCAGCCGCCCGCCGGGAAATCATGGACGACGCTCTCTGGCAATGGCCGCACCGTGTCGGGATCGAAGATCACGATGTCGGCGGCCATGCCGGGGCGCAACAGGCCGCGGTCGTAGAGCCCGAGCGCCGAGGCGGAGTTGAAGGTCAACCGCCGCACGGCGTGTTCCAGGGTCAGTACGTGCTTCTCGCGCACCCACTCGGAGAGGAGACGCGTGCTGTAGCCGTAGCCGCCGTGGAACTGCACATGCGCGCCGCCGTCCGACAGGCCGACGATGGCGTTCGGATAGGTCAGGATCTTCGCCATTGCTTCGTCGTCGACATTGTTTTCCGACTGCATGAAGCCGGTGTCGAGGTTCTCTTCGACGACGAGGTCGAGGAAGGCGTCGATGACCCGCTTGTTCTGTTCTTTGGCGATCTGGCCGATGGTCTTGCCCTTAAGCCCCTGGTTCTTTTCTAGGACCGGGGTCTCGACCCGCATGTAGTTGTACCATTCACGCGAATACCCGGCTGCCGGCACGTTCACCTTGTGCTCGACGACTTCGTCGTGCAGTTTCTGGCGGACCGCCGGGTCGGCGTAGGCGCGCAGCTTCTCTTCATCGGAAGACAACAGGATCGGGTGCCAGGTCGGCGAACCCCGGAACACCTGGCAGTTGCGCATCGTAAAGCTTTGCGTGACCCGGTTCGGGCTGCACAGCGGATAAGCCCGAATTCCGGCCTTGGAGGTTTCCTCGACGCGCGCCATGTGCTTTTTCCAAGCGTCGGGCTCGCGCACGGTCTGGCCGAGGTTGTTGTAAATGACGGTGCGGCCGGTCGCCTCGGACAAGCGGGCCATCAGCCCGTCATTCAGTTCCGCCGCGCGGCCGCCGCCCGACTGGATGATGCCGGTGCCCATCTCGCGCAATACGTCGCCGAGCGCGAAGATCTCCTTCTCGTCGGCCCACAAGGCCGGGATGTGAACGCCCTGCGGGTCGTAATGGCCCTTGTTGCGCGACACCGACAATCCGAGCGCGCCGCCCTTGATGCCGTCGCGCACGACGTCCTGCATCTTCCTGATTTCGTCATCGGTCGCGGCGCGCTTCTGGCTCTCGTCGCCCATCACGTAGTAACGCACCGTCGAATGGCCGATCAGATTGCCGACATTGACCCCGAGATGCTGGTCGAGCCGGTCCATGTATTGTGGGATCGTCTCCCAATCGACCTCGACGGTGTTGAGGACGTCCATCGGGATCGCTTCGACATAGGACAGGAACTCGGCGACCCGCTTCGCGGCGCCCGGACGAACCGGCGCCAACGCCAGCGAGCAATTGCCGAACACGACCGTCGTGCAGCCATGGTCGGGGGAGAACGAGCACAGCGGGTCCCACGTGACCTGCGCGTCGTAATGGCAGTGGTTGTCGACAAAGCCGGGCGCGACGACGTGCCCCGCGGCGTCGATCGTGCGTTTGGCCGGCCCGCTCAATTTACCAATCTCGGCGATCTTGCCGTTCTTGACGCCGACATCTCCGCGAAATGCCGGCATTCCGGAGCCGTCGACGATCCGGCCGTTTTTGATCAACAGATCATACGCCATCGCTACCCCTTTCTCGGTTCAGGTCACCAAACCAACCGTTTGCTCGAAAGGGAGTGTAGCACCGCAAAACCGGCTCACCCATGCGAAATGCGGCGAATAGACGCGCGTCACCGCATGTTTCCGCATGCCAATCTGGTCAGCTCAGCCTTTCGAGTTCGTCGATGCAGCCAGCGATGATCGACAGGCCTTGGGACCAGAAGGATGGATCGGCCGCATCGAGGCCGAACTGCGCGAGCAGCTCGCGATGACGGATCGTGCCGCCCGCCCGCAGCATTTCGAGATACCGCTCCGCGAAGCCTTGATGCGCGTCCTCGTAGACCGCGTAGAGCGAGTTCACCAGACAATCCCCGAACGCGTACGCGTACACGTAAAACGGCGTGTGAATGAAATGCGGGATGTAGGACCAGTAGTGGCGGTAGACGCCGTCGAGACGCAACGCCGGACCGAGGCTCTCGCGCTGCACCGCGAGCCAGATCTCGCCGAGCCGGTCGGGGGTCAGCTCGGCCTCGCGCCGTTCTTCATGCACCCTTTGCTCAAAATTCACAAAGGCGATCTGGCGCACGACGGTGTTCAGCATGTCCTCGACTTTGCCGACGAGCATGATCTTGCGCCGGCGGGGATCGGTTTCTTGCCGGAGCAAAGACCGGAACGTCAGCATTTCGCCAAACACCGAAGCGGTTTCGGCCAGGGTCAACGGCGCGTCCGCCATCAAATAGCCCTGCCGGTTGGCGAGCAATTGATGGACACCGTGGCCGAGCTCATGCGCCAATGTCATCACATCGCGCGTCTTGCCCTGTTCAGCAGCAGATAGGGATGCGCGCCCGGCACGGTCGGGTGGGCGAAAGGCCCTGACGCCTTGCCGGGCCTCAGCGGCGCATCGATCCATCGCCCGGCGAAAAACCGCCCGCCGACCGCCGCCATCTCGGGCGAGAAATCGCCATATGCCGACAGCACGGTCTCCTGCGCCTCGGGCCAGGAAATCGTGCGCTCCTCCTCCTCGGGCAGAGGCGCGTTGCGATCCCAAAACACCGCCGCGGCAGGCGGCATCGCCTTGATCAATTCGATGGGCAACCTCGCAGGATTTGCGGCCCCCTACGCTACGGGCTACCTGAAAGACGCGACGGGCGGCTTCACTGCCGGCCTGTTGGCGGTCGCGTTCTTTCCGTTCTTGTCGGCCATCCTCGTGCTCATCCTCGGGCACAACCCGGCGCTCGAACGCGGCGCCATCCCGGAGGGGGCTCACTAGCATTGCAAACTAAGGATTTGCGCAGCCTTGGAAGGCGTTGTGAGGACACGGGAATCCGCCACCCGGATCTGGTCCGAGATAGGCATTCCCGACCCCTGATCCGCACGAGGTGAGCAATACCGCCAGGACCAGCGCGAAACATACCAATCTCAGCGTCCTCATAGGCGAGAGGAGCGCTTTGGGCTTGCAGAGGTCTAGATGACTGCGATCGCTTCGATCTCGATCAGAAACTCGGGCTGGGCCAACGCCGCGACGGCGACCAGGGTGGAGGCCGGCATCTTCTTGCCGAAGAATTCCTCGCGAATGGCCGCGAAATCGGCACGGTGACGAATGTCGGTCAGATAGGTGTTGACCTTGACGATATTCGCCATCGAGCCCCCGCCGGCTTCGACCTGGGCCTTCACCGCCTGCAGGGCCGCCCGCGCCTGCGCCTTGAAATCACCGGCATGCGCCGCGCTGCCGTTCGCGCCATACGCCACCTGGCCGGCGATATAGAGGATCGTCTCGGCACCGGTCACCTTGACAGCCTGCGAATAAGTCGGCGGATCCCAGACCCCGCGGGCGGCATATTGCTCGATCTTGGCCATCCCTCGCACCTCCTGTCCTCCCGTGGATGGAAGGCCTCAAGCTACAGGAGATTCCGATCAGGTTGCACCCCTGGCTCAAATTGTCATTGCGAGTGCAGCGTAGCAATCTCGCGCCCATTGAGGCTCCTCGGCACCAGATTGCTTCGTCGCCTCCGGCTCCTCGCAATGACCCGGACCGATTTGGTCGAACTCTGCTCCAAAAGCCGGCCGCCCTGAGCGTCAATTCGCTCGTCGCGGACGCTGATCGGGGAATCAGCGGGTCAAGGTTGCTGGTTGGCCGGGCGGGCGCGTTCGGCGGATTGCTGACGATAGTATTCCCGCTGCTTCTCGCGCCAAGCGGCTCGTTCCTCGGGATCGAGCTTGCCGTCGTGATTGCTGTCGATCTGGTCGAACCGCTCGCGATAGAGTTGGTCGCGCTCCTCAGCCGGCATCGCCGCCAGCCGATCGTAATAGGCCTTGCGGCGCTCGACGCTCGCCTTCTCCGCAACGCTAATTCCGGGGTCGGCCAGCTGACGTGCGAGCCGTGCCTGGCGCTGCTGGAGGTCGTGCGCGCGGAAGTCGCGGTACTGGTCGAATGTGATCATGTCGCCGGCCGCGGCGGGTTGCGGGGCTCGTTGCGCAACGGCCGGCCAGTGTGACCACGCGATTGCGAGCAGGACCGCCGCGGCGGCCGGGAGCGTCCATTTCTTCATCGTCATCTCCTCGGAGTATTGGCCCCCCGCACGACATAGAACAAAACGTGATCAAATTTGGCAAGCTAAATTTTTCGATCGTCCTTTTCGGAGAGGTTTGCTTGCCCTCAGACGAAAAGTCGCTCCTTTTCCAGCCCGTCGTAGAGATGCGCGACGAACTCGCCGTAGCCGTTCCATTTGAGCGTCGGCACGCGCTCGTTCGTGCCGAGCACCCGCTCCGTCGCCTGGCTCCAGCGCGGATGGGGAACTTCGGGGTTGACGTTCGCCCAGAACCCGTACTCGCTGCCTTGCACGGTCTCCCAGAAGGATACCGGCCGCTTCTCGGTGAACGAGAAGTGGACGATCGACTTGACCGATTTGAACCCGTATTTCCACGGCAATACCAGCCGCAAGGGCGCACCATCCTGCTTCGGAACGGGCTTGCCGTACATGCCGGTCACCAGGAACGACAGCTCGTTTCCCGCCTCGGCTATCGTGACGCCCTCGACATAGGGCCAGGGGTACCAGAATTCCTTCTGCCCCGGTGCCGTCTTGGGGTCGAGAAACGTCTCCATCTGAACGTATTTGGCCGAGCCCAGCGGCTTGGCGAATTCGACCAGAGCCGCCATCGGGAAGCCGCTCCATGGCACCGCCATTGACCAGGCCTCGACGCAGCGGTGCCGATAGAGCCGCTCCTCAATCGGCATCTTTTTCAGTAGGTCGTCGACATCTACAGTGAGCGGTTTCTGCACCAGCCCGTCGATCTTGACTGTCCACGGACGGATCTTCAGCGCCTGGGCGTCGGATGCGATCGATTTCTGCGAGCCGAACTCGTAAAAATTGTTGTACGTCGTGGCCAGCTTTTCGTCGGTCAGCGGCCGGTCGAGCGTGTAGCGCGGGTTTTGCTGGGCGGGATAGAGGCCGGCCGACGGAGCGTCCTCGGCTGCGAAGGCCGAGCGCATTGCGGGCGCGAGGATGGGCCCGGCGGCGATGGCTTTGATCACCGCCCTGCGCCCGAGGAATACCGCCTCGGGCGTCGCCGTGCTCTCACGTAATTCCCAGCCTCTTCTTCGCCGGATCACCACGACCGCACCTCGCTATCTTTGCGAGCCAGAATTTGGGTCGGTATCCGGCAGCGCCAAGTCACGCTTTCGCGATCAACCCTATTGCGCAGCGTCGGCGGTGCGCGAGGCGAGCACCTTCTCCGCCGGTCTGCCGGTCAGCTCCTGCATATGGTCGAACTGATGCGCGAAGCTGCCGACCCCCATCGTCAGCGACCGCAGCTCGACGATCAGGTCATGCAATTCGCTTTGCGGCAGATGGGCGTTGACGACGTCCCACCCGGGCCAGTCGGCTTTGGCATCGTAGCCGAGAATCTGGCCGCGCCGTCCCGAGACCAATCGCTGAACCCGCGCGGTAAACGCGTTCGGCACTGAGATCTCGACCGAGTTGATCGGTTCGAGCAGGATCGGCTCGCATTTCGGCAATGCTTCCTGGATCGCCTGTCGTCCTGCCGTCTTGAATGCCTGATCGGAGCTGTCGACGGCGTGGAACTGGCCGGTGATCAGATTGACCGCGACATCGACGACGGGGAATCCCAGCGGACCGTGGCGCAACGCCTCGGTCACCCCTTCCTCGACCGCCGGGATGTAGTTGCGGGGGATCGCGCCGCCGACGACGCTGTCAGTAAAAGTGAAACCCGAGCCGCGCGGTAATGCCTTTGCCTCGATCGTGACGTCGGCGAACTGGCCATGCCCGCCGCTCTGACGCTTGAAGCGGGAATGCTGCTGCGTGCCGCGCCTGATCGTCTCCTTGTAGGGGACCGCGGCGCGCCTGCCGTTGACCGCCAGATTGTGGCGGGTGCGCAGGCGGTCGATCGCGATCTGCAGATGGATGTCGCCCTGGCCCCACAGCACCATTTCCTGGGTATCGGCGTTCTGCTCGAGCTCGAGGGTTGGGTCCTCCTCGATCAGCTTGCCGATCGCGCCGGTCAGCTTGACGTCGTCCTGGCGCCGCTCGGAGGTGATCGCGAGGCCGTAAACCGGTTGCGGGCGTTCCAGCTGCGGCAATGGCGCGGCCTTGCCGGACGGGGTCAGGACCGTGCCGGTGGCGATCTCCTCCATTCGCGTCAGCCCGACGACTTCGCCTGCCTGAGCGGCGGGAACTTTCTCCTGCTGAGCGCCGACTAGGCGCAAAACGCCGGCGACGCGGCTGCCGTTCAGCACCATGCCCTCGGAAATCGAGCCGCGCCAGACGCGAACCAATGACAGCTTGCCGGTGTGCGGCAGGTGATAGGTTTTGAAGACCTGCGCCAGGGGCTCGCCTTCCGGAGCGATCCCCAGACGTTCTGCGGTCTCCTGCGGCGCCGGCGCCTCATGGCGCAGCGCCTTCCACAACCGGCGTATTCCAAAGTCCGCCTGCCCCGAGCCGAGAAACACCGGCACGACCTGCGCGCCCCTCAAGGTGCGGGTCAGGTGCTTATAGATTTCCTCCTTGGGCGGCTCGACCTCTTCGAGCAATTGCTCGAGCAAGGTGTCGTCAAAATCGGCGAGCTTTTCGATCAGCCCGGTGCGCGTTACAGCTTCCTGCTCCCAGAAACCGTCGGGCAGCGGCATCAGGTCCGAAGGCTGACCCGGCCGGTAACGATAGGCGCGCTCGCTGACCAGGTCGACATAGCCGGTGATCTCGCCATCCGGCCCGCGCAGCGGTACCTGCCGCAGCACCAGCGGGCGCTCGGAGACTGATTGCAAGGCGGCCAGCAGATCCCGCACTCGCGCGCTCGCGGTGTCCATCTTGTTGATGAAGATCATGTGCGGGATCTTGTGCCGATCGAGAAACCGCAAGAGAGCGCTGATCGTCAGAGCGCGCTCGACCTCCGGCTCGACAACGACGACGGCGACGTCGCTGACCTGCAACGCTCCCTGCGCCTCGCGGAGCAGCTCCACAGACCCCGGACAGTCGAGGATCGTCCAGCGGTCCCCGAGAAAACTCGCGCTTGCGACGTTGAGTTCGGTCGACATCTGGCGCGCGCGCGCTTCCGGCGAATGGTCGCCGACCGAGTTGCCGTCGCGCACGCTGCCGCGCCGGCTGGTGCTGCCGCTGGCGTGCAGCAAGGCTTCGAGGAGGGTAGTCTTGCCCGAAAGATACGGCCCGATCAGCGCGGCACAACGCGGAGCTTCAGTGGTATTCGCCATGGGCGCCTCCATCATCCTGAGAAGCTGCCGCCGAAGACCCTCACGGAACGCCCGGCAGCGCCGTTATCTGTTCGAGAAGTTGCGCGCCGGCCGGCGGGATGGCAATCGAAATTTCGCGCGGTCCAATCCCGCGGATCGCTGCGGTTTCGGCAGCCGTCAGCTATGCCATCAGCGCGCGGCAGGCGCGGTCGATGCGCCCGCAGGCGTCGCGCAACACCTCGGTCGAGGTTGCGTAGGAGATGCGGAAATGCGGCGACAGCCCGAAGGCGGCGCCGTGCACGACCGCGACCCCGGTTTCCTCCAGCAGATAGCGGACGAAATCCTCGTCATTGATTATCGCCCGGCCGGCCGGTGTTCGTTTGCCGATCACGCCGGCGCAGGACGGATAGACATAGAACGCGCCCTCGGGCCGGGGGCAGAACAGACCTGGGACCCGGTTCAGCATATCGACGACGAGGTCACGCCGTTCTTTAAAGCTGCGGTTATGGACCGGGATGAAATCCTGCGGCCCGTTGAGCGCCTCGATCGCCGCCGCCTGGCTGATCGAGCACGGGTTCGCGGTCGAGTTCGACTGGATCGCGCCCATCGCCTTGATCAGCGCCTTGGGGCCGCCGCCATAGCCGATCCGCCAGCCGGTCATGCAATAGGCCTTCGACACGCCGTTGACGGTCAAGGTGCGCTCGTAGAGACGCGGCTCGACCTGGGCAATCGTCCGATATTCGAAATCGTCGTAGACGAGGTGCTCGTACATGTCGTCGGTCATCACCCAGACCTGCGGGTGGCGCCGGAGAACCTCGGCAACACCCGCCAATTCCGACTCGGTGTAAGCGGCCCCGGTCGGGTTCGACGGCGAATTCAGGATCAGCCATTTGGTGCGCGGCGTAATGGCCGCGTCGAGATCGTCGGGCCGCATTTTGAAGCCATTGTTCTGCGGGCACGGGACCGGCACGGGAGTGCCCTCGCATAACAGCACCATCTCCGGGTAGGACACCCAGAACGGTGCCGGGATGACGACCTCGTCCCCGGGATTGATCGTGGCGACCATCGCATTGTACAGCACCTGCTTACCGCCGGCGCTGACCGTGATCTGCGAGGTCTCGTAATCGAGCCCGTTCTCGCGCTTGAACTTGCCGCAAACCGCGCGCTTCAGCTCGATCGTGCCATCAAACGTGGTGTAGCGTGTCTCGCCGCGCCGCATCGCCGCGATCGCCGCTTCCTGTATATTTGGCGGGGTATCGAAATCCGGCTCGCCGACCGACAGGCTGACGATATCGTGCCCGGCCGCCTTCAATTCTGTCGCAAGCGCGGTCATCGCCATCGTCGGCGACGGTTTGACGCGGGCAAGACGGTCGGCAAGAAAGGACATGACAGGCCTGAGTATGCGGGGAGAACAAGCCGCGAGGCTACACGCGAACCCGTCCGGTGTGAAGCCGGTTCCGGCCCGGGCCGTGCATCCTATTTTGGACAGCCGGTCACGCTGAAATTATCGTGGTTTTGTTGATCCAGACCGGCTCGTTCCAATACGATGGGCTTCCGTACCGTGGGGTTAGAGATATGAATAAGTTCAGCTGCACCAGGTCTTTAGGCGAGGAAATCTATTATGCGACGTTGATCGCCGAAAGCGAACAGCAAGCAAGAGAAATGGCGATCGATGAGACCAACAAGAAATTCTCGAAAAGTGGCGGCCGCGCCAGGGAATGGAGCATCAGGGTTCTCGAATTGGGTGTCGACGGCCCCGCCCGTATCATCGATTGCGGCTACCGCGAAGCGTAGCGTCTGGGATGACATCTCATCGTAAGGCGGACTCAGCGGCGGGAGGACCGATTGGGCGGATGGCCATGGGCTCCGGCATGGATTTGTCGGCTCATATCGCGCCCGGTTTTCGCCCATCCTATATACCATCAATAGCGCTGCTTTCCGTTGTCTGGCATGAAGTCGGCTGACGCCTTGGATTTGATCACGATGCTGCCGTTGATGGCCGCCGAGCGGCCGCAGAGCGATATCGGCAGGCCATTCGCGATCCATTCCGAATTCGAGCCGGCCGGCGATCAGCCGCAGGCGATCGACGAATTATGCGAAGGAATTGATACCGGCGAACGCGATCAGGTGCTGCTCGGCGTTACCGGCTCGGGCAAGACCTTCACGATGGCGCATGTCATCCAGCGCATCCAGCGCCCGGCCATCATCCTCGCCCCGAACAAAACTCTGGCTGCGCAGCTCTACGGCGAAATGAAAAGCTTTTTCCCGGAGAACGCGGTCGAATACTTCGTCTCTTATTACGATTATTACCAGCCCGAGGCCTATGTCCCGCGCACCGACACCTATGTCGAGAAGGAATTGTCGCTGAACGAGCAGATCGACCGGATGCGCCATTCGGCGACGCGCGCGATCCTCGAACGGCGCGACGTCGTCGTCGTCGCCTCGGTCTCCTGCATCTACGGCATCGGCTCGGTCGAGACCTATTCGCAGATGACCCTGTCGCTCGCCAAGGGCGACCGGATCAACCGCACCCAATTGCTCGCCCGTTTTGTCGAATTGCAGTACCGGCGCAACGACCACAATTTCTTCCGCGGCTCGTTCCGCGTCCGCGGTGACACGATCGAACTGTTTCCGGCGCATTACGAGGACCGCGCCTGGCGGATCTCGCTGTTCGGCGACGAGATCGAGGCGATCCACGAGATCGACCCGCTGACCGGCGAGAAAACGGCGTCGTTGCACTCGGTCAAGATCTACGCCAACAGCCATTATGTGACACCGCGCCCGACCCTCCTGCAGGCGATCGAGCAGATCAAGCGCGACCTCAAGATCCGCCTCGACGAACTGCACACGGAAGGCAAGTTGCTCGAAGCGCAGCGCCTCGAACAGCGCACGACCTACGATTTGGAGATGATCGAGGCGACCGGCAGCTGCGCCGGGATCGAGAACTATTCCCGTTATTTGACCGGCCGCAAGCCGGGTGAGCCGCCGCCAACCTTCTTCGAATACATGCCGCGCGACGCGCTCGTCTTCGTCGACGAATTGCATGTGACGGTGCCGCAGCTCGGCGGCATGTTCGGCGGCGACTGGACGCGCAAAACCTGCCTTGCCGAATACGGTTTTCGGCTGCCTTCCTGCACCGACAACCGGCCGCTCAAATTCGCGGAATGGGACGGGCTGCGCGGCCAGACGGTCTTTGTCTCGGCCACCCCCGGTCCTTGGGAGATGCAGCGCACCGGCGGCGTCTTTGTCGAGCAGATCGTGCGGCCCACCGGTCTCGTCGACCCGCCCTGCATCATCCGGCCGGTCGACAACCAGGTCGATGATTTGATGGCGGAGTGCCGCGAGGCGGCGCTGCGCGGGCATCGGGTCATGGTCACGACCCTGACCAAGAAAATGGCCGAGGCGCTGACCGAATATCTGCACGAGGCCGGGCTGCGCGTGCGCTATATGCACTCCGATGTCGACACGATCGAGCGCATCGAGATCATCCGCGATCTTCGTCTCGGCGTGTTTGACGTGCTGATCGGGATCAACCTCTTGCGCGAGGGGCTCGACATTCCGGAATGCGCGCTGATGGCGGTGCTCGACGCCGACAAGGAGGGTTATCTGCGCTCGCGCACCTCGTTGATCCAGACGATCGGCCGGGCTGCCCGCCACATCGACGGCCGGGCGATCCTCTATGCCGACCGAATGACCGACAGCCTCAAAGCCGCGATCGACGAGACCAACCGCAGGCGCGAAAAGCAGCAGGCCTACAATGCCGCGCACGGGATCACACCCGAAAGCGTGCGGCGCGGCATCTCCGACATCCTCGAAAGTGTTTACGAGCGCGATCACGTGACCTTTGGGCTGTCGGAGGGCGAAGCGGCGCATTACCAGGGCGCCGATCTGAAGACGGTCATCGCCGATCTCGAAAAGCGCATGCGGGAGGCGGCCGCCGATCTGGAATTCGAGGAGGCGGCTCGTTTGCGCGACGAGATCCGGCGCCTCGAGCAGGCCGATCTCGGCCTCTCGGTTGTGCCGCCGAACGGAGTCGGATCCCCACGCACCGAGGGTCAGCGGGGCCGTTCGATCGCGGGACGCGCCGGCGTCTCGGCGCGCGACGTTGTCCGCGCCAAGATGCGAGCGCGCAAGGAACGCCGTGCCCGTCGGTAATGGCGTCGGTCATGCCGGGGCCGGCAACCAGCCGACCGGGGCGCTGCCGGTTCCCCCGATACCACGGACGGCTCTGGTAACCGGCGGCGCGCAGCGGATCGGCCGCACGCTCTCGCTCGCGCTTGCCGATGACGGTTTCGCTGTCGCGGTTCACTATCACCGCTCGCGCGATGCAGCCGAAAACCTCGCCGAGCTGATCCGAAGCAAAGGTGGCGCAGCGGTTGCGCTTGCCGCCGATCTCGGCGATGAGCGAGCCGTTTCCGCGCTGCTCCCGCGCGCCGAGCGCGAATTGGGACCGATCGGCTGCCTGGTCAACAATGCCGCGGTATTCGCGAACGACACGGTCGAGACGGCGACGCGCGAGAGTTGGGATTCGCACATCGCCGTAAATCTGCGCGCCCCGTTTGTTCTTATTCAAAATTTCGCGGCCCGATTGCCGGCCGATGCCGGCGGCGTAGTCGTCAATCTACTGGATCAGCGGGTGTGGTCGCTGACACCCTATTTTGTGTCCTACACCTTGGCTAAAGCAGGGTTATGGACCTTGACCCAGACGATGGCGCTCGCCCTAGCGCCGCGGATTAGGGTGAACGGCATCGGCCCCGGCCCGACGATGCCCAGCCCCCGCCAGACCCTGGAGCAGTTTGCCCGGCAATGCGAACTGATGCCGTTGCGCCGCGGCACCAGCCCTGAGGAGATCGCTGCAGCGATGCGGTTCGTCTTGGCCGCGCCGGCGATGACCGGCCAGATGATCGCACTCGATGGCGGGCAGCATCTCGGCTGGGCGCAACCGGAACGGCAGTTGCCGGTCGAGTAGCACTGCATTCCCGGGGAATGGCGGAGGATAATAGCGAGGATTTGTTCACAGGGAACGATGTCGTGCCGCGGCAATGGGCGAAACGCGAAGTCTGTTACATTTTGTCATGGTCGTTAACCAACTCCAACCTAAAAGCAAGTTTTTCAATAGGATAGGTGATTGCCTAAATTTTAATCAAATGTCACAAATGCAAGGTATGCCTACAATCCGAGTTTGCTCGCTTCAAGTTTTCAACAGAGTTATCCACCGATTTCGTGGATACCCCGAATCAGTGTGCCAGCTCAACTAGTTGACGATTCCATGACGGGAATGACGGACGGGAAAGTGACGGAATTCGGGGCACCGGTTGGAACTCGACGGCGAAATACACGCCGCAGCGCGCTACCTCCGATCGACCCCCGACGGGCTCCGGGTAGCGTCGCCGAGCCGCCGTCGAGAGCCCCCGAGAACCTTCCACCAGCCGACGCCGCACCCCCCGATCCCTCCGCGCACCCTGCCGTTGCCGCAGGGATCGCCGGCGGTGTCGCTACCATCCGCGAGGCGCTGAGGAGCATGCCGGCCAGCCCGGGCGTTTATCGAATGCTCGATCGTAGGGGTGACGCGCTCTATGTGGGCAAGGCGCGCAGCCTGAAGAGCCGAGTGCAGAATTATGCGCATCCGGCCGGGTTGTCGAACCGGCTGCGCCGCATGATCGCCGAGACTGCCGCGATGGACATCGTGGTCACCCACACCGAGGCGGAAGCGCTGCTGCTCGAATGCAATCTGATCAAGCGGCTGATGCCCCGCTACAATGTGCTGCTGCGGGATGACAAGTCGTTCCCGTTTATCCATCTCACCGCCGGTCACGATTTTCCGCAGCTCACAAAATACCGCGGCGCGCGAACCAAGGAAGGCAGCTATTTCGGTCCCTTCGCCTCCGCCGGGTCGGTCAATCGCACGCTGGTGACCCTCCAAAAGGCGTTCTTGTTGCGATCGTGCAGCGACAGCGTCTTTGCAACCCGCGCTCGCCCTTGCCTGCTCTATCAAATCAAGCGCTGCAGCGCCCCTTGCGTCGGACACATCTCCCGCGAGGATTACGCGGCGCTGATCGAGCAGGCGCGCACCTTTTTGTCGGGCAGGAGTGATGATGTTCAGCAACGCCTGGCCGCGGAGATGGAAGAGGCGGCGAACACCTTGGATTTCGAAGCGGCGGCGTTGGTTCGTGACCGGATCCGCGCGCTGTCGCTGGTCCAAGGGCATCAAGACATCCACGTCGCGGGTGTTGTCGATGCCGACGTTGTCGCCGCCCATCAGGATGGCGGGCAAACCTGCGTCCAGGTTTTCTTCTTCCGCGGCGGGCAGAATTGGGGCAATCGGGCGTACTTCCCGAGCCATGACCGGCAGCTCTCGGTGGAGGAGGTGCTGACCTCGTTCGTCGGCCAATTTTATGACAATCGTGCGAAACCGCCCCTCGTGTTGCTGAGTCACCGGCTGGTCGAGCACGAGCTAGTGGAAGAAGCGTTGTCCCTCGGTGGGCCGAGGATCAGCCTCGCAGTACCTCAGCGCGGCGACAAAAGGCGGCTGATCGACCGGATAGCCGCAACCGCGCGTGAGGCGCTCGGCCGGCGCCTGGCGGAGAGTGCCTCTCAGCGCCAATTGCTCGACGGTGTCGCAGCCGCTTTTGGCATAGACAGACCACTGCAACGCGTAGAGGTTTACGACAACAGCCACATCCAAGGTACGAATGCGGTCGGCGCGATGATTGTCGCCGGCCCGGAGGGGCTCGTCAAAAGCGCCTATCGCAAGTTCACGATCCGCGGCGCCGCTCCGTCCCGGGCGGGCGCTGCCCCGACCCCTGCCTGCCCCCACCCTAACCCTCCCCCGCTTGCGGGGGAGGGAATTGCAGCGAACCCTTTTTCCGACCCTCCCCGGCCGACAGGGGAGGGAGGGGTGGGGGCCGAGGCGCCGGAGCGCGGGACCGCGGGCGGCGATGACTATGCGATGATGCGCGAGGTTCTAATGCGCCGTTTCGCTCGGGCCGTCAAAGAGGATCCCGAACGCGACCGGGGCACCTGGCCCGATTTGATCCTGATCGACGGCGGGCAGGGGCAGCTCAATATCGGCCGCGGCGTCCTCGAAGAGCTCGGCATTGCCGAGGTCGCAATCGTCGGGATCGCCAAGGGGCCGGAGCGCAATGCCGGGCGGGAACACTTCTTTGTGCCGGGGCGAGCGCCGTTCTCGCTCGATCAGCGCGACCCGGTCCTCTATTTCCTGCAGCGGCTGCGCGACGAAGCGCATCGGTTCGCTATCGCCACGCACCGCGCCAAACGGACGAAGGCCCTGGGACGCTCCCCGCTCGATGAAATCGAGGGCGTCGGCGTTCGCCGCAAGCAGGCTCTGCTGCACCATTTCGGCTCGGCGCGAGCGGTTGCCCGGGCCGGGCTCGGGGACCTCGAACGGGTATCCGGCATCAGTAAAACTGTAGCAAAAAAGATTTATGACCACTTCCACCCCGACGGGTAAGGTACGGCTGCCATTTTTTTTCGTATTCAGCAGGAGCGATGTGTGCCGATTACCAGCCTGCCCAACCTGCTGACATTGTCGCGCATCTTGGCGATTCCGGTGGTGATCGCGACCTTTTACGTGCCGGGCGACTATGCCCGTTGGTTCGCCTGCGCGCTCTTTTCGGCCGCGGGGGTGACCGACTGGCTCGATGGGCACATGGCGCGGCGCTGGGAACAGCAATCCGAAATCGGCCGTTTTCTCGACCCCATCGCCGACAAATTGCTGGTATCGGCGACGTTGTTCATGCTGACAGCCTTTGGGCGGCTCTCGGCTGAGGCGCTACTTCCAGCATTGGTCATCCTGTGTCGGGAAATCCTGGTCTCCGGCCTTCGCGAGTATCTCGCCGGGTTGCGGGTCGGCATGCCGGTGTCCCGGCTCGCCAAATGGAAGACGGTGATCCAGATGGTCGCGATCGGGGTGCTGATCGTCGGCGACGCCGGGCCTGGTTTTGTCCCGCTGGCGGAGATCGGCGAGACGTTGTTGTGGATCGCCGCAATCCTCACCTTGGTGACCGGATACGACTACCTTCAGGCCGGGCTGCGTCATATGGCGCGCCCTCGCGCGGCGCCTGCGAACCGCAAGTCAGAGCATTTGGCTTAGGCCATTGCGACGGCCGTGTTCGTCTCCCAATTGAGCCTACAGGGCATTGCGACAATGCGCATCTTTGGGCTCGCCGGCTGGAGCGGAAGCGGCAAAACGACGTTGATGACGGCGCTGATACCGGAATTCGTTTCGCGCGGGATCGCCGTATCCACGATAAAGCACGCCCACCATTCCTTTGACATCGACAAGCCGGGGAAGGATTCCTGGCTTCACCGGCAGGCGGGCGCGCGGGAGGTGATGGTTGCCTCGGGGCAGCGTTGGGCGCTGATGCACGAGCTGCGCGGCGCGGTCGAGCCGTCGCTCGATGACTTGCTGGAGCGGATGGCTCCGGTCGATCTGGTGATCGTCGAGGGTTTCAAGCATCATGAGCACCCGAAGATCGAGGTCTATCGTCACGCGGTCGGAAAACCATTGCTGTATCCCGACGATCCGTTTGTCGTTGCGATTGCCTCCGATCAGCGACTGCCCGAGTTCTCCAGGCCCTGGCTGCCGCTGTCGGATGCGACTGCGATCGCCAACTTCATCCTTGGCCACGAAGCCGGGCTCGTAGCATGGCACAGCTGAGCGATGATTGTTTTGCGTTTGGCGAAGCGCTGCTGAGCGTCGACGCCGCGCTTGGCCGGATCGAGGAGCGGGTGACGGCGGTAGTCGAGACGGAGACAACGCCGCTGGGCGGTGCCTGCGGGCGCATTCTCACCCGCGATGTCGTTGCATGGATGAACCTGCCGCCATACGCCAATAGCGCCGTAGACGGCTATGCCTTCACGCACGCCGATCTCGCGCCGGGGCGGGAAACCGTGCTTCCGGTTTGCGGCCGGGCGGCAGCCGGTCACCCGCTCGGCCGTACCGCCGAGCGCGGCACGGCGATCCGGATTTTTACCGGCGCTCCGATGCCGGAAGGCACCGACACCGTCATGATGCAGGAGGATTGCGTCGTCGAGGACGGGCGGGTGCGGCTCAAGCCGGGGATCAAGAAGGGAGCAAATCGACGCCATGCCGGAGAGGACGTTGCCGAGGGAGCGGTAGCTCTCGCCGCCGGGCGGCGGCTCGTGCCAGCGGACCTCGGGCTGGCCGCCGCGCTCGGCTATTGCGAGCTGCCGGTGTTTCGCCGCTTGCGGGTGGCGCTGCTCTCCACTGGCGACGAGGTCCGCGACCCGGGCACGTCGCTGCCGCCGGGCATGATCTACGACGCCAACCGCTTTATGCTGGCAGCGCTGCTGGGCGGGCTGGGTTGCGAGGTCAGCGATTTCGGGGTTCGCCCGGACCGCGAGTCGGCTCTGGCCGATACCCTGGCGACGGCGAGCGCCGACCATGATCTGATCGTCACCTCGGGCGGCGTTTCAACCGGCGAGGAGGATCATGTCAAGCCGGCCATCGAGCGGCTGGGCAGCCTGCATTTCTGGCGGCTCGCGATCAAGCCGGGGCGCCCCGTCGCGCTCGGCCAGATCGCCGGAGTGCCTCTGATCGGGCTTCCGGGAAACCCGGTCGCGGCGCTCGTGACGTTTGTCGTGCTCGCTCGGCCACTGATCTTGAGACTCGCCGGTGCAACGGCGTTAGCGCCTCGGCTTTTCCCTGTCCGAGCCTGCTTCGCCTACCGCAAAAAACCGGGGCGGCGCGAATATGTCAGGGCGAGCTTACAGCGCGAAGGGAAAGATCTCGTCGCCGTCAAATACCCCAGGGATGGCGCCGGCATCATCTCCTCGATCACTCGGTCGGAGGGGCTCGTGGTCGTCGGCGAGGAGACGAGCGACCTCGCGCCGGGCATGATGGTCGATTTCCTGCCGTTTTCCGAGGTGATCGGGTGAAGCTGCTGTATTTTGCCTGGTTGCGAGCGCGCATCGGCTGCGCCGAAGAGGAAACCGGCTTGCCGCCTGGAGTGAAGAACGTAGCAGGCTTGCTCGATTGGCTGCGATCGCGCGGCGACGGATATGCCGAGGCGCTGCGCGATCTTTCGGTGGTCCGGGTAGCGGTAAATCAAAACTATGTCGGGCTCGATCACCCGGTGCGGGAGGGTGACGAAATCGCAGTCTTCCCGCCGGTGACCGGAGGATGAGGCGGTGATCCGCGTGCAACGCGAGGATTTCGACATCGGCGCCGAGCTCGAACGGCTGGCGGCCGGCAATCCTCGGATCGGCGGGGTCGCCAGCTTCGTCGGATTGGTCCGTGACCTGGGAGGGGGTGACCGAGTCTCGGCTCTGACCCTCGAACACTATCCCGGGATGACCGAGAAAAAGCTCGCCGAGATCGAGACCGAGGCGCATCGCCGCTGGCCGCTCGATGCCGTGCTGATCATCCACCGCTACGGCCGGCTCGCGCCGGGCGACCGCATCGTGCTTGTCGCTACCGCCTCGCCGCACCGCGAGGCCGCGCTCGCCGCCTGCCAGTTCCTGATCGATTGGCTGAAGACCGACGCGCCCTTTTGGAAGAGTGAGGAAACCCCCGCCGGCGAGCGCTGGGTCGCCTCCCGCACCGAGGACGAAGCCGCCAAGCGGCGCTGGGCGGCGTGTTCCCCGTAGCGGTCCTCTTGGCGTCGGCAGTCAGCCAGAGCGGCGAACATTAGCTCGGCGTCGGAACGTCGGTAAGCTCCAGCCGTCTCTCGATGCGCCCGACACGGCGGTCGAGATTGTCGAGCCGGACCGACAGCGCGGCATAATCGCTGTGCAGCCCCGCAACTTCCCGCTCGAGCCTGCCAAGCCGTACGATAATTTCGTCCAGTTTTTCACGTTGCGCCGCCTGCTCGGCGCGAATTGCGCGCAGCAGGTTCAGGATAAGATCGGCGCGCTCGTCGCTCATGTCGGCACCTGAAATCAAAAAATAGCTAAGCCGCGCTCGCCACCCGCTTCCCGACGGTGCGATCGTAATCTTCCCACATCAGCCGGCAGATCGTGCCCGGCGTGAAGCGGTAATGGCCGTGTTCGCCGATAATTTCGCCGACCGGGGTCACCTCGGCCGCCGAGCCGGTCAGGAATACTTCTTCGGCTTTGCCCAACTCCTCCGGCATGATTGGCCGCTCGATCACCTTGATGCCCCGTTGCTTGGCCAGTCCGATCACCGTCTGGCGGGTGATGCCGTTGAGGAAGCAATCCGGTGTCGGGGTGTGCAGCTCGCCATTGATGACGAGGAAGAGGTTGGCTCCGGTGCCTTCGGCGAGCCGGCCGCGCCAGTCGAGCATCAGCGCGTCGTCGCACCCGTTGGCCTCGGCCTCGTGCTTCGACATCGTGCAGATCATGTAGAGCCCCGACGCCTTTGCCGCGGTCGGCGCCGTGTGAGGCGCCGGGCGCGCCCATTTCGCCCATTGCATGCGGATCCCTTTGGCGCGCGCCTCCGGCGAGAAATAGGCCGGCCAGTCCCACGCGGCGAGCGCCAGATGGATCCTGGTCGCCTGCGCCGAGACACCCATCTGCTCGGCGCCGCGCCAAGCGATCGGTCGGACATACCCGTCGACGATATTGTTCGACGAGATTACCTCTTGCGTCGCCTTTGCCAGATCGTCCATGCCGGCCGGCACCTCGAAGCCGAGGATCCGCGCGGAGTTGAGGAGGCGCTCGTTGTGGTCCTCCAATCGGAAGACCTTGCCGTTGTACACGCGCTCGCCTTCGAAGACGCAGCTCGCATAATGGAGCCCGTGGGTCAGCACGTGGAGTTTTGCATCGCGCCACGGGAGAAGGCGGCCATCGTACCAGATGAAGCCGTCTCGATCGTCGAACGGGATCACGGACATTGGAGCCTCCTTACACCTTCGGATGGTCGGCCGGCGCGGCGGCAACACGGCCAGCTTACATGTCGCTTGGAACTTTATATCCCGAAGGACGCCTGACAAGTGTCAAAGGTTGCGGGATAAGTCAATATGTCTGACATAAATTTCCCAGCTCATCCGCCGGTCATAGCCGAGGAAGAGGTGCGGCAAGGGATTGAGCTGCTGTTTTTTGCCTATCGTGATTTCACCGCCGAGCCCGACGCGATCCTGGCGCGCTACGGTTTTGGCCGCGCCCACCACCGTGTCATCCATTTTGTCGGACGGCACCCGCAGATGACCGTCGGCGAGCTCCTGGCGATCCTGCGCATCACCAAGCAAAGCTTGAGCCGTGTCCTCGGCCAGTTGGTTCGGCAGAAGTTCATCCTGCAGCAACCCGGCCCGCAGGATCGCCGGCAACGTCGCCTCGAACTGACGCGAAAGGGCCGCGATCTCGAACGAAAGCTGTCGAAGCCGCAGCGGGCAAGGATCGCCAACGCCTACCGGCAAGCGGGACCGCGGGCTGTGGAGGGTTTCCGGGAGATCATGCTGCAGATCATCGCTGCAGAAGATGACCGGCGCCGCTTTGCTCCCCCGCCGCCGAACAAGCATTGAGGTGACATGCGTCGTATATTTCTTCACGTGACGAGCCTGCCCGACCCCGATTTCTCCGAGCCCCATCTTCTTGTCGTCGATGACGATGCACGCCTGCGGGAACTGTTGCGGCGATATCTCTCGGACAGTGGCTTTCGGGTGACCGCCGCCGGCGATGCGAACGAGGCGCGCTCTAATCTCGCTAGCTTCGCCTTTGATCTCGTCGTGCTCGACGTCATGATGCCGGGCGAGAGCGGGTTGGAGCTGACCCGCGCGCTGCGTGCCGAAGGGCGCATCCCGGTCCTGTTGCTGACCGCGATGGCCGAGCCCGAGGACCGGGTGAACGGGCTCGAACAAGGGGCTGACGATTACCTCTCCAAACCCTTCGAGCCTCGCGAGCTGGTCCTGCGCATCCGCAACCTCCTTCTGCGCCGGCCGGCAACCGATGTCATATCCAAAGACATCCGCTTGGGCGGCTGCCGGTTCGACATCGTGCGCGGCGAGCTGTACCGCGGCGGCGATGTGGTGCATTTGACCGCCGCCGAGGCGGGGCTGCTCTCAATGCTGGCCCAGAAGGCAGGGCAGGCCGTGTCGCGCGAGGAATTGTCGATATCGCTGAGCGGCAATGTTCGAAATGTCGATGTGCAGATGACCCGGCTGCGCCGCAAGATCGAGCGCGATCAGCGATTCCCGCGCTATCTGCAGACCGTTCGCGGTACCGGCTATATTCTCAAACCGGATTGACGCTCAGCGGGTTCAACAGTGGCGGCGCACGACATCGACGTTGACCTTTCCGGGTCGGAGCCGGAAGACGAGTTCGAGATACGGCGGGATCCGTGGATCAAGCGGGTGCTGCCGCGCACCATGTTCGGGCGCTCACTGTTGATTGTCGTGATGCCGCTCATCCTGCTGCAAGCGATCGCAACCTGGGTGTTTTACGATCGGCACTGGGCCGCTGTTTCCTGGCGGCTCTCGGCGGCGGTAGCCGGCGATATCGGTCTGTTGGTCGATGCGCTGAAACTCGCCGATTTGCCGGCCGAAACCGTCCAACTGCTGGAACGCGCGAAGGCGCAAACCGACCTCGATGTCACGATCGGCCGCACTAAGACGCTCCCCGCGATATCGCCCCCGACCGGCAGGCTGGTTGAGGACCAGCTCAGTCAAGCAATACAGGGCCGCTTAAACTACCCCTTTCGCATCGACCTGCTGGATGATGGGAGTGCCGAGATCAAGGTTCAGCTTTCTGATGGCGTGCTGTCGGTCGGTGTGCCGCGCAATCGGCTGTACAGCTCGACAACCTACATTTTCATGATGTGGATGTTGGGCTCCTCACTTGTCCTGCTGGCCGTGGCCACCGTTTTTCTGCGCAACCAGGTGAAATCGCTGCGCCGCTTGGCGGAAGCCGCCGACAATTTCGGTAAGGGGCTCACCGTTCCGTCCTTCAAGGTCGAAGGGGCTGTCGAGATCCGGCGCGCCGCGATCGCCTTTATGACGATGCGCGATCGTTTGCAGCGCCAGGTTCGGCAACGCACCCAAATGCTCGCCGGCGTGTCGCACGATCTGCGCACACCCTTGACGCGGATGAAGCTCGCCCTGGAGCTGCTCGGCAACGATCCAACGGTGGCGGAGCTGAAATCGGACGTCGCCGAGATGGAGCACATGGTGCACGGCTATCTCGATTTTGTGCGCGGCGAGGGGACTGAGGCATCTGTGGAAACCGACATCTCACTCCTGATCGAGGACCTCGCTGCTGATTTGCGGCGCGAAGGAACCCCGCTGACGGTTACCCCGCCGCCCGAATTTGTGATGCCGGTCCGGCCGAATGCGCTGCGCCGTTGCCTCGGCAACTTGATCGGCAATGCACGCCGTCACGCAAGCCATGTGTGGTTGACCGGGATCGTCGCGGCGGACGGAATCGATATCCTGGTGGATGATGACGGACCAGGCATTCCGCCGGCCAACCGAGCCCGCGTGTTCCGGCCCTTCGTCCGACTCGATGCATCGCGAAACCCGCTGACCGGCGGCGTCGGCCTTGGCCTGACCATCGCCCGCGACGTGGCGCGCAGTCACGGCGGCGACATCAGGCTGGAGACCGCTCCCCAGGGTGGCTTGCGCGCACGGGTCCATCTGCCGCGGTGAAACATGGGTGAGATCGAGTTGCCAACTGGATGGGTTTTGCTGGTATCGTCTCGCCGTTGCGGTTGCCGTCGCAAAACTGTGGTCGGGCGAGAGTAGGGGTTGGGTCTGGTTGGCGGGAGCCGCGGCGCTACTCGGGCTGGCCCTGGTGTCCCCGCGGATCTTGGCCCCTTTCAACCGGCTCTGGGGACGATTCTCTGCCCTGCTGCACCGGCTGGTCACGCCGGCTGTCATGCTGGTGGTGTTCGTCACCACCGCGGCCCCGATCGGTCTCGAGCCGGCCGGCGGACATTAAATCACAAAGTGTGCGGCTCAGCTCTTCCGCCGCAACACGATGCCCTAGCGCGTTCCAATGCCCGACCGGCCGGCGTGGGTCGAAACCATGCAATGCGGCATCGTGCGCCGCGGCGTAGGCACCAAGGATCGGCGCCAGCACGGCGTCAGGGAAACCGTTGGCTGCTGAGAATTCCGCCAGACGCCTGTCGGGGTACATGAGATCCGGCACCCCCCGTTCTTTGGCGAAGCGCTCGCGAGCGTCGCTATCCGGGAGGACCTGGAGCGGATTGGTCAGCGTCGTCATCGCAAACGCGGAACCTTCGCCGCGCGCACGCTCGGCAATCGCATTGATCAACGCTTCGGTCACGGTCCAGGCTTCCTGCCAATCCTGGGCCGAAGGCGGCAAGAACACCCGGCTGTCCAGCCCGGGCTGATCGATGCGGTTCGGATCGGCGCGACGGTAACGTAACAGCGCTCGCAGCCGCGTTTGCGCCTGGCGGAACAGCTGGATGATGCGGATCGGGTTCACAAGCCGCTGTTTTAAATCGTCGAAGCTTTGGCGGGAGGCGAGTCCCCGGACATGCCGGCGGTCTGCTCGAGTACCAGCCGACCCTCCCGGAGCATGAAATACGGGCGGTCACGATGGTGACCCAGGGTCTCGACGTTGTCGGTGAAATCGTTACCGGTAAAAAACGCGAGCAGCACCAGGTCTGGCCGGTATTTCAAGCCGTGCTCTCGCAGGGTCAGATATTCTTACGCCGTGCCATAGCCGTTTACAGCGAGGCTGACCACCTCGATCCGCCGATTGCTGAAGGCGGCGCATTGCGGCAATAGCGATTCCAGCCGCTTCCAATATAGATCTTGTAGCGCGACCTCGACGCCTTCGCTCATCGAATCGCCGAGCAGCAGGATGCGATAGGTTCCGGGTGGCTTGGCGAGCGGATGATCGATATCGCGATACCCTTCCCGATTGATCGCGATGTAGTTATCGACTTCGCCCGAACACCAGCCCGATACGCCGGGGCGGGGCCGCCAGCCGAGGAGCGGATCGAGCCGGTAAAATTGCGGGTGATCGTAGCCGATCCAACGCAGCAGCGCCTCCGCCAAGAGCAGGGACAAACCGAGGCTCAACAAGGTGAGCACAGCGTTGGCGCGCCAGCCGCGTTTTTGCGGCGGTGCAGCAGCCTCAAGCTTGCCGGATATCCCGATCCCTCTTCGCTCTTCCGGCGTCAGCCTTCCACCGCCGCCCGCAGCAGGGATTACCGCCGTTTCCCCAGCAGATCATCAGCTGATTTTGGATGCTCGTCCGTTTTCGGCGCGAACGAAATGAAGGCCGTGCTACAGCCGCAGCACGGCCTCAGAATACGGCAGCCGGGAACTTACCGTGTCGCCTGTTGCTTTGCCAGGTCGCGAAACTCGTCGAGCCCTTCGGTCGCGCGCTTGCGCAGCACGTCGGCTGCCTCGGTGCCGGCCTTGGTCGCCAACATGGTGATCTCGCGGCCGTTATTGACGCTCTTTTCGAGCATCTGTTTGGCGTACTCGGTGTTTTTTGCGATCCGGTCTTCAGCCGAAGCCGGCTGGGCGAGATCGCGCAACAGGGCCGAGACGTCCTCGATCGCCTGACGGGTAATTTCGATCTGGCGCTTGGCGACGGCCTGCATGCCTTCGACCGCAAGCTGATTGGCCTGGCTAAGCGCCTCGATGTTGCGGCGCTGGTATGCCATCACCGCCTCGAGGTCGAATGGACGGAAGCGAAAATCAGCCATCATCTTGGTGACATCGAAATCGAAAAAGGTGGGGCGTGCTTCAGACATGATAGGGTTCCGGTCTGGGGGAGCTGCGGTTATTGTGCAATGCACAACGAAAACTATATCGGCCCTTGCTCGGGCTGCGTCAAGGCCTTTTTTGCGCTGCAGCAATTCAGACGGGAACCGGTTCCCCGCCGGAGCGTCGGCGGGGAACCGGTCCGAACCATCCTTCGATCCTGCGCAGTCGCGCATCGAGCGCCGCCATCGTTCGCGCAAGATCTTGCGAATCATCGCGCTGCCAAACGCGCATGGCCGAAAGGTAAGCTGTAGCGGCCAGCTTGACCGCGATCGCGCCCCGCACTCCGCTGGTTGGGATTTCGGCTGCTTCGAGCATCCACCGTATCGAGCGCAGCAATGAGGCGCCGGCGCACAGCGCGGTGACGGGATCGCCCGGCAATTCGCGGCGCAACACGTCGAGTGCCGGCTTGCACGGTCGAAGTGCGTCGAATCGCCGCATCATCAAATCGAACACCCGGTCCCTCGCCCGCTCGTCCGGCTCGGCTGCCGGCGGATCCGTCAGTACGATCTGGTCAATCCGGCTATAGAGTCCGCAGAGGATCGCCTGTTTCGAATGAAAGATCCGATACACCTGAAGGATCGGAAGCTCGGCCGCGGCGGCGATCGCGCTGAGCGACAATCTCCTCCACCCCTCGGTCGATATCAGGGCGAGGGTTGCATCGATGATCCGGTCGGCCTCGTTCCGCGCAGCGCCGGAGTTGCGGCCACGCCCGCTCGTCCTGCCCGTTCTTGCCATGTCAGCTCGCGAGCTCGCGAGACCGGGCCGCCGCCGCCGCGACCGCGCGCCCGATCAGCGGTTCGAGACCGCCGGGAGCCATGAGCACGTCGAGCGCGGCGCGGGTCGTGCCCCCGGGGCTCGTAACGTTCTCCCGGAGCTGTGCGGGGCTTTCTTTGGAGATGCGCGCCAGTTCGCCCGATCCTGCGACGGTTGCGCGGGCCAGCTGCAACGCCAAATCAGACGGCAACCCCTCGGCCTGGCCCGCTCGCGCGAGTGCTTCGATCAGCAAGAACACATAGGCCGGGCCGCTGCCGGAGACCGCCGTGACCGCGTCGATCAGCGCTTCGTCCTCGACCCAGGCGCTCTCGCCGATGGCGGCGAGAAGCCGATCGCAAAGCTGCCGCTGACCGACCGTCACGAGAGGGTTGGCGCAAGCGACCGTCATGCCGCGGCCGATCGCTGCTGGCGTGTTGGGCATCGTCCGGACGATCGCGGCGCGGCCGAGCTGGCGGGCGAGGCCAGCGAGGGTCTTGCCGGCGACGATCGACACAAACAAGGTCTCCGGGCCAACCCGGGACCTATAGTTCGCCACCACTTCATCGGCGATTTGCGGCTTGACTGCAAACACCACGGCATCCGGCCGCAGCTCTGTCGGCAGCTCCCGCGGCGACGAATACCAGTGGATTTCGGCCGCCGATCCAAACCCGGCCGGTAGCCCGGTCGGCTCGACCACGGCACAGCTCGACGCCACTCCGGCCGCAATCCAGCCGCGCAGCATCGCGGTCCCCATTTTTCCGCAGCCAACGAGGACGAGACAGCGTGCCGGGTCCCCACCATTCTCCATACCGAGGCGCCTTTGGTTCACGCCTCTCCAACCGGGTCGATCATCGCAGAGGCAATAGCTTGCGAGGGTGACTTGCCGCCCCAGACGACGAACTGAAACGCAGGATGGAACCGCTCGCATTCCGACAAGGCGATGTCGACGAGATCCTCGACTTGTTCCGCACTCGCCGCTGAAATCCCACGCAACAGGACGGCATGGCGGAAGGCCGGGGAATTTTCCTCGGCGGAGAGGTCAAAATGCCCAAGCCAAAGCTTTTCGTTGGCGAGGGCGAGAAGTTCGTATACGGCGCTGCGGCGGCCTTTCGGCACCTTCATGTCGAAGCCGCATGAGAAGTGCAGAGCGCAGAGCTCCTCCTGCCAGACAAAATACATCCGGTAATCGCACCAGTGGCCGGAAATCTCGACGACGAGCTCCTCCTCGCTGGCGCGATCATGCGCCCAGTCGTTGGCGATGACGATCTCCTCGACAAGGTCGATGGGGTTGCCTGAAAACGGGGTCGATTCGACGATTGACACGGATGTCATCAAGCCCTCCTCGGGCGGCTCGACGGGAGCGTCACGCAATCAAGCTGCCGATGTACAAACGATGACGCAAGCCAACATTTCGCTGCCTTTTAGCTGTATCCGTAATCAGGAGATATCGGCGGTGGTTTCGTGGGCGGTTGGGTCCGAACCGGTCTCCCGTGCGGCGAGCGCCGCAAGCTGCGATTCGAGTCCGGCCAGCCGCTTCTGCAGATCTTCCTGCTCGGAGCGCGCCTTCGCCGCCATCGCCTTGACCGCCTCGAACTCGTCGCGGCTGACAAGATCCATTCCGGCGAGCACTCTTTCGAGCTGCTCCCGGATGCGCGTCTCGACCTCGCTCTTGACACCCGAAAGCGTCCCCATCGCACCCGCGGCGACCCGAGCGAGGTCATCGAAAAACCGGTTCTGAGTCTGCATCGCCTCGTCCTCCGCTTCGCGCTCGGTTGCGCCCTCATATATGGGCGTGCGCTAGCACGAAGGGCACGCAGACGAAAAGCACTTTGCCGTGCCAACGCCAAGCTCGCCGCAAGATCTCAACGCCGAGCGGGTTTGAAGGCGGGCATCACCTCCTCGGCTATCCATTGGAACTGTTCGAGCATTGTCGTCTTGGGCGTGCCGATCGGGCTCGACAGGCTGATGTGCTCCATCCCGGCATAACGCTCTTCGAAGCCCTTCAACATCTCGACGAGCTCGGCCGGGGTGCCGGCGAACCAGGAACCCAAATCCATGTAGTGCTCGACTGTCGGCACTCCGGCCGCAGCCCAGCCGCCGCGCCGCGCCACCCCAGATACTTGCTCGGGGGTTAGTCCTGGGACAAAGCCCAGCGGTGCGAACATCTTGACGTGCTCCTCGTAGATCGGCGTGATCTCGCGGATTGCCTGTTCGCGGGTCTTCGCGAGATGAACGTGCAGGCCGAGCTGCAGGTTTTCGCCGAGCTTCAGGTGCCTGCCGACTCTCGCCGCCGCTTCTTGGTAGCCGGTGATCGGGCCCGCCTGCATCGTTGCCGCGCCGCCGCCGACCGCGCCCTTGATGCCATGCTTGACCATAAAGTCGAGCCCGCGCGGGTTGGCGCTGACGATCGGCTGCCAGCACTCGACCGGCCGGTGGATCGGGCGAGGAACGAGGGTCAGTTCCTTCAGCGTATAGCCGCGGTACGGAACCTCGGGCGGCAAGGTGTAGTACTTGCCCTTGTGCGAAAATGATTCCTCGTTGAACGCCTTGAAGATGATCTCGACCTGCTCTTCGAACAGCTCGCGATTGGCGTTCTGATCGAGCATGGGCGCACCGAACGTCTCGACTTCGCGGGTGTGATACCCGCGGCCCACCCCGAAGATCGTCCGGCCGCCGGTCAGGATGTCGGCGGTCGCGAAATCCTCGGCAAGACGCAGCGGGTGCCACATCGGCGCGATGTTGAAGGCGCAGCCGATCTTGATTTGGTTGGTCACATGCGCGAGGTGCACCGCCAGCATAAGATCGTTGGGGATGCACTCGTAGCCTTCGTGCTGGAAATGGTGCTCGGCGAGCCACAAGGTGTCGTAGCCGAGCGCGTCCATCTTCTTCGCAATTGCCTCGGTTTTCTCGAAGACGCTCGCCAGATGCTCGTTCGAGTAGCGCCGCTCGTTGGCAGGGGTGGTGTCTTGCCCGCGGTCGGGGAGATCGACGTGGCCGGCATATACCGTCGTAAATTTGGTGATCATGCGGGGTCCCTCCGGATCGTGTCGCCAGTTGGCGGCACTCTGTCCCAATTCCGCGTTCTTTGCTACCAACGTCACTCGAGCCAAGAGGATCAATCGAATGGAATACCTCACGCTCGGCCATACAAGGGTTCAGGGTCCGGGCTCGGCTTGCGCCGGGTTCAGCCGGCTCGGCCTCGGCACCGGCAAGCGCGAAGCGGAAGCGGTCGCCCTGGTCAGCCAGGCGCTGGATTTGGGGGTCAACCCGCTCGACACCACCGCGGGTATACGGCTCCGGAGGCGGCTCAGCGGTTCGTGCGACCGGCGCTTGGTTGGACCCCGAAATGGTCGGCGAGCTCGGCTCCGGTGAAGCCGAGCGTGAAGCTTTGCGGATCGAGCGGCAGCATCGTCGCGTTCCACTTGTTCCATTCCGCGACCAGCCCGTCGTACACGTCCCGGTAGCGCTCCTTCAGATTGGCTCGCTCCATCGGGTCCTGCACCACATCGAACAAGAAGGTGTTGTCGCGGATGTTCAGATATTTCCAATCGCCGATGCGGGCCGCCTGCTGGTCGTTGTATTTGTAGCGCCAGAAGAGTTTGCGCGGAACCGGCGCCGCCGCTTCCGTTAACGCCGGCAGCAGATTGACCCCGTCTGATGGAAAGTCCGGGTCTGGAGCGATGCCGGCCGCAGCGAGCAAGGTGGGAAACCAATCCATGCCGATCGTCACCTGTTCGCAGACGGTTCCGCACGGAATTCTGCCCCGCCAGCGGATCACCGCCGGGATGCGCAAACCGCCCTCCAGCAATTCCGTTTTTCGCCCGGTGAACGGCCAGGTGTCGGAATAACGCTCGCCGCCATTGTCGCTGGTGAAGACGACGATCGTGTTCTGCCCGGCGCCCGTCGCGTCGAGGGCTTGCAGCACGCGCCCGATCTGCAGGGCCATCTGCTGGATCATCCGCTGATAGGTGCGCTGCGTGCCGCCGTCGTTATGGAATAAGTTTCCTAGACGCCGCGACTCGGTTTCATCGCCCGGCGCCTCCCAGGGCCAGTGCGGCGCGCTGAAATGCAGGCTGATCAGGAAGGGCTGCCCGGTCCCGGCATAGGTTTCGACCAGATCTACGGCGCGGGCCCCCAGCAGGTCGGTCAAGTAACCCGTTTGATGGATCTTGAGGTCGTCCTCCCTCAAATCATCGGTGTCGGTCGTGGCCGGACCGGATTTGTGCGTGAAGTAATCGATCGCGCCGCTGCGGAAACCGTAGAAGTAGTCGTAACCGCTCTGCAGCGGACCGAAATCGGGCAGCCGCCCCAGATGCCATTTGCCGATCAGCGCGGATCGGTACCCGGCCTTCTTCAGGAGCGAGGGCAAGGTTGGATGGTCCGCAGGTAAACCAATCTTGCGCGGCACACGCGTGCTCAGCGGCTCTTCGAGGCCGACCGCCAGCCGGTATTGGTACCGCCCGGTAATCAGGGCGACGCGAGAGGCGGTGCAGACCGCGGAATTGGCATAGGCCTGCGTGAAGCGCACTCCCTCGGCGGCGATACGGTCGATATTGGGCGTCGTGAAATCGCGGCGGCCGTAGCAGGACACGTCGGCATAGCCGAGGTCGTCGGCAAGAATGAAAAGGATGTTCGGTCGGGATGACGCCATGCCGCTCATCTCCTCCTTTTAGGCTCGGCCCGCAGCCCGGGATCGTCGACCCGAAAATTGCCCTAATCGCAGAGTAGATGTTACTGTCGCCGGCCGGGATGGCACCACAGCCGTTGCAGCGCGCAATAGCGGGATTTCCTACTGCTGCTGGCTGTTCCTGGCTGTTATTCGCCGTAGTTGCTCGCTGTTATTTTTTGTCTCTGCTGTCGAAAAGCCAGCGTTTCCGCGGCTGAGGCCAAACCGCTGGCTGTCTTTCTCGGTATTAACAGCGTTTATCCATAAAAACGCTTGACAGAGTCAGGAATTCGCCTGATGACGGCAGGCATGATTATGCGCGACGAGCTGGCGAACTCGGAGCTGGAAGAGCGGGTCCGGGCCATCAGGCGGTTCAACCGGTTCTACACCCGCAAGATCGGCGTCCTAAAAGAAGGCCTCCTCGGCAGTCCGCTGTCGCTGACCGAAGGCCGGGTCCTTTACGAGCTCGCGCAGCGCGAGCAGACGACGGCGTCCGAGCTGGCGCAGGAGCTCGGTTTGGATTCGGGTTACCTCAGCCGGATGTTGAAGAGCTTCGCGGCCAAGGGGGTCGTCACCAAGCACGCGTCGAAGAGCGATGGCCGACAGATCATCCTGACTCTGACGGACCGCGGCCGCGAGATGTTCGCGACGATAGACGCGCGGTCGCGCGACGAGATCGCCGCGCTCTTGGGAGTGCTGCCGGCTTTGCACCAAAGACAGTTGGTTGCGGCGCTGGAGCGGGTGGAGCGCCTGCTCGGCGTACGAGGCGAAGAGGCCGAGCTCTCGTATATCCTCCGCCCGCACCAGCCGGGCGACATCGGCTGGATCATCCACCGCCACGGCGTGCTCTACGCCGAGGAATATGGCCTCGATATGACTTTCGAGGCGTTGGTCGCGCGGATCGCCGCAGGTTTTATCGAAAATTTCGATGCCGGGCGGGAGCGCTGCTGGGTCGCCGAGCGTGACGGCGAAATTGTCGGTTCGGTGCTACTCGTCCGGGACAGCGACGAAATCGCCAAACTGCGACTGCTGTTCGTCGAGCCGAAGGCTCGCGGGCTCGGCATTGGACGCCGGCTCGTCGGGGAGTGTATCGGCTTCGCGCGCCGAGCGGGCTATCGCAAGCTCACATTGTGGACAAACGACGTGCTGGTCTCGGCGCGCCGGATATACGAGGCGAACGGTTTTCATCTGGTGCGTGAGGAGCCGCATCACAGCTTTGGCCGTGATTTGGTCGGACAGTATTGGGAATTGCCGCTGAGGCCGCATTGACGCCGCCCAGGCTCGCCCATAAGTATCGCCGCGCGATGCGGCCTCAAGGCCGTGTCGGTTCTTTGCGAGGAACAGCTTGATGAAGCCGACGCGGCGCCCGGCCAATCCGTGCTTTTCTTCCGGCCCTTGCGCGAAGCGGCCGGGATGGTCGCCGGCGCTGCTCGACGCGGCGTTGGTCGGACGTTCGCACCGCTCGGGGGTTGGTCTCGCGCGCCTCGTCGAAGTGGTCGACCGCTCGCGCGCGATTCTCGGCATCCCCGCCGATTGGCGCGTCGGTATTGTCGCCGGTTCCGATACCGGAGCGATCGAGATCGCGATGTGGTCGTTGCTCGGCCCGCGCGGCGTCGACATGCTCGCCTGGGAGAATTTTGGCGAGGGCTGGGTTACCGACGTCGCGCAACTCAAGCTCGAAGACGTTCGGGTGATGCATGTGCCTTACGGCCAGCTTCCCGATCTCTCCCGGGTCGATCCCGCCCGCGACGTGGTGTTCCCGTGGAACGGCACGACCTCGGGGGTGCGGGTGCCGAACGGGGACTGGATAGCGGCTGACCGGCGGGGCCTCGCGATCTGCGATGCGACCTCGGCCGTTTTTGCGATGCGGCTGCCGTGGGACAAGCTCGATGTCGCCACCTGGTCGTGGCAGAAATCGCTGGGGGGTGAGGGGGCGCACGGCATGCTGGCGCTGTCGCCGCGCGCCGTCGAGCGGCTCGAAAGCTACACCCCGCCCTGGCCGGTGCCAAAACTCTTCCGGCTGACCTCCAAAGGCAAGCTGATCAAGGGGGTGTTTCGTGGCGAGACGATCAACACGCCGTCGATGCTGTGCGTCGAGGACGCGCTCGATTCACTGAAATGGGCCGAGGCGGTCGGCGGGCTCGACGGGCTGATCGCCAGGTCCGAACGCAATCTGGCGGCGCTCCTTGCCTGGGTCGAGAGGTGCCGCTGGGCCGATCCTCTGGCCGAGGACCCGGCCACGATCTCCTGCACCTCGCCGCAGTTCAAGATAACCGAGCCGTGGTTCACCCGGCTCTCGCCCGAGGGGCGCTTTCAGACCGTGCGGGCGATGACCCGGCAGCTCGAGCAGGAAGACGCCGCCTACGATATCGCCAGCCACCGCGCCTCGCCCCCAGGGCTGCGCATCTGGAGCGGACCCACCGTCGAGACGGCCGACATCGAGGCGCTCCTCCCGTGGCTCGACTGGGCCTGGGAGGAACAGCGCCGTACCGCAAAGGCCGCTTGAATTTTACCACGGGGGCACGTCTTACACGGAGAAATGACAGGGCGACGTGGGCGATCGTCCCTCAAAGATACGCTCTGTATCTCCGTGCTCTCCATGTCTCCCCTGGTGAGCCTCCTCACAGATCGGACTGTTTGAATGCCGAAGGTGTTGATTTCGGATGCTTTGAGCCCGCGCGCGACGGAGACCTTTGCCGCGCGCGGCATAGAGGTCGATTTAGCTCCCGGCCTCGGCCAGGACGAGCTCAAGGGGCGTATCGGCGGTTATGATGGGCTCGCCGTGCGGTCGGCGACGAAGGTGACGGCGGGTCTCATAGCGCGCGCGCCGCAGCTCAAGGTCATCGGCCGGGCCGGCATCGGCGTCGACAACATCGACGTTGCGGCAGCGACCCAGCGTGGCATTGTCGTGATGAACACCCCCTACGGCAACTCGATAACTGCCGCCGAGCACACCATTGCCATGCTGTTCGCGCTGTGCCGCGAGATTCCGGCGGCCGACCGCTCGACGCAGGCAGGCAAATGGGAGAAGTCGCGTTTCATGGGGGTTGAACTCACCGGCAAGACACTCGGCGTCATCGGCTGCGGCAATGTCGGCTCGATCGTTGCCGAGCGGGCCTTGGGTCTGCGCATGAAGGTGATTGCCTACGATCCTTTTCTGTCGCCCGAGCGGGCCGTCGATCTCGGCATCGAAAAAGTGTCGCTGGATGCGCTCTTTACCCGCGCCGACTTCATCACTCTCCATACCCCGCTGACCGAGGCCACCAAAAACCTGATCGACGCCGGCGCGATTGCCAAGATGAAGCGCGGTGTGCGCCTCGTGAACTGCGCCCGCGGCGGCCTCGTCGTCGAACATGATCTCGCCGCGGCGCTCGACAGCGGTCATGTTGCCGGCGCGGCGATCGATGTCTTTGTCGATGAGCCGGCGCGTGAAAACCCGCTGTTCGGGCGCGACAATGTCGTCGCGACGCCGCATCTCGGCGCCGCGACAACCGAGGCGCAGGAGAACGTGGCGCTGCAGATCGCCGAGCAGATGGCGGATTTCCTGCTGACTGGCGCCGTATCGAATGCAGTCAATGTCCCTTCCTTGACCGCCGAAGAGGCGAAGCGGCTCAATCCTTACATGAAGCTCGCCCAGCAGCTCGGCAGCTTTGCCGGACAGCTGACCGAGACCGGCATCACCGCGGTCACCGTCGAATACGAGGGGTCGGTCGCCGAGCTCAACGTCAAGCCATTGACCGCGATCGCGCTGACCGGATTGCTGTCGCCGCAGCTCGCCGCGGTCAATATGGTCAATGCACCAGAGATCTGCCGCGAGCGCGATATCCGCGTCAGCGAGACGCGCCGTGCCGAGCCGGTCGATTATCAGACCCTGATGCGGGTCATCGTCACGACCGAACGCCGCACTCGGGAGATAGCCGGCACGCTGTTCGCCGGCGACAAGCCCCGTATCCTCTCGGTCGAGAGTATCCCGCTCGAAGCCGAGCTCGGCGGCCACATGCTGTTTGTGCGAAATTACGACAAGCCCGGCTTCATCGGCGCGCTGGGTAAGGCGCTGGGTGAGGCCGCAGTAAATATCGCCACCTTCCATCTCGGCCGGGCCGCTCCGGGCCAGGACGCGATCGCGTTGGTCGAGGTCGATCAGCCGCTGACCCCGGCCATTCTCGACACTGTCCGCGCCTTACCCAACGTGATCCAGGTCAAGTCGCTTCGGTTCTGAAGTACACTTGGCGACGCCATGACCGACGCTCCGCACCCGGCTCTGCTGCCGACCGGCATGCACGATCTTCTGCCGCCCGAGGCAGAGATCGAAGCGCAAGTCGTGGCGCAGTTGATGACGACATTGGCCGCGCATGGCTACGAACGGGTCAAGCCGCCGCTCGTCGAATTCGAAGACACGCTGTTCTCCGGCGCCGGGGCGGCGATGGCGGCCGCCACCTTTCGCATGATGGACCCGGCTTCGCACCGGATGATCGGCGTGCGCGCCGACATGACGCCGCAGATCGCGCGGATCGCCGCGACCCGGCT
The DNA here is from genome assembly GCA_963812675.1 of uncultured Alphaproteobacteria bacterium. GTDB lineage: Bacteria > Pseudomonadota > Alphaproteobacteria > ATCC43930 > CGMCC-115725 > AP-15. The sequence goes on along the minus strand of CAWEWR010000028.1, from coordinate 81,294 downwards.
CGGCGACGCGCCGCGGCCTTTGCGCCTCAGCTATGCCGGGCAGGTTCTGCTGGTCACCGGCTCCGAGATCCGGCCCGAGCGCCAAATCGGCCAAGTCGGCGCCGAATTGATCGGGGCGGCGGGACCGGCCGCCGATGTCGAGGCGATAGCGGTTGCCGGCGAGGCGCTGGCCGCGATCGGCGTGCCGGATTTGTCGGTCGACATCACGCTGCCGACACTGGTGCCGGCGGTCGCCGAGGCCTATGGCATCGCCGGCGAGCGCGCGACGGCGTTGCGCGCCGCGCTCGACCACAAGGATGCGGCAGCGGTCGCGGCGGTGGCGGGAGAGGCCGGTGGACTCTTTGGGAGTTTGCTGGCGGCGGCCGGACCAGCCGCTATCACCTTGGCGGTCCTCGATGGCCTCGAGCTGCCGGCGCGAGCCCGCGCCGAACGGGTCCGGCTGGGCACCGTGCTTGATCGCCTCTCGGCGGCGGCCCCAGAGCTCAAGGTGACGGTCGACCCGGTCGAGAACCGTGGCTTCGAGTACCATACCGGGATCAGCTTTACGCTTTTCGCGGCCACCCCGCGTCCGGTCGGCGAACTCGGCCGCGGCGGCCGTTATCAGGCCGGCGATCCGGCCGAACCCGAACCAGCGACCGGGTTCACGCTGTACACCGACACGATCCTGCGAACATTGCCTCCCGCCGCCCCGCCTCGGCGCTTGCTGCTGCCGTTCGGCGCCGATCGTATCCTCAGTCGCGAGCTGCGCAAGAGCGGCTGGATCACCGTCGCCGCCCTCGACGCGGCCGACGATTGGCGCGCCGAGGCGCGCCGCCTCGGCTGCGGCTATGTTCTCGAACGGGGCGCGCCGGTGGTGGTCGGGTAGAGGAGGGGCGAAATGGGTAATGTCGTCGTGGTCGGTGCCCAATGGGGCGACGAAGGCAAGGGCAAGATCGTCGATTGGCTGTCGGAGCGGGCCGATGTCGTGGTCCGCTTCCAGGGCGGCGCACAATGCCGGCCACACCCTTCGTCGTCGGGAATACCGAATACAAGCTGAGCCTGCTCCCCTCGGGGGTCGTCCGGCCGGGCAAGCTGTCGATCATCGGCAACGGCGTCGTCGTCGATCCCTGGGCGCTCGTCGCCGAGATCGAGACGATGCGCGAGAAGGGGCTCGACATCTCGCCGCGCAACCTGAGGCTCGCCGACAATGCGGCGCTGATCCTGCCCTCGCACGGCGCGCTCGACCGCGCCCGCGAGGAGCGGCTCAGCGACAGCCGAATCGGCACGACCGGCCGCGGCATCGGTCCGGCCTACGAGGACAAGGTCGGCCGCCGCGCAATCCGGGTGTGCGACCTCGCCGATCCGCAGGCGCTCGAAGAGCGCGTTGACCAGCTGCTGCTCCATCACAACGCGCTCTTACGCGGGCTCGACAAGCCGGAAATCGATCGCGGCGGGCTGCTCGGCGCGCTGCGCGAAATCGCGCCGCGTCTTCTGCCCTATGCCGACAGGGTATGGCGCCTCCTCGACGAGGCGCGAGGCCAAGGCAGGCGCATCCTGTTCGAAGGCGCGCAGGGTGCCATGCTCGATGTCGACCACGGCACCTATCCGTTCGTCACGTCGTCAAACACCGTGGCGGGGCAGGCCGCCGCCGGATCGGGCTTCGCTCCGGGTGCGGTCGGCTACGTACTCGGCATTACCAAGGCGTATACAACTCGGGTCGGCAGCGGGCCGTTTCCGACCGAGCTCAAGGACGCAATCGGCGAGAAGCTCGGCGAGCGGGGCCGCGAGTTCGGTGTCGTCACCGGGCGCAAGCGGCGGTGCGGCTGGTTCGACGCGGTCGCGGTGCGGCAGGCGGTCAAGACCGGCGGCATCAACGGCATCGCGCTGACCAAGCTCGACGTGCTCGACGGCTTTGACGAGATCAAGTTCTGCACCGCCTACCGCTGCGGCGGCGAGACCTATGATTACGTGCCGGCCGGCATGACGGCCCAGGCTGCTCTGGAGCCCGTCTACGAGACGGCCGAGGGCTGGCGCGAAAGCACCCGCGGCGCGCGCTCCTGGGCAGATTTGCCGGCCACCGCGATCAAATACATCGTCCGGCTCGAGGAGCTGATCGGCGCTCCTGTCGCGCTTCTGTCGACCAGCCCCGAACGCGAAGATACCGTCCTGGTGCGTGACCCTTTTGCCGATTGAGAGCCCGTTCGGCCTGCTTGAGGAACGTTGCTCAGCGGGTGCCGCGGCCTTGGGACGAGGTCCGTGGTTTGCTGGTGGCCCCGGCGTGATTGCCGATATAGCCGTCTACATGAGTAACGAGGGCGTCGACTCGATCGGCGAAATGATGGTCGGCGCCGGGGATCTTGCGGAAGTCGATTTTGATGTCGCGCTGGTGCGACAGCTTGGTTACGAGCTTCTGCACAGCTTCGACCGGCACCACCGAATCCTGATCACCCTGCAATATCAGACCCGATGACGGGCACGGCGCAAGAAACGTGAAGTCGTACAAATTGGCGGGCGGCGCAACCGAGATGAAGCTCTCGATTTCCGGCCTCCGCATCAGCAATTGCATGCCTATCCAGGCGCCGAACGAGAAACCGGCGACCCAGCACGACCCCGCATTCGGATTATAGGTCTGCATCCAATCGAGCGCCGCGGCAGCGTCGGAAAGCTCGCCCTCGCCTCGGTCGAAGCTGCCCTGGCTACGCCCGACGCCACGGAAATTGAACCGCAAAGTCGAGAAGCCGCGACGCACAAAACACTGGTATAAGGCGTACACCACCTTGTTGTGCATCGTGCCGCCATGTTGCGGATGGGGATGCAGCACCAGCGCCATCGGCGCGGCCGCGACACGGGCGTGGTGGTAGCGCGCCTCGATTCGGCCATCCGGGCCGTTGATGATCACGTCGGGCATTGTCGATCCAGGTTAAATCCCACTACGGCGGTCGGAGATCGTCGCGCCGGGGGTGTCTCCATGTGTCCGTAATTCTTGATCACTTTCGTCGGACAATTATATGTTCGCTCAGGCCGCCTCCGCGAGGCGGCGCGGTCCCGCGCCAGCAGTGCTAAGCCTAACATACATAGGGATTGCGATGCTTTTGAAAAACCTGCAGGAACAAATAGACGCAACCCTTGCCCGTGATCCCGCCGCCCGGTCGCGGCTGGAAGTCGTGCTGTGCTACCCCGGGTTTCACGCGCTCCTCTATCATCGCTTCGCGCATTGGCTATGGCAACGCGGTTGGCTGCTTGCCGGCAGGTTCGTTTCGCATCTCGGCCGTGTGCTCACCGGCATTGAAATTCACCCTGGGGCGCGCATCGGGAGGCGGGTATTCATCGACCATGGCATGGGGGTGGTGATCGGCGAAACCGCCGAGGTCGGTGACGATGTCACGCTCTACCAAGGCGTGACGCTCGGCGGTACTTCGTTGACGCGAGGTGCGAAGCGGCATCCCACGATCGGCAACGGCGTCATCGTCAGTTCGGGTGCACAAGTCCTGGGACCATTCCGGGTAGGTGACGGGGCGCGTATCGGCGCCCAAGCCGTCGTCCTGTCAGAGGTGCCGGATGGTGCAACGATGGTCGGTATCCCGGCGCGCCCGGTGGGCCGCCGCAGCGACCCGGCGCAGACCGAACCCGCGTTCCAGCCCTACGCCGTTTGCGGCGATATACCGGACCCGATCGCCCGCGCCCTCAATGGATTACTGGACGAGGTCACGAGTCTAAGGGCGCGAGTGACGGAACTCGAGCAGGAAAGGGCAGGGGAAAGCTCGGCTCTCGATCCGGCTTCGGGCGAGCCGCCGGCGCTCCGGCTGGTCGCCAGTTCCGCCGGGAATGGCACAGACCGCGATTGAGGATGGCTCTCGAGTTTTGAGGACCGGGAAATGAGGTTGAGCACCAAGGGGCGCTACGCGGTGATGGCAATGGTTGATCTTGCCCAACACAGCGGTGGCGACCCGGTCTCGCTTGCCGAAATTGCCGAAAGGCAGGAAATCTCGCTGTCCTATCTCGAGCAGCTTTTCGCGATGCTGCGCAAAAATGGGCTCGTCAAGAGCGTGCGCGGTCCGGGGGGTGGTTATCTGCTGGCGCATGACCGCGGCGAGACCCGGATTGCCGATATTATTTTGGCGGTCGACGAGCCGATACGCGCCACCCGCTGCGCTCCCGGCGCGCCGGTCGGCTGCCGCGGCAATCGCACCCGATGTCTCACCCACGATTTGTGGGAAGAACTCGGCAATCAGATCCACCTCTATTTGAGTTCGGTGTCGCTCGCCGATGTCTGCGAGCACCGCGTCCTGGGGACGAGCGGTCGCGTCCATTGCGAGACCTTCCGCAGTCCCGCCGCTGCAGGCACGGGCTGATGATCCCCGACATCACCTCTGGCCGTCCCGTGCACCGAGGTAAGCCGCGGGCCGAGAGCTACCTCGACTGGAACGCAACGGCGCCGCTGCGGCCGGAAGCGGCGGCCGCCATGTCCGAAGCGCTGCACCGCTGGGGTAATCCATCCTCGGTGCATCGGCGCGGCCGAGCGGCGCGCCAGATCATCGAAGGCGCTCGGGCGGCTGTCGCGGGTCTGCTCGGTGATGTGGATCCAAGCGGCGTTGTCTTCGTCAGCGGTGGGACCGAAGCCAATCACCTTGCCCTGATCGGGGCTGGTCGCGAGCGGGTCCTCGTTTCGGCAATCGAGCACGATTCGGTCCGTCATGCGGTTCCTGCCGCCGAAATCATTCCGGTCGGTCCCGAGGGGATCGTCGCCCTCGACGCGCTCGACCGGCTGCTCGGCGCCGATGCGCGCCCGGCGCTGGTGTCGGTGATGTATGCCAACAACGAGACCGGCGTTATCCAACCGGTAGCCGAGATCGCCGCGATTGCGCGGCGACATGGCGCCGTGTTCCATTGTGACGCCGTCCAGGCCGCCGGCAAGGTGGCTCTGGAGGTCGGCATGATCGGCGCCGATCTTGTCACATTGTCGGCACATAAAATCGGTGGCCCGCCGGGGGTTGGCGCTCTCGTCGTGACCGGCGGGGTCGATCTGGCGCCGCTGTTGCGCGGCGGCGGCCAGGAGCACCGACGCCGTGCCGGAACCGAGAACCTGCCTGGGATCGCCGGTTTCGCCGCCGCTGCCGGCTGCCGCAGCAGAACTAGCCGTCTATGAAAGAGTCGCCGCATTGCGCGACGGGTTGGAAACGGAGATCGCCGCGATCGCCCCCGAGGCCGTGGTGCTCGGCGCCGCGGCACCCCGCTTGCCCAACACCTCGGCGATCGCGATGCCCGGCGTCGCCGCCGAGACGCAGGTCGTCGCCCTCGATCTCGACGGCGTCATGGTCAGCGCCGGCGCCGCCTGCTCTTCGGGCAAAGTTGGGCCGAGCCACGTGCTGGCGGCGATGCGGGTCGATCGCGAGATCGCTGCTTCGACGATCCGGGTCAGCCTCGGCTGGAGCTCGAGCGAGGCCGAGATCGGCCATTTCCTGCGGGCTTGGACCGCCCTCTACCGGCGCTGCCGCTGTCTCGTCCGAGCGGGCGCGCGCGGCATGACATCGATGCTTGCTGATCCGCGCCCGCGGCTTTCCTCCGAGCCGGTGGTCAACGCGCCGCCCATCTATCTCGACAACCAATCGACGACGCCGGTCGATCCGCGCGTCCTCGAGGCGATGCTGCCGTACTTCACCGAGCATTTCGGCAACCCGCACAGCACCAGCCACGCTTATGGCCGGGTCGCCGCCGAGGCCATCGAGCGCGCCCGCGGCGAAATTGCTGCGCTGATCCAAGCCGATCCGCGCGAGATCGTCTTCACCTCGGGCGCGACCGAAGCGAACAATCTCGCGATCAAAGGCGCGGCGCATTTCGCCCGCGCTCACCCGCAGAATGGGCAGGTGCGCGATCACATCGTGGCGCTGCAGACCGAGCACAAATGCGTGCTCGAAAGCTGCCGGGAATTGGAGCGGGAAGGCTTCGCTGTCACCTATCTCCCGGTCCAGCCGGACGGTCTCGTCTCGCTCGCCGCGCTCGAAGGGGCGCTGTCCGAGCGAACGCTCCTCGTGTCGGTCATGGCCGCGCACAACGAGATCGGGGTCATCCAGCCACTCGCCGAGATCGGTGCGCTGTGCCGCTCCAAGGGCGTGCTGTTCCACACCGATGCGGCGCAGGCCTTCGGCAAGATCCCGCTCGACGTCGGAGCGATGAAGATCGACCTGCTGTCGATTTCCGGCCACAAGATCTACGGGCCCAAGGGAATCGGCGCGCTCTACATCCGGCGTCGGCCGCGGGTGCGGCTGCTGCCGCTGATCGATGGCGGCGGGCAGGAGCGGGGCCTGCGCTCGGGAACCTTGCCGACGCCGCTCTGCGTCGGGCTCGGCCGGGCGGCGGCGATCGCTGGCTGCCGAAATGACCGAAGAAGCGGAACGGCTTCGGCGCCTCAGAGACGGTCTTTTGCGAAACCTCGCCCGACGCGTCCCCGGGCTTCGCGTCAACGGCGACCTCGAGCAACGGCTGCCCGGCAGTCTCAATCTCTCGTTTCCCGAGATCCCGGCACTGACCTTGATCGAGGCTGTTCCGAGCATCGCGATCTCGACCGGCTCGGCCTGCACCTCGGCGTCGGTCGAGCCCTCTTATGTGCTGCGCGCGCTCGGGCTTCCGGATACGCTCGCCAACGCCTCGATCCGTATCGGCCTCGGCCGTTTCACGACGGCGGCAGAGGCTGATTTCGCTGCGGATGCGCTGGCCGCGGCCGCAAGCCGGCTGACAGAGCAGAGGGGCATCCCCACATAATCGTGCGGGATTTGATTCGTGGCGGTGTTAGATAATTCGCGGTCGGAGATCGAGTGATGGCGAGAAAGCAAGCCTTGTCGGTGACGGACGCCGCGGCGCAGCGCATCCAGGCGCTCCTCGCCAACCGGGGCAAACCCTCGGTCGGAGTTCGCATCGGCGTGCGGTCGCGTGGTTGCTCGGGCCTCAGTTACACGCTCGAATATGCCGATGAGAAGGGCAAGTTCGACGAGGTCGTCGAAGACAAGGGGGTTACCATCCTGGTCGATCCGAAAGCGGTCATGTTCATTCTCGGCACCGAAATGGATTACGTCGAGGAGAAGCTGCAGAACGGGTTTACCTTCCGCAACCCCAACGAGAAGGGACGTTGCGGCTGCGGCGAGTTGTTTCACGTTTAACGGCCCACACATTCAGCGGGCCGCGCGCAGCGGGTTGACGTGAAGCTGTTCCAGATCGAGGAGCCGGACGGAGGGCCGGCCGATCTGAGCGCACCGGGCGCCGCGATCGGCATTGACGCTGCCGGCGCCGAAGTCGAGGTGGCCTTCTCGATCGGCGGCAATGCCATCGTTCTTGCCGATCGCGAAGGCTTCGAGCGTACCTTGGCGGTGCCCGATCCCGGAACCGGAGACGCACAGTGGCAGGAGCTGTTCGAAGCGGCGCGAATCCGCGCCGAACGCGCCCTGGCTCGCCCGGTCAGCCATGCCGTGGTCGTCCTCGGCGCGTTGGCCGATGCGGATTTGTCAGACAAGCTGCGCGAGGCTTCCGAAGCGGCGGGGCTGAAGGTGTTGCGTCTCATCCGAAGGACTGAGCTGTCGGCCGGCGCGAGCGAGGCGCTGACCGCGGCAATTCTCGCTGAGGACCTAGCGCCGCGGCCCGAGTAATGCCGAAGATGATCTTTATCGAGCGCGACGGCACCCGGCGCGAGGTCGATGCGCCGGTTGGAATGTCGGTGCTCGAAATCGCCCGCCGCCACGACATCGACATCGAAGGCGCCTGCGAAGGCTCGCTCGCCTGCTCGACCTGCCATGTCATCGTCGATCCACAGTGGTACGAGTTGCTCAACGAGGCGAGCGAGGACGAGGAGGATATGCTCGACCTCGCGTTCAATCTCACGGTGACGTCGCGCCTCGGCTGCCAGATCGTCATCAGCGAGGAGCTGGACGGTTTGACGGTCGAGCTTCCCGCAGCGACCCGCAATCTGTTGATCGGTTGAGCTCCGGTTATCGACAGATGACCGCCGAGGCAGTCCTTTTCCAGCGTCTGGTCGCGGCGTCCGATCGGGACTGGCGCGCCTATATCCGCCACCCGTTTGTGCTCCTGCTGGCCAATGGCGAGCTCTCCGAGGCGTGCTTCCGACGCTATTTGGTCCAGGACTATCTCTTTTTGATCCAGTTCGCGCGCGCCTGGGGTCTGGCGATCTACAAATCCGATGCGCTCGGCGAAATGCGCCGCGCGCAGCGCCTCGTCGCCGCCACCCTCGATGTCGAGATCGGGCTCCATATCGACTATTGCCGCGGCTGGGGGCTGTCGGAAGCGGCGATGGCCGGCGAACCGGAGGCGCTTGAAACCGTTGCGTATACCCGCTTTGTGCTCGACCGCGGTCTCGCCGGCGACCGGCTCGACCTCGAAGTGGCGCTCGCACCGTGCATTGTCGGCTATGCCGTGATTGCCGCGGAGCGTATCGGCGATCCCACGACCCGGCTCGAAGGCAACCCCTACCGCGAATGGCTCGAAATGTATGCGGGGTCGGATTACCAGGAGCTGGCTCGCGAGGCGGCAGCGGCGCTCGACGAGCAGTTTGCTCGGCGCGGCGGTGAGGGGCGCTTTTCCTCTCTCGCCGGGGTTTTCGCAGCCGCCGCCCGGCTCGAGGCGGATTTTTGGCAGCTGGGATTGAAGGCGCAGTCGTGAGCCTCCCAGAACTTGATCTGCCGGGCGAGGCGGCCAGCCACCGAGTGGTCGTCGCGATGTCCGGCGGGGTCAACTCGTCGGTGACCGCGGCCCTGCTGGTCGAGCGCGGGTTTGAAGTCGTCGGCATCACTCTGCAACTCTACGACCATGGCGCTGCGGCAGGGCGCAGCGGCGCCTGCTGTGCCGGACGCGACATCTACGATGCTTCTCGGGTCGCCGAGCGCCTCGGCATCCCCCATTATGTGCTCGATTACGAGACCCGCTTCCGGGCTGCGGTCATCGACGATTTTGTCGACAGCTACGCCCGCGGCGAGACACCGGTCCCGTGCATCCGCTGCAATCAGCGAGTCAAATTCCGCGATCTGCTCAGTGTAGCCCGGGATCTCGGCGCCTCGGCGTTGGCGACCGGGCATTATGCCCGCCGGATCGCCTCTCCGAGCGGGCCCGAGCTCCATCGGGCATGCGACTTGGCGCGCGACCAGAGCTATTTCCTGTTCGCGACGAGGCGCGAGGAACTCGAGTTCCTGCGGTTTCCATTGGGCAGATCTCACCAAGGACGAGACCCGTGCCGCGGCGCGGCGCTTCGGGCTGCCCATCGCGGAGAAGCCCGACAGCCAGGATATCTGCTTTGTGCCGAGCGGCTCCTACGCTCGTCTCGTCGAGCGGCTGCGGCCCGAGGCTAGGGAGCCGGGCGACATCGTCGACCGCAGCGGCCGCGTGCTCGGCAGGCACAACGGCATCGCTCTTTTCACGGTTGGGCAACGCAAGGGGCTCGGGATCGCCGCCGACGAGCCGCTCTATGTGCTCGAGATCGAGCCCGAAGGGCGGCGCGTCGTCGTCGGGCCGCGAGCCGCATTGGCCGAAACTCGAATTTCTCTCGGCGAGCTGAATTGGCTCGGCGCGCCGGCGGCCGACGGCATGGCGGTGGCGGCGAAGCTTCGCTCGACGCAGACGCCGGTGCCGGCGAGGCTCTACCTCGGCTCGACACGCCGGGGAGGCCGAGCTCGTTCTCGACGCGCCGGCGGGTGCGGTCGCGCCGGGCCAGGCGGCGGTGCTCTACGACGGCGACCGGGTGCTCGGCGGCGGCTGGATCCGCCGGCCCAGCTTGACCCATCAGCACTCGCCTCTTATATCCGAGCCCCTGTGGCGGGATAGCTCAGCTGGTTAGAGCAGGGGAATCATAATCCCAAGGTCGGGGGTTCAAATCCCTCTCCCGCTACCAATCAAACTCAATGACTTGCGACAAAAGTAGAACCGGCGTGGACAGCGTTGGACGAGCATGAGCGAAATTAACGAAGACGATCCGTTCGCTATGGCCAATCTGCCGCTGCATCTTACCGGCTTGCCGATGGTGGTGTGGGCCTCGCAGCGCATGGGGCTGCCCCACGATATCCGGATCAAGGTGATGCAGACGCACGGTTCGGGCAGGGATCCCGGCGATCTCGCCGTCGTTGGCGTGCGTCCGACGCCGCGGCTCGTTGCCGGGCATCTGTCGCCAGCCGATCTGCGGGCGGTCAGTAACTGGATCCGGCTCAACGAAGCCGTCCTGATCGACTATTGGGAAGAGCGGATCTACACTGACGAACTGCTGCGGCGCCTGCAGCGGCTGCCGTAACGCTCGACCCCAGCGACGAAGAAGCCCGCCGCGCCCATCCTGCGGCGCTTGAGTTTCGCTCCATCAGGCGACGCTAAAGCCTCTCCTCCCCGCGCCGGATCATGCTACGGTCCGGGATCGGGTCGACCAGCGGAGGTCAGGAGCATGGATCTTCGGACGGTACGAGAAGAAGCGATCGAAGCGACCACACGCGCGTTCTGGGACAAAAACGGCTTTGTGCCAGATGAGGATAGCGACGAATGGGAAGCCGAGTATCGCCGGCAATTCGAGCAGGCGAAACGGCGCTATGCGGCGGGAGAAGCCGCCCCAGTCGAACCCAGCCTCGCCGTCAGCGCGCCCCCGGAGGAAGATGGCTGGGCGGTATTGACCGGCGCCGCGACCCAGATCCGCTGGGCGGCCGCGCTGCGGGCTGACCGCATACGTGACATCAAGGACCCGGGGATCCGCCACTGGCTTGCCGCGACCTGGACCAAGGCGAAGAGCTGGATAGATACCCGCGAATTGCCGACGCCGATCTTCCTGCAAAGGATCCAGCCGCATTATGCCGAATACCGCCGGCAAACCGACGAGCAGGATCGAGCGAGGGAGGCGGAAAGGCAGGCGAAAGCCGGCGCAATCGAGGCGCTGCGACGAGATATCGAGGCCGCCGGGATAACGGTCGGGGGGTTGATCGAGCTGATCGACATCGCCGAACGGCTGCCTGCCGTACCGATCAAGGGCAAGCTGGCGGAGTTGGAGTTCGATGGCCGAAATCTCCGCGTCTTCGAAACCGCGGATCCGGCGGTTCTGATGGTGCTCGAAAAGGCCGAAACCGAGCGCAGCGAGTATGGCATCGAGCGGGACGAAGGGCTCGTCGCCGATCTGCGATTGTTCGCCCGAGCGAAGGAGCTGAAATGACCAACCCGGCGCCGTCCATCGGGCCGAGAGAGGCGATGGAGCGGCTCAATTCCGATGCAGCAAAGTTTCACATTTGGCTGCGGACCCAGGCCAACGCCCCGGCGCAACGCCCATGGTTTCGCGAAACCGGGCTCGACGCGAGCGGGCAGGTTGCCGCCGGCCGGGTCGGTGCCGCCCAGCTCAAGCCGGTTGCTCATCATTGGCGCTGGAGCGAGATCTCGCCTTATCTCGATCGCATTGCCGAGATCGCGCGCGGCGCCGAAATCTCGCCAATCGAATTTGCCGAACGCCAGCAGTTTCTGCTGACCAACCCCGGGCTCGGTGGGCGCCTGCAGGTCACCAGCACGATGCGCTGCGCGGTATCGATCTACAATCCGGGCGATGTCGCGCCCGTCCACATTCACACCCCGAACGCCAGCCGCACCATTCTGTCGGACAAGGGCGGCTACACGACGATCGACGGTGAACGCTGCGAGGCCGCGCGCGGTGATTTGATCCTGACTCCGAACGGCACCTGGCACGATCACGGCAATGACGGCGGTGAGCCCGTGGTGTGGATCGACGTCTTGGACTTCCCGCTGATGGAGTTCCTCGATTGCGTCTGGCTCGACGAGGCGTATCCGGGAGAAACCGAGGGCAATGCCCGCGCTCAACGGGTAACCCGGCCACCCTCGTATTCGCAGAAGCTTTACGGTCGAGGCGGACTGGTGCCCCGCTTTGCGCCGCACCGACGCGGTTTCGGACGGGACACGACACCGATGTTCCATTACCGCGGCACCGAAATCCGCGAAGCACTCGACGGACTGCGTCGGGAAGAGGGAGATCCGTACGACGCCCTCAGTGTGAGGTTCGTCAACCCGTCGACCGGAGCGTCGCTGTTTCCGACATTGGATTACGGCGCGCAGCTGCTCCGCCCGGGCGAGGCAACCCGGTTCAAACGAGAGACCGCGAGCACGCTCTATATTGCGGTGGAAGGCGAGGGGGTCACGGAAATAGCCGGGCAGTGCTTCACGTGGGGAACCAACGACATCTTCGTCGTGCCGGGTTTTGCCTGGCGCCGCCACGTCAACGCCGGTAACACGGATGCAATCCTTTACACCGTATCGGATGCGCCGTTGCTCGATACGATTGGGCAATATCGGGCCCAAGGCCGGTTGCCTGACGGAACGGTGGCCGAGCTCGTGCCTTAGTGTGAACAACAGGGGTCACGACATGAGCATTGTCCGCGAGCTGCTCGATGACGCGATTGCGCTGCAGAAAGACGGGCTGAGCCCGACCCGCATCGGGCTCGCCCTCACCGACCGCTGGGAGGCTGAGGAGCTGGGCGCCGCGGGAAAGGTCAAGCGGACCCGCTCGCCATCGGGCTCCATCGAGCTGCTGTTTCCCGGCGGGGAGAAGATTGTCTGGAACGGAGCGAGCTGGAATTACATTCCGGTCTGAGGCGGTGCGGCGCGGTTGGCGACAAGCCTGGACCCGGCTCGGCTCTGCCGTCGGTCTCCTGCTGGCGGCGGTTGCGGTTGTTCCGGCAGTCGCCGAGGAAATGGTTGCGAACTACAGCGCTTATTGGGCCGGTGTTCCCGCAGCCAATATCCGCCTGACCTTGCGCGATGGCGGTGCCGGGTATCACGACGAGATCGAAATCACGACCCTGGGCCTTCCCCACCTGCTCTCCCGGTTCCGCGCGACCGCCTCGGCCGAGGGGCGCCTTGCCGCGGACCGGCAGGCCGAGCCGTCGCGGTATTTGGCGGCCTATGATCTGCGCAAGCGGCACGACAGCCGGGTCAGCATGCTCTTCGTGCGCCGTGCCGGCGGGACGCTCGCCGAGCGAGGTCCCGACGACACCAGCCGAAAGCCGCCGCTGGCCGAGGGGTTTCGCAAGAATTCGGTTGATCCGCTGTCGGCTCTCGAACGCATCCGCGAGGCGCTGCGCACAGCCGCGCCCGGACGCAGGTTTACCATCCCGGTCTATGACGGTGCCCGGCGCTTCGACATCGACGGGAAGATCCTCCCGAGGAACAATCCGGGCGACGGTATATTGCAGGCCGAACTGACCTTGCGGCCGATCGCCGGCTTCCGAGGCGAAACCAGCGAGGACGGCGACCCGGAGGACGCGCCGCGCAAGGTCGAGCTGACCGTGACCGACGACGCGAGACTGCTGCCCCTGTCGATCACGGTACCGGTCTTCTTCATGCCGCTGGTGATCCGCTTCGAGGAACTCTGTCCGACCGCCCGGTCTTGCTCGAAATAGCATGGCCCGCCATTCTGCGGGTCGTCACGTCCACGAGAGCACCGACATGGCCTTCTCACTGATCGACGAAACCGAAGGCGCGGTTCCGATCGCCGCGCTGACCAAAACCGAATTCCCGGCTTGGCTCGACAAGGCGCCGGAGCGCGAACGCAATTGGCTGGCGTCGATCGGTTTTTCCGCCGAAGCCGGAAAGCATGCCCTGGTTCCCGGGGAGAGCGGCAAGCTCGCCCGAGTGGTCGTCGGGCTCGGCGACGGCGCCGGTGCCGAGGGGCGGATGTGGGCGCTCGCCGCGCTGCCGACGGCGTTGCCGGAGGCGAGCTATCGGCTCGCTGCCATACCCGGTGGCGCGGACCCGACAAACCTCGCCCTCGGTTGGGCACTCGCGACCTATGTCTTTGCCCGCTACAACGCGAAAACCCGACCCGCAGCCACTCTGGTCTGGCCGGAAGATACCGATCGCGGCCGCGTTGAACGGCTCGCCGGAGCGGTGTTTCTCGCCCGCGATCTCGCCAACACGCCGGCCGGGGACCTCGGCCCCGAGGAGCTCGCTGGCGAAGCGGTCCGCGTCGCCAAGGCCGCCGGCGCCCGTCATCGTGTTATCGTCGGCGACGACCTGCTCGCCGAGAATTACCCGACCATTCACGCGGTCGGCCGTGCCAGCGTGCGCGCCCCGCGGCTTGTCGACATCGTCTGGGGCGATCCGGCCGCGCCGAAGATAACTCTGGTCGGCAAGGGAGTGTGCTTCGATAGCGGCGGGCTTGACCTGAAGACCGCCTCCGGCATGCACCTGATGAAAAAGGACATGGCCGGTGCCGCGATCGTGCTGGGGCTCGCGCAGGCGATGATGGATGCCGGGCTGCCGGTGCGCCTGCGGGTGCTCTTGCCTTGTGTCGAGAACGCGGTCTCAGGCAATGCGATGCGCCCGCTCGACATCGTACGCACCCGCAAGGGGCTGACCGTCGAGATCGGCAACACCGATGCCGAGGGGCGCCTCATCCTGTGCGACGCGCTGGCCGAGGCCTCTACCGAAAAGCCGGAATTGCTGGTCGACATGGCCACCTTGACTGGAGCGGCGCGGGTCGCGCTCGGCCCCGAATTGGCGGCGCTCTTCTGCAATGACGAGGGGCTCGCCCGCGGTCTGCTCGAAACCGCCGCGGCTGAGGAAGACCCGATGTGGCGGATGCCCTTGTGGCGCCCCTATCGCAAGATGATCGACAGCAAGATCGCCGACATCAACAACGTCTCGGAATCGCCGCATGCCGGCGCCGTCACCGCCGCGCTCTACCTGCAGGAGTTCGTCGAGCCCGATATCCCCTGGGCGCATCTCGACGTGATGGCGTGGAACCCGCAGAGCCGCCCGGGCCGCCCCGAAGGGGCCGAAGCCACCGCATTGCGCGCCCTCTACGCCCACATCGCCCAAAGGTTCGGCTAGCAGCTGAACGCTTAGCGGCCCGGTCCATCGTCAACGGCAAAGGGCGCACAAATAATGTGCTATGCGAACCGGAGCGTGTTCAACCTCTCGTCGAGCGATGCGCGTTCTTCAGCTGCTCGTCGGTGATACCGATGGCATGCTCGAGCCGAGCTCCCGATAATTGTGCCCCCCATAGTGAGGCTCCGGTGAGATCGGCGTCACGTAGATTGGCACCCGAAAGATCGGCGTGGTCCAACTTTGCTCTCTGGAGGCCAGTGTAGCTGAGGTCTGCGCCACGCAGGTTGGCCTGCCACAGCGAGGCACCTTGCATGTTTGCGTGCCGCAGATTAGCGCCACGCAAGCGGGCGTGATCCAGATCCGCACCTTGCAAACTTGCGTGGCTGAGATTTGCCTCGCGAAGATCGGCGCTCCACAGGGAAAGACCCTGCAGCTGGGCATGCGAGAGGTCGGCTTTTTCGCCGCTTTGCCCATCGGAGTCCAGCCAGGCACGGTGATCGGCGAGGACCCGCTGCAGCTGGTCCAGCGGCAACTCTCTGAGCGCCGGACGCGCCTTAGAACGATTCTTTGATTTGTGCTGCTGCATCTTATTTTCGCCAGAGCCTCATTCGAAGGAAACAATGAGTTCAGCCGCTGTGATCCGGCACGAGGACTGCTATCGGCATGCCTCGCAGCACCGGCTCCAGATCGAAGCCCTCGGCGCGGCGCTCTACGAGATGCTCGCCGAAAAGATCGCGCCAATGCGTCTCGCCGCTCGCCGCCTGCGGCCAGGGGATCTCGGTTCCGCTCCAATCTGGCTCAGCCTCGCAGCGCGCGGGAAAGCGCGCAACGGCAACGACAAGCGCGTCCTCCTCATCGCACCGCGCAAAGGCGCAGATCTGGTCGGCTCTGGAGCCGGTAGCAATGAGCGGCTCGTATCCCCCTTGTTGAAACAGCTTCGGATGATTGCGGCGGTATGCCAGCAAGGTCACGATGACGGCCAGTTTGACGTGGCCGTCGCGCGAATCTCCGAGCATTTCGGATATCGCCGAGCCACGGTTTCGCTCCAATGACGCCGTTATCTGGTCGAGCAGTTCGGAGCGCGTTCCATAGTCGACTGGGCGCCGGTTGTCGGGGTCCACAAGGGTTAGGTCCCAGAGCTCCGCCCCTTGGTAGATGTCCGGCATTCCGGGCAGAGTGAGCTTCAAGACGGTCTGCACCAGGCTGTTGCGGATACCGAGCCGCGCGACGTGTTCCTGGAAGGGCAGGAACGCACCGAGGAATGCATTAGGCCTCGATACGTCGAGTGCGTCCCGCACGAAGCCCAGCATCGCCTCTTCATAAGCCGTATTCGGCGACGCCCAAACTGAGCGCAGCTTTGCCTCACGTATTGACTTGACCATTGCCCCTTCCAGCCGCTCGGCGAAGGAGCGCAGTTTCTCCGGGTCGGGGTTCTCGATGCCGGTCAGCTCAGCCGGCCAGGCGCCTAGCAGAAGCTGGTAGAAGAGGTATTCGTCATTGCGGTCGGGCGGTGCCGTGCCCTCGATGTCGCCGCGGCGGGCGCGCACGATGCGGCTCCATGCCTGGACCTGCCGAGCCCATTCCTCCGGCATCTCGGATAGCACGGCAAGCCGCGCGCGGGCGTCTTCGCCGCGCTTGGTGTCGTGGGTCGACGTCGCCAACATCGCGTGCGGCCAGCGCTCCGCGCGTTGCGCATTGGACCTGTGGAATGCGGCCAATGTCACACCGAAATGGTCGGGATGGCCACCCACCTCGTTCAACGCGACGAAACGGTTGTAACGATAGAAAGCGGTGTCCTCGAGCCCCTTCGCCATTACGGGGCCACTGTATTGTTGTACGCGCATTGCAAAGCGGACCACCGATTGCCGGCTGAAACCGCTGCGCGGTTGGGCCACCAGGTCGGTGGTCAGAAGCCGGTGCAGAAAATCGAAGACGCTCGGATCCAGATCTGCCTCGTTGCGCCGCGCGTGGGCCACTGCCCAGTCGATGTCGCGCCGGTCCGCTTCCGTCGGCTCGGCAGCGCGATCGACGTAAGTGCGGTATACCGGAAAACAGGCGACAATCTCCTTCAACCCTCGCTGCAGGATATTGCGCGTGAAATCGGCGGTTCTCGGGTTCTGCCGCGCGACTCGCGCCGCATCGCGGGCGAGCACATTGAGTTCGCTCGCCATCTCGTTGAGCATGATGCGGATCTTGCAGTCGCGCACGATCTCGTCGAAGGCGCGGTGCTCGCCGGTAAAAGCCCTGTAGGCTCGAGTAAAGCCATCCTCGCCGGACGGATCGATCAGCAAGCCGAGCACCAGATTTGCAAATTCGTAACCGGTCGTGCCCTCGACCGGCCAATCCTCGCGCAATGCCTCGTGACGAGCGAGAATTTTCTCGACGACAAGGTAGAACGGGCTCGGCGCCTGTTCCCTCAAACGTAGCAGATAGCCCTTTGGGTCGAGCAGCCCATCGATATGGTCGATCCGCAGTCCATCCAACACTCCGTCGCGCAACAGCTCGAACGCGAGGCGGTGGGCGTGATCGAACAGCTCCGGCAATTCCGTGCGCAAGCCGGCGAGCTCGTTGATGTTGAAGAAGCGCCGGTAATTGATGTCATCGGCAGCAACGCGGAAATGCGCGGCGCGCCAGTACTGATCCTCGATCAATGCGTCCAGGCCTCGCCAAGTCTCGAGATGCCCCGGCTCGCCGTTGATCCGGTCGACTGCGGCCTGCACTGCCTCCCGCACATCTCTGCGCTCCAGCGCCAGCGCGCCAAGCTCCGCCTGCAAGTCCTTGGCGCGCTGGGCAATGCGCGGCCGCCCGTCCGGCAGCCCGGAAAAGGCGTCGCCCAGCCGTTCGAGCTCCGGGTGCTCGTCGCCCAGCACGCGATGGTAGTGCAGAGGACAGATCGGCAGCTTGTGCGTATCGTACGCCCATACGGCAAAGCTGCCGGTCTCCGGTTCGAAGCGGAGAGTGAGCTGGCCCGCCTCAAGAACTGCCCCATACTGATCGCCGAGCAACGGCACCAGCAGCTTGTCACGCAGGTAGCGTCTGTCGGGGTCCCAATCGATGTCGAACCAGCCGGCGTATTCGGACGCTGGGCCCCATTCCAGGATGTCGAGCCACCACGGATTGTCGGAGCCGCCGACGCCCATATGGTTGGGCACAAAATCGAGCACCTGACCGAGACCGCTGTCGCGAAACGCCTTCACCATGTCGCGGAACGCCTGCTCGTCGCCGAGCTCCGGATTGAGCTGGCCATGGTCTACGATGTCGTACCCATGGGTGCTGCTGGGACGCGCCTTCAGATAAGGCGAGGCGTAGACGTGGCTGATGCCCAGGCGCGCCAGATAGGGGGCGAGAGCGGCGGCATCCCGGAAACCGAACCCCCCGCGGAATTGCAGGCGGTAGGTCGCCCGAGGGATCGGCGTTGCGCCGGTCTCAGACATGTTTATTCGCTTCGGCAGGGGCTGGTTTGCCGCGCTCGGCCCGGAAGATTTCGGCGATATCGATGAAACGTGGCCGGGCAGCCAGCTCCTCCAAAGTCATCGACAGGCGGCGCCGCCAATTCGGGTGCTCGTCGGAAGTGGCCGGAACGTTCACCGGTTCGGCCTCGTCGGTGAAATCGTCTATTTGCGCCATCGCCAGAACCGACGGGGTCCGGGCGAGAAAGACATGCGCCGCCCGGGCCAATGTGGGGATATCCGGCTCGCCGACGTCAGGCAACAGCCTCTCGCGGCGGAGCGCCTCTAAAAGCTGCATCCGATCGCGCTCGCGTGCCCGACGCTGTCGTGAGGCTTCGCCTTCCTCCGGGTACAGGCCGAGCTGTTCCTTAAGATCCAGGTCGCGCCCTTCCCACCAGCCGCGCAAGGTCGGCAGGTCGTGGCTGCCGATAACGGCCAGGGCCAGGGCTGGGTAGGCGCTCGGCAGCAGAAAGGCGCCGGTCTCCGGCTCCTGTTCGAAGAACAGCACGCGGTAGGAAAGGATATTCGCTTCGGCCATGCGCTCGCGAAAACCCTCCGGCACGGTGCCGAGGTCCTCGCCGACGACGAGGCAGCGGTGGCGATGGCTCTCGAGCGCGAGAATGCCGAGCAGATCCTCGATCGGATACCGGACATAAGCGCCGGCTGAGGGCTTGCTTCCGTGCGGCACCCAATAGAGGTGCTGGAGCCCCATTGCGTGATCGATCCGCAACCCACCGGCGTGGCGCATATTGGCGCGCACGAGCTCGATGAAGCTGCGGTATCCCTCTTCCCGAAGCGCCCGCGGATGAAAGGGCGGCAGCCCCCAGTTCTGCCCGGCTGGATTGTAGATGTCCGGCGGCGCGCCGACCTGCGCTCCCGATACCACTGCAGCCGCATCGGTCCAAGTCTCGGAGCCGGCTCGGTCGGCGCCTACTGCCAAGTCGCGATAGAGGCCCACCGCCATACCCCGCTCCTTAGCCGCTGCTGCCGCAGCGCCCAGCTGCTCGTCAGCAACCCACTGCCGCCATGCAATGAAATCCAAGCGACGCCGGTTTTCCTCGGCGAAGCGTGCGACAGCGGGTGAGGCCGGGTCGCGGTATTCCTGTGGCCAGGCGTGCCAGTCGGCGCGGGACGGATCTTCGTGCGCGAAGTGCTCGCGCAGCGCCAGAAAAAGGCAGTTGCGCTCCAAGACCTCGCCGCGCTCGTACCGGAACGCCTCGAAAGCGCGCCAGCGCGCAGGATCGGCTGAGCCCCGGCAGGCGTCGAAAAGCCTTTTCAGAACCGAAAGTTTGATCGCGGCGACCCCGGCGTAATCCACAAGGTGCTTGGAACGACAATCTTGTACACCCCGCCCGAAGGCCTCGGCGGCGATCAGGTCCCGCGTCTCCGGGCAGCCCAGCAACTCGGGGACCGCGGTTACGTCGATATTAAGAATGTTGAGCAACAAACGGCTTGCCGGCGAGTAGGGACTGGCGTGTTCGGGATCGTCGGGAAACATCGCGTGCAGCGGGTTGAGCCCGACGACGTCGGCTCCGCGATCGGCTGCCAGCTCGACCAACCTGCGCAGATCACCGAAATCGCCGATGCCCCAGTCGCTATCCGAGCGCAGCAGGTAAAGCTGTGCGGCAATGCCCCACAACCGCCGCCCCTCGACAAGCGCCGGCGGCAGCCAGCATTTCCCGGGTGTCACCATGAGGATCATCGATGCACCGCCCGGTTCGATCGCCAGGCGGTGATAGCCCCAGGGCAGGTCGCTTTCGAGCAGGCACCGGCGGCGCTCCAGCAGTATTCCATCGACGGTGCGGGCATCGATCAGTTCGAGGTCACCGAATGCGATGCGCCCTGTCCGCTCGGCGCCAGCCTCCAGCGTCAGACGCCAAGTAATCTCGCCCATGCCGGCAGGCAGGACCAGCTCGATGGTGGGAGGTCCGGTATCGGCTCGCGTCACTTGCACAACAGACAAGGGACGAAGCCACTCGGCCCGGTCCAACCCCTCGAGTGCGCCCCGCGCCTGCGCCTCGTCGGTCGCCTCCACACCCATTGCGGCCAACAGACTGCGTTTCGTCTCGCTGCTGGTCTCTATGATTTCGCCCTTCGCATTCCGGAACCGGGATTCAATTCCCATGCGTTCCGCTAGCTCGTCCAGGGCAGAACTCGCCGGCTCGTGCCGCAGACCGTCCTCGACAGACCAGCGGACCGTCCAGGGGTCAAAAGTGCCGTCTTGGCCGGCTTCACCCTCTTGCCAAAGCACGCGGCCCGGTTCGGCCGGAAACCCTGCTGTCGGCGTGGCTGCCAAGTTCGCGGCCAAGACCAGCATCTCGCCTGCGCCAATTGCCCAGCGCACGAGGATCGCGCCGTCGCCGAGCACCTCGTACCGGCCGCCGGCCCGGATCGCCGGGAGACGCGGCACAATCTCGGCGCGCCGTATTGCCAGCACCCGGCGATACCACTTCAACCACCCGGAATGGGGGGCCCGCTCGATGTCCTCCCAGTCGAGCTTGGCGGCGGCGAAGGTCGCCTCTGCCATCGGATCGGGGATGCGCTCGCGCATAGCCGGATCCTGGAATTCCGGGAAACGTGCGAACTCCTCGCGCCGGCCCTGGCGCACCGCATCGGCCAGCTCCGCCCCGAAATCGCAGAAGAAGGGAAACGGCTGCGCTGCGCCCCACTCCTCGCCCATGAACAGCATCGGGATCTGCGGCAGCAGCAGATAGATCGCCGCAATCGCTCGTGCTGCTTCGGCCGGTGCGAAATCCGTCACCCGATCGCCGAACGCACGATTGCCGACCTGATCGTGGTTCTGGATGAAGGCGACAAAAGCAGTCGGCGGCAGGTCGGCGCTCGGCGCACCGCGTGGGCGTCCGCGATAGTGCATCAGCTCGCCCTGGAATGCGAAGCCCTCCGCCAGAGCGCGGCCCAGTTTCTCGGTATCGCCTTTGTAGTCGGCGTAATAGCCCTTTGTTTCGCCGCTCGCCGCCACATGCAGCACGTGGTGCACGTCGTCGTTCCATTGCGCGGTGTACCAACGCGGCTTGCCGTTCTCGTCGCGGACCAGCCGCTCGGCCCGGTTCTCTTCATTCTCCAGGATCAGGTGGATGTGCCTGTCGGGCGCCGCCGCGCGCACTCGCTCGGCCAGCTCCTCCAGCAGATGCTTCGGGCTGTCGTCGACCATGGCGTGCACCGCATCCAGCCGCAGGCCGTCGAGGTGGAACTCCTCGATCCAGTAGAGGGCGTTGTGGATCACAAATTCGCGCACCGGGCCGCTGTCCGGCCCGTCGAAGTTGATTGCCGCGCCCCATGGCGTTTTGTGGCGATCGGTGAAGGTCTGCGGCGCAACCGGGTGGATGTAGGCGCCTTCCGGTCCGAAGTGGTTGTAGACGACGTCGAGCAGCACCATTAGCCCGCGGGCGTGGGCGGCTTCGACCAGCGCCTTCAGGTCCTCGGGCCGGCCATAGGAGGAGTCGGGGGCGTATGGCAGCACGCCGTCGTAGCCCCAGTCTCGGCGGCCGGGGAAATCACCAATCGGCATGATCTCGATCGCGGTGACGCCAAGCGCAACCAAATGGTGCAGCTTGTCGATTGCAGCGCGAAACGTGCCCTCCGGCGTAAAAGCGCCGACGTGCAGCTCGTAAACGACTGCCTCCTGCCAAGGGCGGCCGCGCCAGCCGGCGTCGCGCCAAGCATAGACCGCCGGATCGACCACCTCGCTCGGCCCGTGCACATCCTGCGGCTGATAGCGCGAGGCCGGGTCCGGAATGCGCAGCCCGCCCGGGAGCACGAAGCGATATCGCGTTCCGGCGCGGGCGCGATCGGTGACGAGTTCGTGCCAGCCCTCGCCGGCCGGTTGCATGGCGACCGTATCGCCGTCCAACTCGATCTGAACCCGCCGGTGCGGCGGCGCCCAAAGGCGGAAGGAAACCCTGCCATCGGCCTGCAATTCGGCGCCGAAAGGCATCTGGTGCTTGCGCGCCGAGGTGGGTTCGGTCTCCTCATCGAGAAGCGCCAGGACGCCGCGCAGTGGGATCGCAACCCAGTCCGGCCGATTGGCGAGCTCGTAGGCGATTTCGTAGAGCGCCTTTTCGAGCATAAAGAACCGCACTACTCGGTCGGCATCGGCGCGGTCCGGCGGAGAGAAGGTGCCGCCGCTGGCCGCCTCGAGATATGCATCGAGGAAGGCCTCTGACGCCTCTGCCTGCCATGCCGCAAGCCGCCCCTCAATGGCGTCCGGTTTCGGCTGCGGCAGATCCTTCGGCAATGCGCGGCTCGCTGCGGCGGCGGCGTAGGCGAACGAGCGGAGCATGCCGGCGACATCCCGCAGCGCTGCATGCTTGGCGCGGCGCTCTGCCAAGGGACGCGGCGGCTCGCCCTCGAAGTCGATTATGACGGCGTCCCGGCCGGTCGCGAGTACTTGACCGAGATGGTAATCCCCATGGTGCCGCGTCTTTGCAAACGTCGGGACCTCGCCAAGCATCACCTGGAGCCGCTCAATCGTCTCATCGCGGCGCGCGAGCAGCGCCTCGGCTAGACTGCGAGCTTGCGGTGCGAGCCTTGCTGCGTCGGCAAGACCGTCGAGCGCACGGCGGGCGGTTGCCTGAGCGGACGCGACCCAGGACCGGATGTCGTCTGTCCCGGCTGGCTCGGGCCGGAATGCCGGGTCGTCCGTGTCGGTCTCAAACGCGGCGTGCATTTCCGCGGTGCGCCGACCCAGTCGCCTGAGCCAGCTCGTAGCTTCATCAAAGGCCTCGGTCCCGGTCTTGTCGGAGCCTGCGCCGCGTGCAAGCCTCTCGAGCACCCAAGACCAGCCGTCTCCCTCGTTCGGGACGAAGGCCTGCAGTAAGGAGAGGGTCGCGGCCCCGAGCCCCGATGCCGCGCCGTCCAGCTCGGCCCAGCCGAGCAAGGGCGGGGTCGCCGGGAAACCAGCGGTCTCCGTCAGGAAACGGCTCACTTCAAGCTCGGGGTGCACGCCGCTCTCCAGCTTTCGGATCACCTTCAGGATCGCGCCGTCGCCGATGCGGATCGAGGTGTTCGACTGCTCGGCGCTGCCCCGGCTGATGACCCAAGCGCCTCCCGCTTCGAGCCCGGCTCGCGCCAGTTGGTCCGTCCGCCCGGTTCGCAGCCGCACTCGGCCAGAGGCTGCGCGGCCGCCCCGCAGTATTAAATCGATCCAGGCGCGGACGAATGCGTCTACGGAGAACGCCTCCACCAGGCGCATCTCCCCGCTTCTGGGGCCGGGGTCCGTTGGGGGCGCTGCGATTACCTGAGCCGGGTCTGCTTTCCCCTGCGGAACAAGCGCCAGCGGCACGAAGAGGTGCAGCGGCGACTGCCCCGGTGGCGTTACTTGCCAGACCGCAATGGCAGAGGGCAGGCCGGAAACCGGGAGGGGGAGCAGCACCGAAAGCGCGACATCGGGTGTGCCCGCGTCTTTCGCCGGGTACCACCGCTGTCGTTTAAGAAAATCCGGCAGCTCGGATTCGGCCAGAATTTCCAGCCCCGAGGGCCAGTGTCGAGTCACCGGCTCGTCGCCGATGTCAGCTGAACGGGGAGGAGCATTTGGCACAGCGGATCTGCGGCTTGATTCCGGAGGAAAAGGTCCGCCGCGCAAGAGTTATAAATCGGTAAGGAATTAGGCGTCGGATTAACCGCCTCAGCGGAACCCTAGCCGTTAGCGGCCGGTATTGCTCTGGCCACTATTGCCGGTCGCGCTGTTGCCGGATCCTCGGTTTTGCGATCCCTGGTTCTGCTGAGCATCACATTCCGTCTCATCGAGTTTCCCCTATTGCAGGAGTTAACCAAACTACCTTGCCGACAAACAGATGAAACCAAAAAAGATCCCGTGTCTGTGCCAGCTTGTCTATGCCAGCTTTTGCGCCGCAATTGTGGAACTTGACTGCCAAAGCTCGCCAATCCCATTATCGTCCCGCCTTCGAGAAGGGACAGACGGTCTAAAAACACGCATGCCCCGCTCGACGCGTTTCGCCCTAATAATGCTTGCCGCGCTTCTGGTACTCGGGGCCGGCTATACTGGGTATTGGTTCCTGGTCGCCCGCCGCATCGAGGCTGGTTTCGTCGATTGGGCGGTATCGCAACGGGCCGCAAAGATCGACCTCTCTTGGCAAAGAATGCACGTCAGCGGTTACCCGGTCGTGTTTTGCGTCGATCTCGGTTCTGCGGCGTTGCGCGACGGTGCGATCACGCCTTCCCCGGAGCTTCATATTCCCGTGCTCTCCGGCACCGCCCGGCCCTGGGATTTTGGCGATTGGCGGCTCGCAGCGCCCGAGGGGTTCACGGCCGATTTCGCCGCAGCCGGCGCATACGCCCCGGTAAAGCTGATCGCGCAGACCGCCGAAGGCGTCGTCTCGATTGAAACCGAGGGCAGTTGGACACTGTGGCTGACCGTACGGGAGACTACGGTCGAGGCGGGTCCCCCGGTTCGCGTCGGTTCAGCCCATGTCACGCTCACAGTTCCACCGAGGCCGCCGCGCGGGCATGCCGACCAGATGATGGCTCTCGCGGTCGAGGCGAGCCAGATAAAGTTGCCGCTCGCGGTCGGGCCGTTAGGGGACGCAATCGACGAGCTAGATTTCGCCGCGACGGAAACGGGTGCCATCCCGAGCGGCAAGCTGGCCGACGCGCTAGCTGCCTGGCGGGACGCCGGAGGTAAGATCGAGTTCGACAATCTGCGCCTGAAATGGGGCGCCCTCGATGCGACTGCGACCGGGACGATCGCCCTCGACCAGGAGCTGCAGCCGACCGGCCAATTCTCCGGAGCGATCCAGGGATACGACCAGATTCTGACGGCACTCGTACAAAACGGTCAAATGCGAGCCTCCGATGCAGGGCTCGCGCGCATCGCGCTGACGATGCTCGCCAAGGCCGGACCGGACGGCAAACCGGAGATCAGGACCGCACTCACGATCCAGAACGGACAGATGCTCCTCGGGCCGGCAAAGCTCGGCAGGCTGCCCCGTATCACCTGGGAATAGCCGCGGCGCGAGCCCTGTTAGGCCTGCTTCGCCTCGATGATCGAGCGGCGGATCGCGCGGGTGCGGGTAAATAGCTCCTGCAGCTTGTCTCCTTCGCCCCAACGGATCGCCCGCTGCAACGCTGTCAAATCCTCGGTGAAGCGCTGCACAATCTCGAGCACCGCTTCGCGATTGTTGAGAAAAATATCGCGCCACATGACCGGATCGGAGGCGGCGATGCGGGTGAAGTCGCGGAAGCCGCTAGCTGAGAATTCGATGACCTCGGATTTGAGGCTCTCCTCGAGGTTGGTTGCCGTGCCGACGATCGTGTAAGCGATCAGATGCGGCAGATGCGAGGTCATCGCCAGCACCTTGTCGTGATGGTCGGCGCTCATCGTGACGACATGCATCCCAAAGCTCTCCCACATCCCGCCGACCGCGGCCACCGCCTCGGGTGCCGTCCCGGGCGGCGGGGTCAGGATGCACCAGCGGTCGCGGAACAGCTCCGCAAAACCGGATTCGGGTCCGGAATGCTCGGTGCCGGCTACAGGGTGGCCGGGGACGAAGTGGACGCCCTTCGGGACATGGGGCTGCAGATCTCGGATCACCGCCTGCTTGACCGAGCCGACATCGGTCAAGATCGCGTCGTCCTTCAGCACCGGCGCGATCCTCTCGCCGATTTCGGGATAGGCAGAGAGCGGCGTCGCGACGACCACGAGATCGGCGCCCGCGCCCGCCTGCGCCGGGTCGTGCGTCGTTGCGTCGGCAATCGCCAGGCGCCGCACTGCGGCGAGGGTCTCGGGTCGCCGGGCGCACGCGATGATTTCGGTCTCGGGACTGTCCCGGCGCAGCGCCCGAGCGAGCGAGGATCCGATCAACCCGATCCCGATCAGCGCCACCTTGTCGAATATCCTGGCACTCATCGCCCGGCCCCGAATAAAGCAGCCCCGTCACCCCCGCGAAAGCGGGGGTCCAGGCATGTCATGCCAGGAGCATCCCGGCCCTGGATTCCCGCTTTCGCGGGAATGACGAGGGGGATCCTCATCGCGCCGCCAGAAATTGGGCGATCGTGGCGGCCACGGTTTCCATCTCTGGTCCGGTGCCGATCGTGATCCTCAGATCCTGCGGAAGGCCATATGCGGCCATCTGGCGGGTCAGGATGCTGCGCGATTGCAGGAAGGCGAACGCCGCGTCGGCGTTCTTGAGCGGATCGTCAGGGAATCGCGCGAGCACGAAATTGGCGACGCTCGGGGTGAGCGGGAGACCGAGCGCCGCGAGCCGCCCGGAAAACCACGGCAGCCATTGCTCATTATGAGCGCGGGCCCGGTTGAGCGCCTCGACATCCTCGACCGCAGCGACACCGGCGGCCTGCGCCGCGCCGCTCACATTGAAGGGGCCGCGCACGCGGTTCAGGACATCGGCGATCGCGGGCGGACAATACGCCCATCCGAGCCGCAGCCCGGCCAAGGCATAGATCTTTGAAAATGTCCGCAGCATCACGACGTTTTCCGCGCGGTTCACCAGCGCGATGCCGGGCTCGTAATCGTTGCGGTTGACGAACTCGGCATAGGCGGCGTCGATCGCGAGCAACACCGAGGCCGGCAGGCCGGCATGCAGTCGGGCGACCTCATGTGCACCGAGATATGTGCCCGTCGGGTTGTTCGGGTTGGCGATGAAGACGATACGCGTGCGCTCGGTCACCCGGGCCAGCACGGCATCCACATCGGTCGTCTGTTCGCGCTCGGGGGCCGCGATTGGCGTGGCGCCCACCGCCATCGCGTTGATCGGATACATCAGGAACCCGTGGCGGCTGTAGAGCACCTCGTCGCCGGGACCGGCGTAGCACCGCACCAGCAGCGCGATCAGCTCGTCGGAACCGGCGCCGCAGACGATCCGCGAGGAATCGATCCCGTGACATTGCCCGAGTGCCTCGCGCAGCTCCTGGGCGTTCCCGTCTGGATAGCGATGGATCTCGCCGGCGAGAGCCCGGTAGGCCGCGATCGCCTTGCGGCTCGGCCCGAGGGCGCTCTCGTTCGAGGCCAGACGGATCGGACGCTCGATCCCGGCCACCTTCGCTTCGCCGCCAATATAGGGGCTGATGTCGAGAATGCCCGGGCGGGGCACCAACCCCGGTTCATGCGTCATGGGCTCAGCCCTTCGTGGCCAGAGCTGGCGGCGAGAGTGGCACCGCATAGCCGCCGAGCGGCAGCAGCCGCTCGAACGCGGCGCCCAGTTTCGAGCGAAAGGCGTCGAGGCGTCTGTCCGAGATCGGCACAAAGCCTTCCACCTCGATCAGATGGACCCCCCTGCCGCCGCCCTCGCATGCCAGGAAGGTGCATACCAACCCGGCCGTCGCCAGAGCGTCCGAGATCCGGGGAAGGCTGATCGCTGCGGAGAACTTTGCACCGAGCAACGTGCGATCAAGTCCGCCCTCGTCTTGCCCGCTGTACCCGATCACTAGCGCATCGGTATCGGCACGGGCGTTGCCGCGCGCTCCGAACGGCAGGCGCGCGACGACACGCGGCGGGTCGTCCGTGGTCGGCAGCAATTGTGGCCACCAGGGATCGGGTTCTCCCGCCTCTGGTAGCGGCAATACGCCGACCGAGCCTGTTCCGCGGGCCACTGCGCGGATCACCTGGCCCATGGTGTCGTAAGCCGAGATCGGCGTGTTGCTGCCGTAATGGTCGCGCGCTAGATCCCAGAACCCCGGCCGATCGCCAGGGGCGAATACGGCGACCAAAAAAGGGGATTGCAACCCGACCGTTGCTGCCAACATCTCCCGCCACATGCGAACGAGGGTTGCGACAGGGAAGGCGCCACGGTGACGTCCGACGAGCCGGCGGATGATCTCCGCCTCGCGGGCCGGTTGATACGCCGGCCGGTTGCCGTCTTTCTTGCTGGCTCCGACCAGCGACACGATGTGCGCCCGGTCGATCAACAGGTCCTGCAGCTTGTCGTCGATCTCGTCCAGGCGCCGGCGCAAGCCTTTGAGATCTGAGGGGGTCACGGGCATCTGTCGGTCGCTGCAGCGGGAGGCGTACTAGTAGGGTGCCGACTTGGCAAAATCAAAGAAAACATTGACATGCCTGATCCCAGATCCCTAGCTAGCGCCCCCAATCGGCAACCGGCGGCACTGACGGCCGCCGCCGCTGCGCAACCGTATTGGTTCAGAGCTTTGCCGTGTCGACCCTGATCTCCCCCCGCCCTCGCTCCCGATCGGACCACGACTGGCCCGGTTACACTTTGCTCGTGCATGCTCCGCTGCGGCTGGATTGCGGGATCAATTTCGGCCCGTTCACGATCGCTTACCAGACCTACGGCACGCTGAACCCGGATCGGTCGAACGCCATTCTCGTCTGCCATGCGCTGACCGGGGACCAATATGCCGCCGATCCGCACCCACTGACCGGAAAGCCCGGCTGGTGGGAGACAATGGTCGGGCCTGGAAAGGTACTCGATACGGAACGCTATTTTTTGATTTGCCCGAATGTGCTCGGCGGCTGCATGGGTACGACCGGCCCGCAGGAAATCGATCCGGCGAGCGGCGCGCCCTGGGCGTTGTCGTTCCCGGTCATCACGATCCGCGACATGGTGCGCGCGCAAAAGCTCCTGCTCGACCATCTCGGGATCGGCAGCCTGTTTTGCGTGATCGGCGGCTCGATGGGCGCGATGCAGGTGCTGGAATGGGCGGCCAGCTATCCCGACAGCGTCTTTGCCGCGGTGCCGATCGCCGGCGCAGCCCGGCATTCGGCACAGAACATCGCGTTTCACGAGGTCGGACGGCAGGCGATCATGGCCGACCCCGATTGGTGCGGCGGGCGCTATCTGAGCCTCGACCGCAAGCCGGTGCGCGGGCTCGCCGTGGCCCGCATGGCCGCCCACATCACGTATCTCTCCGAAGCGGCATTGCACCGCAAGTTTGGGCGCAACCTGCAGGATCGCCTCGCGGTCACCTATGGCTTCGACGCTGATTTCCAGGTCGAGAGCTATCTGCGCCACCAGGGCAGTACCTTTGTCGATCGCTTCGACGCCAACTCCTATCTCTACATCACCCGCGCGATGGATTACTTCGATCTGGCGGCGGAGCACGGCGGATCGTTGGCCGGCGCGTTCGAGGGCACACGCTCCCGTTTCTGCATCATTTCGTTCACCAGTGATTGGCTTTTTCCGACCCCGGAAAGCCGGGAGATCGTGCATGCGCTGAATGCTGCGGCAGCCAATGTGAGCTTTGTCGAGATCGCCACCGATAACGGGCACGACGCGTTTCTGCTCCACGAGCCGGAGCTGTTCGAAACCTTGCGCGGTTTTTTGAACGGCTGCGCCGAGCACCGCGGCCTCAGCCGTTCCAAGTAATGGCCGCCTCGGGCGAAAGCGCCGCGCTGAGCTTCGGCGCGGCCGCGCAAGCGACGATGGCGCCGGGTGCCGCGGGCGAACTGCGCCAGGATCTGCGGCTGATCGCCGAGATGATCCAACCCGGATCGCGCGTACTCGACATCGGTTGCGGCGACGGGGCATTGCTGGCCTATCTGGCCCGGCAAAAGAGCGTCGACGGCCGCGGCATCGAGCTCAGCCAATCAGGCGTCAATGCCTGTGTCGGCCATGGCCTATCGGTCATTCAAGGCGACGCTGACCGCGATCTCGAAGCCTATCCCGCGGGGGCCTTCGACGTCGTCGTGTTGAGCCAGACTTTGCAGGCGACGCACCGGCCGCGCCGGGTCGTCGAGGAGCTCGTGCGCATCGGCCGGCGGGCGATCGTGTCGTTTCCGAATTTCGGGTTCTGGCGCATCCGGCTCAGGCTTTTGCTGACCGGCCGGATGCCGGTGTCGCATTGTCTCGCCCACCCTTGGCACGAGACCCCAAACATTCATCTCTGCACGATCCGCGACTTTGTCGCGCTGTGCGACGAGATCGGCGTCCGCGTCGACCGCAGCGTCACCCTGGACCGCCACGGGCAGCCCTATTCGCTCGATCCTCGCGGCAGCTTGGCTAATCTGCTCGCTGAGCAGGGCATCTTCGTCCTTTGCGGGAGCAATGGTGAGTAACCCCCGATCTCGACGCTCATGGGGATCGCCGACACCGCATCGAGTCCGCGCTGCAGCCGCTTGCCCTCGGCAGGTCACGGCACCCTGATTGAATGATCGACACCGCCGGGCAGATTTCCCGCCAGGACAGCTGCGAGCGGCAGAAGCGCTCATTAGAGGAGAGCCGCAACGCGTTCGGAGAAGACCACCCCGACACGCTCACTGCGATGCTCGACCTCGCCGACTGCCTGTGGGCGCAAGGGCGACTGATCGCGGCCCGGACGCTCGAGGAACAAGTCGTCGAGGGACGGCGCCGGCTCCTCGGAGAGCAGCATGCGGCTACGCTCAAGGCGATCGGGAAACTGGCCGTAACCCTGGGAGCGCAGGGTAATCTGGAGGCGGCGCGGCAGCTGCAGGAGGAAGTCGTGAGCGGACGTCGCGCCCTGTTCGGTGACGCCGATCTCGAAACCTTGCGTGCCGTCAACAATCTCGCCGGAACGATCGCAGCGCAAGGCGATTTCACCCGAGCACGGGAGCTTCTCGGGTCGGTGCTCGTCACCACCTGCCGCGAATTCGGCGAGCACCACCCCGACAGTCTCACTACAATGAGCAATCTCGCCGCGGTGCTGTGGCAGGAAGGAGACCGAGCCGAGGCCTACGCATTGCAGCAGCAGGTAGTCGAATCATGGCGCCGTGAGCGGGGCGAGGATGATGAAGCAACCCGCGCAGCGGCGGCGGTTATCGAGATGATGGAGCGCGATCCGGGGTATTAGGCGGCGCCCAACAGCGCCGCGCGAAAGCGGTTGCGGCAGGCGGACGGATCCATGTTGCGCTTGAAGGGCGGCGGATCGGTCGGTTTGACGCGCAGCACGACAAAGGGGGTCCCGTTGCCCTCGCGGAGCAGACGGAGGCCGTCGGCGAGTTCTTCGCAAGACGCGATAGTGCGGGTCGCCTTGATCCCCGAACCGGCGGCGATTTTTTTGAGGTCGACCCCCAGGCCCCTATGGCTCTTCTGATACCCGGTCTCGCCGTAATGCCCGATATCGTCGCAGACGATCGAGAGATTGGCCGGGTTCATCACCGCTATGGTCGCGAGCGCGCCGACATTCATCAACAACTCGCCATCCCCAGTCACGACGAGCGCGCGCCGGTCGGGACGAGCGAGGGCGAGACCGCGCCCGATCATGCAGGCCCCGCCCATGGCGCCGGCCATCGTGTAGGTGTGCGCCCTATCCCCGGTCAGAGCCGCGACGTCGCGGCTCGTCCCGGCGAGACCGCCGACGATCAGAAAATCCTCGTGCCGGCCGATCAACGCCGGCACCGCGTCGCGCCGGTCGAGGATGAATTGCGGAGCGGCGGCCCCTTCCACGCTTCGATCGCCTTGATTTGCCATCCAGCATCTCGCCAACAATCCAAGACCCTCACCCGCCTCGCTGCGCTCGGCACCCTCTCCCGCACCGTGGGTCGCACCGCGGGAGAGGGGGACCAAGCCCGGAGGGCTTGGTGGGTGAGAGTAGCGCTGCGTTCCACCATCAGAATTGCTTCGCGCCGAGCAGCTTCTGGGTCAGCAGCACCGCCACCGCCTGACCGCTCTGAAACGCCATCGTCAGGGCGGCGCCGACGGTCGGCACAACTTCCTCCGGCTGCCCGATCCGCAGGCAGATGACATCCATCGCTTCGAGCACCGGCTGGACCGCCTGGCCCATCGGGAACTGCCATGGATTGCCTTCGCCGAAATCGCCACGCATGCTGACCAATGTCAGAAACGGAAACCGGCCGCCTTTGATCAGTGACAGCATATTGACGCAATTGCCTGTGCCGCTGCTCTGCATGAGCAGGACGCCGCGGGCACCGCCGAGGTCGGCGCCGGCGAGCATCGCCACCCCTTCCTCCTCGCTGGTCAGGGCCACGGAATGGACCTCCGGATCGGCGAGCGATCGGTCGATCAGTATCCGGTGACCGGCATCGGGCACATAGGCGAACTGAGTGACATTGTTGCGGCGCAACAGATCGTAGAGATCGTCCTGCCACCGGCCCGACCCGGCGCCCTCGTCTATGCGGGATGCTCCCTCGAATCTCGGTTAGGGATTACCGTGACGGACGGGTAAGCCAAGCGCAACAATCACCGCGAGCCGCAAGCTGAGATGGCCGAGCCGACCCAATCGAGCGTGATGCATTTCTCCCGAGCCGAGATCGTCTCGATCCTGTTCGGCCTCATCCTCGCGATGTTCCTTGCCAGTCTCGACCAGACGATCGTCGCGACGTCGCTGTCGACGATGGCGCAGGATCTGAACGGATGGACGCTGATGTCCTGGGTCGTCTCGGCCTATCTGGTCGCCTCGACGGTCACGACGCCGATCTATGGCAGACTAAGCGATCTCTATGGCCGCCGGCCGATCTTGTCGGTGGCGATCACCCTCTTCCTCGGCGCCTCGGTGCTGTGCGCGCTGTCGCAGAACATGCCGCAATTGATCGGCGCTCGCGTCCTTCAGGGCATCGGTGGCGGAGGTTTGCGCTCGGTGGCCCTGGCCGCAGTCGCCGACATAATTCCGCCGCGCGAGCGCGGCCGTTATCAGGGCTATTTTTCGAGCGTCATGGCGATCTCGAGCGTGCTCGGCCCGGTGCTGGGCGGCTTCTTCTCTGAATATCTAACCTGGCATTGGATTTTTTGGATCAACTTACCGTTCGGGTCGCTCGCGCTGTTATTGTGCTACCGCAACCTCCGGCGGCTTCCCAAGCCGCGGCGAAAGCCGATCATCGATTGGCTCGGAGCGGCGCTGATCCTCGCATCCACAACACCGATATTGATTGGGCTCGGGCAAGCCGAAGCGGCCGCCGGCTGGGGGAGGAGCGAGGTTTTGGTGCCGCTCGCGATCGGCGCCGCCTTTTTAGCGGTGTTGGTTTATCGCGAGAGCGAGGCACCCGAGCCGATCATTCCGCTCCGCTTGTTCGCCAACCGGATCTTCGCGGTGGCCAGCCTGATCAGCCTTTCGATGTCGATGGTGATGATTGCGATGATCATCCTGGTACCGCTCGATTTCGAGCTCGGTGCGGGGCTGGCGCCGAACGAGGCCGGGGTCCGTCTGATCCCGATGACCGGCGGCACGGTTGTGGGCTCGTTCATCGTCGGACGTTTGGTCAGCCGCACCGGGCATTACCGCATCTTTCCGATCCTCGGGGCCGGAGCTATGACGATCCTCTGCGGTGTGATTGCCGGGATGGGGCTCGGCCGCTCGTGGCCGCTCGACACCTTCCTGACCGCATTGCTCGGCTTCTCGTTCGGTGCTCAGCTCCCCTCGGTCATGGTGCCGGTGCAGAACGCGCTCGAACTGCCGGACACCGGCGTCGGCCTCTCCGTGATCATGTTCTTCCGGCTGATCGGCGGCGCGTTGGGGGTCGCTCTGTTGACGGCGCTACTAGTGGGCGGTTTGAATGCCGGCGCCTTATTGCTCCCCGGCCACGATGTGCTGGGCCCCAACCCCGGTATTGCGCTTCTCCATCTCGATCAGCAGGAGTTGGTCAATCCGGAGCTCATGACCGGCTTGCAGCACGTGGTCCGAGCCGCGTTTTCTTGGGTCTATTTGTGGGCCGCGGCTATTTCGGCGCTAACCTTGATAGCCTCGCTCGGGTTGAAGGAGATCCCATTGCGTGGCGCTTGAGCGAGACCGACTATTTTTTGTTCGGGCCCCGGCTCTGTTCGCGCCAGCGACGGATTCCTTCTTTCAGAAAATCCGCCCCGGCAGCATCCGACCGCCAGGCTTTCGAGAAATCGGCGCTTTCGCTGCGGGGGCGGCGCTCCGGCGGCAGATCGTCGAAACGAATGTGCATCGGCAATGGCACGCCTTCTCCGAATGCGATCGCCTCCTGGGTTCGCATGCTCGGCAGCGCAGCCATCATCCCGCGCGCCGCGTCCGGCAACGCCGTCGCCATGAAGCGCTGATCAAGATAATGCCCTAGGCGCAGGGCGAAGACCGTGCCGCATTGGGACAGCGCCTGAGAGGACAGCTCCGAAGGCAGCTGGGTGATCAGGGCCAGAGAGATGCCGTATTTGCGTCCTTCTCGAGCGAGCCGGGTAATCGCCCGGCTGGCCGCCGCGAACCCGACACCGGGAGATGCCGGGACATAGCGGTGAGCCTCCTCGCAGACCACCAGGACCGGCGGCATCCGCTCGCGCTCAGACCACAATGCGAAATCAAAGGTCAGGCGGCACAGCATAGCAACCACGACGTCGGCGATCTCTGTCGGGATGCCGGACAAATCGATGATCGTCAGCGGCTTATCGTCCACCGGGATGCGCAGCAAACGGCCGACGATTTGCGCCAGCGTGTCTCGAGTTGCGAGCCAGTCGGAGAACATGAAAGCAAAGCGCCGATCGTAGCGCAGAGAGTTGAGTCGCGTCCTGAGCCGCAGGTACGGCGCCGAGCTGTCCGGATTGTCCAGCTTCCCCATCGCGTCATCGATCAAATGGAGGAGATCGGAAGCCTTGTAGGGCACCGGCGTGTCGACCGTGACCGATGCCGCGGCAAGGTCCTCAGTCGCGAAACGGCGGCGGGCGCCAGTGATCGCGTCTTTGAGAATTATTGCCTGAGCTTCCTGCTCCTGTGCGGTTCCGCCGCGAACCAGAACTCCTACCGCCTCCTCGAAGTCGAGCAGCCAGAACGGCAGCCGGAGATTGTCGACATTGACGATTTCGGCGATGCCCCCGAACGCTTTCCCATATTCGTTGTGCGGATCCAACAAGACGATATGCGCATGTTTATGCTCGGCCACGATCGCCGACAGCAACAAGGTCACAGCGCATGATTTCCCCGAACCGGTGGCCCCGAGCACCGCGAAATTCTTCGCCAACAGCTCGTCGACGACAATAAAAGCCGAGCGCCTCGGGTCATGGTAGAGGGTTCCGATACTGACGTTGGTGACTGACGGCCGGGTGTAGACCACAGTCAGGTCGATTTCCGATGCAGCTCGAACGGGCGTTCCGGCAACCGGGTAATGCGTAATCCCCCGGTGGAATTGCGCTCGGCCTTCGGCCGTGGGAACGATCTCGCCCAACAGATCGACGACCATGAGGCTGCGGGGTGGAGACCCGCCCCCTTCGGCATTTATCGTGCCGATCGTGCCGATCACGTCGAGGTGAGCGCTTCTCGCCTTGACCATCGCGCCGATGCGGACCGGGTCCTCGGTGAGGGCATCGACTTCGAGAGTCGCGGTCATTTGCGAGCCCGCCACCGCGACGACGTGCCCAATAAGGTTGTCCATGTGCGAATTCCTATGCGATCTCCCGCAGTCAACGTTGCCAGACAATACTCAATTTCAGCTATCGAAGGTTTCCATTTCGTCACCGAGCTGGGCGGTCTCACCCCGGGGGGAGAGACTGCGCCGATCGATTGCGACCGTTTTGATCACGGCAAAAACTTCGCGACCGGCGGCGAGGCCCAGCGCCTCTCCCGAACGTTTGGTCACTCTCGCCAGCAGGCGTTCGCCGCCGAGGCGGAGCTGCACTTCGAGCGCCCCCTCCTCGACCGGTACCAGCCGCTCGACTTCGGCCGCCAGCACGTTGAGCGCACTGATACCGGTGGGGCGGGTGACCGCGACGATCACGTCGCGCGCACGGATGCGCACCCGCAGAGCGGTGCCGACTGGTGAATCCAAGCGAGGCACCATGAGCGTGCCGAAACGGCCGGTAAGCTGGGTCAAACTCCAGCGCGGGTCGTGAGCCGCAATGCGCATCGCGAGAACCGCTCCGGCTTCGAAACGGCCGGCCAGCGGATAGAGGTCGGCGCGCCCCATCACCTCCTGCACCGGGCCGACGGCATGCACCCGGCCAGCCGAAATCAGCACGATCGTCGTGGCGAGGCGGGTAACCTCCGCGATGGAATGGCTGACATAGACAATCGGCACTCTCGCCTCGTCGCGCAGCCGTTCGAGGTAGGGCAGGATCTCGTCCTTTCGCCGCGCGTCGAGTGACGCCAGCGGCTCGTCCATCAGCAACAACCGCGGGCTCGCCAACAATGCGCGGCCGATCGCGATCCGCTGTTTCTCGCCGCCTGAGAGCCGGCCGGGCCGGCGGTCGAGCAGCGCAGCGATGCCCAGCAGATCGACGACATCGGCCAGACTGGTGGCGCGCCTTTCCCGAGTGGGGGCGAACCAGCGGCCGAACAGCAGGTTTTGCCTGACGGTAAGATGCGGAAAAAGCCGTCCCTCTTGGAATACATACCCGACCCGTCGCAGATGGGTCGGGACGCAGATGCCGCGCTCGGTATCGAGCAGAACCGAGCCGTCCATCACGATGCGTCCCCGGCGCGGATGGAGGAGGCCCGCAATCGCGTTGACGACGGAGGTCTTGCCGGCTCCGGAACGGCCGAACAGCGCCGTCAGACCGCGCCCGGCGAGGAAATGGATGTCGAGCGCGAAATCGGCGAGCCTGTGCTCGATATCTACTTCGAGCATGGCCTCAGTCCCCGGAAAGCCGCCGGCCCAAGCGCCTTGCCAGGAGATCGGCAGCGAGCAGCGCGACAAACGACAGCGCTATCGAGACGAGAGTCAGCCTCAACGCGCCGACATCGCCGCCGGGAGTTTGGGTCAGGGTGTATATCGCCGATGCGATGGTCCGGGTCTCGCCAGGGATGTTGGAAACGAACGTAATCGTAGCACCAAATTCGCCCAGACTGCGGGCGAAGGACAACACCATGCCGGCGACGATCCCTGGGGCGATCAGCGGCAAGGTCACGAGCACGAATACAAAGATCCTTGTGGCGCCGAGGGTGCCTGCGGCCTCTTCGAGCCGGCGGTCGACCGCCTCCAGCGACAGCCGGATCGCGCGGACCAGCAGCGGAAAGCCCATTACTGCGCAGGCGAGTGCCGCCCCGGTCCAGCGAAACGCAAAGACGATGCCGAAGGATTCGTCGAGAAACCGGCCGAGCGGTCCGTTGCGGCCGAACAACAGCAGCAGCAGGTAGCCGGTCACCACAGGCGGCATCACGAGTGGCAGATGAACCACGCCGTCGAGCAGGCTCTTGCCGTAGAATCGGCCGCGCGCGAGAACGATCGCCGTCGCCAGCCCAAAGGGCAGGCTGCCGACCATTGCCCAGAACGCGATGCGCAGGCTCAGCCGCACCGCCTCAATTTCGGCCGCGCTGAACTCCAGCATCAGGCTCACCCGACGGTCCCAGGGACTCGCTGTATAGCTCGGAAAGGGCCGAGCGGTGGAGACAAGACCATGGTCCGGACCGCTCGGGCCGTGGTAAAGTGCACGCGGTTCTTCGCTGAACGAGGTGGCTCTAATGAAGGTCAGGATCGAATACTGCGTGCCTTGAAACTATGAACCTCGGGCCCTCCGTGCGAAGGCCAGACTGATGGAACGCGGTGCAGAAGAAGTCGAGCTCGTCAAAGGCGTGGCCGGCGTGTTCGAAATCACCATCGACGGAAAGCTCGTCTTTTCAAAGAAACAGCTGGGCCGGTTTCCGGAGGACGCGGAAATCGATGCTCTGGCGGCCGGATAGCGCCGCGGGCTAATCCTCCCCCGTGACCGGGGGAGGATTGTGCGTCTCGACCTCGTCGATCATCGCGACGATGCGATCGATGTGGGGATCCTTGTGACGATGCCATCGCCGCGGCGGCGTCAAGCTCAAGATCGAAGTCCGCGCGTGGCCAAGCGGCGGTGGTGACGGCAGACGAAGACTGTCGTCACGCGGACGAGCGGAGCGCTAGGAGATCGGTGCCGATGTTACGTACCGGTACCCGCAGTTGCGTCCCGGCGGACCAAGCCGAGGCCAGCGGCGAGAGCGAGCAGGGCGGCACCAAGCATGGCCAGAGATGACGGCTCCGGGGTCGCGACCGGGGTCAATTCGAAGACGGCGGCGCCGGGTACACCCTGTACATGAATGCCGGTGATCGAGTCCGAGCCGGCGGGAAGGATGTAGGTCCCGCGGCTAAAAGCGGCATTCGCTATGCAGGCGGTAATGTCCGAGCCGCAGTCAGAACCGGGAATGGGAGCCGAGGTGTCGCCCAGGTTGACCGCATTATTGAACATGTCGAATTGGTCAAGCGACAGGAAAAGGTCCTGGACGTATAGCTTTAGCGGCACTGCGCTGGTGATAGTCCAGGCCGGGCTGCCGACTTGTACGATCGGGTTCCCGTCGGGCGCGTTGGTCGCGGGAACGAACCCCACGCCCGAGACCAGGGGATCGCCGCCCGTGCCGGAGAAACCGAATTCATACCATGTGTTAGCCATTATAGCGGTCGCGTTGGCTTGAGGGGTGACCAAGCCGAAGCCCGCCAAGGCAGCGGTCGCGACCGTGACTCCAATTAACGAGCGCTTTCTCATCCTAATCCCCGTGGAACGGGCGGGTGAGGTGCTTCGAACCCGACCCACTATTAACCAATTAAGCAACTTTTATGCCAGAGAGAAAAATGGTCTATTATTAAGGACACGCGTGTACAAGCGACGCTTACCGGACGAACACCGTAAAATTTTCCGACAAACAGTGCCGCCCTGCTATTGCTGCTCGTCGGATCCAGAATCTCTGACGAATTCAGGAGTTCTGGCCTCAGTAATCGAGAAGCACGCGGTCCGTCTCAATCGAAAATTGGCGCACAAGCGTAAAAAATTCCGACACTGTCGAGTTGCACCGGCAGAAACGGCACCGGCGCCATCGCGGTTGATTTGGCTCCGCGCCTAGGAGGCACGCGCTTGCCGGGGCCGCTGAGATGTTATCCAGCACAGATCCCTGTTAATTTTATCGACACCGCACCTCACGCAAGCCTGCGCCTCGGCGGGTGCAAACCGGCAAGTCGCAGCACCCCTGTTCGCCGCAGCGTGCATGGCAGTCTCAGTTCAAGCCCGCGGTCAGGATTTTGTGACAAAATCATTAATCGATCGGCAAATTCGGTCAGCTCTCCAGACCCTCGAGCATCCCCAAAATGCGGTCGATATGGGTGTCTTTGTCGTGTAGACCGGAAAGTGTGCCGGCGAGCCGCACCGGTTCGCTGGAATAGTAACGCTCATAGCGATCAGCGCCGGGTTGTGCTGCATGTCGTAGAGCTGAGCAAGGCTTCGCGCCGCCGCGGCAAAGCGCCGATCGGTTGTGACGTCCTCTACCCGGTCGCCATCGATGAACAGCTGGCGGCCGTCGCGCAGCGATTGCAGAAGCTGCTCGCCCGTACGAATGGCCATCCCGGTCTCCGTTCGGCTATGCCGCGCTGTCGAGCTCCGGGTAATGCCGAAAGATGCCGTGCTCGTTGAAGGGGATCCGGCGGTCCGATGCGAGATAGTTGGCGATGCGGGGCAGGGCGGCAACCCGGTCGTGCAGCGCGACGACCCGGGGGTGTTTCGGCTCGAGCCGCGCCATCGCCCGCTGAAAGGCGTAGCGCATACCCGCCACCAGTTGAAAGAGCGACAGGTCCGGATAGGTCAGTTCCGCACCGACCAGATGGGCTGGGCCCGCCGTATTGCGCTCCAACACCCGTTCGAAATAGCCGAAGTACTTGGGCGCCCGCGATTTCAGAAAGTCAGCGGCGCGGGCCCGCGCTTCCTGGCGTTGGTCTTCGTAATAGAGGCTGCTGGCTATCGGATGATGGGTGTCGTGAGCCTCGTCCACAAAGTCGGCGATCGTCAGTTGCAGCTGATGCGCCCACAGACGGCCCGCCTCGTCCGCCGACGCCAGGCCGTGATGAGCGCCGAGATA
Source organism: uncultured Alphaproteobacteria bacterium (assembly GCA_963812675.1). Taxonomy (GTDB): domain Bacteria; phylum Pseudomonadota; class Alphaproteobacteria; order ATCC43930; family CGMCC-115725; genus AP-15. Next base: position 41,344 of record CAWEWR010000028.1, on the reverse strand, counting down.
GAAGAGGATGTTGGCAGTCTGTCCGATCACCAGTTCCGCCGCCTTCAGGAACGGCGGCGCAAACGGCGGATGCCCCGTTCCCGCACCGCCGAGCAGGCGCATCATCGCAGCCTCGCCGCCCGCCTGCCTCGCGATATCGGCGTATTCAGCCCCCGCCGCCTCCAGCGCCAATCGGACAAACTCGCCGCGCCCTTGTATCCCGGCCCAATAATAGAGCTCATACCGCATACCGACCTCCTGCCTTTACTCCGCACCCTAGACCCTCACCCCTCGCTGCGCTCGGGGGACCGAGCCCCCTTCCATTCCCTCCCCCGCGAGCGGGGGAGGGTTAGGGTGGGGGCTTGGTGGGTGAGGGTACCTCCGGCACGAAACTTCAGCCCTGCCGGCGGTACTTCCGGCAGACGAGGCGTAGGCGGTCACTGATCTGCGGCCGGATCTGCTCCGGCATTGGCGTTGAGCCGCTTGCCTGCTTCCACTCAGTGCCGTCGACCACTGCTGGTGAGGCCAGGTGATAGAGCGCCACATATTTCGGGCTCCCGCTGGCGGTGCGGAAGCGGCGGGCGCACAGCACTCCCGGAACGCGAGCGAGTGCGGGGACGTGCTCGGTGTCGTACCAAGCGTTGAACGCGGTCTCGACCGTCGCTGCCGGGGTCATTCCCACCAGCAACAGGCCACCGGCATTCTCCGGCGAGGCCTCGTCGCTGGGCAGGATCTGATCGCCCTCGAAGCGCACCAGGCGCTGAACGCGGCCGGTCACCCGTTTCGACCAGGGCGAAAGGTTCTCGCCGCCGATCGCCCGGTAGCCGGCACTCTGCAATACCGAGACGTTCTCAAGATCGTAGGTGGCGACCGATTGCTTCGGGTTGTCGGCGCCGATCCAGCGCTGGCAGACCAGAAACCCCGGCACACGCTGGCGCTCGGGAATGTGCTCGGTGTCGTACCAATCGTTAAACTCGTCTTCGGCGACGTTCGAAAAGTCCATCGCCGCGATCAGTATGCCTTTCGCCATTGCCGTTCCCTCCGATTGTCGCAACAGCCGATGCTACGCCGCGAAAGCGGCGCGGTCCAACTCTCAGCCTGCGGCGCGGGCGATTGCGGCGGCGATGAGAGCGGCGGCTTCCTCGGCATCCGCCCAGCGCGCGATGTTGACCCATTTGCGGGCCTCTAGGTCTTTGTAGTGCCGGAAGAAATGGGCGATCTGATCGCACAGGATCGGCGGCAGATCCTGATATGACCGCGCTCCGGTATAAAACGGATGCAGCTCATCGACCGGGACGGCGATGATCTTTTCATCGGGCCCCTGCTCATCCTCCATCATCAGCGCCCCGATCGGGCGGCAACGTACGACCGCTCCCGGCACCACGGCAGCCGGACCCACGACCAATGCGTCGATCGGATCGCCGTCCTGCGCCAAGGTGTGCGGCACAAAGCCGTAATTGCCGGGATAAAACATCGCGGTATGCAGGAAGCGGTCGACGAACACCGCCCCGGATGCCTTGTCGAGCTCGTATTTCACCGGCACGCCGCCCTGTGGTATCTCGACGACGACATTGAAATCGTGCGGCGGGGCGCGGCCGATCGGGATCTTGCCGATATCCATTGCGGCGCCCGGCGCTAGGGCGCCATGCCTTTGTCGGCGAGTTCGCGCAGAGCCTTCTCATTCTTGTCGAGATCGAAGCCCATCGCGCTCAGCACATGCGGCGCCTTGGTGAATTGGATGTCGCCGTACTCCACGACCTCGACGCGATTGCCCCAGGGATCAAGAAAATCGAGGAATGGGCCCGGCAATAGACGCCCGCCCGCCTCTTCGACCCGCGCTCGAACACTCGAACGGTCATCAACGACGAGTCCGAAATGACGGCGGCGGTCCTCGTGCGGTGTCGGGTTTTCCATCAGGTTGATGAACTGATCGCCGAGCTCGATAAAAGCGTTGCCCGGCCGTTTGCCCCGGAGCGTGAAGTCAAAAATCTTACCGTAGAAATCGAGAGCCTGGTCGATGTCGCCGACTTCGAGGGCGATGTGATTAATGCCGACAAGCCGAGGCTTCTTGGCATCCGCTTGACTGGTCTCGGTCATTTGCGTCCGTCCTGCTGCTAGTTCGTGCCATACACAGTGCCTATATATTAACCTGCGCTCGGGATTTCCCCGGAAAACTGCGCTACAGCGTTTCCCGTGCACCAACCGGTGTCGTGTTCTCAGGGGCGGGGGACCACTCGCCAGGAGAAACGGAATGGATTTGCTCACCAAGCTGCCGGAGATGTCGGACGACGCCCTGGCCAATCTCCGGACCAATGCAAAGCGGCTCCAGAACAGCGGCACCCCGGCGCAGCGAACCGATGCTGCCGCACTGTTGCCGGCTGTAGAGGCCGAAATCGGTGCCCGGCGGTTGGCGAAGGTCAAGGCGACTCGAAGTGCTCCGCGCAAGGACCGTCCGCCGGCGTCGCGGCCCGCCAAGCGGGCCAAGCCCGAGGTAGTTGCCGACCCCGATTGAGGCTGCTCTCGAATGCCGGTCGATCTGACGATTGATGGCGCAGTTGCGAAGGTGGTGCTGAACCGCCCCGACAAGCTCAACGCGTTGACCATCGATATGCGTCAGAGCCTATGCGACCACTTCGCGCAATTGCGGTTCGACGACAAGGTGCGCGCCGTCATCGTTACCGGAGCCGGAAGAGGGTTCTGTTCCGGCGCCGACGTCGAGCGGATGGCCGGGCAGCCGCACGATCTGCGCGCCGACCGTGAGCGGATGCAGCGCGGCGGCCACACCTTTATCCGTGCCCTCCATTCGATCGAAAAGCCGACAATCGCCGCGGTGCGTGGGCCCGCTGTCGGCATCGGCTGGAGCATCGCGCTCGCCTGCGACCTCGTTGTGGCGTCAAAGGCGGCCACACCTTTATCCGTGCCCTCCATTCGATCGAAAAGCCGACAATCGCCGCGGTGCGTGGGCCCGCTGTCGGCATCGGCTGGAGCATCGCGCTCGCCTGCGACCTCGTTGTGGCGTCAAAGACCGCGCGCTTCTCGCAGATCTTCCGGCGTATCGGTCTGGCGCCCGACGGCGGCGCGATCTGGTTTCTGACCCGCCGGCTCGGCATGGCGAAGGCCAAGGAGCTGGTGTTCTCGGCGCGCTTTGTCGAAGCGGAAGAAGCTTTGGCGCTCGGCCTCGTCAATCACGTCGTCGAGGATGACGAGCTGATAAACAAGGCCGAGGAACTCGCGGCGGAGCTGGCCGAAGCTCCGACTTTCGCTCTCGGGCTGGCAAAGAAGCTGTTTCACGCGGCCGTCGGCCCCAGCCTCGAAGACTATCTCGAGATCGAGAGCATGGTGCAGCCGCAACTACACATGACCACCGACAACGCCGAAGGCGTCGCGGCGTTCAGAGAAAAGCGAAAGCCAAAATTTACCGGCAGGTGACGCGTTGCGGTCTATTCCGCGGCGAGAGCTTCCATCGGCTTATGGGCGGTGCCGGCCAGTTCCTCCCGGTGCTCGTCGAACAGGCGACGAATCCAATCGATTACCGCTCGCACGCACGCGGCGCGGCGCAAATCCTGGTGCACGATGACCCAATATTCGGCTCCGAGTTCGGTCACCGGTGGGGTAATCCGCTCGAGCAACGGGTCGGCGTCGCCCGCGTAACACGGTAGCAGGCCCACGCCGATCCCCGCCCGTACCGCGGCGGCCCGCAGGGGTAGGGTTGAGGCTCGGAGCGCCACTCGCCCCTCGGTCGCGCGCATTTGCTCGTCTACCCAGCGGGCGCTGATGACGTGGCTCTGCTCCTCGGGATAAGTCACCCAGGCCGCGCCTCGGAGCGGGTCGCGATGCTCGCCGTCCTTTCGGCGGTAGACGGCGCAGGCGATCACGCCGACTTTGGATACGTACAGGTTTCCGCCTTCAGGGATGCCGTGGCGCAATGCCAAGTCGGCATCCCGGCGCGCCAGATTGGCGGTTTCCCATGATTCGACGAGTTCGAGCGTGAGGGTCGGCGGCAGCCCGGTTTCGCCCGACTGGTCGAGATGGCGAGCCAAGAATCCACCGCCCCATTCGCCGACTGAAACGCGGACGGTGCCGCTGAGCGCGGGCGAAGCCGCTGCGCGCCGCCTCTCGAGCGCCAGCGCGGCGCTCTCCAGCTCTTCCGCCACCGGCATCAACGCATCACCCGCAGCGTTGACACGCAGCCCTTCGGGCAGCCTGTCAAACAGGGTAGGTCCGCCGAAGGTCGCTTCAAAGGCGGCCAAGCGACGGCCGATCGTCGGCTGGCTCAAGCCCAGCGCGCGGCCGGCGGCGCGCAATGAACCGTGGCGTGCGACCGCGAGAAATACGCGGACGTCATCCCAGTCCATCGACGCAGAACCATTCGCAACAGCCATGATACGGATATGTATCGGAGCCCACCGAATTTGTCGATCTCTGATTTTAGGACGTATCACCAAATTGAGCGAACACGGATTGCGCAAGGAGCCGTCAAATGCTGACCCTGGTTGAGCGCCAGCCCCGAATAACGCCGGTCTCATGGAAGAAGGTGATGCGCCTTTGCCGGCGGGCCCGCGCGCTGGTGGCAGCATGGCGCGCGCGTGCGCGCCAACGCCAGGCGCTGGCACGCCTCGATGACCGCCTGCTCGCCGATATCGGGCTCACGCGGGAGGTGCAGATGGTGGAATGCTCGAAGCTGTTCTGGTCGTTCCCGTGATCGCGATTTTTGCGTCGATCCGGCACGCCTCGACTATGCTCAGATTTTGGGACGGAGCCGCCGATGTACTTTGACCGACGCCTTTGGCAGCTGACGCGCGGGCTTCGTGGCTGGATCGCGTTGGCGATCCTGCTGGGGCTTGTTGCTTCGGTTGTCGGGATCGCCCGGTTCGCGATCCTCGGCGTGCTGCTGTCGCGCGTGTTCGATAGTGCCGGTTTCGTCGCTATCGCCATTCCGGCGGTTGGTGTTGCCATCGCGGTGCTGCTGCGCGGGTTCGTTGATCACCATCGCGCGATGATCTCCCATCGCACCGCGACCCGAGTGCAGGAAGATTTGCGCGGCCGGCTCTACGACAAGATCGCCGCGCTGGGCCCGGCATGGTTTGCCGGCGAGCGTACCGGCGGTGTCATGCTCTCGGTCGTCGATGGGGTTGAGCAGCTGCAGACCTTTTTCGGCCAGTACGTCCCGCAGCTCTGCATCGCGGTTCTGACGCCGCTCGCGATCTTCGTCTTTATCGCCTTCTGGGACGTGCCGGTCGCGGCGGTGATGCTGGTCTTCGCGCTCGTGACCCTGATCGCGCCGGGCGCATTCGCGCATCGCGAGCGCCGCTCCAGCCACGGGCGCCAAGGCGCGCTCAAGTCCTTCGGCTCGGAGTTTCTCGACGGCGTCCAGGGCCTGCCGACCCTGAAGGCGTTCGGTCAAAGCCATGCCTACGGACGGCGGCTTGCCGCGAGAGCGCGCGAGCTGTGCGACAGCTCGCTGCGGGTATTGTCGATGGGCGTGATGACCCGCGGCATCACCGATTGTGGGGTGGCGATCGGCGCTGCGTCGGCCTTGGCCCTTGCCGTCTGGCGGGTCTCTCACGGGCTGATGAGCATCGAGGCACTACTGATCGTGCTGATGGCCGGAACCGAGGTGTTCCGCCCGCTGCGCGATTTGCGGACGGTATTGCATCAGGGGATGCTCGGCCAATCGGCCGCTGCCGGGATCAATGCGCTGCTCGCCGCCGAACCGCTGGTTCCCGAGCAGTCGGCCGGCCAGCCGGCGATCAGCCGGCCGCTCTTCCCGACCATCGCTTTCGAGGACGTTTATTTCGCGTATCCGGGCGGGCGCGGTGCCGCCCATGACGGGCTGTCCTTCACTGTTGCCGCGGGCGAAAAGATCGGCATCGTCGGGCCGAGCGGCTCCGGGAAGTCCTCGGTTGCGCGGCTGCTGCTGCGCCTATTCGACCCGCAGCGCGGCACGGTCAAGATCGGCGGCCACGACGTCAAGACCCTCGATCCCGAAGCACTCCGCCGGATAATCGCGGTCGTCCACCAGGACACCTACCTATTTTACGGCACCGTCGAAGAAAATCTGCGGCTCGGCAAGCCCGACGCTACCCGCGACGAGATCGAGGCGGCGGCGCGCGACGCCAACGCGCACGAGTTCATCTCGCTGTTGCCGCAGGGTTACGACACGATGATCGGCGAGCGCGGGGTCTTGCTGTCGGGCGGCCAGCGCCAGCGACTGGCGATCGCCCGTGCTTTGCTGCGCGATGCGCCGATCCTCATTCTCGACGAAGCGCTCTCCTCGGTGGATGCCGAGAACGAGGCGGTGATCCAGCAGGCGATCGACCGCCTGTCGGCGGGACGCACGACCCTGATCCTCGCGCATCGGCTGTCGAGCGTCATCGGCGCCGACCGCATCCTCGTCCTCGACAAGGGCCATATCGTCGAAAGTGGCCGCCATGCCGAGCTGATCCGCCGCGACGGCCCCTATCGCCGGCTGATGGGCGCCCAAGCCGCGGAGCGAGAGGACGATGGCGATATCGTTGAAGCCGACCCGGCTGCGCGCGTCATCGGTGACCGCGACAAGGTCGAGGTCGAGGCGGCAACGGCGACGGACGCGATGGCCGAGGCCGTGGCGTCGGTCGGCTGGGGTGCGACGCTGGGCACCCTCATGCAGATCATCAAGCCGTGGCGGCGCCGGTTTGCTATCGTCGTGACATCCGGCATAGCGCGGGTCGCGGCATTCATCGGGGTGGGCGTGCTCGGAGCTCTCGCGGTCGCCGCGGTCAAGATGGACGCTCCCTTCGGGTACCTACTGATCCTGCTCGCACTGGCGGCGCCGCTCGCCGGTCTCCTTCACTGGCTCGAATCCTGGCTGGCGCACGACATCGCCTACCGGCTGCTGGCGGAAATGCGGATCGATCTGTTCCGCAAGCTCGACACCCTGGCGCCGGCTTATCTGGTGCGGCGGCGCTCCGGTGACCTGATCGCGCTCGCCAACCAGGATATCGAGACGATCGAATATTTCTTCGCCCACACAGTCGCGCCCGCTCTCGTTGCCCTCATGGTGCCGGCAGCGGTCGTGCTGACGCTCGCATTCGTGGCCTGGCCGATTGCCGCGGCATTGCTGCCCTTCGTCCTCTATGCCGGTCTCGCTCCGGTTGTGACCCGGGCGCGCATCGACCATCTCGGCGCACAAGCCCGCGACGCCCTCGGGCTCCTCAGCGCCTATGTCACCGAGACGATCCAAGGCTTATCCGACCTCGTGGCCTTTCAGGCGGTTGCCGGCCGGCGGCGCGGTTTTATGGAATTGGTGCGCGGGTACCAGCAAATCCGCCTGGAACTGTTGCGCGATCTCTCCTCGCAGACGGCTCAGCTCGAAATCGTGACCGGGCTCGGCGGCCTCGCGGTCGCCGTGGTCGGGGCCCGGCTCGCCGCCGAGCATCAGCTGATGGCGACCACCTTGCCCTTGCTGATCCTGTTGGCATTGGCCTCGTTCCTGCCGATCTCGGAGATCGCCCAGGTCGGCCGCCAGCTCGCCGACACGATCGCCTCGACCCGCCGCTATTACGCCGTGCAGCGTGAACAACCGCCCGTCGTCGACGGCCCGGTACGCCCGCCGGCCCCGGTCGGCGGCTCGGCGATCCGTTTCGAGCGGGTCGGCTTCACCTATCCAGGCGCCCGCCGGCCGGCGCTGAGCAGTATCGAGCTCACTGTCCCCGCCGGCGCGACGATGGCGTTGGTCGGCCCGTCGGGCGCCGGCAAGACGACGATCGCCAATTTGCTGCTGCGGTTCTGGGATCCCGGGGTCGGTCGGATCCTGATCGACGGGGTCGATCTGCGCGAGTTCCAGCTCGACCATTTGCGGGCGCGCATCTCGCTGGTCTCGCAGGACACCTATCTGTTCAACGACACTCTGCGCGCCAATGTCGCGCTCGCGCGGCCCGACGCCGACGAGGGGGCCATCCATCGCGCGCTCGATCAGGCCGCGCTCGCTGAGTTTGTCGCGAGCCTGCCCGAAGGCCTCGACACGATGGTCGGCGAGCGCGGCGTGCAGCTGTCCGGCGGCCAACGCCAGCGGGTCGCGATCGCGCGCGCATTTCTAAAGAACGCGCCGACTCTGATCCTCGACGAAGCGACCTCGCATCTCGACGCGGTCAGCGAGTCGCAGGTGCGCGGCGCGCTCGACGGATTGATGCGCGACCGCACGACGATCGTCATCGCCCATCGCCTCTCCACTGTGCGCAACGCCGATCTCCTCGCCGTGCTCGACCGCGGCCACCTCGTCGAGACCGGCAGCCATGCCGAGCTCCTCGCCCAAGGCGGCCTCTACGCCCGCCTGATCCGCCGTCAGGTCTCCGGCGCCCGGCAGCCGCTACGCGCCGCCGGGAATTAGCCCGGCTTGTACCTCTCCGCCCTTCTTAGGGAGGGTGAGGTGGCTATCTGCACGTTCCTCTCTGGAATCCCCCACCTCACCCCGGCCCTCTCCGCCCCCGGGGCGGAGAGGGAGAATTAAGCTCAGCTCTGCGGCTGCGGCGGCGGGCTCTGGGGCCGGCGGTCGCGCTCGGCCATAAATTGATCGAATTCGGCCTTGTCCTTGGCATGACGCAGGCGGTCGAGAAACTCCCTGAACTCGCGCTGTTCTTCTTCCAGGCGGCGCAGGGTTTCGGTGCGGTATTCGTCAAACGCGCGGTTGCCGCTCGAGCCTGACCGCACGCCCCACCATCCACCCGGGTTGCTCTGGGCTTGGTGCTGCCACCGCCGCGCTCCGCAGCCGGTCCAGCGTGCCATTCGCCCGCTTCCGACCAGATACCCCAGAGTGACGAGGCCGAGCGGCCACCAGATCAGGAAGCTCACCACAGTCAGCGCAATCCAGGCAGGATTGCCCAAATCGTCCAGTTTTGCCGCGAGCGTCATGGGAGAACCTTCATGTGAATGTATTTAACATTGACATAGGGCTTCGATGCCGTACTTGTCAAGACTTTGGACCGTCGTCGATCAGGCTGAGGCCGCGGAGATAGACCAGCACTCCCGCCTCCAGCAATTCCTCGGGGCTCATCGGCAATTTGCGGCGCCCTCCGTCGGCACGCGCAAACAGCGAGGCGATCCCATGGGCCAGGGCCCACAGATGCAGGCTCATCATCAAAGCCGGCGGCCGCCGGTCGGTTGGCAAGCGGGCGCAGAAGGCGTCAGCCGCGCGGCGCAGCACCGCAAAAGCGCGGTCGGCAGCCTCGCGCAACTCGGGATCGCCATCGAAGGGCAGACCCGCCTCGAACATCGCCGAGTAGAAGGCGGGTTCTTCGCGTGCGAAGGCGAGGTAGGCATGGCCGACATTCTCGAAGGCGAGAAACGGGTCGGGTCTGCCCTCGTTCCAGGCGCGGTTCAGGCGCTCCTCGAACAATTCGAAGCCGCGGCGCGCCACGTCGGCGAGCAATGCCTGCCGGTCGCGAAAATGCCGGTAGGGAGCCGCCGAGCTTACCCCGGCCGAGCGCGCCGCATCGGCGAAGGTGAACCCTGCCGGCCCCTTTTCGGCAATCAGGTTGAGCGCGGCGCGGATCAGCGCCTCGCGCAGATTGCCGTGATGATAGCCGCGACGCCCGGTTGCCTGATCGTCTCTCGACCAGCTCATGCGAGATACTCTACAACGAGCCCACCGCTGGCAAATGGGGACGACATGGCTGACGATCGCAAAGTCACCCTTTTCCACTCGCCGAATACGAGATCATCCGGCGCGCTGACCCTCCTCGAAGAGCTCGGCGTGCCGTACGAACTGCGTGTGCTCAACATGAAGGCTGGAGAACAGCGCCGGCCTGAATATCTCGCGATCAATCCGATGGGCAAGGTGCCGGCGCTGAAGCACGGTGAGGCTCTCGTAACCGAACAGGTCGCGATCTTCCTCTACCTTGCCGATCACTTCCCGGAGGCCCGCCTCGCCCCGCCGATCGGCGATTCGTTGCGCGGCCCATATCTGCGGTGGATGGTGTTTTACGCCGCGTGCTTCGAACCAGCCGTCATCGACAGCGCCACGCAGCGCGACCCGGCGCCCCAGCCGATGTCGCCGTACGGCGATTTCGAGACCATGTTCAGGACGCTGACCGAACAGCTCGCCAGGGGGCCCTATCTGCTGGGCGAGCGATTTACCGCCGCCGACGTGCTGTGGGGCGGGGCCCTGACCTGGGCCACGATGTTCAAGCTGGTGCCCGAGCTTCCGGTCATTACGGCTTATATCGGCCGGTGCGGCGCCCGGCCTTCAGTTGCGAGAGTCAAGGCCAAGGACGCAGAACTCGCGGCGGCGCACGAGACAGCGATATCCGTTGCCGCGACACATTAGACGGAACGCCCGGCCAGGCGCTCAGTCAGCGCATATCGGCGTCACGGACCGCGACGCCGAGAACCCGGCCGTCCCGAGCCTGCAGGATCGCCGCGAGGCGGTCGCAGGAAGTGCGAATCGGCAGCTCGATTGCCCGTGCCCGGCCGTCGAACGGCGCGACCTCTTCGATGCTGCGCACCACATCGACATGAGCGAGCGTGCGGCCGCCATTTTCGCCCCGCGCCACCGCGGTGACATGCCGGCGGTCGAAGCCGATCAGCAGGAGGGTCGCCGCAATCCGGTCGCCGCCCTGACCCATCGTGATCTGTGCGCGGCCGTGATCGAATGCGAGACTGACCTCCACATCATCGCGGGTGCGCCGGGCCGAGCCCAATGCCTGCTCGACCTCGCCGCGGTCGGAACCGACCGCCTGCCATCTGCCGTCGACGACCATCTGCGGTGTGTAGACCGTGGCTAGGCCGAGAAGCTCGGCATAGCCGTGCTGACGACGCGTCGCATCGGGGCTGGAGAACGGGTCCTTCCAGCCGAGCCTGTCCCAGTAATCGACATGGAAGGACAGCGCCAGCACATCGGGCCGGCCGGCAAGCTCGGCGAGCAACGCATCGGCGGGCGGGCAGGACGAGCAACCCTCGGAAGTGAACAGCTCGACAAGGGTCGGCCGCTCGCCCGCCTGCAACGGCGCAATCCCGAGCGCCAAAAAAGCGAGAGCGAGCAGCAGGCCGGTCTTGGTCATGCCGTCACATTAAAGCAGTTTGCCGAGCTTATGGTTCAACAGACCGTGAGCGGTAGGGGTTTGCGACCGGCAGCCCCCTACAAAATGAAGCGGGACAGATCGGCGTTTTGCGCGAGAGCGCCGACCCGCTCACGGACATAGGCCTGGTCGATCGTGACCTGCGTCCCTTCAACCCGGTCGGAAGCGGTGAAGCTGATCTCTTCCAGAAGGCGCTCGAGGATCGTGTGCAGACGTCGCGCCCCGATATTCTCGATGGCCGCGTTGATCTCCTCGGCCAACAGCGCCAGTTCGTCGATCGAGGCTTCGTCGAAGTCGAGCGTCACCCCCTCGGTCGCGAGCAATGCCTTGTATTGCTTGATCAGGCTCGCTTCCGGCTCGACCAGGATGCGCCGGAAGTCGTTGCGGTCGAGCGCCTTCAATTCCACCCGAATCGGCAATCGGCCTTGTAGTTCGGGTAACAAATCGGACGGCTTGGTCTGGTGGAAGGCACCCGAAGCGATAAACAGAATATGGTCCGTCTTGACCGCCCCGTGCTTGGTCGCAACCGTCGTGCCTTCGATCAACGGCAGGAGGTCGCGCTGCACTCCTTCGCGGCTGACATCAGGACCGCCGCCGCCGGCGCGCTCGCCGCGCCCGCAGATCTTGTCGATTTCGTCGATAAAGACGATGCCGTTCTGCTCGACGGCGGTGGTCGCTTCGCGCACCACTGTCTCCTGGTCCAAAAGCTTGTCGCTCTCCTCGGCGACCAGCACCCGGTGGCTGTCGGCGACACTCATCCGCTTCGGCTTCGAGCGGGTGCCGAAAGTCTTGCCGAAAATGTCGCCAAGGTTGAGCATCCCCATCTGCGCGCCCGGTAGGCCTGGGATCTCGAAGGTCGGCAGGTTCGCCGCGGCGCTCTCCTGAACGGCGACCTCGATTTCGCGGTCGTCGAGCACGCCTTCGCGCAGCATCTTGCGGAACTTCTGTCGGGTGTCGGCGCCGGCCCCCGAGCCGACCAATGCGTCGAGCACCCGCTCCTCGGCGGCGACCTCGGCCTTGGGCTCGACCTCCTTGCGCAACCGTTCGCGGGTCATCCCGATCGCTATCTCAACCAGATCGCGCACGATCTGCTCGACATCGCGGCCGACATAGCCGACTTCGGTGAACTTGGTCGCCTCGACTTTGACGAACGGGGCCTGGGCGAGCCTTGCCAGCCGCCGCGAAATCTCGGTCTTGCCACAGCCGGTCGGCCCGATCATCAGGATGTTCTTCGGGAGTACCTCCTCCCGCAGCTCCGGGCTGAGCTGCTGGCGGCGCCAGCGGTTGCGCAGCGCGATCGCGACCGCGCGCTTGGCCTCGTGCTGGCCAACGATGAACCGGTCGAGCTCGGAGACGATCTCCCGCGGGCTGAAGGAGGTCATCACCAGCTGTCGCTCGCTCTGGCGTCATTCCCGCGAAAGCGGGAATTTAGGATCGGCGGCACCTGGCCCGCGGGCGTGGACCCCCGCTTCCGCGGGGGTGACGATAATGCTTTGGACCAGCGCCTCATGCGCGTTCGCCTCAGTATTCGAGTTTTTCTAAAGTGATCTTGTCGTTGGTATAAATGCAGATCCCGGCGGCGATCGCCATCGCGCGGCGGACAATTTCCTCCGCGTCCACGCCATCGATGCCGATCAGCGCGCGTGCAGCGGCCAGCGCGTAACCGCCACCCGAACCGATGCCGATGATGCCGTCCTCGGGTTCGAGCACGTCGCCAGTGCCCGACAGGATCAGAGAGACGCTCTTATCAGCCACCGCCATCATCGCTTCGAGCCGGCGCAGATAGCGGTCGGTGCGCCAATCCTTGGCGAGCTCGACGCAGGCGCGGGAGAGCTGCCCGGAATATTGCTCGAGTTTTCCTTCGAGCCGTTCGAACAACGTGATCGCATCGGCGGTCGCGCCGGCAAAGCCGGCGATCACCGAACCACCCGCGAGACGGCGCAGCTTGCGGGCATTCGACTTGACCACGGTCTGACCCATCGTGACCTGGCCGTCACCGGCAACTACGACCTGCCCGCCCTTGCGCAGGCAGAGGATCGTCGTGCCGTGCCATCCGCTATTGCCGGAATTATCCATGCCTTTGTCGGCATCCGAGGCTGCGCAGGGAACTCCCGGGAAATTAAGGCGTATGCCGTTCCCGGGAAACTGAGATGTAAGTTGGGCGGGGTCGGGGTCAAGCGCAGAATGCCGCAGCGCAGAATGCCCCACAGTGGAAAACGCGCGCGAAAGTTGTTAGAAGGACCTGCCGCAGGCGCGGCACTTCGAGGAGAGTATTGTGCGGGTGGCGACGGTCGAACGCAACACCAAGGAAACCCGGATCACCGGCCGAGTGGACCTCGACGGCAGCGGCGCCGCAGAGGTCTCGTCCGGCATCGGCTTTCTCGATCATATGCTGGAACAGCTCGCCAGGCACAGCTTGATCGACGTCACCCTGCACGCGGAAGGGGACCTGCACATCGACTTCCACCACACCACGGAGGACACCGGCTATGTCGTCGGCGAGGCGGTGTCGCGCGCGCTGGGCAACCGCGGCGGCATCGCGCGCTACGGCCACGCGGTCATCCCAATGGACGAGACCTTGACCCGGGTCAGCCTCGACGCGTCGAACCGGCCCTACCTGATCTGGAAAGTTAATTTCACCCGGCCAAAGCTCGGCGAAATGGACACCGAGCTGTTCAAGGAATGGTTTCAGGCCTTTGCTCAATCGGCCGGGGTAACCCTGCACGTTGAAAACCTCTACGGCGAGAACAATCACCACATCGTCGAATTGTGTTTCAAAGGCCTTGCCCGCGCCTTGCGTCAGGCGGTCGAAATCGATCCGAGGCGGGCCGGCGCCGTCCCTTCGACCAAAGGTGTGCTCGGCGGCAGCCTGCCATGATCGTCGCGATTGTCGATTACGGCTCGGGCAATTTGTGCTCGGCCGCCAAGGCGTTCGAGCGCGCGGCCCGCGAGAATGAAATCCCTGCCGAGGTGAAGGTGACGAGCGCGCCGGAGGCCATTGCCACGGCGGACAGCATCGTTCTCCCCGGCGTCGGTGCATTCGCCGATTGCCGACGCGGGCTGGTGGCCATTCCCGGTCTCGAAGCCGCATTGCACGAAGCTGTCATAGATCGCGCCCGCCCGTTTCTCGGCATTTGCGTCGGGATGCAGCTGATGGCCGATGCCGGGCGCGAGTTCGAGACCGTCGAAGGCCTGGGCTGGATCGGCGGCGTTGTCGCGGCGATCGAGCCGGCTGATTCCGGGCTGAAGATCCCCCATATGGGGTGGAACGAGATCGAGCCGCGGTCGGCGCATCCGCTCCTCGCCGGGCTCGGCCCGGGCGTCCACGCCTATTTTGTCCACAGCTATCATTTTCGCTTGGCCGATGCCACGGACCTCGTTGCGAGCACGGATTATGGTGGACCGCTGGCGGCGGTGATCGGGCGTGACAATCTGGCGGGCACGCAATTCCATCCCGAAAAGAGCCAGGAGGCGGGGCTGCGGCTGATCAGAAATTTCTTGCGTTGGCGTCCATGAGCGATATGCGAACTGCTGGAACCGTCTCGGTCGATCGGCTGGGCAAATTCTCGGGGACGGATCTCGACGACCTCTGCGAGGCGACGGAGAGCGCCATAACCGAAGGCGGCGGATTTGGCTGGCTGAAGCCGCCGCCGCGGCAAGTGCTCGAGAATTATTGGAAGGGCGTGCTGCTCGTCCCCGAGCGCCGGCTCGTCGTCGGCCGGCTCGACGGCATCATTGCCGGCTCGGCGCAGCTGAGCCGGGCGCCGCGCAACAACGAGGCGCAGGCCTTCGCCGGAACCCTGACCAGCGCCTTTGTCGCGCCGTGGGCGCGCGGGCGCGGGCTTGGCCGCGACATCGTGCGCGAGATCGAGCACCTCGCCCGGGAGCTCGGCCTGACGGTCCTCAATCTCGACCTTCGCGATACCCAGCGCGCGGCCATTAGGCTCTACGAGAATCTGGGCTACCGGCGCTGGGGCACGCATCCGGTTTACGCACAGGTCGAGGGGCGGATCATACCGGGGCATTACTATTACAAGCTCCTCGAGGACGAGCCCGCGGCGCCGTGATCCTCTACCCTGCTATCGATCTCAAGGATGGCGCCTGCGTTCGCCTCCTCCGCGGCGAGATGGCGAGCGCCACCGTGTTCAGCACGGATCCCGCCGCCCAGGCCCGCCAATTCGCCGAAGCCGGTTTCTCTTGGCTGCATGTCGTCGATCTCAACGGCGCCTTCGCCGGCCGCTCGGTCAACGGCGAGGCGGTCAAGGAGATCCGCGCCGCGGTCGATCTGCGAATCCAGCTCGGCGGCGGCATTCGCGACCGCCTCGCGATCGACGAGTGGCTGGCGCTTGGTATCGACCGGGTGGTGCTCGGCACCGCCGCCTTGCGCGATCCCGATCTGGTGCGCCGCGCCGCTGCGGACCACCCCGCGGCAATCGCCGTCGCCATCGACGCGCTCAACGGGCGCGCCGCGATCGAGGGCTGGGCCGAGACGACGGAGATCGGCGTCGTCGAATTCGCCCACCGGTTTGAGGATTGCGGCGTGGCCGCTCTTATCTACACCGATATTACGCGCGACGGGGCTCTCTCGGGCATCGACGCAGCGGGCGTGGCTAACCTGGCGCGACGAGTTGGGGTACCAGTCATTGCCTCGGGCGGGGTCTCGACGCTCGCCGATATCGTCGCGCTGAAAGCGCACGAGGCGGACGGCATCGCCGGCGTCATCTGCGGGCGCGCGCTCTACGACGGGCGCATCGACCCGCGAGCGGCGCTACGCCTGTTGTCGGAGAAACCGTCTTGTTGAAGATGCGGGTTATCCCCTGTCTCAACGTCAAGGACGGGCGGGTCGTCAAGGGGATCAATTTCGTCGATCTCGTCGATGCCGGCGATCCGGTAGCGCAGGCCCGGTTCTACGACCGCGAAGGTGCGGACGAGCTGTGCTTTCTCGACATCACCGCCAGCGCGGAAAATCGCGATACGCTTTATGGCGTGGTGCGGCGCACCGCCGAGGAATGCTTCATGCCGCTGA
This sequence comes from uncultured Alphaproteobacteria bacterium, assembly GCA_963812675.1. Lineage (GTDB taxonomy): Bacteria > Pseudomonadota > Alphaproteobacteria > ATCC43930 > CGMCC-115725 > AP-15. The sequence continues at coordinate 25,285 of CAWEWR010000028.1, read as the reverse complement.
CCGTCGGCGGCGGTGTGCGGACGGTCGAGGACATCCGCCGGCTCCTCCTTGCCGGGGCCGACAAGGTATCGATCAACACTGCCGCCGTCACTCGGCCCGAATTTGTCCGCGAAGCGGCCCAGAAATTCGGCAGCCAATGCATTGTCGCGGCGATCGACGCCAAAGCGATAGCCCCCGAACGCTGGGAGGTGTTCACGCATGGCGGCCGCCGGCGGACCGGGATCGACGCGGTTGCGTGGGCGTGCCGGCTTGTCGATTATGGCGCCGGCGAGATCCTGCTGACCTCGATGGACCGGGACGGCACCAAGTCGGGGTTCGACATCCCGCTGACCCGCGCCGTGGCCGACGCGGTTCGCGTACCGGTCATCGCCTCAGGGGGGGTCGGCACGCTCGACCATCTGGTAGAGGGCATCCGTGACGGCCATGCCACTGCGGTCCTCGCCGCATCGATTTTTCATTTTGGAACCTGCCGGATCGGCGAAGCTAAGGCGCGGCTCGCCGCTTGCGGCATCCCGGTGCGGGTTTGAGCTATGGACGAAGGGGAGCTGGGCCCCGCCCTCGACCGACTGTGGCGGGTCATTCAGTCGCGCCGCGGCGCCGATCCGCAAACCTCGTACACGGCTCGCCTATTTTCCCGCGGCCGCGCCAAGATTGCCCAAAAGCTCGGCGAAGAAGCGGTCGAGGCAGTGATCGAAGGTGTAGGGAACAACCCGGCGGCGCTTGCCGGCGAGAGCGCCGACCTGCTCTATCACTTGCTGGTGCTGTGGGCCGCTGCCGGCGTTTCCCCTGGAGATGTAGCGGCAGAATTGGTCCGCCGCGAAGGCACTTCCGGCATCGCCGAAAAACGCGCGCGAGCCAAGCTCTAAACTTCACCCAGCCGAGGCGAAGCGATGACCTACGACCGCAACAACATCTTCGCCCGCATCCTGCGCGGCGAGATCCCCTGCAACAAGGTTTATGAGGACGCGCACGTCCTCGCGTTCCACGACATCAGCCCGCAGACCCCGACGCATGTGCTCGTGATCCCAAAGGGCGAATATATCTCGTTCGACGATTTCTCACAGAACGCCGCGCCCGAGGAGATTGCCGCGCTGGTCCGCGCCGTCGGCCAAATCGCCAGAGACCAGGGAGTGGCCCAGAGCGGCTATCGCATCCTCTCCAATACCGGGCCGGCAGCCCATCAGGAGGTGCCGCACTTTCACGTGCACCTGTTCGGCGGCCGCGACCTCGGCGGAATGCTGCCGCGCCGCTGATCACCTCCCCTTCGGAGAATGCCGGTAATGTTCGCCTTAATAATCCCGTGGGCAACGCTCGCCGGCGCCATGGCGCGCGCTTCGCCGTCGACGAGTTCGAACTTCTTTCCACTGCCGTCGCCGGGCCAATCGAGAAAATTCCTCGATGGTCATTCGTGAGGGAGCAAGCTTGGGTAACGCTGTCATCGGTGATCCTCCGCCGCCTAAAAGATAGCGCTGCCGCGTTGCCGCAAACAGATGCAGCGTGCTTGAAACCTACCACCGTTTGCGTGTAGTCAGACAATGGGAGTAAACGCCTGGGAGAGTGTCATGTCGGTGTCAGCAGACGCCGCCGGTCGAAGGATCGCCACCGGCGCCCTGAGCCTACCGTGGATTATCGGGGCCTCCTCGGTCGGCACACTGATCGAGTGGTACGACTTTTATCTCTACGGCGTGCTTGCGCTGTTTTTCAGCAAGCATTTCTTTTCGCCGGATCTGAACCCGACGGTCGCCTTCATTGCAAGTCTTTTCGTGTTCTGGACGGGTTTCCTCGTTCGGCCCTTTGGCGCCGTCCTCTTCGGCCATCTGGGCGACCTGATCGGCCGCAAATTCACCTTCATGCTTACCCTTGGATTGATGGGAGCGGCGACCTTCGTCGTCGGCCTGTTGCCGGGCTATGACGTGATCGGGGCCCTCGCACCGATCCTGCTGGTCAGTATGCGGGTCCTGCAGGGTCTCGCCTTGGGCGGCGAATACGGTGGTGCGGCGACCTACATCGCCGAGCACGCCCCCGACGGCAAACGCGGCTTTTATACGAGCTGGATCCAGACGACGGCGACGTTGGGGATTGTCTTTGCCCTCCTGGTCATCCTGATCTGCCGTTTGTCGATGGGCGACCAGGCGTTTGGCGACTGGGGCTGGCGCATCCCGTTCCTGCTCTCCGCGATCCTGGTCGTGCTGGCGGGCTACATCCGGCTGAAGCTCGAAGAATCGCCGCTTTACGCACGGCTCAAAGAACAAGGCAAGGCGTCGAGCAACCCAGCCGCCGAAAGCTTCTTGAGCGGCGGCAGGAACTGGGGCCTCATGCTGTTTGCGTTGTTCGGCGCCACGGCGCCGGAAGGTGTCGTCTGGTATACTGGCCAATTCTACGCGCTATTCTATATGACTACGGTTCTGAAGATCAATTACGTCACTGTATTTATTATCATGATGATTGCGCTGACCCTGGGCGCCCCGTTCTTTGTCGCGTTCGGCGCGCTCTCCGACAGGATCGGCCGGCGCAACATCATGTCCCTGGGTTTCGTGCTGGCGGTGATCAGTTATTGGCCGGTATTCACCTGGCTCGGCACCTTCAAGGACAATCCGGTCGTCCTCACGATCCTGGTCTTCTACATGGTCATCCTGGTGACGATGGTGTACGGCCCGATTGCGGCGTTCTTGGTTGAGCTGTTTCCGGCGCGCATCCGCTACACCTCGATGTCGCTCCCCTACCACGTCGGCAACGGCGTCTTTGGCGGGCTGGTCCCCGCTGCCGGCGCCTCGATCGCCGCCCTCACCGGCATTCCGTTGAGCGGGCTCTTCTATCCGATGGGGATTGCAGCCATCGGCGTGATTGTCAGCCAGGCCTTCCTGCGTGAGCCGACCCACCATATCAGGATTTGGGACGAAGTCGGCGGCGGCGCACCGCCGCTCGTCCCGGATCAGCCTTAGCTCCGGAACGTTGCAACGCGTGGGTCAGTCGGCAGATCCGGCGCTGAACAGCGCCCGCATCTGTTCCGGGACAGGTTCATCGAGAACATGGTCGTAAAGCGCATGGAGAAGCTCTTCCCCATCTGTTCTGCCATCGAGAAAGTCCAGGAGCTGTTTCCCAACCGTGTTGGCTTGCTCCAACTCAGGAACGCCACAACAGAGAATTGCCTGCGAATGTGAGTTCATTTCCAACTGCATCGTCCTTGCGCTGTCACAATTGATCCAGTTTGCCGATGTTCGATGACGTTCCATGTCTTTGAGTTTCATCGAGGTAACGGATCGTAACAGCCGTCCGTTCCGCCTCGCGGCGCATAGTGGCCATGCAAAAACGCGTGGAACCAAGTGCAGTTGTCGCGGAGGTCAGGCTCGCAGCGCCTCCCCTTCCGGCAGCACCTTCATTCGGCGGTAGCTCAGCGCCTCGGCGATGTGGCGGCGCGCGACGATCGGCGCGCCTTCGAGGTCCGCCAGAGTGCGCGCGACGCGCAATACCCGGTGGTAGCCGCGCGCAGACAGACGCAGCCGCTCGGCCGCCCGGGCGAGCAGCGCGCGGCCGGCGGGCTCGGGGGTCGCGACCTCGTCGAGCAATGCCCCGTCCGCCTCGGCATTGGTGCGGATCCCGCGCTCGGCGGGCAGCCCCGCATAGCGCTTGGCTTGCCGCGCGCGGGCTGCCGCGACCCGGCCCGCGACCGCCGCACTGCCCTCTGCGGCCGGCGGCAGGGCGAGGTCCGCCGGCGATACCGCCCGGACATCGATGTGCAGGTCGATGCGGTCGAGCAACGGGCCCGACAGCCGGCCCTGGTAGTCTTCCGCGCAGCGCGGCGCCCGCCCGCAAGCGAGCTCGGCAAAATGACCGCAGCGGCACGGGTTCATCGCCGCGATCAGCTGAAAGCGCGCCGGATAGGTGACGTGCCCTTGGGCACGGGCAATGCTGACCCGGCCGGTCTCCAGCGGCTGGCGCAGCGCTTCGAGCGCGGCGCGGTTGAACTCGGCCAATTCGTCAAGAAACAAGACCCCTTGATGCGCCAGCGAAATTTCGCCCGGCCGGGGGCGCGGCCCGCCGCCGACCAATGCCGCGAGCGAGGCCGAATGATGCGGGTCGCGGAACGGCCGCTCGCGCGACAACCCGCCGCTGCGCAGCCCGCCCGCGACCGATTGGATCATGCCCAACTCCAGCGCCTCGGCCGGTTCGAGCGGCGGCAGGATGCCGGGCAGACGCGCCGCCAGCATCGACTTGCCCGCGCCGGGCGGGCCGACCATCAGCAAATTGTGTCCGCCCGCGGCGGCGATTTCGAGCGCGCGTTTGGCGCTCTCCTGGCCCTTCACATCGGCGAGGTCGAGCCCGGCCGAGCGCGACGGCGCCAGCCGCGGCTCGGGCGGCGGCAACAGCTGGGTCCCCTTGAAATGGTTGACGATCGCCAAGAGGCTCGGCGCCGCGATCACCTCCACCTCGCCGGCCCAGGCCGCCTCGCCGCCGCATTCGGCCGGGCAGATGACGCCGCTGCCGCGGCTCGCCGCCGCCAATGCCGCGAGCAGCACGCCGGCGACGCTCGTGAGTGAACCGTCGAGCGCCACCTCGCCGAGCGCCATATAACCGCCGAGCTCGTCCGCCGGCAGCGCGTCCATCGCCGCCAGCAGAGCGAGAGCGATCGGCAGGTCGAAATGGCTGCCCTCCTTGAGCACATCGGCGGGGGCGAGGTTGACGGTGATCCGCCGCGGCGGCAGCCCGAGGCCCAGCGAGGCGAGCGCCGCGCGAACCCGTTCGCGCGATTCGGCGACCGCCTTGTCCGGCAATCCGACGACGGTAAAGGCCGGCAGCCCGGAGGCGATCGTCACCTGGGTCTCGACCTCGATGACCTCGACCCCGTGAAACGCGACGGTCCGCACCTTCGCGACCATACCCCTACCATCTTACAAGCGATGGTTGAGTATAGCCGCAATGGGTCACCGATGCCAGCTTCGCTGCCCTTACCTTCATGCATCAAGATTGCGCGGCTGCGGCGCGGCGAGATGCCTATCTACGAGCCGGACCTCGGGGGTTTGGTGGCGGCCAATACGGCAGCGGAACGGCTGGCTTTTACGACTGAACGGATGCCGGCGATCGAGGGAGCCGATGCGGTCTTCATCGCGGTCGACGCGCCTCGAGCGAGGGGCGGTGGGAACTCCGGAATTATGAAGCAAACTCAGGTTGACTTGCCGCGGCAGCCGAACGTCCGCATCATCCTGTTTCACCTGTAATATCAGGTCGAGATCAGGCATCGCCAAATTCCCTCATCGAAAATCCCTAAGCCGGTGACAGCGGCTGACTCCCGTGACAGTACAACAAGATTACGGCAATTGCGCGATTGTTAGATAGAAATTGCTGAATTGCTGATGCCGCCCTGCAAAGCCCACTGGCGGCCAAAGAATGTCGATCCAGCAAGGTGGCGGCGGGCCAAGGTGGACGCATCTTCCAAGTCAGCGAATGTGCGTACGACGCGCAACACCCGATGGTAGCCGCGCGCCCACAGTCGCAGCCGCTCGGCTGCGCGGGCGAGCGGCGCGCGGCCCGCCGAGATCCAATAGCTAACGGCGCGTGTCGCGTCCATCGGCGGGCCGCGATATGACTTGATTCTGGTGACGCTTGCCGGCGCTTTCGTCGTTTCTGGGACACAGACCGGCGCACGCTCCTCCAACATATCGATGCGATCGACGCCGCCATCGCGATCAGATCGATCAGGAGGTCGACGCCCATGTCGAACCCTTTCGCACCGCGATCGGGATCCTGAACTCCATCCCCGGCATCAGCGATCTCAGTGCCCAGGACCAAGGGCACCTATCTTCAGGCCCAGTGCCGACGCCCCCAGTTGGCCTCTCGCTCCGGGCAACCCCGGCTTACGTGCTTTAAGTAAACCGTCACTGTAATGCCCCCGAAAGGGCACCAGATGAATTTGTCGGCTAATCATCTCCGAAGAGCGATTATAATGCCCAACCCATACTGTCTCCGAGGGGTGTCCATTGTCGGTGCCTTGGACTAAGCAGATCTACATCTGCAATGTTTAACGTAGACAAATCGGTCCTTCGCGTGTCTCCCGACCGGTATGCAAAGGTCAGCGTATCAGCCTTAGGATCGTATTTCACCTGGGGCGGTAGATAATCCTCGAATCGATCTGGCTTCTCTGTGTGTAGTAGCCGAAGTTTCTGTAATTCTTTGTATACCGCGTCGCGTAAAATCCCGAACGCACTCAAATTTGATATCTGTTCGTGTCGCTCATATGGACCGATCACTGGCAGAAGAACACGGGAGATCGCGGGATAAAATCCTTGCATATTCTGACGAAGCTTCTCAACTAGTCTCATCGCAACCTGCTGCTGGAACGGATCGAAACCGGGCGACGGATCGCTGTGTGTAGGGAAAACATCCATGAAAACCGAAATGGCATGAGGCCAGTTGCTATCGTCTATTCCGTCAAACGAATTCGCGATCAATTCCAAACTCTCATAGACAATTGTCGCGATGGTTGCGACGAGATTATGCCAATACTGTGGCCGCTCTTTCACCGCGTACAGTCCAGTCAGTCGTTCGATTGGCAACTTTGAAATGCCTTTTTCCAAATCCTTGTATATATGACTAATTCCCACGTGAAGACTGGCGAGCAATCCACCTGAGACATCCTTGTATCTTCGATAGCTGAGATTTCTGAATAAATTTTCGTAGGCAGCATGAACGCCGCCCATGTATCCTTGTGGATAGAAATCCTGGTTTTTGATCGCCGTCTGGACTATCATCCTACAGATCCCGCTCAACCGAGAAACATAGCCCTCGGTCGCCTCGGCTCCGATACCGAAATGCATTTTTTGCAAAGGATTATACTGCATTAGAAGGAACCAGTCGCCGAATAAACTGTTGGATAGATAAGGTGTCGCCCCGAACCCTTCATATCCAAGTTCCTTCGCAATTATGCTTTCATCCTGTGTGATCGACTGAGCCGCAATTTCCTGAACAAAGAGTTCCATCTGTTGAGCGTATAATCGCTGGGCACTGATGAACTGCAAAAATGCAGATGTTAACCATGGACATCGTCGCACGAGCACGGAGCAGAAGTGGGGATCGGAGAGAATCCTGAGGAACGTTCCGGCATCCGAGGCGGCAGCCAATTCCCTCCTGTGAGCAAAGAGATAAAAGGCGCTGATCGGTGGTGGCCCCTGGATCATCGCGGGACCACCTGTCTCCCTGAGACGTTCAAACTCGACCACGCTGCCGTGTTGCTCGGCCCGGTTCCAGGCCGATGCATACTCGATCAGGCGAGCAACATTACGGTGATAGCGGAGTAAATCCTCCGCAAAACGCACCCTGTCGGTATCGTCGGCTTCCGTCAGAAGCGCTGCCCCAGCACCGACGAACCAATATAAATTGAAGCGGTAAATCCGAGCCGGTCGAAAAATTATGAAGGCGGCAGCACCGTACGACAAAGCAATCAGTAAGCTTCCAAATACTTCCCAGACGACAGGATATTCGAAAAAGGATTTTCGAGGTAGGGGTAAATTAGGTAACAACGTGGCAACTAACGCGCATACAAATCCAAAAAACACTGGCAGAATGAGGTAACTAATCTTCAACCCATATGCTCTCAAGCGAAAGCGATATATTGGTGTCAAAAATTGTTGAACAGCCAGCGTAAGAGCTAACGCAGCAATCGCGTTTCCGATACTGAAATATACGGGCGCAGGCTGCGCTGGATTATATAAGCACGACCCTAAGAATGAAAGACCAAGGCACGGATACTGTTCTAGCACCGTCTCACCACATCACCCACGTCTCGGTACGACCGAAATTGCAAGCTGGGTATAATATCCCGACTAGGGTCTTCCAGACTATCTGACCCAGATCATATGAAGAATTGTTTCGATTTCGGTTACCGTGGTAGGTCGATGATTTCGGACACGGTTCACGACAATCAAATAAATCGCTTCAAGTAATGTGCGTGCAGCTTCCACAGCGGCGGAAAGTAGGTCACTTGGTTGTTCGAGAAGTGCCCTTGTATCAGTTCCATGTCCCAACAGAGACATAATGCCATAAAACATCTCATACAGTTTGCCTAAGCCAGACTCTTTAGCCATTATATTTACTCTACGAGGGCTTTTTGCTTTATTTATGAAGGGAGAATTTAAAATCTGCTGTGTCTTGTCTTCTAAGGTCTCCTTGTGTCTTAAAATAGCGTGATCTTGTCTCAAGATGTTCCGCATCAGTCGGATGGATTCGAATTCAGCGGCGGTCTGGATCTCTTCTGCATTTGACTCGCTGAGCGACGCCCAATGAATTGTAATGAGGCTTTCGAGCATATTCCTTGTCAGGGCTGCGACGGGAGGGGAGAGTCTCGCTTCAGCCAAGAGAGCACAGCCCTTGGCATAGTCATTGGCGATTCGCAAGCGATCGATGAAGTGGGTCGTTGCTTCGTCTCCGGAGGCAACCTCCGCTGTTAGAAGGGGCAAGTCCGCTACGACCATTCGGACTTGCCGTCGCAGGTTTGCAAGTCTCTGTTCCAGCACGATCCTTTTTCCCCGTTTGTAAGAGGGCTAAAGATCTATCACGATTACCTCGACGCCGAACCGATCGCTCGCGGGCCGATCGGCCCTGCTCATCCGCCCGCGTTGATGTGTCGCACAGAAACGGCTTAATCGGCTCGACCATCAGAAATGCCCGGCTCTCCCGCACGCACTCGACCCTCGGTTCCTCAGCTAAGGCTATCCCTATAAATGCTTCGCCGCTTCACTGATTGCCGTTGCGAACGCCGCTGCTCCGCCGAACAGCAGTGTGAAAATCGGCTTCTCGCTTTCAATTATCCGCGCCCAAAGTGTCATGATCGGGCGTTGGAGGGGGCGAAGGAAGAACGAACCAATAAAGATGGCCATAATAGAGAATCTGGTGAAATTTGGGAGCAGATTAGTCAAAGCAGAAAGATGCCACATGAATACAGGAGGGTTTCCCTCATCAGATCCCACCGCGAACGGATCCAAAAATTGTCCGGCGATAGATAATGGTCTCAATTTAAAAGCGTATTGTCCCACGATCGTTTTACTATTCTGCCAGATGTTATCAATAACTTGCCAAAAAGAAAAACGTATGGTACTGTCAATTGTGCCAAACGCAAACCATATGCCAATATGGACATAGTTTGTCAGGGGCGTCCAGTAATGTAATAATGCAAACTGTATTAATAAAAGAGATATGAGGCCCAACAAGTTGAGATAAGGTGCTTTTGTTAAAAGCCATGCAACAAATGTAGCAGCAAATCGTGTTATCGAGAAAGAGGCGTTCAAAGAAAAAATGATGAGAACAAGCCATCCACAATTCACAACTGTGAAAAAGTGATGCGCGGGATATAATGTAGTGTGGGCGATCATTATCAAAGTCAGAAGTAATATGCCACAAACTGAAATGATTAATACTACCAAAATTATACGTCGAGCGGAAAAGAACCGCCTACCGAATAGCCGATCCATCACCTGCACGGCGAAAAGAGCTTCTTCGCGTCCTAGATTGCCCCACCGGACGTAACTGAGTTTCAGCCACCACGTCTCAAGCCAATCCCTGACGCGCCGCTGACCAACCTTCCCGATGTAAAAATCGATGAATGCACCCGCGCCGCCGCACGCTGCGACGGTCGTCAAGGCATTCTCCCAAAATTGCAATGCGCCCTCGCCACACCGTGATCGTTACCCGCAAGCTCAGCGTTCACGTTTGCGGTGCGTGCAGTAGGTGGCAACCGCCTGCCACACCAATAACTCGCGATCATCGCCCCTCGACAAGAGAGTGACCACGGGCGATCGATCGTCTCGCACCATATGACCGATACACCACCATCGATCGTCACGTACTCCACGGAACGGAAGGTCGCTCACTACCTGCCATTTTCCCGTGGCAGTTTGCCGCATCGGATACGGTTTAATAGGCTCGACCATCAGGAGGTTATGCCCGCCCGCGGCGGCGATCTCCAGCGCGCGCTTGGCGCTCTCCTGCCCCTTTACATCGGCGAGGTCGAGCCCGGCCGAGCGCGACGGCGCGAGCCGCGGCTCGGGCGGCGGCAATAGCTGGGTCCCCTTGAAATGGTTGACGATCGCCAAGAGGCTCGGCGCCGCGATCACCTCCACCTCGCCCGCCCAGGCCGCCTCGCCGCCGCATTCCGCCGGGCAGATGACGCCGCTCCCCGGGCTCGCCGCCGCCAATGCCGCGAGCAGCACGCCGGCAACGCTCGTCAGCGAGCCGTCGAGCGCGACCTCGCCGAGCGCCATGTAGCCGCCGAGCTCGTCCGCCGGCAGCGCGTCCATCGCCGCGATCAGGGCGAGAGCGATCGGCAGGTCGAAATGGCTGCCCTCCTTGAGCACATCGGCGGGGGCGAGGTTGACGGTGATCCGCCGCGGCGGCAGCCCGAGGCCCAGCGAGGCGAGCGCCGCGCGAACCCGTTCGCGCAATTCGGCGACCGCCTTGTCCGGCAATCCGACGACGGTAAAGGCCGGCAACCCGGAGGCGATCGTCACCTGGGTCTCGACCTCAATGACCTCGACCCCGTGAAACGCGACGGTGCGCACCTTCGCGACCATACCCCTACCATCTTGCAAGCGATGGTTGAGTATAGCTGCAATGGGTCACCGATGCCAGCTTCGCTGCCCTTGCCTTCATGCATCAAGATTGCGCGGCTGCGGCGCGGCGAGATGCCTATCTACGAGCCAGACCTCAGGGGGTTGGTGGCGGCCAATACGGCAGCGGGACGGCTGGGTTTTACGACTGAACGGATGCCGGCGATCGAGGGAGCCGATGCGGTCTTCATCGCGGTCGACACGCCGCGGGCGCGGCGCGGTGGGAACTCCGGAATTATGAAGCAAACTCAGGTTGACTTGCCGCGGCAGCCGAACCTCCGCATCACCCTGTTTCACCTGTAATATCAGGTCGAGATCAGGCATCGCCCAATTCCCTAATCGAAAATCCCTAACCCGCTGATAGCGGCTGACTCCCGTGCCAGTACAACAAGATTACGGCAATTGCGGGATCGTTACATAGAAATTGCTGAATTGCTGACGCGCCCCCTGGCAGCCAAAGAATGTCGATCCAGCGAGGTGGCGGCGGGCCACGGTGGACGCGTCTTCCAAGTCAGCCAATGTGCGGACGACGCGCAACACCCGATGGCACCCGCGCGCCCACAGCCGCAGCCGCTCGGCTGCGCGGGCGAGCAGCGCGTGGCCGCCGAGATCCAATAGCTAACGGCGCGTGTCGCATCGGCGGGCCGCGATATGACTTGATCAGTTCGGGAATAGGTACGTGCGGATGGACCTCGGTATACCGTCACCGCCCATTCTAGTGACCCTTGCCGGCGATTTCGTCGTTTCTGGGACACAGGCCGGCGCACGCTCCTCCAACATATCGATGCGACGACGCCGCCATCGGTCAGATCGATCAGGAGGTCGACGGCCGACGCCCGTGTCGAACCCTTTCGCACCGCGATCGAGATCCTGAGCTCCATCCCCGGCATCAACGATCTCAGCGCCGAGGACCAAGGGCAGCTATCTTCAGGCCCAGTGCCGACGCCCCCAGCTAGCCTCTCGCTCCGGGCAACCCCGGCTTACGGGCTTTGAGTAAACCGTCACCGTAATTCCGTCACCGTAATTCCGGGCTTCAAGTAAACGTCACCGTAATTCCGTCACCGTAATTCCCAGTGTTTATAGCTCCACCCGAGCCTTCGCCACGGCCAATCTCGATCCCATATCGGGGGTCATGGGCCTTGGCCTAACAGACGAAGAAGCCGCCACGCTCACCCAGGAGCTACACGAGGATTTCGGGGAGGACGAGATTGACCGAACGGGGTCCTTGCGAGATTTGCGGCAACCAGGCCGAGCATATCCCTGACGAGTGGTTCCCAGAATGCCACTGCCCGCGATGCGGAGAGTTTGACTACGACCGATCGATGGGTTGGCGGAAAATAGCCTCGCCCGACGAAATGGTACGGCTGTCGGGCTGGGTGCGAGAGCAGAATGCGGCTGGCATTGCACCCGTCCGTATAACACCGGAGACATCCCGCCGCGTCGCGCAAATGCGGATGCCGGGTCTACGTGAACGAGCATTGCGCGTGCTTTCGTTGCTTGCAAGAGACTACCCGCCGCCAAATGCTTGGTTCGTCGTTGATACCATCAAAGCAAATTTAGAGTTACAAGGGTGCTCATATTCACGAGATGAACGGGAAGTTCTTGTTCTGATCGAGATCCTTTTTGAAGACGAATATTTGCGAGGTCATGGGGCGACGGCTGTTCTGAGCGTCAGAGGGGTTTTGGCTGCGGAGGCGCTGCAAGCGAGCGGCTCCAACTCCGTGCAGTGTTTCGTTGCCATGTGGTTCGATGAAAGCCTGCGAGATGCTTGGACGAACGGTTTCGATCCCGCAATTCGCGCGGCTGGGTTCAAGCCGTTCCGCATCGACGCCAAGGATTACGTCGGCGGGATCAGCGACGAAATAATAGCCGAGATCAGGCGGTCGCGATTTGTCGTGGCCGACTATACAGGTCACCGGGGCGGCGTATATTTTGAGGCGGGCTTCGCCCTCGGGCTTGGGCTGACTGTCATTCCAACTTGCAAAGAGGATGAATTCTCCGAATTACATTTCGACATCAAGCATCTGAATACATTAGGATGGAAAACGCCTGCTGATCTAGCTGACAAACTGAATAAGCGCATTAGAGCGGTTATAGGTCTCGGACCAGATGCTGACCCTGACGAAATCTGAGCCCGGCCGCCGACCAGCGCTCGCCATCGCTGCCGTCCTCCGGATGCCGGAATTGCCGAGATTAGATCGAGCCGCACCCGCCGAGATGGCTGCTCGGTATCGCGCCGAAACACCCGTGCTCGACTGGCGCGAGCAGCCGGTCTATTCCGGCTGCGGCCGCCGGCAGATCGATAACGTGGTGAGCGGGACCAAGCGGGGTAGCGCCACCGCTGGCATGCGCACACCGTCGCCAGTACCAGAGCCGAAACGCCAGGCGCTCACTGCGCCTTTCGGCGAGCAATCGCGCGCTACCGGCTTCAGATGCCGCGAGCTAGCAGCACCGTCCCGGCCCCGGCGATCATTATTAGCGAAGCAGCGCCAGCTCCGGCCCAAAAGCCGGCGGCCCAGTCCTCCGCGTGATGTAGCATTTCGGGCCAATTGATCATTGCAGGCTCCATGATAACGAGAGTTGATGCGGGTTGAGACGCGAAGTTAGCGGGGCGAAGTTTCCGTTCAATGGCAATCAGCAGAAACTTGGCTACCGCTGTAACGTGCCGACGCGCGAGACTGATGGGGGCAATATCCACTCAATGAAGCTGGGGTAATCACATCGAGAGCAGCAGCGCTTCCTGCTGGATGAGGTGACGACCGAGGACCGCAACTATTCCTTCCTCTTCCAGCTCACCCACCTCACCAAAGACCGCGGCTCGCTCACCCACGATGACCGGGTGGACGCGGTAGCCGGCGTCGTCGCCCACTTCCAGCGGGCCATGATGATGGACGTCAACCAGGCGGCCAAGGCTACGCGGGATAAGGAGATACAGGCGGAGATCGAGGACTTCATCGAAGGCTTCAACCAGCCCACCTACCGCGGCACGCGGGTCAATGGGGTTCGGGTCGCTACCTGGTCATTCAGGGATGGGTGGTCAGGGGACAGGAGGCCCGATGCAGAGTGGATACAATGAAGCCAGTTGGAACCTTGCTTGACCCAGAATAGTATCTACACTAAATGGATGTTTAGCGTTGCTCCGCACGTTATCCTGGTAGGGGCGACGAAGGAGTTGCTCACATGGCGATCGTGATCGTTAACTTAGAGACCCGGTATCTCCCAGACGGCTCTCTCCACATGTCTAGCCCGGATGTACCTGGGTTTCACGTGGTCAATCGCGATCGGAAGCGCTCTCGCGAGCAATTCTTTGTTGAAACGGCGCTGCCAGTCTTGGAGCAAACGATCGGTCGTCGTGCTTTGGAAGCGAAGATAGGTGAAAGGGCTAAGGTACGCTGGCAGGATATTCTTGACGTAAATAGCGTTGTCCCCGCGGAGTTAACGCGTCGTTCTGTCAAAATGCAGCGGCCGACGATCCCGCGGCAATTGATTGCTGAGATCACCTGAACAGCGGTTTCAACAGTCGTGGTTCCATATGAGGAGGCGCGGGACGCCTTTTTGAGCGAGTTTTGCACTCCGCGTGACGACCATCCAAGCCAGTGGTGGCATCATCCCGTAATTGGGCCGTTTTGGATTGAGGTCAGAAATAGCGAAGTGTTCGAGTGGGAATTTTCGCTCATTATGAATGATCTCATCAATAACCGGCCGCCGCCATAGAGACTAACCTCGCCTCCCATACCTGCCCTTGCTCGGCGACGTGTAATGCCGCCGCGGTGGCAGCGGTGCCGGGCGAGCGGGCTCTGGCCGCAGCATCCCGAGATGGGTGGTCCGGTGATACGAGGCCGGATGCGGAGTGGCTCCAATAACGTCGCCACCGGTATCGGCTTGCCCGGCGGTGCGAAAAGTGTGGTGGGAGTAGCGGCGCCTAACAGCCGAGCTCGGGCCCCACACGAAAAACATCGCGCTCTTGCACTAAGCGGGCGAACACTTATCTGTTTGCCGGCCTATCTTTGGTTGCGAGAAGTGTACGATGCAAGAGAAAAGTGGATTTAAGATTGGGGACATTGTCGTGCTCAAATCCGGCGGACCCAAGATGACAGTATCTAAGATCATAGAAAAGTCTAGCGTCTTTGATGACGATGACGTCATACAAGAAACCATAAGAACTACCTGGTTTGCTGGAGCAAAAAAGGCGAGTGGAGATTTCCCACCGGAAGCACTTATTTTACCGCCCGAACCGGATCAAAAGACTAAATGACGCCAACCACGCCGGAGAAAATCGCAGAGTGGATGGTGACGGTGCTCGAACGCGATGAATGCTTGTATCAGGCAATGATCGTTTACGGGATCGCCGAACGCTTCGGCCACGAGTTCACCTACATCAACCAGAATGGGAATATGTCCATTGACCGTCGAGTGCTCACGGCATTCCGAAAGTTGACCGAAAAGATGGTCGTCTGGGAGCAAAAAGAGCGCTCTTGGCGAAAACGCCAAGAGACTGACGCGGTCGGCCGAAAGCAGAACTAAGCCCACCCGGTGCCCTGGGAGTGGCTCACTGAGACAACCCTCGTCGCCGATACCGCCCCTTGCTCGGTGGCTCATAGTGCCGTAGCGGGGGCAGCGGCGCCTCGCGAGGAGCCTCCGGCCGTAGCTGCCCGAGGATGTCTTGAGCACCCTCATGCGGGGACTGAAGGGGTAGCGGTCATTCTGGACGATCTGGGATAACTCCCTGATCAACGCTTCCGTCTGTTCGTCTGTCAGCTTAAGATCCATGCCCCGAAGGTGGGTCTTTAACCAGTGGCGTCAAACCCTCTGCGGAGCCCGTACGGCCACGTTCTGACGGCCCCTACCGGGCCTTGGGAAAACCTTCCGGCAGCTCACGGGTCACTGGAGTGGACGAGAGGGGCACTGGGGCTCCTACGACGACACTGCGGGCTCTGGGCTCCCCAAGGCTTCTTCCGCGCCCTCTGGTGGTTCCGGTGGGGTCGGTTGACCATCAGATGGGGCAATCGACGCCAGGGCGCCTAGGAGGCCCGTGCAGCGACGTTTTGGTGTCCCATTTGCGCCCGAATACCGCGCAAGTCAGCTCAATACGCCGAGCTTTTTCCGTTCGATCAGGTCGAAATCGATCTGCGCGCCGAGGCCGGGCTCGGTGGGCGCGTGGACGAGGCCGTCGCGGTCGATGGTGATGTCTTGGGCGAGGCCGTATTTCTGCATTGCGTCCGGCAATAGCACCTCGAAGAATTCGGTGTTCCGGATCGCCATGATGACGTGCAAATTGGCGACGTTGTTCAGTGAATTGCCGCCGTGGTGCACTTCGAAATTCATGCGGAAGGCTTCGGCGAGGTGAGCGGTCTTGATCAATGTCGTGATGCCGCCTTTGACCGCGACGTCGCCGCGCAGAAAGTCGGTGGCGCGTTCGAGAATCCACGGGACATAGGAATCCAGGCCGCCGATCGGGTATTCGGTCGCAAGGATCGGAATGTCGAGCTTTTGCTTGAGCTTGACGTAGTTGTAGAGGTCCTGATCGGCCAGCGGGTCCTCGTACCAGTAGAACCCCATCTCCTCGATTGCGCGGCCGACCCGCAGGGCCTCCTCGTAGCGATAGCTCCAGGTCGAGTCCAGCATGACCGTGTAGTCGTCGCCGACCGCCTTGCGCACTGCCTCGCAGACTTTGATGTCGTCGCGCCAGGATTGCGGCGGGTGGATCTTGTAGGCGCACCAGCCAGTCGATTGGTAATGGCGGGCCTGCTCGACATAGGCTTCGGGGGAACCATGGATCTCCGAGCTGGCATAGGCGGCAATATGGTCGCGTGTCGTGCCGATCAGCCGGTGGATCGGCAGACCGGCCGCCTTGCCGGCGATGTCCCACAGTGCGATATCGCAGGCGCCGATCGCGCGCACGGTGGCGGCACGGGCGCGCCCCCATAAGAGGCGGTTGAGGCGCTCGCGGTCGAGCGGGTTCTGACCCATCAGGAGCGGCTTCAAAAACCGGATCAGCCCCGGCCCGTCGAGGCTGGCCGGGTTGGAAGAGGTGCCGAGAAAGGCGTGCCCGGTGAGACCTCGATCCGTGGTCACCGCGAGGAGGCCCAGATCGCTCTTGCCGGTCGGCCGCGCCGTGTGGTGGCCGTAAATTGTCGAGGGAATGCTCTCCCACGAGAATAGGGTCAGGGTGACATCGGTAATTTTCATTGGTCTCTCTGCTGGCCGAACGCTGGGACCGACGCCTTGCGTCCTTCGAGACGCCCGCTTTGCGGGCTCCTCAGGATGACGATTTTCCTTAATGCCATCATCAACTCAACCTCATCCTGAGGAGGCGCGGAGCGCCGTCTCGAAGGACGCACGATCGTGCTGCAGCGCGCCTGTTTCGCATATTCAGCCGACCAGCACGGCCTTGCCGATGACCTTGCGGTCGATCAGGGCTTGCACTGCATCTGCCGCGGCTTCCAACGGAAAGCGGCGCCAGATGCGTGGCTTGAGCTTGCCTTGCCCGGCGAGTTCGACCAGCGTCTTGATGTTGGCGGCGGCGATCTCCGGGTGGGCTTCGCTAAGCCCGCCGATGCGCACCCCGATCGCCTCGATCCCTTTTATCAGCAGGTAGTTGGTGCGGGCGAGCGCCGGAGCGCCGCCGAGAAACCCGAGGATCAGGATGCGCCCGCCCCAGGCGAGGCAGCGCAATGACTCTTCGAAAGTCGCGCCGTTGACCGGGTCGTAAATGATGTCGACGCCGCGGCCGCCGGTCAGCTCCATCAGTTTGTCGCGGAAGCCGGCCTGGTAGTCGATCGCATGATCCGCGCCCTCTTCGTGGCAAACCGCGCGTTTCTCTGCGGTGCTGGCAGTAGCGATGATTCTGGCGCCATAGAGTTTGGCGATCTGAATCGCGGGAAGGCCAATGCCGCCGGCGGCGCCATGGATCAAGACCCAGTCGCCTGCTTTCAGCCGGCCGCGCTGCAATAGCGCGTGGTAGGCGGTATGGTAGACGTTGCGGAAGACTGCCGCCTCCTCCAGGCTCATTGCGGAGGGGATCAGGTCGCAATCCTCGGCCTTCGCATTACCGAACTGTGCGAAGCCGCCGAGCCGATGCCGGCTCATCACTCGATCGCCCGGCTTGAAGCCGGTGACCTCGGGCCCGACCGCGACGACCTCGCCCGCGCCTTCGCTGCCCGGGATGAAGGGCGGCTCCGGCCGGAACTGGTACTTGCCGGCGAGCATCAGCACGTCGACGTACTGGACGCCGCGCGCCTCGATGCGGACCTGCAGCTCGCCGGGGCCGGGCGGAGGCGGGTCGGGCACCTCACGTAATGCCAATACGTCCGACCCGCCAAACGCCTCACAAACGACTGCCTTCAATTGCGTTATTCCGCGGCCTGCGCCTGTACCTCCGCCGCCGGCTGCGAACGCAACTTCTCCATCACTTCCCAGTTCGTGTAGCGCGTAAAGCCGTTCTCGTCGAAAAACAGCACTGCGCCATTGCAGATGAAGAGATAGGTCGTGTCTTCGAGGGCAGTCGTTGCGTCGTGCAGAATGCCCGAGGGCTCATAGACATAGTCGCCCGCATTCAAGACGCCGTTCCTGACCTGAAGCTTGCCCGAGATGATAAAGGCGTGAGCACCCGCCAGATGTTTGTGGGGCGGTGCGACATAGCCCTTCCTCCAGTGATGGAGCGAGGCCCAGGTCCCAGTCTCATGGCCGACCCACAGCACCTTCACGGAGGACAGCGGCGTCTGCTGGATCCACGGCGCCTCGGAGCGCACCAGCGTATCCTGGATATTCTGAAAGGCGGGTCTGATGTCTTGCGGCAGCGGCATGTCGGTTCCTTTCGTATCGCGCAAATCACGATACGCTCACTCGGGAGGCCGAGCTAGTGGGACATCAGCACCGGTACCGTCATGTGATCGAGGAGTTCGCGGCTGACGCCACCGACCAGCGCTTCGCGCAGCTGTGAATGGTGGTATGCGCCGGCGACCAGCAGGTCGACGGCGAGATCAGCGGCTCGGGAGAGCAGCACGTCCGAAATACGCAGGTCAGCCTGCAAGGTTTCCTCGGTTTGGACCGGGATGCCGTGCCGCTCTAGGTGATGGACCATCCGCTCGACCGAGGGGTGGTGCTCCGCCAGGGCCGTCTCGCGCGCGCCAACAAATATCACCGTGACCGCGTCGGCGTTTTCGAGCAGCGGAAGTGCGTCGTTTGCTGCCCGCGTGGCCTCCCGTGTTCCGTCCCACGCGACGAGCACGCGCTTGCCGACCGTATCGAAACTGCCGGCATACGGGACGACCAGAACCGGCCGGCCCGTCGCGATGACGATTTCGTCGGGGCGAAACCCGGTCGACCGGATTTCCGGCGACAGCTGGCCGAGGATGGTCAGATCGAAAGACTTCGCAAGATCGATGAAGATCGCGCTCTCGCCCGGCGACAGGATGTGCCATTCGCCACTGAGCCCATAGGCGCGCAGCTCCGTCCTGAAGAGCTCTTCGACCTGCTCGGCGCGCTCGGCCTCGCGCGATGCCGGCAGAACGGGGGTGGAAACGGGGTCGCCAGCCCCGGTGCTCGCTTCGGGTGAGACAGGAACGCCAAGGCCGGGATTGAACCGCACGCCCGGCAAAATTGGGCCGCGCCCAGCCTGCTCCTCTCGCATGATGTAACAAGCGGTGATGTGCGCCTGGTGCGCTCGTACCAAGTTGAGGGCGAGCTTGAGCCGGCCTTCCCCGGCAGTGCTGGGATCGACGCCGACCAGGATGTCCTTCAGGGCCATTTTTGCCTCACGACACGTTCAAAGCGCAAACATCAGAATTCGCGCAAAGTGCCTCTCGACCGTCCCCCGTCCATGGCGTCCCTCCAATAGCGTATCGGGAATAATTTCCCGCCCGCAGGCCGGCTCGGCAAGCGCCGATCACCGAAGTGTGACCGGTCAGTAATCGTAATTGTAGTTGAGGCCGATGCCGGTGCTGCCGGATTGGCCGGCCTCGCCTTGCACCGTGAGATGCGGGCGCAACTCGATTTCCACGGTGACCTTGCTGGTCGGCGGCGAGAGCCCCTGGCTGACGCCGACGGAAACCCCCGGCGCCAAGTATTTCCCGGCGCTGAGCGCGGTGCCGCCGGTGGCAGAACCGGTCGTTGTCCGCGGGTTGAGGGTGGTGCTCGCCGGCCCGCTCGGGCCCGAGCCGAGCTTGAACCAGTCGAGCCCGAGGCCGCCGCGCAAGCGGTCGAGGACACCGGGACCGCCGCCCGCGAGGGTACTGGCCGCCGCGGCGAGCTGGATCCCTTCTCCCGCCGAGATCTGGCCGACCCCGCGGTTGAACAAGACGCGCGCCAGGATCTCGTCCTGCGGCACCGAGGGTGTCGAGGACAAGGTGATCTTCGGCGCTGAGGCGGGTCCGCTGATGTTGACTTGTGCCGTGATGTCGGCGGCGCTCGCCTCGGCGACGATGTCGAGCACCGGGTCGAGCTTTGGGCTGCCGTCGAAGGTGATCGCGCCTCGGGTCAGGGTGAAGGTCTTCCCGAGCAGGTCGACGCTGCCGCGGATCTGTTCGAGAGAGCCGGTTATGACCGGAGCGGCGCTCGTCCCGGTGATCGTCAGGCGGCCGCGCCATTCGCTCTCCAGCCCATGCCCGCGCACGAAGATGTTGCCGGGCATGTCGATAGTGATGTCGAGGGCGGCGGGAAGCGCTGGTTGATTGTCGGCTGCGGCAGCCGGCTGGGCCGCCTTGCTGCCCTTGCCGTTTTTTTCGGCAACCTTCACCACCACCACATTGGGCGGCAGGCTATCCGGCAGGCTGATGTCGGCGCGATCGACGGTGAGCGGCGCGGTGACCTTGGGCGCCGTCAGTGGACCGGCGATGGCCACGGTTCCGCTCGCCGTCGCGACCGCCTCGTCGCGGGCGGCGACCCGGAAGTTGGCGAGTGTGGCGGAGAGTTGGGCGGTTGCGCCTGCGGGACCGCTCAAGACGACGTTGCCTTGTGCCTTCAGGCTTCCGCTCGCACTGTCCGCCGCCGAGAATGAGGTCAAGGTGAAGCGGTCGTGGTCGCCGACGAGTTCGGCTTGCATGTTGTTCAGGACTGCTCCGGTCGCGAAATTCTCGTAATGCCCATCGGAGAGCTTGAGACTACCCCTCGCGGCGGGCGATGCGACTGTGCCGCCCACCGCGGCGTCGGCCGCGAAGTGACCGCTGGCCCGGTCCTCGCCGAGTGGCAGCAGATCGGCCAGATGTTCGATCTGTCCGGCGCCCTGGACCTGCAGCGCGAGCCGGCCGTCGGGCGGCACCGAAATCCCGAGTGGCGCGGGCGTCAATAAGAGCGGAACATTACCCGTCAGCGCGATTTGATCCCCCTCGAGCCCGGTGACCTGTCCTTTGACATCGAGGTTCCTGCCATTCCAACTGCCGTCGACCGCGAGCCCCAAACCCTTCAGCTGCGAATGTCTCGACGAGGCGACGGTGAGTTCACGGGCATTCACTGACATGCGGCCTTGCGGAGCGCGAAGGGTTCCGCCGAGCGTCGCGGCCGCGTTCAAAGTGCCGCGCACGTCGCGATAGCCGGCGAGGCGCGCCGCCGACGCGATCGGCAAATTGGCGACATTCAAGGCGAGCGAGAGCGAGTTGCCCCGCACTCCGCCGCTGCCGGTGATCCGACCCGCGCCAAAGTCCAATGCGAGACCGGAAAAGGCAAGATCGGCGCCATGTTTTGACAGAGTCAGCGGCTGCTCAAGCGACAGGCGCTCGCCGCCCAAAGATCCGGCGAGCCGGTTGAGGCGGAGGTCGGCCCGGCCCGGTTCGAGCGCGCCGTCCCCCGCCAGAGCGACGGTCAGCGGCTGGCCCTTGGCATCCCCCTGGAACACGAAGCGGCCCGGCCGCGGCGCATCCAGGCCCAAGGTTGCCGTGGCGAGCTCGCTCGCGCCAAAATTGGCGCTGCTCAGCGAGAGGCGCGCGCTCCCCGAGGGAGCCCGCAAGATGTCGGCGAAACGCGCCGTCACCGCGAGCCGGCCCGCCGCGATCTGTGAAGATCCGGTGCCGGCGGCGAGCTTGGTTCCGTTTGCCGAAATATCGACCAACTGCCCGCCGGGCGCGTCCAATCCGATCCCGAACTCCACACTCCCGCCGAGCGGTGTGCCGGCGAGCTTGGACCAGGGCGCGAGATCGGCCGACCGGCCGGCGACCGAACCTCGCACGAGGCCAGTGTCGAGGGCGACCCGAAGGCTGGCGTCGATCGTGCTGTCCGCGGCAGCCAACCGGAAACGCGGCAGCACCAGCTCGGAATTCCTGTTCAGCTCCGCGGCGAGCGCCAGTTTTCCGTCGAGCCCATACGTGCGGAACGTGCCGTCGACCGACCCCTTAGGGTCGGAGAAGTCCGGGATTTGCGCTGCGAGCCGCAGCCGCTCGAGTTTGGCACCGGCAGCGGCGAGCTCGGCGCCATCGAGGTCGGCGTTGATCCGCAAATGTTCGAGCGGTCCCGCGAAATTGAGCTGTGCCGAAACCGCCCCCGTCACGTCCGTGCCGAATGCTGCTCCGAGTGGCTTCAACTGCGGCAACTCGACAGCGAGCGCCGCGGTCAGCTCGCTCGATGCGGGAAGAAACCGCGCGTTGCCGGAGAGGTCGAAGGCTGCCCCGATGACGGCCAGCCGGTCGAGGGTCAACACATCGGCGTCGCGTTCGATTGCGCCGGTAATGGTTGCCTCGCCGCCCAGCAACGCATCGGCGGCCGCGACCCCGGTCCTCAGTTTTTTTGCCGAGCCGGCCACCGTCGCCGTAAAACCGGGGGCACCTTTACGCTCGGCGTTGGCTTCGAGCTCGACCGAACCCGCCAACGGATGGCCGGCGAAGCCGGAAAACGGGCGAAGATCGGCGATCGTCAGACCGGCGCGCCCCTCGATCGCCCCCGTTTCCGTCATCCGCCCCGAGCCTGTAAGGCTAACGCCGGCGCCCTCTGCGGAAAGTCGGGTCAGATCGACGGCGCGCCCGTCACGAGCCGCGGCGGCGTCAAGAGACCAAGCGATGTCCCGCCCGAGCTCGGGAGGCACCGCGACCCCTTCCGGTGCAACCAGCCCGACGATCCGGCCCGTTACCGCCAGGTCGATGCGGGTTTCGGGATTGTCGAGAGCGCCCCGGGGGTTTGCTCGGATGTCGGCCTCGACGTGCTCCGCTCCGGAGGAGGCGAGGCGGGTTCCCTCGCTCGACAAATTCAGTTCGAACGATGGCCGGCTCTCGGTTCCGGTCACCGATACCGTGAGAGCAGCCGAGCCGCCGAGCGGCTGCCAGAGCACGCCTGAAAGCGTCGAGAGATCCGGAAGATTGGCTCGTAGATCCGCCGCAACAGCTTTTTCCGGGCCGCCTATCGCGAAGCTACCCGTCAAGGTGCCCGCTGCGATCTCGACGGAGAGCGAATCGACGGCGATCCCACCGCCAAATTTCGCGCTCATGGAGAGCGCGACCCGGTCGCCGATCAGCGGCGCGATCTCTATCGGGAGCAGTGGGGAAAACCCAGCTGTGCCAGATATCCCGAGAATGGTTTTATCGGCTGCGGAAAGTGTCAGATCCGCCTCCAAATGGGCCGACATACCGGCCGAAGCATCCACCCGGCCGTGCCAATCCGCGAGCGGTCCGGTGCCGTTTACCGAAAGCGTAAGCGGCAGCTGGTCGGTGCGGGCGAGCAGCCGGTCGAGCACGAGGCCAGTGGGTTCGGCCGCATCGAGCTTGAGGCTCAGCACCGGTAAATCGCCAGCGATCTCCATCGCCAACAGAATGCTCCCCGCCGAGTTATCGATGCGGTGCAGATCGAGCGCAACATGCGCCTTGCCGTCCGCCAACTCGGCGCCTCCCTCGACGGTCGCGACGATGTTCTCGCCCAACACCGGCGGGGCGAGCGCAAGCTTGCCGATCGACAGCCGGTCGAGGGCGACGGGTATCGGAAGCCGCGGTACCCTCAGATAGTCGATGAAAGGCGTCGTCGACGGCGCGGTGCTCGATCGCGCCATATCGATCTGCGCGATCGTCAACAACCGGATATGCGCCTTTCCGGTCAGCAGTGCCAACGGCGAGATGTCGAGGCCGGCGTCACGCAGGGTGAGATAGGTGCCGTCGCGATCGCCGATGTCGATCCGTTCGACCATCATATGGAACGGCACAATTCCGCCGAGGCCACCGATCGCGACAGTGAAATCGGGATCACCGACCGCTTGCGCGATTTCTCTCTCCACCCAAGCTTTGCCGACCCGTGTCTGCAGCATCCCGAAGACGGCGGCGAGCACAGCGATCAGAACACCGAGCGCGCCACCGAGCCAGCGTAGCAGTTTGAAAATGCCGCCCATCAGACCTGCGCTCCTCCGCCGGCGATTCCCAGCGACGGCTCGTGACGGCGAGTGCTCCTCACCCTGGTGCTGTCCCGCCAGCAAAGCGCCGCTCGCGCGCCACGCTGGAGAAAAATTTGGGCCGCGGCAAGACCCCTCACCCGCCTAGCTGCGGCAGGGCTCTTGCCCGGCTGCCACTGGTGCGCGATATCAGGGCGGCACAAATGCCGACCCTCTTCCTCATCGTTTTTGTCGATCTCGTCGGGTTCGGCCTCGTCATCCCGCTTCTGCCGTTCTATGCGTTGCGCTTTGCCGCTTCGCCGCAACAGGTGACGGTGCTGCTGGCAATTTATTCGCTAATGCAATTGTTCACCGCACCGTTGTGGGGAAAACTGAGCGATCGCGTCGGCAGGCGGCCGGTGCTGATGGTCAGCATGGCCGCCTCGGTGCTCGCCTATCTTTGGATCGGCAGCGCGACGACGCTGTGGATGCTGTTTGCGGCGCGCGCCCTCGCCGGCGCCTGCGCCGGCAACATTGCGGCAGCTCAGGCCTATATCGCCGATATCACCAAACCGGAGGAGCGGGCCAAGGGGATGGGCCTCATCGGCGCTGCTTTCGGATTGGGTTTTATCATCGGCCCGGCGCTCGGCGGGCTGCTGGCGGGCCATGATCCGGCTACCGCCGATGTCCAAACCCCAGCATGGGTGGCGGCGGGGTTTTCCTTTGTCGCCCTGTGCGGAGTGTTTCTGCTGCTCCCCGAGAGCCTGCCGGCGGATCGGCGCGGAATACGCGGGCCTACGCGCGGCCGGGTCAGCGCGATATTGGATGTGCTCGGCCGCCCGGTCTTGTCGCGCCTGATCCTGATCTTCTTTTTGGTCATCCTGGCCTTTGCCGGGATGGAGAGCACCTTCGCGCTGTGGGCGGTCGAGCAATTCGGCTGGGGGCCGGCGCAGGTCGGCTATGTCTTTTCCTATGTCGGCATCCTCTCTGCGATCTTACAGGGCGGGCTGATCGGCACTCTGACACGGCGTTTCGGAGAGGAACGGCTGCTGCTGTGCGGTCTTGCGCTGATCGGCATCGGACTCTTGATCATGCCGCTGGCGCGCAGCGTGCCGTTGCTGGCACCCGCAATCAGCGCGCTGGCGCTCGGCATGGGGCTGATGCAACCTTCGCTCAACAGCCTGATCTCGCGCCGGGCCGGGCGCGAAGAACAGGGCGAAGTGCTGGGCGTGTCGCAATCGGTGGGCAGCCTCTCGCGTGTGCTCGGCCCGGCGGCCGCCGGGTTCTTGTTTGGCGAGTTCGGCCGGAACGCCGCGTTCTTGTGGGGAGCAGCACTAGTCGGCGCCGCTTTGCTGGTGGCTTTCAAGCTGACACGCGGCCTCGTTGCAGCGGAGGTTGCGGACCCCAAATCGGC
>CAWEWR010000027.1:0-238125 GCA_963812675.1 uncultured Alphaproteobacteria bacterium | reverse complement strand
CGCCGGGCGCCGAACCCGCACCCATCGTTTGGGCGTAAGCGGGCATTATTGCAATCGCCGTCAAGCAAGCGGTTGCAAAGGCTAAGCTAGTTGCAGTCTTTGGCAGCATAAACAACCTCCTGAATCGGGTTGCCCCGTAGGCGAAAACGCCCGGGAAGGCTTCGCTGTTCCGCGAAATCCGCCGTGACAAAAAAAGCGCCGCGAAGTGCGCGGAGTGTCAGCGTCCGTTTGCGCTCCTGTTTTGCTGGGTTCCGGCGGAGGAGCCGTAGCCGCTCGCCCCAGCACCGGCCGGTTCGTACTGGCGGAAGCTCGCCTCGCAATTGGCTCGGAGCGTCGGATCGGTGATCGGACCGCACTCCCTGCGGATGCGCGCGTCGCGAAACGCCGGGTTTGTTTCCAGCAGCCGATCGTAATGCGCGCTTTCGATCACGTTGCGTTGCGCCGACCAGGTACCGGACGTGTCGCCCGGGCTGGTCTGCGGGCCGTTGGTCACCACTTGCGTTCCCCCACTCGCCGCAGCGGGCGGGGGCGGGTATTCCGAATACGGCCAATTGGGGTACGAATTCCCTGGGACCGCACTCCCCTGATAGCCTGGCGCGCCGTAATACCCTGGGTAGGTCTGAGGACCGTAATAGCCTGGATAAGGCGGCGGGCCGTAATAGCCGGGCATCGGACCCGGGCTTGGTGCCATCTGCGCATCGGCGCCGGGGATGCCCGCAAACGAGGCAAGGCAAGCGGCCGCAATCGCCAAGCCCGCGGCAGTCTTGATCATCATCATCTCACCGTCTCAGAATTTGCTCATATAGTGCGAACACAATGGACGGATTGCCGTTCCGAGTGAGCGCCGCCTTGGAAATCTGCTGTTTAGAACGTCGGGTCGGGGAGACCGCGGCGGCGGCAAGCGGCAAGCAAGGTGTTCAGCAAAAGGCAGGCGATCGTCATCGGACCTACTCCGCCGGGCACCGGAGTAATCGCCCCGGCGGCCGTGCTGACCGAGGCAAAATCGACGTTGCCGACAACCCGGTTGCGTCCTTCTGCATCCGCTGCCGCGCTGATGCCGACATCGAGGACAGTGGCCCCCGGCTTTACCCAGTCGCCCTTGACCATTCCCGGCTGGCCGGCCGCCGCGATCAGGATGTCGGCACGATGCGAGATCTCGCGGGCATCACGGGTCTTGGAGTGGATCACCGTGACCGTGCAATCGGCCCCGATGAGCAACGCCGCCAGCGGTTTTCCGACGATGTTCGAGCGACCGAGAACGACAGCATCGAGACCGGTCAGGTCGCGGTGCACCGTGCGCAGCAAGCGCAGACAACCTTGTGGCGTGCAGGGCACCATCGTTGGAAGCCCGCTCCACAACCGCCCGACATTGACCGGGTGGAAGCCGTCCGCATCCTTGGCCGGGTCGATTGTACCGACGATCCGATGCGGATCGATCTGCCGCGGCAGTGGCAGCTGAACGAGCACCCCGTCGACGCGGTCGTCGTGGTTCAGGTTTTCGATTTCGGCGACGAGCCCCGCTTCCGGAATGTCGCTCGGCAAGCGAATGTCGAAGGCGGTGACCCCCGAACCGGTGCAGGCGCGGCCCTTGGCTCTCACGTAAACCTGGCTCGCCGGGTTGTCTCCGACCAAAACAGTGGCGAGACCCGGCGCGGTTCCGATCTCATTGCGCAGGCGCGCCGCGATCTCGGCGACGCGCCGGCGCAACGCGGCAGCGACCGCGACGCCGTCGATTAGTTTTGCCTGCCCCACTCCACCTCCCACGGCGACCTTTCGGAAGGTCGACACTACTCAAGCGGAGCGACGCATGTAAGAGGCTATCCCCAGCCGCGGAGAACGGCGGTAGCAACGGCCGAGTTCAGTTAGGCTCTGCGACACCCGGTTTGGCGGAGGGACCATGACGACGATCGCGAGCTATCATTGCCCTGTCTGCGAGCGCGTCTACGCTGCCGACCGTCCGTTGTGGCGGTGTGATTGTGGCGGGCACTTCAATTTGGCCCCCGGCCGGGGCTTCGGGCGCGGCGAGATTGTTGCGGCGAACGCCTCGCTTTGGCGCTACGCGGCCGCGCTGGCGGTGTCGGGAGCGCCGCGGATCTCGCTCGGTGAAGGATGGACACCGCTCGTGCCGCGTAATTGGCAGGGTGCAAGAATCCACTTCAAGCTCGAGTCACAGATGCCGACCGGGTCCTTCAAGGACCGCGGCACGGCGGTCATGCTCAATCATTTGCTCGAAGTTGGGGTCGGGCCTCTCCACGAGGATTCTTCGGGCAATGCCGGCGCCTCGATCGCCACTTACGCAGCGGCGGCGGGAATTCCGTGCCGCATCTATGTCCCGGCCGCGGCGCCCCGCGCCAAGCTCGTGCAGATCGCCGTCTCAGGCGCCGATGTCCGGCCGATCCCCGGCACACGGCAGGATGTTACCGAAGCGGCGCTCGCTGCGATCGGCGAGAGCTTTTATGCCAGCCACAACTGGCAACCCTTCTTTATCGAGGGCACCAAGACCCTCGCCTTCGAATTATGGGAGCAGCTGGGCTTTCGGGTTCCCGACAATATCCTTGTCCCGACCGGCTATGGCAGCAACATTCTCGGGCTCGAACGCGGCTTCGACGAACTCGAGAGAGGCGGCGAAATTGCCGCGCGGCCGCGGCTCTTTGCCGTCCAGGCGGCAAATTGCGCCGCCTTTGCGGCGGCCTGGTCGGCGGGCGCGGACCGATTTGTGCCGTTCGCAGCACAACCGACCGTCGCCGACGGGATCGCCACCCCGAAACCGGTTCGCGTCGCCGAAGTTCTGGCGGCGTTGCGCCGGTCGCGCGGAGGCATCGTCGCGGTCCCCGAAGAGGAGATCGCGCCGGCGCTCGCCGCACTCGGCCGTCTCGGGCTCTTTGTCGAGCCCACCGCCGCCACCGCCGGCGCGGCGCTGACGAGGCTCCTGTCCGACGGGACGATCACAGCGGATCAGACCACCGTCGCCGTGCTGACCGGCTCTGGGCTCAAGGCGGCCGACCGCATCGGCGAGCTTCTTGGCGTCGGCAGCGAGAGATGATCGAGATCAGAGCGTGTACGCCCGACGATGCGGTTGCAGTGAGCACCCTTCTGGGTGAGCTGGGGTACACAGTCTCGGTCCAGCAGGCGACAGAACACGTTCGAGAGCTCAGCAAGACTGGGGCGGATCCGATTTTTCTCGCGGTCTCGGACGGTCAGGCCGTTGGACTCGTCTCATTGCATCTGTGTCGAATGCTCCAATACACGAGCCCGATCGTGCGTGTTACGGCTTTGGTCGTCGACCGACGGGCACGCCGCCGCGGGGTGGGCAAGCTGCTGATGGAGCATGCCGAGCGGATGGGCTCCGCCGCAGGCTGCGAATTTGTCGAGCTGACCTCGGCCATCGACCGCACGGAGGCTCACGCCTTCTATCGTAATATCGGCTACGAGCCGAATTCGCTCCGCTTTCGCAAACCGCTGGTCCGGCAGTAACGATCTTTCAGTATCGGAGGATGGCCGCGGAGAGACCGGGCGGAGGCAACGCTTCTCGGGGGGCGATCATCACCGAGCCGCCGTGACGCAGGGTCATCAGGGCGGCAAACTCCAAGAGATCGATATCCCCATACGCGGCGCTGCCGTGAGCGACGACGCGGTCTTCCGATTCATCGAACCATCCCCAAAGATGGTCGTCACCCGCGAGGAATAGGGTGTCGACCCGTGCATAGCGCGCGGCCTTGACGATCTCCTCGGGCTTGGTTGTCGCCTTGCCGGCCGGAAGCAATGCATTGAGGCGATCGACAGCCGCGGCGCGGGTCTCGGCCAGCTTTGGCTCGACCAGCGCATAAGCGCGCCGATGCAGCTCGTCCTCGGTCAGGGCATCCGGATTTTCGGAAATGCCGTCCGGCTGGATCTCCTTCCATCCGGCGATCTCCCGGAAATGCCCTTGGATCTCAGGATGTGCGGCGAGGATGACCGGCGCAGGGTTCCCTTTTAGATGAGCCTCGGCCACCGAGGTGACACGGTGAAGGAACTCGATTAATTCGCTTTTGCGCAGCTCTTCCGGTGCCTCGCCGAAAGATTGTGCGTGAGCGAGTGTCCCGCGCCGACCGACCGGGCTGGCATATTGCGTCTCCTCGTAATCCGTCATCGCGCGGATCCTGCCGACCCCTTGCGGCAGATCGATGTCTTTGTCCTCGGCAAATTCCCACCGGGACCCATGGTACAAGTGGGTGTGTTTGGCGCTGATCGTCAGCAGCCAGAAGGAACCGGCGTCCTCGATCAGCGGAAGCAGCGGCTTGATGAAGAAATGATCGCCGAGGAAAGTCTCCTCGGGAACCGGAATCGGCAATTTGTGGATGCGGTTGAAACCGGGAGCCAGGAACGCAGACAGCCCTTGCTGCTGGTGCCGCCAGAACTCTTCATCTCCGACCAGCGACTCGGCTGGTCCAAGAAAATCCTCGATCTCCGGTCTGCGCCATGTGGCGGCGAGGCGTTCCGCCACAGAAGACAACGGGTTTTTGAGCCGGATCGGATCCTGCCGGATCTCCCGCCCGGCAACATGCGTCGGGAGATAAATCGAAACGGCGGGCCGCGCGTCCACGGCCACCAATTCGTCCAGGTCACTTCGGCTGAACATAGATCGTCCTCAGTGCGGGAAGGTTCTGCCGTTCGAACCGCGGAACCGAGCCGAGCGTTCCCCGGCCGGTTTTCGTCAGACCACAGTCACGACGTTCTGTCGGCGGCCGGCCTGCGCATTGCCTGGAGGGCGGGCATAAAATTGCCACAGAAAAGTGATATCCGGGAGGCAGGTCGCAACCGGCGGTCGACGAACGACAGATGCACGGCCGCAGCGGATATCGGACCGTGGGAGATAGTTTTGGACGCCGCAGAAATCTGCATACGCCGGCTCACACCCGAGGACGCCGCCTTATACCGCAGTATTCGTCTGGCGGGTCTCAAGGAGAGCCCGGAAGCCTTCGGCAGCACGTTCGATGCTGAGTTTACCAAGCCGTTGGCTTGGTTTTTCGACCGGCTCAGCAGCTCCGTGGTGTTCGGCGCGATTGGTGATGCGAAAATTCTGGGAGTTGCCGGGTTTGCCATTCGAGACGGGCAGAAGGAGGCGCACAAGGGCCTGCTCTGGGGCATGTATGTCCGCCCGGACGCCAGAGGGGCGGGGGTCGCGCGCCGCTTGGTCGAGGCGGTAATCGCTTTTGCCCGCGCGCGTGTCGAACTGATCCAGCTGAGCGTGGTGGTGGGCAACGAGCAAGCACGCCGGCTCTATGCCCGCCTCGGGTTTGTCGAGTACGGGATCGAAAAGAACTCCCTAAAATATGGCGGCAGGTACTACGATGAGATCCTGATGGCGAAGGATCTCGGCTCCGCTTCGGATCACGACACGATCCCCGCGGCAGCCGATGTCGCGGCCGCCCGCTCGAAGCGAGAGGCGATGCCGCCCCTTATTCCTCCATCATAAAGCCGGGCATAAGCCGGGCATCATAAAGCCGGAGCTGATGATCTGGCGGACAGGCTCAGCTATCGCGGAACGCGGGTTTGCGCTTTTCGAGGAAGGCCAGCATGCCTTCGATCGCATCGGCAGTCTGGAAGGCCAGGGTGCTGAGGTCGGCTTCGATTTCGAGGCCGTCCTTCAACGGGAAGGCGAGGCCGCGGTGGACGGCGTCGCGGGCCAGCGCCAGGGCAGGCAAGCTGTAGCCGGTCATTTCGCGCGCGAAGCTCGCCCCGGCGTCGAAGAGATCGCCTTCGGCGATGCGGTTGACAAGGCCGATCCCCTCGGCTTCCTCGGCTTCAACAGTGCGGCCGGTCAGGATAATTTCGAGCGCGCGCGCTTCGCCGATCAGCCGCGGCAGGCGCTGCGTTCCGCCGTAACCCGGGATCAGGCCGAGCTTAATTTCCGGCAGTCCGAGCCGCGCATTGCGTGCGGCCAGCCGAAACGTGCAGGCGAGCGCCAATTCGAGCCCGCCGCCAAACGCATATCCGTTGATCAGCGCAATCGACGGGACCGGCAGGGCGTCGAGCTTGGTGAAAATCGCCTGCCCGAAGGCCGCTCCCTCACGCTGAGCGCGCAATGAACGGCCCATAAGCTCCTTTATATCGGCGCCGGCGCAAAAGGCCCTGTCGCCGGCGCCGGTCACCAGTAGCGCGCGGGCATCGCCGCGGGCCACCTGATCGAGCGCTGCGCCGAGGTCGCGCAGCAATTCGAAATTGAGTGCGTTCAGCACCTCCGGCCGGTCGAGTGTGACGAGGACCAGCTCGTCGATGCGGGTCAGATGCAGCGCCATCGGGTCGAGGTTACCGGTGCCAGGCTCGCCCGTTCAACAGCAGTCGCGGCGAACGGTTCGGAACCCCGGCGCTATTGCGGGCCGCTGCGCATCGATGCGGGGTGGCCCGGCAGCTTGATGCGCTGTGAGGTATCGGTCAGCTTGCTTCCCTCCACCCTCAATGCCCACAAATCCCCGTCGATAAAGTTGCCGACATAGACGTACTGTCCATCCGGGCTGAAGGCGACGGCTTCGGGCAGTGCGCCGACATCGATGCTGCCGACATTGGTCACCCTCTTGCCGTCGATCCTGAGCGCGGTGACGGCGCCGGCCGGATGATGGAAGAACGCGGTCTTCGGCACATTCGAGCCGCGCGCCTCGACCGAGACGGCAAAATCGCCCTTCGGGCTGATTGCGAGCCCTTCGGGCGAATCGCCGACGGTCACGTGGTCGATGACGCGTGGCGGGTTGGCCTCGAGGTCGATGACGCTGACGGTTTTTGCGTTGCCGTCGGAGCCGCCGCCATTGCCGTTGTCAACGGTCAGCGCGAGCTTGCCGTCCGGCGCCACCGCGACGTTGTAGGGAAAGATACCGGTCGGCAGGTCGCGCTTGTCATAAGTCACCTTCTGACCGTCGATCGACAACAGCGCGACCTTGTTCGCGGCGGCCTTGGCGGCGAGCGCGTGTTTGCCGTCGGGCGTGATTGCGACCGCGGAAACCTGGTCGGACGCGGCTCCCACCGTTACCGTATCGAGGACGAGAACATCCTTGCCGCGGATCGACAGGACCGAAATCGTGCCGTCGGCACGATTGGCCACGAGCGCCAGATCGCCCTTCGGGCTGATAGCCATTCCCGAGGGCTGCTTGCCGACGGTGATCGTTCCGATGACCGCGGGCGGATTGGCCTTCAAGTCGATCAGGAAGACCTTGTTGTCCGGCTCCAGCCGATGGCCCCATCCTTGGACGACCGGTTCCAACGAGTTGGCAACGAGGGCAAGGTCACCCGATGGAGTGATCGCCAGGTTAGTCGGGGGCCCGACCACCGAATTCATCAGCGGTATCGAGGATGCTATTCGCGGCGTGTCCGGTTTGGAAACGTCGATCACCGTCAGTGTGTCCTTGCCAGGCTCGCGGAGGATCGGTTTGGCGTTCTCGTCCCATCCCTGCTTCTCGTCATTGCCGACGATTAGAGTTTGAGCTGATGTCCGAGACAATGGCCCGGCAACCAGGCCGCCGGTTACGATCGCAATGGCAGCAAATCCGCCGAACTTCGATGAAACCATTTCCCCCTCCCCGGTCCGCCGCGCTGACCTGCGCGCTTTGATGCTGCTCCTATCCGGGACGGGCGACAAGCCGCCTCGACCGCCGCCCCTAGCGTCCCTGCCTCACCGACAACAGTGCCGAGCGGCATTGGTACGAGAGAGAAGGGCCGTTCTCTCTCAAGCATTCGATGACTCGGCCGCTGCCGAACGGCACCCCGCTGCAATAGGTCCGGTAATCCATACGGCAGGCGCGGCGCAGGAGCACCGCTTCCTGTCGCGGCGATATAGGTGGCCCATAGGTCCGGGCGGCGGGTGCAGCCGGTGCCGGCGCCGCGGCACCCGGCCCGGTGGCTGCCGGTGCCGTAGGTGCAGTCGCCTGTCTCGGGTTCTGCGCTGCCCGGGCCGGATTGCTGATTGCGGCCACCGCCTGCTGGCACGGCTCCGAAAGGCTTTGCGCATTTCGCTTGAGGCACGCCAGCGACGCGGAGCCCCCGGTCGGGACGTTTGAGCAATAAGTCTGGTAGTCGGCGGGGCAAGCCTGCCTGACGGCGTTGATCTGCGCCTGGCTCGGCTTCTGGGCAACCGCTGGGCTGACCAAGCCCAACGAGATCACTAAGAGAACCGAGAGCCGGATGATCACTTTTGACCTTGGTGTATGCATTCCGGGCATCTCCTCGTGGATTGGCGGTGAAGTGCGGTTTCTCTCATCCCGCGGTCAGTAAAGGCAACGACCGATGATGCTTCCGAGATGACCGGGCCCGAGCTGATCGCTCTGGGACACGCGGCGATAGCCAAGGCGCACGAGCTCATCCTGCTGGGCGGCGTGCTCGGGTTTTTGAGCATCCTTGCCGGGTTGATCTCGCGGCGCGTCGGCGCGCCGATGCTGCTCGTCTTCCTGGCCCTCGGCATGCTTGCGGGCGAGGACGGCGTGCTCGGAATTCCCTATGACGACTTCACCTCGGCGTATCTGATCGGCAGCGTCGCGCTTGCGGTGATCCTGCTCGAGGGCGGGCTCAAGACACCGCTTGCCATGCTGCGTCTCGCATTTTGGCCGGCGGCGGTGCTGGCCACGGTCGGCGTTGCAGTGACCGCGGTCATCCTCGGCGTCTTTGTCTCGCTGGTCGACGGCCTGCCGCTCGTCGCCGCGCTGCTGGCAGGTTCCGCCGCCGCACCGACTGACGCGGCGGCGGTCGCGGTACTGTTGCGGCGCGCCGGAGCCGCGCTCCCCGAGCGGCTGCTCGCGCTGCTCGAGGTCGAGTCCGGGCTAAACGACCCGATGTCTGTCTTCCTGACGCTCCTGCTATTGCGCCTCATTGCCGAGCCCGGCTCGACGGGTATTGGCGAAGCCGCGCTGATGTTCCTCGAGGAAATGGCCGGGGGTGCGGTGCTCGGCCTGGCCGGCGGCTGGGTGCTCGCGCAGTTGCTGAAGCGGCTGGCGCTCGAAGGCTCACTCGCGCCGGTGCTGGTGCTGACCGGCGGACTTGCCGTCTTCGGGCTGGCCCAGCTGCTTGGCGCCAGCGGTTTCCTTGCAACCTACCTCGCGGCGATCGTCATCGGCGCGACCCGGCATCACGCACGGCAGGATATCGAGCACTTTTTCGAAGGAATGGCTTGGCTCTC
The DNA here is from genome assembly GCA_963812675.1 of uncultured Alphaproteobacteria bacterium. Classification (GTDB taxonomy): domain Bacteria; phylum Pseudomonadota; class Alphaproteobacteria; order ATCC43930; family CGMCC-115725; genus AP-15. Next base: position 228,986 of record CAWEWR010000027.1, on the reverse strand, counting down.
ACAAATCGTCTTGTTCCTGATGCTCGGGCTGCTGGTGACGCCGCATGATCTCGTGCCCTATCTACCGGGCGCGATCATCGGAGCTGCGGTGCTGATCTTCCTGGCTCGCCCGGTCGCGGTTTTCGCCTGCCTCGTCCCCTTCGGATTCACGATGCGCGAGACCGCGTTCGCCTCCTGGGTCGGATTGCGCGGGGCAGTGCCGATCTACCTCAGCATCATACCAGGGCTCGTCGACCCCTACCGCGATAAACGCCTCTTCGCAAGCATCTTCATCGTGGTGATTGCGTCCCTGATCGTGCAGGGCTGGACCGTCGGCCTTTCCGCGCGACTGCTCGGCTTCGGCCGCCGGCCGGGAGCTAGGAGAGTTGTTCCCGCTCCGCCATGAACGCGACTTCTGCCGGCGTCGATTCTCGGCCGAGGATTTCGTTGCGGTGCGGAAAGCGCCCGAAGAGCTTGATGACCTCGATATAATGGCGCCCGTACCGCCGCAACGAACCGCCGCGATCGGGATTCCGCGGCAGGGCGTTGAAAAGCGCCAGCGAGCGCCGTTGGTCGGCAATGTTCTCGCTGTGATGAAACGGCATATAAAAGAACAATCGCCAGGCAGGTGGCACCATCTGATCGAACCCGCGTTCGAGCGCCCGGTCCGCCGCAACGCGCGCCGCCGGATCGGTCGCGTAAGCGCGAGGCGATCCGCGAAAGATATTGCGCGGCACCTGGTCGAGCAGCAGTAATAGGGCTAGCGCCCCCTCGGGCGAGGCTTCCCAGGACTGCAGCGTGCCGGCCGCGGCCGCTTCGTAATCGGCGAGAAACTCGCGACGCAGCGCAGCGTCGAATTCATCGGTGCTTTTGAACCAAATCGGGCGGTGTTGCTCGCGGTCGGGGTCGCCGGGCGGACCAAACCAGAAGTCGAGCAACGCCCTTGCCCGCTCCGGCGGGTCTGCCGCCAGCTGCTTGCGAAGGAAATACTTCGAATGCCCCGGCGGGAAATCGTTGAGCGTGGCGAAAACTTCGTACCCGCATTTTTCGTAGAAGGGCCGCGCCTCGTAGCTGTGCGTCTCCAGCGTCGCAGCGAGGCAGCCGCGTTCAATGGCATAAGTCTCGGCCGCCTGGAGCAGACGGGTCCCATTGCCGGCCCGGCGCTTGGGCGAGGTCACCCAGAGATGGGTCACATGCAGCCACCCGCCCCAGATGTTGCCGAGCAGCCCGCCCAACCATTCGCCGCGCGCGCTCTTCAGGAAAAAACCCACCGGGTACCAACTCGAATGACCTGTCGCCGCGATGTTGTAGGAGGCGAGACTCTCGGTAACGAACCGAGTCAGCGGTTCCGGCGGCAGCGGATCGAAGACGATCTCGAGTTCTTCCACCGTCATGCTCCCGCAGAGGCTTCGTCGAGAATGCGGACGAGATGGCGGGCCTCGCGGCCGGCGGCATCGGCGATCTGGTGGCGGCAGCTCGTGCCGTTGGCGGCGAGAAGCGTGCCAGGCGAGGCTGCGCGCATCTTCGGCAACACGCCGAGTTCGCCGATCTTCAGCGACATCTCATAATGCTCGGCCTCGTAGCCGAACGACCCGGCCATGCCGCAGCAGGTCGATTCGAACGTCTCGACAGCGAGGCCGGGGATCAGCTGCAACGCCTTCACCGCAGCCCCGACCGTTCCAAAGGCTTTCTGGTGGCAATGCCCGTGCACCAATACGGTCCGGCCTTCCATCGGGGTCAGCGTCAGCTCAAACCGTCCCGCTGCGCGCTCACTCTCGACGAACTCTTCGAAAAGCTGAGCGCGCTCGGCGAGTGCCCTGGCCTGTGCACCCGGCAAGATCGCTGTGAACTCGTCACGCAACGTCAACAGGCAGGAGGGCTCCAAGCCGACAATCGGTGTGATGGCATCGAGGTGGGACGCAAGCGCGTCCACCATTCGCCGGGCCTCGGCTCGCGCCTTGTCCACGAGACCCGCGGATAGAAAGGTCCGCCCGCAACAGAGCGGCCGGCCGCGCGCGGGGTCGGCGCCGACGACGCGATAGCCGGCCCGCCTCAGCACCCGCTCGGCCGCATGTGCGTTCTCCGGCTCGAAATAGCGGTTGAAGGTATCGACCAGTAGGACGACCTCGCGCCCATCCCCGGATGACCCTCCGCGATAAGGGCGCCTGGACCACTGGGGCAACTTTCGTTGAGCGCTGAGCCCGAACCGCCGCTCTCCGAGCTTGGCGAGCATCGGGACCCCGTTCCTCATGTTCATCAAAGGCGCGATGCGCGCGGCGTAGGGTGCATAGCGCGGCAGATACGAGATCAGCCGGTCGCGAGGCGTGAGGCCGTGGCGTTTCCGGTAATGCTGCAGAAACTCGATCTTCATGCGCGCCATATCGACGCCGGTCGGGCATTCTCGCTTGCAACCCTTGCAGGAGATGCAGAGGTCCATCGTCTCGCGCATGTCTTCGGAGACGAGCGCCTCAGGCCCGAGCTGCCCGGTCAATGCCAGCCGCAATGTATTGGCGCGGCCGCGGGTCAGATGCTGCTCGTCGCCGGTCGTGCGGTAGGAAGGGCACATGACGCCGGCATCGCGGGCGCGGCAGGCGCCGTTGTTGTTGCACATCTCGGCGGCCGCGGCGAAGCCGCCCCATTCCGACCAGTCGAGCGCCGTCTCGACCGGCAGCGGGCGATAGTCGGGCTTAAAGCGGAACAGGCTGCGGTCGTCCATCTTCGGCGCCCGCACGATCTTCCCGGGGTTGAACAGACCCCGCGGGTCGAAGGCGTCCTTGACCTCCTCGAAAGCGCGCACCATGCGCGACCCGAACATCGCCTCGTGAAATTCCGAGCGCACCAGGCCGTCGCCGTGCTCGCCCGAGTGCGACCCCTTGTATTCGCGGACCATCGCGAAGGCTTCCTCGGCGATCGCCCGCATCTTCTTGACCTCGAGCTCCCGCTTCAAATTGAGCACCGGCCGCACGTGCAGGCAGCCGACCGAAGCGTGCGCGTACCAGGTGCCGTAAGTGCCGTGCTTCTCGAAAATGCGCGTGAGGCGGTCGGTGTAATCGGCGAGATCCTCGAGCCGCACGGCGCAATCCTCGAGAAATGAGATCGGCTTCCCGTCGCCCTTCATCGACATCATGATGTTGAGGCCTTGCGCACGGATCTCCCAGACCGCCTGTTGGAAGGCCGGGTCAATTGCCTCGACGACTGCCCCGGGGAGGCCGAGATCGCCCATCAATTCGACCAGGGCCTTGAGCCGCCGCAGGTTCTCCGGCGGGTCGTCGCCGGCGAATTCGGTCAGCAGCAGCGCTGCCGGCTCTCCCTGCACGAAGCGGTCGACGACAGCGCGGAACATCGGGATGTCGCGCGACAAATCGATCATCGTGCGATCGACCAGCTCGACCGCGCTGGGGCCGAGCTCGACGATCCGCCGGGTCGCCGCCATCGCGCCGTAAAAGCTCGGGAAATGGCAGATGCCGAGGACCCGGTGCGCCGGGATCGGCTGCAATTCGAGCTCGATCTCGTTGAAGAACGCCAACGTGCCTTCGGAGCCGACCAGCAGGCTCGCCATGTTGTGGCCGCTGTCGCTGATGCTGTCGATGTTGTACCCGCCCACCCGCCGCAGCACTTTCGGAAAGCGGCGCTCGATCTCGTCAACCTCGCGCCGGTGTAGAGCGCGGATGCGGCGGACCAGCTCGCGATAGCCCTCCGGCATGGCGCCGCCATTGGAATCAGCTGGGAAGTTGCCGGGCACCTCGCCGAAATACGCGGTCGTGCCGTCGGCGAGCAGCGCATCGACGCCGCGCACATTGTGGACCATGTTGCCGTAGCGCAGCGAGCGCGAGCCGCAGCTGTTGTTGGCGGTCATGCCGCCGATCGTCGCGCGACTCGCCGTCGACGGATCGACCGGAAAGAACAGCTTATCCTGGCGCAGCTGCCGGTTGAGCCGGTCGAGCACGACCCCCGGCTCGACCCGCGCCCGCCGGCCCTCGACATCGACCGAAATAACCCGGTCGAGATGTTTGCTGCAATCGACGACCAGCGCCCGCGCCACGGTCTGCCCGCATTGCGACGTGCCGCCGCCGCGCGGCAACACCGGCACCCCCTCCTCGCGCGCGATCGCAATCGCCGCCGCGGCATCCTCGCGGCCCTTCGGCACGACCACGCCCAACGGCTCGATCTGGTAGATCGACGCATCAGTTGCGTAGCGCCCGCGGCTGAAAGCGTCGAACAGCAATTCGCCTTGGATCTCGCGTCTGAGGCGTGCTTCGAGGGGGGAGACCGGGACATTGTCGAGCGGCATGCGCTCATCAGACGCGGGTACGCGGACATGCGTCAACCGCTATCGAGACCAAACGACGAGTCCAAACCCACGGAGCCCTGTTATGATCCTTGGCGTCCACCCCCTCATCGCTTTGGGCGTGCTTGCGTCCACCGCCGCTACGGATGCGGCTTATGTATTCTTCAATGCGGCGGTGAGCGGAAGGCGACGGTTCCGGGCGGCGAACTGGAGCGCCATCTGGTATTTGCTGTCGGCGTTCGCGGTCATCAGCTACACCGAGAACGCGGTCTATGTCCTGTTTGCCGCAACGGGGTCGTGGTTCGGCGCATTCGCGTCGGTGACTTGGCTGCACCGCGGAGCCCTCGCCGAGGCGCAAACGCGTCACAACCCGCCGTGAAATGTGATAAAACACCGGGCACTACGGTCGGGGTGAGGAGGACAAAATGGCGGAACGGCTGATCTCGTGCGACGACCATATGGATCTCGGGCAATTGCCGGCGGATTTGTGGCTGACGCGCCTGCCGGCCGCGTTGCTCGATCGGGCGCCTCGTATCGAGGAGCGCGACGGCCAGGCCGTGTGGATCTGCGACGGCAAGGTCTGGGGCAGCTGGTCCGGAAAGCAGACTGCGACCGACGGCGCGCGGCCGATCAAGCCGCTCTACAACGCCTTCGACCGCGCGCAAATCTACGACCAGAGCGCCCGGCGCCCGGCGGTCGCCGAGTTGCGGCTTGAGGACATGGACCGCGACGGGGTCGAGTTGCAGGTCATTTTCGGGCCGATCTTCCAGATCTCGACCGAGGATCCGATGCTGCGCGAGGCGTGCTACCGCGTCTACAACGACTGGCTGCTGGAATTTTGCGCGGCGGCGCCGCAGCGCCTCATCGGCGTGCCGATGCTGCCGGAAACGCCGGACAAGGCGCTGGCCGAGCTGTCGCGCCTCGTCGCCAAAGGCGGCGTGCGCCAGGTCAATCTGATGATCGCCAACATCCAACCGAAACTCGACGACCCGGGCTGGGAGCCGCTGTGGTCCTTGCTCGAAGAGACCGGCATCATCCTGTCCTGGCACATTACTGTGTTCCTGCCGGTGCCGGGTAGCCGCGCCGCCGGCAAGGCCGCCAGCGTGTTCGAGAATACCAAGGGCTTCCTCAACAATTTTCTTGAACCGTTTGTCGACCTGTTCGCTTGGGGTATTCTGGAGCGCCATCCGCGGCTAAAGATGGTTATGGCCGAGGCCGGCACGGGCTGGCTGCCCTGGCTCGTGCAGGAGCTCGACTACCGCCATTGGCGGCTGTGGGAAGCCAAGGAGTTCTGGGCCGACAAGGGCGGCAGCGCGCTCGAAACGAAGCCCAGCGAGCTCTTCAAGCGGCAGATCTACGCGACCTTTCAGGAGGACGAGGCGGCGATGTCGCTCATCCCGTTCTTCGGCGAGGGTCACCTGTTGTGGGCCTCCGACTACCCGCACCCCGACAGCGTCTGGCCCAATTCGCGCGCCGCAATCGAGCGCCAGATGAAGAACCTGCCGCCCGAGAAGCGCCAAAAGCTGACCCATGACAACGCCGCCAGGCTCTACGGACTGCCGTGATCGGCGCGTTCTCGCTTCCCCGGCGCAAGCCGGGGCCCATCGCTCCGTTGCACGAACCCTGCACTCATTAATAGGAACCCTCCGCCGTGGGTAATCCACTACGATGGCCTGAGGCGCAGGCGCCCGTGAGGGATGGATCCCGGCTTTCGCCGGAAAAGCGAGAAATGTTGGAAGTCTCCGCGAAGGACGCACCGGCTCATTCGACGAACGACCGAAAGAAGGGCACCGCCTTGAGCTTTGAGACCAAACGCATCGCGAGCGAACCTGACGCGATTGCACCGGACGGTTCCGAGGTGCGGGTGCTATGCCAGCTACCCTGCGGCGGGCTTGCGGCGTTTTCGCTGCCGCCAAAGGCTGTCTCAAAGGCGGTCGCGCATCGCACGGTCGAGGAAGTCTGGTACATCGTTTCGGGAAAAGGGCGCATCTGGCGCAAGCTCGGCGATCAGGAAGAAATCGCCGAGCTCGGTCCCGGCGTGTCGCTGACCATACCGACCGGCACGCATTTTCAATTCCGCTGCGACGGGCCCGAGCCCCTCAACGCAATCGGCGCCACGATGCCGCCGTGGCCCGGTGAAAACGAAGCCTTTTTCATCGACGGACCCTGGCAGCCTACGGTGTGAAGCGGACCGGCGGAGCAAATCTTCGACTATCCGATACTGGTCGAAGCGCGAGAGTTGCGCGAGCCGGTCCCGCGCTTCCTGTTCCGCCTGTTTTATCAGGTCGAGATCAGGCATCAGCAACTCCTTCAATCGCAACTTTGCACCCGCTGACGGGCTCGATGCGCGAGAGTATGCGATGCGATTATGGCAATTGCGTGTCCTCTTCAAGCGGCAGATCGTCACTGATCCCGTTTCTTTGGCGAGGGTCACCTGCTGTGGGCCTCCGACTACCCGCACCCCGACGGCGTGTGGCCCCAATTCGCGTCCGGCAATCGAGCGCCAAATGAAGCATCTACCGCCAGAGATGCGCCAAAAGCTGACCCATGACAACGCCGCCAGGCTCTACGGGCTCGCCTAAGCTTAGAGCGCGTAGGTGAATGGGATAAGCGTCGGTGCGTCCTTCGAAACGGCGCTGCGCGCCTCCTCCGGATGAGGGTATTTTCGAGCGCGATCATCGGCTTACCTCATGCTGAGGAGCGCCTGAAAGGCGCGTCTCGAAGCACGCAACACAGCAGTGCAGGGGCAAGGTTTTTTCCCGAAAGTCTTGACATTTGCACGGAGAGGCTGAGGCGCGGGCCGTAGTGCATGGCTTATAGGCTTTTGCCTTCACGGCGGAGAAGGCTGTCAAAACCGTCAAATAGTGAGGACGACCCTGCCGAACGGGCGCTCCTCGACAAGGTAGCGCAGAGCGTCCGTCGCCTCGTCCAGCGGGAAGGTCTTAGCCACGATTGGCTTGATCCCGCCGGATTGAAGCAGTTGGACGATGGTCTTCCACGCTTCCTCCCAAGCGGCGGGCGGCTGAGCGAACAGCAGGAAACCTTTGATCGTGGCGCTCTTCCAGATCACATCGGTGACATCGATGGTCGTTTTGCGGCCTGCTGAATAGCCAAGCGTGATGAGGATGCCGCCGGGCGCAAGCGTTGCCAGCGCCCCGCTGAAGACTTCGCCTCCAATGGCATCGATCACGATATCTACGCCGTTCTCGTCCGTGATACGGCGCACTCCATCGCTTAGAGTCTCGGAAGAGCCATCGATGACCTCGTTGAATCCGCGCGCCTTGGCCTCCATGGCCTTTGAGTGACTCGTCGTGCTTGAGATCGCGTGCTTCGCACCCAAGGCGCGCGCCAATTGCGTCACTGCGTTACCGACCGATCCACCGATTGCAGGCGCCAGCACTGTTTTGCCCGCTTGGAAACCAGCGAGGCTGAGGGTCATCTGCGCCGTAAGATACGCGACTGGAATCCCTGCGGCGCTCACGTCATCGATACCCTCAGGTATCAGGCAAAGGTGCTGCTTTCGTACAGCAAGCCATTCGCTGTAGGTCCCATCTTCTGAAACACCATAGGGTCCGGTGAACATCACCCGCGAACCGGCCGGAAACTCCGGTCCGCCTGCTTCCTCTACGACGCCCGCTCCTTCGTTCCCGAGAACCAGTGGTGCCTTCGCTCCGTGATATTGGCCAGACAAGATAGTGTGGTCCAAAGGCGTCGCGCCCGCGGCAGTCATCCGCACAAGCACCTTGCCATCCGAAACATCTGGTTTCGGAAGATCAACCAGCTTCAGATCTTCATAACCGTTGAACCCTCTTGCTCTCATCGCCCGCATAGATTGTCCTCCCGTTACCTGGATCGTTGAAAGCGGCGACGTCTTCGTATAGTTTTTAGCAACGCATAGTTTTTAGCCGACATTTCCCAGATGGACAACCGATCTGGTCGCCCTTCGGGCTCGGCGTCGGTCGGATCGCACCGGTCGGATACAACCGACCGGCTACAGGACGAGCGTACCGAAATCCTTGATTAATACGACGGACAATTGCCGGACCTAAATGTCGTGAAACCGACGTCACAGAAATCTTGCTGACTACGGTCGGTAATCGTCACTCGATCACCTCGTCGGCGCGAGCGAGGATCGACTGCGGGATCGTCAAGCGAAGCGCCTTCGCAGTCTTCAGATTGATCACCAGCTCGAAGTTTGTCGGTTGCTCGATCGGCAGTTCACCGGCCGGCGTCCCATGCAGAAGTTTGCTCACGTAGGTAGCCAGCTGGCGATAGATCGCATCGATATTCGGTCCGTAAGACATCAAGCCGCCAGCCGCGACGTATTCGCGCGCGTCGAACACGGCGGGGAGCCGGTGCTGTTGGCATAGCTCGGCAATCAGCTTGAGGTAAGTCACGACCGTGGGATTCCGGAACGTCATGATCCCGCCCACCTTTTGCGCCGATGCCTGCTCGAATGCCGCGGCGATGTCCTCGCTGGAGCGGACGTTCAAGGCGAGAAGATCGAGGTTGAGCTGTCGCGCCGCCGCGAGCGCAACTTGCCAATCGTGCTGCGCATTCGACCAATCGGGTTGCAACAAGACGCCGACGCGACGCAGCGACGGCATCGTTTCCTTGAGCAAAGACAGCCGCTTCGCGTTCAGTTCTTCGGTCATCGCATAGATGCCGGTGATATTGCCGCCGGGCCGGGCCAGCGACTGAGCCATGCCGTCGACGACCGGGTCATCATTCATCCGCCTGATCACCGGCACCCTTTTGGTTACCCGCGCGCTCGCGACAATCGAAGGCTGGCTGGTTGCCACGATGATGCTGACGCCCGTGCTCAAAAGCCCCGTCGCGAGACTCGGGAGCTTAGCCCTGTCGTCGTCGGCATAGCGCTGTTCAAGAACGTAGTCGCGCGCGTCGTTCGTCGTAAAGGTGCCGGAAGCGGAAACCCCAGTGCCGCTTTAGCTCCAATTCCAAAGGAGCAACGCCTCTGCCCGTTGTCCGTGCATCAGCAAGATCGCTGCCGCGATCAGCATCCGCATCATCCGCACCCCCACTTCTGCGACATGATTTTCCTCCTTCTTCTAATTCCGGGCCAATTCAGATTGCCTGGATCGGCGGAGTGCGTCCTTCGAGACAGCTGCTTCGCAGCTTCCTCAGGATGAGGAATTTTCTTAATGCCATCAAAGGCCACCTCGTCCTGAGGAGCGCCCGGCGGGCGCGTCTCGAAGGACGCGAGACTGGTGATACACCGCGCTCGCCCCTGGTCGGCGCCAATTTCGGAATGGGGGCGCCTGTAAATTTCCAGCCGAAACAGGTGGACACCGGCGAGCCGAGGTCGGCGCTCGCCCGCATCGCACGATCGCATGCCTTGTCGGGATTGCGTTTCGCGCCCACACTCGGGTGTCGAGGAGCAAGGAACCCGCCGCGATGAAAAATACAGTCCCTACGCATCCCGGACGCCATTTCCTGCAGATCCCGGGGCCGACCAATGTGCCCGACCGGGTGTTGCAGGCGATTGCGATGCCGACGATCGACCATCGCGGGCCGGAGTTTGCCGCACTCGGGCAGGAGGTCGTCGCCGGCATGAAGCGGGTGTTTCAGACCGGCGACACCGTCGTCATCTACCCCTCTTCCGGGACCGGGGCGTGGGAGGCGGCGCTCTCGAATACGCTGTCGCCGGGCGACCGTGTAATCATGTTCGAGACCGGTCACTTCGCGACCCTGTGGCATCAGATGGCGACACGGCTCGGCCTCGATGTCGAGTATGTTCCCGGCGATTGGCGGCACGGCGTCGACCCCGCCTTGGTCGAGGAGAAATTGACCGCCGACTGCGAGCATCGCCTCAAGGCGGTCTGCGTCGTCCACAACGAGACCTCGACGGGGGTGACGAGCCGCATCGCGGAGATCCGCGAGGCCATCGACCGCGCCCATCATCCGGCGTTGTTCATGGTCGATACGATCTCCTCGCTCGCCTCGATCGACTACCGCCACGACGAATGGAAGGTCGACGTGACCGTCGCCGGGTCGCAGAAAGGATTGATGCTGCCGCCGGGGCTCGGCTTCAACGCCGTTTCGAAGAAGGCGCTGGCGGCGCACAAGACGGCGCGCCTGCCGCGCTCCTACTGGGATTGGGAGGCGATGCTCGAAACCGGCCGAACCGGGTTTTTCCCGTACACGCCGGCAACCAACCTGCTTTACGGCTTGCGCGAGGCCTTGAAGATGCTGCTTGACGAGGAGGGGCTCCCGGCGGTCTTCCACCGCCACGCTCGCCACGCCGAGGCGACGAGGCGGGCGGTTGCCGGCTGGGGCCTCGAAGTGCTGTGCGCCGAGCCGCGCGAGCACTCGAACTCGCTGACCGCGATCATCGTTCCGGACGGGTTCGACGCCGATCGGGTGCGCGAGATCATCCTCGAATGCTTCGACATGTCGCTCGGCACCGGTCTCGGTAAATTGCGGGGCAAGGTGTTCCGCATCGGCCATCTCGGGCATTTCAACGATTTGATGCTATGCGGCACCCTGGCGGGGGTCGAGATGGGACTGCACCGCGCCGGAATTCCACACCGCGCCGGCGGCGTCGCTGCTGCCGTCGCGTTCCTGGGCTCGGTACTGTCCGATCTCGTGCCGGCGGCGTAACATAGGACAGCGCACTCCGTTCGGGAGCTTTCCGGGATGTTGAGCGAGCATATCGATGAAGCCGCCCGCCATCTTTGCGCGGCGCGGCGCGGGCCGCCTCTCCACGAGTTGCCGCAGAATTGCCGGCCGCAATCGGATGCCGAGGCCTACCTGATCCAGGATGCGGTCATGCGACAGCTCGGCGAAACTGTCGGCGGGTGGAAGGTCGGCGCGGCCTCGGCGGCCGGCCCCGCGTTCTGCGCTCCGATCTGGATGAGAATGCTTCGTCAGAGCCCGGCATCCTACGACGCCAGCGAGTTGAGGATCATCGGCATCGAGGCCGAGATCGCCTTTCGGCTGAGCCGCGATCTTCCGGCGCGCTCCGCGGGTTACGATCGGGCCGAGGTGACCGCGGGAGCGGCGCTGCATCCGGTGATCGAAGTCGTCGATTCCCGCTATGGGGACTTCCGCTCGCTCGACCGGCTCTCGATCCTGGCCGACAATTTTTCGAATGGCGGGCTGGTCTACGGGACGGCGGTGCCGGACTGGGAGAGGCTCGACCTCGGCCAGACCACGATCACGGTAACCGAGGATGACGAGCCGTTTGCCGACAGCGCCGCAGGCGCTGCCCGCGATCCGATCGCGGCCCTCGTCGACTTCGCCAATCTGATGAACGGCCGCGGCGGCACGAAGGCCGGCACCTTTGTCACAACCGGGTCGTGGACCGGCATGGTGTTCACCAAGCGCGGCACGCGGATCGTTGCCGATTTCGGCCCGCTCGGGCGGGTCGAGGTCGCATTCCCCGCCGACGAGTGACGACTAGGGCCCCCCAGCCGCTGCTTCCGACACGTGGCCGGGCGACGACCGGATCTCCCTCAACCCTCGGCGAGGGCGAGGCTGAGCCGGGTTTGAAAGAACTCCAGCGCTTCCGGCAGGCTGGCCGAGATTCGCAGCCTCTGGCGCCCGCTCTGGACAATGAATTCGGCGGGTCGAGTTGGTGCCCCGGCGGTTTTTATGATGCTGTAGACGGGCGCTTCGTGGGTATGACGAAAAACTGAGAACAACGCCATGCCGTCGCGGTGGTCTATCGCATAATCGCGCCACACGCCGCGGGCAACATGCCGGCTGTAGAGGCTGAGAAGCTGGTTGAGTTCGTGGCGGGTGAAATACAGCGTACGATGCTTTGTCCGGAAATCCGCGAATGCCAGCACCGTCGCACTTTTTCGGCTCATCGCTACCCATCGCCGTTTGCCGCTGTCACGCAGTGTTCACGATTTCGGCGGTGGCGTCCAGCCGTCTGATAGCGGTCTCCCGACGGGCTGGTGTCTGGGTTTGCTTCCGGCCGAACGAGCCGCTAAGGTGGAGCGGTTCAGGCCGGGGCCGACCGGGGCTTTTGTGAGCGAAATTTTCCGCGAGATCGACGAAGAACTCCGTCGAGACAATCTGCTGAAGCTTTGGTCGCGGTACGGACGCTACATCGTGGCGTTGGCGGTGCTCGTGCTCCTCGTCGCCGGCGGCATCGTGGCCTGGCGCGACCACCAGCTTTCCGAGCGTCGCGCTCAGTCGATGCGCTATTCCTCTGCGCTTTCCCTGGTGCGCGAAGCAAAGGACGCCGACGCAGCCAAGGTCTTCGCGGTCATTGCGCAGGAAGGCGGGGGCTACGCTACGCTCGCCTCTTTCGAGGAGGCCGAGCTGCTGGCGAAATCGGGCGATCACAAGGGAGCGGCGGCCGCCTATGACGGCATCGCTGCGACGGGCAGCCTCGATCCGGTCTTTCGCGAGCTGGCAACACTGCTCTCGGTCATGCAGGACTTGCCGGGAGCCGATCCGCACTCGGTGATGGATCGCTTGGCGCCGATGACGTCGCCCGGCAATCCGTGGCGCTCCACCGCCCTCGAGCTGACGGCCGCGGCTCGGCTCGAAGCCGGAGATAAAAGCGGCGCCCTCGCAGTCTACAAGACCATTGCCGATGATCTCGCGGCGCCGCAGGGAACGCGCGCCCGGGCGGCCGAAATGGCCGCGGCTCTCGCCTCCTAAAACCGATTTGGTCGTTCGGGAGTGATATTGCTCCGATCGCCGCCTTCCTGGTAGCCAATGATCCGATTCTCCATCGCGTTGTTGCTGGTAGCCCTTCTCGGGCTCGCCGGGTGCGGCTTGTTCGGTGATAAGAAGCAGCCGTTGCCGGGCGAGCGCATTTCGGTTCTCAGCCTCGACCGGCAGCTCGAGCCCGATCCGGACGTGACGAAAATCCCGATCACGCTGCCGACGCCCGTGGTCAACGCGGAGTGGCCGGAACCAGGCGGGTACCCGAACCATGCGATGCAGCACCTCGCGTTGCCGGACACCCTCACCCAGGCGTGGCGCACCAGCATCGGCGAGGGGGCTTCCCGCTATACGCGAGTGCTGTCGCAGCCGGTGGTCGCCAAAGGCCGGGTGTACGCAATGGACGGCGGCGTCCAGATCAGCGCGGTCGATGCCGCGACCGGCAACCGGGTTTGGCAGCTCGATCTCAAGCCCGAGGACGAGCGCGGCAATTCGTTTGGCGGCGGCGTTGCCTACTGGAACGACCGCCTCTACGTCTCGACGGGTTATGCGCAGGTCCTGGCACTCGATCCGGCAGATGGCCGGGTTATCTGGAGAAGCACGGTTGCCGGCCCGGTGCGCAGCGGGCCGACGGTTTCGGATGGACGGGTCTTTGTGGTTACGGTCGACAACGAGCTGGTCGTGCTTGCCGCCGATGACGGGCGGCGCCTATGGAATCACAATGCGATTCCGGAAACGGCGAGCCTCCTTGGAAGCGCGAGCCCCGCTGTCGAAGGCGAGGTGGTCGTCGCGGCCTATTCTTCGGGTGAGCTCTATGCGCTGACCGTGGAAACCGGCCGGCCGCTGTGGTCGGACAATTTCTCCAATACCCGCAGCGTAAACGCCGTTGCGAGCCTGGCAGACATCCGCGGGCGGCCCGTCCTCGACCGCGGCCGGGTCTTTGCCGCGAGCCACAGCGGGCGCCTTGCGGCAATCGATCTGAGGTCCGGCGAGCGCGCTTGGGAGAAAGACTTCGGCAGCACTCATAGCCCCTGGATCGCTGGCGACTATGTTTATGTGCTGTCGAACGACAACGAGCTGATATGCCTCACTCGCAACGAGGGCAAGGTCCGCTGGGTGCGCAAGTTCCCCAGCTATCAGGACGAGAAAAAAAAGAAGGATCCGATGACTTGGGCCGGTCCGGTCCTGGGCGGCGATCGGCTCATCGTATTGTCTTCGGCGGGCGACGCGATATCGGTGTCACCCTATACCGGCGAGCCGCTCGGGCGCGAAGAAATGCCGGCCGGCGGCTATCTGGGACCGGTGATTGCCGACAACTCGCTCTATGTGCTGACCGACGACGCGAGCCTGTCTGCCTACCGCTGACACGGTCGCCGGCGCGAGCCCGCGACCGATGAGCTTTGTGGTCGCGATACTCGGCCGCCCCAATGTGGGCAAGTCCACCTTGTTCAACCGGCTCGTCGGGCGGCGTCTGGCTCTCGTCGACGACACCCCTGGGGTGACGCGCGACCGCCGCGAGGGCGAGGGCAGGATCGCCGATCTGAGCTTCCGGGTGGTCGACACAGCCGGCCTTGAAGAGGCTGCGTCGGGCTCCCTCACTGGGCGCATGCAGGCACAGACAGAGCGCGCGTTAGCCGATGCGGATGTGACGCTTCTCGTCATCGACGCGCGCGACGGTATTACCGAGGCCGATCGACATTTCGCCGACTGGCTGCGCCGATCGGGCAAGCCGGTCGTGCTGTTGGCCAACAAGGCGGAAGGCCGCGCTGTGCTCCCCGCAATCGGCGAGGCCTACCGGCTCGGTCTCGGCGATCCGGTGCCGGTCTCGGCGGAGCACGGCGAGGGTTTGGGCGAGCTTTACGACCGCCTGGAGCCGTTCTCCCGGCAGGACAAACCCGCGCCGAGCGGGCCCGAAAGACCGTTGCAGCTCGCGATCGTCGGGCGCCCGAATGTCGGAAAATCGACCCTGGTCAACCGCGTGGTCGGCGAAGAACGGATGTTGACCGGTCCCGAGGCCGGGATCACCCGCGATGCGATCGCCATCGATTGGATCTGGAAAGGCCGTCCTTTGCGGCTCGTCGATACTGCCGGATTGCGCCGCAAGCCGAGAGTCGAGGGCAAGCTCGAGCGGCTTTCGGTGGGTGACGCGCTGCGATCGATCCGTTTCGCCGAGGCCGTTATCTTGGTCACCGACGCCTTACAGCCGCTGGAGCGGCAGGATCTCACGATCGCGCGGCTCGTCGAGGAAGAGGGACGCGCGCTGGTGTTGGCGGCCAACAAATGGGACTCCGTCGAGGAACCCGCGGCGCTGCTGAAACACCTGCGCGAGCGCCTGGCCATATCGCTTCCGCAGGTTCAGGGCGTCTCTGTCGTGCCGGTTTCGGGGCTGACCGGTTTCGGTCTCGATGCGCTGATGACGGCCGTCTCGGCCGCCGACGAGGTGTGGAACCGGAGGGTCGCGACCGCCGATCTCAACCGTTGGCTGGAGGCGGTCCAGGAGCGCCATCCGCCCCCGCTCGTCGCCGGCCGGCGGCTTCGGCTGCGCTACGTCACCCAGGTTAATACCCGGCCACCCACCTTCGCCCTGTTCGCGTCGAAACCAACCGAACTGCCGGATTCCTACCGGCGATACCTGGTCAATGCGTTGCGCCGGGATTTTGATCTGCCCGGCACACCGATCCGCATGATGCTGCGCAAGGGGAAAAACCCTTACACGAGGTGAGGGCGATCCGTCGCATCGAGGATCTCGCCATTGCGGGTGCATTCGGGTAGGGCCAGGGCCAGGAAGGCGTCGGTGACGCTCTCCGGCGGGAGCAGCCGGGCCGGATCTTCGCCGGGGAACGCTAGGGCGCGCAATCGAGTACGCACGACGCCGGGATCGATCAGGTTGGCACGGACGCGCGTCTTGGTTATTTCGCCGGCGTAAATTTTGACGAGCATTTCGAGGCCCGCCTTGCTGACGGCGTAGGGGCCCCAATAGGGATGGCTCCCGTGCGCAACTCCCGACGTGACAAAGATTGCACGTCCCGCGGGCGCGGCGCGCAGCAGGGGATCCATCGCTCGGATCAGCCGCCAGTTGGCCGTCAGGTTGAGGTCCATGACTTCCGCCCATGTCTCGGGGTCGATGTGACCCAGCGGGGAGAAGGTGCCGAACTCGGCGGCATTCCCGACGAGGATATCGAGCCGACCCCAGCGGTCCAGGATCCGCGCGGCAAGCTCGTCGATCTTGATGAAATCGCGCAAGTCGAGCGGGACGAGGGTGGCGCTGCCGCCGGCCGCGCGAACCTTGTCGTCGACCTCCTCGAGCCCCCCGACCGTACGCGCCACCAGCACCACTTTTGCGCCCTCGCGCCCAAACCGCTCGGCGATCGCCGCGCCGATGCCGCGCGACGCGCCGGTGATCAGCACGATTTTGTCCGCGAGAAGCCGCCGGTGTTCGGAGCGGTCCTGATCCACCGTCATCAGGTCGCCTCGGCGGCGGTCACGCACCGGAAGAACTCAAGCGGGTGTCGCGAGCAGCGAAAGCTGCACCGAAACCTTGCCGTTATCGGCATCCGTCGGCGGGATCGGATAGTCTCCGGTAAAGCAGGCGTCGCAGAAACGCGGCATGAGGCGATCACGCCGGGGTTCCCCCATCGCTCGATACAGCCCGTCGATCGAGAGGAAGGCTAGACTGTCCACACCGATGAGTTTGGCCATCCCTGCGACATCGAAGCGCGCTGCGAGCAGCTCCTCGCGCTCGGGCGTCGCAATTCCATAAAAGCAGGGATGGATCGTCGGCGGGCTCGAAATGCGCATGTGTACCGCGGCTGCCCCGGCACGCCGCACCATCTCGACAATCTTGATCGAGGTCGTGCCGCGGACGATCGAATCATCGACGAGAATGACGCGCTTGCCCTTCAGGTTCGCTCGGCTGGCATTGTGCTTGAGGCGCACGCCCAGGTGGCGGATCTGATCGGTCGGCTCGATGAAAGTCCGCCCGACATAGTGGTTGCGGATGATCCCGAGTTCGAAAGGCAATCCTAATTCTTGCGCATAACCGATCGCCGCCGGGACGCCGGAATCCGGGACCGGGACGACGATGTCCGCATCGATATGGCTTTCGCGGGCGAGCTCTCTGCCGATCCGTTTGCGCGCCTCATAGACGCTCGTCCCTTCGACGACGCTGTCGGGCCGGGCGAAGTAGATGTGCTCGAACACACAAAACCGGCTCTTGCGGTGCTCGAACGGCATCACGCTGCGGACGCCGCCGGCCCCGATGATGACGATTTCTCCGGGCTCGATGTCGCGCTCGAACTCGGCGCCGATGATGTCGAGCGCGCAGGTTTCCGAAGCCAGGATCCAAGACTGGCCGAGGCGTCCGAGAACCAGCGGCCGCACGCCAAGCGGATCGCGCACTCCGATGACCCCGTTCTGCGAGAGCGCCACCAGAGAATAGGCTCCCTGGACCTGCCGCAACGCGTCGGTCAGCCGATCGACGACGGTGTCCTTGAGGCTCGTCGCGATCAGATGCACGATGACCTCGGTGTCGCTCGTCGATTGGAACAGGCTGCCGCGGCGCACCAGTTGCCGCCGCAGCTGATAAGAGTTGGTGAGGTTGCCGTTGTGGCAGATGGCGAGCCCGCCGAACTCGAAATCGGCAAACAGCGGCTGCACATTGCGCAGCGCGACCTCACCGGTCGTCGCATAGCGGACATGGCCGATAGCAGCACTGCCGCGCAGGCGTCCAATCACCTCCTTAGAGCTGAAATTGTCGCTGACGAGGCCTTGTCCGCGATACGCGTTGAACTGCTCGCCGTCATAGGCGACGATTCCGGCAGCTTCCTGACCGCGATGTTGGAGCGCGTGCATGCCGAGCGCCGCGAGCGCCGCGGCATCGGGGTGGCCATAGACCCCGAATACGCCGCATTCTTCGTGGAAATGATCGGTGTCCAGGGGCATCCCGCGATCCTGGTCTTGGAACCCGCTACATAATTCTTTCATAAAGAAAATACGAGTTGGGCCTGCGCAAACCTGCTATCGGGTGTTTTTGATCAGCCGATCCATGTCGCTCCGGTCACCTGGCTTGTAGCTCGGCCCCGGTTCCTGACCGGGTTTGGCCGTCGAGGGCGTGGCGGGGCTCAAATAGGCGCGCATGGCTTTTTGCGCCTCCTGCGCCCGCTCGAGCGCCCGGTGCGTGTCATCGGCGACGCCGGCGCTCTTGACCTGGAGCGAATTGGGCAAGGCGGTCCGCAGCAAGTCCGCCCCTTTCGCAAGGAAGCGTTCGCTCTTTGCCTCTTTGATCCACGGCGGCCGGTCGTTCGGCGGCAGGCTGACATCGACCACCAGATAGGCGAGGCAGACGAGCACGACCCCTCGGGCCAACCCGAAAATCAAACCGAGGGTCCGATTGATCGGCGACAGGGCGCCCGAATTGGCAAAGCGCGCAACGTAACCGGTTATGATCGTCAGTACGATCAGGCTGATCACGAACAGTCCCGCTCCGGCGATCAGGTCGGCGAGGAGTGGTGTCGTCACGAACCGAACGGCGACCGCGTAGACATTGTTGAACCCGTAAAGAGTGATCGCCGCCGCACCGACCCAGGCGATGATCGACAATGCCTCGCGTACAAAACCGCGGGCGAAAGCAAAGATTGCCGAGAGTGCGATGACCGCGATGATCGCAAGGTCGAGGGCATTCACTGTGCGATCTCTCTCAAGCTTCGTCGGCGCGGCGGGTGTCGGGAAGACAGTCGGGTCACGAGCTCGCTCAAATGCCCGATCGCTGAAGTCTTCAGTCCGGTTTCGACAGCGCGCGAGCGCCCGGCGCCGGGGCTCCGGCGCAGCGGCATCCAGGCTGTGCCGAACCCGAGCTTGGCGGCTTCCTTGAGGCGCGCCTCGGTGTGGCCGACCGGGCGCACATCGCCCGAGAGGGCGATTTCGCCAAAAACCACGGTGTCGGCAGGAACCGGCGTCTCGGTCAGCGCCGACACGAGAGCGGCGGCGACCGCAAGATCCGCAGCCGGCTCCACGATTCGCAGTCCGCCTGCGACATTCAGGTAAATGTCGTTGGCTCCGACCGACAGGCCGCAGCGGGCATCGAGAACAGCAACGATCATGGCGAGCCGGGTCCCGTCCCAGCCGACCACGGCGCGGCGGGGCGTGCCGAGCAGGGCCGGGGCAATCAGCGCCTGGACCTCGACGAGCACCGGCCGCGTCCCCTCGATGCCCGCGAACACGGCCGAGCCGCTGAGCTGCCCGGTGATCGAGCCGGCCCGCTCGTCCGCTTCCGAATCGGGGTCGGGAATTGCGCGCCCGGCAAGGAACAGGGCCGACGGGTTCGGGACTTCGGCCAGCCCGCGATCGCTCATCTCGAATACGCCAATTTCGTCGGTCGCGCCAAAGCGGTTCTTCACGGCACGCAGAATGCGGAACTGATGGCCGCGTTCGCCTTCGAAATAAAGCACCGTATCCACCATGTGCTCCAGCACTCGCGGGCCGGCGATAACACCTTCCTTTGTGACATGGCCGACCAGGACCAGCACAAAGCCGCGCCGTTTGGCGAGGCGAATCAGCTCCTGCGCGGCCCCCCGCACTTGGCTCACCGTACCGGGGGCGCTGTCCAAGGTGTCGAGATACATGGTCTGGATCGAATTGACGACGACCAGACCGGGTGCGTCGTCCCGGTCGAGCGAGGCGACGATATCGCGCACGCTGCTGGCGGCGGCCAGCAACACCGGACGCTCGGCGACACCCAGGCGCTCGGCGCGCAGCCGCACCTGGTCGATCGCCTCCTCGCCGGTGATGTAGGCGGCACTCGGCGGCGCTGCCTCGGGCTTTCCCGGAGGTGGCGCCATCGCCGCCGCGGCCTGGAGCAACAGGGTCGATTTGCCGATCCCCGGATCCCCGCCCACCAGGATCGCCGAGCCCGGAACAAACCCGCCGCCGCAGACGCGATCGAGTTCGGCGATCCCGGTTCGCCGGCGGGGCGGCAGCATGCTCGGCCCGGTCAGGCCGACAAAGCCGAGCGGACGCCCGCCGCGACGGTCCCTGGAGAGCCCCTGGGGCGGCGCCTCTCGCGGCAGCTCTTCGATCATGCTGTTCCAGGCCCCGCAACCCTCGCACCGGCCGGTCCACTTGGCGTGGACCGAACCGCATTGCTGGCAAACAAAACGCGCCTGCGACCGCGGCATCCGCTCAACCGCAGTGAGTGTCGTTCCGGGATGCCCCTTGGAGGCAGACCCGGAATTTATGAACACGGTCCTGCCCCTTGTTTTGGAGGTCGGTGTTCTTGGGGTGCGGGCTCGCCGGCTGCGCCCGCGCTCCGGAACGACGAGCATCGGTCATGCCGCCCGGACCTGCATCTTGATCGGCCCGTCGGCGCGGCCGTGGATGAACTGGTCGACATACGGGTTGCCGGAATGTTCGATCGCCGCGGTCGGCCCGTGCCAGACGATGCGTCCCTCGTGCAGCATGGCGATGCGGTCGGCGATCTTGCGGGCGCTGACCATGTCGTGGGTGATCGACACCGCGGTGGTGCCGACCTCGCGCACGCATTTGACGATCAGATCGTTGATCACATCTGCCATGATCGGATCGAGGCCGGTGGTCGGCTCGTCGAAAAACATAATTTCCGGATCGGCCGCGATCGCACGCGCCAATGCTACCCGCTTTTGCATCCCGCCGGAAAGTTCGGCGGTGCGCAGCAGCGAGACTTCCGGCCCGAGCCCGACGGATGCGAGCTTTGCGAGCGCGATCTCTCTGGCCGCCGGCCGCTCCATGCCGCGTCCTTGAACCAGACCGAACGCGACATTCTCCCAAACGTTCAGCGAATCGAACAGGGCGCTGCCCTGGAAGAGCATGCCGAATTTCTGCAGCAGCCGCTCACGCGCGGCGTGCGGCAGTCCGACTGTCTCGGCCCCATCGATGCGGATCGATCCCGCTTCTGGGTGCAGCAGGCCGAGGACGCACTTGACCAGAACCGATTTGCCGGTGCCCGAACCGCCAATGACGACGAGGCTCTCGCCGCTGGCGCAATCAATGTCGAGGCCATCCAGCACCTGTTTGCGGCCAAACGACTTGCGCAGTCCCCTGACAGAGATCTTCGGCACCGATTGAGTAGTGGTCATCGGCTGAAGAAGGCTGCGGTTATCAGGTAGTCGACGAGGAGGATCAAAATGGAGGCGGAGACGACGGCATAAGTGGTAGCCCGCCCGACACCCTGGGCTCCGCCGCGCGAATGGTAGCCCTGATAACAGCCCATCAGCGCAACGATAAAGCCGAATACCGCCGCCTTGACGAGACCCGAGACGACGTCGATCGTCTCGAGGCGTTGCCATGTCCCATTGAGATAAGCCTGGGGATTGAAGCCGAGCTTATAGACGCCAACGAGATAGCCGCCGAAAACACCGATGATGTCGGCGACCAGGACCAGAATCGGAAGGGTGATGACCCCGGCGAGCAGGCGCGGAAGCACCAGATAGCGCAGCGGGTCGGTGGACAGCGTGGTGAGCGCGTCGATCTGATCGGTGACGCGCATCGTGCCGATCTCCGCCGCAATTGCGGCCCCGACGCGGCCCGCCACCATCAGCCCGCTGATGACCGGGCCGAGTTCCCGGGTTACCGACAGCACCACTACCGTCGCCACCGCCCCCTCCGCGGAGAATTGGCTGAAGCCCGTGTAGGATTGGAGTGCCAGCACCATCCCGGTAAAGACTGCGGTCAGCCCGACGACCGGCAGCGAGAAATATCCGATATAGACCATCTGGCGCAGTATCACGCCGGGATAGAAGGGCGGCGTAAACGCAGTCGCCAGGGACATGCCCGCGAAGAGGGCGAGCCGGCCGGTAGTCGCGAGGAAGGTGAGAAAGGCCGCCCCAACCGCGGCGAGAAATCTCAGCATTGGCTCAGCATTGCCCTGGGGCGCCGCGATAGACCCTGTGGTATCGCCGGCCGAGGGCGGTCAGGATCTCGTAACCGATCGTGCCGGCATCGGCGGCGGCGGCATCGACGCCGTAATCCTCATGCAGCAATTCGATGAAGCCGCCGGGCCGCGCGAACGCAGGGTCGACGCCTGATACGTCGAACACCACCAGATCCATTGACACTCGACCGAGGAGCGGCACGCGCCTGCCGCCGACGCGGCCCGAGCCACGCTGGCTCACCGAGCGGAGCCAGCCATCCGCATAGCCGACCGCGACGGTTGCGAGGCGTCCCGGTGCAGCCATGACATGCGAGGCACCGTAGCCAACCGTCTGATCCCGGTCAACTTCGCGTATTTGCAAAATTCTGCCCTTCAGCCGGACTATCTGGCGCATCGGGTTGGGCTTGCCAGGCTGCGGATTGACCCCGTAGAGCGCGGCACCGGGGCGTACGAGGTCAAAGTGAAACTCAGGGCCAAGGAAAATGCCGGATGACGCGGCAAGGCTGGCCGGCAGGTGAGGAAGACGCCGTCGCGCAACAGCAAAACGTTCGAGTTGGAGGTGATTGAGCGGATGGCCTGGTTCGTCCGAACAGGCGAGATGGCTGATGAAGGCGCGCCATCCGATTGGATCGGGCTGGCACAACTCCTCGGCGAACCGGTCGAACTCTCTGAGGGTCAAGCCGAGGCGAGCCATACCTGTATCGAGATGCAGAATCGCCGGCGCTTCCCCGCGCCGCGAGGCGGCGGATCGCCAATCGGCGATCCGCCCGGGATCGTTGAGGACCGGGATGAGGCGGAATTCGATAAAATCATCTGCGCAGCCGGGCAGCAGACCGTTAAAGACGGCGATCTCGGTCGATTCGGGCAATACCCTGCGAAGCGCGATCCCTTCATCGATCGTTGCGACGAAAAATCGCCGGCATCCGGCCGCAGCCAAGGCGGGCGCCACCAGCGAGGCGCCCAAGCCGTAGGCATCGGCCTTGACCACGGCTGCACATACCGCCGGATCAACCCGCCGCGCCAAGAGACGCCAGTTCGCCGCTATACCTGCGAGATCGACTTGGAGGATGGCGCCCGCGCGGTTAGCGGGATTGTTTGTCATGTCAAACCAATCCGCGGTCGCCTACCGCGCTATTCTCCGGCCGCCAGACTCGTCTCGCGGTGTCTGATCACCGGGTTCATGCTCAACGAGCGGGCAACGGCGTCGAGGCGGCGCTGAACCGTTTCGCCAACGAATAGGCTGCTCTCCGACGGCACATCGAGCGTCAGAGTACTGCCCGAGGGATCGAGCCCGAGCTCGGCCAGAAGTTCTATGGAACCGGCGCACAACGTGTAGGCGAGACGCAGCGCGAGACCGAGCGTCCGCGCCTCGTGGGTGGCGCGCTCGTCGAGCAGCCGCTGAGCTGGCTCTTTCACCGGGTCCTCAGCGGAACCGCCGTAGCGGGCATGCAAGGCGGTCGCGACGAAAACCCGGTCCGGGTGGGTGCTGCCGGCAAACGGCAGGGTCAAGCTCCGGATGAAGGCCTGCTTGGCGCGGTAGTCCGGGTGCTCGCTCCACGCCAGATCGCTGAGCCAACATGCGGCCCGATGACGACGTTGAACCGCGTCCGACAGCTCGCCAAAGAGCGGCGACGTCCATTGCTGCAGCAGGTCGCCGTCGAGGCGAAACCGGCTCTGGCGCCGGCCGACGACCATATAGCCGGCGATCAGCGGATCCGGAATTCGCTCCTCTGCTGGAACGAGCCCATATGCATAACCTTCCCGCAGCCCAAGAGCGGAAAAGACGACGCTTTGCGGTCCCGCGAGGGTTATCAGCTTGCGCAGGACCAATGCCGCGAGCGGCACTACGTCGAGACGCCTGCGTGAGATCGTGGTTATTCTCTCGAGCGATTTGCGAGACTGCCGGCCGATGATGTCGAGGAAACCCTCGGCCTCCCTTCGGGAGATCGTGTACCGGTGAATGATGTGGAGCGGATATTGCGTGTGCTCCATGTGCAGCCGGGCGATCGCGCGCGCTGCTCCGCCGACCAAATACAACTTCCTTCCGGCCGCCGCGCGCAAAACCGAAGCGCCAGCGAGCGCGCGTTCGACCGTTTCGGACAAACCTTTGGCGCGATCACTGAATTCGGCGAGGCGAAGCGGGCCGAGCGGGAGACTGATGCCCTGGTCAATTTGACCGATACCGCCGGAGGACGGTGTGCCAGGTCCAACACGAACCAGCTCCACACTGCCGCCGCCGAGATCGGCGACAATACCATCGGCATCCGGAATCCCGGCGAGCACCCCGGCGGCGGAGAGCCGCGCCTCCTCCGCCCCGTCGATTATCTTGACCTGCACGCGGCACTGACGCTCGACTTCGGCGGCGAAGGCTTCTCCGTCGCTGGCGTCGCGCACGGCGGCGGTTGCCAGCACCGCGAGATGATCGACGGCAATGGCACGGGCGAAAGCGACGAAGCGGCGCAGATTGACCAGCGCCAGGGCGACACCCTCCGGGCTCAAGCGGCCGGTGGAGGAGATACCGCGCCCGAGGCCGCACATGACCTTTTCGTTGAAGAGCGGAAACACCGCGGCGCCGAGCCGCTCGAAAACGACGAGGCGCAGCGAATTCGAGCCGAGATCGATGACGCCGATGCGCTCGGCCGCCGCAAGCGGATCGAGATCGAGCATCCGATCAGCGCACAACAAGTCTCGGGTGCCCTCGCCTCAGCGCCTTGCCGCGCCCGGACAGGCTTGGATTAGTCATGAAGTAGGTATGAGCGGAAAAGCCTTCTTCATCGGTCGGCACACGCTCGTAATCACCGGTAGGCAACAAGGTCCAGCTCTGCAGAGTATCGCGGAGATTCGCCACGATGATTTCGTCCAGCACTTGGCGGTGAACCGTCGGGTTTTCAATCGGCACCGATGCTTCGACGCGCCCGTCGAAATTGCGCGGCATCCAATCGGCCGAACTGATGAACAGCTTGGCCCGATCGGAAGGCAGCTTGTTGCCGCAGCCGAAGCAGACAATGCGGCTATGCTCGAGAAACCGCCCGATGATGCTCTTGACGCGGATGTTTTCGGAAAGGCCGGGAATGCCCGGCCGCAAACAGCAGATGCCGCGCACCACCAAGTCGATCCTGACCCCCGCCTGTGAGGCCTCGTAGAGAAGGTCGATAATGGCCGGGTCGACGAGCGCGTTCATTTTCGCCCAGATCTGCGCCGGCTTGCCCTGCTTTGCGTTCTTGATTTCGGCTTCGATCAGCTCGCCGAGCCGAGCCCTGAGCGTGAGCGGCGCGACCGCGATCTTCTCGAAACTCGCCGGGCTGGCATAGCCCGTCATGAAATTGAACAGACGCGTGGCATCGCGGCACAATGCCGGATCACACGTAAAGAACGACAAATCGGTGTAAACCTTGGCTGTGTAGGGATGGTAATTGCCGGTCCCGAAATGAACATACGAGCACAGCTGGCCCCCCTCGCGACGCACGACCAAGGAAACCTTAGCGTGCGTTTTGAGTTCCAAAAAGCCGTATACGACCTGGACGCCAGCCCGTTCGAGATCGCGGGCCCAACGAATGTTGGCCTCCTCGTCGAAGCGGGCCTTGAGTTCGATCAGCGCCGTTACTGACTTCCCGGCTTCGGCCGCTGCGGCAAGCTCACGTACGATCGGGCTGTCCTCGCTCGTGCGATAGAGGGTCTGCTTGATTGCCACGACCGCCGGGTCGCGCGCCGCCTGTCGTACGAATTGCACGACCACGTCGAAGCTCTCATACGGATGGTGGACGACGATGTCCTTTTGCCGGATCGCCGCAAAGCAATCCCCACCGAAATCCCGGATGCGCTCGGGAAAGCGGGCATTATAGGGCGTGAAGACGAGGTCGGGGCGCTCGTCGACGATCAGTTGCTCGGTGTCATTGAGGCCAAGTATGCCATCGGTCGCAAATACGTCCGCCGGCGCCGCATCGAGTTTTTCCATCAGAAAGCGCCGCAGGTCGGCCGGCATAGTCGAATCGACCGCGAGGAGGATGGCATGGCCGCGCCGCCGTCGTTTCAGCGCCGTCTCGAAGAGACGGACCAGATCCTCGGCTTCCTCTTCGATCTCGACCTCACTGTCGCGCAACAGCCGAAAAACGCCTTGCGCCACAACAGCAAAGCCAGGGAACAGATGGTCGAGAAAAAGCGCGATCATCTGTTCGATCGGCAAAAACCGGATTCGGCTGCCGGGCAGCCGAACGAATTGATCGATAGAGGAGGGGATCAGGGTCAGCGCCTGAAGGCGAATATTGTCACTGACCCGCTCGAGCTCGAGCGCTAGGCCGAACCCGCGATTGGCGACAAATGGAAATGGATGAGCCGGGTCGAGCGCCAGCGGGGTCAGGACCGGAAAGACCTCGGCCATAAAGCGGTCTTCGAGCCACTCCCGATCACCCGGTTTAAGATCGGTTGGATCGATGACGCTGATCCCAGCTTCGTCGAGCTGCCGCCGCAACGCCAGCCAAGCGATCTGCTGGTCGGCCATCAGCTTGCCGGCCCTCCGCCTGATCGCCTCTAGCTGTTGCGCCGGGGTGAGCCCGTCCTGGCTCAGCGTCTTGATCCCAGCAAGAAACTGGCCTTTCAGCCCGGCCACCCGCACCATATAGAATTCGTCGAGATTGTTTGCCGAGATCGACACGAAGCGGAGCCGTTCGAGTAGCGGATGACGCAAATTGTCGGCCTCGGCAAGGACCCGCTCGTTGAAAGCGAGCCACGAGAGTTCGCGATTGATAAAGCGTGCCTCGGAATGGAAATCGACCGAGGCGATCTCGACAGGCTGGGCGCTGGTGCTCACTACCGCTCTCCAATGGAGCTGGAGGGTACCTGATAAACCCGGACTTTATCTTTCGGGTCAAAGAGTGTCATGTTCTTGCGTCCGTGCACAGGATCGAACGCGCATGCGGTCGAGCAAGAACGGCGCATGCGCCCGGCGATGAGGCCTGAGATGAACATGCTCCATTTGCTCCGCCACGCGAAGTCGAGCGCCAAAGAGGATGTCGAGGATTACGAGCGGCCATTGAGCCGGCGTGGCCGCAAGACGGCACGGCGCGTCGGCAGAAATCTCTCGGCCAAGCTCGGCGCGATCGACCTTGTTCTCTGCTCCAGCGCCCGGCGGACACGCGAGACGCTCGATTTGGTTCTCGACCAGTTTCCCCCTGGCCCGAGCACCTTGCCGCGCACCTCGATCGAGGACGAACTGTATCTCGCCTCACGAGAAAAACTGACGGCGCGACTGGGTCGCCTCGACGCGCGCGATGTAAATGTACTGCTGATCGGTCATAATCCAGGGCTTCATGACCTGGCGATTGCGCTCGCCGACGAGAATTCGCCGGCTTTCCGGGCGCTCGCCTCAGGAAAGTTTCCGACTGCCGCCTTTGTCAGCTTCCGGGTTCCGGCCGACTGGTCGGTTTTGGGCTCCTCGCGGCACGAGCTGATCGGTTATGTCACGCCCGATTCTCTGGCCGACGAAGACCCGTGAGCCCCAGCTTCTAAATCCCCGATTTCCGAAACTAATTGGCGCGCCAGCGGCACCGTGATCGCGCGGCGCTCGCGCAGCGAAACCCGGTCGAGCCGGGAGGCCATTTCGGCGGCTGCCGCGAAAGAGCGCTCCATATGTGTAAGCAAATACGCGATCACCTCCGGCGCGACGCGCAGCTGCCGGTCGGCAAAGTGCTTGACGAGAACCGCCCCGAGGAGTGCGTCATCGGGCAACCCGATCCCGATGGCCAAGACCGCGCGCAACCGCGAATCGAGATCGGGCAGCGCGACGGTCCAGGAGGCGGGAGGCTGGCGAGCGGCCACTAACAGGCCGCCGCGGGTTTCCATGCAGAAATTGTAAAGGTGGAGCAGCGCGTGCTCGCAGGCGCGATCGGCATCATCGATTGCGATTCGATGCCGGCGCTCCGAGACGAGACGCGTCACCACGACCTCGCTGAGCGTTTCGCCAGCCACGATGACACCCGCCGTCTGGGCACACCAGAGATGGACGAGATGCGTCTTGCCGCAGCCCGCGGGCCCGTGGAGCGCCAGGGCCCGGGAAGGCCAATCGGGCCACCGGTCGATCCAGCCAACCGCTGCGGCGTTGCTCTCCGAAGTCAGGAAATCGGTGCGGCTCAGGGCCATGCGGCGGGGCAGATCGAAGGTGAGTTGCATCCTTACTCCAGAACTCGAACCAGTCCGGCAGCCAGGAACGGCGCCCGAGCGAGTACGCTCAGAGGGCCTGCTCCGAGTGCGCGAGTATCCGGGCCCACCGAAGGAGATAGGTCAATCCCGAAACTACCGTGGTAGCGGCGACCGTAATCCCCAGCACCATATCGACCGGGCCGGCTTCGCCCCCGAGACCGCGTCGAGCCAACACGTAGCCGACCATCGCGACCTGCACGCCCGTGTTGACTTTGCTGATGAAGAGCGGATGGGTGGGCTTCGGCAGCGCGGGGAGCGCCTGGATCAATAAAAAGCCGCCGATAATCATGATATCGCGAAAGACGACAAGGACGACGAGCCAGGCCCAGATCTGGCCGGCAACGCCGAGAGTGACATAAACGCTGACGAGAAGCACTTTGTCAGCGAGGGGATCCAATAGCGCGCCCAATCGCGTGCGCCGGTCGAAGCGCTTCGCAATAAAGCCATCGAGCGCGTCGGAAATTCCGGCGACAACAAAAACCCAGAAGGCGGCCCAATACCTCCCGTCGAGAATGAGCGAGATCGCCAGCGGGACCAGCAGCAACCGCCCCAGCGAAATCAAATTCGGGAGATTGAGCCCGAGCCCACTCATCATGGTTGCCGGAATGCGAGAGATGAAGATCCGCATTTCGAGATGGCTGTTGGGGGCGTGGCTAGCGCGCACTCGCCGCGCCCGAGGTCTGAATCCGCCAGGTCGGATCGCCGCCCCCGAGATCGAGGTTGACCTCGGCTAGGCTGGATTTCAGCTGATCCTGACTGCCGACATACTTGACCTCGATTCTCGCTTCCTGGCGACTGAGCGACAACAGGTCGATTTTTCGGATCGAGCTAACCGTCGCTAAGCGGCCGCGCACCTGCACCCACTCGCCGAGACTGGTGATGGGAACGGTGACCGTAAGCGTCGCCAGCTGGTCGGATCTCGCGGCGGCATTTTGTTTGGGGCCGGTTTCGATCTCCGCGGCGGTTGCTTCCGCCGCCCTCTTCAGAAGGTCGGCTTCGCTCTCTGCCGGATCGGCCTCGAACGAGCTTGCTAGCGTATCGACGAGGTGCCCGGAGCGATATCGCTTAACCGTCACATCGAGCCCGGCAAGCTTGTCGCCCTGACGTCGCGCGGTGGCCAACGCGACGACCGCTTCGGACCCGCTATTTCGTTGGGCGATCGCGGTCAGCGCCTCGGGCTTGCCGGATCCGGCCCTCTCCGCATCGATCGCCGCCAGATCTCCGGCATCGCCCAGCGGTAGCACCAGCCGGGCCGGCCCGGACCCGGCTGGCCGCTGCGACCAGGCCATGCGCCACGCATTGGGGTCGTCCCACAGGACGAGGTTCGACCCGTCCTGGTAGACCGGCAGAACGACGACCACGCGATTGCCGCTTTCGGCGGACGGCTTGCCGGCGCCTTCTGCGAGGCTCTTGCCACCGCTATCGCCCAGGCTTTTATCCCCCGGGCTTTTATCCCCCGGGCTTTTATCCCCCGGGCTTTTGCTGCCGCTTTCCGCCGGCGGTGTCTCGACGACACGGACCAGCCGCCGCACCTTGGACGGGCGGAAGTGAAAGGTGTAGTCGGCAACATAACGCACCGCCGACATGTGTTCGTTTGCCACCTCGAAACTGACGACCATATCGGTGATCGTCTTGTCGTCGAGTTTCGGCGGCTTGGCAGGTTCGGACGCGCCGGATAGACGCTCGATGACTGCAGCCAGGGCTCGCCTTTGCCCATCGGCGCGCGCCATCTCCCGCGCCGCTGCGGCGCTGTCGGCCGTGGCGTCCACTTTGACCGTTGCCGAATAGGCCTCGTCAGGTTCCTGCGTAGCGGCCGGTCCCGCCCGCATCGCGACTAGTCCCAGCAGCAGGAGGGCGCACGCGGTCATCAACCGCAGAGCCATTGCAAACCGCCTCCGACCCGATATCTTCGCGACTGTCGGCCGCCGCGCAGCGGTCATACAGCACTTTTTGCGAGGACGCCATCAACAGCCGGATCCGCCGGGCGGTCGGCCCGGAACGGCGGCGCACAGCCGAGAAACCGCGATGGCGCGGCTGAGGGTCGGCGTGCTCATCTCGGGCCGCGGCTCCAATCTTCAGGCCCTGATTGCGGCATGTTCGGCGGAGGCCTACCCAGCCGAGATCGCTCTCGTCATCAGCAGCCGGGCGGAAGCGCGGGGCCTCCGCGTCGCGGCTGCGGCCGGCATTCCCACCCGGGTCATCCCGCATCGCGACCGGCGCGCGTTTGCGGCGGAGGCGCAGCCGAGGCTTTCCGAGCATCGGGTCGAGCTCGTCTGCCTTGCCGGCTTCATGCGCATATTGGACGTGGATTTCGTGGCGGCGTGGCGCGACCGGATGGTCAATATACATCCCTCGCTGCTCCCCTCCTTTCGTGGCCTGCATGCGCAGCGCCAGGCGCTCGCAGCCGGCGTGCGCTTTACCGGCTGCACGGTTCATTTCGTCCGCCCGGAACTCGACTGCGGGCCGATCATCGCTCAGGCGGTCGTGCCGGTTCATCCCGACGACGACGAGGCGCGGCTATCGGGGCGAATTCTCGAGACCGAGCATCGGCTCTACCCGCTCGCCGTGCGGCTGATTGCGGAAGGACGCGTGCGGGTCGTCCCCGGGGTCGTCTCCGGGGTCGTCCCGGGGGGCGCCGACGAGCGGGTCGAGATCATAGATGCCCGAATCCCGGATATTTCGGCGCTCAGCCCCCAAGATTGAGGATAGGCTATGTCTCGAAGGTATTCTCGCAGCGGATAGGAAACCGATGGCGCTAGTCGATCCCAATTTCGAGCAGCATCGTCAGACTTGGATGGCGTTCACCCGGCTGGTCAGATGGGCGTTGGCCGTGATCATTCTCATCCTGATCGGGCTGGCGATCTTCACTTTGTAGTGCGGCGCCGCACCAACGAGAGTCCCCGAGATCCGCCCGCCTTTCCAGGCACGGCTGGGCAACCAGCGACGCGGCCCATGACCAAGACCAAAAAAAGCGAAAACGACAAGGTGCCGAGCCACCACTCCTGCCATATGCCGTAGGTGGCGCAGCAGCCGACAAACGCGATCGCGAGGCTGGCGCCAGCCGCAGCGGCGAACAGCGGCGGCCACTCGACACAGGCGAGCGCGCCCCAGACGAGCGCTGCCAGCACCGCGAACAGCACCGCACCAGGCGCCCCGAGCTCGAGCCAGACCTGCAGGGCCGCATTGTGCGGATGCAGGGGCATCCAGGTTTCACCGGGTCTGATCGGGTCATCGCCGCCCGGGATGGCGCGTGACGCGTCCAAGCCCCAGCCCGTGAGCGGCCGCTCGGCGATCCGATCGCCGGCAAACGACCAGATCAGCATACGGTGACCAGCGGAAATTTTGAAGCCGTCGGCCGTCTCGCCGACACCCGGCAATCGCTCGAGCCGCGCAAAGGTCAACGGTGCCGCGATGATAGCAACCATCGAGATTGCCAGGGCGACCCTGGCGACAACCGGGCGGGCTCGGTAGAGGAGCAAACCGATCGCCAGTCCGGCGAGCAACACCGCTTTCGCTGCGGTCCCCGCCAATGCGTAAACCGTTACCGCCGTCACGGCCGCGAGCAGAGTTGCGAGGATCGCCTGGCCAAGAGAAATCAACAAGGCGCTCGCCGGCAAGACGAGGAGCGCAAACGAGATCGAAACCTGGTTGAGCTGGGTCGGCCGATAAGCGCGGTTGGAGACGAGCGCGCTCAAGCCGCCGGCGGTAGCGAGTTCGATCGCCACCATGGCGATCCCGAACGCCATTCCGATGAGCAGCAGGAATGCCAGGCGGCGCGGAGCCGCGATCAAACCGGCGCCGGCGGCAAGCGCGAGCCCGACAGCAAATAGACCGGCGAGTCGAGCCGCCACCACCAAACTGCGCACCGGATCGACCGACCACAAGGCCGAGGCAGTCCCCCATGCGAGGAGACACCCGAGCAGCATGGCGGCAACCAGAAGAATGCGGGTCAGCCTCATTCCGCCTGCCGACAGCATCAAACCGGCCGCGCACAGCCCCGCAGCCGAGACCAGCGCGGCTGTGCCGCGGGGCAGCACGACGAGGAGCGGAAAAATCAGCAGAGCGACTGTGTCGAGACCGGCCTCGGACCACGCCGCGATGGGCCGGGCAAACCGGTTTCGCAAGAACGGGAAGGATCGAGATCGCGAACCGTCCACCCGCCCCGCGGGCAAGATGCCCCCGGTCAAAGAGACGGGGTCAGAAGGATCCGCCGCCCTCACCTAAGGACAGATTTCGATCGCGGAGAAAAAGAAAGCGATCTCCTGGGCCGCAGTCTCGGGCGAATCCGACCCGTGGACCGAGTTTGCTTCGATCGACTCGGCGAAATCCTTCCGGATGGTGCCGGGGGCGGCGTCCGCCGGGTCTGTCGCCCCCATGATTTCGCGGTTCACCGCCACCGCATTCTCCCCTTCGAGCACCTGGACCATAACCGGCCCCGAACTCATGAACGCGACCAGGTCGCGGTAGAACGGACGCCCAGCATGCACTTCGTAAAACCGCTCCGCCTGGCTCTGCGACAGCTGGATGCGCTTCTGAGCGATGATGCGCAGCCCGCCCCTCTCGAAGCGGTCGTTGATCACGCCGGTGAGATTGCGCCGCGTTACGTCCGGTTTGATGATCGACAAAGTGCGTTCGATGGTCATCCGCATCTCTCTTTCGGGGAGAGCCGCGGGTTATAGCGGGCGTTGGGGCGACCGGCAAACCCGGCGGTAAAGCCCGGCGGCAAAACGACGCCCCTTCAGGTCCTTCGCTCCCAGCCCGATGCCGTCTGCTGCCAGTAGGTCAAATTGCATCCGGCTTCACGGGCACGTTGCCAACGGCCGCGTGCCGCCTCGACCGCGTCCGCGTCGTTGCCGTCGAAGACGTTGGCACAGCGGCTGAACGTCTGGAAATCCTCGGCTTCGATGCCATCAACCACAACGATCATCGAAGCGCCGTTCGGGTTCTCGGCGCGATCGGTCAGCCAGATCGGCTGCAAGGCCGGGTTCCCGTCGCGCGCCGAACCGTGCGGCAAGAAGGCGGCCTCCTCGTAAGTCCACAGCGCCGCATTGAGGTGTTCGACCCGCTCGGGAGAAGCAGCCCGGACGACCACTCGATGGCCCAGCGCACAGGCCCGCTCGAGGAGCTTTGGCAGGGCCCGTTCCAAGGGCATCGACAGCAGGTGGTAAAAGCCGATTTCGGCCACGGCCGGGACTCTCGAGACGATCGAGACGGCACTAGTCCTTCTCGTAATACTGTGAGACGAACCGATCGAGCAGCCTGACGCCGAACGCGGTGGCGCCCTTCGGCACGGTCGGCGCGTCCTTTGTCGACCACGCCGTCCCGGCGATGTCGAGATGCGCCCACGGGACCTCATTGACGAAGCGCTGAATAAACTGGGCGCCGATGATGCTCCCCGCAGCCCGGCCTCCGCCGATGTTTTTGACATCGGCGGCATCGCTGTCGATTTCGCGGTCATAGCTTTCGGCGAGCGGCAGCCGCCAGACTTGCTCGCCAACCGCTTTGCCGGCCTCGACCAGGCGGTCGGCGAGCTCGTCGTTGTTCGAAAAGAGGCC
Organism: uncultured Alphaproteobacteria bacterium; assembly: GCA_963812675.1. Taxonomy (GTDB): domain Bacteria; phylum Pseudomonadota; class Alphaproteobacteria; order ATCC43930; family CGMCC-115725; genus AP-15. Next base: position 195,424 of record CAWEWR010000027.1, on the reverse strand, counting down.
CGCCTGATGATGGCCGAGCGCGACGATGACGGCGCCCGTCAAAGTCGCCAAGTCAACGATCAGGCGCGGCTTGAAGCGATCTTGGCAATACCACAGCGCGTCGGCGAGCACCAACCGGCCCTCGGCGTCGGTGTTCAACACTTCGATTGTCTGACCGGACATCGAGGTGACGATGTCACCCGGACGTTGCGCGGTACCGGACGGCATGTTCTCGACCAGGCCGACGACCCCGACCGCATTTACGGGTGCATTGCGCGCGGCGAGCAGCCGCATCAGGCCGATGACCACGGCGGAGCCGGCCATGTCCCATTTCATGTCGCCCATGCCGGCGGCCGGTTTGATCGAGATGCCGCCGGTATCGAAGGTCACCCCCTTGCCGACAAAGGCGAGGGGCTGGCTGCGCGCCCCGGCCGAGCTCTTGGCGCCGCGCCACAGCATGACGACGACGCGGGGCGGCCGGGCGCTGCCTTGTCCTACTGCAAGCAGCGCGTTCATCCCCAGCTTCCGCATTTTGTGCTCGTCGAGGATTTCGACCTCGACCCCGAGGTCGGCGAGCCGCCCGGCCTCTGCCGCGAGCGTCTCGGGGTAGATCACATTTGCCGGCTCTGAAACCAGGTCGCGGGTCATGAACACCGCTGCCGCCGTTTTCTCGAGCGGCTGATAAGCACGCTTTGCGGCCTTCGCGCCGCTGGCCGCGACCGTGAGGCGAGCCAGCGACGCCTTCTGCTCAGGCTTCTGCTTGGTCTTGTACTTGTCGAACCGATAGGATCTGAGCTGCGCGCCAAAGGCTAATTCGGCGGCTGCCTCGGTTGAACCGATCGATGCCCCCTCGGCAACATCGATCATGAACGTGGCTTCCTCCTCTCCTGCCCCGTTCAGATGCGCGACGAGATTTCCGCCGAGTTGCTGAAGTGATCGGGGGTCGGGCGATTCGGGTTTGCCGAGACCGGCAAGGACAATCCGGCTCGCCGAGAGATTAGGAGCGCCGATAATTGGCAGCAGCTCGTCCTTCTTGCCGCTGAACCGAGGTGCGGCGGCGAGCGCACGGGTGATCGCGCCTGCCGCGGCCTCGTCGAGCCGTCTTGCGGCCGGCGTCAACACCTTCCCTTCCCATACTCCGACCACCACGGCACCGGAGCGGGGCAAGTCGGGCTCGGTAAAGCTGATCTTCATCGGGCGACCTCGATTAATCGGCGGGACGAGCAAAGGGACAGGTCTTACATAGTCGAGTGCCGCATCTGACGCCAGCGATGGCAGAGCCGATGGCCTCAGACATCTGGCAATCCACAGTTGAGTCCAAATTCTCGGGTAGCTGCATCTGCAGCGAACCTGCAGCGTTGGTTGCCGTGCTCGTCTGCCCGGCTCGAGATCGACGGATCGGCCCTGCCGAACCGCCCGCACGCCTGATTTACCTGTTTTATCAGGTCGAGATCAGGCATCGCCAATTCTCTCATCGAAAAATCCGTAAGCCGCTCACAGCTGCTGACGCGGGCAACAGTACAATGAGATTATGGCAATTGCGGGATTGTTATATAGAACTTGATGAATTTCTATGCGATGGACCAGCTTCATCGCGGTTGGGGCTTCCGCATGCTGAGAGGCTCACCCTCTCCGCCCAAGCCGAGAAGCCGGCGTGCCAATGTCAGATGCGGCCGGTCGATCATCTTGCCGTCGGCGGCGATGGTCCCTGCGTCGGGGTTCTCGGCAAACGCCTGGACGACCATGCGTGCCCAGGCGAGTTCTTCCTCACCGATTGCAAAAGCCTGGTTGATGACCGGGATCTGCGCCGGATGAATTGCCATCTTGGCGGTGAAGCCGGACCGCCTGGCGGCAGCGCACTCGGCGGCGAGCCCGGCCTCGTTCTTGAAATCGGTATAGATCGTGTCGATCGCAACGACCCCGGCGGCTGCGGCTCCCAACAGGCACAGCGAGCGGGCCAGCCGGTAGAGATCGTCGTAGATGCCGTCCAGCCGGCGATTGTCGCCGCCGATACACGCGGCCAGATCTTCCGCCCCCCAGGTGATGGCTTCGAGCCGCAACGACACGCCGCCATAGCCGCCGAGGGCGAACATTGCGGCTGCGGTTTCAGTGGCGATGGCGATGACCCGGATGTACCCCGGCGGCAGCGCCGACGCCGCCTCCAGCGCCGATAAGTAATGATCGAGCGTCCGCAGGTCCTCGGGCACGCATTTCGGCAACAGTATTCCATCCGGTTTTCCCGGCACTACAGCAGCAAGATCATCGAGAGCGACGCCGCTCGACAAAGGATTGATCCGTACGTAGCGGCGGAGCTCGACGGAACCGTTGGCGGCAAGGAAATCGCGGGCCTGACGGCGGGCCAATGGCCGCCTCGCCGGGACGACCGAATCCTCCAGGTCGAGGATCAATGCGTCGGCTCCCGCTTGCGGGGCCTGGGCGAGCTTGCGTTCACTGTCGGCGGGAAGAAATAGTAGCGAGCGCATTCACCCCTCCGCCGCCTGGTACTTCATGTGGGCTGGCATTTCATGTGGGCTGGCATTTCATCAAGCCGGCGCGCCGGCAGATCGCGACGGTTTCGCCGCGCTGGTTGATCCCCTGATGCTCGAACTCGACGATCCCGGCGTCCTTACGCGATTGGCTGCGCCGTTTCGACTTGACGATCGTTCGCGCCCGCAACGTGTCGCCGTGGAAGACCGGCTTCGGAAACCGAACATCGCTCATCCCCAAATTGGCAACTGTCGTCCCGAGCGTCGTCTCACCGACGCTGATGCCGATGACCAGACCGAGGGTGAATAGGCTGTTCACGAGGCGCTGGCCGAACTCGGTCTGCTTGGCGAACTCTTCGTCCAGATGCAATGGCTGCGGATTCATAGTCAACGTGCTGAACAGCACATTGTCCATCTCGGTCACGGTCCGGCTGATCGCATGCTCGAAGACCTGACCCTCTTCAAACTCTTCAAAATACAGTCCGGGCATCCGTCATCTCCTCAAATCCTCTGTGCGGCCGGAATCCGCTCGACCGTGAAGGCGGAAAAACATAGCATGCGCCGCGCCGGAAGTGCATCGAGGGGGCGCGCTCCAGCCACGGCCCGGGGCGATTGGATAAAGCAGGAACGGGTCGGGAATGGACATCAGCCAACTGATAGCTGAGAACGGCGCCTGCTTTTATCTGATCGCTTTCATCTGGACCTTTCTCGAAGGAGAAACCTTCGTTCTATTTGCCGCCTTCGCCGCAGCGCAAGGGCTGCTCAACCCGGCGCTGCTGCTCGCCGCCACGTGGCTCGGCAGCTTCTCCGGAGATCAGACCTATTTTTGGATCGGCCGGTATTTCGGGTTGCGGCTGCTCAATCGATTCCCGAAATGGCGCTATGGCGTCGAATTGGCCTTGTATTGGCTCGAGCGATACAACACCGGTTTCATCCTCTCTTTCCGCTTCATTTATGGGATCCGAAATTTCTCCTCCTTTGCGATGGGGCTGAGCGCGGTTCATTGGAAGCGGTTTGTTATACTGAATTGTCTCGCCGCCGGTCTGTGGGCTGGGAGCTTCGTCGCCCTTGGCTATTTTCTCGGGCACGCCTTCCGCTCTGTGCTCGGCCACCTCGTGCGCTCGTTCAGCCTCGTCATGCTGATCGTGTTTGTTGCTTTCACGGTCGCCGTGTGGCTGTTTCACCGGTTGCAAAGACGTCGCCAGCTCAGGGTTCCGCCGGGCGCAAAGATCGTCAGCCCGCCTTGAGAGCGGCTCCGCCGCTCACGGCAGGATGGCTGCCCGGGTTCCTATGGCGAGTCCGAGCGTGGCATCCGCCCGTCCGGCATTCACGGCGATCTCGGCGAGCCCGTTCGAGTTCTCGTACCAAAACGCTTCGCCGGCCGGGACGTTGGAGAACGTCCGCCGACGCGCGAGAACCCGCCCGGCAACGGCAAGTCGCGCCCCACCCGGGATCAGCACCGCCCGCACGCCGGTCATAGCGTTGCCGAATTTGTCGATGTAAACGATTTCGGGAAGGTCGTCAGGCCAATCGGGACGGCGGGATATCTCCATGGGACGGAGCCGGCCGGCCGCCCGGTCGCCGCGAGCGAGCAGCCCCGCTATCGGGGCGAACACATCGCGGCCGTGAAAGCTCGGCGAAATCGCCTCCGGCCCTGCGGAGATCTCCCAGCTCCGGACGCGGTCGGCGCGCCGCGAGACGAGCTCCAACAAGCCGTTATCCGGACCGACATACCAGCGCGAATCGGCTTCGACGACGACCGCTGCACGCTCCCCGCCCACCCCGGGGTCGACGACTGCGAGAATGACCGTGCCCGGCGGAAACCATCCGCCGTAGGCGGCAAGCAAATAGGCCGCCGGCTGGGGCTTTGCCGCGGGCAGGTCGGCAAACAGGTCGACCACCGGAACGCCGGGTGCGATCTGATGCAATACGGTCTTGACCTGACCGGTATAGGGGCCTTCGAGACCGAAATCGGTGAACAAGACAATTATCGCAGCCATTCTCGCCTCTTCGACGGATCGGGGTTCCGATGCTTAGTCGGCTCCAGCGTCAGAATGTGGACATTCTTGATCTTCCCCGTTCAAGTTCTCGCTCGGCACTAATCATTTGGATAAAGCCACAGCGGGCCCATCCAATCATCGGTTGGGTTGGGCCGTGCCTTCTCCACCCGAAAAGAGTAAGCCTTTGTACTTGAGATTTGTCGACAGCGAAGGTTGTTGCTCTTGAAATTGAGAGAGCTCGTTGGCTATGCTGAAGGTGTCGGGGACATCCTTGGGGAAGCGCGATGAAGAATGTCGTTTTGGCTGCGGCGCTCCTTGCCGCCGCGTCGGTCGCCACAGCATCGGCCGCCGACCGGAATTGCTATTCGCCGACGGATATCGAAGCGGAGCAGGCGCTGCTGTTTCAAACCAATCTGATGGTCATCAGCTCGGCTTGCCGGGATACCGTTTACGGCGAATTTCGAGCGCGCAATACGGCCGCGATCTTACGCTATCAGAATGCGATGATCGACCATTTCCGGCGCACCGGAGCTCGGAACCCGAAGAGCGCCTTCGACGCCTGGCAAACCAGCCTCGCCAACGAGGCTGCGCGCAAGCAAGCCATCATTCCGACCGGGCAATTCTGCCAACAATCGACCGAGATGCTGAAGCTGGCCAGCACGCTCGATATTAAAGCATTCCACGATTACGCGGTCGCTCATGCAGTGGACGGCGTCCATCCGAGGTGTTCGAAGTAGCTTGAGCGCGTCCTCGCGGAACGATAGGCCATATAAAAAACGACGGGGATAGGCCATAGAAAAAAGGGACGCCATGCCGGTTGGGGGGAGAACCGGCATGGCGCTCCGGCGCGATCCGACAATCGGGCGGCATGGCGGTTGAGGGGAAACCACGCCGCGACGGCTCGTGCCGTTGTCCCTCTATACTCTCAAACGTGTCAGGAGGGCTGGCGGTTCCGCCGATCTGTTGCCCAGCCGAGTGCCACTGCTCCGACCAGGCCGGCCGCGGACATGGCGCCGAGGTGGCTCGCTCCGAATGTGAAGGCGTGCAAAAGCTGTAGGGCCGGCACGAACGGGAGTGAAGTGAGCGCGCCGGCGAGGCTCCAGCGCAGGATGCCGGCGGCGCCGCCGAAGACCATCAATCCAATCGGCCCGAGCCGGACGAGCGACAGCCGGATCTCTCTCGCGGTGAGGCCGCGTGAGGCGAGCCAAATCGGCCAGAACGGGAGCTGGATGCCCGTAACGAGGAAAGTCGCGGCGTAGAACGCCGAAAGTCGCATCGCTAGTCGTGAAACTGCAGCTCTCGACATCGCGACGGTCTCGACGGTGCGGCGATCAGTGACTATGTGGCGATGGTGCTGATCGGCGTTAATCAACTGGGCACACTGCTGTCGGTGGTCATCATCGACGTGGTGCTCGCCGGAGACAATGCGATCGTCGTCGGAATGGCGGCGGCGGGTCTCCCGGCCGAACGGCGCCGGCGCGTCATCGTGCTCGGTATCGCGGCCGCGACCGTCCTGCGGATCCTCTTTGCCTATTTTGCCGTGCAGCTGCTCGCGGTGATCGGCCTGACATTGGCGGGCGGCGTGCTGCTGCTCTGGGTCTCCTGGAAAATGTACCGCGAGATCCGCCTGACCCAGACCAACGACCAGCCGGAGTTGGGCGGCGCGGAGTGCTCCGGCGCCCGGCTACCCAAGCACCGGACGACCCCGACGGAGGCGCTGACGCGGATCGTTCTTGCCGATGTTTCGATGTCACTCGACAACGTATTGGCGGTTGCCGGGATCGCGCGCGATCATTTCTGGCTATTGGCGTTCGGGCTTGTCCTTTCAGTGGCGCTGATGGGGGTCGCTTCGACCTGTATTGCGAGGCTTCTCGACCGCTTTTTCTGGATCTCCTGGGTCGGGCTCGGGATCATCACTTTCGTCTCGCTGCGGATGATCTGGGACGGCTCGAACGAGATCCTCAAACAGACCGCGGCATTGACACTGTCCTGACCCTTAACTTGGGAATGCGGCATCACCCGCGGCTGCAGGCGCCGCCGCCGAGCACGCAGAACTTGGCGCAATGCGGATGATTGAGCGGCACCGGGCCGCTCGCCGCGGCAAGTGTCCGGCCCAGCTCGAACCGGGGATCATAAGGGAGCAAGGTGCAGGCAAGGACGACCGGATGCGACGCGCCCTTGCGCCTTACGACCATCCGCGAAGTTGCGCACATGACGCTCTCCGGCGATTTCCCGAGAATGCCCCAGCACGCTTCGGTGATCTCCGGAACATCGGCGGCGGCATCCATTTCCGGAAACACCGTAAGCGCCACCGGATCGGTGGCGTCGATTGCGACGCCAAGCTCAGCGAACAGCCCGGCAAAGCCGCTGCGTATCGCCGCTTCCGGCTCTCCCGAGAGCCGGCGGCTGGCGACGTGAGGCGAAAAGCCGTTGCGCGCCAGCCACAAGAGCCCGTCGATTGTCGGCCACCAGCTGCGTTTTCCCCGTTCCACCTCGTGCACCTGCGGCCCGTAGTGGTCGATCGAAACCCGGATCGTCAGCCGGTCGCCAAAGCGGTCTCTGAGTTTCAACAACGCAGGCTTGCATTTCACCATCGGTTTCATCGCGTTCGTCAGAACCAGCGCGCGGAAACCGCGGGAAAGGACATCCTCGAGCATTTGCGGCAGTTCGGGGTTCATAAACGGCTCGCCGCCGGTAAAGCCGATCAGGGACGTCGGGAGACCGTCCGCTTCGATCTCGTCGAGATATTCCGCAACTTCGGCAGCCGTTATGTAAACCAGCCGGTCATTTTTGGGCGAGGACTTGATATAGCAATGTTCGCAGGTCAGGTTGCACAGCGTGCCGGTATTGAACCACAGCGTGTCCAGGGATCTGAGGGCGACATGCGCCCGCCGCTCGCCCTTGGCGGTCGTGAAAGGGTCCCGAAATTTGCGCGGATCCGGTTGCGAAGGCGGCTCAGTCATGGGGACCATTGCCATGGGACCATTGCTGGAAACGGAACGAAAACGAATTTAACTTAGTACGCCGGAACCGATCTGGGAGGTTATTTCGACCCCCTCACACCATCGTGAGTTGAATGACCCGAGTTGCGGGCTGTTGATAACCCCACTGCGCTCTCCATTTCTGATCTTTCCCGCGCGAAAAGGTCATGGAACATTCCGCACCGCGTCATATCCGTCTGACTTCCCACCCCGGCGCAGCTGGCCGGGGCGCCATTCCGCTGAGTTGGGGCGCGTCCGGCCCCGCCGCACGCGGACCGGTCGTGGCGAGCCCAGCCGAGCCACGATACCGCAACGCTGTCGGTTCCTATTCCGGGGCATACGCGGTCTATCGCGCGCTTGCGGTGGCGACCCGGGCCTTGGCGCGTGACCATCGGCCCGACTTTACCGATACCGCGCCGGCGACCTTGATCGGACCGCATCCCCAATGGGGCGATCCGGCGAAAATCGTATCGCTCGACCCCTGGGGCCATCTTGTCGGCGAGGTCTTTGCGGAGCACATCCGCGCCGGCGTCGACATCCGTCCGACCATCGCGGTCACTCGGGCGCGAATCACGACGCCTGAGCTCCGCCCGCTTCTCGCGGACGGGACCTTGCGGCCAGACGGCGAGGTCTTGCTCGACAATGGCGAGATCCGGGTCACCAAGGCGGCGATCGATTCGGTGTGGCATCTGCCCGGGCTGGCCGCCCGCTTCGGTGTCGCCGAAGCCGATCTGCGGCGCACCCTGTTCGAGGAGACCGGGGGGATGTTCCCCGAACTCGTGACCCGGCCCGATATCGAGGTCTTGCTGCCGCCGATCGGCGGCATGACCGTATATTTCTTCGGTGCGGTGGAGCGGATCGCGGATCCCAGCACAGTGATCGCCTGTCGTGTCCACGACGAGTGCAACGGGTCGGACGTGTTCGGCTCGGACATCTGCACTTGCCGCCCCTATCTCGTCCACGGGATCGAGGTTTGCGTCGAGACCGCACAGCAAGGCGGCGTCGGGATCATCGTCTACAACCGCAAAGAGGGGCGGGCGCTCGGCGAGGTTACCAAATTCCTCGTCTACAACGCCCGCAAGCGCCAATTGGGCGGCGATCGCGCCGACACCTACTTCCGCCGCACCGAATGCGTCGCGGGGGTTCAGGACATGCGGTTTCAGGAGCTGATGCCGGACGTCTTCCACTGGCTCGGCATCCGCCGGATAGACCGCTGGGTGTCGATGTCGAACCTCAAACGTGACGCGCTGACGGGACAGGGCATCGAGGTCGTGGAGCAGGTCGCGATCCCGGACCGGCTGGTGCCGCTCGATGCCGCGGTCGAAATCGAGGCAAAGAAAGCCGCAGGCTACTTTACGCCGGCCGGGATCCCCGACCCCGAGGAGCTCAGCGGCATCAGGGGTCGTGCTCTCGACGACTGACGAGGCTTCGGAGCTGCTGACCGCGGCGGCCGTCCGGGATCGCTGCGGCATCGTCTTCGCTGCCGCCGAGCGTGGCGAGGCCCGGCATTTTCGGCTCGTCATGGCGCGGCTGGACGACGCGGTCCGCCGCGTCGTCGAAATCACGCGACGGCGCTATCCCGATCTCAATGTGCCCTACCACAGCCGATGGCGGCATTTCTCGGCCGGAGGGGTCGACCGCGCAGCGCAAGTCGCGCCCGGGGCCGATCCGGGAGGGGCGGCTCGGGCGCGGATCGATCTCGCCGTCGTCTCGGTGCTCCTCGATGCCGGAGTTGGGCCGCAGTGGCGCTTTCACGAGACGGAGACCGGCCAAATCCTCTCGCGCTCCGAAGGCCTCGCCGTCGCCAGCCTGCGCGCGATGCAATCAGGGCTTTTTTCCGCCGATCCCGCCCAACCATGGCAGGCCGATGCCGGAGCGCTGTCACGGATCACTCCGGAGGCCCTGGCCCGGGCTTTCCAACACGCCGCGGGAAACGAGCTCGCGGGCATTGAAGGGCGCGCGGCCCTGCTGCGCCGGGTGGGCGCGGTTTGCGCTGCTAACCCGGCCCTCTTCGGCACCGCGGCGCGGCCGGGGAACCTCTACGATTATTGGGCGGCCCGACGTGAGGGGCCGACGGCCCCCGAGATCCTGCGCACCTTGCTGCGGCTGTTCGGGCCGATCTGGCCGGGGCGCATCAGTCTCGGCGGCATTCCGCTCGGCGATTGCGGCCGCCATCCAGCGGTACCAGGCGAGGGGCTCGTGCCGTTCCACAAGCTCAGCCAATGGCTCACATACTCGCTCGTCGAGCCGTTGACAGCGGTCGGGTTGCCGATCGCCGATATCGATGGCCTCACCGGCCTCGCCGAATACCGCAATGGTGGTCTCTTTCTGGATTGCGGCGTCCTCGAGCCGCGTGACCCCGCCCTCCTGCGGCGCTCTCTCGACGCGCTCAGCGAGCCCGTCGTCGAATGGCGGGCGCTGACCGTCGCGCTGTTGGATCGACTGGCGTCAGGCGTGCGCGAGCGCCTCGGCAAAACCGCCGAGGAGTTCCCGCTCACCTGCGTCCTCGAAGGCGGTAGCTGGGCGGCGGGACGGGAGATTGCGCGCGAACGCCGACCCGACGGCGCTCCGCCTCTCGCGGTCATCAGCGACGGGACCTTGTTCTAGCCCAGGGTTCTCTAGCCCAGGTCAGCCGGATACCGGCTTGCCGCGATAGAGCGTGGGCTATAGAAGCGTCAAACCGACCGGATTTTCGGATGTCGGCTTGCAGGGAGTGCGAGGAATGGACGCTACATCGCGCCGCGGTTTTCTGAAGATTGCGGCGGCCGGCGCTGCCGGCGCGGCGCTGACCCCTGCCTTGGGCCGAGCCGCCGGGAAGACGGTCACGCTGCTCCACGAAAGCTCGTTCATCCCGCCATTCGACGATTACATGAAGAATGTGCTGGCCCCGGCCTACGAGAAGGAGACTGGCGTCAAAATAGTTTACGAGATTATCAGCGTCGGGAGCAGCCCAGCGCGCATAGCCTCGATCAGCGAGACCGGGACCGGCGCCGACATAACGATGAACCTGATTCTGATCCCGTTTCTGTACGATGAAAAATACGCCGATGTCGGCGACATCGCCGAGGAGATGGGAAAGGAGCAGGGCGGCTGGTACCCCGCCGCCCGGGAAATGGCGATCGTCAACGGCAAATGGAAGGCGATCCCGTTCTGCTCGATCGGGCAGCTGATGAACTGGCGCAGCGACTGGTTCGCCGAGGTCGGCTTCAAAGAGTTCCCGGAGACCTGGGACGAGCTGTACGAAGCCGGTAAGAAGCTGAAAGCGAAGGGGCACCCGTTCGGCTTCGAGCTCGGCCACGGCTTCGGCGACAACCACGGCTGGCTTTATCCGCTTCTTTGGTCGTATGGGGCGCACGAGGTGGCCGAAGACGGCAAGACGATCACGATCGATTTAGACGAAACCGCGCGCGCCGTCGATTTCGCCCGCAAATTCTTCCAGGATACGATGTTCGAGGACGTGCTCGGCTGGACAGACCCGAGCAACAACAAGGCGTGGATGGCAGAGCAGATCTCCTGCACCAACAACGCCGAAAGCATTCTTTGGTTTGCAAAGCAAAATTTTCCGGAGATCGGCGAGGTCACTCAGCAATCGCTGAACCCGGCCGGGCCCAAGGGTCGCTTCCATTTTCTTGGCGCGATCAGCCATTCGATCTTCAATTTCTCCCCGCAGGAGAAAGAAGCGCGCGACTTCCTGCGTTGGTTATCGAAACCGAAGCAGCTGGGCGCCTGGTATGACGTTGCGGTCAGCTATTATCAGCCGCTGCTGCACGCCTACGACAACGCGCCTATGTGGAATGTCGAGCCGCGCAACATCCCCTACCGCGATGCGCTCGGCACCAGCCATCTGCCGGGCTGGCCGGCGCCCCCCGACCGCCGGCTGGCCGAGAGTGTCGCGAAATACGTGGTCGTGGACATGTTCGCCAAAGCGTGCGCCGGCGCCTCGACCAAGGAGGTGATCAAGAACGCCGAGAGCCAGCTGAGGGGCATCTACAAGACGGCTTGATTCCGGCGTACGGCGCGACATGTCGATTCGCAGTGAACCGCTGGTCGGGCTGGCGCGGCCGCCGCGCCCGGCCCTGTCGCGGTCCGGTTGGCTCGACCGCGAAGCGGTGTTCAGCTGGCTGATGATGGCACTGCCGTTGCTGTTTCTGGCGGGCCTAGTCGGCTATCCGTTGGTTTACGGCATCCTGCTCAGTTTGCAGGATCGGGCGGTGGCGAAGCCCGGCCACTTCGTCGGTCTGAGAAACTTCATCGCCGACTTCCACGACCCGATCTTCTGGCGGGTCGCGGTCAATACCGTGGTCTATACCGTTGCGGCGACATTGCTGAAGATGGTCGGCGGGCTCGGCCTCGCGCTGGCGATGAACCAGCAGTTCCGCATGAAAAACCTTGTGCGGGCGCTGTTGTTGCTGCCGTTCATCGTGCCGACGGTACTGAGCACAGTGGCCTGGATGTGGATGCTCGATCCCGCCTTCAGCGTCGTCAACCGGCTCCTGATCGGGATCGGTGTCAGCCCGCCGGGGCCGTCCTGGCTTGGCAACCCGGCCCTCGCGATGTTTTCGATCATCATGATCAATACCTGGCGGGGTCTGCCATTTTACGGCATCACGCTGCTCGCCGGGCTGCAGACCGTGCCGCCGGAACTCTATGAGGCGGCGACGATCGACGGCGCCGGCGGCTGGCATCGTTTCCGCTTCGTGACACTGCCGCTGCTGAAGCCGATTATCCTGATCGTCACGCTGTTCTCGGTCATCTTCACTTTTGCCGATTTTCAGCTGGTCTACGTTCTGACGCATGGTGGCCCGAACAACGCCACCAACCTGTTCGCGACCTATGCCTTTGATCTCAGCATGGGGGCGGGCCAACTCGGCCTCGGCGCCTCGGTCGCGCTGGCGATGCTGCCGGCGTTGGGCCTGCTGATCGTCGCGCTCACTCTTTACATGCGGAAATCGTGATGGTTACCGGGTACGGCCGGTTCGAGCAGACAGTCCGGGTGTGGCTGCCGGTCGGGTTTTTCCTGGTAGTAGCACTGTTCCCATTCTACTGGATGACAATCACATCGATAAAGCCCGATTCAGAACTGTATAACCGGCGCCTGATGCCGCTGCTCGTCCATAACCCGACACTGAAGCATTACATCGATCTGCTGACGCAGACGCATTTTCTGCTGTGGACCTGGAACACGATGCTGGTAGCAATCGTGTCCACCGGAATTTCGCTCGTCCTCGGGGTCATGCTGGCTTACCCTCTCGCGCGCATGCGCTTCGCCGGCGCCGGGTTGATCGCGATGACGGTGGCGGCGATTTACCTGGTGCCGCAGCCATTGCTGTTCATCCCGCTCGCCGATGTGATCACCCGGCTCGATCTCGGCAACACGCTGACGGCAGTTATTTTAACTTATCCGACAATGCTGGTGCCGTTCTGCGCCTGGCTGTTGCTCGGCTATTTCAAGACCGTGCCCAAGGAGCTCGAAGAAGCGGCACGGATCGACGGCGCCAGCCGGCTGCAGACGATGCGGCGGATCTTTCTGCCGTTGTGCACGCCGGGGTTCATCTCCGCCGGCATTTTCGCCTTTACCTTGTCGCAGAACGAGTTTCTTTACGCGCTGATCTTTTTGACCCGGAGCTCGGTGCGCACCGTCCCGGTCGGCGTCATCGCCGAATTGATCCGCGGCGACGTGTTCTATTGGGGCCAATTGATGGCGGGCGCGCTGTTGGGCTCGATCCCGGTCGCCATCATCTATTCGTTTTTTGTCGAGCATTACGTCGCCGGGCTGACCTCGGGATCGGTCAAAGGGTGAGGGTCGCCGGTTGGAGATTGCGCGGACCGTTGCCGATCTGAGAAAGCAGATCGCCAGTTGGCGCAAGGACGATGAGCGCATCGGCCTGGTGGCGACGATGGGCGCATTGCACCAGGGCCATATGGCGCTCGTCGGGGCCGCGCGGGCCGGGTGCGATCGGGTCGTCGCGTCGATTTTCGTCAACCCGAAGCAATTTGCGCCAACCGAGGATCTCGGCTCGTACCCGCGCCGCGAAGCGGCCGACCTCGAAATGTTGCGGTCGGCCGGGGCGGATCTCGTGTTCACTCCCGCGTTGGATGAAATGTATCCGCCCGATTTTGCCACGCTGGTGCGAGTGAGTGGATTGACAGAGGGCCTCTGCGGCGCGCACCGCGCCGGTCACTTCGACGGCGTGACGACCGTCGTCACAAAGCTGCTGATCCAGGCCCTGCCCGACATCGCCTATTTCGGCGAGAAGGATTATCAGCAGCTCATCGTGGTCCGGCGGCTGACGCGCGATCTCAATATGCCAGTCTCCATCGCGGGCGTGCCGACCGTGCGCGAGGCGGATGGGCTCGCGCTGTCGTCGCGCAATGTGTATTTGTCAGCGCAGGAGCGCCGCATCGCCCCCAAACTCGCGCTGGTATTGCGAAGCGTTGCCGCGGCGCTGGCGCGAGATCCGACCGCCGTCGCACGCGAGATCGCGCGGGGTTCGGCGGCATTGCAGGAAGCCGGATTTGCGGTGGAATACCTTGAAATCCGTGAGGCCGGAACCTTGGCGGTCACCACCGAAGTCACGGCAAGCTCGCGGGTTTTCGCCGCGGCGCGTCTCGGCAAGACCAGGCTGATAGACAACATCCCGATCGCCCGCGACTAGGCCGCGAGAGGCGTGGCTTCGCTCGGGGCACCGGCCGCTATTTCGCCCTTTTCCGGCAGGTCCATCAAACGGCGCAGCGCGTCACGGCCGCGCGACAGGCGCGAGCGAACCGTCCCTACCGGGACACTGAGGATCAGTGCCGCGGTCTCGTAAGACATTCCTTCCAGGCCGACGAGCAGGATGACTTCGCGCTGCTCCCCGGGTAAGCGGGAGAGCGATAGTTCGAGCTCGCGAAGCTGGCTGGATGCGGTCGGATCCGTGTTGGCGACGAGCGAGGACGACATCTGCTCGATATCGACGGTCGCCTCGTCGCGCATGGCACGCCGCACCATGTTGACATAATGATTGTGCATGATCGTGAAGAGCCAGGCGCGAATATCGCTGCCTGCTTGCCAAAGATGAGACTTGGATATCGCGCGCAGCAGCGTCTCCTGGACAAGATCGTCGGCGCGATCGGCACTCCGGGTGAGCGCTCGTGCATAGCGCCGCAGCCTTGGAATCTCTCGCTCGACGAGGCCGTTAAATTCGGACATTTGGTCCTTCCTTCAGCGAATCCCCGTTTCGGGGCGTGTTATAAACTTACGTTGTCTCTGTAATCGGCGTATGAACCGCGTTCTGATGTTTGGTAAAATGTTGTAATCGAAATGTAAATCTCGTGTCAGCGACTCTGATTATTGTTCTGTTACGTTATACCTGGAAAAGTTTACTTCCGTTTACAGATTGAGAGCTTTGCGTCACTTTTGGTGTAGCCCGCTCGGTGCGGGAACCTGAGGTTGCTGTGGTCTGTTGGCTACCAGCAACAACGCTTTGAAGGAGTTTGATATGAAAGCGATACTGCTCCCCGCGGCTTTGGCGGTGACGGTTACCGGCCTTGCGCTGAGTTCTACTCCCGCGCCGGCCAGGGGATGTTTGAAGGGCGCCGTCATCGGCGGTGTTGCCGGGCACGTTGCTGGTCACCACGGGCTGCTCGGAGCAGGCGCGGGCTGCATCATCGGCCATCACGAGGCGGCTAAGCACGCCCGCGAGCGCGAGCGGGCCTACCATGAAGGATATGGCAGCAGCGCCCCTCCCTATGATCACCGCTATTGATACGGCTGATACGGCCGGGAATTATAAAACGAGCGCCGCCGCATCGCTGCGGCGCCCGTCAATCACCCGGGAAAATTCAGACTTGCAGGACTTCGCCGCCCGGAGCGGCTTCGAGTTCGCATGCATTCACGGTCATCGCGAGCATGCTGTAATACCCGATGGCGCCGGTCAGCTCGATAAACCCCTGATCGCCGCACCGCTTTCGCAGTGAGGTGGCGCTCGGCTCGTCGACCCGGTGCTTGCGGAGAAGTTGCCGGGTGAAGTCGACGATTTCAGCGTCTTCCGGCGCGATGCCGCGCGAGTGGTTTTCGCGGATCGCCGTAATTGTCGCCTCCGGCACGCCCTGGCGGCGCGCACCGCTCGTCTGAGCACCCCAGACATAGACCGCTTCGAACTCGCGCGCGACAGTCATCGCGGCGAGCACCCGAGCCCGCATGTCGAGAGAGCCCTCGAAGCGCACAAATGCGCCCAGATGGGCGACACGGCCGGCCAGTTCCGCACAGTGAAGAAACATCGTAAACGGCCCCTGAACGGCGCCGCGGCTCGCGGCGATGGCATCCACGATGGCGTGGTCCTTTGCCGGAACCTGTTCTTTGCTGGTGATCGGCGGCAGCCTTGCCATATTCGCTCCTTTACCTAGGGGACGCCAGCCGGCGAGGATACGATCCGGCGCGTCCAGGGGGAAGGAGATCGCGGATGACCCAGATCCATCACCTCACCGTCGAGGCGAACGGCATAAGCATGCACGTGGCCGAGCAGGGCGCGGGTCCGCTGGTCGTGTTGTGCCACGGTTTTCCCGAATCCTGGTATTCCTGGCGGCACCAGCTACCGGCGCTCGCCGAGGCCGGGTTTCATGCCGTAGCGCCCGACATGCGCGGCTACGGCCGGACCGATCGCCCCGAGGCGATCGATCAATACACGCTCTTCCATCTTATTGGCGACATGGTCGGTCTGCTCGACGCCTTGGGAGCCGAGCAGGCTGTCATCGCCGGTCACGATTGGGGCGCGCCGGTGGCGTGGCATGCAGCGCTGCTGCGCCCCGACCGCTTCCGCGGCGTGATCGGCCTAAGTGTCCCGTTCCGCCCGCGCGGTGCGGCCCGCCCGACGACCGTCATGCCGCAGACCGATGACGCGGTCTTCTATCAGCTCTATTTCCAGACCCCGGGTGTGGCCGAGGCCGAATTTGAGCATGACGTCCGCGGGTTCATCCGCTCCAGCCTCTATTCGATATCGGGGGACGCGCCGAACCGCGAGCCCGCCGCCCTCATGGTGCCGCGCCAAGGTGGCCTGCTCGCGCGGTGGGGCACGCACTTCGTGAACCCCGTGACCCTGCCCTCTTGGCTGACGGAGGCAGATGTCGATTTCTACGCCGATGAATTCGCTCGCACCGGGTTTCGCGGCGGCCTCAACTATTATCGCAACATTGATCGCAACTGGGAGCTCCTCGCCGCCTTTGCCGGAGCGCGGGTGACTGTGCCCGCGCTTTACATCGCCGGCGACCGCGATCCGGTGGTGAGGTTTCCCGGCATGGACCAGCTCATTCCCAATCTGTCGAAATTCGTTCCTGCGCTCAGCGGCACGATGATCTTGCCGGGTTGCGGCCACTGGACCCAGCAGGAGCGGGCCGCGGAAGTCAACGCCGCGATGATCGACTTCCTGCGGACCCTGTCATCAATGCGATAACCCGGTCTGCGCCGGGCGCTTCTCGGCGATGGTGCGCCAGATGCGCGCCCAGACCAAGAGCCCGGCCCGGTTGCTGTGTCCGAGCATCAGGTCGGCGTATCTGGCCGCCTGAAGCTCGGCGTGCTCGCCGAATTCGTGCATCATCTGGTCAGCAGCGCGGAGCACTTCGAAATCGGACAACATGATTTTCTCCCCAGTTCAGTCGATCATATGGAGGGTGTTCGAGAGGCGTTGTCGGCTTTGCGTTCCAGCCCGAAGAGCGACCATGCGCGTCGGCTGGCGCACTCGCCATTTGCGCCATTCCGACACGGGCCGTGCTGTAGGAGACTTGCCGGGCCGCGATGCTTCCGCCAATGACCGAGATCGAGCAGGAGGCAATCCCGTCCGACACAGCTCGTCCATAGCGACATCGAAAGGCGCATCCTCATCTCCATCCGGACTGCGTTTGCCGGACTGCATCCGGCTTCTTGTGACGCCAGGCGACCTTAGGTCTTAAAGTTTAAAATCGTCGGAGAATTAGTGGTTAAGTCAGCAAAATTCGAAGTTAATGCGTTATAAACGGCTCCACTCGGTACACCATTAGACAACGCCGGTGGTTGCGGCCATCACGGAATCCGTCGTTTACCCTCCTTTGCGAAACCGCTAATCTGTGAGCGGCGCGTTTGAGAGGGCGCTTCGGTTTCAAGAAAAAAGCTCGTGAACCAATGTCTTGAAGGAGGATCAGATGGCCATATTCACGCACGTCACGGTGGGAACGAACGACCTTGCGAAGGCGCGCTCCTTTTATGACCGCGTGCTGGGCACGCTCGGCTACAAACGGCTGAACGATC
Source organism: uncultured Alphaproteobacteria bacterium (assembly GCA_963812675.1). Lineage (GTDB taxonomy): Bacteria > Pseudomonadota > Alphaproteobacteria > ATCC43930 > CGMCC-115725 > AP-15. The sequence goes on along the minus strand of CAWEWR010000027.1, from coordinate 177,720 downwards.
TGGGAGAGAACGGCTCGATCTGGGGCGAGTTGGCCCCGGAATTCTTCGTGCTGAAGCCGGCTAACGGACAACCGGCGACCTTCGCCAATGGCGGCACGGTCAGCTTCGTCGCGCCGAGCCGTGCGGCGGTTGCAGAATTCCACAAGGCCGCCCTTGCAGCCGGCGGCAAGGATGAAGGCGCGGTCGGGCCGCGCAGCTGGCATCCTAGTGCCTATGCGGCCTATGTCCGCGATCTCGACGGCAACAAGCTCGCAACCTACTGCTTCAAGCCGGAATAATTCGGTCTCATCGCTGGGCTGGCCCGACCAATAGCCGGGCCAGCTTCCCTTTCGCATCAGGACAGTTCGTTGACGCATTCGCGGTTACAAACCGCCGCTGCATACGAGCATGCGGAAGGTTTAGCGAATGGAAATGCGTATTGTTGCGCGGTTCGGTGCGTGGATCGCAGCGGTCGCAATGGCGACGATGCTGCAAGTGCCGGCCGCGAGGGCCGACGAGATCCGCCAGATTCTACGCGGCTACGAGATCATTTCTGAGATTTTTCCGAAAAAAACGAAGCTCAATTTTGCTGGAAAGGACTGGGCACTGGTCGGTCTCGGCAGCTATCTGGTGAACTCGACCGGCTGCAACGATTGCCACACTCATCCGAACTATGCCGACAACCATAATCCGTATATGGGCCAGCCGAAGCAGCTGAATACCGACGTATACCTGTCGGGCGGGCGCATCTTTGGGCCGGTCGCCAACCCAGTTGCGGTTTCGGCCAACATCACGCCCGACATCGCAACCGGCAGGCCCGCAGGACTGACACTGGCGGGATTCCTCGAAGTCATGCACACCGGTCATGACCCCAGGTATGCTCCCGGTGATATCCTTCAGGTGATGCCGTGGCCGTTGTATCAATGGAAGACAGACCGCGAGCTGACCGCGATGTACGAATATTTGCGGGTGATCCCGCACCTCGACGATAATCCCATGCCAGGGCCGTGATTCACACGGTGATCGGCTCGACTGCTGCGGGATCATAGCTTCGCCATTTGGCGCGCTCTGCCCCATAAACGGGTACATCGGGTGGCAGGCATCGCCCAACAGGGTCATCCGGCCGACCGACCAACGGGGCAACGGCGTCCGCCGGATCGGTTCAGGCATCCCAGCACCGCGCCCGCAGCTGTAGACGGGCACCCGTTGCTACAGCGGCTCTTCATAATGCGCCTCGGTTGAGATGTCCTTATTCGTATAGTCCGGCAGCAGCGCCGTCGCGATGATGCTGATGATCGCACAGATAACGACGTAGATGCCGATCGGAAATGTCGAGTGATAAGTCGCGAATAGCCAGGTCGAGATAAAGGGCGCAGGCCCCCCAGCGATGATCGAGGCAAGTTGATAACCGATCGAGGCGCCGCTGTAGCGCAGTCGGGGAGTGAAAGCTTCGGCGATCAGCGCCGCTTCGGGCCCGTACATCGTCATAACTGGGATGAACGACAGGGCAACGGCAGTGAATATCACCCAGGGGATCCTCGTATCGAGCATTGCGAAATACGCGAACGTGAAGATCGCCACAAATATGCAGCCGATAATGTACATCTGCCGCCGGCCGATCCGGTCCGACAAAGCGCCGGCGATTGGCGCCCAGATAAAACCGAGCCCGGTCGTCACGATGAGGCCGATCAGCAGCAGATCGCGCGACGCGCCGAGTACCTGTGTGCCATAGGTGAAGATGAAGGCGTTGAAGATATAGCCGGGGGACTGCTCGGCCAGGCGCAGCAGCGCGGTTAATGCAATTTCCTTCGGCTGCCGTCGAAACACCTCGATCGTCGGCGCCCGCGCCACGCGGTTTTCTTCGACCACGCGGCGGAACACCGGGGTCTCGAGGATACCGAGCCGAATCCACAGCCCGACCCCGACCATGACGATGCTGAGCAGGAACGGGATGCGCCAGCCCCAAGTGAGGAACTGGTCGCCGGAAACCCAGCTGAAGATCAGCACCGCCAAATTCGCCAGGAACAGCCCGGCGGGAGCGCCGAATTGCGGCCAGGAGGCGATGAACCCGCGGTTCTTATTGCTGCTCGCCCATTCCATGGCCAGCAACACCGAGCCGCCCCACTCGCCGCCGACCCCGATCCCCTGGATCAGGCGCAAGAGGGTCAGGATGACCGCACCCCAAATGCCGATCATGTCGTAACCGGGGACCAGCCCGACCGCCGCGGTGGCAATACCGGTCATCAGCAGGGTTACGATCAGCGTCGCCTTGCGGCCGATGCGATCGCCATAATGGCCGAAGATCGCGGCGCCGATCGGACGCGCGACGAAACCGATGAAGAAGACGCCGAACGCCTTCAGCGTGTCGATCAGCGGGTCGGATCCGGAAAAGAAGACCCTACCGAAGACCAGTCCGGTCATCGTGCTGTAGATCAGAAAGTCGTACCACTCGATCGTCGTACCCACGGTGCTGGCAACGACGGCCCGACGCAAGTGCGCCTGATGCTCGGCCTCTGCGGCTGTTGCCCTAACCGGAAACGTGGTGTCGGTCATCTCGGCGTTCCCAACCTGCTCTCATTTATCAAGATCACCTTTAGCAGCCCACCTGGAAGGCGAGAACATCCTTGCAATTCATGCGAGGCACCTTTTTGCCCGAGCCCCCCGCGGGGCCAGCGGCGGCGGCCGCGCAGTTCACGACCGCATCATACCGCGTATGAAATTTCCTAGGTTTGAGCAGTTTTACATCCAAAACGGGTCACCACGGCTTTGGAGCCGGAACGCCACCGATTGCCCGCATGTTATCGTAATAAAGAGTTTATCGCCGGGTGCGCGCAATGAGTGACGCGGAGCACGCTACGCCCGAGCTATACCGCCAGGTTGCCCAAAAACTCAGGGAGTTGGCGGATCAATCCCATTTACCAGACATCCGAGGAGACCTTCTGAATCTCTCCGCGCGTTTCGAGCGGATGGCGGCTTATTTTGAGGCACAACGCAGGCTCGGTCCCGCTGGCGATACGGGGAAAAGCTAGTAGGCGATCAGCAGGGGCGTCTCTTGCGGGATGCGGCAGACTGTCGCGTGTGGAACACGCTACTTAGCCGCCATGTTCGACAACTAAAAGAAGTATCGGGAGCGGCTAGGAGACAATCTTCGATGGAAGAACCTCAAGCCAGCGCTGTACCTTCAGACAGTCAGCATTATAGAGAGATGGCGAGGAAGCTGCGGGTTCTCGCCCGTGAATTCCGTTTCGCGGGTGCGCGCCAGGAGCTACTTGACCTTGCCTTGCGGTATGAACGAAGGGCCGATAGCTTAGACGCGCGAAGCGCCGCGGGTTCCGACCAAGATCATAGTTAGGACCGCTCAGACCGCTCGGGGGTGCAGCAGTCGGCGCTTACGGCTCTGGGTCGCGTCGACGCCGGAGAGTTGAACGAATGCACGCGAGCAATTCCTCCTCGCTGAATGGTTTGGTGAGATAGCCAGTCACGCCGGCTTGCAGCGCGCGCTCCCGCGTCCTTTCCTCGGGAAAGGCGGTGATGAGAATGGTCGGAATGGGCTCACCAGACGCGACCAGTCGATTATGGAGCTCAACTCCGGTCATGCCCGGCATTTGCACGTCTGTAATCACGCAGGACATGCTGCGGCGGCGCTTGGATTTCAGGAGATCCTCGGCGCATTCGAACGCCATTGCGACATAGCCCAGCGACCTGACAAGGCTCGTCAGAGCCTCTCGCACCGAGTGATCGTCGTCGACGATCGCTATCACGGCTTTCCTTGGCAATTTCGGTCTCTAATCGCACCGGAAATAATTTGCCGCATGGGCTTCCGCCATTACACCAGCGTCGGTTTTGGCAGCTGAAAGAAAAGATCGGCCGGCGGGACGGTTTATTACGATTATACCTGAGTATAGGCTGGGTACACCTTCGGAAAGTTTTCGCAACGCAGCTGTCCGCGCCACGCCGCGCCGGCTAGGGGCGCGGTCGCTCCGGATCCCCCGGGAGCGTCTCGTCGACCGGCAGGGTCAATCGAAAGACGGCGCCGCGAGGCTTGTTCGGCGCTGCCGACAGCCACCCACCATGGGCCTCGGCGATCGAGCGGCTGATCGCGAGGCCCATGCCAATCCCATCGGGCTTAGTTGTGTAGAAGGACTGGAACAACCGGTCGAGTTTCTCCGGACTGAGCCCCGGCCCGGTGTCCTGCACTTCGACGACTACGTCGTTCGCATCGTCTACGCTGGAGACGATCGTCAGCTCGCGTGGCCCATCGCTGGTACCCGTCATCGCTTCGATGGCGTTGATGATCAGATTGATCATTACTTGCTGCAGCTGGACCCGATCTGCCGAGACGAGAGGCAGGTCGTCCGCAAGCCGGCTCTGCAACCTGACGGCATTGCGCTGCGTCTCGGCCTGAGTTAGAGCGATGACTTCGCGAATAGCCTCATAGATGTCCAAGAGTTCTCGACGCGGCGGCACCTTCTTGACGAGCGCACGGATGCGGTCGATGACCTCGCCGGCTCGATTGCTGTCTCTGACGATACGGCCGAGCGCCTGCCTGGCCTCTTCCAGATCCGGCGGCTGTGCGCCCAGCCAGCGCAAACCGGCATGCGCGTTTGTCACTGTCGCGGCAATCGGCTGGTTGACTTCGTGCGCGATCGAGGCCGTCATCTCGCCCAGCAGCATGACCCGATTGAGGCGCGCGAGATCGTCCTGGGCCTGCTGCAAAGCCGCCTCGGCGCGCTTGCGATCGGTGATGTCGACGACAACTGTACCCCGGAAGGCTGGCGTGCTGTCTGTCGCGGGAACGACAAACGAAGTGACGTCGGCCCATACGACCTCGCCGTCCTTGCGTCGATAACGCTTGCGTTGCAGAACCCCTATAGTACCGGTATCAATCCGCTCTTGCATCGCGGCCCGATCGTCCTCGTGAGTAATCTCCAGCGTCGTGAGATTTCGCAGCTCTTCTTCGGTATAGCCGGTCATCCGCTGGAAACTCTCGTTTGCCGTCAGATACCTTCTGCGCTCAAAATCAATGGTCGCAATGCCGACCGGGGCGATCTCGAACATGGCTCGCCAGCGCTCCTCGCTCGCGCGCAAAGCCGCCTCGGCCCGCTTGCGATCGGTAACGTCGACAACCATCGCGGCAAGGAAAGCTGGGGTGATGCCCGTCGCACGGACGACAGAGGTGCTGATGTCAGCCCAAACGATCTCACCGTCCTTGCGGCGGTAACGCTTTTCAATTCGATAATTGCGCTGCGGACCAGCGACGATCCGATCAACATGCTGCTGCAACGCTGCCCGATCGTCCTCGTGAGTAATATCCAGCGGCGTCAGATTTTGCAGCTCTTCCTCGGTATAGCCGGTCATCCGCTGAAAGCTCTCATTAGCGGTCAAATATCTCCTGTGGCCGGAACCGAAGGTTACAATGCCGACCGCAGCGGTCTCGAACATAGCTCGCCAGCGCTCTTCGCTCGCGCGCAAAGCCGCCTCGGCCCGCTTGCGATCAGTGATGTGCCGGCCGACGCCGCGGTAGCCGATGAAGCGCCCCGTCTCGTCAAATACCGGCAGCCCCGACACGGAGACGTAGCGCTTTCCGCCGTCGGGCGTAGGCCGCGCGTGCTCGAAATCACGGAACGGCAGGTGGGCGTCGAGCGTCTCGCGGTGCTTGCGCCAAGCCTCGGCGTCAGGCTCCAGGTAGGGCACTTCCCAGCGCGTCTTACCGATCTCGGAGCCTGGCGCCGGCGCGTCGGTAACGCCGTCTGCGAACTCCTGCCGAATGAACCGATGCTGCGCGTCGCTCTCCCAGTACACGTCGAACGAGAATTGCACCAGCGTGCGAAAACGCTCCTCAGCTTCCCGCAGCGCCGCTTCGGCCTGTTTGCGTTCCGTGATGTCTATCGCCATCACGGCAAGAAATGCCGGCGTGTTTTCTGTCGCGGGTACGGCCGACGCGCTGACGTCCGCCCATACGATCGCACCGTCCTTTCGTCGATAGCGCTTTTCGAGGCGATAGCTGGGTTGCTGACCCGAAACGACGCGGGCGAAAAGCCGCCGCGTCTCTGCCCGATCGTCCTCGTGTGTAAATTCGAATGCGCGAAGATTCCGCAGCTCTTCCTCGGTGTATCCCAGCATTCTTTGGAATGTCGGATTAACGTTGAAAAGGCCCCCGCGCAGATCCCCCGCGGCAATACCGACGGCCGCAGAGTCAAAAATTGCCCGCCAGCGCTCTTCGCTCGCGCGCAACGCCGCCTCGGCCTGGAATTGTGCGGTGACATCGACATAAACCGCCTGGAGAAAGGGAGGAGTGGTCTCACTTGCAGGCACCAGGGTGTTCGTGATGTTCAGCCACACCGGGGTGCCGTCTTTTCTGACGTACTTTTTTTCAACGTTGCGCTCGGTCAGCGTGCCGGCCCGGTACTGCGCGAGAGCCTCAGCGGTCGCCGCGCGTTCGTCAGGGTGATTGAGTTCGAGGACGTTACGCCCAACGATCTCGTCCTCGCTAAGGCCGAGCATCCTCCGTAGCGCCGGGTTTGCCGCGGTACACATCCCGTCGAGCCGAAACAGCGCCATGCCGGCGGAGGAGGTCTCGAACAACCTGCGCCAGCGTTCTTCGCTAACGCGCAACGACGCCTCGGCGCGCCGGCGCTTGATGAACTGGCCGATCTGGCTGCCGATTGCCGACAGGGTGGCGAGGTGCTCTTCATCGCGTTCCCGAGCCGCGTGGCTGAAGAACTCGATGATCCCGAGCGCTTCGGTGTCGAGCAGGATTGGGAAAATAACCCCTCCATGCAGCCCCGCTCGCGATGCCGCTGAGGCGCGCAAGAATTCGGGTTCGGTTGTCGCATCGACCATCCAGATTGGTGATGCGCTTCGCCAAACCTGACTGAGCCGGCCTCGGCCGGGCGTGAAGCTCCGTTCGCGGCTGAGCGCGTCGAATTCCGCAGCCTCGGTATCCGGCGCATGCCAAAGGCGATCGCACCGGAGCGCGGCACCCTCTCGATCGAAACTCCACAGCGCGCCCCAGGCCCATTCCAGGTTATCGCCGATCGCCTGAAGGATCTGCGGAGCGGCGGTGGCGAGGCTGTCGGCCTCGGCCAGGACGCGGGTCACAGCATATTGGGCCGCCACGCGTTGCTCACCGCGCCTGCGCTCGGTGACGTCTTCACACGCGATCAACACAATCGCGTCATTGCCCGACCGCCGTACAGCCGTCGCATTTTCACGTACCCAGAGAACCGCGCCGTTCTTGCGGATCTTACGGATTTCCCAGCTATGCGAACGGCCGAATTCTTCTACGCAGATCGCCAATTGATCTTTAACGAGTTGGCGGTCCTCCTCGAAAAATACTGTCAGCACCGATTGTCCGATCAACTCGGCTGCCGTATAACCGAGTTGAGCAGCGCCAAAGCCGTTTACCGATAAGACTGTCCCGGTGGGATCCACCATGAAATACATCACCGGGTTGTGCTCGAATACTTCGCGCCACTGCCCTTCGCTCTCGCGTAGCCTTTCCTCGACACTTTTACGGTCTGCTATGAGAAAGGTCGTCAGCCCGACTACTGCCGCGCTGATCGATGCTTTGACACCGACGCCGCCGGCCTCCGTCTCGGTGAAACCCGGCAAAAAGAAGGCCAACATGGTGAGACCCACGCACCCTGCACCGACCAGCACGATGCCTCGCGCGCTGCAGAAACGAGCGGCTAACAACACTACGAGCACGTAAAATATCGCGGCCGTGAGTTTTGTCGACGTAATCGCTTCGGCGACGAAGATCCCGATCGCGAGTGCGGCGGTCGCGACGGGGAGCAGACCGGAGGTGACATTCGGCCGCGAACCCGATTGACCCTTCATCTTGGCTCGATCCTTGCGATCTTTCCAACGTGACGCGGCGGCTCGCAGCATTGATGCCTCGCACCTAATGCCGCCCTCGGGCGGTCAGAACAAAATCTGCCCTCTCGCTCGGGCGAGTGGCTATATTAGAACATGTACCACCGCTCGCGAGGGAGCCTCCTAGGGCTGCTCCGGTGCCGCGCTATCGCTATCTTATCAGCCCCGCTTTGCCAGCCGTCGCCCTGCTCGGCGCGGGAGTTACGCGTCGGCAGCATCACGATCGTCTGGGCGGGCGGTGACGATGGCCGAGGCGATACCAACCGTTATCGTCGTCGATGACGACCCCGCAATCCGGGAGTTGATCGGCGGCCTGCTCCGATCCGTCGGGCTGCAAGCGAAGTTGTTCACTTCGGTAGATGAATTCCTCAAGGCCGGTCGGCCGGATGGGCCGGCCTGCCTGGTGCTCGATGTCCGGCTGCCCGGACGAAGCGGTCTTGATTTTCAGCGAGAGCTCGCCGCCGCGAACATCCAACTCCCGATCATCTTCGTGACCGGGTATGGCGATATCCCGATGTCCGTCAGGGCGATGAAGGGCGGAGCGATCGAGTTCCTGACCAAGCCATTCCGCGACCAGGATTTACTCGACGCGATCCAGCTTGGCATCACAGGCGACCGCGCTCGGCTGGAGGACGAAAAAGCTCTGGCCGGGTTGCGGGCGCGCTTCGAGACCCTCACCCCCCGCGAGCGTGAGGTGATGGCCTTGGTTGCAGCCGGCCGTCTCAACAAGCAGATCGCCTACGAGATCGGCGTCAGCGAAATCACGGTAAAAGTCCATCGCGGCCAGGTCATGCGAAAGATGCAGGCGGCTTCGCTGCCTGATTTGGCCCGGATGGCCGACCGGCTGAACCTCACCAGGGAAGAGTTTCAGAGCTAACGGCCGGCGCGGCTGCGCCAACCTCGCCTGTTTTGGCGGCGCCATACTCTTCCAGCGCGGTCCTATACGAAAGTTTAATAAGAGCGATTTGCAAGCGGCATTCCCTTATCCGCGGATGCAATAGCGCGGTCTGAGTTGCCTCCTTAGTTTTTGATTCCGAGCTTCTGCTATTTCTAAGGAAGACCGGTCATGCAACGACGCAACCTGCGCAAGAAGCCGCGCCACAGCGCAAGCCGCCGCACACCAAGCCAATGGGCTGAAATGACGGCGAACACTTACCCGCTGCGGCACGAAGCAAACCGACAGAGCCCGGCCAACGCCGACGCGGCGCTCGAATTTGGACGTTTCCGCGTGCTGTTGCGCCAACGGCAGCTGCTCGCCGACGAGGTTCCGGTTGAGCTCGGCACGCGCGCCTTCGATCTGCTTTTGGTCCTGTTAGAGGCCGACGGCTCGCTTATCGGAAAAGAGGAGCTTCTCAGCCGGGTGTGGCCGGGCATCGTAGTCTCGGAAGAAAACCTCAAGGTTCAGGTCTCCGCTTTGCGCAAAGCGCTCGGCGCGGACCGCGATGTCATCCGCACGGAATTCGGTCGCGGCTACCGCTTCACCGGCGTGCTCTGCTCGGATGGCGCGGCGGACGGGTGTCAACACGAAGCGCGAGCAAAGCAGCGGTTTGCCTCGACCCTTCACCACCGCGCAAGCGCGGGAGGGGTAGAAAGGAGGCCGCAGGACGGTTGGCAATCGTTCCGCTGTAGCTTCGGTTCGAGTTAGCGACCGAGCGCGGTAACGAAACCGGCAGCAATGGTGGTGCCGTCACAGCCGGAACCTCGCCGCGATGCGAGATTACACGGCGGATACGAGGCGAGCAATCAGGATTAGCTGACCATCGCTGGCGAGCTTCGGCTCTGCTGCGTCACAATAATTTACTGCGATTAACCGCATTTAATGATGCTCGGACGTAGCGGCGATTAAATCAGGACCAGGCGCTTGGCGTCAGCATTGGAATGGCCGAAACCACAGCCTGCGGGAGCGCAACGGGTGACTCGGATAACTTATTTGGACGCTCAGGAGGCGACCTCGAAACAAGCGGACCGCAGCGGTTCTGCAAGTGTGGTGTCCGGTAATCACTACCTGGACAAAGAAATTCTAGCGCATCTCCCACGCCTCGAGCGTTTTGCGCGTGCTCTTACGCATGATGTCGTGGGCGCCGACGATCTCGTTCAGGACTGTCTCGCCCGCGCCCTGGAGAAAATCCACCTGTGGGAGCCGGGAACCGATCTTCGGGCCTGGCTATTCACAATTCTCTATCGCCAGCACGTAAGCCACACGCGCCGGAACGCGCGGCATCGCGAGCGTGTCGAATTGCAGGAATCCGATGCGAGTTTGGTGTCCCCGCCCAATCAGACTGCGCGGCTCGAGCTTCGCGACTTGGAACGCGGTCTCGCCAAACTGCCTGAGGAGCAACGCTCGGTAATTCTGCTCGTCGGATTGGAAGGCATGGATTACGCCGAGGCCGCGGCCGCCGTGAATACCCCGCTCGGGACAGTACGCTCCCGAATTGCCCGCGGCCGCGAGAGCTTGCGCAAGGCGACCGGACTGTTTCCCGCTCGCCATTCCCGCAGGAAGGAATTTCCGCCTGTCCATAGACAGGCCTCACCGCCACCCAAATCACCGGAGGTCGTCCAATGAAATTGTTGCCCCTCGCCGTCTTAGCATGCCTCGCGGCAACCCCCGTTGCAGCTCAGCAGCGTGAAGTTGGCCCGACGCCCCAGCTGCACGCGGTAAACCCCAGCATGTCGCTGTCCACGTCGACGAACAGCCCGCTGCAAGAACAGATGCGACAAGACTATGCCACTGGGCTTATGGGGTCGCAGCGCGAGCTCCTCCAGCAGAATCCGTCGGGCCTCGGCCGGCAGGAGCAGGCGATCGGTCGGGAGCTCAACGGCTACACGCCGCGTTAGCCGCGAAAGGTCTCACCCGGCTGCCGCGGAAGGCAGCCGGGTGAATCGCTCGACGGGGGTCAGCTGGCTGGGACCGCCTGCCAGCCGGTATTGCACTGCGATACATACGGGTAATAGCCTGCCGGATCGGAACAATAGTACCAGGTCTGGCTGGCATAAGGCTGGCTGTAATCGTAGTAGCCGTAATCCGGATAAGCATCCCACCCCGGATAACCATAATACGACCACGCCAGTCCTGGACCGCCCCACCACCAGCCGTAGCGCCCGTTGTGCCAGCCCTGGGACCAGTGCCCCCCGTGCCCGCCGGCAAAGCCGTTGTGCAAGCCCGCGAAGCTGCCGTGGAACCCGCCGGCGTGAAATCCACCGCCGTGGAAACCCCCGCCGTGGAAACCCCCACCGTGGAAACCCCCACCGTGGAAACCCCCACCGTGGAAACCCCCACCGTGGAAACCCCCGCCGCCGCCGTGCCCTCCGCCCCCGTGCGCTGCGTGGGCGAGATCTGGCTGGCAGAGAACAGCCGCGCCCAATAATGCGGCTGCAATACTAACCATACGCGGCCTTTTGCTGGGTTGGGCTGTGCTATTGCGTAATTCGCGCATCGATAACTCCTTGTTGTACCTGGCCGCGCAGGGCACTTAAGCGACCCAGCCGGCTATTCATGAGCGGATATGTGTTGGCGGTGCCAGGGGTGCCAATTAGACTTAGTAAATTTTGGTAAATACAAATTCGCGAACTGCGTACGGAGCTTCAGCCGTCCCCGGCTTACGAAACGCAAGACTTCTACGCGTTACAAGTTCTTACCGGATTTTACTCGTGGTGGGGTCACTGCACACCTAAATCTCGGGATTGAGGTCGGCCCAGGAATGAATGGGGGTATTGCTTGGGGATCGTTCGCTTTGCGCTGAAATTTCCGCACACCTTTTATGTCGTGGCGGCGCTGATCCTGTTTCTCGGCGTTACTGCTGCGGTCGAGATGCCGACCGACATCTTCCCCGAGATCAACATCCCGGTCGTGTCGGTGATCTGGCAGTACACCGGCCTCAACACGACCGAGATGGAGCAGCGTTTCACGACCTACAGCCAATACGCGATCAGCTCAAACGTCAACGGCATCAAGGACATCGAAGCCGAGACCGTCAACGGCATTTCGGTGCAGAAGATCTATTTCCAGCCCGATGCGAACCTCGACCTAGCGATCTCGCAGGTGGTCGCCGCTACGAATGCCATCCGCGCCTTGCTGCCGACCGGGACCCAACCGCCGATTGTCGTGCAATACAGCGCGTCGGCCGTTCCCGTCCTGCAGATCAGCCTCAGCTCCGACAGGCTCAGCGAATCGCAACTCTACGATTACGGGATCTACCGGCTGCGCCAGATGATCGCGCCGATCCACGGCGTCACGTTACCGACCCCCGCCGGCGGAAAATACCGGCAGATCATGGTCGATATCGACCAGACCAAGCTTCTCTCAAAAGGCCTGACACCGCTGCAGGTCGTCAATGCAGTCAACGCGCAGAACCTCACTCTGCCCGGCGGCGATACCAAGATCGGCAAGACCGATTACACGGTCCGCACCAATTCGATGCCGCCGACGATCGAGGCGCTGAACGACATCCCGGTCACCTACTCGAACGGCGCCACCGTGTTCCTCAGGGACATCGGTCATGTACGCGACGGCAATCTGGTGCAGCAGAATATTGTGCGCGCGGATGGCAAAAAATCGGTGCTGCTCAGCATCATCAAAAACGGCAATGCTTCGACATTGACCGTCGTCAATGCGGTCAAACACATGCTGGGTGTCGCGCGCCAGGCGGCGCCCGCCGGCATGGTCATCAAATCGCTGTTCGATCAGTCGGTGTTTGTCACGTCTTCGTTGTTTGCCGTGCTGCGCGAAGGGGCGATCGCCGCCGGGCTCACGGCGCTGATGATCCTCCTCTTCCTCGGTTCGTGGCGGCCGACGATCGTCGTGATGATCTCGATCCCGCTGGCGATGCTGACCTCGCTTGTCGTGCTCTACTTCCTTGGCGAGACGATCAATACGATGACCTTAGGGGGCCTCGCGCTCGCGGTCGGCATTCTCGTCGACGACTCGACCGTGACGATCGAGAACACCTACCGCCTGCTCGATGAAGAAAAAATGCCGCTGCCGCGGGCGACATTGCATGGTGCCGCCGAAATCGCGGTGCCGACGCTGGTTTCCACGCTCGCTATCAGCTGCGTCTTTACCTCGGTGGTCTTCCTCGAAGGGCCGGCAAAATATTTGTTCACGCCGCTCGGCCTCGCCGTCGTCTTTGCGATGCTCGCCTCCTACGGCCTGTCGCGGACCCTGACGCCGATCACCATTGGCGTGCTGCTCAAGGGTCAGCAACACGGCGGGCCCGCGGGAAACCCCGGTAGCGGCTTCTTCGCGCGCTTCCACGCGTCCTTCGAGCGCAGCTTCGAGCATCTGAGGCAGGGCTATGTAGGGCTGCTGACGATGCTGGTGACCCGCCGGGCCATCGTCCCGATCGTCGCCGTGCTCGTTCTCGCGCTCGGCGCCGTGATGTTCACGTTTGTCGGCCGGGATTTCTATCCGGCGATCGACGGCGGCATGATCCAGCTCCATGTCCGCGCCCCACCGGGCACCCGCATCGAGGTGACCGAGCAGATCTTCCAGAAAGTCGAAGACAAGATCCGGCAGGTCATTCCTAAACAAGACCTCGACCTGATCGTCGACAATTTCGGGGTGCCGGCGCGTTCCTATAACTGGGCGTTCGCCGACGGCACGACGATTGCGGTCAATGACGGCGTAATCATGGTGTCCCTCAAAGACGGCCACCCGCCAACGGCCGATTACGTGCGCAAGTTGCGCGAGGTCCTCCCGGCGGCGTTCCCGGAAGATCTGTTTTATTTCCAGCCTGCGGATATGGCGACGCAGATCCTGAATTTCGGGATCACCGCGCAGATCGACGTGCGCACGGTCGGCTATGACCGGGTCAAGAACCTCCACATCGCAGAGGAGCTGCGGCGCCGTATCGCCGTCATTCCGGGCGTTGTGGATGCTCATATACAACAGGAGGTCTATGCACCTGACTTCTACGTCCAGATCGATCGCGCACGGGCTCTGCAGTTCGGCATCACGGTGAGCGACATCGGCAACAACATCAGTACGAGCCTTAGTTCCTCCGAGCAGGTCCAGCCCAACTTCTGGACCGATCCGACCAACGGCATCCCGTATTACATCGCGGTGCAAACGCCGCAATATCTGGTCAGCTCGATGGGCGATCTCGGCAATACGCCGGTCAGTACCGGAACCTCCACGCCGGCAACGCAACCGGTTCCCGGACAGCTCGGCAATGTGGCGACCCCCGCGTCGGTGAGCACGACCACCGCGCTGCCGGCAACGCTGCCGGTTCCGGGAGAGCTCAGCAATGCGGCGACATTCACGCGCGACTCGGTGCCGGGCAGCGCCAACCAGGCCAACATCCAGCCGGTCTACGAAGTCTATGCCAGCACCCAAGGCCGCGATCTCGGCGGCGTTGCGACCGACATCGACAAAATTACGACCGACCTCAAGAAACAGCTCTCTCCCGGCAACACGCTCCAGGTGACCGGCCAGATCGACAGCATGAACCAGGCCTTCCGCGACATGACGATCGGCCTATTGTTCGCAGCTGTCTTCGTCTACATGCTGATGGTCGTAAATTACCAGAATTTCGGTGATCCGTTCGTCGTCATTCTGGCGCTGCCGGCGACCTTCTGCGGCATCGTCACGATGCTCTACATCACTGGTACAACGCTCAGCGTTCCCTCGCTAATGGGCGCGATCATGGCAGTCGGCGTCGCGTCGGCAAACTCGATCCTGCTCGTTACCTTCGCGCGCGAGCAGCAACTCGCTGGCAGCAAGGCCTTCGATGCCGCGATCTCAGCCGGGCATACCCGCATTCGGCCAGTATTGATGACCGCCACCGCGATGATCGTCGGCATGATCCCGATGGCGATCGGCGGTCCGGGCGAGGAGCAGAACGCCGCGCTCGCACGCGCCGTCATCGGCGGCCTGCTATTCGCGACCCCAACTACGCTGCTTGTCGTACCGTATCTGTTTGCGATGCTGCGCAAGGGCAATGACGGCAAGGCAGCCCATGGCGTCTTCGAGGAGGTCCCCGAATGAACGACCTCGACCAGCCACCGCTGCTGAAGGGACCACCACCGCGGCCATTGCTTCCGGCACCCGATCGCGATGCCCCCGAATCACCGCCAAGCGTCCCCACGGGGCGGAGCGGGTCCGGGCGCCGTTTCCTTGGCCTTGGCGTGCTCTTGCTGTTTACCGCCGCACTCGCGCTGGGCGTATGGCGGCATTACGAGCAGCACCGCCAGGTCACGGACACCGCCGAGCAGCAGGCGAACTTCGTCCCGAGCGTGCGCGTCGAGGCGGTGGCGCAACGGCTCGGCAGAATGCACGTGACATTGCCCGCGACGACGCTCGGCTTCGAGGCAGCAAATATTTATGCCCGCGCCAGCGGCTATGTAGCGAAGCGCTATGTCGACATCGGCGATCACGTCAAGGCCGGGCAGCTCCTGGCCGAGATCGCCGCGCCCGAGGTGGAGGACCAGATCGCGCAATATCAGAATAGTATGCAGCAGGCTCACCAGACGCGGAACCAGAATCAAGCGCAGCAGTCGCTGGACCAGGTCACCTGGGGACGCGACTCGGTCCTTGTAAATCAGGGCTGGGTGACGAAGCAGCAGGGCGACGTTGATCGGTACACCCTACAGGCCCAGCAGCACGCGACGACGGCGGCTCAATACAATGCCGCGGCACTGCAGGCGCAGTTAAAATATTACAATCAGCAGAAGATCTATCAGCAGGTCGCCGCACCGTTCGACGGCGTGATCACGCAGCGCAACATCGACGTCGGCAGCCTGATCACGGCCGACGCGGCCGGCGGCACTTCGATGTTTTCGCTGACCCACAGCGACGTAATCCGGGTTTGGGTGTATGTGCCGCAGGACGCCGCCTTTGGCGTTAAGCCCGGCGTTGAGGCCGTCATTCGCGTGCCGGCGATGCCCAACCTCACCTTCGATGGCCAGGTGACGCGGATCGCTGATGCCCTGCAGCCGGGAACGCGGACCCTGCTGAGCGAGGTCGACGTACCCAATCCGGACGGCGCGCTGCAGCCAGGCGTCTATTGCACGGTCGAGCTGAAGATCCCGCGCCAGTCGCCGGCGCTGATCGTGCCCGCCTCGGCGATCATCTTCAATCAGAACGGCATGCAGGTCGCGGTCGTCGAAAACGGCGTCGCCCATCTGCACAAGATCACGATCACCACCGATTACGGGACCGAAGTCGAGGTCAATGAGGGCGTCCAGAACGGCGATAAAGTGGTACTCCAACCGCCCGTGAACCTGGCTGATGGCGACAAGGTACAGATCACCCCGGAACCCCCAGCGGCGACGCCGTGATTGCATCACGGAGGTGAGTTACGATTCGCCTGATCGTGTCGAGTGGAGGCGAATTATCATTCGCCTGATCGTGATCGGTTCGATGCTGCTGCTTCCGGCCTGCGCTCATGCGATTGACGTCATCTGTCCTCCGGCGGGCCAGTGTCCAAACGTGCGTCCATGGCACGGAGGCGGCTACTGATTTACGACGCTTGAGCCGCGATCGGCGGCCTCAAGGTGGTCGCCGCCGGCGGCTGGTTCGCGGCTCGGCCGTCGGGCACCGAGGCCGTCTACGAGATCTACGCGGAAAGCTGCAAGAACGAGGCGCACTTGGGCGCGATCGTCGGCGAGGCCCGACAGGTGGTGAACATCGCGCTTACCTCCGGGGGATGAACTCGCAAGTCGCAGGCTTCGATCGGAGCTGAGCACTGCACGAGGCGGCCGGCTCGTGATTTCGCTTTCCTTGCGCGGCGGATGGATGGCTCGGCGCCTGGTGTCCCGCGGGGGTAGCCTTGCAATGTCGGACCCCCCACAATAGCGTAGTCCGCTCATGCCGGCGTATGATCCGGGATTGTTCGATGGCAGGAAGCGACAAGCAACCTGAGCGCGCTCGGTCCGGAGCCCTCGAGCACAGCATCACCGGGCCAGCGATCGTCGTGCTGATGGGTGTCTCAGGATCGGGCAAAAGCACGGTCGCAGCCCTGCTGGCGGCCGCGTTAGGCTGTCAGTTTCGGGAAGGCGACGACCTGCACCCGCGCGAGAATGTGGAGAAGATGCGCAGCGGAATACCGTTGACTGACGCGGACCGTCTGCCTTGGCTCCACAAGATCGCCGAGGAAATCGACGGCTGGCGCGCGCGGGGCGAATGTGGCGTGCTGACCTGCTCGGCGCTGAAGCGATCCTACCGGCACATAATCATCGGCGACCGCCATGACGTGGCGCTGGTCTACCTCAAAGGATCGCGCGATCTGATTTACCGGCGCATGAGCGCGCGGCACGAGCACTTCATGCCGGTTGCCCTGCTCGACAGCCAGTTCGCGACATTGGAGGAGCCGACGCCGGAGGAGCACCCGATCATCGTCGATGTCGGCGGCAAACCGGCCGAGATCGCCCACGAGATCCTGTGTCGGATCGAGGGGTGATCGGCTGCGGCGTCGCGTAATGCACGGCTCAGCGTTGCTTTCGGGGCGCCGCGCGGCGCGTCCTCGCGCTTGCTCGTGAGGGCTATTCCCGTAACGAACGCTATCGTGCTTCGATCCGTTTCGCTAGTCTTCCGACCAGCAAATCCGCAACAGAGGGAACGCCGCCATGTCCTATGTTTACGTTGTTCAGATGGATGTCCCGCAGCACCTCGAGGCCGAATTCAACCGGATTTACGACGAGGACCACGTTCCGACCATCCTCAAAGTCCCTGGGGTCAGGTCCTGCGCACGTTATCGGCTCGAACATTCGACGGTGCCGAGCATGCCGCGCTACCTGGCGATTTACGAGACCGACTCGGCCGAGGTGATCAACAGCCCGGCCTGGCAGGAAGCCTCCGATCTCGGCGAATGGAAGCCCAAGATCCGGCCGCACACGACAAACCGCCAGCACAGCGTCTTCCGGCGGATCGCCTGACCATGGCCCACATTTTCCTCGTCCAGCTGGACATTCCGGCGGCGCACGAGGCCGAGTTCAACCGCGTCTACGATACCGAGCATTTCCCGATGCTGTCGAAGGTGCCGGGGGTTCGCTCCGCGGCGCGCTATCGTCTCGAGCACTCGACCGTGCCGGGCATGCAGCGATACTTGACGATATACGAGCTCGAACTCGCCCGACGTGCTGAAGAGCGCCGCCTGGGAGAAAGCTGGCAGCTACGGCGATTGGGCGACCAAGATACGGCCGCTGACCACCAGCCGCCATCACAGCGTCTTCGAACGCATCGCCTGAGGGGAAAGATATGATCCACATTGTTGCCATCATCACCGCCAAATCCGGCATGCGCGAGGCGATCTTGAAGGAATTCCACGCCAATATACCGGCGGTTCATGCCGAGAAGGGCTGCATCGAATACGGCCCGGCGATCGATGCCGAGGGCGTCGGCAGCTTTCAGACCAAATTCGGTCCCGACACCTTCGTCGTCATCGAGAAATGGGAGAGCCCCGACGCGCTAAAGGCGCACGCCGCCTCGCCGCACATGGCCGCCTACGCCGCCAAGACCCGGGACCTGATCGCCAGCCGCACGATCCACGTGCTGCAGCCGGGGTAAGGGCGGGGGACACCGCCGGACAGGGACGGCAGCGGTGGAACTGTTGCTGCAACAGGTGCTGGCGGGACTTGCGACGGGCGCGATCTATGCGTCGATGGCGCTCGCCGTGGTGATGATCTACCAGGCGATCGATCACCTCAATTTTGCGCAGGGCGAGATGGCGATGTTCTCGACCTTTCTCGCCTGGCAGATGCTCCAATGGGGTTGGCCGTATTGGGCCGCCTTCAGCGGCGCGGTAGCACTGTCCTTCTCCGGCGGAATTGTCATCGACCGGATCCTGTTCCGGCCCATTCAAAACGCGCCGGTCTTGAGCCAACTGGCCGCTTTCATCGCCCTCTTCAGCATCCTCAACAGCTCGGCCGGCCAAATCTGGGATTTCAATATCAAGACATTTCCCACGCCGTTCGGCACGGCACCGCTGTTTGGCGAGCGCTTGATCAGCACCCACGAAGCGGGAATGATCGGCGTCACCTTGGTGATGCTGGCTTTTCTGTACTTCTTCTTCCGGGGCTCGCGCCTGGGGCTCGCTATGCGGGCCGCCGCGACTAATCCAGAGTCCGCTCGGCTAGTCGGGATCCGCGTCGGCTGGATGATCGCCTTGGGCTGGGGGATGTCGGCGGCGGTCGGCGCGGTGGCCGGCATGCTGATCGCGCCCGTGGTCTTTCTCGAACCCAATATGATGTTCGGCGTGTTGTTGTATGGCTTCGCCGGCGCGGTCCTCGGCGGTTTGTCGAGCCCCGGCGGCGCGGTCGCCGGCGGGTTCGCCGTCGGAGTGATCGAAAACCTCGCCGGCACTTTCATCCCCTATGTCGGGCGCGAGCTGAAGCTGACGATCGCTCTCATGCTGATCGTCGCCGTGCTGATGGTCAGGCCGACAGGTATTTTCGGGCGCGCGGTGGTGAGCCGGGTATGATCGTCCCGCCGCGAGAGACCGTCGCATTTGAAGACACGCCGCCGCGCCCCGCCGCAATTTTCCGCCTAGGGAGCTTTCTTGGCCAACGCCAGCTCGCCATCGCCGCAGCCCTAGCTGTGGCGTTGGTGATCCCGTTTTTCTTCAAGAGTTTCGTCATCTTCCAGCTGACTTTGGTGATGATCTACGGGCTGGCGATCCTCGGGCTCAACCTGTTGACCGGTTTCAACGGACAGTTCTCGCTCGGTCACAGTGCTTTTTACGGCATTGGCGCTTACACCGCCGCGATCCTGATGAACCGGTTGGATCTCGCCTATTACTGGACCATGCCCTCAGCGGGCGTCGTCTGCTTTGTCGTCGGGTTTCTGTTTGGCCTGCCCGCATTGCGGTTGCAAGGCCTCTATTTGGCTCTCGCCACCTTCGCACTGGCGACGGCGATGCCGCAGATCCTGAAGTTCCAGCCGCTCGAAGGCTTCACTGGCGGCGTACAGGGGCTCGTGATTGACAAACCAGACCCGCCGCCGGGCGTGCCGCTCGATGCCGACCAGTGGCTCTATTTTTTCACATTGGCGGTGCTGCTGGTGATGTTTGCCGGCGCCGCCAATCTGGTGAAGAGCCGCACCGGAAGGGCGATGATGGCGATCCGTGACCACCCGATCGCCGCGGCCTCGATGGGGATCAACGCCGCGCTTTACAAGACCCTGACCTTTGGCGTCAGTGCGGCCTACACCGGCGTTGCCGGCGCGCTCGGCGCGATCGCCGTGCAGTTCGTCGCTCCCGACAGCTTCACCTTTCTGTTGTCGGTGTCACTGCTAGTGGGCCTCGTGGTCGGCGGCGTCGGCTCGATCCCGGGAAGCCTCTTTGGCGGCCTGTTTGTGCTGTTCGTCCCGAATATAGCCGAGCGCGTGTCGACCGGTCTCGCCGGCGCGATTTACGGTGTCATCCTTTTGCTGGTAATATTTGTCATGCCGTCGGGTGCCGCGGGTTTTGTGCGGGTTGTCGCCAGGCGGATCAATAGGAGCCAAATTGGCAGAAGCTCAGCAGGGAGGAAAACGTGATCCGAATGAAGTTGCTGCTAGTCGTCGCGGCAATCACCATCGCCTCGGCAGTGCCGGTGGCGGAGGCCCAGAAAAAATACGACCCCGGCGCCAGCGACACCGAGATCAAGATCGGCAATATCGTGCCTTACAGCGGGCCGGCCTCGTCTTATGGGACGATCGGCAAGGCCGAGTGGCCTATTTCAGGATGCTCAACGACCAGGGCGGGATCAACGGCCGCAAGATCAACTTCCTCTCCTATGACGACGCCTACTCCCCGCCGAAGACCGTCGAACAGACCCGCCAGCTGGTCGAAGAGGACGGGGTGTTGCTGATGCTGAACCCGCTCGGCACGCCGACCAACTGCGCGATCCAGCATTACCTCAACCAGAAGAAAGTGCCGCAACTGTTTGTCGCGACCGGCGCGACCAAATGGGACGATCCCGAAGCACTTCCCGTGGACGATCGGCTGGCAGCCGAATTATCAGAGCGAAGGCGCGCGCCTATGCCGCCTATATCCTCGAGCACAAGCCGGACGGCAAGATCGGGGTGCTGTATCAGAACGACGATTTTGGCAAGGACTATCTGAAGGGCGTCAGGGACGGTCTGGGCGACAAGGCCAAATCGATGCTCGTCGCTCGATGCATCCTATGAGACGACCGATCCCACTGTCGACTCGCAAGTCATCGGCATCAAATCGGCCGGCTGCGACGTGTTCGTCAACACGGCTATCCCGAAATTCGCGGCGCAGTCGATCCGCAAGGCGGCGGAACTCGAATGGAAGCCGCTCCACATCCTCAGCAGCATCGGCAATTCGGTCGCTGCCACCTTGAAACCGGCCGGTTTGGAGAAGTCGAAAGACATCATTTCGGATTTCTATCTGAAGGACCCGACCGACCCGCAGTGGAAGGACGATCAGGGCTTCAGAGATTGGGTCGCCTTCATGGACAAATACTATCCCGAGGGCGACAAGACGGATGCCGGCAATGTCGTCGGCCCCTGTTTTGCGCAGACCTTCGTTCAGGTGCTCAAGCAATGCGGTGACGATCTGACGCGCGAAAACATCATGAAGGAGGCGGCAAACCTGCACGATTTCAGAGTGCCGATGCTGTTGCCCGGGATTACGATCAATACGAGCCCGACCGATTTCGCGCCGATCAAGCAGATCCAGATGGGTCGTTTCGACGGTGAGCGATGGCGTCTTTTCGGCCCACTGATCTCCGGCGCGGTGAACGGCTGAAGAGAGGCTGCGGTCGAACGCGGAATCGGCTCTCGATCACGCATACCGAAGGCCGCCGATGACACTGCTGCGGGGTGCCTTGCGGGCGGTAATGCTGGTGGCTGCAGCCTGTTGCGTGTCATGGCTCGGCGGGCTGCTATGGTTTGCGACTCCACCGGCGGCCGACACGCGGGCGGCGGCGACCGATGCCATTGTCGTGCTGACCGGCGGCAGCCTGCGACTGCAAAGCGGCATTGATCTTCTCCGCGAGGGAAAGGGCCGCAAGCTCTTCGTCTCCGGCGTCAACCAGCAGGTCGATCTGGACGACCTGCTGGGCGTTTCAGGCAATGCTCCGGACTGGGCGCTCTGCTGCGTCGTGCTCGGCCATCAGGCCGACAACACCTTCGGCAATGCGCAGGAGACGGCACAGTGGATGCGCAGTCAAGGTTTCCGCAGCCTGCGTTTGGTCACTGCCTGGTACCACATGCCGCGCAGTCTGCTCGAATTCGACCGGGCAATGCCGGAGATCGACATTGTGGCTCACCCCGTCTTTCCCGACCAGGTCAAGCAGGAGCGTTGGTGGGCATGGCGCGGCACGGCTGCGCTGCTGTTTAATGAATATGTCAAGTACCTGGGAGCGCTCGGCCGCCCGCTGATCGAGCGGCGCCCGCCGGCGACGATCGGCAGGCCGGACGAGCCGGCGAGCGCCGAGATGCAGAAATGAGCTGGGCAAGGGCGCTCACCTTCAATCTCGCCTTCTTCGCCTGGACAGCGATCCTCGGCGCGCTCGGGCTCCCCTTTCTCTTGACGCCGCGCGCCCTGACGATGCGGTTCGGCCGGTTCTGGGCCTCGAGTGTTTTGGTGTTGCTGAGGCTCATCGTCGGGCTCGGTTACGAGGTCCGTGGGCTCGACCGCCTCCCCCGGGGCGGCTGCATCATTGCGATGAAGCATCAATCCGCCTGGGACGCGCTGGTCGTGCCAGTCGTGCTCGGCGATCCTGCAGTGGTCTTAAAGCGCGAATTGCTGCTGCTGCCGATTTACGGCTGGTACGCGGCACGTGCCGGCTCCATCGCGATCGACCGCAAGGCGGGGGCGGGGGCGCTGCGCCGGATGTTGGCCAAGGCTCGCGCGCCCGCCGCCGCCGGGCGGCCGATCGTCATTTTTCCGGAAGGAACCCGGGTTGCGCCAGGCGAGCGCAAGCCCTATCAGCCGGGGGCCGCCGCGCTCTATCAGGCATTGGCATTGCCGCTCGTGCCGGCGGCGGTCAATTCCGGCCTCTATTGGGGACGGCGCAGCTTCGTGAAGCGCCCCGGCCGCATCATCCTCGAATTTCTCGATCCGATTCCGCCCGGCCGAACCCGCCCCCGCGTGATGGCCGAACTCGAAAGGCGGATCGAGACCGCCACCGCCGCGCTGCTTCGCGAGGGCGCGAAAACACTGGATTCGAGACCTAAGACTCAGAAGTCATTCCGGGATGTCCCGAAGGGACAGGCCCGGAATCCATGAACATCGGCTTTGCCTACATCTTCCGGGCAGTGTTCGTGGATTCCGGGCTCGCGGGCGAGGCCCGCACCCCAGAATGACGATCTGTCTGAGGCTCCGGGAGCCAATCTTCGACGATCTGTTCAAGTGTGTGGGGGCACTCCGCAGGCAATCGGCTGGCGAACCCGGCAAGTTTGATCGGGCGGAAAGTCCGCACCGAACGAATCCGGAACTGTGGTAAACTGCCGGCGACAGGAGGAAGTCTCGGCCATGGCGCTCGTCGGCTCGATATCGCAGCAGATCTGGGACATGAAGTATCGCCTGAGAGGCCCCTCGGGGGAGATGCTCGACAAAACGATCGAGGATACCTGGCGGCGTGTGGCGACGGCGCTCGCCGCGACAGAGCGCGATGCTGCACTGTGGGCCGAGCGGTTTTATGCGGCGTTGACCGATTTCAAATTCCTCCCGGCGGGGCGCGTCGTCGCCGGCGCCGGCAGCGCCCGCTCGGTGACGCTGTTCAACTGCTTTGTCATGGGGGCCATTCCCGACGACATGGGCGGGATCTTTGCGCATCTGCGCGAAGCAGCGCTGACGATGCAGCAGGGCGGCGGCATCGGCTATGACTTCTCGACCCTGCGGCCGCGCGGTGCGCCGGTCAAGGGAGTGGGCGCGGACGCTTCGGGGCCGCTCTCCTTTATGGATGTGTGGGACGCGATGTGCCGCACGATCATGAGCGCCGGCTACCGCCGCGGCGCGATGATGGCGACCTTGCGCTGCGACCATCCCGACATCGAGGCTTTCATCGAGGCAAAGCGCGAGGCGGGGCGGCTGCGCATGTTCAACCTTTCGGTGCTGGTGACTGACGCGCTGATGAAGGCGGTCGAGGAAAATGCCCCGTGGGAGCTGTCCTTCGGCGGCCCCGATGGCGCTAAGACCACGTGGAAGGTGCTGCCGGCGCGCGAGTTGTGGGACAAGATCATGCGCGCGACCTACGCCTATGCCGAGCCAGGCGTAATTTTCATCGACCGCATAAACCGCCGCAACAACCTCCATTACTGCGAAGAGATAACCGCAACCAACCCGTGCGGCGAGCAGCCGCTGCCGCCTTACGGCGCGTGCCTGTTGGGCTCGATCAATCTGGCGA
This sequence comes from uncultured Alphaproteobacteria bacterium, assembly GCA_963812675.1. GTDB lineage: Bacteria > Pseudomonadota > Alphaproteobacteria > ATCC43930 > CGMCC-115725 > AP-15. The sequence continues at coordinate 153,570 of CAWEWR010000027.1, read as the reverse complement.
GCCTGATCGAAGGCCCGTTCACTGCGCAGGCGCGGCTCGACCTCGACCGGCTGCGCCGGCTGGTGCCGGATTGCGTCCGCATGATGGACAATGTCATCGACATCTCGCAGTTCCCGCTGGCTCAGCAGCAGGAGGAAGCACGGCAGAAGCGCCGTATCGGGCTCGGGGTCACGGGGCTCGCCGATGCGCTGATCCTGTGCGGGCTGCGCTACGGTTCGGCGGCCGCGGTCGCAGCGACCGAGAGCTGGCTTAGCACAATTCAGCGCGAGGCCTACCTCGCTTCGTGTGCCCTCGCGGCGGAGAAGGGCGCCTTTCCGCTCTTCGACCGCGAGCGGTATCTAGCCGGCGAGACAGTGAAGGGCTTGGACGAGGAGGTGCGGACTGAAATCGGGCACCACGGCATCCGCAACGCGCTGCTTACTTCGGTTGCCCCGACGGGCACGATTTCGCTGTTCGCCGACAATGTCTCCTCGGGCATCGAGCCGGTCTTCAGCTTCCGCCACACGCGCAATGTGCTGATGCCCGACGGCAATCGCCGTGAGGAGGAGGTGACCGACTACGCCTATCGGCTGTTCCGCCGCGTCAAAGGCGAGCACGCGCCGCTGCCCGATTATTTCATCGACGCGCAGGCGCTTACACCGGAAGACCACGTCGTCATGCAGGCCGCGGTGCAGAAGCACATCGACAGCTCGATCTCGAAGACGATCAACGTCCCGGCCGAGATTCCATTCGAGCGCTTCAAGGGCGTCTATCTGCAGGCTTACGCCCTCGGCTGCAAAGGCTGCACGACCTACCGGCCGAATGAAGTCACCGGCGCGGTGCTCGAAGCGAAGGACCCGGCCTCCCCAGCCCCGGCTATCGCCGTGCGGCGCGCGGCGCAACAGCCCGAGCTGCCGCTTCCGGCGCCGGCAGCGTCGCCGAAGCCGGCCGACATCTTCGAGGCGGGCGGCGTCGTCTACATGACCCAGCCGTTGAGCCGGCCGGAGGCATTGCCGGGCCAGACCTACAAGCTCAACTGGCCGGACAGCGAACACGCGCTCTACATCACGTTGAACGACATCGTCCAGGACGGCCGCCGACGGCCTTTCGAGGTGTTCATCAACTCGAAGAACATGGAGCATTACGCCTGGACGGTCGCGCTGACCCGCATGATCAGCGCGGTGTTCCGCCGCGGCGGCGACGTCTCGTTTGTCGTCGAGGAGATGAAGGCCGTCTTCGACCCGCGCGGCGGCGCCTGGATGGATGGAAAATACGTGCCTTCTTTGCTGGCCGCGATCGGCGACGTCATAGAGCGCCACATGATCGAGATCGGCTTCCTGCCGGCGAAGGGCCGCAGGCCCGCAATCAGCGAGCAGCAGATTGCCGCGGGGAGCCCGATGATTTCCGATCAGAGATCGGCCGCTCCCCGGATGGCGCAATGTCCAAAATGCGGCGAGGCGGCGCTGATCCGCATCGAAGGCTGCGACCAGTGCACCAGCTGCGATTATTCCAAGTGCTGGTAGCTCTCGGGAGACAGGAAGGATGAGCGGCTTTTCGAATGACGCCTGGAAGCGGACCGCAGCCCTACGAGACGCGATCCATCGATTGCCTTTCAACACCGAGCTCGCCGCCGGCTCGCTGAGTCGCGACCGGTTCCAGACCTACATCACGCAAGACGCGATCTATCTCGGACAATTCTCCCGCGCACTCGCGATCTCGGCGGCCAAAGCCCCGGATACCGCGACAATGCAGTCCTTCGCGCAATCCGCTCTAGGGGCGATCGCCGTCGAGCAGGCATTGCACGGCCGCTATTTGCGGGACTTTGACGTCGATCCGGTCTCCATAGCCGATGCCGAGCCGTCGCCGGACTGTCTTGCCTATACCAGTTATCTGATCGCAGCGGCCTACCATGAACCTTGGGAAGTATTGGTCGCGGCGTTATTGCCGTGCTTCTGGATCTATTGGGATGTCGGCTGCGCAATTGCCCGCACGGCAGCACCGCAGAACCCGTATAAGGCGTGGATCGACACCTACGCCGACGAGCGCTTTGGCGAGGCGGTACGCACGGTCATCGCGATAACCGATCGGGCGGCCGATGCCGAGACCCCGGCGACCCGCGGCAAGATGCTGGCGGCCTTTATCCGCGCCTGCCAGTATGAATGGCTGTTCTGGGACGGCGCCTACCAGTGTCGCGGCTGGCCGCAATTCGGTTGAAGGCGCCGTGGCATGAAGGGAATTTACATGATGGCCGAAGAGGCGCGCTTGCCGGTAGATGTCGAGGTGCAACCCCTGGTGCAGGCTGCGGCGGCGCTGCAGCCCATGCTCCGCGATTATCGCGAGGAGATCGAGCGCGAGCAGCGCCTGCCGAAAGCGGTGGTCGAGCAGTTGCGTGCCGCCGGCTTGTACCGGATGGTCATCCCGCGCGAGTTGGGCGGCCTGCAGGTCGACCCGCTGACCTACCTGCGTGCTGTGGAGTTGCTGGCCGAGGGCGCCGGCTCGGTCGGCTGGAACCTCGGCAATGGCGGCGTGGGCCAGCTCGTGACGCTCGGCTTGCCGGACGACGGAGTGCAAGAGATTTACGGTGAGCGCGCCGCCACCATCATTGCCGGCACTGCGGTGCCGGGCGGCGGGCAGGCGGTGTCGGTCGAGGGTGGCTACCGGGTCACCGGCAGATGGCAGTTCGGCACCGGTTGTCAGGAGGCGAGCTGGATGCTCGGAAGCTTCCAGGTGCTCGGCGATGACGGCGAGCCGCGCCGGCACCCGGAAGGCGGCTCGCTCTACTGGCGCGGCGTGTTTGCGCGCCGGGAAGCGGAGATCGTGCCGGGGAGCTGGGACGTCACCGGGCTGCGCGGCACCGGCAGCTTCGACTGGACGGTCGAGGACGTGTTCCTGCCGGAGCGGCGGACGATGCCGCAAGTCGGCATTCCCCTCGAGAACCAATGGTCGCGCTGGCCGGGCGTCACCTATCAGCTGCCGGTCCAGTGCTGGGTCGGGCCGCACCACAGCGCGGTCATTACCGGCATCGCGCGGGCCGGCATCAATGCGCTGATCGAGCTTGCGGGCGGCAAGCAGCCGCGCGGCCGCCCCGTCGGGTTGCTTTGTGACAACCCGCAGGTACAGGATGCTGTCGGGCGGGCCGATGCGATCCTCAACGCCGGGCGCGCCTACCGCAGCACGATGATCACCGAGCTGTGGAACACGGTCGCTTCGGGCAAGGAGACCACCCTCGAACAGCGCGCCCGCTGCCGGCTGGCCGCGGTCTACGCCGCCGACTGCGCGCGCGAGGCGATGGATTTGATGTACCGGCACGGCGGCAGCACGTCATTCAAGCGCGACAGCCGCCTCGCCGAGTGCTGGCGCGACCTGCACACTGTCGGCCAGACGGTCACGCTCGCGCCGGAATGGTACCCGATCGGCGGCCGGGTCTATCTGGGAATGGACCCGGGCGCGCGCCTGCGCTAGCGCGCCGCAGCATGAGCGGGCACCGGCGCTCGCGTCGCCGCGGACCGCTGCTGTTGCTCGCTGTCGCGGCGTTATTCTGCGGTCTTGGCATATCGCCCGGCTGCGCGGCTGACGAGGATGCATCGTACCGCCGCCCGGTCAGGGTCGTCGCCGACCGCCGTATCGAGGTTGAAAACGGCGAACTGCCGCTTTTCGTTTCCGGTGATTGGTCGGCGCCGCTGTCCGGTGTACGCCGCGCTGTCGTGGTGCTGCATGGGCGTTTGCGCAACGCCGATGCCTATTACCGCGCGGCCTTGAAGGCCCAGGCTGCCGCCGGAGGGCTAGGTGCGGAGAGCTTGATCATTGCGCCGCAATTTCTCGCTGGGGTCGACCTGGCCGCCAATGGTCTCTCGAACCGGACGCTTCAATGTAGGGCCTGATGCCGCTGCACAATTCTTGCGCAGCCAATGTCTGGCCGACGCCGCAAATATCGTCGCGCTCGCCTTCGACGGTAAAGAGCGCAGTCCGTCGGATTGCACCGGGAGCGATACGACGGCCTGAAAGTTTTGATAGATGGTTGGGTGTCACCGACCGGCTGCGAGGGGTCCCAGATTGGCATTGTTGCTGGCATGGGGGCTGCATGCCCGCGGGGTGAAGGAGGATGCGCGGATGACCGGGACCGTTCTCACGATCAGCAGCAAGAACTATTCCTCCTGGTCGCTGCGCGGCTGGCTGTTATGCAGGATGGCAGGCCTGGATTTCGTCGAACAGGTCGTGGCGGCCGACGATCCGGCGAACCGTGCCGAGTTGCTGCTGCTCTCACCGTCGATCCTCGTCCCTTGCCTGACCCACAAGGGCGTCAGGATCTGGGACACCCTGGCGATCGCCGAGTATCTCAACGAAGTGAAGCCGAAGGCGGGGCTGCTGCCGGCGGAACGCGCCGCCCGCGCCCGCTGCCGCTCGATCTGCGGGGAAATGCATTCGGGGTTCACCAATCTGCGGTCGGCGCTGCCGATGAACCTCAAAGCCCACCGCCCCGGCTTCAAGATATGGTCCGGAGCGCAGGCGGACATCGATCGCATAACGACGATCTGGCGCGAGTGTTTCGCGGCCCACCACGGTCCCTATCTGTTCGGGAAATTGACGATGGCCGACGCGATGTACGCGCCTGTCGTCACACGCTTTTTGACCTATGACGTGAAGCTCGACCGGCCATGCGCCGACTATTGCGAACGCATCATGGCGCTGCCGGACATGGTCGCATGGTGCTCGAGCGCGATGCTCGAACCCGAAGAGCTCGAAGAACTCGATATGGAGTTCTAAGACAGCGCTCAGCAACCCTCCCGAGAAAATGATCCCAACTTCTACCCCTCACCCACCAAGCCCTTCGGGCTTGGTCCTCCCTCTCCCGCAGTGCGGGAGAGGAGCTTTTAGTTGAGTACGCTTTAGCCCCTCTCCCGCAGCGCGGGAGAGGGTGGCGAGCGCAGCGAGGCGGGTGAGGGTCTTTCCGCGGGCGTCAGACCTTCTGGGTCGAGGCTTGGTAGATCTCGTCGATCGATTTTGCCAAGGCCGCCTCGAATTCGGCATCGCTCATCGAGTGCCTGAGCTCTTCGACGAGGGCACGCGAAAAGCTCGCGATCATGCCGTGATTGGCGGCGAGGCGCTGGCAGGCGACGGCTCTCGTATAGCCGCCGGAGAGCGCCACGATCCTGGCCACGCGCCGGTGTTTCGTCAGCGGCAAGTAGAGATCGGGAACATCCGGGAGCGTCAGCTTGAACATGACGCGGGGGCCATTCGGCGCGGCGTCGAGGTTCTTCGTCAGTTCGGCGAGCAGAATAGCCTCTGCACCGGGCTTGTCCGGGCTCTTGATCGAGACTTCCGGCTCGAGGATCGGCATCAGCCCATGCTCGGCGATCCGTGCGCCCACCTCGAATTGCTGGGCCGCAATTGCAGCGATGCCGTCGTTGGAGGCCAGGTTGATGACCGAGCGCATCTTGGTGCCGAACACACCGAGCTTCACCGCCCGCGTCAGAAGCGCATCGAGTTCCGGCATCGGCCGCATCAGCTGGACGCCGTCTTTCTCAGCCTCGAGTCCCTTGTCGACCTTCACAAAAGGGACAACGCCCCTTTCTTCCCACAGGAACGAGGGGGTGGGTTTTCCTCCGACCTCACCGTCCATCGTCCCTTCAAAAAGGATCGTCCCGATGACCTTCGCGCCGGTGAAGGCCGGCGCGGTCATGATGCGCACGCGCATCTCGTGCATCAGCCTGAACATCTCGGCGTCGCCGCTATAGGCATTGTCCAGAATGCCGTAGAGGCGCAGGGCGCCAGGTGTCGATCCACCGCTCTGGTCGAGCGCGGCGATAAAGCCGCCCTTCCCAGACATTTGCGCCATCATCTTGTCATTGCTCATGATCGTCATCCTCGCGTTTGGATAAGTGTAGCGCCATCCGCCTGTTCGCTCGATTGGTTTGCGTGGCGGATTACGCGCCGCTCGCTGTGTCATCCTCCGCCACCAGTTCTCGGACCCGCGGGATCAGCTCCTCGCCGTACTGAATAGCATCCGGCCGGGGATCGTAGCCTCGGATCAGGAGGCTGGTGGCGCCCAGCTTATAGTATTCGAGCAGTGCCTTGGCGACCGTTTCGGGGGTGCCGACGAGCGCCGTCGAATTTCCCTGAGCGCCCGTCGCGGCGGCGAGGGAGGTCCACAAACAGGTGTCGTGCACCTCGGCCTCTGCGGCGGCCCGCAGAAGGCGTTTGGAGCCGACGTTCTGGCGCTTTGGTGCTGGGGCGCCGCCGCGATTGAGCAGCACCCGGTCGAGGACGGCTCTCGCCCGGTCCCATGCTGCGCCCTCCGTTGCCGCCAAGATCGGGCGCGTCGAGAGGCTGAAGGTCGGGTTGCGGCCGGAGAGCGCCGCCTCCCGTCGGACGCGATCCATGAACTGCGCCGTGTTCTTCAGCGGCTCGCCCCACAACATGAAGACATCGACATTCGGAGCCAACGCCCGGATCGCTGCGTCCGAGCCGCCGCCGCCGTAGATCGGGATGTGCGGCTGCTGCCGGCAGCGGATTTCCGAATAAGTGCCTCGGGTCCGATAGAACTCACCCGCGTGGTCGAACGGCACCGGCTCGGTCCAGGTTCGGCGCAACAGGGAGAGGTACTCTGCGGCGCGGCGGTAGCGGGTCTCATGGTCCGTCCAGTCGCCGTCTTTGGCCTGATCGGCGTCGCTGCCGCCGGCAATGATGTGCGCCGCCAGACGGCCGTCGCTCAGCTGGTCCAATGTCGCCAGCTTGCGCGCGGCGACCGGCGGCGCGACGAATCCTGGTCGATGCGCCAAGAGGAATCTCAGCCGCTCGGTCACGGAAGCGGCGTGCGCCCCAACCAGGAACCCGTCGGGCGCGTCCGAGAAGTAGCCGATCAGCACACGGTCGAAGCCGGCCCGCTCGTGAATGCGCGCCGTCTCGGCAATCACATTGGCATCAAAAGGAGGTCCGGACGGCGGGATCAGCTCCGAGGAGACCCGCGGCGCGATCCAGCCGATCATCTCCACAGGCATATCGACGCCTTCTGGAAAGTGAAGCAGCGCGCGTCCGGCGTATGGCAGCTGCCTTTCGAGCGCCGGGTCACTCCCTCTCCCCCTGAAGGGCGCAGAGCGGCTTTGCCCCCGAGTTCGAGTTGGCATCGCATCGCTGGCTGTTTCTGCTACGAGGCGATGCCGGCCGGGCGCCGTTCGTGCCAGTCGGTGGCCTCTTGGTAGGCCTGACCGATGCGCAGGGCGGTCGCCTCGTCATAACCGCGGCAGACGATCTGCAGCGATAATGGCAGCCCCGTCGCGGTGAACCCGTTGGGCAATGCCAGCGCGCACAGCTCCAGCGCATTCACGAACCGCGTGAAATGTGCCGGGGTGGAAGCTTGGTCAACCTGGTCCACCGGTATCGCGGCGGTCTGCGTCGTTGGGGTCAGCAACGCGTCCACGTCGGCGAGCGCTGCTGCGAAATCCCGTTTCGCTGCGTCGCGCTCGGTGAGCGCTCGCAGGTAATCGCGCGCCGAGACGCCTTTCCCCGAGGCGATACGGGGTCTTACCGCATCGTCGATCGGCAGGGTCATGTCGTCGACCAGGTGGCCGACGAGGAAGTAGCCTTCGGCGCCGATGATCCGCCCGGTCAGGTCGGTAAAATCGGCGAACCGGCGGGGCAGCTTTACGCTGACGATCTCGGCGCCGAGCCGCGCCAGGGCATCGACCGAGGCATCGTAGGCGGCGAGCACCTCAGCCGCCACGCCATTGCGTTCCGCATCGGGCATCCGGGCGAGCCGCAATCCGCGTACTCCGCGCTTAATTGCCGGCATCGGGTCGTCGGGTATGACGCCGCGGGTGCGCGGGTCGAGCGGGTCCGAGCCCTGCATGACATTATAAAGGAGGGCTGTGTCAATAACTGAGCGGGCCATCGGCCCGGGCGTGTCGAGGGTCGGGGCGAGCGGGAGGATGCCATAAGTGCTGACGCGGCCGATCGTCGTCTTCAATCCGGTGAGGCCGCACCACGATGCCGGCAGCCGCACCGAGCCGCCGGTGTCGGTGCCGATCGCCCACGGCGCAAACCCGGCGGCGACCGCCACTCCCGAGCCGCTGCTCGACCCGCCGGGCGTGCGCGCGACCTCGGGGTCCCACGGGTTCCACGGCGTGCCCCGGTGCTGGTTGGTCCCCCAGCCGCCCATCGCAAACTCGACCGTGTGCGTCTTGCCGATCACGATCAGCCCGGCTGCGATCAGCTTTTGCGCCAAGGTCGCCGTATACGCGGAGCGCCGCTCGCGCCAGACCTGCGAGCCACCGGTCGTGACCCGCCCTTCGATTTCGATCAGGTCTTTGAGCGCAATCGGGATGCCGTGCAGAGGCCCGACCCGATGCCCCGAGCGGATCGCCTTGTCCGCCGCCTCGGCGGCGAGCCGCGCCTCCTTGTCGTATACCTCCACAAAGGCGTGGAGCTTTCCGTCCGCCGCCTCGATCCGTTTGAGCGAGGCCTCGACGAGATCGACCGGCGAGAGCCGGCCGGCGCCAATCTCGTCCGACACGACTTGGGCCGGCAGCAGCGCCGGATCGGTATTGCGCGACGGCATGGCTTCCTCTCGCAGGCGGCAATCCCGCCAGCATAGGCCCGTTCGCGACGCAGCTGTCAATCGACGGGGCGATCGGTCTCGGCACGCCGCGTAGGCACGGCAAAAGCGGCATCTGTGTGGTGTGTCGTCCAGCCCTCTTTCCGCGCTGGCGCGGCCGATGTGCTGTGTTTGGCAGAGGCCAGATGAAAAAGGCTGGCCGGTGATACCGGCGAGTCGACGATATCCCGCAGGCCGGCTTGCGGGTATATGAAGCCGAAGGTCGGGTTGTCGCGCCCGTGTTTGCCGGAGCGCAGTTCCATGACCGCGACCATCGTCCAATCATGGTTTGACGAGGTGTCGATCACCGACGTGCCGCGGTTGACCGTGCCGTGGTACCAGTTTGCGTGGTCGACGAGGATCTCGTGCGTACTGACGACTTTCGTGACGAGCGCGACGTGACCGGAGCGCATATGCCCAGTTCTCTTGAAGACAAGGATCGCGCCGACCGCCGGCGCCTGTCCGCGCGCGTAACGCCCTTCTGCCTCGTTCCACCATCCGCCGGCGGCGCCGTAAAGAGCGACGCCGGTTTCGGCGCGCACGTAGAGCGCGCAATTGGCGCCAAACGACGACTTGTTCGATAGAATAACGCCGGTGACAAGCACGGCGCAGCAAAGGACGCGTGATTTCCCCCTTGATCGCATTCGATTTTCCCCCGGATGATGATGGCCGCGACGCCTTGGATTTCGTGATCTCCGGCTTGAGCCGGTTAAGCATCATTAACCCACCCATAAAACCGCACGTTGGGGACCGAACGCACGCATAAATCGCAGGTTTGCGAGTTGAAAATGCAGCACCGGTATTCGACCCAAAGCTGGGTCTCACCGGCTTTCGGGTCCGATAAGAAATTAATATCTATTGACAAATTAATTAAATTGGATATAAGGCAAACAACAACGGGATTGCTCGCCGCCGGCAGTGGGAGTCCGAACCATGCCAATGGTAATGGAGTATGATTTTAGGCTGAGAAAGAGCCATTTCAGAGGCCAAGGGTAGCGGGGGCTCGCGGCTCTCGGGATAGTGTTGACGCTACGCACCGCAATGGTTGGGAGTGTTGCTATATTAGCAAAGACGGCCTGCGTCTCGCTTATTCAGCTCCTTCAGCGGCTGCTCGGCAACTGAGCGTGCTCAGCCTCCGAGCACTCTTATCAGCCGTGCCACAGCGGCGCGAACCGGGTCGCGACGACCCGGTCATAGGGAGCCTCGCCGTGCAGGATGCCGAGGTCGCGGGCGAATTGGTTCATGCCGGCGACGAACTCCGGCGAGATCGCGGCGTCGTAGAATGGCAGATCGCGGCGAATCAGCTCGGCGATCAGCGCTGCCTCGGCGGGGGGAAAGAGCTTGCGGCCGACCTCGGTGGCGCGTTCCGGGTCGGCTCGGAGCGCCGCCTGGGTCTTGACGATTGCGCGGATCGCGGCCGCCGCCACTTCCGGAGAGCCTTCGATCAGCCGGTCGGTCGTCGCCACCGAGGCCATCGTGTAATTGAAGCAGGGTTTTGGCCCGTCGCCGCGGCGCACATCGAGGACGATAGTGCCGACGCCGCGGCGCACCGCGACTTCGGTGCCCATGCCGTTGGCCCAGAACCCGTCGATCTTGCCGTCTTCGAGCGCCTTGGCGGCGGTCAGCCCGAAATTCACGGTCTTTCCCGAGGCGCCCGGCACCGGGGCGATCGCCACGCCGTCCCGCTTGAGGTCGATCCCGGCCTCGATCAGCAGCCGCCTCAGACCCATCTCGACCCAAGGCGCGGCGCCGATGCGGCGACCGCGGACCGCGCCGATATCGCCGCGTGCGGCGCCGAGATCGGCGCGCATCACGAGAAACCAGTACATGCCCTGCGCCTGGGCACAGAGCAACTTCGCGCCCTGCCACTCGGGAAAGGCGGCGAGCGCCGAATGCGCCGACCCGGCGACGAAATCCACCCTGCCGTCGCGCATCGCGCGATAGGCCTCGTCAACAGGGAAGATCAGCTCCAGCGAGACATCGAGCCCCTCCTCTTCGAAGAACCCGAGCGCAACCGCCGCCACGGCGGGGAAATAGGAATTCGAGAACAGATCGGGGACGGCGAGCTTCATCGCAAACTCCCCCCTCTACGCATCAAAGCCGCGGGGAAGATGGATATATGCCGGAACCCCGGATGTACCTGGGGCCGCCGGGCACGGGCCGACGGCTGGCTGCGAAGCCTCAGCGAGCGGAACGCGATACGGCACCCGACACAATACCCCTGACCGCTGTGACGAACTGCTCGGCCTTTAGGACGTAGGCTGCTACCTCCGACGCGACGGGGGTTCCTGCACCATAGTCGCCCTCGACCCTGAGTTCCTGCGCCTCGTTCATAGCGCGCCCAAGCTCCGTCGGTAGAGGGCCATCCTTACAGAAATTCAGACCGAATTGAGCAATGATTGTCCCATGCCTTCCCTCTGCTGGCCTCCCGATGCTCAGCAAAGCTGCTCTCGCAGCGTGGAACATAGCATAGTAGAGCCTATTGGCAGCGCCATCGAGGTCGCCGGCATTGAGCTCCCTCTTGGCCGAGGCGAGGGCGGTATCCGCCTTTCTCAGCAACTCCAACGCCGTCACAGCGTGATACCCTGCCGGACAACATTCCGGAGGAGCGTCGGGTTCGACGATTCATCTGGGTTCTCGAGTTCAGCCTCGGCCAGCGGCCAAACCTGAATATAGAGCCCGGTCTTCAACAGGATTGGGTATGTTTCCTGGATGATCGCGCGCTTCAAGGCCCATCGATCTGCGATGTGCTCGTGCATCACCACTGCCACATCCGCATCACTATCGGGGCGGTTGTCACCTCTTGCCCGGCTCCCGAACAGGATGAGCCGACGGTATCCGCGCCCAAACCTCGCGTGAAGCTTCCGGTCGAGTTCGGCCAGCGCCAACCGCAGGGCGGCGTCGCTGATCCGGTTCCTCATCTTCGCCTCTGACACAACCGTCCAGCGCCCGCTCGGCCTAGATCGCGTCTTATATAGGCCTTTCTCGGCCCGTGAGGGAGAACCGCTTCCGCCGAGTTCTGGTGACGCGGGATAGGAAGGTTGGGTAGTGGCCGGTTTTGAGGTCGGTTCACCGTTATTGATGGTGGCCGACAGAATTAACAAAAGGCGACCCCCGAGGTTCGTATTATAGAATCGGAACTGTTTTTTGGCTTGGAGATTTGGGACGATGGAAAACATCGAACACGTGGCTGTGACTGCGCATTTTCTGGCGGGCGACCTCATCGAACTGACTGCCGTGGACGTGATCCCGCCCGATGACTCTGAAGATTATACGATCGAATTTTACCGCGTGCGCGCCGTTTTGGCGGTCGCTCGGCTTCTCAAGCGCGGCGCGCCACGGATGAAGGTCACGTGGACCGACAATTCATCGGTGGCCTAATTCGGCCTATACCGAAGGTTGGGTTTTATGGTCGTGGTTGGTAAGGTCGAGTACTGTGAGCAGCCTCCTTTTCCGCTGCGACAAGACCATATCAGGATCAGGCGCAAAACGGACAGGCGAACCGAGATGAGCGAACAGCAGCGGCACGAGCCGATCGATTGGAAGACGCACGGGGTCAAGGTGATCCCGGGCGACCAGCTCGACCCCAACACCGCGCAGACACCCGGCATGGACCGGGCCGCTGCGATCAATCTGGCCCGAGTCGGGGCGCAAAAGATCTGGGCCGGCACGGTCAAGATCCACCCCAACGCCAAGACCGGGGCACATCACCACGGGCACCTCGAGAGCGTGATCTATGTCCTCAAAGGCCGGGCGCGGATGCGCTGGGGCGAGCAATTGGAATACGTCGCTGAAGCCGGTCCCGGCGATTTCATCTTTGTGCCGCCCTATGTGCCGCACCAGGAGATCAACGCCTCGACCGACGAGACACTCGAATGCGTATTGGTGCGCAGCGACAACGAGGCGGTCGTCGTCAACCTCGATATCGAGCCGGTCGAGCGTCCGCAGGAGGTGCGCTGGATCGATCCGATCCACACACACGGCTGACTGAAATGACGCCAATCGACATGCCCATCGAGGAGCCGAGCGTCTGGACGCGCAAGAACGTCCGTCCCGCGGAGTACCGGATCGATCTCTCTGCCGCCTGTCTCGACGAGATCCGCCGGGCAGCCGACGAAATCAGGGCTTATCCGTTGCCGACGATCCTGCGCGCCCCCGGGGATTTCGCGATGCCGATGTGTCGGCGGGAGATGGCGCGAGTCCGCGAGATGCTCGATCACGGCCGGCGCTTCGCGATCGTCGACCGCTTGCCGATGGCCGAAATGGACGCAGCGGAGGCCACGGCGATCTATTGGCTACTGTCGAGCATGGTGTCGCGCCCGGTGGCGCAAAAGCTCGACGGCACGATGATCTACGATGTTCTCGACACCGGGCAACAGGCGCTTCCCGGCTCTGGTGTCCGCCCGGACAAAACCAACATCGAGATCCGCTTCCACAACGACAACGCCTATAACGACAGGCCGCCCGACTATGTCGGTCTGCTGTGCCTGCGCCAGGCGCAAAGCGGCGGGCACAGCCGGGTCATCAGCTTTCATACCGTCCACAATGCCGTGCGGGAGCGCCATCCGGACCGGCTGGAGCGGCTCTACCGGGAGTTCTGGTTCGACCGCCAACGCGAATTTCGGCCGGGCGAGAGCCCGATATTTTCCGCGCCGGTATTCGAGAATGCCGGGGAATTGAAGGCGCGATTCAGCGCCCACCAGATCGGCGGCGGATACGTGTTGCGCGGCGAGCCGATGGACCGCGACGGCGAGGCCGCGATTGCGGCAATGCTCGACATCTTCGAGGAAGACGAACTGTCGGTCGATTTTGACCTCGAGCCCGGGCAGATCCAGTTCGTCGACAACCGGGCGCTGGGCCACAGCCGCACTGCCTTCATCGATGACCCGGACCCCGGCCGCAGACGACATCTCGTACGCCTGTGGCTGCGCGACCACGGCCGCCGTGCCTACCCGGGCTAACATCGATATCGGGGCGGCGCTCGCCGAGGCCGAAGGCCTCTACCGCGAGCGCAACCCGAAGAGCCTTGCGCAGCATCGCGAAGCCTGCGCTGCGATGCCCGGCGGCAACACCCGCTCGGCGATCCATGTCGATCCGTTTCCGCTGACGATGTCGCGCGGCGAGGGGGCGCGACTGTGGGACATCGACGGGCACGAGTATGTCGATTTCCTCAGTGAGTTCACCGCCGGCATCTTCGGCCATTCGCATCCTGGGATTCGCAACGCGATCGAGGCCGCGCTCGATCAAGGGCTCAATTTCGGGGCACATAACGCCCTCGAAGCGCGGTTTGCCGCGGCGATCTGCGCGCGGTTCCCGTCGATCGAGCTGGTGCGCTTCACCAATTCCGGCACCGAGGCCAATCTGATGGCGGTCAGCGCGGCGCGGGCGATCACCGGTCGACCCAAGGTTCTGGTATTCAGTGGAGGTTACCACGGCGGAGTTTTCTATTTTCGCGGCCGTGGCAGTGCGCTCAATGCACCGTTCGATTACCTTCTCGGAAAGTACAATGACCTCGCGGCGGTCGAAGAGCTGGTGCAGCCGCATCGCAGTCAGCTCGCCGCGATCCTGATCGAGCCGATGCAGGGCACTACCGGCTGCATACCGGCGGACCCATCGTTTCTCGCGGGATTGCGCGGATTGGCGAGCGAAACCGGGGCGCTGCTGATCTTCGACGAGGTGATGACCTCGCGCCTGGCGCCAGGTGGCTTGCAGGAGGCGCACGGCATCCTGCCCGACTTGACGACATTGGGAAAATATGTCGGCGGCGGCATGAGCTTTGGCGCTTTTGGTGGGCGCGCCGATCTGATGGAGCGTTTCGACCCGCGCCGGTCGGACGCGTTCCAGCACGCCGGCACCTTCAACAACAATGTGCTGACGATGAATGCCGGGCTCGTTGGGCTGACCGAGATCTACACGCCCGAGCGCGCCCGCACGCTCAATGCCGCGGGGGATCGCCTGCGCGAGCGGCTCAACACTTTGGCGCTCCGGCACGGGCTCGCAATGCAGTTCACCGGGCTCGGCTCGATGATCGCAGTGCACATGACCGACCGGCCGGTCCGATCGTCCGAGGATGCCGAGCGCGGGAATACCCCGCTGCGCGACCTCTTTTATTTCGACCTGGTCGCGCGCGGCATCTGGTTCGCCAAGCGCGGCATGTTCGCCCTATCAATCGCCCTCCACGAGGCCGACCACGACAAGCTCGGCGACGCCGTCGAAGACTTCGCCCAAACCCGCGCCGCGCTGTTCGGCCGCACCGGCTCAAGCTGACTGGCGATGCCTAGCGCTACGCTGACACCTCGACATATTCGACCTGACTGGACGGTTGCGGAATTGGCAGGCCGTCTTCGCGTAAACCCGTCAGATGCAATTCTATGGCTTCTCGGATTAGTTGCTCCGCTTCCTCAACCGTCGCGCCTGTAGCGATGCATCCGGGGAGATCGGGTACGTAAGCTGAATAATTGTTCTCGGCCTTTTCTATAACTACGGCATACCGCATGCGTTCCTCACTGCTTGAGACCGGCCTGTTTCAGAATGCTGCCGAGAGTTCCGGCGGCTAGATTATCGCCGGGCTTGCCGGCAACCGTGACCCGGCCAGATTTCGTCGGATGCTTGAATTGACGATGACTTCCCTTGGTGGCGACCAGATACCAGCCGTCGTCATAGAGCAACCGCAAAACCTCCCTTACCTTCATCTTGCGAAAATGGCGATCCGAATCTGAGTTCGCGAGCCATTGTCCTGGGGTCAATGAAAAGAACCGATAATCGTTGACGAGCCGCTAAAAGTGTTGATATCAACCTAACTCGACGGGAAGGCTGCATTTTAGTTCGAAACAACTTCTATTGGAGACGCAGACATGGCTGATCAACGGGGCCGTTTTGTTTGGTACGAGCTGATGGCGAGCGATACGGAGGCGGCGAAGGCATTCTATACCAAAGTGGTCGGCTGGGGCACCCAGGACGCATCGGTGCCCGGCATGGCCTACACGATGTTCACCACCGGAGAGACGCCGGTCGGCGGGCTGATGGCGCAGCCGGAGGACGCCCGAAAAATGGGCGCGCCGCCGAGCTGGATCGGGTATGTCGCGGTGGATGACGTTGACGCCACCGCCGAACGGATCAAGCGCCTCGGCGGCGCCGTGCATGTTCCGCCAACGGACATTCCAAATGTCGGCCGTTTTTCGGTCGTTGCCGATCCGCAAAGTGCGGTGTTCGCGCTGTTCCACTCCCCGAATACTTGCGACGCGCCGCTTCCCGAGCCCAATGCGCCGGGCCGCGTCGGCTGGCACGAGCTGTCGGCCGCCGACTGGCAGAAGGCCTTCGCCTTCTATAGCGAGCTGTTCGGCTGGCAGAAGGCCGACGCTATGGATATGGGTGCAATGGGCACGTACCAGATCTTCTCGGTCGGCGGGCAAGGGGTCGGCGGGATGATGAACAAGCCGCCGATGGTGCCGGTCCCCAACTGGCTCTACTATATCAACGTCGCCGATATCGACGCGGCAGTCGACCGCGTGAAGTCCGGTGGGGGCCAGATTCTCAACGGCCCCATGCAGGTGCCGGGCGGCAGCTGGATCATCCAGGGCAAGGACCCGCAGGGCGCGATGTTCGCGCTGGTCGGGCAGAAGGCCTAGCCGCATTTCGGGGCGCCCGCGTTAGCCGCAGACGCGGGCTCTCGAGCCCTACACCATAATCGGCTCTCTTGCGTCTCGCCGAGAAGGGGCGGGATGACCATCTTCGTGATAGGCGCGGGCCGGACGGGCCGGCGCCTATTTCTTCTTGCGGCGGCGTGGTGGTGTATAGTGCGTCGCCATCGGAAAGGAGGCGCCGATGGAAATTCGGCAAGCTCTGACCTTTGACGACGTGATGCTCGTCCCGGCGGCGTCCGAGATCATGCCCGGGGAGACGGATACTCGGACCCGCCTCACCCGCGAGATCGAGCTCGGCATCCCGCTGGTGTCGGCGGCGATGGATACGGTGACCGAAAGCGCGCTTGCGATCGCAATGGCGCAAACCGGCGGAATTGGCGTCATCCACCGCAACATGGGCGTCGATCAACAGGCCGACGAAGTCCGCAAGGTCAAGAAATTCGAGGCCGGTATGGTCGTGAACCCGGTCACGATCCACCCCGACGAGACCTTGGCCGACGCGTTGCGGCTGATGGCCGACCATAAGATCTCCGGCATCCCGGTCGTCGAGCGTGGGTCCGGTCGTCTTGCCGGCATTCTGACCAACCGCGACGTGCGATTCGCCGACGACCCGCGCCAGCCCGTCGCCGAGCTGATGACCAGGGACGGGCTTGTCACAGTGCGCGAGAATGTCGCGCGCGAAGATGCAAAACGACTGTTGCACCAGCATCGCATCGAAAAGCTGCTCGTCGTCGACGAACTCTATCGATGTGTCGGTCTGATAACCGTCAAGGACATCGAGAAGGCGCAGCGCTATCCGACGGCCTGCAAGGACGAGCATGGCCGTCTCCGCGTGGCTGCGGCGACAGGTACCGGCAGCGAAGGCATCGAGCGTGCCGAAGCGCTGTTCGCCGCCGGTCTCGACGTCTTGGTCGTCGACACTGCGCACGGTCATTCAGACCGGGTATTGCGCACGTTGCGCGACGTTCGCCGGCTGTCGAACTATACGCAGGTCATCGCCGGCAATGTCGCCACGGCGGAAGGCGCGCGGGCCTTGGTCGAGGCGGGGGCGGACGCGATCAAGGTCGGCATCGGTCCGGGTTCGATCTGCACGACCCGCATGGTCGCGGGCGTCGGTGTCCCGCAATTTACCGCGATCGTCGATACGGTCGCGGAATGCCGCAAGACCGGGGTCCCGGTGATTTCGGACGGCGGCATCAAATTTTCCGGCGACCTCGCGAAGGCGATCGCCGCCGGGGCGGATTGCGCGATGCTCGGCTCATTGTTCGCCGGTACCGACGAGAGCCCGGGCGAGGTCTTTCTCTATCAGGGCCGCAGCTACAAATATTACCGCGGGATGGGCTCGATCGGGGCGATGGCGCGCGGCTCCGCCGACCGGTACTTCCAGCAGGAGGTGACGAGTACGTTGAAGCTCGTGCCGGAGGGTGTCGAAGGGCGGGTGCCGCACAAGGGACCGGTCGGCAACATCGTCCACCAGCTGATCGGCGGATTGCGGGCGGCGATGGGCTACACCGGCAACCGCACGATCCGCGAGATGCAGAAAAACTGCGCCTTCGTGCGTATCACCGGAGCGGGGTTGCGCGAAAGTCATGTGCACGACGTCGCCGTCACTCGCGAAGCCCCCAACTACCCGCAGGACCGTTGAACAGATCTCCCGACCCGCCGCGAGTGAGCCCCTCTCCCGCACCGCGGGAGAGGGAGGGGCCCGGCCCGAAGGGCTGGGAGGGTGAGGGCCCTCACCCGCCTCGCTCCGCTCGGCACCCTCTCCCGCGGCGCGCAAGGCTGTCCGGGGAAAGTGTAAGGACCGGCTATTCGAAGATTTGCCGCCGAAGCGTGGCTTTGACGACGCGTCCTTTACCCTCTCCCCCCGCGGGCCGGGGGGAGAGGGAAGGGTGAGGGGGGCCGACGAGCCGGTTTGTGGCGCCGCCCACCTCACCCTCCCAACCCTGCGGGTCGGGCCCCTCCCTCTCCCCCCTGAAGGGCGGAGAGGGACTCTTGTCCGGATGGAATTTTATTTGGGTTGAGCGCGATGCCAGCCGTGCAATCGAGTTCAGTTCCCCGGACAGCCCTGCGCGGTGCGGGAGAGGGGCAACAGATTGACCCCGGGAGCGCAGGTCGCCGCCGCGATCGATATTCTCGCTGCTATCAACGCGGGAGATCGCCCGGCCGACGACATCGCAGCCGATTATTTCCGTCGGCGGCGCTACATCGGCTCGAAGGACCGGGCGCAGATCGCCGGCCATGTTTATGCTGTGCTGCGGCATAGAGCGGCGCTCGACTGGTGGATCGCCAAACATGGGGTTGCGACCGAAGCCCGCAGCCGCGTCTTAGCCAGTTTGGCCCTGGTCGAGGGATGGCGCCCTGATGCGATCCTCGCATGCTGCGACGGCGACCATTTTCGTCCGGCTCGGCTGAGTCACACCGAAGAACGGTTTGTCTGCGATCTTTCGACCCGGACCCTGCGGCATCCGGAGATGCCGCAGGCAGTGGCCAACGATCTCCCCGATTGGCTCGAGCCTCATCTGGATCGGGTTTTCGGCCGAGGGTTGGAACGCGAGATGGCGGCCCTCAACGGGCCGGCCCCGACTGATTTGCGGGTCAATCTGCTCAAAGCCGACCGTGAGACCGCGCGACGGGCGCTCGCTGCAGAGGACGTAGCCGCGGAGCCGACACCTTTGTCGCGGCTCGGCCTACGGCTGCGCGAACGGGTGCCGCTCGGCAACCTTGCCGCCTTCAAGCAGGGCCTCGTCGAGGTGCAGGACGAAAGCTCACAGATCGCCGCGCTTCTCGCCGATGCGAGACCCGGGATGCGGGTCGTCGACTTCTGTGCCGGGGCGGGTGGCAAGACCTTGGCACTGGCGGCGGGCATGGTCAATCGCGGCAAGCTCGTCGCCTGCGAGGTGTCGCAGCACCGCCTCGATCGCGCAGCGCGCCGGCTGCGGCGTGCCGGCGTCACCAATGTCGAGCGCCGCGCTTTGAGCGGCGAGCGCGACAAATGGGTAAAGCATCACAAAGCCGGCTTCGACCGGGTCTTCGCTGATGTCCCCTGCCTCGGCACCGGCACTTGGCGCCGCAACCCCGATGCCAAATGGCGGATGCGCCCCGAGGATTTGGCCGAGCTCGTCGAGCGTCAGCAGCTGATCCTGCGCAGCGCCGCGCGCCTCGTCCGCCCCGGCGGACGCCTGATCTACGCCACCTGCTCGCTACTGCGCGAGGAGGACGAAGTGCAGGCCGAGGCGTTTCTTGCGGCCACGCCCGATTTTTCGCTGCTGCCGATGGCGCGCGTTTGGGGGGAGACGATAGGCGGCGCCTCGCCGGTTGGGGAAGATTATCTGCGCCTGACGCCGGCAAGGCACGGCACCGACGGCTTTTTTGTCGCAATTTTCGAGCGCCACCCATGTCCGACCGCATCCTGATCCTCGATTTCGGCAGCCAAGTCACGCAGCTGATCGCGCGTCGCGTGCGCGAGAGCGGGGTCTACTGCGAGATCCAGCCATTTACGATCTCCGAAGACCGGGTCCGCGATTTTGCCCCATGCGCGATCATCCTGTCGGGCGGGCCCGCCTCGCTGACCGAGGCAGCCTCGCCGCGCGCGCCCGAGATCGTCTTCCGGCTCGGCGTGCCGCTGCTGGGGATCTGCTATGGCATGCAGACGATGTGCGCCCAGCTCGGCGGCCGCGTTACGTTGAGCGAGCATCAGGAATTCGGCCGGGCCTGGGTCGATGTCCTCGATGAATGTCGGCTGTTCGACGGCCTATGGCCCCCAAGGGCCCAAGGGGGCGGGCGTCAGCAGGTGTGGATGAGCCACGGTGACCGGGTCGACGCCCTGCCGTCCGGCTTTCGCACGGTAGCATCGAGCGAAGGGGCGCCCTATGCGGCGATCGCCGACGACAGCCGCCGTTTTTACGGCGTGCTGTTTCATCCCGAGGTCGTGCACACGCCGCAAGGCGCCCAGCTGCTGCGCAACTTCACACACAACGTAGCGGGCTGCCGCGGCGACTGGACGATGGCGCTGTTCCGCAGCCACGCGATCGACAAGATCCGCAGTCAGGTGGGACGGGGTCACGTCGTGTGCGGCCTATCCGGCGGGGTCGATTCCGCGGTCGCGGCGGCGCTGCTGCACGAGGCGATCGGCGACCAGCTGACCTGCATCTTTGTCGATACCGGCCTGTTGCGGGCGGGCGAGGCGGAGGAGGTCGTCAGCCTCTTCCGCGGCCATCACAACATCCCGCTGATCCATTGCGATGCGAGCGGGCTTTTCCTCGAAAAGCTCGGCGGAGTTACTGACCCGGAAGAAAAGCGCAAGACGATCGGCGCCACCTTCATCGACGTCTTCGACGAAGAGGCGCACAAGATCGGCAATGTCGAGTTCCTGGCGCAAGGCACCCTCTACCCCGACGTAATCGAGTTGGTGAGCCCGCGCGGCGGTCCTTCCGTTACGATCAAATCGCATCACAATGTCGGCGGCCTGCCGGCCCGCATGAAATTGCAGCTCGTCGAGCCCCTGCGCGAACTGTTCAAGGACGAGGTGCGCGAATTGGGCCGCGAGCTCGGCCTGCCCGACGGGTTTGTCGAGCGCCACCCGTTCCCCGGCCCGGGTCTGGCGATCCGCATCCCCGGCGAGGTCACCCGCGCAAAGCTCGACATCCTGCGCAAAGCCGACGCGGTCTTCCTGGAGGAGATCCGCAACGCCGGCCTCTACAGCGCGATCTGGCAGGCTTTCGCCGTATTGCTGCCGGTCAAGAGCGTCGGCGTGATGGGCGACAGCCGGTCCTACGATTTCGTCTGCGCCTTGCGCGCAGTGACCTCGACCGACGGGATGACGGCCGACTACTTCCCGTTCCCGCACGAATTTCTCGGCCGCACCGCAACCCGCATCATCAACGAAGTTCGCGGCATCAACCGCGTCGTCTACGACATCACCTCCAAGCCGCCAGGCACGATCGAGTGGGAGTGACGGGAAATGCTGCCGAGTAGGATGGGATAGAACCGGACACCAAAGTGAATCGCACGCCGCCAAAGGCAGTCGATAGAAATCGGATGAGGCCAGTCTATTCGTATCCATCTGTGAAGACCGCGGCCGAGCGAGACACGCCGCAGTGGTTGGAATCTTGTGTCAAGCTGCAAGCTTGGCGGTTGGCGTTTTCCAGTTCCGGGGCAAGAGCTGATCGAGGGTCTGGATGTCAAGGCATCGATTTGGCGGAGAGAGGTGGAAGCTCGGCACGCGAAGACAGACAAACTGTCTTGTCGAGTTCCTTTGCTCTGCGGACATGCTGTAACTCGCCTCTGTCTTTTTGCAGATAAGAAAGGAACCGCACCACATGTCTGCCACACCAACGAGCAAGCCAATCGTTCACGCAATCGTTCCTCGCATCCCCGTGGGAAATGTTGAGCAAACCCGAGCCTTTTATGAGCGAATTGACTTTGCCTGCACACATCTGGAGGAGGGGTTTATGATCGTTGAACGAGATGGGGCGCAGCTTCATCTCCACCCCTCCAATGAGCCTCCGACATGGCATGGGGCCTTCTGGATCAGAGTGAGTAATATCGAGGCGTTGTACCAGGAGTATCTGGCAGTCAATGTGATTGCTTCGTCTAAGGTCAAGGCGCAGCCTGGGGTTTCAAAGAATTTCACATCTGTGATCCCTTTCGAAACATCTTTATTTTCGCGGAGAGTCTCACCGAAGAAGAGGGGACTGCTCAACAAGCCGGGTAAGCAGAAAGACTTTTCTCAGGACCTCGTGAAGCATCTCATCGCCCTTTTGACCTCTATCATTGCCCAAAAGGTCGTTCTGACGGCGCAGGGAGTGGGTGCCGGCCAGGCCGGCCGGATGCTGGGGACGTTGAATATCGACCGATTGGTGCCGATAGTCGCTGGAACCGAGCGAATCCCGGATCGTCGAATTTCCGCTTTGAAATCAAGAGCGCGAATTTCTGACGTATCGAGGAGACGGTGCTTGAGGGCGCGATGACAAAGTTCTCCTCACTACATCAAGGCATTACTATTGTTCCAAACGATCGAGTGGGAGTGAGGGAGAGTACTCGAGAGTATTTCAGCACAGAATAGCGTGTCGGAGAAGCCTGTGGCAGCCATATCGCCGCGCCGCAAACTGATCAAGCGCCTCGAAGCGTTAGGTGTCGAGCATCGTTCGGTCCCGGGGCGGGATGATGGATTCGCTGGACTCTTCTACCGCGGCAAAGCGTTCGCGCATTTCCATAACGATCACGAGCTCGACATCCGGCTCACCCGCGCCGTGATAGAGCGCGAGGGCCTGAGCCATCCCAACGACTCCGCCGTTCACCCCAATCGTTCCGCGAAGTCCCAGTGGATCGAGATTCACTTCACCACTTCCAAGGAAGTCGATGACATTGTCCGCTTAGTACGCATCGCGATCGCGCAGCTCTAACTCGCTGGCGCCCCTGCCTTGCCTGCCGCCGCTATGTGGCCTGTCAGGATCGCGTCGCCAGGGGAGCGAATGCGATTGCCGAACGGATCATGCACGGTGTTTGTCGCCCTCTGGCTGCTTGAGGATGCCGGATCGGAGCCATTGCCCCCACGCTGACGGTCTTTTTTTGCTTGGCCGATAATCCTGTTCTTGTGCCGAGTTTCGAAAAATCGATCGATTAATGCCGATAGTCACTGAAACCTGGCAGATCCGGAATCGCGGAAATTGCCTTGCGAAATCAAGAGCGCAAATTTCTGACGGATCGGCGAGACGGTTTTTCGTAGTGGATGGAAAAGATTTGCGCTGCCAAATCCACGCGTTATGATCTTCAAAACAATCGAGTGGGAGTGAGTGGTTTATTCTTCGGGAGCTATATCGGTTTGCGCCGGCCGCACACGTAGTCTTCCAGGTTCCGCGGTGATGATTGCTCCCTTGGCAAGCTCCTCGCCGTGCTGTTCGATTGCGCTAAGACATACCGAGGCATGCTTCGAAATTTGGAAGTTCACGATTTGAATGATGCCGGAGTGGGCGTGACCGAATACGACGGCGAGTTCGCCGAAGTCCTTGTCGAGCGTGACGACGACACGATTTTCCTTCACCGCGAACGCTAAAATCTCATCGTCTCCTGGCGCAGTCGGCCAGTCGCCGACCCAGACGACGTTGTGACCGCGTCTTGCGAGCTCGATAGCCGCGCCGGGCCAGACACAGGCGTCGAGCAACAGCTTCATGCAGCGTCAATCGCGGGTTCGACACGCTCCCTTCCCACAAGCCTGCGCGCAAAAACCAAGCAGGCCTGAATGTCCTCGGGCGCGAGGTATGGATAGGCCTCCAAAACGACTTGGGGACTGTCGCCCGCCGCAAGCATGCCGAGTATGTGCTCGACCGCGATACGGTGGCCCCTGATGATGGGCTTCCCGCCGAAGATCTTCGGGTTAACCGTAATACGCGCCAAAAGGTCTGCCTCGGTCATATGTCTGCTCTGATCACCGCACGGCCAATTCTAGTCTGTATCGCAGCACCGAGGAAATCCGTTCATGCGTCATCAACGAGGTGCGCGGCATCAACCGCGTCTACGACATCACCTCCAAACCCCCCGGCACCATCGAGTGGGAGTGAGGGGCGGCCAGGCACAGGTCCTCATGGGCAGACCTTCACGTCAGTCTTCGTGAAATCGTCGCCCTTGAATAGCAATGGCTCGTCGTGCGTGGCCGCCAGCGCATAGGAGAAGCAATCGCCATAGTTGAGGCCGGCCGGATGTCTGCCGGCCATAACGCCGCCAGCTTGCCCAAACCGAGCCGGCGCAGGATCGCGCCCACCGTCGAGACCGGCATTCCAAGCAGGCGGGCGATTGCCGGCCCGCTCAGTCGCTGCCGCCGCAACCCGGTGATCTCGGTGATCCGCTCGGCGGCGATGCGATGCTTGCAGCACCCGGGCGCCGAACTGCGGTCACCCAACCCCGCCGCACCGCCGCCGCGGTAGCGGGCCAGCCAGCGATACCCTTGCCGCTGCGACAGGCCGGCCGCCTTGGCCGCTTCCACCATCCGCCAACCGAGCTCGTCGACCCGCTGCACCAGCAAGTGTCGACCTTGCGGCGTCAAGCGCGCATTCTTGTGGATGTTCATCCGGGCGATCCTCCCATCACGCTTGTGAGTGTCGCAACCCACAGCCTGACCGGAGTCCTCCGGATGAACAACCTTCATAGCAATGACAGCTAGCTATAATCTTCCTCCATGCCGGTCAAGCGCTGCGCACCGAGGATATCGGACCGATGGATGCTTGTGCTTGACGCGCCCAACCAGACTTGGATGAAACACGCGGCATCAACCGCGTCTACAACATCACCTCCAAACCCCCGACACGATCGACCGGTTAGGGCTAGCGATAAAAACCTGACGCTTGATACCCCCGCGGTTTCCTCCCTCGAGGCTTTTCGGACGCCTGCCTCCGTGCATCGCCGCACGCCTGTGACTGGCAGGCGTCCGAAAACCCTTAACGTGGGCCGCCGGTCTCGCCGACCCGAGCGAACGCCCGCTTTGGGTGGAAGGCCGACATCCGTTAAGAGTATTTTAATTAGCCCTGCGTGGCTACATTGGAGAGGTAGGCGTGGACTTTGTATGTATGGCTCCGCGGCTCCAGGCTTCAGCAGTACGAGCACCAACACTGTGGTCATAAATCTGAATCCCACCGAGATTCCTGGTCTGATGGTCCCACCTGCCGCGCTCGGGCTGATGAGATGATTGAATGAAGCGCCGAGATTTCATGGGCGCGATTTTTGGCGCTACTCTTGTGTCGCCCTTGGTTGCCTATGCTCAACAACCTGGCAAGGTTTGGCGCATAGGCCACGTGCTCGTGAATCCACCAGAACGCGGGGGAGCATTCCGAGTGCAAGAACTCAAAAAGGCACTGGCCGACCTCGGCGATGTTCAGGGTCGGGACATCGAGCTCTTAAACCGCTTTCCCGGTCCGGAGCCAAAGAAACTGCAGGAGGTCATTTTCTCTTTATTGTCCCAAATCGACCTGTTAGTCGTTTGGGGAACCGTAGGGGGAGTGGCAGCAAAGAGGGTGGCCAGCGGAGTGCCGACGGTGTTTGTGTCGGTAGGAGCTCCGGTCGAAATCGGGCTCGTCCAAAGTCTCGCGCATCCCGGCGGAAACATGACCGGCACAACTTTCGAGGCCGCGGCGGGGACATATGGCAAAAGATTACAGATCCTGAAAGAAATCGTACCAGATCTCAAACGCGCGGCAATACTGTGGGCCGTCGGTGATCCGAACGTCGGATTTGCAATGACATCGCTGGACGAGGCGGCGCCAGAACTCGGGGTCACCCTTGTCTCCGTTGACATCCAATCGGCCGACGACCTCGAATTTGCGTTTGCCAAGATTAAAAATAGTGACGTAGGAGCCGTCTTGGAGATTGCTGGAGCCCTCACCTTTAATCTCGGCGCTGAGACTGCCGATCACGCCCTCGGGGCACATCTCCCATTGTGCTCCGCTTTTAGAGAGACTGTCATGGCTGGAGGGCTAGTGAGCCTCGGACCAGACTTTGCAGCAATGATTCGTCAGGCGGCCGCGCAGATCGACAAAATCATCAAGGGGGCCAAACCAGCTGACATTCCCGTCGAGCAGCCAACGAGATACGATCTGTACATCAATCTCAAAACCGCGCGTTTACTGAACCTGACCATTCCATCCTCATTGCTTGCACGCGCTGACGAGGTGATCGAATAAATCCGTAGCGGCTGGGCTCAAATTTTGCGCTGCCGAATGTCGGCTCTGGGTCGAGAGCCGCCCTCCGAAACCGGGTGCCAAGCTATGACTTGCACCTAGAGATCGAAACCGGAGCCCCGAGACGCCTCGAAACGGCTCGGTTCACCAGACCGCGGCGCCAGCGTCGATGCAGGTGCAAAAATTTTGGTTTGACAGGCAACCGGTAGGTTCCCTATTATCAGGCAACCACACGGTTCCATATTGCCGGCATGGATGACGATGCTGTGTTTCGCGCTTTGGCCGATGCGAGCCGCCGGCAGTTGCTGGATCGGCTGCAGCGCAGAAATGGCCAGACGCTTGGCGAGCTGTGTCAGGGGCTCGAAATGACCCGGCAGGCGGTCGCGAAACATCTGGCAGTTCTCGAGGAGGCGAACCTCGTGTCGTGGAAGCGGCAGGGGCGCGAAAAACTGCACTTCATCAATCCTGTTCCGATCAACGAGATCGCCGAACGCTGGATCAGCAAATTTGAGCGACACCGACTGCGCACACTTTCAGAACTCAAAAAAGACCTGGAAGGAGAACACGATGACTGAAGCAACGAAGAGTAGTTTCGTCTACGTGACTTACATCCGGACGACCCCGGAAAAACTGTGGACTGCGCTCACCACTCCAGAGTTCATGAAGAAATACTGGTTTGGCATGAACTTCGAGACCGACTGGAAGGTCGGGTCGCCGTGGAAGCTGATCTTTCCCGATGGCCGCATCGCTGACGCGGGCGAAATTGTCGAGTTCGACGAGCCGAAGCGGCTGGTCCTCAAATGGCGCAACGAATTCAGGCGCGATCTGCACGAAGAGGGCTACGCGCGGTGTGTCATCGAGATCGAGCCAGCAGGCGAGGTCGTCAAGCTGACGATTACCCACGACCTCGATAAGCCCGACTCAAAGCTCATCGGTGCGGTTTCCATTGGGTGGCCAAAAATCCTGTCGAGCCTAAAGACCTTGCTGGAAACCGGATCGGCGTTGCCGGCTATCGGCGAACTGCCGCGAGGCTGAGAACGACGCGACGAGCTATAGGAGACGGATATGACGGCCCATCAAACCGGAACGCGCGAGCAGTGGCTCAAGGCGCGGCTCGAACTACTCCAGGCGGAGAAGGAATTCACGCGGCGCGGCGACGAGCTGGCGCGGCGGCGGCAGGAGGTGCCGTGGGTCCGGGTCGGCAAGGCGTATCGATTCGAGACCGACGAGGGGAGCGCCTCGCTGGCGGATCTCTTCCGAGGGCGCTCGCAGCTCCTCGTCTACCATTTCATGTTCGGCCCCGATTACACGGCGGGATGTCCGTCGTGCTCGGCGATCGCGGACGGGTTCGACGGGTTCGTCGTCCACCTGGCGAACCATGACGTCATGCTTTGGGCGGTGTCGCGGGCGCCGCTCGCGAAATTGCAGGCGTACAAGCGGCGGATGGGGTGGACGTTTCCCTGGGCGTCCTCGTTCGGCAGCGACTTCAACTTCGACTTCAACGTCTCGGTGACCGAGGAGCAACAGCGCGAGGGAGGGTTCGAATACAACTACCGGCCCGGGGCGGCGCGGCCGGTTCCCGAGATACCCTCGCGGGCGACACCCGAAGGCGCTGCCAAGGGCGCGGCGATGACCGGCACCGACGTGGCCACCTACGCGCGCGAGAGGCCAGGCATGAGCGCGTTCGTGCTCGAGGACGGCGTCGTCTACCACACTTATTCCACCTATGCGCGAGGATTGGACGGTCTATGGGGCGCATACCAGTGGCTCGACCGCGCCCCCAAGGGGCGCAACGAGACAGGCTACTGGTGGCACCTCCACGACGAGTACGACAAAGGCTGAGCGAAGTCGTGGGCGTCGTTACCGCGTATAGGTCATAAAATTGCCCCCTTTATGCTGCACTCTCTTATGCTTGGAAGGTGATTAGAATGTTATGGCGAGCATGAGGGACGGCCGCCAGTATTTACAACCAAAAGGAGAGTTGTCGCTGTAGATCCGTTGCAGATACAGCGATGACCAATTTGGGAGACACTCATTGATTGTAGTCGGCGCGAGCTACGGAGGCTGCGGCCCGGCCATCCGAGCCTAGGGCACCATCGAGTGGCAGGAGAACAAGGACAGGAACAGAAGCGCTCTCCGCTGTGTTGAATAGAACAGCGCAGGTATCGATCCGGTTTTGGATCTGTGGTGCAAGGGAGGGTACAATGGTAAAATTGTCTGTCTTGCTGGCTTCTTTGGTCCTGATGCTAAGTGCAATGCCGTCGCATGCGGAGGGCCCGGGGGACGTAGTGCAAGGAATTGGCAGAGCGATGAATGGCGAGCCTCCTCCACCCCCGCCGGACTACCGATGGCGCGAGCATGAGCGCGAGCGGGCCTATTGGCACGAGCAGCATCGCCTCAATGATGAACAGCGCGAGCTCGACGCGCGCCGCCGGGCCTTGCACGACGAGCGCCGCTCCAACGAGGAAAACGGCTTTTACGGCCGCTGACCGAGCGTAGGCGGATCGGGAGACTTTGCTTCGACAACTTGCTCGCTGGGCTTGCGCGCTCCATCTCTCGGGAGTACCAGATGGACCAACCGAGATTTGGGAGCGCTGTGATGACCGATAGAATTTCCGATGTCCCGGAGGCTCCGGCCGAGGCTGTGAGCCCTTCGGGCATCAATCATCTCGTCCTCAATGTTCGCGACATCGGCGAGTTGCACAAATTCTGGACGGAGATCGTCGGCTTTAAGCAGGTCGGCGAATTGCATCCGCGGGCCGACCGGCCAACGCCGCCGAAGATGCGCTTCTACAGCGCCGTCAACGATGGGAAGCTTACCCACCACACGGTCGCTCTCGTCGAGAGCCCCAACCTACCGCCGCCCGCCGACTGGGTGCTGGCCAACAGCCAGGTCGCGATCAACCATGTCGCGCTGACGATGCCCAATCGCGAAGCCTGGCTGAAGCAGCTCGCCTTCCTGCAGAGCAAGGGCGTCAAGTTCAACTGGCGCGTCAACCACGGCGTGACGCACAGCGTCTATATCAACGACCCGAACGGCTACGGCGTCGAGTTCCTCTACGAGATGCCGCGCCAGATGTGGGAAAACGATATCGACGGCGGGATCAATTGGCTCGAAAACCTGCCGACCGAGGGCCCCGAAGCCCTGGTCGACCGCACCGACACGCCGAGCTTCGGCCAGAAGGCGGCAGCCGAATAGGCTGGCTGGGGCGGGCGTATCCGAGCCGCCGTGTGGCGGGATTTTTCAGCATCCTGCCAGTATATGTTTGCATTCTGGTTGCGCTGCTTTCGGTCTGTGCGGAGGCAGCTTCCCCGACACTGCCGGCCCCGGCACGCAGCCTATACGCGGTCAATCAAGCCGCGGCCGATCGAGGATCCGTCTCGGTCTACGATATCGAGGGCGGGCACCGACTGGTTAAGACCATTGGGACGGTACCCAATGTCGGTGACGTCAGAGGAGTGGCCGTCAGCGCTGTAACTGGGAAGCTCTACGTCGCCTACCAGGATGTTTCCGGCGCCGGAATGGTCTATTGCCTGAACGTCTACGACGACGCGGTTCTATGGAATAGAGCGGTCAGCCCCGGTGTCGATCGGCTGGCGATCAATCCGAA
Organism: uncultured Alphaproteobacteria bacterium; assembly: GCA_963812675.1. Lineage (GTDB taxonomy): Bacteria > Pseudomonadota > Alphaproteobacteria > ATCC43930 > CGMCC-115725 > AP-15. The sequence continues at coordinate 124,076 of CAWEWR010000027.1, read as the reverse complement.
CGGAGAGCTGCTTTACGTTCCAAGCTGGGAAGGCGGTTCGGCCGACTACATCAATGTCGTCGATGCCAACACCGGGGACATCGTTCGACAGGTGCACTTCTCGAGCCGATCGCATGACGCTCAATTCCCGTTATCTGGACCGATTTTCCAGGAGACGAAGGCCGACGACGGCAGCGGCCATTATTTGTATCTCGTCGATCCGGGCAGCTACGCGGTGTCACGCGTCGGTCCTTATTCGGGAATTCTCGGTCCCTACGCGGTCGACAGCACGAGCAGCTACTCTGTGAATAATGTGAGAAACCTCTGGGGAATGCAGGTTGCCAATCTCAAGACCGGTCAGATCATCACCGCCGATATCCCCGATCACCCGCCGGGCGATCCCGGGCTGCTGCACGGGATCGGCTGGACACCTGACCAAACCGAGGTCTGGCAGAGTGGCAACTGGAGCGACCCGCATGTTTACATCTGGGATATGCGTAATCCGATGACTCCGGTCCTGGAGGATCAGTTGACGTTGCGAAGCGGTCGCGGATCACACTGGCTGACCTTTGACATCAAGGGGGACTACGGTTATATCGCGCCCAGCAAAAACAGCGCGGACGGAACCGAAATTTTCGATGCCCGAACCCATAGCTCAGTTGGCGTGATCAGATCGTCGGAAGACCTGCTCGAGATCGATTTCGCGAACGGAAAGATCAGCCAAGCCGGTGATCAATACGGCATTGGGAGACGATAAGCCGATCCAAGGCGTGCTGAAAAGAGATGTCCGGCGCCGACATGCCGGTCCAGCTCGGAGCTAACCTCATTTTGGCAGCTTGCATCAAGAAGTTTCCTCGGTGATGCCAGCTATCTACAATATCTGGTATGCCACGCCTTCGAACAAATGATCAACCCGACCTTTTCGCCGATCTTTGCGGTGTCGCGCCGGCGGAGGCGCTCCCCCGGATTTCATCGCGCGGATCCGCGGCGAACTCACTGAAACGCTCGCCCGGGTGCGCGCGGCGGCCACGTTGCCGTGGAAGACTCTGACGGCGGCGACTCTGGCCGAGTTGCGCTTCAACTCGATCTCGGGCTGGCTGCCTGACGAAGAGGCAAGGACGTTGCGGGTCAGCTTTCAACGCGAAATGGATCGTCTCTAGGCCATCGCTGAAGAGGACGAGAAATCACACTGAAAAATACTTGGCCTGGGGGTGGTGGAGGACGATGGCGGAGGTCGATTGCTCGGGGTCGAGCTGGTCTTCTTCGCTGAGGGTGATGCCGATTTCCTCGGCGTTGAGTAGCGCCAGGAGCTGCTGCTGGTCGGCGAGGTTGGGGCAGGCGGGGTAGCCGAACGAATAGCGGCTGCCGCGGTAGCCTTGGGCGAGCATTGCGTCGGGGTCGCGGGCTTCCTCGGCGGCAAAACCCAATTCGCCGCGAATGCGCTTGTGGACGTATTCGGCGAGGGCCTCGGCCATCTCTACCGAGAGGCCGTGCAAATAGAGATAGTCCTGGTAACGGTTTTCGGCGAACCATTCGCGCGCCGCCTCGGAGGCGCGCCGGCCCATCGTGACGACCTGCAGGCCGATCACGTCGCGCGCGTTCTCGGCGACGTCGCGGAAGAAATCGGCGATGCAGAGCCCGCCATCCTTGTTCTGCCGCGGGAACGAGAAGCGGGTCAGCTCGCGCTCGCCATCGGTGTCGAAGATGATGACGTCGTTGCCTTCGGCGGCGCAGGGCCAATAGCCGTAGGCGGCTTGCGGGACCAGGATGTCCTCGCGGATCGCGATGTCGAGGATGCGGCGCAGAACCGGGCGCAACTCGTCCTTCGCCCATTCCCGGTATTCGGCGAGGCTGCGCCCGTCCTTCCGGTAGCCCCATTGGAATTGGTAGAGCATGCGCTCGTTGAGATAAGGCACGACCGCTTTCGCCGGCACCCGCGCGATCGTCCGCGGGCCCCAGAATGGCGGGTCCGGGACCGGCACGTTGCGGGTCAACTCGGCGCGGCGCAGGCGGATCTCCTCGGCATCGACCGGCCGCATCGGCCGCGGGTCGGCGGCGCGCCCGAGCTTGCGGCTCTGGTTGACCGGGCGGCCCTCGTTCTTGCGCCTGACCTCGTGGAGATGCGCATCGAAACGGCCGGTGACGATCTTGTCCATCAGATCGAGGCCGTCGAACGCGTCGCGCGCATAGGCGACGCGTCCGGCCGCATAGCATTTGACGCAATCCTCCTCGACATAGCGGCGGGTCAGCGCGGCGCCGCCCAGCATGACCGGCACGGAGAGGCCCTGCCGGCTCATCTCCTCGAGGTTCTCGCGCATCACGACCGTCGATTTGACGAGCAGTCCCGACATGCCGACGGCGTCCGCCTTGTGTGTGACGGCGGCCTCGAGGATCGAGGAGATAGGCTGCTTGATGCCGAGATTGACGACCCGGTAGCCGTTGTTGGTCAGGATGATGTCGACGAGGTTCTTGCCGATGTCGTGCACGTCGCCGCGCACCGTCGCCAGCACCACAGTGCCCTTCTCCTGCCCCTCGACCCGCTCCATATGCGGTTCGAGGTAGCGGACCGCCGCCTTCATTGTCTCGGCCGACTGCAGCACGAACGGGAGCTGCATCTTGCCGGCGCCGAACAGCTCGCCGACCGTTTTCATGCCGTCGAGCAGGATGTTGTTGATGATGTCGAGCGGCTTGTAATTCTGCATTGCGAGGTCGAGATCGGCTTCGAGATCGAGCCGGTCGCCGTCGACGATGCGCTGCGCGAGGCGGTCTTCGAGCTTTTCGGGGCGACCCTTCTTCTCGGTCTTCTCGGCCGCGCGGTTTTCGAACAGCGCGATATAGGCCTGCAGTGGGTCGTACCCCTCGCGCCGCCGGTCGAAGATCAGATCCTCGGCGACCCGCACCTCATCCTCCGGGATCTTGTGCAACGGCACGATCCGCGAGAAATGCACGATTGCGCCGGTGAGGCCGCGGCGCAGCGCATGGTCGAGAAAGACCGAGTTGAGGACGTGGCGCGCTGGCGGGTTGAGGCCAAACGAGATGTTCGACAGGCCGAGAATGATCTGGCACTCGGGCATGTCGCGCGAGATCCGCTCGATCGCCTCCAATGTCCACAAGCCGAGCTTGCGGTCGTCCGCGTTGCCGGTGCAGATCGTGAAGGTCAGCGGGTCGAACAACAAATCCGAGGGCGGCAAGCCGTGCTTGCCGCAGGCGAAGTCGTAGAGGCGCCGCGCCACCTGCAATTTGTGCTCGACCTCCTTCGCCATGCCGGTCTCGTCGATCGTCAGCGCGATGACCGCCGTGCCGAAGCGGCGCGCGAGACCCAAGCGCTTATTGGCTGCCTCTTCGCCGTCCTCGAAATTGATCGAGTTGATGATCGGCTTGCCGCCATAGAGCTTGAGGGCTGCTTCGAGCACCGGGTATTCGGTCGAGTCGATGACCAGGGGCGCGTTGACCGCGCCGCGCATGCGCGTCACCGCCTCGGTCATGTCGGCGATCTCGTCGCGTCCGACAAACGCGGTGCACAGGTCGAGCGTGTGCGAGCCTTCCTTGACCTGCTCGCGCCCCATCTCCACGCAGCCGTCCCAGTCGCCCTGCTCCTGCAATCGGCGGAATTGGCGCGAGCCGTTGGCGTTGCAGCGCTCGCCGATCGACAGGTAGGCGTTCTCCTGCCGCAGGTTCACCTGGCCGTAAAGCGAGGCGACCGAAGGGGCCCACACCGCGTTGCGCCGCCGCGGCAAAGGACGCCGGCGATCTCGCCCGATGCGCCGCAGCATCGCGTCGAGCGCGGCGATGTGCGCCGCCTCGGTGCCGCAGCAGCCGCCGATCAGGCCGACGCCATCTTCCAACACGAAGCGCTCGAGCCATTGCGCGAGCTCGGTCGGGCCGAGCGGGTAATGCGTGCGGCCGCCCACCAGCTCAGGGAGCCCGGCATTGGGTTGAACAGAGATATGATTGGGCCAGTTCTCGCCGAGCCATTTGACGTGCTCGGCCATTTCGCGCGGCCCGGTCGCGCAGTTGAGGCCGATGACCGGCACGTCGAGCGCACGGACGATCGTCGCTGCGGCGGCGATGTCGGCGCCTACCAGCAATGTCCCGGTGGTCTCGACGGTCACGCTGACAAGGATCGGTATGTCCTTGCCGGCTTCGTCGCGGGCACGCTTGGCGCCATTGACCGCGGCCTTGACTTGCAGCGGATCCTGGCAGGTCTCGATCGCGATCGCATCGCTGTCGCCGGCGATCAGCCCGGCGCATTGCAGCGCGAGCCCGTCTTCGAGGTCCTGGTAGGAGATATGCCCGAGCGAAGGCAGCCGGGTGCCCGGCCCGAGTGAACCGAGCACGAAACGGGTGCGGCCGTCATGGGCGAATTCGGCAATCGCCTCGCGCGCCAATTCGGCGGCGCGCCGGTTTAGCTCGAAGGTGCGGTCGGCAATGCCAAACTCGCCGAGGGTGACCGGCGAGCCCCCGAAACTGTTGGTCTGCAGCGCGTCGCAGCCCGCTTCGAGATAGCAGCGATGGATCTCGCGGATCAGGTCGGGGCGGCTGTCGCACAGAATCTCGGTGCAGTTCTCGAGCCCGAGAAAATCGCGCTCGATGTCGAGATTGCGCGCCTGCACCTGTGTCCCCATCGCGCCGTCGCACAGCACGACCCGGTCGTCGAGGTAATCAAGAAAATGAGTCATTGGCGGGAGTACGCGTGTGATTCGAATTCGTCGCCCCCGCGAAAGCGGGGGTCTAGAGCCTGCCCCTGGCTTGAACAGGGGGCGTCCGCATGGAAGCCGGTGGCCCTGGGTTCCCGCTTTCGCGGGAATGACGGGCGGGGCGGAAAGGGGAAGCGGCTTGGCACTAGGCGGCCGCCGCGGCGGGCTTGGGGGCGCGCACGCCCAAGAGGTGGCAGATCGCGACGAGCAGATCGGCGCGGTTCAAGGTGTAGAAATGGAATTCGGGGACGCCGTTGGCTTGCAGCCGGCGGCATTGCTCGGCAGTGAGCGACGCGGCAACCAGCCGGCGGGTGTCCGGATCGTCGTCGAGGCCATCGAAGTGGGCGCCCATCCAGGCCGGGATCGAGGCGCCGCAGCCCGCCGCCATACGCTTCAGCTGCGCGAAATTGGTAACGGGCAGGATGCCGGGAACGATCGGCACCTCGATGCCGGCTGCGCGGACGCGGTCGCGGAAGCGCAAGAACACGTCGGCATCGAAAAAGAACTGCGTGATCGCCCGGCTGGCCCCGGCGTCGAGCTTGGCCTTCAGATTGTCGAGGTCGTGGCCTGGGCTGCGCGCCGAGGGATGCGTTTCCGGGTACGCGGCGACGCTGATCTCGAAATCCGCCACCTTCTTCAAGCCTGCGACGAGATCGGCCGCGTAGCTATAGCCGCTCGGGTGCGGCACATATCCCGTCCCGATGCCGCCGGGCGGGTCGCCGCGCAATGCGACGATGTGGCGGATACCCGCCTCCCAATAATCGCGCGCCACCGCGTCGATCTCCTCGCGCGCCGCCGCGACGCAGGTCAGATGCGCGGCCGGTTCGAGCGCGGTTTCCTGGCGGATGCGGCGCACCGTCGAGTGGGTGCGCTCGCGCGTCGAGCCGCCGGCGCCGTAGGTCACGGAGACAAAGCGCGGCCGCAACGGTTCGAGCCGTTTGACCGCGGCCCACAGGCGCTCTTCCATCTCTTGCGTCTTCGGCGGGAAGAACTCGAACGAGATACGCGGCGGGCCGGCATCGAAGTCGCTGACCGGGTCGGCGCCAAGCAGCCCGCGGGCGGAATTCTGCATCAATGAAGCTCCCCTTCGACGAGTGCTGGCGCTTCCGGCTGCAGGGCCTGGGCAAAACGCGGATTTGCCGGAGCCTGGCGGTGTGCGGTCCAGATCACGACGGTCAACGGGTCGCCGGGCAACTGCCGCGGCAAGGCTGGATCGAGACCGGCGGCGCGGCACCATTCCGCTACCTCGGCATCGGAAAAGCCGAGCCGCCGGTGAGCGTGCTCGTCGCGCAGGAACTCCAGCCCATGGGGCGCGAAATCGACGAGCACGAGGACGCCGTTCGGTCGTAGCACCCGCGCGGCCTCGGTGATCACCGCAGCGGGCCGGTCGGCGTAGTGCAGGACTTGGTGGATCACCACCGCGTCGAAGGAGGCGTCAGGCACTGCCAGCTGGTACATGTCGCCAAGCCGGACCGACCCGTTTTCGAGCCCGGCCCGCGCGAGGTTCACGCGCGCCACCGACAGCATTTCGCGCGACTGGTCGATGCCGAGCGCGTGCTCGACGCGCGGCGCCAGAACCTCCAGCATGCGGCCGGTTCCCGTGCCGATGTCGAGAAGATCGCGCGGATCGGCGGCGGCGATAACCTCGACCAAGGCCGCCTCGACCTCGCGCTCATCGATGTAGAGCGAGCGGATGCGATGCCATTGGTCGGCATTTTCGCGGAAATAGGCGCTCGCGACATCGGCGCGCTGGCGCTTAATCGCGGCGAGCCGCTGCAGATCGAGGGCGATCGTCGGATCGGCATCGTCGCAGGTGGCGACCAGCTGCCGGGCGAGGGCGCTTGCCGGGCCCGATTGGCTGAGACGGTAGAACACCCAGCTGCCCTCGCGGAAGCGGTCGAGAAGGCCGGCTTCGCACAGCAGTTTCAGATGGCGCGAAACGCGGGGCTGGCTCTGCCCGAGGATCTGTGTCAGCTCGCTGACCGTGAGTTCCCCCCGCGCGCAGAGGACGACGAGGCGAAGCCGGGTCGGCTCGGCAACGGCGCGCAATGCGGTGAGCAGGTGGTCCATATCAACCGAGTCTCTTCCTTGTGGCTGCCGGCAACATATAGAGATATCTTTATATGTGCAAGCGGATTATCCAATTTGGAGCGTCAGTCTCCCTTGTGCCACTTGCCCATTCCGCGAATTTCCCGCAAATATCTCGCCTCTCGGCCAAGCCGCCCGATTGATGCGAGACCGACCGATGAATGTTCGCCCGCTTCGCCTCGGCTTATTGGAACTGTGTGTTTTCTCCGTCCTGATCCTTTCCGGCTGCGCCTCACACCCCGACACTGCGCAACAGGCCGCCACCTACGAAGAGGATTTCAACGATCCGCTCGAGGACGCCAACCGCAAGATCTTCGAATTCAATCAATTCGTCGATCGCCATGCGATTGTGCCGGTCGCCAGGGCGTACCGCGATACCGTGCCTGATCCGGTGCGCGATTCATTACGCGATTTTCTCAATAATTTGCGCGCGCCACTGGTTTTCGTGAACGACGCCCTGCAGGGTCAATTCCAGCAGGCCGGAGAGACGATGGGCCGCTTTGTCATCAATTCGACGATCGGCATGGGCGGAGTGGTCGATGTCGCCGGACGCTGGGGCGTCCCCTTTCACGAGGAGGATCTCGGCCTGACGCTCGGCACATGGGGGATACCCGAGGGACCATATCTCGTGGTGCCGGTCCTCGGGCCATCGACGCCGCGCGATCTCGGCGGTCAAGTCGCCGAGGGTTTCGGTGATCCGTGGAACAGGCTCGTTACCGGCAGTCCATGGAACCTCTATTGGATTCCATTCGTGCGCGGTGGCGTCGCCGGCATCGATCAGCGCTCCCGCTACATCGAAACCCTCGCCGACATCGAGCGCACCTCGCTCGATTATTATGCGACAATTCGCTCGCTTTATCGGCAGCGGCGAGCAGCGCTAATCCGCCACGAGCGGGAGAACCTGCCGCCGCCCGCCGGCTTCAGCCAGCGCGACGAGCGGGGTTCGCCGGCGGAATTCACCAATACGGCCGCCCGACCGGCTATGATGTCGGAAGCCTCCAACCCATCCGAGGTAGCAAAATAATGGTGCGACGTAGCTTCCTGACTGCCGCCCTTGTCCTGGTCGCGGGAGCTTTTGCTCCAGCCATCCCCGCGGCGGCAGCCGCCGACCCTGCCGCCCTGATCAGCAATCTTGGGAGCCGGGCGCTCGAGGTGCTGGGCAAGGGGGCCACGCAGGAGCAGAGGACGGAACGCTTTCGCGAATTGCTGCGCGAGGATTTCGACGTTCTCGGGATCGCCAGGTTTGTCCTCGGCCGCTACTGGAACACGGCGACCGAGGAGCAGCGAGCCGAGTACGTCAAGCTGTTCGAGGACTACATCGCCATGGCTTACGCCACGCGCCTGGCGGAATACACCGGCGAAAAGTTCAAGGTGACCGGCAGCCGTCCCGACGCGGAGGGCGCGATCGTGTCGAGCCAGATTATCCGCCCCGGCGGCGCTGCGCCGGTCAAGGTGGATTGGCGTCTGACCGGCCGGAACGGCGTCTACAAGATCAGTGACGTTTCGGTGGACGGCATCAGCATGGCGGTGACGCAGCGCTCGGAGTTCGCATCGGTCATCCAGCATAATGGTGGACAAGTGCAGGGTCTGATCGCGATGCTACGGGAAAGGACCGGCGGTAGCGCGGTGCGCTAGCTGCCAAGAGGCCGTCGGCCGCCGGCGACGGCAAGCGAGGAGCGGGATGCGGCTCAGCTTCACCAATCCGTGGTGGGTGGTCGCCGGGGCCGTCGGCGGCCTCGTCGTGTGCAATGGCCCAGTGCTGGGGTTTACCTTCGGCGTATTCCTCAAGCCGATCATGGCCGATATGGGTTGGCAGCGGGGGACCGCATCATTCGCATTGTCGTTCGGCGGGATCTGCTCCGCGGTGACTGTGCCGGTGCTCGGCCGATTGATGGACCGCTGGAGCATTCGCCGGGTGGCACTGCCCGGCCTCGTCATGTACGCGATCGCGATGTGCCTATTGGGGCTCAGTTCGAAATCTTTGGTGATCTTCACGCTATTGTTCGCGCTTGCCGAAGCGGCCAGTGCGGTTCAAACCCCGATCGGCTATGCCAAGGCGATCTCGGCTTGGTTCGACCGCCGGCGCGGGTTGGCGCTCGGCATCGCGATGTCGGGGGTCGGGCTGGGCGGTTTCATCATGCCGCAACTCGCTCAGATGCTAATCGAGCGAGTGGGCTGGCGCGGGGCTTATCCGATCCTCGGTTTGCTGACGCTCGCGATCGCATTTCCGCTGGTCGCGCTGTGGATACGGGAGCCGCGACCGGGTGAGGGGGAACGCCGGGCCGTAACGGCAGCCAATGCGGCAGGTCTGACCGTGCGCGATGCCGCCGGCACGCGGCGCTTTTGGCTGATGGGCGCGGCGTTCTTTTTAGTCGCGATCGCGATCAACGGCGCGGTTGGGCATGTCGTGCCGCTGCTGACCGACCACGGCATTTCCGCATCGGCAGCGGCGGCCATCATGGGGATCTTCGGGCTGGCTACGATGGCGGGCCGTCTGCTCGCCGGTTATCTGGTTGATCGAATCTTTGCGCCCTTCGTCGCAACGGTATTTTTTCTGGCCCCGATCGCCGGTTTCATTCTTCTGAGCAGCGCTTCCGGCATGCTGCCGGGCATCGGGGTAATTCTACTGGGATTGGGGCTCGGCACCGAGATAGACCTGATCGCGTTCCTGGTGTCGCGCTATATGGGACAGCGGGCCTTCGGCGAGATCTATGGCTACTGTTTCATGATCTTCGGCCTCGGCTCCAGCCTCGGGAGGTTTCTCGGCGGCTTCCTATACGATGTTGCCGGATCCTATAACCCGGCGCTGATCGGCGCCGCCTGCGCGCTTGTCATGGCGGTGGTTCTCGTCAACCTTCTCGGCCCCTACACTTATCCGGTGCGTCGGGAAATCGAACCCCTTCTCGTTCGTCAGCCCGCGACACCCTGAAAGAGGCAGCTCAGCGCGGCTGTTGTTCCAGGTTTTTGAGGTGTTCCGCGGCAGCGGCATCGCCGAGGTCGCGGGCTCGACGATACCAGGACGCCGCCTGAGCGGGGTCGCCGGGGTTGCCGCGGACGCCGACACGACCGAGAAAATCGGGATCGAATGTCGCACCCAGCCGAAGTGCCGCGGTGCTGTCGCCCGCATCGGCGGCGCGTTCGTAGAATAATCGCGCCGATGCGATGTCCCCGGCACTGAGGAACGCGTCGCCGCGAGTTACCAGGGCGGCGATCTCCGTCGTAGAAAGGTGCTGGCCCGCGGGAGGTTGCACCGGCGGAGGAGACGCGACGGATCCGTTGGGCTGCGGCGTTTGCTCGGACCACAACGGAGCAGGTATCGGTGCAGCTTGCGGCTTCGGCGGCTCCGGCGTTGGTGGAAGGGCGGCAGCAGATGGCGCGGCCGGGGCCGCCGGTTGTGGCGGCGCGACGCTCGGCGACGGATTGCCGGCCGGGAGATTGCTGGCCGGCGGATTGCTGGCCGGGGAGAAGGATCGCTCGCCCGGCGTCGTCACATTCGGCATTCTGACATCCGGCATTCTTATATAATGCACGGCCAAGGACACCCCGACACCGAGCGCGGCGAGCACACTCAGCACGGCCAAACTCCGAAATAAGATGGGCCGACCACGGCGCGTTTCCTCTTGACTGTGCCGGACCGCGAGCTGATGGCGAAGGAAATCGATGCCTTCGTCGTCGCCAATCTCATCAAAGCGTAACTGCAACGCCAGCGGCTCTCTGAGAAACTGGAGCGGCGCCGCCTCCAGACGGGCGAGAAATTCTCGGCGCGCGAGTAGCACCCCCGCCGCCTTCTGTTTTGCGCCGGATTGTATCGCGGCGCAGATCTCACGGAGCTGTTTCTCAGAGAGCTCGTCGGCTTCATCGAAGACGAAGAGCGGGGCATCCGTCTCAGGCGTATCCGATATTGTTACTGTGCCGCCACCGGCAGGCAACATCGCCACAACGGAACCGGCGCGGGACACCTCCTCGCCCGTGAGGTCCGGCCCGCAGGAGATGCCGATCACCCTGTGACGCGGCCCTGCCAGCTGACGCAGAGCCCGTGCGAGAGACTGCGGGTCCGCCGGCGGATCGCCGGTGACGAGGACAAGGTTACCCTTGTCGCCCAAGGCTGCGAGAATGCGGCGGGCAGCAGACAGATAGTGCGGCTCGCTTGCAAGATAACTGGAAGCAGCCTCGACCGAAGCAGCCCCGTCGGATGACCTAGATATGCCCACGCGCATTGCTAGGAGGCGCTGCCGGAGCGGGCGGGACGCCCGACCTCGCGACGGTCCCTTGGCGAAGCCTCAGCCGTGTACCGCATAGCGAAATCGCAAGCTGCGCCGAAAGCCAACGGGTCCATCGCGGGAATTCCGAGCGTGAGTTTATCGTATGTCCCGTGGCTGACAAAAGCGTAGGGGCCGGTCCAGGCACTTGCCGAGATTTGCACAAGAGTCCCGTCCCGTGGAGGGTTATTTTTGTGGGCTTTAGCCACCCCGACCGCGGCTGAGCTCGTAGAGCGCTACCGCCGCGGCATTTGAGACGTTGAGCGTCGGCTGAGCCGGGCGGGTCGGCAGGCGAGCGTGGAAATCACAGCGTTCGCGTACCAGGCGACGTATGCCGCCGCCTTCAGAGCCGAGCACGATCGCGACGCGCTCTCCAGCGTCGAGCTGGGCCAATGGCTGCGGTGCGGTCTCGTCGAGACCGCAAACCCAGAACCCGGCTTCCTTCAACCGGTCGAGCGCGCGGGCAAGATTGACGACGCGTACCAGCGGCACGCGCTCCAGCGCGCCGGAGGCCGCTTTGGCGAGCGCTCCGGTCTTCGGTGGTGCCCCATGGGCCGGGATGACAACCGCAAGCGCGCCGAATGCGGCCGCCGAACGCAGCACTGCGCCGATGTTCTGGGGATCGCTCAGCTGATCCAGGACGACGATGATGCACGGTCCCGATGCCGCGCCAGTGCGCAGCACACTATCCAAGTCGGGTTCGGGGAGCGGATCGACTTCCAGCGCCAGCCCCTGATGGACGGCGTCGCGTGGCAGGATCGCCGCCAAACCGCTTTGATCGAGCACAGATATCGCCGCTCCGGCCCGGTCATCGCCCCTGTCATCAACATACGGGCGCCGTCGCGCCCGCGCCCCGGCCGCCAGAGCGGTCGCCTCTTCCTCATGGCCCGCGAGGACCACGAGACGGCGCCAGCGTCGCTCGGGGTTGGCCAGGGCCGCCGCGACCGCATGCCGGCCATAGAGCAAAGCTTCGGCGCCGAAAGGCTTGCGGCCGGATTTGCGCATGCACACCTTCTCCATCGCTGTGAAATGGCGGCGGACAGCACGCGCCGGCTTCGGACCGGTTGCGTACCGACAGGCGCGGATTGACAAAGTCAAGCCGACATCTTATCACCCGCGTTCCGCTGCGCCGGGCGGCACGCGATCCGGAGGGGTTGCCGAGCGGTTAAAGGCAGCAGACTGTAAATCTGCCGACGTACGTCTTCGTAGGTTCGAATCCTACCCCCTCCACCAGCCCCCCGGGATCGCGGTAGGCGGGAGCGCGGCAGGATCGAAGGCTTGGCACAAGGTCTACGAAGGGCCATTCAGGCGGGTGTAGCTCAATGGTAGAGTTCCAGCCTTCCAAGCTGGCTACGTGGGTTCGATTCCCACCACCCGCTCCAGGCCCCCACTCTAGTTGAGGAAAACTCTCCTTTTCTCTGACGGAAAGCCGCAAGGAATGTCGAAGGCGAAGTTTCAGCGGACGAAGCCGCACTGCAATATCGGGACGATCGGTCACATCGACCACGGCAAGACGACGTTGACGGCGGCGATCACCAAGGTGTTGGCCGAGAAGGGCGGGGCGACGTTTGTGCCGTTCGACCAGATCGACAAGGCGCCCGAGGAACGCGCGCGCGGGATCACGATTGCGACGGCGCATGTCGAGTACGAGACCGCCAAGCGGCACTATGCGCATGTCGACTGCCCGGGTCATGCCGACTACATCAAGAACATGATCACCGGGGCGGCGCAGATGGACGGCGCGATCCTGGTGGTCTCCGCGGCGGACGGCCCGATGCCGCAGACCCGCGAGCATGTTCTGCTGGCGCGCCAGGTCGGGGTGCCGGCCTTGGTCGTGTACATGAACAAGGTCGACATGGTGGACGACCCGGAACTGTTGGACCTGGTCGAATTGGAGGTGCGCGAGCTGCTCTCCAGCTACCAGTTTCCGGGGGACGACATCCCGGTGGTGCGCGGCGCGGCGCTGTTTGCGCTGGAAGGGAGAGACCCGGAGCAGGGACATGATTCGATCATCGCGCTGATGGAGGCGGTGGACAGCTACATCCCGCAGCCGGAGCGGGCGAAGGACCGGCCGTTCCTGATGCCGATCGAGGACGTATTCACGATCTCGGGGCGCGGCACGGTGGTGACCGGGCGGGTCGAGCGCGGCATCGTCAAGGTTGGCGACGAGGTCGAGATCGTCGGCCTGCGGCCGACCGCCAAGACGGTGGTGACCGGGGTGGAGATGTTCCGCAAATTGCTCGACCAGGGCGAGGCGGGCGACAACATCGGGGCGCTGCTGCGCGGCACCAAGCGCGAGGAGGTGGAGCGCGGCCAGGTATTGGCGGCGCCGGGCTCGATCACGCCGCACACCCGCTTTCAGTGCGAGGCCTACATCCTGACCAAGGAGGAAGGCGGGCGGCACACGCCGTTTTTCGGCAATTACCGGCCGCAGTTTTATTTCCGCACGACCGACGTGACCGGCACGGTGCACCTGCCCGAGGGCACCGAGATGGTGATGCCGGGCGACAACATCTCGATGGAGATTGAGCTGATCGCCCCCATCGCGATGGACGAAGGCTTGCGCTTTGCGATCCGCGAAGGCGGCCGCACCGTCGGCGCCGGCGTCGTCGCCAAAATCATCAAATGACAGGCGCTTGCGGCCGAAGATAGGAGTGTAGCTCAACTGGTAGAGCACCGGTCTCCAAAACCGGGGGTTGGGGGTTCGAGCCCCTCCACTCCTGCCACTACTTAACCGGGGTTCCTAGAACGTAAGCAAGCAAGGGCCCATATGGGCCCGGACGGTACGGCCGCCCCGAGGTGAACAGGTTCATGGCGAAGACGAGCCCAATCGAATTTTTTCAGCAGGTCCGTCAGGAAGTCTCTAGGGTCACGTGGCCGACCCGCAAGGAGACCATGGTCACCACGGCGATGGTTTTCGTCATGGTGTTTATCGCGGCCGTCTTCTTCTTTGTCGTGGACCAGGTGTTCTCGGCGGGTGTGCGGCTGATCTTCGGGTTGGGGCACTAGGGTTTGGCACTGGGGTTTGGAACGCTGGAGATGGCAAGCCGCTGGTACGTGATCCACGTTTATTCGGGTTTCGAGAAGAAGGTCGCCGCCGCGATCCGCGAGCAGGCCGAGCAAAAGGGACTTGCCGACGAGTTCGAGGAGATCCTCGTACCGACGGAGGAGGTCGTCGAAGTCAAGCGCGGCGCCAAGGTGAGCTCCGAGCGCAAGTTTTTTCCTGGCTACGTGCTGATAAAGATGGAGATGAACGACGAGACTTGGCACCTCGTCAAGAACACTGCCAAGGTCACCGGGTTTCTTGGCGGTCGGGGCGTCAAGCCGTCGCCGATCAGCGACCACGAGGCGGCGCGCATCATGCACCAGGTCCAGGAGGGGATCGAGCGGCCCAAGCCATCGGTCACGTTCGAAGTCGGCGAGCAGGTCCGCGTCTGCGACGGCCCGTTCACGTCCTTCAACGGGCTCGTCGAAGAGGTGGACGAAGAGAAGGCACGGCTAAAGGTCGCCGTTTCGATCTTCGGGCGCGCCACCCCGGTAGAGCTGGAGTATTCACAAGTCGAGAAGGTATAGTATTCGGTCCGGCCCGGACTCGCCTCCTTCGTCATTCCCGGGAAGGCGGGGAATCCAGGGCGATTAGTCGGCATCGGTGGGCCCTGGACCCCCGCTTTCGCGGGGGCGACGAAAGTCGCGAGAGGTTGGAATAGATGGCAAAGAAGGTCGTCGGTATCATCAAATTGCAAGTGCCGGCCGGCAAGGCGAACCCTTCGCCGCCGATCGGACCGGCGCTGGGGCAACGCGGGCTCAACATCATGGAGTTCTGCAAGGCGTTCAACGCCGCGACGCAGAACCTCGAACCCGGCATGCCGATCCCGGTGGTGATCACCGCCTATGCCGACCGCTCGTTTGCTTTCGTGACGAAGAGCCCGCCCAACAGCTATTTTTTGAAGAAGGCTGCCGGCGTCGAGAAGGGAGCGCAAACTACGGGGAAGGGCCGGCCGGTGGGCCGGGTCACCATGGCGCAGATACGCGAGATCGCCGAGCAGAAGATGCAGGACCTTAACGCGAATGATCTCGATGGCGCCTGCCGCATGCTGATCGGCTCGGCGCGCTCGATGGGCCTCGAAGTAGTGGAGCAGGGCTGATGGCGAAGACCGGAAAGCGGTTGCAGAAAGCTTACGAGGGTATCGATCCGACCGTGGCGCGTTCGCTGGAGGATGCGCTCAAACTGATCAAGGAACGCGCCTCGGCTAAGTTCGACGAAACCGTCGAGGTCGCGATGAACCTCAATCTCGACCCGCGCAAGCCCGATCAGAACCTGAGGGGCGCGGTAATGCTGCCGCACGGCACCGGGAAAACCGTGCGGGTCGCGGTGTTCGCGCGCGGCGACCGGGCAAAGGAAGCTGAGACTGCCGGGGCGGACATCGTCGGGGCGGAGGATCTCGCCGAGAAGATCCAGGCCGGCCAGATCGATTTCGATCGAGCGATCGCCACGCCGGACATGATGTCGCTGGTGGGGCGGCTCGGTAAAATCCTCGGTCCGCGCGGCTTGATGCCGAACCCTCGGCTCGGCACGGTGACCCAGAATGTCACCGAGGCGGTACAAGCCGCCAAGGGGGGGCAAGTCGAGTTCCGCGCCGAAAAGGCCGGCATCGTTCATGCCGGGGTCGGCAAAGCGAGCTTTACCGACAAGGCTTTGGCGGATAATGTGCGCGCGTTTGTCGGCGCGATCACCCGCGGCAAGCCGAGCGGCGTCAGAGGCACCTATATCAAGAAGGTCAGCGTCAGCTCGACGATGGGTCCGGGCGTCAAGGTCGAATTGTCGGGGCTGGCCGAGGAGCCGCGAGCTTAGCCGCTGGGCTAGGTTGGCGACGGGTAGGAGATCGCGGTGGATCGAGCACAAAAACTGCGGGTGGTCGAGGCGCTGCAGCGGGACCTTGCGGGCACGGCTTGCGTCGTCGTCACGCACCAGTCTGGGCTGAGTGTCGCGGAGGTAACGGTGCTGCGGCGGCAGGTCCGCGACGCCGGGGCGACCTACCGGGTCACCAAGAACCGGCTCGTCAAGCGCGCCCTCGCGGGGACGCCGTTCGAGCTGCTGTTGTCGCTGTTTACCGGCCCGACGGCGATCGCCTTTTCCGACGATCCGGTTGCGGCGGCAAAGGTGGTCGTCGCATACGCCAACCGCAACGACAAGCTGACGATCGTCGGCGGCGGGCTGGCGGGCCGGCAGATCGATGTTGCCGAAGTCAGGGAATTGGCGAGCTTGCCCTCGCTCGATGCATTGAGGGGCAGGCTGATCGGGTTGCTGCAGGCTCCGGCGGCACGGCTCGCGCGAGTGCTGCAGGCACCCGCCGGGCAGGTCGCGCGGGTCTTGGCCGCCCATGCGGAAAACCAGGGCGAGAGTGCCTAGTCATTTCGGTTCATAGCGTTGGTTGGTATTGGGAAATCGGGAGTAGAACATGGCGGATTTGGCAAGACTGGTCGATGATTTGTCGGCCTTGAGCGTTATCGAGGCGGCGCAGCTCTCGAAGATGCTCGAAGAAAAATGGGGCGTCTCGGCAGCGGCGCCGGTTGCGGTGGCGGCCGCCGGTGGCGGCGCCGCGGCCGCCTCCGAAGCGGCGGTAGAAAAAACCGAGTTCGACGTAATCCTCGCGGCCATCGGCGAGAAGAAGATCAACGTGATCAAAGAAGTCAGAGCCATCACGAGCCTCGGCCTGAAGGAGGCGAAGGATCTCGTGGAGGCCGCGCCTAAGCCGATCAAGGAAGGTGTCAACAAGGAAGAGGCGGCAAAAATCAAAAAGCAGCTCGAAGACGCGGGCGCGACGGTTGAAATAAAGTAGGCCGGTCACGATATTGAACTTTCTTGGGCAGGCGTTCGTTCTCGCGCGGACGTTTGTCGTTCAGGTTAACAACCGGGGCGCGAATCCATCGCGTACGCCGGGTTTTGGCGTCTGAGGGTAAGAAGGCTTGGCCGCCGGGTTAGCGGACTGCCCATATCTGACGAAATCCGGGCGACGACAGCGGCGCCGAGCCACCGCTCGCGGTCGGTAAATGTTCTTACGCAATCGGGCCGCCGAACAGTGGCCTACACCTAGGAGCACGTATGGCTATATCCTTCACCGGCAAGAAGCGGATCCGCAGGACCTTCGGCCGCGTCGCCGAAGTCGCGCCGATGCCTAACCTCATCGAGGTTCAAAAGAGCTCCTACGATCACTTCTTGCAGATGGGGGTTGTTCCGGAGCAGCGCGGGAACGTCGGGCTCCAGGAGGTTTTCAAATCGGTCTTCCCGATCCGCGATTTCTCGGAGCGCGCCCAGCTCGAATTCGTGCGGTACGAGCTCGAAGCTCCGAAATACGAGGTCGATGAATGTCAACAACGCGGCATCACCTTCGCCGCGCCGCTGAAGGTGACGTTGCGGCTGGTCGTGTGGGATGTCGACGAGGACACGGGGTCGCGGTCGATCCGTGACATTAAGGAACAGGACGTCTACATGGGCGACATGCCCCTGATGACGAAAAACGGCACCTTTGTCATCAACGGCACCGAGCGTGTGATCGTCTCCCAGATGCACCGCAGCCCCGGGGTTTTCTTCGACCACGACAAGGGCAAAACGCATTCCTCGGGAAAGTATCTCTTTGCCGCGCGGGTAATCCCTTATCGCGGCTCCTGGCTCGACTTCGAGTTCGACGCAAAAGACCATGTCTATGTGCGTATCGACCGGCGCCGCAAGCTTCCCGCGACAACTTTGCTGCTCGCTCTCGACGATGCCGCGACCGAGCAGCTGCGGGCGGCCCGCGGCTCCGAGAACAGGGTGCTGCAGCCGGGCGAAGCCATTGGTATGTCCAAGGAGGAGATCCTCTCCAACTTCTACGGGAAGATAAGCTTTCGGCGCGGCGATCAGGGATGGATGACGCCATTCAGGGAAGAGAGTTTCAAAGGCAAGCTGGCGAGCGATCTGCTCGATGCCCGAACCGGCGAGGTCGCGTTGGCGGCGGGCGAGCGCATGACGCCGCGTGTCGCGAGGCGACTGCGCGAGGCAGGACTGACCGATGTGCTCGTCCCGGAAGAGGAGCTGATCGGCCGGTATCTCGCTTCGGATCTGATCAACGAAGAGACTGGCGAGGTTTATTTCGAGGCCGGCGACGAGATCACCGGCGCGACGCTTGCGCAATTGGCCGCCAGCGGCATCGAGGAGCTGCCGGTTCTCGACATCGATCACGTCAGCGTCGGCCCCTACATCCGCAACACGCTCGCTATCGACAAGAATGCAACCCGCGAGGATGCGCTGATCGACATCTATCGCGTGATGCGTCCGGGCGAGCCGCCGACCCTGGAGACGGCCGAGGCGCTGTTCAACAGCCTGTTCTTCGACCCGGAGCGCTATGATCTGTCGGCGGTTGGCCGCGTCAAAATGAATTCCCGGCTCGGCCTCTCGACGGACGATTCGGTGCGCACGCTGCGCAAAGCGGACATCCTGTCGATTCTCAAGGTTCTGGTCGATCTGAAGGACGGCCGCGGCGAGATCGACGACATCGACCATCTCGGCAACCGCCGGGTCCGCTCGGTCGGCGAGCTGATGGAAAACCAATACCGCGTCGGACTGTTGCGCATGGAGCGGGCAATCCGCGAGCGCATGAGCTCGGTCGAGATCGACACCGTCATGCCGCACGATCTGATCAATGCAAAACCGGCGGCCGCTGCGGTGCGCGAGTTCTTCGGCTCCTCGCAGCTGTCGCAGTTCATGGACCAGACGAACCCGCTGTCGGAGATTACCCACAAGCGGCGTCTGTCAGCGCTCGGCCCCGGTGGGCTGACGCGCGAGCGCGCCGGCTTCGAGGTACGCGACGTGCACCCGACGCATTACGGCCGGATCTGCCCGATCGAAACCCCTGAAGGCCCGAATATCGGTTTGATCAATAGTTTGGCGACTTATGCTCGCGTCAATCAGTATGGCTTCATCGAAAGTCCCTACCGGCGGGTCGTGGGCGGCCGGGTAACCGACGAGGTCGTCTACTTGTCCGCGATGGACGAGGGCCGCTACGCGATCGCGCAGGCCAATGTCGAAACCGATGCGGAAGGCCGTGTCACGGCCGATCTGACGAATTGCCGCAAAGGCGGAGATTTCGTCATGACCCGGCCGGAAGACATCGACCTGATCGATGTCTCGCCCAAGCAGCTGGTGTCGGTTGCGGCGGCGCTGATCCCGTTCCTGGAGAACGACGACGCAAATCGCGCTCTGATGGGGTCGAACATGCAGCGCCAGGCGGTGCCGCTGATCCGCGCCGAGGCGCCGCTCGTCGGCACCGGCATGGAGGAGACCGTCGCCCGCGACTTCGGCGTCACGATCATCGCTCGCCGCTCGGGGATCATCGACCAGGTCGATGCGACCCGCATCGTCGTTCGCGCGACGGAGGAGACCTCGACGGCCGCGTCCGGCGTCGACATCTATAATCTCCTCAAATTCCAGCGCTCGAACCAGAACACCTGCATCACCCAGCGCCCGCTGGTCAAGGTCGGGGATCAAGTGATGGCCGGCGATATCATCGCCGATGGCCCTTCGACGCAGCTCGGCGAGCTGGCGCTCGGGCGCAATGTGCTGTGCGCCTTCATGCCCTGGAACGGGTACAATTTCGAGGATTCGATCCTGATTTCCGAGCGGATCGTGTCGGACGACGTCTTCACCTCGATCCATATCGAAGAATTCGAGGTCATGGCGCGCGACACCAAGCTCGGGCAGGAAGAGATCACGCGCGACATTCCGAACGTCGGCGAGGAGGCGCTAAAAAATCTCGACGAGGCCGGGATCGTCTATATCGGCGCCGAGGTCAAACCGGGCGACATCCTGGTCGGCAAGGTCACCCCGAAGGGCGAGTCGCCGATGACTCCGGAGGAGAAGCTTCTTCGAGCGATTTTTGGCGAGAAGGCCTCCGATGTGCGCGACACCTCGCTGCGCCTTCCGCCCGGCGTGTCGGGCACGATCGTCGAGGTGCGGGTGTTCTCGCGGCGCGGCGTCGACAAGGACGAGCGCGCACTGGCGATCGAACGGGCCGAGATCGAGCGGTTGGCCAAGGATCGCGATGACGAGCGCGCAATCCTCGAGCGCAGCTTCGCCGCACGGCTGAAGGAGCTGTTGCTCGGTCAAATCGCGGTCGGCGGCCCCAAGGGAATGAAGTCGGGGACCGAGATCACCGAGGAGGTGCTGGCCGAACATTCCCCGGGGCTGTGGCGGCAAATCTCGATCCGCGATGACGCAAGGATGGCGGATATCGAAGGTTTGAAGAAGCAGATGGAGGATGCCGTCGGGGCGCTAACCGCGCGATTTGAGAGCAAGGTCGAAAAGCTGCAGCGTGGCGACGAGCTGCCGCCCGGCGTGATGAAGATGGTCAAGGTCTTTGTCGCGGTGAAGCGCAAGTTGCAGCCGGGCGACAAAATGGCCGGCCGACATGGCAACAAGGGTGTCATCTCACGCATCGTGCCCTCCGAGGACATGCCCTATCTGCAGGACGGGACACCGGTCGACATCGTGTTGAACCCACTCGGCGTGCCGAGCCGCATGAATGTCGGCCAGATCCTCGAGACGCATCTCGGTTGGGCGGCGGCAGGTCTCGGCCGGCGCATCGGCGAGGTGCTCGCCAATGTGCAGCGCGGGTCGGCGGACGGGGAGCTGCGCGGCCTCGTCGGCGAGATGTACCAGGGCGAGCAAAAGGCCGAAATCGATCGTCTCCCGGATGAGGATCTGATCGAGCTGGCCGGCAATCTCGCTCACGGCGTGCCGATGGCGAGCCCGGTGTTCGACGGCGCTCGGGAGGAAGATATCGTTGCGATGCTGGCGGGAGCGGGTCTGTCATCCTCAGGCCAGGTTACCCTGATCGACGGGCGCACTGGCGAGGCATTCGATCGCCCGGTGACAGTCGGCTACATCTACATGATGAAGCTGCATCACCTGGTCGACGACAAGATCCATGCGCGATCGATTGGTCCGTACAGCCTTGTCACGCAGCAGCCGCTCGGCGGCAAGGCGCAGTTCGGTGGCCAGCGATTTGGCGAAATGGAGGTTTGGGCATTGGAAGCTTACGGTGCGGCATACACCTTGCAGGAGATGCTGACGGTCAAGTCGGACGACGTTTCCGGCCGGACCAAGGTGTATGAGGCCATCGTGCGGGGTGACGACAATTTCGAGGCCGGCATTCCCGAATCCTTCAACGTGCTGGTCAAGGAATTGCGCTCGCTCGGGCTCAATGTCGAGCTGGAGCAGCGCGGCTATTGAGAACCGCCTGCGAGAGTCTGTTTGCCTTTAATCGTCACCCCCGCGAAAGCGGGGGGCCAGGGCGTCCGGTCCGGCGCCAGTGGTCCTGGCTGCCCGCTTTCGCGGGCACGACGGCGTTAGTGACCGAAAGGGGTCGTGCATGAACGAATTGATGAATATCTTTGGTCAAGTTAGCGGGCCGCAAAGCTTCGATCAGATCCGGATCTCGATCGCCAGTCCGGAGCGCATTCGCTCGTGGTCCTACGGCGAGATCAAGAAGCCCGAGACGATCAATTACCGGACGTTCAAGCCGGAGCGCGATGGACTGTTCTGCGCCCGGATCTTCGGACCGATCAAGGATTATGAATGCTTGTGCGGCAAGTACAAGCGCATGAAGTATCGCGGTATCATTTGCGAGAAATGCGGCGTCGAGGTGACCCTGTCCAAAGTTCGGCGAGACCGCATGGGCCACGTCGAGCTCGCCTCGCCGGTCGCGCACATCTGGTTCCTGAAGTCGCTGCCGAGCCGCATCGGATTGTTGCTCGACATGACGCTGAAGGATCTCGAACGGGTGCTCTATTTCGAGAACTACGTCGTCATCGAACCGGGGCTGACCCCGCTGAAGCAGCATCAGCTGCTCAATGAAGATGAATATCTGAAGGCCCAGGACGATTACGGCGACGACCAGTTCACAGCCTCGATAGGGGCCGAGGCGCTGCGCACGATGCTGTCTGCCATCGATCTTGCGGAGGAGAAGGAAAGGCTGCGCGACGAGTTGCGCGACACCAACTCGGAGGCGCGCCGCAAAAAGCTCGTCAAGCGGCTCAAGCTCGTCGAGGCTTTCATCGAAAGCAACAGCCGGCCGGAGTGGATGATCCTCGAGGTCGTCCCGGTTATTCCGCCGGAATTGCGCCCGCTCGTGCCGCTCGACGGCGGGCGCTTTGCGACCTCCGATCTGAACGACCTCTACCGTCGGGTGATCAACCGCAACAACCGGCTGAAGCGGCTGATTGAGTTGCGCGCGCCCGACATCATCGTGCGCAACGAGAAGCGCATGCTCCAGGAGGCGGTCGACGCGCTGTTCGACAACGGCCGGCGCGGCCGGATCATTACCGGGGCCAACAAACGGCCGCTGAAGTCCTTGTCCGACATGTTGAAGGGCAAGCAGGGCCGGTTCCGTCAGAACCTGCTCGGCAAGCGGGTCGATTATTCGGGGCGCTCGGTGATCGTGGTCGGTCCCGAGCTCAAGCTGCACCAGTGCGGGCTGCCGAAGAAGATGGCGCTCGAGCTGTTCAAGCCGTTCATCTACTCGAAGCTCGAGCTCTACGGCCTTGCCAGCACGATCAAGGCCGCCAAGCGCATGGTCGAGAAGGAGCGGCCGGAGGTCTGGGACATCCTAGAGGAGGTGATCCGCGAGCATCCGGTTCTGCTGAACCGGGCCCCGACGCTCCACCGTCTGGGGATTCAAGCGTTCGAGCCCGTGCTGATCGAGGGCAAGGCGATCCAGCTGCATCCGCTCGTCTGCACTGCCTTCAACGCCGATTTCGACGGCGACCAGATGGCCGTGCACGTGCCGCTGTCACTGGAGGCGCAGCTCGAGGCGCGCGTCTTGATGATGTCGACCAACAACATCCTCAGCCCGGCGAATGGCAAGCCGATCATCGTGCCGTCGCAGGATATCGTGCTGGGCCTCTATCACATCACGATGGAGCGCGCGGGCGAGAAGGGCGAAGGCATGCTGTTCACCAGCATCGGTGAGATTGAGCAGGCGCTCGAATCCAAGGCGGTCTCGCTGCACGCCCGCGTCAAGGCACGCTTCCACACCGTCGATGCCGACGGCAAGCCGATCGTACAGCGGGTCGACACGACCCCCGGGCGCATGTTGCTGTCGGAGATTTTGCCGCGCAACCCGGCGATCGGCTTCGATCTGATCAACACCCTGCTGACCAAAAAGGAGATCAGCAACGTCATCGATCAGGTCTACCGCCACTGCGGCCAGAAGGAGACGGTTATCTTCTGCGACCATTTGATGTCGCTGGGCTTCCAGCAGGCCTGCAAGGCCGGCATTTCGTTCGGCAAGGACGATTTGATCGTGCCCGAGGAGAAGCGTCGCCTGGTGGGCGAGGCGCAGGAGCAGGTCAAGCAGTATGAGCAGCAATACCAGGACGGCCTGATCACCCAGGGCGAGAAATACAACAAGGTCGTCGACGTGTGGTCGCGCTGCACGGATCGGGTCGCCGAAGAGATGTTGAAGAAGATCCGCGAGCCGCAGCCCGGCGAGCCCGTCAACTCGGTATGGATGATGTCGGATTCCGGGGCGCGCGGTTCGGCGGCGCAGATCAAGCAATTGGCGGGCATGCGCGGGCTGATGGCCAAGCCGTCGGGCGAGATCATCGAGACGCCGATCATCTCCAATTTCAAGGAGGGGCTGACCGTCCTCGAATACTTCAACTCGACGCACGGCGCCCGCAAGGGCCTGGCCGACACAGCGCTGAAGACGGCGAATTCGGGTTATCTGACCCGGCGGCTGGTCGATGTAGCGCAAGACGCGATCATCACGGAGGAAGATTGCGGCACGACGCGCGGGCTCATGACGAGTGCCGTGGTCGATGGCGGCGAAGTGATTGCGCCACTCGCCGACCGCATTCTCGGCCGTACCGCAGCGGTCGACATCCTCGATCCGCTGAGCGGCGAGGTCGTGCTTTCGGCGGGCGCACTGATCGACGAGGATGCCGTCGACCAGATCGAGCGGGCCGGGATCGACACCGTACCCATCCGCTCGGTGCTGACCTGCGAATCCCGCGTTGGCGTCTGCGGCAAGTGCTACGGGCGCGACTTGGCGCGCGGTACCGTCGTCAATATCGGCGAGGCGGTCGGCGTCATTGCCGCGCAATCGATCGGCGAACCCGGCACGCAGCTGACGATGCGCACCTTTCACATCGGCGGTGCCGCGCAGCGCGGCGCCGAGCAGTCTTCCGTCGAGGCGGCCTTCGACGCCAGGGCGGAGGTGAAGAACCGAAACGTCGTGATCAACTCGGGCGGCGTGCCGGTGGTGATGGGCCGCAACACCGAGGTCGTGCTGTTGGATGAGGCAGGGCGCGAAAAAGCCCGACACCGAGTTCCCTACGGCGCAAGGCTGCTCGTGGATGATGCGGCGGAGGTCAAACGGGGTGACCGGCTCGTCGAGTGGGACCCCTACACGATCCCGATCATCACCGAGAAGGACGGTATCGCGCATTACGTCGATTTGATCGAAGGCCTCTCGATGCGCGAGACGGTGGACGAAGCGACCGGCATCTCGTCAAAGGTGGTTGTCGACTGGAAGCAGCAGCCGCGCGGCAGCGATTTGCGGCCGCGGATCACGTTGCGCGATGAGGAGGGCGAGGTGCTCACCTTGGCCAACGGGCTCGAGGCGCGTTACTTCATGTCGGTCGACGCGATCCTTTCGGTTGACAACGGGGCGCACGTCAAGGCTGGCGACGTCCTTGCGCGCATCCCGCGCGAATCCACGAAGACGCGTGACATCACGGGCGGTCTGCCGCGTGTCGCCGAACTCTTCGAAGCGCGCAAGCCGAAGGATTTCGCGATCATCAGCGAGAGCGACGGACGCGTCGAATTCGGCAAAGACTATAAGGCGAAGCGGCGCATCATCGTTGCACCGAGCGAGGGCGACAAGGAGCCGGTCGAATATCTGATCCCGAAGGGTAAGCACATCAGCGTGCAGGAAGGCGATTACATCGAGAAGGGTGACCTCCTGATGGACGGCAACCGGGTGCCGCACGACATTCTGCGGATCCTCGGGGTCGAGGAGCTCGCGAGCTACTTGATCAACGAAATCCAGGAGGTCTATCGGCTGCAAGGCGTGCGGATCAACGACAAGCACATCGAGGTGATCGTCCGGCAGATGCTGCAGAAGGTGGAGATCGCCGATCCCGGCGAGACGACCTTCCTTGCCGGCGAGCAGGTCGACCGCTCGGAGTTCGAGCTGGAAAACGCCAAGGTCGAAAGCGAGGGCCTGGAGCCGGCGGAAGCGCGCCCGGTGCTGCAGGGCATCACCAAGGCGAGCCTGCAGACGAACTCGTTCATCTCGGCGGCCTCGTTCCAGGAGACGACACGCGTGTTGACCGAGGCTGCGGTCTCCGGACGGATCGACGAGCTGACGGGTCTCAAGGAAAACGTGATTGTCGGGCGGTTGATCCCGGCGGGGACCGGCAGCGTCATCGCTCGGTTGCGCGAGGTGGCGGCCGAGCGCGACCGCGAGCTCGCCGCGATCGCTGCGAACGAGGAGCCCGCTCAACTCGTCGAAGCCGAAAAACAAACGGCCTAAGACCTTTCCCGGGGGCCCCCTGTCCATGGCGCGCAATGCGTTCCATGGCAGGGGGGACTTGACCGGGTTGGTTTGGATCACTAGTAATATTGGCCCCACTCGGGGCTGGCCGTAGGAAGCCACCTAGACGCAGCCCTATATTGCTCCCTGGCTCGGCGCTTCTGTGAGGAGGCGCGCAAGAATTTGGTACGGAAATTCATCGACCCGGCGGCGTCATCGCCTCGGGCGATTGTCGTGTTTGACGAGGTTGTGACCGATGCCGACGATTAACCAGCTGATCCGCAATCCGCGGAGGCCGGAGGTGGCACGCAACAAGGTTCCAGCAATGGAAGCCTGCCCGCAGAAACGCGGGGTATGCACGCGCGTCTACACGACCACGCCGAAAAAGCCGAATTCCGCGTTGCGCAAGGTGGCGCGCGTGCGCCTGACGAACGGGTTCGAGGTTACGAGCTACATCCCGGGCGAGGGCCATAACCTGCAGGAGCATTCGGTCGTCTTGATCCGGGGTGGCCGGGTCAAGGACCTTCCGGGAGTGCGGTACCACATCATCCGTGGCACCCTTGACACCCAGGGTGTCAAAGACCGCCGCCAGCGCCGTTCGAAATACGGCGCCAAGCGCCCGAAATAGGAGGCCGTCATGTCGCGCCGTCGCGCCGCGGTCAAACGCGAGGTCTTGCCGGACGCAAAATTCGGCGACAGCGTATTAACCAAGTTTATGAATTGCCTGATGTACGAGGGCAAGAAGTCGGTCGCCGAACACATCGTCTACGGGGCCTTCGACCGCATCGCCAAGCGCAGCGGGCAAGACCCCCTGCGGGTGTTCCATGACGCGCTCGGTAATGTCCGACCTTCCGTCGAGGTCCGCTCGCGCCGTGTCGGCGGCGCTACCTATCAGGTGCCCGTCGAGGTCCGGACTGATCGCAGCCAGGCGCTCGCTATTCGCTGGCTGATTTCGAGCTCGCGCGGTCGTTCGGAAAACACGATGGAGGAGCGGCTTTCGGGGGAGCTCCTCGACGCCGCCAACAATCGCGGGTCAGCGGTCAAGCGGCGGGAGGATACGCATCGCATGGCCGATGCGAACAAGGCCTTCTCGCACTACCGCTGGTAAGCAGCGAAGCAGAGCACTACCGAGACACAATTTTCCTTGAGGGCGCCCGCCTCGCGTGGCGCCGGCGGAGTTCGCTTTCATGGCACGCACGACACCTCTCGAGCGGTACCGAAACATCGGCATCATGGCCCATATCGATGCCGGTAAGACGACCACCACCGAGCGCATCCTCTATTACACAGGCCGCGCCTATAAAATGGGCGAGGTGCACGAAGGCACCGCGACGATGGATTGGATGGCGCAGGAGCAGGAGCGCGGCATTACGATCACCTCGGCCGCGACTACCTGTTTTTGGGCCGACCATCGGATCAACATCATCGACACGCCCGGCCACGTCGATTTCACGATCGAGGTCGAGCGCAGCCTGCGCGTGCTCGACGGAGCGGTTGCCGTGTTCGACTCGGTTGCCGGTGTCGAGCCGCAATCCGAGACCGTCTGGCGCCAAGCCGATAAATACGGCGTCCCGCGGATCTGCTTCGTCAACAAAATGGACCGGATCGGCGCCGATTTCCCTCGCTGCGTCGCGATGATCGACGATCGATTGGGTGCCAAGCCGCTGGTGCTGCAACTGCCGATCGGCGTCGAGAGCGAATTTGTCGGTATCATCGATCTCGTCGGCCTTCGCGCGATCAAATGGCGAGATGAGACCCTAGGTGCAGAATTCGACATCGTCGACGTTCCGCCCGACATGGCCGAGGAGGCGAAAACCTTTCGGACAAGGTTGGTCGAAGCCGCGGTCGAGCAGGACGACGCGGCGCTCGAAGCTTATCTCGGCGGCGACGAGCCGAGCGAAGACGTGCTGAAGCGGTGCATCCGCAAGGGCACGGTCGGCGGCGTCTTTGTTCCGGTGCTGTGCGGTTCGGCATTCAAGAACAAAGGGGTACAGCCGCTGCTCGACGCAGTGGTCGATTATTTGCCGGCCCCGACCGATGTCGCGGCAATCAACGGCATCAGAGTTGGCTCAAAGGAGCCGGTTGTACGCCGCTGCTCGGATGACGAGCCGTTTGCCGGGCTTGCCTTCAAGATCATGAGCGATCCGTTTGTCGGGTCGTTGACGTTTGTGCGCGTCTACTCCGGTATCGCTATGGCGGGCAGCCAGGTGCTGAACAGCGTGAAGGGGACGCGCGAGCGGATCGGCCGCATGCTGCAGATGCACGCCAACCACCGCGAGGACATCAAGGAAGCCCGCGCCGGAGACATCGTCGCATTGGCCGGGCTGAAGAACACCACGACGGGCGACACCCTGTCCGACCCCGGCGATCCGGTGATACTCGAGCGGATGGAATTTCCAGAGCCGGTCATCGAGATCGCAGTCGAGCCCAAGACGAAGGGCGATCAGGAGAAGATGAGCCAGGCGCTCGCCCGTCTCGCGACCGAGGACCCGTCATTCCGGGTGACCGTCGACCATGAGAGTGGTCAGACCGTGATCAAGGGGATGGGCGAATTGCACCTCGAGATCATCGTCGACCGCATGAAGCGTGAGTTCAAGGTCGATGCCAACGTCGGCGCGCCGCAGGTCGCCTACCGCGAGACCATCACCCGCAATTCGGAAGTCGATTACACTCACAAGAAGCAAACCGGCGGAGCCGGACAGTTCGCACGCGTCAAATTGCGGTTCGAGCCGCTGCCGCCAGGCTCCGGTTTTGTATTCGAGAACGCGGTGGTTGGCGGCGCCGTTCCGAAGGAATATGTGCCAGGAGTTGAGAAGGGGCTGAAGGCGTCGACCGAAACCGGCGTGCTCGCCGGTTTCCCGGTCATCGATCTTCAGGCGAGCTTGATCGACGGCGCGTTCCACGATGTCGACTCGAGCGTGCTCGCCTTCGAGATCGCGGCCCGGGCTGCGTTCAAGGAAGGCGTCATGAAAGCCGCGCCTAAACTGCTCGAACCGATCATGCGAGTCGAAGTCGTCACGCCAGAGGAGTATATGGGCGACGTCATCGGCGACCTGAATAGCCGTCGTGGCCAGGTCACCGGGATGGACACGCGCGGCAATGCGCGGGTCATCGATGCGATGGTTCCGCTCGCCAACATGTTCGGATACGTCAATACCTTGCGGTCGATGAGCCAGGGGCGCGCCCAGTACACAATGCATTTTGACCATTACGAGCAGGTACCGCAGGCGGTGGCGGACGAAGTCCGCGCCAAAATGGCTTAATAATACAGGTTTGAAAATCCAGCCAGGCTGGGTCGGACGGAGAAGAAGGCGATGTCGAAGGCGAAGTTTCAGCGGACGAAGCCGCACTGCAATATCGGGACGATCGGTCACATCGACCACGGCAAGACGACGTTGACGGCGGCGATCACCAAGGTGTTGGCCGAGAAGGGCGGGGCGACGTTTGTGCCGTTCGACCAGATCGACAAGGCGCCCGAGGAACGCGCGCGCGGGATCACGATTGCGACGGCGCATGTCGAGTACGAGACCGCCAAGCGGCACTATGCGCATGTCGACTGCCCGGGTCATGCCGACTACATCAAGAACATGATCACCGGGGCGGCGCAGATGGACGGCGCGATCCTGGTGGTCTCCGCGGCGGACGGCCCGATGCCGCAGACCCGCGAGCATGTTCTGCTGGCGCGCCAGGTCGGGGTGCCGGCCTTGGTCGTGTACATGAACAAGGTCGACATGGTGGACGACCCGGAACTGTTGGACCTGGTCGAATTGGAGGTGCGCGAGCTGCTCTCCAGCTACCAGTTTCCGGGGGACGACATCCCGGTGGTGCGCGGCGCGGCGCTGTTTGCGCTGGAAGGGAGAGACCCGGAGCAGGGACATGATTCGATCATCGCGCTGATGGAGGCGGTGGACAGCTACATCCCGCAGCCGGAGCGGGCGAAGGACCGGCCGTTCCTGATGCCGATCGAGGACGTATTCACGATCTCGGGGCGCGGCACGGTGGTGACCGGGCGGGTCGAGCGCGGCATCGTCAAGGTTGGCGACGAGGTCGAGATCGTCGGCCTGCGGCCGACCGCCAAGACGGTGGTGACCGGGGTGGAGATGTTCCGCAAATTGCTCGACCAGGGCGAGGCGGGCGACAACATCGGGGCGCTGCTGCGCGGCACCAAGCGCGAGGAGGTGGAGCGCGGCCAGGTATTGGCGGCGCCGGGCTCGATCACGCCGCACACCCGCTTTCAGTGCGAGGCCTACATCCTGACCAAGGAGGAAGGCGGGCGGCACACGCCGTTTTTCGGCAATTACCGGCCGCAGTTTTATTTCCGCACGACCGACGTGACCGGCACGGTGCACCTGCCCGAGGGCACCGAGATGGTGATGCCGGGCGACAACATCTCGATGGAGATTGAGCTGATCGCCCCCATCGCGATGGACGAAGGCTTGCGCTTTGCGATCCGCGAAGGCGGCCGCACCGTCGGCGCCGGCGTCGTCGCCAAAATCATAAAATAGCAGCGAACCGAAGACCGAGCGCGCGAAAATAGGACTGGAAACAGCAAATGGCGACCGACAACCAGAACATTCGCATTCGGCTGCGGGCCTACGATCACCGCGTCCTCGACCAATCGACCAGCGAAATCGTCACGACGGCCAAGCGAACCGGGGCGCGGGTGCGGGGTCCGATCCCACTCCCGACAAAAATCGAGAAATTCACCGTTTTGCGCTCGCCGCACGTCGACAAGAAATCGCGCGAACAATTCGAGATTCGCACTCACAAACGCATGCTCGACATTGTCGACCCGACTCCGCAGACGGTCGACGCGCTGATGAAGCTCGATCTTGCCGCGGGCGTCGACGTTGAGATCAAGCTCTGAGGGCGGGGCGATGCGCACCGGTCTGATCGCCCGCAAGCTCGGCATGACCCGAGTCTTTACCGACGAGGGAACGCACGTGCCGGTGACGGTACTGCAGGTCGACAACTGCCAAGTCGTCGCGGTGCGGACCGAAGACAGGGACGGCTATACGGCGGTGCAGCTTGGCGTCGGCAGCGCCAAAACCAAGAACGTGACGAAGCCGCAACGGGGTCATTTCGCCAAGGCAAAGGTCGAGCCGAAGGCTCGCCTTGCCGAGTTCCGTGTCTCGGAGGATGCCCTGCTTGAGGTCGGCGCGGAAATCACCACGGCGCATTTTCTCCCGGGCCAGCTTGTCGATGTCGTCGGCACCAGTATCGGCAAGGGGTTTGCCGGGGCGATGAAGCGGCACAACTTCCACGGCTTGCGCGCCAGCCACGGCGTCTCGGTCTCACATCGCAGCCACGGGTCGACCGGCCAGCGGCAGTCGCCGGGCAAGACCTTCAAGAACAAGAAGATGGCAGGCCATCTCGGGGCCGAGAGGGTAACGACCCAGAGCCTCGAGGTGGTTGCGGCTGATGCCGACCGCGGCGTCTTGATGATCAAGGGCTCGGTGCCTGGGAGCCCCGGCGGCTATGTGCTGATCAAGGATGCTGTGAAGCGCAAGGCCCCCGTCGAACTGCCGTTCCCGGCGGCCTTGCGCGAAGGGGCGGCCCCCGAGAGCCCGCAGGAGGCGAGCTCCTGATGAAGCTCACCGTCCGCAATCTCGACAACCAGGAAGTCGGCGATATCGACCTTGCCGACGAGGTGTTCGGATTGCCGATCCGCCGCGACATCCTCGCCCGCGTCGTCAACTGGCAATTGGCAAAACGCCGCGCGGGAACCCATAAGACGAAGGGGATCAGCGAGATCCAGGGGACGACCAAGAAACCCTATAAGCAGAAGGGTACGGGACGCGCGCGCCAGGGCAGCCTGCGGTCGCCGCAATTCCGTGGGGGCGCGACGATCTTCGGGCCGGTTGTCCGCAGCCACGAATATTCCTTGCAGAAGAAGGTCCGCAAGCTCGGCCTCAAGACCGCGCTGTCTTCGAAGCAGCGGGAAGGCAAGCTGATCGTAATCGACGCGGCCCATGTGGACGAAGCAAAGACCAAGGCGCTGCGGGCACGCTTCGAAGCGCTCGGTTGGGATTCGGTCTTGATCATCGACGGGCCGACGGTCGAAGAAGGCTTCATGCGCGCCGCCCGCAACCTGCCGCGCGTCGATCTGCTGCCGCAGCAAGGCGCCAACGTTTACGACATCCTGCGCCGCGACACGCTCGTTCTGACGCGCGGCGCGGTGCAGCACCTCGAGGCGCGCCTCAAATGAGCCGGTTTCGCGTCATTCCGCCCGCCGTCACGCGGCTCACGCGGCAGCAGATGTACGACATCATCCGCGGCCCGGTGATCACCGAGAAGGCGACGAACGTCTCCGAGCACCGTCAGGTGATCTTTCGCGTGCCACTGACGGCCACCAAGCGCGAAGTGAAGGCGGCTGTGGAAGGGTTGTTCAGCGTCAGCGTGACAGCGGTGAACACGATCCGGGTTATGGGCAAGCTCAAGCGGGTTCGTGGCCGACCGGGCCGGCGTTCCGATTACAAAAAAGCGGTCGTGACCCTTCGCGAAGGTCAACGCATCGACGTGACGACGGGGATTTGAAAGTCTACCCGAAGATGGATTGCAATTCCACCCACATCACCCTCTCCCCCCGCTGGCCGGGGAGAGAGGGTAGGGTGAGGGGGGCCGATGGTTCGAACCGCGGCGCCACCCACCTCACCCTCCCGTCGCAACGCGACGGGTCCCTCCCTCTCCCCCCTGAAGGGCGGAGAGGGGCTGATAATTTCGATGTGCTCTGGGGGAAGGAGCGCGCGCGATGGCACTGAAGACATTCAACCCGACGACGCCGTCGCGCCGCCAGCTGGTGATCGTCGACCGCAGCGAACTGTGGAAGGGCAAGCCGGTCAAGTCCTTGACCGAGGGGCTGCGCGGCAAGGGCGGTCGCAACAACACCGGCCGCATCACGATGCGCTGGCGCGGCGGCGGCAATAAGCGGCGCTACCGGATCGTCGATTTCAAGCGCTCGAAGGTCGATGTGCCGGCCACCGTCGAGCGGCTCGAATATGACCCGAACCGCACGGCGTTCATTGCGCTTATTCGTTACCAGGACGGCGAGCTCGCCTACATACTGGCACCGCAACGGCTCAAAGCGGGCGACACTGTCGTCTCGGGCGAGAGGGTGGACGTCAAGCCCGGCAATACGATGCCGATGCGCAGCATGCCGGTCGGCACGATCATCCACAATGTCGAGATGAAACCCGGCAAGGGCGGCCAGATCGCCCGTTCGGCTGGCACTTATGTCCAGCTGGTCGGCCGCGACCAAGGCTATGCCCTGTTGCGCCTCTCTTCCGGAGAGCTGCGCATGGTGCGCTCCGAATGCCGGGCGACGGTCGGCGCCGTATCAAACCCCGATCAGCAGAACATTGTAATCGGCAAGGCCGGCCGAAACCGCTGGCTGGGTCGCCGGCCTTCGGTACGCGGCGTCGCGATGAACCCGATCGATCATCCGCATGGCGGCGGCGAGGGTCGCAGCTCGGGTGGCCGGCATCCCGTCACGCCATGGGGCAAGCCAACCAAGGGCAAGAAAACCCGGCACAACAAGGCGGCGGACCGGCTGATCGTGCGCCGCCGTCACAAGCGCTAGCCGAAGGGAGGAAAAGCTTGGCACGCTCGGTATGGAAGGGGCCGTTTGTCGACGGCTATCTCCTGAAAAAGGCGGAGGCGGCGCGTGGGTCGGGACGCAATCAGGTGATCCGGACCTGGTCGCGCCGGTCGACGATCTTTCCGCAATTTGTCGGGCTCACCTTCGGCGTCTATAACGGGCACAAATTCATCCCGGTTCTGGTCACCGAGAACATGATCGGGCACAAGCTCGGCGAATTCGCGCCGACCCGAACCTTCTACGGGCACGCCGGCGACAAGAAGGCGAGAAGGAGCTGACATGGGTAAGCCAGCCGCCGAACGGCGGCTCGAGGAAAGCGAAGCCGCCGCTTCCATGCGGGGCCTGCGCACGAGCCCGCGCAAGCTCAACCTCGTGGCGCAGACGATCCGTGGCAAGACTGCCTCGGCCGCGCTCGCGGAACTGACCTTCTCACGGCGCCGCATCGCGCGCGACGTCAGGAAGGTTCTGCAAGCGGCGATCGCCAACGCAGAAAACAATCACCAGCTCGATGTTGACCGCCTTTTTGTGAAGGAAGCCACGGTCGGCCGGGCTTTTGTACTGAAACGCTTTCACACCAGAGGCCGTGGGCGCTCGGCACGCGTCGAGAAGATGTTTGCGCATCTGACTGTCATCGTCCGAGAGAGCGCCGAGGAGGCTCAGTAATGGGACAGAAGGTCAACCCGATCGGGCTTCGGCTCGGCATCAACCGAACCTGGGACTCGCGCTGGTTCGCGCGCAAGGAATACGGCAATTTGCTGCTCGACGATCTCGGTCTGCGCAAGTTTCTGCAGCGGCGGCTGAGCCAGGCCGGCCTCTCCCGCGTCGTCATCGAGCGCGCCGCGCGACGGACGAGGATCACGCTGCATTCGGCCCGGCCCGGCGTGGTGATCGGGAAAAAGGGGGTCGATATCGAAAAGCTGCGCACCGATCTCGCCAATGTCACCAAAAGCGAAGTCAGCCTCAACATCGTCGAGATCCGCAAACCGGAGATCGACGCGAAGCTGATCGCCGACGGCATCGCGCAGCAGCTGGAACGCCGCGTCGCCTTTCGTCGGGCGATGAAGCGGGCCGTGCAGTCGGCTATGCGGCTCGGCGCGCAAGGGATCCGGATCAACTGCTCGGGCCGGCTGGGCGGAGCGGAGATCGCCCGCATGGAATGGTATCGCGAGGGCCGGGTGCCGCTCCATACATTGCGCGCCGACGTTGATTTCGGGTACGGCACCGCCAAAACCACCTACGGCGTGTGCGGCGTCAAAGTCTGGGTCTTCAAGGGCGAGATTCTGGCTCATGACCCGATGGCGCAAGACAAGCGGCTGAACGAAGGACAACCGGCGAGCCATGAGCGCGGCCGGCGCGAAGCGCTGGGGTGATCGATTATGCTCGCTCCGAAGAGAAGCAAATATCGTAAGGCCCATAAAGGGCGCGTCCACGGTTTCGCGAAGGGCGGAACGGAATTGAATTTTGGCGCCTACGGGCTGAAGGCATCGGACCCGGGGCGGATCACAGCCCGGCAGATCGAGGCCGCGCGGCGCGCGATAACGCGCCACATCCGCCGCGCCGGGCGGGTTTGGATCCGCATCTTCCCCGATGTGCCGGTGTCGCAGAAGCCGGCCGAAGTTCGCATGGGGAGCGGCAAGGGTTCGCCGGAATTCTGGATCTGCCGCGTCAAGCCCGGCCGTGTCATGTTCGAGCTCGACGGCGTGCCGCCGGATATCGCCCGCGAGGCGTTCGATCTCGCCGCCGCCAAATTGCCGATCGCAACCCGTTTCATCGCCCGCCAAGGCGAGGAGGTCGCCTGATGAAGGCCACCGATGCGAGGGCCAAAACCGACGACGAGCTGACGGGTGAACTCGACGTTCTCGGCAAGGAGATCTTCAATCTGCGTTTCCAACGGGCCAATGGCCAGCTCGAGAATACTGCCCGCGTACGGCAGGTGCGGCGCGACATCGCCCGCATCAAGACGGTGCTGGGCGAACGGGGCCGCGCCGCGGGCCTAGGGAACACGTAATGTCAAAGCGCGTCCTTCAGGGGGTGGTCGTCAGCGACGCCTGCGACAAGACGGTGATTGTTCGGGTTGAGCGCCGCGTGATGCACCCTGTCTACAAGAAATTCGTCACGCATTCGAAGAAATATGCGGCGCATGACGAGAACAACAGCTACCGCTCCGGTGATGTCGTCCGGATCGAGGAGAGCCGTCCGATCTCCAAGCGCAAATGCTGGGTCGTAATCGGCGGACCCCCAGATGCAACGCCGGGCAGCCGCTCCACTCGTAGGACCCCAGATCCGGTTGCTGTGCCGGTCGATATGGCAGAACTCGAACCGCCGGATGCCGGCATGCAAACCGCCGAGCCTGCGGAAGGTGCAGCATGATCCAGATGCAGACAAATCTCGACGTCGCCGACAATTCCGGCGCGCGCCGGGTGCAATGCATCAAGGTGCTGGGCGGCTCCAAACGCAAGACCGCGACGATCGGTGACGTGATCATCGTGTCGGTCAAGGAGGCGATCCCGCGCGGCCGGGTCAAAAAGGGCGATGTGCACCGCGCGGTCATCGTGCGCACGGCAAAGGAAATACGCCGCACCGACGGCAGCGCCATCCGCTTCGATCGTAACGCGGCGGTGCTGATCACCAATCAGGGCGAGCCGATCGGGACCCGCATCTTTGGTCCGGTGACCCGCGAATTGCGGGCGCGCCGCTTCATGAAGATCGTGTCGTTGGCGCCGGAAGTCCTATGAAATCAGCCGATCGGTGCCGTCAATCCGTCATTCCCGCGCAAGCGGGAATCCAGCGCATCGAGTTGCCGGCGTGGCGACCCTGGGCTCCCGCTTTCGCGGGGATGACGGTAACGGGCTGCTGAGGTGCAAGCATGCCGAAGCTGAAGATCAAGAAGGGCGACAACGTCGTCGTCATCAGCGGCCGCGACAAGGGCAGGACCGGCGAGGTGTTGCGTGTCTTTCCCGAGGAGGGGCGCCTCATCGTGCAGGGGGTGCACGTCGCCAAGCGGCATACCCGGCCACGCATGGGCGAGCCCGGCGGTATCGTCGAGAAGGAGCTGACGATCCACATCTCGAACGTCGCGCATGTCGACCCGCAGTCACGCAAACCGACGCGGGTCGGGTACAAGTTTCTCGAGGATGGCCGCAAGGTCCGGTTCGCCCGCCGCTCGGGCGAAGTCATCGACAGGTGAAGAAATGGCTAGGGCGCGCCTGCACGAACAATATGAGACGACGGTCCGCCCCGCGCTGATGCAGGAGTTCGGGTACGAGAACCCCATGCAAGTGCCGCGCCTCGAAAAGATCGTGGTCAATATGGGTGTCGGCGAGGCGGTGCAGGACAGCAAGAAAACGGAGGCGGCAGCGGCCGACTTGACGGCAATCACCGGCCAGCATCCGGTCATCACCAAGGCGAAACGGTCGATCGCAACCTTCAAGCTGCGCCAGGGCATGCCGATCGGATGCAAGGTGACGTTGCGCCGAGAGCGGATGTACGAGTTCCTCGATCGCTTGATCACTGTGGCTCTGCCGCGTGTTCGCGATTTTCGCGGCATATCGGGCAGGAGTTTCGACGGACGAGGCAATTTTGCCCTCGGCCTCAAGGAGCAGCTCGTCTTTCCCGAAATCGACTACGACCGCGTCGATGCGACGCGCGGCATGGACGTCGTCATTGTGACGACGGCAAGGACCGATGCCGAGGCCAAGGCGCTCCTCAAAGCCTTTGATATGCCGTTTGCCAATTGAATCCGGAGTTCAGCTAGGTGGCAAAAAAGAGTTCGATCGAGAAAAATGCCAGGCGGACCAAGCTCGCCAAGAGCGTCGCCGCTCGGCGGGCAAAGCTGAAGGCGGTCGCGATCGACCGGACAGCTCCTCCCGAGGACAGGTTTGCGGCACAGCTGAAATTGGCCGAACTGCCGCGCAACGCTTCTGAAACCCGGGTTCGCAACCGCTGCTCGTTAACCGGCCGGCCGCGCGGGTATTACCGGAAATTCAAGCTGTCGCGAATTGCTCTGCGGGAGCTCGCCTCTGCCGGGCTGATTCCGGGCATGGTCAAGTCGAGCTGGTAGCGGGAGCGCAGTCGATGACGATGAGCGATCCCCTCGGAGACATGCTGACGCGGATTCGCAACGGGCAGAGGGCGCGGCAGGCCGTCGTTGCCTCTCCCGCCTCGAAGATCCGTGCCAACGTGCTCGAAGTCTTGAAGCGCGAGGGATACATCCGCGGCTTTAGCCGCGAACATATCCGTCCCGGCGTATCGGAGTTGCGCATCGAGCTCAAATACGTGGATGGCGAGCCCGTAATCCGAGAGATTTCGCGCGTGTCGAAGCCGGGCCGGCGCATTTATTCGCGTATCATCGACTTGCCGCGCAGCTATAACGGGCTCGGCATCTCGATTTTGTCGACCCCGCGAGGGGTCATGTCGGACAACGAGGCCCGCGCCGCAAAAGTCGGCGGCGAGATCCTCTGCCGCGTGTTCTGAGGTTCGCGATGTCACGTGTTGGCAAGCATCCGGTCGCAGTGCCGAGCGGCGTCGAGGTGCAGATGTCGGGAGAGACCCTGAGCGCTAAGGGCAGTCTCGGCACATTGCGCCTCGTCGTCAGCAACGAAGTCACCGCTTCGATTGCCGACGGCGCGGTCACGATCGTGCCGAAGAACGACACGAAACATGCCCGGGCAATGTGGGGCACGACGCGGGCATTGGTGAACAACATGGTCACCGGGGTATCGCAAGGATTTTCGGTCACCCTCGAAATCAACGGCGTTGGCTACCGAGCCGCAGTCCAGGGCAATACGCTCAACCTGCAGCTCGGCTACAGTCACGAGATCGCGTATCCGATCCCCGGCGACGTCAAGATCGTGTGCGAAAGGCCGACCCTGATCAGAGTCAGCGGCGCCGACCGTCAAAGGGTGGGCCAGATCGCGGCCGAGATCCGCGCCTACCGTCCGCCGGAACCCTACAAGGGCAAGGGGATCAAATACTCGACCGAGACCGTCCGCCGCAAGGAAGGCAAGAAGAAGTAAACCGATGTCCGAGAAAGCCAAAGCCCTCTTTCTGCGCCGGCGGCAGCGGGTTCGGCGCAATTTGCGCCGCGCCCCGAACAACCGGCCGCGCCTGTCGGTGTTTCGTTCCTCCAAGCATATCTACGCGCAAGTGATCGACGACACGACCGGACGGACTCTGGCGGCGGCTTCGACCCTCGACGGCGGGTTGAAGACCGGCCTCAAGACTGGCGCCGATATTGCCGCGGCGAGCGCCGTCGGGAAGCTGGTAGCCGAGAGAGCCAAAGCGGCTGGGATCGCGCAGGTCGTCTTCGATCGCGGCGCCTATCTGTTTCACGGCCGGGTCAAAGCCTTGGCCGATGGCGCCCGCGAGGGCGGTCTCGATTTCTGAGGGGATCGGCATGGCACGCACACAGGCACGCACACAAGGCGATCGGCGCGGACGCGACGGCGACCGGCAGGGGCGCGAGCGCGAGGACAGCGAGTTCACCGAAAAGCTGGTCAACATCAATCGTGTCGCCAAGGTCGTAAAGGGCGGGCGACGCTTCGGCTTTGCCGCGTTGGTCGTGGTCGGCGACCGCAAGGGTCGGGTCGGCTATGGTTCGGGCAAGGCCAGAGAAGTACCGGAAGCCATTCGCAAAGCCACCGAGCAGGCGCGGCGCGGCATGATCCGCGTGCCGTTGCGCGAGGGTCGCACACTGCATCACGACATCGTCAGCAGCTATGGCGCCGGCCATGTGGTCGTGCGCGCCGCGAAGCCGGGGACCGGAATCATCGCCGGCGGCCCGATGCGCGCGATCTTCGAGGCGCTCGGCGTGCACGACGTGGTGGCCAAATCGATCGGCAGTCCAAATCCGCACAACATGATCAAGGCGACTTTTGTCGCCCTGGGCCAGGCAACCAGTCCGCGCGCCGTTGCGGCGCGGCGCGGCAAAAAAGTTGGCGAAATCCTCGGCCGCCGCGATACCGAACCTCGCGAGAACGCGTGATGGAAGGCAAGAGGACGGTCACGGTCGAGCAGCTCGGAAGCCCGATTGGGCGCAAGCCGGACCAGGAAGCAACACTCAAGGGTCTCGGGTTGAACAAGCGGCATCGCCGGCGCGTTCTCGAAGACACGCCCGCGGTTCGGGGTATGATCAACAAGGTGAAGCATCTCGTTCGGGTCGTGGAAGAGGGGTAAGCGTCTCGGAACAAGCCCCTCACCCGCCCTCGTTGCACTCGGCACCCTCTCCCGCCATGCGGGAGAGGGGCTGCAAGGGTGGGGAAAGAAAGCCCCTCTCCCGCATTGCGGGAGAGGGGGGACCCAGCGCATAGCGCTGGGTGGGTGAGGGTTCGCGCAGGCACCGAACGGGCGTAAGGGATTGAGTACGCGATGAAGC
Organism: uncultured Alphaproteobacteria bacterium; assembly: GCA_963812675.1. Taxonomy (GTDB): domain Bacteria; phylum Pseudomonadota; class Alphaproteobacteria; order ATCC43930; family CGMCC-115725; genus AP-15. The sequence goes on along the minus strand of CAWEWR010000027.1, from coordinate 84,510 downwards.
TCAACGAGATCAGAGACAATCCCGGGGCGCATTACCGGGCCAAACGGGTCGGGCGCGGCATCGGCTCGGGCAAGGGCAAGACCTCGGCGCGCGGCGGCAAGGGCCAGACGGCGCGCACCGGCGTCGCGCTGAACGGCTTCGAAGGCGGCCAGACGCCGTTGCATCGCCGGCTTCCCAAGCGCGGCTTCAACAACAAGATTTTCCGCAAAGATTTCAAGGTCGTGAATCTGGGACGCCTGCAGGCGGCGCTCGATAGTGGTAAACTGAGGGCCGATGGGACACTCGATGGCGCGGCGCTCGTCTCGTCGGGGCTGTTGCGGCGGCTCGGCGACGGCGTGCGCCTGCTGGCCAAGGGAGAGATTCGCTCGGCGATTACGATTGCGGTCGCGGGTGCCTCCGAGGCGGCGATTGCCGCCGTCGAGAAGGCCGGAGGCAAGGTCATCCTTCCTGCCGGACGTGCCAAGGAACAAAAGCCCGGGGGTACCGTCTCGGCCTAAGCACGGCGCCGCCGCTCCGGGCCATGTGTGAGGAATGGTAAATGGCGTCAGCCGCCGAACAACTTGCTTCGAGCATAAATTTCTCGGCCTTCTCCAAAGCGACCGAGCTCAAGAGCCGGATCTGGTTCACCCTCGGCGCCTTGGTGATCTATCGCCTCGGCACCTACATCCCGATCCCCGGCATCGATCCGGCGATCCTGCAGGACGTGTTCTCGCGCAACGCCGGCGGCATCCTCGGCATGTTCGACATGTTCTCGGGCGGCGCGCTCGGCAGGATGACGATCTTTGCGCTGAACATCATGCCGTACATTTCGGCATCGATCATCATCCAGCTCTTGACTGCGGTGTCCCCGACTCTCGAAGCGCTGAAGAAGGAGGGCGAGAGCGGGCGCAAGAAGCTGAACCAGTACACCCGCCTCGGCACTGTCCTGTTGGCGGCGGTCCAGTCCTATGGGATCGCGGTTGGGTTGGAGGGGATGCATGCCGGGGCGCAGTCCGCGGTGCTCGATCCCGGGCTGTTCTTCCGGCTGGTGACCGTGGTGACGCTCGTCTGCGGCACGGTCTTTCTGATGTGGCTCGGCGAGCAGATCACCGCGCGCGGGGTCGGCAACGGCATCTCGCTGATCATCATGGCCGGTATTGTCGCGAACTTGCCGCACGCGCTCGCTTCCACGCTCGAACTCGGGCGAACGGGCGCGATCTCGACCGTCTTCATCATCATTTTTCTGGTGATGTCGGTTGCGGTCGTCGCCTTCATCGTCTTCATGGAGCGCGCGCAGCGCCGCATTCTCGTCCAGTACCCGAAGCGACAGATGGGCAACAAGATGTTCGGCGGCGACGCATCCCACCTGCCGCTGAAAATCAACACCTCGGGCGTCATCCCGCCGATCTTCGCCTCTTCGCTGCTGCTGCTGCCGGCGACCGTGGCGAATTTCGAAGCCAACGGGCAGTTTGGCTGGATCAGCGAGATCACGGCCTACCTCGCACATGGGCGGCCGCTCTATATGGCGCTCTATATCGGGCTCATTGTCTTCTTCTGCTTCTTCTATACGGCAATCGTCTTCAACCCGGAGGAGACCGCAGACAATCTGCGGAAATACGGCGGGTTCATTCCCGGGATCCGGCCCGGGAAAAATACCGCCGATTATCTGGACTATATCCTGACCAGGTTGACCGTCGTCGGGGCCGCGTATCTATCCGCGGTCTGCATCCTCCCGGAGATCCTGATCTCGGAATACTCGGTACCGTTCTATTTCGGCGGAACCAGTCTGCTGATCGTGGTCAGCGTCACGATGGATACCGTTGCGCAGATCCACTCGCACCTGCTCGCCCATCAATATGAAGGTCTGATCCGCAAGGCGAAGCTGCGGGGACGCCGCGGATGAACATCATCCTGCTCGGGCCGCCGGGCTCCGGGAAGGGCACCCAGGCGAAGCGGATCGAGCAGACCCACGGCATCGTCCAGCTATCCACCGGCGACATGCTGCGCGCGACGACCGACTCCGACACCGAGTTCGGACGCCGCGTCAAGACAATTATGGACTCCGGCCAGCTCGTGCCTGACGACATCATCGTCGAGATGATCGACCAGCGCATCCGGCAGCCTGATTGCGGCCGGGGCTTCATCCTCGACGGGTTTCCGCGCAACGTGCCGCAGGCGAAGGCGCTCGACGCGCTGCTCGCCGAACATGACCTGCAGCTCGACCATGTGATCTTGCTCGACGTCGACGAGACGGCGCTGGTCGATCGGCTGTCTGGGCGGTTCACCTGCACCCAGTGCGGTGCGAGTTATCACGAGCGATATAACCGGCCGAGCCGCGAGGGGATTTGCGACGTCTGCGGCAGCAGCGAATTCGTCTGCCGCGCCGACGACAGGCCCGAGGCGGTCAAGGCCCGCTTCGAGGTCTATCATCGTCAAACCGCGCCGATTCTGCCCTATTATCGCGATCGCGGCATTCTGCGCCGGGTCGACGGCATGGCCGACATCGACTCGGTAACGCGAGAGATCGACAAAATTCTCGGATGAGACTCCAGCGATCTTGATGGGGATCGGAATGATCGAACCTTACACCGCTGTGGGGTTGATCCCGAGCTTTTGGGGCATTCGCCGCCGGGAAGATATCGAGAAGAACCTGGAGCACCTGGAAAGCCTGACAAAGGCGGCGTTCTGGTTATCCAATCTGGACATTCCGGTTCGCTTAGTCGCCATTCCCGAGGGCGCGTTGCAAGGGTTCAACGACGAGGTTCTCGACGTCGATCACACCGAATTCGCGCGCAGTTGCGCGATCGACATACCGGGCCCGGAGACTGATCGTCTCGGGCGGCTCTCGCGCAATTGGGGCGTGTTTATCATGGCGCAGGCCAAGGCGCGTCACGAGGACTGGCCCGATCGTTTTTTCAACGTCGGCTTTGTTATTGACCCGGACGGCGCGGTGGTCCTGAAGCACTACAAGATCTCGGCGCTGTTGCCGTGCGAGCGGTCGATCTCGCCGCACGATCTATTCGACTGGTGGGTCGAGAAATACGGCCGCACATTGCAGGCCTTCTGGCCGGTCGCCGACACCGCGATCGGGCGGCTCGGGATCATGATGGCGATGGAGGGCAATTACCCAGAAAATGGCCGCGGCCTTGCGCTCAACGGCGCCGAGGTGGTCTATCGTGCTTCCCTCCCCGCGCCTTTCACCGAGAACGATTTTTTCGAGATCTCGAACCGGGCGCGTGCGCTCGAAAACAACATGTACATCGTTGCCCCCAATATCGGGGGCTATCACCTCTATCCCGACAGCGAGACGCCGATCGACGCCGGCGGAGGTCAGTCGATGATCGTCGACTACCGTGGCGCGATCGTCGGCAAGCAGCGCGACACGAACGGCTCGACCTTTGTTGCCGGCGTTATCAACATCGAGGCGCTGCGGCATCACCGTCAATCGGCGCAGGTGACGAACTGGCCCAAGGACATCCGCGCCGAGCTGGCCCAGATCATCTACGAGCAGCCGATCTATCCGAAGAACCTCTACCTCGACAAAATCCCGGGCCAGCATGCCGAGTACAAGCGGGAGATTATCGACCGGCAGGTCCGGCTGATGCAGGAACGCGGCATCTGGAAGCCGCCGGCAGGCTGATAACGGGCGGCTGTATCAATCTCGTCATTCCCGCGAAAGCGGAAATCCAGAGCCGGCAAGCACCTGTAGCGCTAACCCTGGACCCCCGCTTTCGCGGGGGTGACGATTATACGGATTGAGATTTGAGGGAAAGGCCATGTCCGACACCGTGAAATATCTGCTCGATGAGAGCCGGCTGCCAAAGGAGTGGTACAACATCGTGGCCGATCTGCCGCGTCCGCCGGACCCGGTGTTGCACCCCGGCACCTTGCAGCCGATCGGGCCTGCGGATCTGGAACCGCTGTTCCCGATGGCGCTGATCGCGCAGGAAGTGGCGACGGAGCGGACGATCGAAATTCCCGAGCCGGTGCGCGAAATCTACCGCTTGTGGCGGCCCTCGCCGCTCTATCGCGCCCGCCGGCTGGAGCAGGCGCTCGATACACCGGCGAAGATCTATTACAAATACGAGGGTGTCAGTCCGGCCGGCAGTCACAAGCCGAACACCGCCGTGGCGCAGGCCTTCTACAACAAGGAGGCCGGCGTCAAACGGCTCACGACCGAAACCGGCGCCGGGCAATGGGGTTCGGCGCTGGCCTTTGCCGGCGCCTTGTTCGGGCTCGAGGTGCGCGTCTACATGGTGCGCGTCAGTTTCGAGCAGAAGCCCTACCGCAAGGCGCTGATGGAGGCTTGGGGCGCCCAATGCGTGGCGAGCCCGAGCGAGGAAACAAATGCCGGGCGGCAGAATTTGGCGGAACATCCGAATTCGCCGGGGAGCCTGGGGATCGCTATCAGCGAGGCGGTCGAAGTCGCCGCGCAGCACGCCGACACCAAATACGCCCTCGGCAGCGTCCTCAACCATGTGCTGCTGCATCAGACCGTCATCGGGCAGGAGGCGATAGCGCAGCTCGAGATGTCGGGCGACTATCCCGACATCATCGTCGGCTGCACCGGCGGTGGCAGCAATTTCGCCGGCATCGCCTTCCCGTTTATCGGCGCGGGCCTGCGCGGCGGTCCCAAGCCGCGCGTCGTCGCCTGCGAGCCCTCGGCCTGCCCGAGCCTGACGCGCGGCAAATACGCCTATGATTTCGGCGACACGGGGCATCTGACGCCACTGGTAAAGATGCACACGCTCGGTTCGACTTTTATTCCGCCGGGCTTCCACGCCGGCGGATTGCGGTACCACGGGATGGCGCCGCTGGTCAGCCTCTTGCACGAGCTCGGGCTGATTCAATCTCGCGCCTATACGCAATCGAGCTGCTTCGAAGCCGGCATCCAATTTGCGCGCACCGAGGGTATCCTGCCGGCGCCGGAAGCCAACCATGCGGTGCGCGGCGCGATCGAGGAGGCGCTGCGCTGCAAGGCGGAAGGCACTGCGCGCACGATCCTGTTCAATCTCTGTGGTCACGGTCACTTCGACATGCAGGCCTATATCGATTATCAGGCGGGCAAGCTCGAGGACCGTCCCTATGACGAGGCCCAGCTCGACGCCGCGTTCGCCAATCTGCCGCGGGTGGCCGCCGAGTAGAGGCGCTCTCCGGTGATCCGGAGAAGACGCTGCTCCGCGGTTGGGGTTGACGTGACGGATTCGATGCCTATACTGTTTGCCCTTGCGAAAGTGCGAAGCAGCCCACATCTTTGTTCTTTTGAGGAGAAGCGCTGGTGGCGCGCATTGCTGGCGTCAATATTCCCAACCAAAAGCGGGTCCCGATCGGGCTCACCTACATCCACGGCATCGGGCGGACCAAGGCTCTCCAAATATGTAGCCGGGTCGGCATTCCGATCGAGCGGCGCGTGCATGAGATGACCGATGACGAGGTCTTGCGCGTCCGCGAGCTTATCGACCGCGAATACTCGGTCGAAGGCGATCTCCGGCGGCAGGTCGCGATGAACATCAAGCGGTTGATGGATCTCGGCTGCTACCGCGGGCTGCGTCACCGCAAAGGGCTGCCGGTGCGGGGCCAGCGTACCCATACGAACGCGCGGACACGCAAGGGGCCGGCGCGGCCGATCGCCGGCAAGAAGAAATAGCTTCCACGGTTCGAACCAACCGGCAGAAGGGCATACATGGCGAGATCGGCGGCAGCGGCGCCGCGGCTGCGCAGGCGCGAACGCAAGAACATCACGTCGGGCACGGCCCATGTGAACGCCACGTTCAACAACACGATGATCACGATCACGGATGCCCAGGGCAACACGATCGCGTGGTCTTCCTCGGGAAGCCAGGGCTTCAAAGGGTCACGGAAATCGACGCCGTATGCCGCGCAGGTCGCCGCCGAGGACGCCGGACGCAAAGCCATGGAGCACGGCATGCGCACCCTCGACATCGAGGTCAAAGGGCCGGGTTCCGGGCGCGAATCCGCGTTGCGGGCGCTGCAGGCGGTCGGCTTTGCGGTCACCTCGATTCGCGATGTGACGCCGATCCCCCATAATGGCTGCCGGCCGCCCAAGCGGCGTCGAGTCTGACGCGAGAAGCCAGCCCGCCGGTTGCGGCGGGCCTGTCGAGAAAACGTCGGACGCCCTTTAGCGGCCGGCGGCTGATGTTGCGGATGGAAATCCGCATTAAACGACCGAGGTACAACTGGTGCTTCAGAGAAATTGGCAAACACTGATCAAACCGAAACAGCTCTCGGTTGAGCCAGGCGACGACCCCAAGCGTGTCGCCACGGTCGTCGCCGAGCCGCTGGAACGCGGCTTCGGTCTAACGTTGGGAAATGCGCTGCGCCGCGTGCTGATGTCGTCGCTGCAGGGTGCGGCAATCACTTCGATGCAGATCGAGGGCGTATTGCACGAATTTTCCTCGCTCCCCGGCGTGCTCGAAGACGTGACCGACATCGTCCTCAACGTCAAGAGCATCGATTTGCGGATGTATGGCGAGGGTCCCAAGCGCATGCGGCTGCGTGCCAGCGGACCCGGCGAAGTCCGCGCCGCCGCGATCGAGACTGGCCATGACATCGATATCATGAACCCCGACCTCGTGATCTGCACGCTCGACAGCGGTATCAGGATCGCGATGGAGCTGACCGTCGAGATCGGCAAGGGCTATGTCCCGGCGACGCAAAACCGGCCGGAGGATGCGCCGATCGGCCTCATTCCGGTCGACGCACTGTTCAGCCCGGTTCGGAAGGTGTCGTACCGGGTCGAGAACACCCGCGTCGGGCAAGTCACCGATTATGACCGGCTGGCTCTCAGGGTCGAGACCAACGGCGCCGTCACCCCCGAAGATGCTGTGGCGCTCGCCGCGCGCATCCTGCAGGATCAGCTGCAGCTTTTCATCAATTTCGAAGAGCCGCGCCACCCCTCGGAAGATGTCCGTCCGAGCGAGCTGCCCTTCAACAAGAACCTGCTGCGCAAGGTCGACGAGCTGGAGCTTTCAGTACGATCGGCCAACTGCCTGAAAAACGACAACATCGTCTATATCGGCGACCTCGTTCAGAAGTCCGAAGCCGAGATGCTGCGGACCCCGAATTTCGGCCGCAAATCTCTCAATGAGATCAAGGAAGTGTTGGCCCAGATGGGGCTTCATCTCGGCATGGAGATCCCGAACTGGCCGCCGGAGAACATCGAAGAATTGGCCAAGCGCCTCGACGAGCCCTATTGAGGACCCCATCCGATGCGCCATCGCCTTCACGGCCGCGGCTTCAGCCGCAAATCCGCTCATCGCAAGGCGATGTTCGAAAACCTCGCCGCCGCGCTGATCAAACATGAGCAGATCAAGACAACCCTGCCCAAAGCCAAGGATCTGCGCCCGATCGTCGAGCGGCTGATCACCCTCGGCAAGCATGGCGGTCTCGCCAACCGGCGCCGGGCGATCGCCGCGCTGCAGGATGCGGGCCTGGCCGACAAGCTGCTGACGACCCTGGCAGAGCGCTACTCGAACCGGCTCGGCGGCTATATCCGCATCATCAAGGCCGGCTACCGATACGGCGACAACGCTGCGATGGCGGTCGTCGAGCTGGTCGACCGCGACCCCGAAGCCAAGGGCAAGGATTCCGGCCCCAGCGGGACCGAGGGCGAGGAGGCCGAGGCCGCGTAACCTCGGGCCGCGTAGAATAACAGCCAGTAACAGCCAGCGATAACAGCGAAATCAAGCCACTGCTCTTGCCGGAACTGAGGGTTCCTGCGGGGAAGGCAGGCTTTCTGGCTGTTATTTTTTCGCACTAAGAGCTGCATCAGCGACGCCCTCGGCGGGCATCCGGGTATGAGCGTCCCACGCCTCCTACTCGCAGCATAGCGAGAAATCGCCTAAAATGCTCGAAACCGTGGTGAGAAACCCGAGATGCTGTTCAAATGTCTGCCGCCGGGGGCGGAAATTCCGGGGCGCTTTCCAGGGCCGGCCCATGCGCGGGGCAAATGGTTCACTGTCGATATTCATTGCCATGTGCTGACCCCGAAGGCCGCCGAAATGGTCGCCGGTCATGCGGCCGCGACGCGGCATCCGCGGGAGGAATACGCCAACGAGCGCACGCGCCAAGTCAACCGCGAGCAAGTCGAGCGCACCCGCATCCAATTCACCTCCGTTGAAAGGCGGCTCGCCGACATGGATCGGATGGGGATCGACGTCCAGGCGATCTCGCCGTCGCCGAACCAGACCTATTACGGCGCGGACCCCGATCTCGGGATCGCGACCGCGCGCGTCGTCAACGACAATCTCGCGGATGTTGTCGGCCGTCATCCCGACCGCTTTACAGCGCTCGGCACAGTGCCGTTCCAGGCGCCCGAGCTAGCGGTGACCGAGCTCGACCGCATCCATAACGCGCTCGGCTTTCGCGGCATCGAGATCGCGACCAACGTCGCCGGCGAGGATTTCTCGGCCGAGCGGTTCCGCAAGATCTTCGCCCGCATCGAGGAACTCGGGCTCCTCGTTTTCATGCACCCCACCGGATTCCCCGAGGCGCGGCGGTTTGCCGATCATTACCTGGTCAATGTGATCGGCAACCCGCTCGATACGACCGTCGCGGTCCATCACCTTATCTTTGGCGGCGTGCTTCACGATCACCCCAATTTGAAGCTCGTCATAGCCCATGGCGGCGGTTATTTGCCGGCCTATTCCGGCCGCATCGACCATGCTGCAGCGGCTCGCCCCGATTGCTGTGAAAAGATAAACCGCATGCCGACCACCTATCTGAAGCGGCTCTATTTCGACACGATCGTCTTTACCCACCATCAGCTCGAATACCTGGTCGACCAATATGGCGCCGATCATGTGCTGGTGGGCACCGATTACCCCGCCGATATGGGCGAGGTCGACCCGATCGGGTTTATTGAGGGCGCCCGCGGGCTCGATGACAACGAGCGGCGAGCAATCCTCGGCGGCAATGCCGCACGGCTGTTGGGCATCGAGATCCCGAGGAGGCCGCAATGAGCCGCCCGAGAGAGGACATTCTGTTCAAATGCCTGCCGCCGGGAACGGAGCCGTTGGCCGGCCGGTTTCCCGGCCCCGCCCACGCCCGCGGCAAATGGTTCGCGATTGACATTCACTGCCATGTCCGCTGCGAAAAGGCGGCAGCCATGGTCGAAGGCAATTCCGAAGTCTCGCGGTGGTTTCTCGAAACTTCGGCCAACCCGCGCAGCCGCGAGATCAATCGGCAAAACGGCGTGAGGACCGCGGCTCAGGGCGCTTCACCCGAAAAGCGGATCGAGGACATGGACCGGATGGGGATCGACATCCAGGCGATCTCGCCGGCGCCGCGTCAGACCTATTACGGCGCCGACCCCGATCTCGGCCTCGAGGCGTCGCGCGCCATCAATGATTTTATCGCGGATATCTGCGGCCGCTATCCCGACCGCTTCGTCGGTCTCGGCACAGTGCCGTTTCAGGCCCCCGAGCTGGCGCTCGCCGAACTCGATCGGCTGCACAAATCGCTGGGCTTCCGTGGCATCGAGATCATGACCCATGTCGCCGGTGACGACTTGTCGGCGGATCGCTTTCGCAAAATCTTTGCACGCTGTGAGGAATTGGGCCTCGTCGTCTTTATGCACCCGGACGGGTTTACCGAGGCGCGGCGGCTCGCCGACCATTACTTCAACAATGTGATCGGTAACCCGCTCGATTCGACGGTGGCTCTGCATCACCTGATCTTTGGCGGCGTGCTCGCCGACAATCCAAACCTGAAGATGGTCGTCGCGCATGGCGGCGGGTTTCTGCCAGCCTATCCAGGCCGCATCGACCACGCCGCCTCGGTGCGCCCGGATTGCTGCGAGCGCATCCATCGGATGCCGAGCACCTATCTGAAGCGGGTCTACTTCGACGCGCTCGTCTACACCCACCACCAGCTCGAATATCTGGTCGAGGAATACGGCGCCGATCACATCCTGATGGGCACCGACTACCCGGCCGATATGGGCGAGGTCGATCCGATCGGCATGATCGAGGGGACCCCGGGACTCGATGACGTTGAACGGCGCGCGATTCTCGGCCGCAACGCAGCAAGGCTGCTCAACCTCGAAATCCCGGCGGTTACACGCTAGAATGATGGTCCGGGCGCTCTCTTTCGGCTTCCCGGCGAAGGCCGGGACCCATAGTCGAAATGGACCCCGGCCTTCGCCGGGGAGACGAGTTTAGCGGCGGTATCTTTAAGCTACGGAGGGGCGCATGAAATTTCTGACTGACGAGCAGCTGCGGGAGCTTCAGCCTGCCGAAACATCATCCTTCCCATCGCCGGTGCCGACGCAGATCGTGTCGAGCGACGAGTACATGCCGGTGCCGCAGACGGCGAAGCAGCGCGAGGTCGAAGCGCGGCTCAAGGAGCTGAGCGACGGGCTCGCCCGTCGGCAGGGCCTGTCGCGGCGGCGGTTCTTTCAGACGGCCTCAGGCATGGCGGCCTCGTTCCTAGTTATGAACCAGGTCTTCGGCCGCTTATTCGAGGTCAGCGAGGCCGAGGCGGCGACCCCGGATATGGCGGCCGAGCGGGCGCAGGCGCTGTCGCCGCAGTTCATCATCGACGGCCACACCCATTTTCTGCGCGACGACACGCGCCTGACGGGCTTTATCAAGGCGCGCGAGGCGGTCGGCAAGGCCGGCTGGAACAAGGAGATCGGCGACAAGGAACAGACGATCGACGATCTCAAATATTCGAACTACATCAAAGAGATCTACATGGACAGCGACACCAAGGTGGCGCTGCTGTCGAATTCGCCGTCGGAGGTGCCCGAGGACTGGTTCATCCCGCAGGAGCAGGTGTTCAAGACCCGCGAGAAGGTCAACAAGGAGGCCGGCTCGCGGCGCATGATGGCGCATTTTACGATCACCCCGGGCTGGCCCGGCTGGCTCGACCAGGTCGATAAGGCGATCGAAGTCTACAAGCCCGATTCATGGAAGGGCTACACTGTCGGCGACAATACCCACAAGGAGCTCGCCAACTACCCTTACCATCTCGACGACGAGAAGCTGATGTACCCCTTCTACGAGAAGGCAGTCAAATCGGGCATCCGGAACGTCTGCATCCACAAGGGGTTGTTCGCGCCCGCCGTCGAGGAAAAATTCCCGCGATTGCGGCCCTATGCCGATGTCAGCGATGTCGGCAAGGCGGCAAAGGACTGGCCGCAGCTCAATTTCCTGATCTACCACTCGGGCTATCGCTGGATCGGCGCCACTCCGGCCGAGGGCATGGCGGAGTTCGACCGAACCGGCCGCAGCTCATGGACCAGCGATCTCGCCGAGATCCCCGAGAAATACGGCGTGAGTAATGTCTACGGCGATTTGGGGCAGCTCTTCGCCTGGACGGCGGTCGCCGAGCCGCGCCTCGCGGCGGCGCTGATGGGCATGCTGGTCAAGGGCTTGGGTGCGGATCATGTGCTGTGGGGCACCGACGCGGTGTGGACCGGGGCACCGCAATGGCAGATCGAGGGACTGCGCCGGCTCGAGGTGCCGGAGGAGATGCAGAAGAGGTACGGGTTCAAGCCGCTGGGTGCGGCCGACGGCCCGATCAAGAACGGGATCTTCGCCGAGAACGCCGTGCGGCTCTACAATTTCGACAAGCGCGCCGAGCTCGCCAAGCCCGATCGTTTTGCCGAGATCAAGGCCGATTATGTCAAGAACGGCCCGGGGCGCAGCAACCTGCGCTACGGCTGGGTCCGCAACGCGGTCTGACCGAGGCGGCGTGTCGGGGCGGCGTGTGTTACGCCGCACCCTGGTACGGGCGGCGCTCTCCGGCGTGGTCCTCGGCTGGGCGATCGCGTCGGCGCCGGCGCAGCAGAAAATGTCGCAAGCCGCCGCGGAATATCAGGACCGGCCGAAGAACGGGCTGACCTGCGCGGCCTGCAGCCTGTTCCGCAAGCCCCGCTCCTGCGAAATCGTAGAAGGCGACATCAGCCCCGCCGGCTGGTGCAAATTTTTTGATCTGCCCGATTGACGACCATGGTCAATGCCTGCGTGAATGCCGGTTCAGGAGGCACCTTGTCGACGAAAATGACGATGACACCGGCAGTGCTGGAGTTGGCCAAGGCCCACTCCATCTACAACTAAAAGGCGCTGAAAAATCGCATGATGAGCGATTATGGAAAATTAACCCGTCCTTTGTTAGTCGTCCTCTGCTGGTCGCACGACTTTCATGCATGAGTGCTGATCGCCCACGTCAAAAGTGCTCCTACAATTCCCCCCAACAGACCAGCCACAAGAACAGCCAAATTTTCTGCTAATTTCAGTCGCCGTCCTTCGCATAGACGAACGATCTCCTGAGTTTCTCCAGGGTGATAGATTCCACGTCCTGCTATTTGTCTTTCTATAAATATGTATAGCGGGGTATCCTCTGCAAGTTCTTTTTCCCGTTGTCGCTCTGCCAAAAATCTGTTTGCGCGCGATTTCTCGATCTCGATATTCAATATGGATGTTAATATACTACTGATAACTGTCGGTGCTCTAAAAAGCTGATTATACACGCGTCGTAAGCCTCTGGTTTCCTCTATATCGATCAAATCACTAAGGTGGTTATTCGCAATTTCTGTTAAGTACATTAGGTTTATACGATCTCTCTCAAGGGCATAATACGAGGAGAGGAATGGACCGATTTCACTGACTACTGTTTGAATGATTCGGCCTTCAGACATTACAGAATGAGGGTACATAAGCTCGAATCTTTTGTATCCGGCTCCTCTTTCAGAAACATCATTAATAAGTATATTATAAGCATCATCACTATCATTTTGCTTCAATGAAAAATCCGCATGAAATGGGCTCGGACCAAGTGAGTTAAAGGTAACAAAATCGTCCTTAAACTCACGCTCTAAATATCTACGTATGACTACGACGGCATCCGAAGGATTTGGCCGCAAGTGATCAGTATCATAGTGAATTAGCGTAAAGGGCATTGGTATGTCATAATACATGAATACGTTGAAAGTTTCGGTTTCTATAGGCGTGTTCTCTGACCGTCTGGCAAGTTCATTTTGAAGTCGTCGTGGGAGATATATGCGAAAGCTCATCAACACCAATGCGTATGCTGGAAAGAAACTGAAGTCGTTACTTATGGCAGTTAATGTGAGTGGGTTTCCGTGTCCAACTGCAATATCCTCATCGTTCTCGGGCACGAAGATGGCATCGATGTTGGTAATCCTCGAAAGCGCCTGTTTCGTTTTTTCAAGGTGCTCGCTTGGGTTAAATTCCTGTTCCCAGCGCGCAGGACGCCCCCCCTTGATACCGAACCAAAAACATCCCACGCCCATGACCTTCATAGCGTCTTATGTCGCGCCGCATCCCGAAAATTCAATCGAAACGTTTGTGCGGCGGGCAACTCGGCTTTAGCAAGACGTGGATTGGTTTGCGTCACCTGCGGCAGAAATCTTCACGAAAAACGCCCCAATCACTGTGGCTAGCTGCCGAAAGAGACGATCGCATTCGTGGAGTTCCTGTAACTCAATCTCTTCACGTTGTTTTTCGCGAGTGTCGAAATTGCTGCGCGAGAGGTACATAGTAACAAACGAACCGTCATGGCGATAACGCTCAATTACAGTGTAATGTGCTAGAGCATTCCGTTTGACCGCGCGCTTCTCTATGTTCTTTCGCAATTTCTTCCATTCCTGCGTTGTTTCAGGAAGCGCAACCTTTAGAGCCTCTGTTATCATTTCTAACCTAGTATTAGCACTAGGCACGGCGTGATACACCGCCGAGGCAATTTGCATATTGGGGGCGCGAATTAGAGCTAGGAATAGCTGTAATAAGCAAAGTTCTACGGTTTGCCACGAGAGCATGGCCTGACCATATGCTTCGAGAAATTGTCTCTTATGCTGCTCGGTCACGTGGTAAGTCTAGAAATCGTGCTTTTACCGACGTGATAGCTCCGCGCCAGTTCGGCAAGCGTGGCACCTTCCGCCCGCCGCTTGCGGGCCTCGGCCTGCTGCGCTTCGGTCAATTTCGGTTTCCGGCCCATCCGCTGCCCGTACTTCGTTGCCCGGCTGCGGCCCCCGGCGGTGCGGGTGCGGATAAGGTCGCGCCTCACGTCCGCCAAGCCGCCGAGAACGGCAATCATCAATCGCCCGGTGCTGGTGCCGGTGTCGGTCGACGGCTCGACCAGTGAACGGAATTGCGCCCTGGCGTCCACGATCTGTTTGACGATGGCGAACAGGTCGAAGGTGCTGCGGGCGAGGCGGTCAATCCGCGTCACCGTCACCACGTCGCCGGGGTGAGGGTGTCCAGCATTTTGAGGAGTTGGCGGTGGTCGCTGTGCACGCCCGTCACTTTCTCGCACTAAATCTTGCTGCATCCCGCGCCGCGCAGCGCCTGAAGCTGGACGTTGAGAGTCTGGCCGTAAGTGCTGACGCGGGCATAGCCGATACGGCGATTTTGCGGGTGAGTTTCGTTCGCGCCCCCCTTTATTACTTGGGCTGCACGACCGGGCGGAATATCCGGCGCACAAGCTCGCGCGTTTCCGGGGCCACACGCATCGGCTGATGTCCGGGCATGAGCCGTCCGTTGACGTGCATGATCTCCACAAGAGCGTCGTAGCTCTCGACGTTAAGCCACGCCATCGCCGCGCGATGCCCGATCTTGCCTTTCTCCAGCTTCTCCAGCACGTCGGCCAGAGAAGAACCTTTGAGGTCTTCATTCATCGTCCGAAACTCCGGCGCAGCCAACTCGACCGCACCCTCTTGGTCAGCCCGACTTTCTCGAACGGCGCCAGCGGCGTGGCGCGCCCAGTGTTGATCTTCTCGACCAGTTCCAGCCCTTCGGGCAACAGTCCCGCACCGGCACAGTGAAGCTGCCGAGCAGGTCTATCCGCCCGATGCGCGCGAGCGTCAGCACCGGACTGGCGTCCGGGATCATTATGGCGACATCGACGGTTCGGCGCGCCATGTCTAACATTTTAGCACACAACGGGCTCGTGCGGCCCTCCGCCGGAGTGTGTACGGATAAATTCGCGCCTGCCCGTTGTCCTATTGGCAACACTAAAATTGCCATAATGTTCGCGTTTCATGGCGCTCCAGGCAACGCCGAGGCCGGCGTCCGCGACCGAACGAGGTGGAGCGATGACCGATATTTCGCTGCAGAAAACAGCAAAAACAGCGAGGAGAGCCCGCGGGCGGGTGCAAGATTTGTGATTGAAGGAGTTGGCGATGCCTGATCTCGACCAGATAAAACAGGGGGAACAGGGGGTGCGGGACCGGCATGGGCGGTTCGCCAAGCGCCAGTCCGGCAATCCTGGCGGCCGGCCTCGCGGCTCGATTAACCGGGCCACTCGGGCGGCCGAGCTGTTGCTCGACGGCGAAGCCACGGCACTGACCCGCAAGGCGGTCGAGCTGGCCCTCGCCGGCGATCCGGCCGCATTGCGGCTCTGTCTCGACCGCACCGTCGCGCCGCGCCGCGAGCGGTCGGTCGAGCTCGCTCTGCCGCCGATCCGCAGCGCAGCCGATATCCTGGGCGCGATAAAGGTGGTCTCCGGCGCGGTCGGGCGCGGCGCGATCACCCCCGGCGAGGGGGTCGCAATTTCCCAGATGATCGAAAGCTTTCTGCGGGCAATCGACCCGAGCGACTTCGAAAACCGGCTGCGGCAATTGGAGGAAAATCAGGCAGCGAGCCGTCCAGATCCTTATGGGCCGGCGGTCCGCTACGGTTGAGCTGGGGATGGACCCCCTCACCGCCCCTGGGGGCGGAGAGGGCTGGGGTGAGGTGGGGGATTCAAGAGCACTTGGCGGCGCCCACCTCACCCTCCCGCTTCGCGGGCCCCTCCCTCTCCCCCCTGTGGGGCGGAGAGGGGTTCTTCACATGACGGCTTCAAGACGCGAGATATTCGGCGAAGTATTCCTCCGGCGTGATCACGCAACTGACAATGCCGAGTTCATGTGCTTGCCGGCAGAAGACGTTGAGTACGTTGCGGTTCTGCTCGAAGCCATGAGGGTGGAAGTCCTTCCCCATCACGGCTTCGGTCTCTTCGAGCTCGGCTTCGAGCCAGGGCGAGACGTACGGGAAATTGCGCTGCGCCGCGGCGAACTGATCGTTGCTGCGGATGAAGGCGTCGGTCAGGCTGCGCGCGATCCATTTGTTGTGCTCCCAAAATTCTCGCCGCAGGATCACGAGGTGCTGCGGCGGGAAGCAGGCGGTCTGCCGGAAGTAGTCGCGCTCGATTGTTCGGATGTCGGGGAAGAGCCGGACGATCGGCCCGTTGACCGGGTGGTAACGCCGCGGCCGCGGCGGACTGTAGATCGCGTCGAGATCCCCCGCGATCAGCATTTCGGACAGCGAGCGCCCGGCCGGCGGCCGATGCACGCCCTCGGGCAAATCATAAAGATGGGTGGGCGCCCGCGGCGCATCGATGTCGCCGATCCACCACTCGAGGCGCTCCGGCGGCACCTCGATGAACCGCAGAAAATGCCGGTACCAGATCGAGCCGCTGGCCACCCAATCGTACATGCCGATCCGCTTGCCGATCAGATCGGCCGGCGTCTTCACCGGGCCGCCCTTGCGCACATAGAGGTCACGCGCGGTGAAGTTGCGCAGCGGGAAGACCGGCAGCCCGATATGGCTGCGGTCGCCCTTGTCGAGGCGGCGCAGATGGCCCGCCATCGACGCCTCGCCACCCTGCACCATCGGATCGTCGACCGCGCGGCGCAGCATTTCCGCGCGCATCTCCCAAGATCCGCCGATGCCGCGGATCAAAGTGAGCGCGATGCCTTCGGGTTTGACGTCGCCCGTGGCGAGCGGCATCACCCGCGCGTAATCGGCGCAGGTCAGCGTGATCGGGAGGTCGGCCATCCGCGCCCGCGCCGCTCACAAATAGCGGGTCGGGCGGATCAAGGTGCGCCACATATGCGCCGACGAGCTGCTGTCCCAGCCGAGCCCTTCCTTCGGCTGCTTGAAATTGCGGCCGATGATATCGGTGAACTCCTCCAGCTCCACGACCACGTCGGGCTCGAAGGAATAGATGTCATGGACCGTGATCATCCGCGCGGTCATGTACCATTTGTGGTCGCGGGCCTGTCTGTATTCCTCTTCGATGTAGGGGTCCGGCCGGTAGTCGGCGCCGAAATTCTTGATGTAGGATTCGGGATAGGAGTAGCCGACCGACTCGTCCGCATAGAAGCGCAATGCCTGATGGGCGCGTATCGCCCAGGAGACTTCCTCATCGACATAGGGAGCCACCATCTGGGCGCCCCAATAGCCGTGATCGGCGCGGATAAAGCCGATGACCCCGATGTCGTGGACCAGGCAGGCGAGGACGACCTTCTCGTCCATACCGGCTCTGACCGCATGCCGGGCGCTCTGCAACAGATGGTTCGCCGGCCCGAATTGGTATTTGAAAAAGTCCATCAGAGTCGGTTTATCCGGCATCTTGGGCAGGCGCGGGTCGTCGCCCATCAACATGTATTTCCCGGGGTTTGCCGCCAGCAATGCCGGGCCGTTCGGAATGCTCATATCGCCGTCGGCGAGCTTGAAGAGGCGGGATTTGACGATGATGGCGTCGAGTTCGCGCATCATCCGGTGTTCGAGCGCGTCGGCGCGCTCGGCCAAAGTCATCGTGTCGTTCATTTGAGGGACTTTCTGATTGATTGAAGCGATCGGCAACCGTAGCAAATCGCGGGTGTTCGCTGCTAGTCTGACGACCCGCCCGGCTCACGGAAAGGCCCGCATATGATCCGCCATTTCGGCGTTTTGATCCCTTCCACGAACACGACCGTCGAGATGGAATGCCGATTGCTGCCGCCGGCCTACCAGGCGCATATCGGGCGCCTGATGACGAGCGCGCCCGGCCGGACCTTTTCGCCGAGCCGGGACGAGGACATCGACTACCAGTCGCGCCTGCTCGGCACCGCCAAGGTCGAGCTGGTGATCCTGGCGCAGACCTCGGCGAGCCTCTTCGCCGATGACTACGATGAAGTGACGACCCAACGCATGAGCGCTGGCACCGGGGTTCCGGCGATCACTTCGGCGCAGGCGGTCGGCCGTGCGCTGCGCGCGCTGAGGGCGCAGCGGATCGCGATTGTCTCACCCTATTCGGAGGCTGTGAACGAGCGCGCGGCACGCTATTTCGCAACCAAGCACGGGCTCGAAACCGTCGCGCTCGAAGGCTTTGGCGCAACCGATTCCTACGCGATCGGGCAATTGGGTCCGGAAAACGCCCGCGAGGCTTTCGCTCGAATAAACCGGCCCGAGATCGAGGCCTTTGTCGTCCCCGGCGGCAATTTCCCGACCATGAGTTCGATCGCCGGCTGGGAGCAGGAGTTCGACAAGCCTGTCGTGACCACCAATCAAGCTTCGTTCTGGGCGATGCTGCGCGCCTTCAACACCGGTGACCGCCTCCCCACCTTCGGCCGCCTGCTCGCAGAGGTTCCGCCCGGCTAGGGCAGGTAATAGGCGAACACTACGGGGGAGACGAAGGCCCAGGTTTCGATGAATTCGGAGCGGTCGGGCGTACGGCCGAGTTCTTCCATCGCGCCCAACAGGCAGAACCAGTTGAGCACCTCATGTTGGCCGCTGTCCTCGATTTCGTCGGTCGTGTAGCAGTGCCAGGTCGCGTAATCGCCCGTTTCCAACGCCTCATAGAGCCGCCGGTCGGCCGCGACATCGGGCCATAGCTGATGATGCTTCTCGGTCAAGAAGGAGTGCGACCAGCTCGACGACGCAACGATCGCGGTGCGCCACGGGCTGTTCGCCATAACCCGTGCAGTGGTGGCGCCGACTTCCATGCAGCGGGCAGGGCTTGGCGAAGGCGGGTCGAGGTCGCGGATATTGTCGCGCATTGCCAATGGCAGGCGCAGCCCGCGGGCGGCGTTGACGCGCCGGCCATAGCAGTTCACCGAAAATGGCACGAGCGGGTACTCGAAGCCGACCCGATCGTCATCCAACAACAGGATCGTATTCTCAAAAGCGTGGCCGAGCGGGTGGTGCAATGGCTTATAGGCGTAGGCGGCGTCGATCCCCGCCTCGAGCAGCCCGGAAGCCAGGTACTTGCCGGCTTGGCGGTGGCCGCGCAGCCGGAAGGTCTTATCGGCCGGCTCGTTCCACGGGTTGTAGCTCGACCGGCGGTGCTTCCAGGGCTGGATATCCCAGTCCTCATACGCCAGCACGGCAAAGGGCGGGACGATGTCCTCCTTGAAATTCTCGTACTGGTCGTCGCCGAACATAACGATGACGTCGGGTTTGAAGTCATCGAGCGCCCGCCGCGCTTCGGCAAAATGCCGCCGAAACACCTGACGCGCTTTCCCGGCTGACGTAGCGCCGAAATCATCGCCGAGCTCCTCGCGCAATTGCGGCGGCCAGCGCAACGGGTCCTTCATCTCCGCCGGCATGTCAGGGTCGTCGAGCGAGGCCCGCATCATCACGGTCCAGTCCTCGTCCCGGCGCAGCATCACGGGGCGATGTGTGCATCCCAGTCCTAAAATTTCGCCCATTGTTACCTCCCAGTTTACCCTCACCCTCCCAGCCCTTTCGGGCTGGGCCCTCCCTCTCCCGCGGTGCAGGAGAGTGGCTTTGGGACTTTGAGCCTTTTACATTGTAGCCCCTCTCCCGCATTGCGGGAGAGGGTGCCGAGCGCAGCGAGGCGGGTGAGGGCCTACGCGCGATTGGCGTGGTAGTACGAATTGCGCAGCACGCGGCCGGGCAATGCGCCGGTGTGCTTGCCCTCTTCCAGTAGCACCTGGCCGTTGACGATCGTCGTGTGGACCCCTTCGGCGGGCTCCTTGATGCGCCAGCCGCCGGCCGGGAAGTCGTGTACGACCTCTTCATGGCCGCACTTCACTGTGTCGGGGTCGAAGATGGCGATGTCCGCCGCCAAGCCAGGCCGCAGCATGCCACGATCGTAGAGCCCGAAGGTCGAGGCGGAGTTGAAGGTGAGCCGCCGCACCGCCTGCTCGAGGCTCATCACCTGCTTTTCGCGCACCCACTCCCCGAGCAACTTGGTTATGTAGCCGTAGCCGCCGTGGAACTGCACGTGCGCGCCGCCGTCCCCGAGGCCGATCACGGCGTTGGGATGCGTCAGGATCTTGGTCAGCGCCTCGTCGTCGACGTTGTTCTCGGCCTGCAGGAAGCGGGTTTCGAGCTTCTCCTCGACAACCAGGTCGAGGAACGCGTCGATGACCCGCTTGCCCTGCTTCTCGGCGATCTGGCCGATCGACTTGAACTGCATCCACTTGTTCTTTTCGAGCGCCGGCTGGTTGACCCACATGTAGTTCCACCAGGTCTTCGAGAAGCCGACGGCGCTCTCCGGTTTGTTGACGACGGCCTCGTCGTGCAATTTGGCGCGGATTTCCGGATCGGCGTAGAGCCGCAATTTCTCCTCGTCCGACATCAACAGGATCGGGTGCCAGGTCGGCAGGCCGCGAAACACCTGGCAGTTCTTCATCGTGAAGTCCTGCGTGATCCGGTTCGGGCTGCACATCGGATAGGCGCGGATGCCGAGCGCCGCGGTCTCCTCGACCCGCGCCATGTGCACCTTCCACTCGTCCGGCTTGCGCATCGTCTGCGACAGGCTGTTGTAGACGACAGTCCGGCCCGTCGCCTCGGCGAGACGCCGGATCATGCCGTCCTTCAATTCGACATATTGGCCGCCGCCGGCCTGGATCGTGCCGGTGCCCATCTCCCGCAACACGTCGCCAAGCGCGAAGATCTCCTTCTCGTCGGCCCACAACGCCGGGATATGGACACCCTGCGGGTCGTAATGGCCTTTCTCGCGTGACACCGAGAGCCCGAGCGCGCCGGCCTTCATGCCGTCGCGGACGACATCCTGCATCGCCTTGATCTGGTTGTCGGAGGCGCCCGGCTTCTGGCACTCGTCGCCCATCACGTAATGGCGCACCGCGGTGTGGCCGATCAGATTGCCGACATTGATGCCAAGGTGCTTATCGAGATGGTCCATGTATTGGCCGGTCGTTTCCCAGTCGAACTCGACCGTGCGCAGTATCTCCATCGGGATCGCTTCGACGTAGGACAGGAACTCGGCCAGCCGCTCCTCGGTGCCCTGGCGCACCGGCGCCAGCGACAACGAGCAATTGCCGAAGATGACTGTCGTCGCGCCGTGCTCGGGCGAAAATGTGCACAGCGGGTCCCAGGTGACCTGCGCGTCGTAATGGCAGTGATTGTCAATGAACCCGGGCGCGACGGCGCGGCCCTCGGCGTCAATTGTGCGGTTAGCGGAACCGCTCAATTTTCCGATCTCGACGATCTTGCCGTTCTTGACGCCGACATCGCCCCGAAAAGCCGGCATTCCCGAGCCGTCGACAACGCGGCCATTCTTGATCAGCAGATCGTATGCCATCGGTATTCTCCTTGGGGCGGGTGATTTCGACTTTGAGTGTAACGCGTCCAGCGGTGTTCACACACCCTATGGAACTCGGGAGCTATGACCACGACGCGGGTGTGGTAATCGTAAGGCGATGGCGATAGTGGCCGGGACGCCGGTTCGTGCTAAGGCTGTGTTGAGCCGACGATGCGTACGGAGCCGCCAAAGCCATGACCCTATCCGCCGACGAATATCAAGATCATCTGAAGACCACGGCGGTGCGTGCCGGCTTCAGCTTCGACGATGTCGTATTGCCGAGCGACAAGACCGTGCTCGTCGGTCACCTTCGTTTCCGCTATCTCGATTGGGGCAATGAGGAGCTGCGGCCACTCCTTTTCCTGCATGGCGGCGCCTTGACGGCGCATACCTGGGATCTCTGCTGCCTCGCATTGCGCGACGAGTTTCACTGCATTGCGCTCGATCAGCGCGGCCATGGCGACACCGACTGGGCGCCCGATGCCGATTATTCGATCGCTGCGCAGCGCGAGGACGTCAAAGGCTTTGTCGACACGCTCGGCCTCGACCATTTCATACTCGCCGGTATGTCGATGGGCGCGATCAATGCACTCGCGTTTGCGATCCATTACCCGGAGCGGCTCTCCCATCTGGTGCTGATCGATGCCGGCCCCGAGGTCAGGCGCCCCGGGTCGCGCCGCATCCGCGATTTCGTCAATGGCGGTGCCGAGCCGGAACCGCTCGACGCGATCATCGAGCGGGCACTGGCCTTCAACCCGCGCCGCGATCCCAAGGTCCTGCGCCGCAGCCTGATGCACAATTTGCGGCAGCAGACCGATGGAAACTGGACCTGGAAATACGACCGCAGACGCTTCCAGCAGATGGGCGAGACGCATACTGCGGAGCGGCGCAGGCTCGCCGAGGGCCTCGCCAAAGTGACCTGCCCGACGCTGGTCGTGCGCGGCGCCGAAAGCGACGTCTTTCATGAGGAGGACGCCGAGCGGCTGGCGGCGCGGCTGCCGGATGGCCGGTACATCACGATCCCCAAAGCGGGCCACACGGTGCAGGGCGACAACCCGAAAGACCTCGCCGCCGCACTGCGTGATTTTCTGGGGTAGGGCCCCTCACCCCGACCCTCTCTCCGCAAGCGGGGCGAGGGAGGGACCCATCACGTCAGCGATGGGAGGGTGAGGGGCCGGCTGCTCAATCCCTAAGTTCGGGGACGATCCAGAATGGCTTCTGGCCGCGCGCGACGCGCTCGAAATTGTCGAAGGCGTTGCGCCACCGTTTCCAGTGATTGTCCCAGGTCGGCCCGGCGCCGTGGGGGCTGAAGATTGCGTTCTTCATCGTGAACAATTCGTGGTCGGGCTTGGGCGGCTCCTCGACCATGACGTCGAGGCCGGCGCCGAGGATCTTCTCGTCGCGCAGCGCCATGTAGAGCGCCTTCTCGTCGACCACCGGGCCGCGGCAGGTGTTGATCAGGATGGCCGTCGGCTTCATCATCGCGAGTTCGCGCTCGCCGATCAGATTGTGCGTCGACTTGTCCAGCGGCACGTGCAGGGTCACGATGTCGGAAGTCTTCAACAGCTCGGGGAAGAGGGCAAAGCGGATGCCGAGCGCATCCTCCTGGTCGGTCGTCAACCGGTTGATGTCGTAATATTTGATGCGCATGTCGAAGGCCTTGGCCCGGCGCGCCACCTTCTTGCCGATATTGCCGAGCCCGACGATCCCCAAGGTCTTGTCTTCCAGCTCGTATAGTTTGGCGGAATTGAAGTCGTTGCCGCGCCAGCGGCCGGACACGACGCCTTCGTGCTGCCAAATCAGCCTGCGGCACACGGCCAGCATCAGCAGCATCGCGTGCTCGGCGACTGCCGTCGCATTGGCGCCGCCATTGTTGCAGATCGGCACGCCAGCCACGCGCGCTGCCTCGAGGTCATAGGTATTGTAGCCGGCGCTCAAGGTCTGCACGATCCGCAACTTGGGTGCCGCCTGATAGAATTCCGGCCCGTGTTTGAACTGCCCCGCGCCGATGTAATACTCGGTGTCTTTCAGCAACTCGAAGAATTCGGGCCTGCCATGCGGGGCGGTGGCCAGCTGCCAGCCGGGTGGCAGTAAGTCATGGGCGATCGCGAGTGTCTCTTCGGAATGGGTGCCGGGAGTGAGAATGCGAGGCATGTAGCGTCTCCTCTTCGCGGGATTGTCGCGCCTGGTTGGCAAGAGCCGCATCGTAGCGATACCTTGCGATCCCCGTCAAATCAGCCCGGAAGAACAGAACCATGGCCGAGTCGCTCGAAAGCCGCTTCCAAAACCTCCACGAGTTCGTAACCCAGGCGCGCACCAACCTCGACCGCAACAACTGGGACTACCTGATCGGCGGCTCCGAGACCGAGACGACCCTGGCCCGCAACCGCCTGGCGCTCGATGCAATAGGCTTCCGTCCGCGGGTATTGCGCGATGTCTCGAATGTTGATTGCAGCAGCACGCTGTTCGGCAAAAAGCTTCGCATCCCGGTACTGTGCGCTCCGGTCGGCTCGCTGGAGGTGTTCGAGCCGGGGGGCGGCGCCACCGTCGCTGAAGCGACGCGGACCTTTGGCAATGGGATTATCCTGAGCTCTGTGTCGCATCCCGGGCTCGACAAGACTGCCGAGGCTTCGGGCGACGGTTTCAAGATCTTCCAGCTTTACGTGCGCGGCGACGCCGCCTGGGTCGACGATCATGTCCGCCGCGCGATCGATAAGGGCTATGACGCGTTTTGCCTGACCGTCGACACCGACAGCTACAGCCGGCGCGAACGCGACATCGCCAAGCGTCACCAGCGCCGGCGCGTGCGAGTCGCCGATGCCCGCGTCTTCCAGGCGCAGTTCAACTGGCGCGATGTCGAGCGCATCAAGAAGGGGTTCGATATCCCGCTGATCCTCAAGGGTATCGCCACCGCCGAGGACGCCAAGATCGCGGTCGAGCAAGGGGTCGACTGCGTCTATGTCTCGAACCACGGCGGGCGGCAGCTCGATCAGGGCGTCGGTTCGATCGATGTATTGCCGGAGGTCGTCGAAGCGGTTGGCGGGCATGCGCGCATCATTGTCGATGGCGGCATCAGCCGTGGCACCGACATCGTCAAGGCGCTGATCCTCGGCGCCGACGCGGTCGCCTGTGGCCGGCTGTACGTATACGGGCTCGCCGCGGCCGGCGCCGAAGGCATGGTGCGCCTCTTCGAGCTTCTCGAAGACGAGATCCGCATCTGCCTGTCGCTGCTCGGCGTCACTGCCTATCACGAGCTCGACAAATCCTATATCCGCCCGGCGCGCCAGGTCGCACCCCCACACGTCCACAGCGCCTTCCCGCACCTCAACCTGCCGCGCGAGACGTATTAGCGGGCCGGCGCTGTTTGCGGCGCGCCCCAGCGAGACGCAGATCTCCCAGATCGAGTACACGTCACCGTGGCCGCCCCCTGTTCCACCTGTTTTATCAGGTTGAGATCAGGCGTCGCCAACCTCCCTTTAAAGTAAGCCCAGCACCTGCCCGGAGTGCCGATTACCGTGAGCGTAAAATGCGATCATGGCAATTGTATGGTTATTGTTATAGCAAATTCCTGAGCGGCCGATGCGTAACCTGCGGGCCGGCCGGGACGACCTTGTCCCATCCGGCGCAGCTCGCTCTCCCGCGCCACCCGCACGCGGTGGGCCTTGTTCATCCGTCTGGCGCGTCAGCCCCGTAGCCGCCGCGGGCCCCCGCGAAATTACGCCGGGCGTTGGCGGGATCCCTGCGGTGCTGCGGCGGCCATTGCCGCGGCAATTTTGTCGGGGCGGGTGAAGGCGAGATATTCGGCGGCGTATTCCGGCGGCAGGATTTCGACCATCGTCTCGTTCTCGACCCACACCTCGATCACGTGGAACGGGCCGCGATTGCAGCGGAAGCATTGCCAGCCCTCACGGGCTGCGATCGCGTCGACCTTGTCCGCATCGGTGGCGACGCTCAGCGCGAAATGGGTCGGGCCGAAGCCGCGCGCTTCCGGCTTTTTCACAAAGCCCCCGCCGTCGCTGCCGCCCGGCTGAAGCTCGGTTCCGGCTGGATAAACCTCGACACCCGACCCGTGCTCGTCGAGCTGAAGCGCGAAAAAGCTCCCCGGGTTGGGGGGGAACGGCACCGCCTTGCCGCCCATGAGCTCGGCCAAAACACCAGCGACATGCTTCGGGTCGCGAGCAGCGATCGATAGATGGTGGATCATCGGTCCCTCATGACTGTCCCGGACGGTGGAGAGCATTAAATGGCCGCAGGCGCGACGGGCGGCAAGATGGACTATATAACCCGGCTATGATGCGCCTCAATGCATGGAACCGCGTTGCCATCAGTTTCCGGGCGGTTCATCCGACACACTGGAAGGGCGCGGCCTGAAGTCGCGAGCGAAAACGCGCGGCGGCGGCTCGGCTGGGATCGATCGCCGCATTCCAATCGAGCGCGAGCCCGGCGAGAAAGTGGCGCGGGTGCGCCTTGGCTCCTACGAGTTCAGAAAGAAGGGCATTTCGCGCTTCGATCTGCGCGATCCCTACCATCTCGCCGTTGCTCTGACCTGGCCCGAATTCCTCGCGGCCTTGCTCGCACTTTATCTGTCCGTGAATTTCGTCTTCGCCGCGCTCTATTTGGCAGTTCCCGGATCGGTAGCGAATGTTCGGCCGCATAGCTTCGCGGATAATTTATTCTTCAGTATCGAGACGCTGGCGACGGTCGGCTATGGCGAGATGTATCCGGCGACGCCCTACGGCCGCGTGGTCGCTGCGACCGAGATCGTATGCGGCCTCGCGTTCACGGCCATCCTGACCGGCCTCACCTTCGTCCGCTTTTCGCGGCCACGGGCCAAGCTGGTCTTCGCCGCCAACCCGGTGGTGGCGATGCATAACGGCAAACCGACCTTGATGGTGCGGATCGGCAACGGGCGCGCCGCTGGGCTTTCGGATGCGAAGGCGCAGCTGAACGTCCTGCTCACCGAGACGAGTGCGGAGGGCAACCTGTTCCACCGCGCGCAAGAGTTGCGGCTCGATCGGGCACACATCCCGATCTTTCCACTTTTCTGGACCCTGATGCACGTGCTCGACGAGCGGAGCCCGCTCTATGGCTACGATTCGGCGCGAGCAATCGCGGCGAAGGCGCAAGTGTTCGTGCTGCTCGAAGCGCGCGACCCAACGCTCGCGACAACCGTGCACGACATCCGCAACTATGGGCCCGAGGACATATGCTTCGGGATGCGTTATGTCGATGCCGTGACCACCGCAGATGACGGCACCCCGGTCTTGGACCTGAAGAGGATCGGCCAGCTGGAGCCGGATGTTGGCGACCGTCCGGAACAGGGGTGGACAGAGCGGGAAGAACACGCGTAGCCGCCCCGTCCGCTCAGTTCACCGGCTCCGTGCTCAGAGCTGTACGCCGAGAAAAGTCCGGCGGCCTTTGCCAATCGGGAGGTGCTGTCACGGAGGTCCTAAGCGAGACGATGGCGCTCGGCAGGTCTAGGGAAGTCGGGGGATTGTCGGTCGACATCTTCGCGCGGCGGCGGAAGGGACCTAAGTTATAGCCGAAGACCGCTCGGCGTGGGCGTTTGGAGACACGATGGAATACAGCCGTTCATGAAGGTCCTCCTGCTGCTGCTGATCGTCACCGTGCTCCCCGTCGCCGCCGATGCCCAACCTGCGCCCGCCGGGCCACCGGCGGTCGGCGTCGTGCACGCCGAGCGCCAGCAGATCACCCAGACCGACGAGTTTATCGGACGCATCCAGGCGGTTGGGCGGGTGGCGTTGGTCGCGCGGGTCAGCGCGTATCTCGAAAAGCGGCTGTTTGTCGAGGGCGCCGAGGTCAAAAAGGGCGATCTCCTCTACCAGCTCGAGCAGCCGCCGTTTCAGGCGCAGGTCGACGCCGACAAGGCGAATGTGGCGCAGCTCGAAGCCCAGCACACCTATGCCGCGCAGCAGCTCGCGCGCTCGCAGTACCTGATGAAAACGCCCGCCGGCCAGCAGCAGACCGTCGATCAGGATCTCTCCAATGAGCGTTCGCTGGCGGCGCAGGTCGCGAGCGCCAAGGCGCAGCTCGAAATCGCCGAGATCAATCTCGGCTATACCGAGATCCGCGCGCCAATCGACGGCAAGATCAGCGCCACCGACGTCACCGAGGGCAACGTCGTCTCGCCGACCACCGGGACCCTGGCGAACCTCGTCAGCCAGGACCCGATGTATGTGCTCTACCCGGTGTCGGTGCGCGCCGGCCTCGATCTGCGCAACCGCTACGATCCAAAAGGTGGTTTCAACGTAGTCGTGCTCAAGCTCCGCCTGCCGGATGGGCGGATTTACGGACAGGACGGCAAGCTCGATTACATATCACCGACGGTTGCGACCAACACCGACACGATCATGGCGCGCGGCGTTATCCCTAACCCGCTGCTTCCGGGGGTGCCGCCGGGCGCGCCCGCCCCGCGCGAATTGTTCGACGGCGAGTTCGTGACGGTGATGGTCGAGGGCGTGGAGCCGATCACCGTTCTCGCCATTCCCCGCGCGGCGGTGCTGTCGGATCAGCAGGGCGATTACGTCTACGTCGTCGATGCGCAGAACAAGGCGGAGCAACGGCGGATCCAGCTCGGCCAGTCGACCCCGTCCACCGCCGTGGTGAGCAATGGGCTCAAGGAAGGAGAGCTGGTCATCAGCGAGGGGCTGCAGCGGGTTCGCCCCGGCGCGACCGTGTCACCCAGCCCGGCGACCCCGCCGCCGCCGATTTCCCCTGCGGCTGAGCAGGGTACGAGCGGTGGCGCCGGCAATTCCGCGGCCGGAGACGGGCCGAGCGCGCCAAAGGCGACCCAATGATCTCGGCGATCTTTGTCGATCGGCCGCGGCTCGCGGTCGTCATCGCGATCGTCATCACGATTGCCGGCGCGCTCGCGCTGCTGCGGATCCCGGTCGCGCAGTTCCCGGACATCGTGCCGCCTCAGACCGTAGTTTCGGCCACCTACCCTGGCGCCTCCGCCGCCGTCGTCGAATTGAGCATCGCCCAGCCGATCGAGGCGCAGGTCGTCGGTGTCGACAAGATGATCTACATGAGTTCGACGAGCGGCAATGACGGCAGCTACAACCTCACCGTCAGCTTTGTCCTCGGCAGCGATCCCGACATCAACACCAACGCCGTCAATAACCGGGTGCAGACCGCCCTGGCCCAGCTCCCTCAGGAAGTCCAGCTCGAAGGGCTGACGATCCAGAAGAAGTCGTCGGCGGTTCTGCAGTTCATCATGCTTTATAGCGAGAACGGCAAGCAGGACCCGCTGTTCATCACCAATTACGCGATCATCAATGTGCTCGATGTGTTGTCGCGCACACCCGGGGTCGGCCAGGCGCGCTTGTTCGGCGCGCTCAATTACTCGATGCGCATCTGGTTCGATACCCAGCGCCTCGACAATTTGCAATTGACGCCGGCCGATGTGGTCTCGGCGATTCAGGCGCAGAATGTGGAGGCGCCGGCCGGCCGGATCGGCGCACGCCCGATCGGCAGAGACCAGCAGTTCCAGATGAACGTGCAGACGCAGGGCCGCCTGACGACACCCGAGCAGTTCGGCAACATCGTGTTGCGCGCCAATCCCGACGGCTCCCTGCTGCGCGTACGCGATGTCGCCCGGGTCGACCTCGGTGCCCAGAACCAGGACGTCGAAGGCCGCCTCAACAGCGAGCCTGCGGTCGCGATCGGCATCTATCTCTCCCCCGGCGCCAATGCCGTGCAGACCGCTGCTCAGGTCGTCGCCAATTTGGATCGCCTGAGCCAGCGCTTCCCGCCGGGTCTCAAATATCTGGTCAATTACGACACGACCACCTTTGTCCAGGCTACGATTCACGACGTGCTGATCACGCTCGTCATCGCCTTTGCGCTGGTCGTCATCGTCGTCTTCGTGTTTCTCGGCAGCCTGCGCGCGACCCTCATTCCCGCGATCGCGGTGCCGGTCAGTGTGATCGGCGCCTTCGCGGTGCTGCTGGTGATGGGATATTCGGCCAATACGATCTCGCTGCTCGCGGTGGTGCTGGCGATCGGCATCTTGGTCGACGACGCGATCGTGGTGGTCGAGAACGTCGAACGCGTCATGGAGGAAGAACCGAACCTGTCGCCGGCGGAGGCGACAAAGAAGGCGATGACCGAAATCACCGCGCCGATCATCGCGATCACGTTGGTCCTTCTATCGGTGTTCGTGCCGATTGCCTTCATCCCCGGCATCGCGGGAACATTGTTCCGGCAATTCGCGGTGACGATCAGCGTCGCGATGCTGATCTCGGCACTGAATGCGCTGACCCTGTCGCCGGCGCTGTGCGCCGTGTTTCTCCGCCCCAGCGGCCCAAAACGGGGCCCGATGGGCTGGGTGTTGCGGCGCATCGACAATATTCGCGACGGCTATGCGGCGATCGTGCGCCGCCTGGTGCGCGTCTCCATACTCGGCCTTGTGGCGATATTGGCGAGCGCCGCCGGGGTTTATTTTCTGTCTCTGCGAACCCCGACCGGGTTTCTCCCGGAAGAAGACCAGGGCGCTTTCTTTATCAATGTGCAGTTGCCGGACGGCGCATCGGTCAGCCGCACCCGCGACGCGGTCAAGCGGATCGAGGCCGTGCTGAAGCAGATGCCGCAGGTCCAGAACGTTTTCGCGATCGTCGGATTTTCGATCATCGACAGCGTCAACGAGCCGAATACGGGCTTCATCGTGCCGACCCTGAAGCCCTTCGCCGACCGCGTCGGCGCGGCG
Organism: uncultured Alphaproteobacteria bacterium; assembly: GCA_963812675.1. Taxonomy (GTDB): domain Bacteria; phylum Pseudomonadota; class Alphaproteobacteria; order ATCC43930; family CGMCC-115725; genus AP-15. The sequence continues at coordinate 54,503 of CAWEWR010000027.1, read as the reverse complement.
AATTCAGCGCAGGCGCTGATCGCGCGAGTGTTCGGCGAGGGGCAGCAGATCCGCACGGCGACGGTCATCCCGTTCAACCTGCCGCCGATCATCGGGCTCTCGACGACGGGCGGGTTCGAGTACCGGCTCGAAGGGCTCGAAGGCCAGGAGCCCGCGGCGATGAACAGCGTCATGCAGGGGCTACTCGCGACCGCCAACCAGGATCCGCGGCTGACCCGCGTTTTCTCGACCTACACCGCCGGCAACCCGTCGATCTGGCTCGATATCGACCGCGAGAAGACGCAGGCGCTGGGCCTCAGCATGACCGACGTGTTCGGCGCGCTTGCAGGCGACATTGGGCGGCGTCTACATCAACAATTTCAACCTGTTCGGACGCGTCTGGCAGGTCAACATCGAGGGCCAGGGGGCGGATCGCAGAGATGTCTCCTCGCTGTGGCAAATCTACATCCGCAACAAATTCGGCGCCGATGTGCCATTGCGCTCGATCGCCAACGCTCGCGTCGTCGTCGGGCCGCAGGTCATCACCCGCTACAACAATTACCGCGCAATCCCGATACAAGGGAGCCCGTCTCCAGGCACTTCCTCCGGCACGGCGCTGGCGGCCATGGCGGAGATCTCGGCCAAGACCCTGCCCTCCGGCTATGGCTATGAATGGACCGGGACCGCCTACCAGGAGTTCGCAGCTTCCGGGCAGACCGGCCCGATCCTGGGGCTCGCCGTACTGTTCGCGTTTCTGTTTCTCGTCGGCCTCTATGAAAGCTGGATGATCCCGGTCCCGGTATTGCTGTCGGTGCCGGTCGGGGTGCTCGGGGCGTTTCTCGGAGTTCTGGTTTTTCACCTGTCGCTCGATCTCTATGCCGAGATCGGGCTCGTCGTGCTGATCGCGATGGCCGCGAAGAACGGCATCCTGATCGTCGAATTCGCCAAGGACCGGCGCGAGGAAGGGATGGACATCCGGGAGGCCGCGGTGCTCGGTTCGCGGATGCGGTTTCGCGCCGTGATGATGACCTCCTTCGCCTTCATCCTCGGCGTCTACCCGCTGGTGACGGCGCAGGGCGCCGCCGAGATCAGCCGGCACGACGTCGGCACGCCGGTCTTCGCCGGCATGATCGCCGCCAGCGCCATCGGGCTCTTCGTGATCCCGATGCTCTACGTCACCTTCCAGACCATCCGCGAGCGCAGCAGCGCCCGCTTCCGCCGCCTCCGGCCGCGGCCCGGGGAAACCGACTAGCCCAGCCCTCTCGTGAATTCGGAAACCGTGTGCTTCGCGTGGTTCACCGACGAGATGGCGATGATATTTTCGTTGTGACGGCGCACTGGGACAGAGGAGCAAAGCTGTGATCCGTACCAGTTACGATCCAGAGGCCGACGTCCTCCATGTCGCATTCGGCCCCCAGGGCGTGCCTTCTGATACGTCTGAGGAAGTCGCCCCGGGCGTGTTCGTAGAGTTCGACCCGAATGGCAACCCGATCGGCATCGAGGTAATCAGTGTGCGGCGCAGAAGTGGCGAGATTGCGCCAGTGCAAGCAGCCGCCAAGTAGCTCTCACCCGGGCACTACCGCCGCCCGAACAGCCGCTCGATGTCGGCGAGGTCGAGCGCGATGTAGGTCGGGCGGCCGTGATTGCATTGGCCGCTGTTGGGGGTCGCCTCCATCTGGCGCAGCAACGCGTCCATCTCGGGAGACGAGAGGTGCCGCCCGGCGCGCACGCTGGTGTGGCAGGCGAGGGTGCCGCAGACGGTCTCGATCCGCTCCTTCAATGCCAGAGTATCGCCCCATTCGGCGAGCTCGTCGGCGAGGTCGCGCACCAGGGCGCCGACATCGAGCCCCGGCAACAATGCCGGGACCTCGCGGACGACGACCGCGCCGGGTCCGAACGGCTCGAGCACGAGCCCGAATTCGGCGAGCTCCGCGGCGCGGGCGGCGAGCCGTGCGGCGCCGGTCTCGTCGAGCTCGATGACCTCAGGCAACAACAAGGCCTGGCGCGCGACACCCTGCGCGGCCATCGCCTCCTTCATGCGTTCGTAAACGAGCCGCTCATGCGCCGCGTGCTGATCGACGAGAACGATCCCGGTCGGGGTTTCCGCCAAGATGTAGGTGCGGTGCAGCTGCGCGCGCGGGGTGCCGAGCCGTGTCTCTGTCGCCGGAGCTTCCTCGGTCGGCCGCAGAAAATTGTTGGCGCTCTCGGCGAGCGCCAATGACGGGGCTCGGCGGCGGCAATGGGAAGGCGAAGCGCGGCGCGCTCGGCGCTGGGATGCCGGACCCGGGGCGGAAGGCCGCGATTGCTCCGGCGGCGACGGTCGACGAGGCGCGGTGCCCGGCGGCGGCCAGCGCGTTGCGCAACGCGCCGACGATCAGCCCGCGCACCAATGCGGCGTCGCGGAACCGCACCTCGGCCTTGGCCGGATGGACATTGACGTCGATCTCCTCCGCAGGCCCATCGACGAACAACGCGACCATCGGGTGGCGGTCGCGGGCGAGCACATCCTGGTAGGCGCCGCGGACCGCACCGACCAGCAGCTTGTCGCGCACCGGCCGCCCGTTCACGACGAGATACTGGTCGCGCGGCGCGGCGCGGTTGAGGGTCGGCAACCCGATAAGCCCGGTCAGCCGAAACCCGCCCCGCTCGGCATCGATTTCGACCGAATTCTCGGCAAAGTCGCGCCCCAGCAGCGCCGCGAGCCGGGCGCGGCGCGCGATTGCCGGTTCAGACTCGCCGGCCGCGGCGAGCCGCAGACAGCACGCGCTCCTCGTCCCCGATGACCGTGAATGCAATTCCGGGGTAGGCCATGGCGAGCCGGCGCACCGAGTTGACCGCCAGATCGCGCTCGGTGCGCGGCGTCTTCAGGAATTTGAGCCGCGCCGGGGTCGCGAAGAACAGGTCGCGCACCTCGACCCGGGTACCGGGGGAATGCGCTGCCGGCACCGGCGCCGACTTCCGGCCGGCCTCGACCACGATCTCCCAGGCGCTCTGCGCCCCAGGCGGCCGCGAGGTGATCCGCATCCGGCTGACCGCGCCGATTGACGGCAACGCCTCGCCGCGGAAGCCGAGCGAGGCGATGCGCAGCAGATCATCCTCGGGCAATTTCGAGGTGCAGTGCCGCTCGACCGCCAAGACCAGCTCTTCCGAGGTCATGCCGGCGCCATTGTCGACAACCGCGATCAGGGCCTGGCCGCCGTCCTTCAAGGTGACGTCGATGCGCCCGGCGCCGGCATCGATCGCGTTTTCGACCAATTCCTTGACCGCCGCAGCCGGCCGCTCGATGACTTCGCCGGCGGCAATGCGGTTGACGAGGACCGGAGGCAGAAGACGGATCGCCATTGCCCGAGTTTATGCTAACGGAGGGCGCGATCATAGGAACGAGGAGCGAGGAATGCGGTCGACCGCAGCAGGTGATCCGGGCGCCGAATATCTCGAGCGGGCGCGCGCCTTTGTTCCCGAGCTCGCCGCCGCCGCGCCGGAGATCGAGCGCCAGCGCGAATTGCCCGAGCCGATCGTCGCGGCGATGGTCGAGCGCGGCTTTTTCCGGATGTTGCTGCCGCGCTCGTTGGGCGGCGCCGAGCTCCCTCCCGCACCCTATGTCCGGGTCGTCGAGGAAATCGCCAAGGGCGATGCCAGTGCGGCGTGGTGCCTGAACCAGGGCGCCGGCTGCTCGATGACCGCGGCCTATCTCGATCCGGCCGCCGCCAAGGAGGTGTTTGGCGGTCCGCGCGGCATCCTCGCCTGGGGCCCGGGACCGGGGAAGGCGCGAATTGTCGAGGGCGGCTACCGGGTGACCGCGACCTGGAGTTTTGCGAGCGGCAGCCATAATGCGACCTGGCTGGGTTGCCACGTGCCGATCTGCGACGAGAACGGCACGCAGCTGTTGCGCCGCGACGGCAGCCCGGTCATCCGCACGCCGATTTTCCCGAGATCCTGCGCTGAGATGACCGACATCTGGCATGTCATCGGGCTGCGCGGCACCGGCAGCGACAAATACTCGGTGACCGATCTCTTCGTGCCAGAAGCGTTTGTCGCAGCGCGCGACGACAGCGCCCGCCGCGAAGACGGTGTGCTGTACCGCTTTAGCAGCCTGCAGCTCTATGCCTCGGGGTTTGCCGGGGTGGCGATGGGGATCGCCCGCAGCGCGCTCGACGCGTTCATCGAGCTGGCGCGCGACAAGGTGCCGTTCCGCGGCAAAACCGCCCTGCGCGACAACAATGTCGTCCAGTCAGAGGTCGCGCAGGCCGAGGCGCGCCTGCGCTCCGCCCGCGCTTTGTTGTACCGGTCGCTCGAGGAGATCACCGGCGAGATCGAGCGGGCGGGCCATATCACCCTCGAGCAGCGGATGGCGATCAGGCTGGCCTCGACCTTTGCCATCCACCAGTCGATGAGCGTCGTCGACATGGCCTATCATGCCGCCGGGTCGACCGCGATCTTCGAAGAGAACCCGTTCGAGCGCCGCTTTCGCGACATTCACACCGTTTCGCAGCAGGTGCAGGGCCGCCGGGAGCATTTCGAGACCGTCGGCCAGTATATCCTCGGCCTCGCTCCCGACACGCTGGCCTGGTTGTAAGAACAGGCCTCACGGCCGATACTGTCGGCGCGGGGCTTGGGCAAGGAGGGCGGCATGCAGGTTCGCGACGGTTTTGTCGGCACCGTCGGAAAGACGCCGCTGATCAAATTGCGGCGGGCCTCCGAGGAGACCGGGTGCACGATCCTCGGCAAGGCCGAGTTCCTCAATCCCGGCGGCTCGGTGAAGGACCGCGCGGCGCTCTACATCATCAAGGATGCCGAGGAGCGCGGCCTGTTGCGCCCGGGCGGCGTCATCGTCGAGGGCACCGCCGGCAATACCGGGATCGGCCTCGCGCTGGTCGGCAATGCCCGCGGCTACCGCACCGTCATCGTCATGCCGGAGACGCAGAGCCAGGAAAAGAAGGACATGCTGCTGCTGTGCGGCGTCGATCTGCGCCTCGTGCCGGCGGTGCCCTATGCCAACCCGATGAACTATGTCCGCTATTCCGGGCGCCTCGCCGAGGAAATCGCCGCGCAGGAGCCGAATGGCGCGATCTGGGCCAACCAGTTCGACAACCTCGCCAACCGGCGTGGCCATTACGAGACGACCGGCCCCGAGATCTGGGAGGAGACCGACGGCAAGGTCGACGGGTTCACCTGCTCGGTCGGCACCGGCGGCACGCTTTCCGGTGTCGGGATTGCGCTCAAGGAGCGCAATCCCAAGGTTCAGATCTATCTCTCCGACTGCATGGGCTCGGGCATCTATAGCTGGTACGCGCGCCGCGAGTTCAAGCCCGAGGGCAACTCGATCACCGAAGGCATCGGCAACAACCGCGAAACCAAGAACCTCGAAGGGTTCACGCCAGACGGGCAGTACCAGATCACCGACGCGGAGATGCTGCCGATCCTCTTCAGCCTCGTACAGGACGAAGGGCTGGTTCTCGGCGGCTCCACCGGCATCAATGTGTGCGGCGCGATGCGCCTCGCGCGCGAGCTCGGCCGCGGCCACACGATCGTAACGATCCTCGCAGATTCCGGCACCCGCTACCAATCCAAGCTCTTCAATCCCGAATTCCTGAAAGCCCGCGACCTCCCCACCCCACGGTGGCTCTAGTAAACTGAAATCATTTACGCTCCATCCCGGCGAAGGCCGGGACCCATTCCTCGAGTTGCACGATGTATTTCGTCTATCTACTGGCGAGCAGACCATATGGCACATTGTACATCGGGTGGACTACCGACCTCGCCCGGCGCGTCTGGGAACACAAACACAAAGCGGTACCCGGATTCACCACAAAATACGGCGTTCATCGCTTGGTCTGGTTTGAGAACCATGACGACAAGGAAGCGGCGCTACGCCGCGAAAAACAGATGAAGGGCTGGAGACGGGATTGGAAGATCAATTTGATCGAGACACAAAATCGGTATTGGATCGATCTCTATGACAACTTGCCCGCCGCGTAACGGCTGCCGCACTATGGGTCCCGGCCTTCGCCGGGATGGTCCTTCAGGGGGGAGGCGATGACCGAGCTGCTGTTTCGTGATGACGGGTATCTGCGCTCCTGCGCGGCGCGGGTTATTGCCGCCGATGGGCGCGGCATTCGGCTCGACCGCACGGTGTTTTATCCGATGGGCGGCGGTCAGCCGGGTGATACCGGCGTGCTGCGGCTCTCTTCAGGTCAGGCGATCTCGATCGCCGACACGGTCAAGGGCGACGGCCCAGACGAGGTAATTCACATCCCGGCTCCCGGCGCGGCGCTCCCCGATCCTGGCACGGAGCTCGTCGCCGAGATCGACTGGGAGCGGCGATACCGGCTGATGCGCATGCACACCTGTCTGCATTTGTTGTGCAGCATCGTCCCCGGGGCGGTAACCGGCGGGCAGGTTTCCGACGGCAGGGGGCGGCTCGATTTCGACGTGCCCGGATCGAGCCTCGACAAGGAGACGCTCTCGGGCCGCCTCAACGCGCTGATCGCACAGGCGCACCCGGTCGGGCCACGGTGGATCACCGACGAAGAGCTCGCCGCCCAGCCCGAGCTCGTCCGCACGATGTCGGTCAAGCCGCCGACCGGGATGGGGCAAGTGCGCCTCATCGAAATCTCGGGTATCGATCTGCAGCCCTGCGGCGGCACGCATATCCGCAATACAAGCGAGATCGGCCCGGTCGCGGTGACCAAAATCGAGAACAAAGGCAAGCAAAACCGCCGCGTGATTCTCGCGTTCACCGAATGAGGAAGGGGAGGAGCCCCATGCCCTACGCCCATCCCGAAGCGCTCGTCCCTACCGAGTGGCTCGCCGCTCATATCGGCGACCCGCATGTCCGTGTCGTCGACGCTTCTTTCAAGCTGCCCGGGATTACCCCGACGGCGCGGGAGGATTATGATCGCGGCCACATCCCGGGTGCCGTGTTCTTCGATATCGACGACATCGCGGAGCCGGGCACCAGCCTGCCGCATATGATCCCATCGCCCGAGCTGTTCGCGCGCAAGATGGAGGGGCTCGGCATCGGCGATGACGACCGGGTTATCGTCTGCGACAGCGCCGGCCTGTCTTCGGCCGGCCGCGCCTGGTGGATGCTGCGCCTGTTCGGACATCACAATGTCGCGCTTCTCGACGGCGGTCTGCCCAAATGGAAAGCCGAAGGGCGGCCGCTCGAAACCGCCGTGCCGAACCCGCCGCGCCGCCGTTTTTCGGCGCGGTTCGACCCGGCGCTGGTCCGTGACAAGCAAGCGTTGCTCGACAATCTGTCGACGCGGCGCGAGCAGGTCGTCGATGCCCGCGCTGCGGGCCGGTTCGACGGCTCTGCGGAAGAAACCAGGCCCGGCCTGCGACGGGGCCATATTCCCGGCAGCCGCAACCTGCCCTACGACCGGGTCACCGATCCGCAGACCCGCCGGCTGCGCGATGCCGACGAGCTCTCGTGTCTCTTCCGTGATGCGGGCGTTGCGCTCGACCGCCCGATCGTCACGAGCTGCGGTTCGGGCGTCACCGCCTGTGCGCTCGCTTTTGCGCTGCACCTGATCGGGCATCCGAGCGCGGCCGTCTATGACGGGTCTTGGTCGGAATGGGGGCTGCCAGGCGACACGCCGGTCGAGACCGGCGCCGCGCCCGCCAAGACGCCGTGACCGCACTCGAAGACGTCATCACCTATCTCGAAATGCTCGACCGGCCAGCCGGGAAGCGGATCCCGGCGCCGCTCGATCAGCTCGCGCTGATGCGCGCCGGGGACTGCACGGTCTCGTTCTATCGCTACCTGTACAATACCGTTGGTGAGACATGGCTGTGGTTTGAGCGGCGGCTCAGCGACGACGCGATGCTGGCGGGCCTCATCGCGAAACCTACGATCGAGATATTCGTGCTATACGTGCGCGGGGTCCCCGCCGGCTTTTTCGAGCTCGACACGGCGGCACCCCGCGAGACGAAGCTCTGCTATTTCGGGCTCGTTCCCGATTTTATCGGGCGTCGGCTCGGCCCCTATCTGCTACAGGCGGCAATCGATCAAGCCTGGTCGAGACCGCTCGACCGCTTTTGGCTCCATACCTCGACCTTCGATCATCCAAAGGCGCTGGCCATGTATCAGCGGGCCGGCTTTGTCGTCTATGCACGCCGCCGGGTTTCGTTCGACGACCCGCGCGACCTCGGGATTTTGCCGAGGACGAAACCGAGATAATCCTCTCCCTCATTGCGGCTTGGTGCCGACGGCGCAATGCAGCGGGTGGGCCATGAAGAGAAGCCCATTCTGCGCCACCCGGTCACGCTCGGCCTCCCAGATCGGCAATTCCTGCGCCGACAGATGAGACAGAACGTGATCTTCGCGATTGCGCCAGATCGGTCCGCCCGGGCGGTCGAGCGTCACCATTGTCGGAAAGCAGACGAGGTCGGCCAGACCGGCGTCGCGCATCCGCCGGTAGAGGCTGCGGTCGGCAACGCCGCGCGGAGCGACCGAATGCGGCGGCACCGTCACTTTGCGCAGGATCGCCTCGGGCAAGTCGAGGTTCCACCACTGCGGCATGTCGACCGCGCGCACGACGAGGCCAACCCGCCCGCCCGGGCGGACGACACGCATCGCCTCGGCGATCGCCCGATCCGCATCGCATTCCTCGAACACGGTCACCGAGTAGGCGCAATCGAACGAATGGTCCTCGAAGGGGAGTGCCTCGGCATTGCCCTCGGTGAATCTGATCAGCTCCCCGAGCCCCTCCGCCTCGGCCAACTGTGCGGCCTCGCGCAAAAGAAACGAGTTGACATCGGCCGCGGTGATGGGGTTGGCATCGCCGAGCTGTCGCGCCAGCAGGCGAACCAGCGAGCCGGCGCCGCAGCCGATTTCGAGGATCGCCTCGCCGGGCCGCGGCCCGATCTGGTCGATCAAGGTCCGGAACATCGCCTGATAGGTCGGCATCCGGGCGCGGTCCTCGAGCGAGGCGACACCGCCCAAATGCGGGCCGCCGAGGGTCACCACCGTGAAGTGCCGGGCCAAGCGCGGGATTGCCGGCCCCCATTGCGAGGGCGCCAGAAAAAACGGCAGCAGCATCAGCGCCGGACCGGAGCCCTCGATGCGGTAGGAAATGCCGCCATGACTTCCTTCCGCTGTGGTTGCATTCGGCGCGTCCGGCCGCTTCCCACTGGCGGCCAGACGGTCGAGAAAAGCGATCATCCGGTCAGCGATCTCGTCGGTGCGGTCGGCGACGGCATCGCTCCAGCTGCCAGGAGCGTCATAGCCGGCGAGGACGGAGCGCCGCGCGGCCGGCAAGCGATCTATTGCCCGGGCTGTGGCTTCCGCCGCGGGCCCAACCTCGCCGGCGATCATCAGAACCCGTTCGGCGATACCGGAGAACGGGGCCGGATCGAGACGGCTCGGCACGCACAGCACGATCCCGGCCAGCCGATCGGGATGCGCTGTCGCCAGCCCCGAGATGTCCCGCGGGATCGCGGTGCCGAAATACGCCGAGCCGAGCCCCAGATGGTCCATCAGCGCGACCAACATTTCGGTCGCCGACATATTGGTTTCCTGCAAGCGCATCCCCCTTCTTGTCCGCTGACCTCACCGCATCGAGCCGATCGCGAACAACCGCTCAGAATGGGATGGGAACTGCCGAACGGCGTCTCCACGACGGCCTGTGCTCGGATATATCCTGGCGGCTTTTAGTGTTTTCTGCAGCGAAATAACAGCTGGCGGAGGGGATGAGAGATCAGAACTGCACTCGCTGGGTCAGCGCGCCGTCGACGATCAGGTTGGTGCCGGTGATGAAGCTCGCGCGCGGGCTCGCGAGGAACACCACGGCATTCGCCACCTCGGCCGGCGTCCCCATGCGGCCCATTGGGTTGCGCCCGACCATCGTGCGAAATAGGTCCGGGTTGTTCTCTTCGACGACATTCCAGACGCCGCCCTTGAAATAGACATTCCCCGGGGAAACCATGTTGGCGCGGATGTTTTTGGCGGCGAGGTTGCGGGCGAGCGCTTTGACGTAGGGTACCAGCGCCGCCTTTGCCGACGCATAAGGGCGCGGCGGGCCGGCGATCTCGATGGCGCCGGTCGTGCCGACGACGACGATCGCGCCGGCCGTCGATTGCTCGAGGAAAGGGATGGCCGCCTCGACCCCGGAGACGGTGCCCATGATGTCGATCTCCAGGCTGCGCCGCCAGGAATCATCGTCCATGCTCTGCGCCAGTGCGCTGACATTGGCGACGAAGATGTCGAGACTGCCGAGCGCCGCCGCAGCCTCGGCGACCCAGGCACGCAGCGCCTTGGTGTCGGCAACATCGGCGACACCGCCCCAGCTCTTCACCCCTTTGCCGGCAAGCGCCATCACCGTTTCGTCCACCGCCGTTTGGTGCCGCGCGCAGAGCGCCACGTTGCAGCCTTCGTCCGCCAACAGCTCGCCGATCGCGCGGCCGATGCCGCGCGTGCCGCCGGTGACGATCGCATTCTTGCCTTTGAGGTCCAGATCCACACTCCGCTCCTTTTGCCTGATGAGCCGGTACTATAATGCTTGATGACCACTGCACAGGAGGGTTCGCCGATGGCTCTCGCAAACGAGCGCGTCGCCTGGTTCAACGGCAAGATCGTCCGCGAGAGCGAAGTGCTTATCCCGTTCCGCGACCAAGGTTTTCTGCGCGGCGATGCGGTGTTCGACATGACCCGCAGCTTCAACGGCAAGGCATTCCGGCTCGCCGAGCACATCGCGCGACTTTACCGGTCCCTCAGATACCTCGAGATCGACCCAGGCCTGTCGCCCTCTGAGATGGCCGCCATCAGCGAGGATGTGCTGGCGCGTAACCGCCATCTGCTCGGCCCCGGAGAGGATTACTGGCTCGCCCAGCGGATCAGCCGCGGCGTCAATCGCGTGCCGGGCGACAATTGGGACCATTACGGGGCGAATGTGATCGTCGAATGCGTTCCGCTGCCATTGCGCGAGCGGGCCAAGTATTTCCGCGGCGGCATCGAGGTGGTCACTCCTTCGCTGCGGCGCACGCCGCCCAACTCATTATCGCCGCGCGCCAAGATGCATCAGTATCTGAACCTGGTGCTGGCCGACCGCGAGGTGAAGGCGCAAAAGCCGGACGCCTGGGCGGTACTGCTCGACGTCAACGGCAATCTCTCGGAGGGTCAGGGGAGCAATATTTTCTTGGTGCGCGACGGCCGCCTGCTGACGCCGAAGGAGCGATATGTGCTGCCCGGCGTCAGCCGTCAGGCGGTGATCGACCTCGCTCACAGCCTCGAAATCCCTTTCGCAGAGCAGGACATCGACCTTTACGACGCCTACACCGCCGACGAGTGTTTCCTAACCTCGACCAGCCTGTGCATCTGCGGCGTGCGAAGCCTCAACGGCCGCTCTTTTGCCGCCGCAGCGTTTCCGGGGCCGGTCACCCAGCGATTGACCGAGGCCTATAAAGAGCTGGTCGGCTGCGATTTCGTCGCGCAATACCTGCAGCGCCTCGACGGCTGAATGTGTCTTCCAACACGTGCGGCGGCCCTCGCATTACTGACATTGCTATTGCTGCCCGCCCCGGCGCGAGGGCAAACGACGACGCCGATCGCCCATCTGATCGTCGTTGTCGGAGAGAACCTCAGCTTTGACAATCTCTTTGGCACATACGAGCCGCGATCAAACGCCAAAATTCGCAATCTGCTGTCGCAGGGTATTGTCAACCGCAATGGCGATCCTGGACCGGAATTCACCAGGGCGGCTCAACGCCGCGCCGAGATCCACGACATGTACGAGGTTACGCCGCGCATTGTCGGTTCCTATGGCGAGCTGCCGCGGCCCGGCACGACCTACGCACCCGGGCTGCCCCGCTTTGTGCCGGATGCGCGGTTTCCGGCATCGCTGCCGAACGGACCATTCCAAATCACGAGACATGTCGATTACACGGCAGTGATCGGCGACCCGGTGCACCGCTTCTTTCAGATGTGGCAGCAGGTTGATGGCGGCAGGGACGATCTTTTCGTCTGGGTGGACGAGACCTCGGGCGAAGGCTCGCAGAACCGCGAAGATCCTGACTCCGGCACCAACCAGGGCGCCGTCGCGATGGGCTTTTACAACATGGCCGCAGGCGACGCGCCCTATTTCCGCCAGCTCGCCGACACTTATGCGCTCAGCGACAACCACCACCAGCCGGTAATGGGCGGCACGGGTGCGAATTTCCAGGCGCTCGCGACCGGGCACGCGATCGCCTATTGGAGGGACGGCGCGCTGACAGAGCCGCCGCCCAACCAGATCGAAAACCCCAACCCCAAGCCGGGAACCAATAATTGGTACATGCATTCGGGCTACCGGAGCGGCTCCTACACCAAATGCGCGGACACGAGCCAGCCCGGTGCCGCGGCGATTCGGGCCTATCTCGTCAGCTTGCCTTACCGGACCTTCAACGACGGGAATTGTGAGGGGGGCGCCTATTATCTGGTGAATAATTACAACGCCGGTTTTTTGGCTACTGGCGAACCGGCGCCGCTGGGGCCGACGGTTTACCGGGTTCCGCCCCAGGCACAGACAACCATTGCCGAGGCGCTCTCAGCCAAAGGGGTGACTTGGAAATGGTATTCCGGCGGGCGGGACGGCGCAGCACTGACCAAGGAATATAGCGGCGTCGCCGATCCATTGACCTATTCCAGCGCAATTATGAACACTGCGCTAAGAGCAAATCTGCAAGATCATGCAGCGCTGTTCCGTGATATCGAAGACGCCGACAACATGCCTGCGGTCGCTTTCGTGATCCCGCCCAACTCCGAATCCGGCCACCCGGCGTCATCGACAGTATCGCGTTATGAGGAATTCATCCGCAGGCTGATCGGCAAGGTGCAGTCGAACCCGGCATTGTGGGCGACATCAGCGATCCTGGTGACCGTCGACGAGGGCGGCGGCTATTGGGACAGCGGATACATCCAGATCCTCGATGCCTTTGGCGACGGGACCCGCATTCCGCTGATCGCCGTCTCGCCCTTTGCCCGAAAGGGCTTCGTCGACCACACATACACCGACCACGTCTCAATCCTGAAATTCATCGAGGCGAATTGGGCGCTGCCAACTTTGTCGGCGCGCAGCCGCGACCAGCTCCCCAACCCGATCGAAGACAGCGCCGACCCCTACGTCCCGTCCAATGGGCCGGCAATCGGCGACCTCAGGAGCCTCTTCCAGTTTTGAGCCGGGCTCCGGCTCTGCTGAGTATCGTCGACAACAAAGCCTGACCCAGTGCCCGCAACTGGCCGGATCGACGAGGTTGGGGTAGACTGGCAGCTGTGGCCGGCGCAAGCCACTGCGGACCACAACCAGCACCTAACATACGGAGGTCGACTATGCCGCTTTATATGTACCAGGCAGCGTACACCCCGGAGTCATGGGCCGCCCAACTGAAGAACCCGCAGAACCGCGTTGAAGCCGTGGGCCGTGCGGTGTGCGAGGCGGTCGGGGGCAAGCTCGTTGGCGGCTGGTATTGCTTTGGTGAATATGATCTCGTCATTATCGCCGATGTGCCGGACAATGAAAGTATGTCGGCAATCGCGTTGGCGATCGGGGCAGGCGGCGCCATCAAGGCGGCGAAAACAACCGTCTTGATGACGGGGACGGAAGGCGTGGGGGGCATGAAGAAGGCGGATGCCGTCGCCAAGACCTATAGGCCCGCCCGATAGCCGAGGCGCGCGAACTGGATCGAGGCTCCCGGCGCCACCTGAGCCGAAAAGAATTCGAGACAGACGTTTTCGTTGGCTCTAAGGCCGTTCGCCTTCGCGAGCGGCGAGCGGATCCTGGGTCGGTATTGAGATTGCTCCGCCGCGATCGGAGCTGACGATCGGGGACGGGGCCTTGCGCCCGAAGGCTTCGACGCGCGGGATGTCGGCGTCGAGGACTGGCGCCATGCGCGGTTTGCGCGCCAACGCCGCTTCGATAAAAGGCGCCAGCTCGCGCTGTTTTCGCACGGCCCGAGCCTGCTCGCGTTCCTTGAACTCAGGCATCACTTGGCCGGCGAAAATCTCGAGCGACTCGCAGATGTGCTCGTGGCGATTGGCGCCGCTCTGCTGGACGAACATGACCTGGTCGATCCCGGCCTTCTCGTAGCGGCTCAAATGCTCGCGCAATTGCGCGGGAGTGCCGATGCCGCCGCGCCCGGCATTTTCCGGCAGCTGGTCCTTGACTTGCAGAAAGCGTTCCCACAAATCGGCCCGTCCGGGCCTGTGCTCGCCGAAGACCGCGTAATAGCCGAGCGAATAACCGAAGAAGCGGAAGCCGTCGAGGCCGCGGCGGACCGCTTCGGCCTCATCCGTATGACACGACATGCCGGTGACGATCGCGAGGTTCGGATTGACGCTGTGGCCAATTGGGACGCATTCCGGCGATTTGATGATGCTGTAATATTCCTCGACCCACTTGGCGGCCTGCTCGGGTTCGAGAAAAGCGAAGGCCAGCGCGCCGAGCCCGGCCCTGGCGGCGCGGTGGATCGTCTCGCGCCGCGAGCACGCCACCCACATCGGCGGGTGCGGCTTCTGCACCGGTTTCGGCACCAGATTGCGGCACGGCATGTCGAACCAGCGTCCCTGAAATCCCGGATAGGGCCGCATCGCCAGCATGTTGGCGGCCTGCTCGGTTGCCTCCTGCCACATCGCCTCCTTTTCCTGCGGATCGACCCCGAAGCCGCCCATTTCGACCGCCGTCGCCGACTCGCCGGTACCCCACTCGACGCGGCCGTTCGAGACCAGATCGAGGGTGGCAATGCGTTCGGCGACCCTGGCGGGATGGTTGTATTTGGGCGGCATCAGGGTGATGCCGTGGCCCAGCCGGATCCGCTTGGTGCGCTGCGAGCAGGCGGCGAGGAACACCTCAGGCGCCGAAGAGTGCGAATACTCTTCGAGAAAATGGTGCTCGACTTCCCAGACATAATCGATCCCGAGACGATCGGCGAGCTCGACCTGATCGAGCGCCTGCTGATAGAGCCGCAACTCCGAATCCTCGCTCCAGGGCTGCGGCAGCTGATGCTCGTAGAAAAGTCCGAATTTCATTGCTCGTACCCCATTCTTCCCGCCGCGTCCGTACCCTCACCCGCCTCGCTATGCTCGGCACCCTCTCCCGCAATGCGGGAGAGGGGCTAGCGCACACTCAACTTAAGGGCTGGTGGGTGAGGGTTCTCAGGTCGTCCAACGCAGGATCGCCGCGGCGACTTCGTCGGGTTTGTCCAGCTCGGCGAGATGCCCGGCACCGGGGATCGTGGCGATTTCGCCGCGCCCGGCGATCGCGGCGGCGAAGCGGTCGGCGTAGCCGCGCGGCACGATGCGGTCCTGTTCGCCCCAGATGAGCAGGGTCGGCGCCTCGATCAGAGGCAGGCGCTTTTCGAGCCGCGTATTGCCGAGCGGCCAGAAGGCGCGCGCCGCAGCTTCGTTCGCACGCGTCTGCACGATCGGCCATTCCGGCGAATTTGCCCCTTCGGGCTCGGCTTTGAGCCGGTTCCAGCGCTCGGGGTCGGCACAGAGCAGGCCCGGCACGTCGGGCGCCCGTTGCGCCCAAGGGTCGGTCATCGGGTCCTTCTCGTCGAAGAGGCCCCAGGGGGCGATCAGCGCCAATCGGCGGACCGCAGCGGGCCAGATCGCCGCCACTTCGGCGGCAAACGAGCCGCCGACCGAGCTGCCGGCCAGATCGGCGCCGTCGAGCCCGGCCTTGAGCAGCAGCCGGCGGACCGCCAGCACCCAGTCGAGATGGCTGTCGAGCACCGTATGGCCGCGCTCGCCGCCCGGGAAACCCGGCAGCGACGGCACGACGACCGTGCGCTCTTGCGCGAGCGCGTCGAGAAACGGGGTCCACCGCGGCAAACCTCCAAAGCCGGCGAGAAACCCCAGCTTCGCACCCTGTCCTTTCCGCCACACCCGGCACGAAAAGCCGTTGAGGTCGACGGAAAGCTCCTCCGGTTCGCTCACGGGCCGATTACTCCGCCGCCAGTGCCGGTTGGCGGAACGGCGTCAGCGGCGCCCGTGCGTCGGGGGCCATCGGCCGCGGCCACCAGCGGTCCTCCCATTCCGCAAACATATCGGTCAATTGGGGCATGACCTTCTCGGCGAACAGCTTGGTGTTGTGCATTGCCAAATCCTTGCCCATGTTGCCGAACTGCATCAGCAGCATCAGGTGGCCAACATTAAGGTTGGTCGCCACTTCCTTGAGCTGGTCGGCCACCTCGTCGGGTGAGCCGATGATCACGTAGCCCTTCTCGACAATCGCGTCCATTTCGCGCGCCAAGGTGTCGAACCGGCGCATTCTGGCGACCTGCGCCACCTGGCCGACGACCCCGGCCCGCTGAGTTGCCTCGCTGGTGTAGCCCGGGGCCCCGGCGAAACGTGGATCGACATGCAGGCAGCGCCCGTAGAAATACTCGGCTGGCTCGCGGTAGAGACGGTAGGCCTCTTCATGACTCTCGGCGACGCCGACGAATTGCAGAAACCCGGCACGGTAGGGGTTCCGGTCCTTGCCGAGCCGGTCCATCTCCTGCCAGAACCCGTCCATCGTCACCTGCCCGGCCTGGTAGCCGAAATAGGACAGGTAGGCGTAGACGTGGTCCATCTCGGCACACCAACGCCAGGTCTCCACCGAGCCGCCGCCCGGGATCCAGATCGGCGGGTGCGGCTTTTGTACCGGCCGCGGCCAGATGTTGACGTAACGCTGCTGGTTGAAGCGGCCGTTGAACGCAAAGGTGTCCTGTTCGGTCCAGGCCCGCATCACGAGGTCGTGCGCCTCGTAATAGCGGTCGCGCAGCATGCTCGGGTTCTGGCCATAGGCGAAACAGGTGTCCATTGGCGTCCCGACCGGGAAGCCGGCGATCAGCCGCCCGCCCGAGATGCAGTCGATCATCGCGAATTCCTCGGCGACCCGGGTCGGCGGGTTGTATAGCGCCAGCGAATTGCCCATTACGCATAAGGCGGTATCCGTCGTGCGGCGGGACAGTGCCGAGGCGATCAGGTTGGGCGACGGCATCAGGCCGTAGCCGTTGGAATGATGCTCGTTGACGCAGACCGCGTCGAACCCGCATTCGGCGGCGAATTCGAGCTCGTCCATGAAGTCGTTGTACATGTGATGCGCACGCAACGGGTCGAACAGCGAGGAATGGATGTCGACCCACACCGACGGATGCTTCTCGCGGAAATCCTCCGGCAGCTCCGTATAGGGCATCAGGTGAAACCACATCAGCTTCATGGCCGCATCTCCTCAATTCCTCTGTCGAGCATACCCGATGGCAGGGCGCGCCCCAAGCGCGCATGACCCCTATTGAACCGCTCGGCGCGTGAAGCCGCTGAGGGAGGCTTTTGGTGCATATCCCTGATGCGTCGTTCGGAGTTGACAAGTCTGCGCATCGCGCGAGACGATTGCGGGGAAATTAGGAAGACCGCCTGTTCCCTTGTCTTTCAGGTTGAGGGGTGGCCCCGGTCGAGAGGCGCTGCGTCAATTGAAAGAGTAAGCAAACGAAGCCGAAAACCGCCCTTTAAGGAGAAACTCACCATGCCCATGCCGCAACGTGTCCAGTTTCCTGACGCCATCGAGCCGTTGGTCCAGTTTATCGAGGATACGGCCCCGTCCGAGATCCTGGATCGCGCGCTGGACAAGCTGCGTGCCGGGGTGCCGACACAGACCATGCTGACCGCCTCTGCCCTCGCGGTGACCCGCTCCACCGAGATGCCGCCCGGACACCACGGCGGCCCCCTGCACCCCCTGGCCGGCCTCTACGCGATCTCGAAGACGGTCGAGCGCCTGGGAGGCGAGCAGCGCTTTGTCCCGGTGCTGCAACACGTGGCGCTTACGAACAAGCACATCCACCATCCGGCGATGGGGCCGTACAGCCTGCTCGAATTCGCGCCGGAGGATGCCGGCGGGGTCGAGGCGGCCAAGGCGGCCTTCCTGATGGCGGTCGGGCGCGGCGAGTGGAACAAGGCCGACCACGTTTTCCTGTGGCTGTGGGATCATGCGCCGCGGATCGAGGCCTTTGATCTCTTGCTGAGCGTGGCGATCCCCAAAAATTTCAACGACGACCATTACTTCATGTTCCCGGGCACGATGTGGCGCGCTTTCGAAACCGGCGTCCTCGACAAGGAGCTTCTGCCGGTGCTGATGCGGCCGGCGGTGCGCTTTGTGACCCGTTCCCCGGTCGCCCCGAACAATCCGATGCCCTCGCCGCTGCCGCAGATCGAAGCGCTGATCGAGGAGCATGGGTTGCTGCAACGCATCTATCGCCAACGCAGCGGCGAGGATGAAACCGCGGTCATCGGCGCGCTCGGAGAGGCCATCGCAGCGGTCGACGTCTTTCCCGATATCCCGGTGTTGATGACGAAGGCCTTGGCCGGCGGAATTTCGCTGGAGGGTGCGGGTGAGGCTCTGTCGATCGGAGCGGCCGGTCTCTTCCTGCGCTCGCTCGGCGGCAATCCGATGGATGTCCACCTGCATACCAGCGTCAATCTGCGGCGCTATTTGCTGCGGCTCGACGGGATCAGCCTCAAGAACAAATTGATGATGTTGTTGACGTGGCAATCGGGCCCGGAGATCCGCTCGACCGCGGGTCGCATGGAGCCCTACCCGCAGCCCGACATGGCAGCGGTTGCCGCGTTGCCTCGGCGCAGCCAGGAGGAGCTGCTCGACGCGATCCAGCACAGCATCTACAACCAGCCGCCGACCGATTGGTCGACGGTCACCAATCTCGGCGTGATGCGGGCGGTGCCGGAGGTCAAGGAGACGGTCAACCTGGCGACGCAATACATGAAGGCCGGCTACGACCCTGACGCCTTCATCGAGCGTCTCGCCGAGATCGTGTGCCACGACAACTTCACGGAGATGCACGCCTTCAAGCACCACCAGTCGGTCGTCGAGGAATACCACGCGACCCGCGAGCCCTGGCGCTGGATGCACCTCGTCTGCGGCGCCCAGGCCGCCGCGATCTCCTTCGGCAAGAACATGGCGGTCTACGAGGAGTATCTCGAACTCCTCCACGCCGCGTAGCCCTCGGTAGGAAAGGGGGACTCTCTGGTAATCCTGCAAGATTACCAGGGAACGTGACGCGGAGGGCCACACTGAGACGCTTCTCTCCGCTTCCGGCCGGCCGGGGCAGACGCCCTTGAAGTCTCAGAGACCCGTGTAACGGCCGTGCGCTCTCACGGCGCCCTCGCGCTTATCTTGGCCGTCGCCTTGATCGGCTCGCCGGCGCAGGCGCGCGACGGGGCTGTCGTCGTGGCGTCGAAGATCGATACCGAAGGCGCCTTGCTCGGCAATATGATCCTGGCCCTGCTCCGGGCGCATGGCATTGCCGTGGAAAACAAGCTCCAGCTCGGGCCGACCAATATCGTGCGCGCCGCCATTCTCGCAGGTCAGATCGACATCTATCCTGAATATACCGGGAATGGCGCGCTGTTCTTTCACCGGGAGCAAGACCCGGCATGGAAGAACTGGGAGCGCGGTTATGCGATGGTCGAGGCGCTGTGCCGCAAGGAGAACCATCTGGTGTGGCTGACCCCGGCGCCGGCGAACAACACTTGGGTGATCGCCGTGCGCAGGGATTTGGCGGAGCGTGAACACCTCGCCGCGATGGATGATTTCGCGAGCTACGTAAAAGAGGGCGGCAGGATCAAGCTCGCCGCTTCGGCGGAGTTTGTCGAGAGCCCGTCGGCATTGCCGGCATTCGAGGCGACCTATGGCTTCCGGCTGTCGGACGAGCAACTGCTGACTTTGTCGGGTGGCAACACCGCCGCCACTCTGCGCGCCGCGGCCGAAGAGATGTCCGGCGTCAACGCGGCAATGGCTTATGGTACGGACGGCGCCTTGGCGGCGCTCGGCCTCGTCGCGCTCAAGGACGACAAGGGCGCGCAAATCGTCTACGCGCCGGCCCCGGTCGTTCGCGAGCCGGTGCTGCAGGAACATCCCGAAATCCGCGTGGTGCTAGATCCGATCTTCGCCACACTGACGATCGAGACCCTGCAAAAGCTCAATGCCGAGATTGCCGTCGATGGCGAGGAGGCCGGAACGGCCGCGGTCTCCTACCTCCGATCGAAGAATTTCCTGCCGTGACCCTCCAGCCGAGTCTGGCCGGTCGCCGTCCTGCGTTCTCTCTTTCGATCGGTATTCATAACCAGGTATTGTTCGTCTTGGTGATCGTTGCAGTGGCTGCAGTCGCCCTGTCGGGCTTTGTCGGCGAGGCGCCGAACCGGCTCGTCTCGGGCCGGCCGGTCGCGCTATGGGCGGCCGCCGGCGCCCTGCCGACCGCCGGCATTGCGCTACTGGGCGCGGCATTGGCGGCGGCCTGCCTGATGCGGCCGAGCAGCGCGTTGCACTACGCCGTCGCCGCGATCGCCGCTGCGCTGCTGCTGCTTGTCCTGGCCGCAGCGGGGCAGGCGGCCAGCCTGCTCGCTCAAAGCGCCAGCTCCGCCTCCCGCATCTCGTTGGGGCCGGCGTTCTGGGTCCTCGGCGCATGCGCCACCCTTGCTGTAGGCGATGCGCTGCAGCGCATCGGCGCCGGCATTATTACGCAGCTCGTCGCGGTGGCCGGGATCGCTTCGGGCATGCTGCTGCTGGCGGCGAGCGGTATATTCGACGCGCTTTCGCTCGCCAAGGAATACGAAATCCACCGCCGGGTCTTTGCCGACGCGATGGCGCGTCACATGACATTGGTTGGAGCATCGGTCGGGGCGGCGGCGGCGATCGGCTTCCCTCTCGGCGTCGCTACTGCCAGGCGCCCGGGCTTGCAGGGTCCGGTATTCGCCGTCTTGAACATTCTGCAGACGATTCCGTCGATCGCGCTGTTCGGATTGCTGATCGTTCCATTGTCGGCGCTGGTCGCCGCGGTGCCGCGGCTCGCCGCCTACGGCATCGGCGGCATCGGGGTGACGCCGGCGATCATCGCGCTGGTGCTCTATGCGCTACTGCCGGTCGTTCGCAGCACATCGGTCGGGTTGACGGGTGTCGACAGTGCCGCGATCGAAGCCGGGCGCGGCATGGGGATGAGCCCCGCACAGATCTTTCGAGAGATCGAACTGCCGCTCGCCTTGCCGGTGTTGCTCGCCGGACTGCGCATCGTTACCGTGCAGGCGATCGGGCTGGCGGTAGTCGCAGCGCTGATCGGCGCGGGCGGTCTCGGAATCTTCGTCTTTGAAGGTCTCGGCCAATATGCTGTCGATCTCGTGCTGCTCGGCGCCCTGCCGGCCATCTTTCTCGCGCTCGCCGCCGATTTTATGCTGCAGATCCTGACCGCCGTGCTGCGCCAGCGCTTTGAGCCATGATCGAGATCGACGAGGTCACGAAATATTACGGCCACCGGCGGGTCGTCGACCGGCTTTCGTTGACTATTCCGGCCGGAGATTTCTGCGTGCTGCTCGGCTCGTCCGGTTGCGGCAAATCGACGACATTGAAGATGATCAACCGGTTAATCGCGGCCGATGCCGGGCAAATCCGGGTCGCCGGCGAGGACATCGCGACCGTGCCGGCCGAGCAATTGCGGCGGCGTATCGGGTATGCAATCCAGTCGATCGGCCTCTTTCCGCATTGGACGGTCGAGGACAACATCGCCACTGTCCCGCACCTCCTCAAATGGCCGCGGGCGCGCCGGGGCGAGCGGGTTACCGAGCTGCTCGAGATGTTTCGGCTCGAGCCGGAAACCTATCGCGGAAAATACCCGCACCAGCTTTCGGGGGGCGAGCAGCAGCGGGTCGGCGTTGCCCGTGCACTCGCCGCCGACCCCGAATTGCTGTTGATGGATGAGCCGTTCGGTGCGGTCGATCCGCTGACCCGCGACGATTTGCAGGCGGAATTGTTGCGCATCCACCGGACGACGAAGAAAACCATCGTGTTCGTGACCCACGACATCGAGGAGGCGCTGCGCCTCGCCAGCCATATAGCCGTGATGCAAGAAGGCCGGATCGCGCAGCTCGGCTCGCCGATCGACATCCTCGAGCACCCGGCGAGCGAGTTCGTCTCTGACTTTGTCGGACGGCAGGGCATCGGCCTCAAGCTCCTGTCGGTGCGCAAGATCGCCGACCGCATGCGCCCGGGCGAAACCGCCGAAGGCGAGCCGCTCTCTCTCGATACATCGCTGCGCGACGCGCTCTCGGCGATGACCACGCGCCGCACCGACCGGCTGCCGGTGTGCGACGCCGAGGGCCGCAAGGTCGGGGCAATCGTGCTCGCCGACCTCGTGCGGTAAGCGTCATAGAAGCGGCGGAGAATGGATCGCACTGTGCACTTTCGCTCCGACGGCTTGGCGCTATCGCCTGCCGAATATGCCCGGTTGCTGGTTCAGCTGGCCGAGGAGCGCGGCATTGCCGCCGACGAATTCTCGCGGGAGGGGATCGTCGCCGAGCTCGAGGAGCGGATGGCGGCGCTGCTCGGCAAGGAGATGGCGCTGTTTCTGCCGAGCGGTACGCTCGCCAACCATCTGGCGCTGCGTGTTCTCGCGACGCGCGGCCGCCGGGTGCTCGTGCAGCGCGAAAGCCATATCTACAACGATACCGGTGACTGCGCGCAGGAGCTGAGCGGTCTGACCCTGATCCCCCTCGCTCCACAGCGCGCGACCTTTACCCTCGCCGAGGTCGAGGCCGAGATCGCCCGCCTTCCGGAAGCCCGCGTCTCGACCCCGATCGGTGCGATCTCGATAGAATCACCGGTGCGACGGCTCCAGGGCGAGGTCTTCGACTTTGCGGAGATGCAGCGGATCGCGGCCTTTGCGCGGGAGCACCGGATCGGCCTCCACCTCGATGGCGCCCGCATCTTTCTCGCCTCGGCCTATACGGGAATTACGCCGGCGAGCTACGCAGCGTTGTTCGACACCGTCTACGTCTCGCTCTACAAATATTTCAATGCCGCCGCCGGCGCGGTGCTCGCCGGGCCGCGGGAGCTAATCGGCAACCTCTATCATCAGCGGCGCATGTTTGGCGGCAGCCTTCGCCAGGCTTGGCCTTATGCAGCGGTGGCATTGCATTATCTCGACGGCTTCGGCGAACGCTTCGAACGCGCCGCAACGGCGGCCGAGACCCTGTTTCAGGCCCTGCACCGGCACCCTGGCTGCGAGGTCCGGCGCCCCGCGGCGGCGACCAATGTCGCGCGCCTGCGGGTCTTCGGGGCTGATGCCGAGAGCCTGCCAGAGCGATTGCTCGCGCGCGGGATCGCAATCCGGCCTGCCCTGCACGCCTCGCCCGAGGGCGCCGAGTTCGAGCTGTTCACCAACGAGACGATCCTTCGCCGCCCGGCAAACGAGATCGTAGAAACGTTCATCGAAGCCCTGGAATGCTAGCCCGCCGCCAGTATTGACGCTGAGCGGCCCGCCGCTTAACTACTTGGCATGGCTCAGCTTCCGATCATTACGGCTCCCGACCCTCGGCTCAAGATCAAGGCGCGGCCGGTGCGCGCGGTCGACGACAAAATCAGGCGGCTGATGGACGACATGCTCGAGACGATGTACGGAGCGATCGGCATTGGTCTTGCCGCCCCGCAGGTCGGGCAATCGAGCCGGGTCATTGTCCTCGATGTCGCCCGCGATGGTGAGAAGCCGCAGCCGCTGCAGCTGGCTAATCCAGAAATCCTCTGGCGGTCGCCCGAACTGACGACCGGCAATGAAGGCTGCCTCTCCTTGCCGGAACACTACGCCGAGGTCACGCGCCCGGCGAAGATCCGGCTGCGTTACCTCGATTACCAGAACGAAATCCGCGAGATCGAGGCGTCGGGGCTGCTCGCGATGTGCCTGCAGCACGAGATCGATCACCTCGACGGCGTCCTCTTTGTCGACCATATCTCCTCGCTGAAGCGCGGGATGATCCTGCGCAAGCTCGCCAAGGCCAAACGCAGCCGGGTACCTGCGACCGCCGCTTGACCCCAGAGCCCGACCCCGGAGGGGGCGAAGGATAAACACCATCGGTCCGCGACGAGCGCTCGACCTCGTCTTCATGGGCACGCCGGCTTTCGCCGCGACGATCCTCGGCGCGCTGATCGAGGCCGGGCATCGGATCGTTGCCGTGTACACGCAGCCGCCGCGCCCCGCCGGTCGCGGACACCGGCCGCAACCCTCGCCGGTTCAATCGTTGGCGGCACAGCACGGTCTCCCGGTCCGCTGCCCGGCGACCCTGCGGAACGAAGCCGAGCAGGCCGCCTTCGCCGCGCTCGGCGCCGATGCCGCGGTGGTCGCCGCGTACGGGCTGATTTTGCCACGGCCGATCCTGACCGCGCCGCGGCTCGGCTGTCTCAATGTGCATGCCTCGCTGCTCCCGCGCTGGCGCGGCGCGGCGCCGATCCAGCGGGCCTTGCTCGCCGGTGACCGAGAGACCGGGATCACCATCATGCAGATGGAGGAGGGGCTCGACACCGGCCCGATCCTGCTGCAGGAAGCCGTGCCGATCGCTTCGGACGCGACATCCGCCGGTCTATCGGCGGAGCTCGCGATTCTCGGCGGACGACTGACGCTGACGGCGCTCGATGGGGTCGACGAAGGCCGGCTTGTCGGCACGCCGCAGCCGCGGCAGGGTGTCAGCTATGCGCCCAAGATCGGCCGGGAGGAAGGCCGGCTGGATTGGCGGCTGCCTTCGACCGATCTGGAGCGGCGGGTCCGGGCCTTCGGCCCTTGGCCGGGGTCTTATTTCGAGATCGGCGGCGAGAGGATCCGCGTGCATGCGGCGGTCGACCTGCCGGGTCCGGCTGGCGGCGTGCCGGGCACTGTGCTCGACGACCGCTTGACCGTTGCGTGCGGCGAGGGCGTCCTGCGCCTCTTGCGGCTGCAGCGGCCGGGCCGAGCCGCGCTCGACGCCCCGGCGTTCCTGCGTGGATTTCCAATCCCTCCCGGGACGAGGCTGCCGTGGCCCGCTACAAGCTGACCATCGAATATGACGGCAGCGGGCTGGTGGGCTGGCAGCGCCAGGCGAACGGCCTTTCGGTTCAAGAGGCGCTCGAAACCGCGATCGCCAAATTCTGTGGGGAGACGATAACCGTCCACGGGGCGGGGCGGACCGATGCGGGCGTACATGCATTGGCACAGACTGCGCATGTTGATCTCACCCGCCCGGCGGCACCGGAGGTGATGCGCGGCGCCATCAACCACTATCTGCGGCCGAATGCGATCAGCGTCCTTGCCGCCGAGCGCGTTTGCGACGAGTTCGACGCCCGGCTGTCGGCTGTCGGCAGGGTTTACCTCTATCGCATCCTGAACCGCCGCGCCCCGCCGGCCCTCGAACGCGGCCGGGTGTGGCAGGTCACCCCCGCGCTCGACGTCGACGCGATGCGCGCCGGCGCCCGTCACCTCGTAGGACATCACGATTTTTCGACTTTCCGCGACTCGCTATGCCAGGCGAGGTCGCCCTTAAAGACGCTCGACGCGCTGGAAATCGGGCGCGCCGGCGACGAAGTCCACATCACCGCTCGCGCCCGCTCGTTTTTGCATCACCAGGTGCGCAACATCTCCGGCACGTTAAAGCTGGTCGGTCTCGGACGGTGGCATCCCGACGATGTGGCCCGCGCCCTCGCGGCCCGCGATCGGCGCGCCGGCGGCCCAACCGCACCCCCCGAAGGCCTCTATTTGGTCGAGATCCGGTATCCGTCGCGCTGAGACACCCTCAGCGGAAGAATTCGATCTTCGCCTCGCGGAACCAGAGGAAATTTGCGGGCGCGGCCGAAATCGGCCCATTGATCGCAAAGACCGCGATCTCGAACTTGTCGCCCGGGGCAACGGGATTAGCGAGCACGAGGCGATGGGGCATGTTGAACCCCTGGATAGTGCCGGGGCTCGGCCGGCCGGCCGCCCGCGGCAGCTCGCCATTGACCCAGACTTCCGCGTAGTCGTCGATGTTGACCCGCAGCACGGTCATTGCGCCGGAGGTGTCGAAACCTGCGGCATTTGCCGGGATCGTCAGCTTTGTACGGTACCAGAAGAACGACACCATGCCGCCGCCTCGCCTCGCACCCAGTTCGTCGGCGGCGATCACCGGCCAAGCCGAATTATCGAAGCCGCTTACCCCGGCATAAGGGTCTATGTCGTAAGTCGTCCTGAATTCGGGCATGGCGTCCGTCAATGCCGGGCACTCGACGATCTTCGCCTCCATCGCCCTCCACTGTGCGTCGAACACCGCCGATCCCTCGACGGTCATCAAATCGACGACATGCGCCGGCGGCAGCAACGGCGCGCTCGGCGGGTGAGGCACGAGCAGGGGCGGCTTCGGCGGTGCGACTGAGGCTGAGGGCCTGGTCCGTTTGCTCTCGGGCATTTCCGTCTCCCCCTCTGCAGATCGCCAAGTATAAGCAGACACATCGCCAGCGCGCGAGGCCCGGCTCTCGTGCAAGTGTTTGCCGATCAAGATCCGGAGGCGGCCGATGCGGATTGTGGTGGTCGGCACCTCGGGCGCCGGCAAGACGACGCTGGCACGCAGAATTGCGGCGCTGTTGGAGCTGCCGCATATCGAACTCGATGCAATCAACTGGCAGTCGGGATGGCGCGATCTGACGCGGCACGATCCCGAGGAATTTGTCCGCCGCGTCGATGAGGCCGTCGAGGCCAAGGCTTGGGTGGCCGACGGCAATTACGGTCCGGTGCGCGACAGGGTCTGGCGGCGTGCGACCCACCTGGTCTGGCTCGATTACGAGCGCCCGGTGATCATGGCTCGGGTAATCTCCCGTACGCTTTTCCGGCTTGTTCTTCACACCGAGCTGTGGGCCGGCAACCGCGAGCGCTGGCGCCACCTGCTGCGGCCCAGCCACCCGATCCGCTGGGCCTGGAGCACCTGGGAGCGCCGCCGCCGCGAAACCGCGGAACGGCTGGCGCAGAGCGAATGCGCACATCTCGTCGTATTGCAGCTGCGCCGCCCAAGCGAGGTACAGCGGGCACTCGACCTCCTAGCGGCAGCGGCTGGCGATACAAATGAGCCCCGGGGGCGCCACTCGATCACTTAAAGCGTCTGAAAGCGCGGGCCGCTGAAACGAAATCGTGTAATGGGCAGACGGTTCTACCGAACGCGGCTGCTACTCCGCGGCGGCTCGCCGCATCGAAATGCTTGGCCCGGCTTGCGTTCGTGCATCGCGTTGCTGCCCGTTGCCGCGGTCGCCAAACCGCTCCGCCGCCTTCCGGGTTATCGCCGGGATGTCGTTGCCGACCGCGCGGATTTCCGAGGCGGTCCAGTTGAGGCAATCCGACAGCCATTCGTGCTGCGCCTGCAGCAGATCGAACATGTTGCGGGCTTCACAGATCCTCTGCATGGATCGAGAGGATGCCTCGAAGACTTGGCGCTGCCGCTGCGCCCATCCGGCGATCATCGTTTCCACACCGGTGAGGACATCACCTTGGGCACCGATCCACAACTCGGCCTGTTTAACAAGAGCCGAACCAACGGGAGTTGCGTTCGATTTCGCCTCGCTCATCCTGGCCTCCTGAATGCAGTTTGCCAATCGTCGCCAGAGGCGACGACATACGCTTTGGAAGCGCTTATTTTTTTCGAAATGCGCCGGCATGATGCCGCAGGGGATGCGGCACCAATATGGCAGGTTTGCAAATTAAGGTTAACAGGACCCGGGCGTCAACCTGCCGCGCGCTTTGCGATCAGGGAAAGTCCGCGCAGGACGTCAATCGCCTGGGTCAGTTGCTCATCGCTCGTCGAGCCCATATCGCCGGTCGCGACAGAGGGCGCCTCTTCCGGCGCCGGTGTCGCGGTCGCACCTGGAGGGGCGTTGGCAGGCGGCGGCGTGGCGGGCTGATCGGGATTTTTGAGCGCGCCCGGCAGATCGGCCTCGTGGCGGCCTTCGCCGCGCCCGAGTTTTGCGAGTTTGAGCGAGCTCACACCAAGGTCGGGTTCGAGACCCTTGCCTTGAACCTCCCGACCGTTCGGCGTGGTGAAGCGCGCCGTCGTCAGGCGGATCGCCCCGCCATTGCCAAGTGGGAGCAGGCTTTCGATCGAGCTTTCGCCGAAGCTCTTCGTCCCGAGCGTCACTGCCCGCTTATTGTCCTGCAAGGCGCCGACAACGAGTTCGGCCTCGCGTGCCGTCCCGCCATTGATCAGCACCACGATCGGCAGACCCTTTGCGACGTCACCGGGAGTGGCGCTGATGCGCTTTGTGGCAGCCGGCTTGCGGCCTTTGACGACGACGATATCGCCCTTATCGAGTAGCGCATCGGCGGTGGCGACCGCCGCATCGAAATTGCCGCCGGGGTTGTTGCGCAGATCGAGAATGAACCCGATCAGCTTGTTCTCAGTGCGTTGCCGCAAATCCTGCACCGTGCCGGCGAGCGCCGACTGGGTCGCCCCATCGAACCCGGCGACGCGGAGATATCCGATATTGCCGCCCTCTACGCGCCCCGCCACAGTCTGCAATTTGAGCGGCTCGCGCTTCAACTTCAGGTCGATCGGCCCGCCATTGCCGCGGCGCAATGTCAGCTCGACCTCGCTGCCCGCGGGGCCTCGCAGCTTTTGTTCCGCCTCGCCGAGCGTCAGATCGTAAGTCGGCTCCTTGTCGATCGAGAAAATAACGTCTCCGGGTTTGACGCCGGCTTGCGCCGCCGGCGAACCGTCCTGCGGCGAGATCACCTTCAGCTGTCCGTTCTCGATCGTCACCACCATTCCGACGCCGGCCACGTTGTCGTTCGCCGGGTTTTGCATTGCCTTGTAGGCGGCCTCGTCGAGAAAGGACGAGCGCGGATCGAGCCCGGTCAACATGCCCGAGATCGCCGCATCGATCAGCTTTGTATCGCTCACCGAATTGACCGAATCCTGACGGATCCGCTCGAACGCTTCGTCGAAGAAGTTGAGCTCTTCGTAAACGCCGTCCTTGCCGGCCTTTTGCTGAGCAAAAGCGCCACCTGCCATAAACAGCGCGGATACCAGCGCTGTGATCGCCAACTTACGCATGCACCAATGTCCTCCAGGGGACCGGACGGCCGACGAAGCGGATCCTTAAGCGGATAATCGTGGCATAACCGTGTCGGTTGATACCGTTTTCTTGCCTGGCGATCTTGCCAGAAAGCCACGCGCAATGCTTCTCTGTGCGCGGAAAAGCCGCGCCTCAGGGAGGAACCCTCAATTGGATCTGCTCGACCGGGTGAATGAGACAAAGCTGCCTTTTGCCGAGCTTCTGGGCATCGAGTTCGTCAGCGCCTCGCCGGAGAAAATCGTCGCCGAGATGACCGTCCGTGAGGATCTCTGCACCACTCCGGCGGTGCTTCACGGCGGCGCGATCATGGCATTCGCCGACACGCTCGGCGCGATGGGCACGCTCGTCAATTTGCCGCAAGGGGCGGGCACGACGACGGTCGAGAGCAAGACCAATTTTGTCGCACCGGCGCCGGTTGGCACCCGGGTGATCGGGGAGACGATGCCGGTTCACCGCGGCCGGCGCACGATGATCTGGCAGACCCGCATCTCAACCAGCGAGGGCCGCCTCGTCGCCCTCGTCACGCAGACGCAGCTGGTCCTTTAAGAGCGCTCTGTCATTGCGAGAAGCGCGCAGCGCGACGAAGCAATGCCGACCAAACGAGCGCCCTGTGGCCCGAGATCGCTTCGCGGAGCCTGTCCCGGCCGACCTGAGGCCGGACCCGTGGGCTCGTGAGGACGATCTTAAATCACGCGTTCGTCGCGCAGCGCGGCGATTTCGGGGGCGGTGTAGCCGAGGCTGCGGAGGATCTCGTCGGTGTGTTCGCCGACCAGTGGGGCGCGGCGGCGGTAGGCGCCCGGTGTTTCGGACAGCTCTATCGGGGTCGGCGCCAGCGGCAGGGTGTCATCGAGCCCGGGAAAGGTCACTTCCTCGAGGAGGCCCGCGGCGCGGATATGCGGGTCGTCGAGCGCCTGCTGGGGGGAGTAGACCTGGCCGGCCACGATGCTGGCCTCTTCGAGCGCGGCCAGTGCCTCGGCGCAACTCCGCGACGCGCACCATTCGGACATACGGGCCGAGATGATTTCACCGTGATCGGCCCGCGACTGGTCGTCCCTGAACCTGGGGTCGCTCAGCCAATCCTCCTCGCCGATCATCCTGGCCCAGCGGCGAAACATCGGCGCGCCGATGACCGTCGCAACGATCCAGCCGTCTCTGGTCCGGAAGATGTCGGCTGGGGCCGAGTTGAAACCGCGATTGAGGGTCGCGGTGCGGTTCACGCCGGTCAGCGTCTGCTCGATCAGGGTGGCGTTGGTGAAGGCGATCGCAGTGCGCAGCAAGGCGCCCTCGACTTTCTGACCGCGCCCGGTCTTGCCGCGTTCGATTAGCGCCGCCAACGTGCCGAAGGCCGACAGACAGGCGGTGCCGAAATCGACCCAAGGCACCTTGATCGCGATCGGCTGCTCCGGCGTGCCGGAGAGATAGACGGCGCCGCTCATCGCCTGGCCGATGCCGTCGAACCCATGCTTGTGACTGAGCGGTCCGCCGGACCCGAAACCGGTCACTGTCGTCAGGATGATCTCGGGCTTGGTCTGGCGCAGGCTGTCGAGATCGAGCGCCAACGACCGCAAGACCCGGGGCGGCAGATTGGCGATGACGACATCGGCGGTGGCGACCAGCCTCCGGACGATGTCGCGGCCTTTCGGCGCCGCCGGGTCAAGCGTCATCCCGAGCTTGTTGCGGTTCATCGCCAGAAACATCGCGCCGCCGCCGGTGAACGGTTCAGTCGCGGGCCCGGCGCCGACCGGGATCATGCCGCGATCCTCGCCGCCGCCGATCCGCTCGATGCGGATCACCTCGGCGCCGAGATCGCCGAGCAGCGCGGCGCAGAACGGTCCCGCGATGTAGCGCCCGAAATCGAGGACGCGAATGCCGTCGAGCACACCAGCCACGCCTTCCTCCCGCTCTCGCTGGGGTCACGCCGAGTTTACCGCCCAGCCGGCTGCGACGCATGGTACGATTGCGGCGTCGTGGACAAATTGTCCGAGGAGGATGCCGATGAACCGGGCGGATTTCGAGCAAGAACTGGAAGCGCAAGGCTATCGTGAGGTCGTTGATCGCCGGATGGACGCAGGCACGATCAATCCCGAGCACGCTCATGAATTCGATGCGCGCGTGCTGGTGCTCGAAGGCGAAATGACGATCGTGTGCGACGGCGAGGAACGCACCTACCGCGCCGGCGATACGTGTGCGCTGACCGCGGGACAGCGGCATACCGAGCGGTGCGGGCCGGAGGGTGTCCGGTATCTGGCTGGACGCCGTTACCAGCAGGCGCCGGCGAGTTAGCCGCGATGTCGTTCCATACCATCAAAGTCCCGAGCCTGGAGCAGTTGGGCGAAGTCGCGGTGGAGCTCGGCCTCGCCCTGCCCGAGGCCGAGCTCGCTGCCCATCATCAAAGCCTGCTCGGGGCGTTCGAGGCGTACAGCCGGCTCGACCGGATGCCGGACGAGTTGCCGCCGGTCACCTACCCGCGCTTGCCCGGCCGGCGCCCCGCGCCCGAGGAGAACCGGCACGGCGCTTGGTACGTCAAGACCGAGATCGCGGGCGCCGCGGCTGGCAAGCTCCGCGGCAAGACCGTGGCCCTCAAGGACAATATCTGTCTCGCCGGCGTGCCGATGATGAACGGCGCCTCGACGATGGAAGGCTATGTGCCGGATGTCGACGCCACCGTCGCGACGCGCGTCCTCGACGCCGGCGGCACGATCGTCGGCAAGACGGTGTGCGAATATTTCTGCTTTTCGGGCGGCAGCCATACCAGCGCCACCGGCCCGGTGCACAACCCGCACCGCATGGGCTATTCGGCGGGCGGCTCGTCCTCCGGCAGCGCCGCCGTGGTAGCGGCGGGTGAGGTGCCGATGGCGCTCGGCGGCGACCAGGGCGGGTCGATCCGCATCCCCGCCGCGTTTTGCGGGATCTACGGTATGAAGCCGACGCATGGGCTCGTGCCCTACACCGGCATCATGCCGATCGAGCTGACATTGGACCACACCGGACCGATGACCGCGACAGTCGAGGACAATGCATTGTTGCTGGAGGTATTGGCCGGGCCCGACGGGCTCGACCCGCGGCAATACGGTGCCGAGGCAAAGCCCTATCGCGAGGCATTGGGTAGAGGCGCCGGCGGCCTCAAGATCGCGGTCGTCGAGGAAGGCTTCGGCCACGCACAATCCATGTCACAGGTCGACGCCCTCGTGCGCGAAGCGGCCGGGCGGTTCGGCGGACTGGGCGCCACCGTCGACACCGTCTCAATTCCGATGCACCGCGACGGCTCGGCGATCTGGCTGGCGATCGCCGCCGAGGGCGCGACGATGCAGATGATGCTGGGCAATGGCTTCGGCTTCAACTGGCAGGGTCTCTACGTCACTTCGATGTTGGATTTTCACAGCTCGTGGCGAAGCCGGGCGGACGAGCTGTCGGATACCCTCAAAAACACTATGCTGCTCGGGCATTACATGGTGACCCGCTACCGCGGCCATTACTACGCCAAGGCGCAGAACCTCGTGCGCCGGTTGCGCCGCGCCTATGACGAGGTGCTGTCGCGTTATGATCTGCTGCTGATGCCGACTCTGCCGATGGTCGCGACGCCATTGCCCGAAGCCAATGCGCCAGTCGCGGACATCCTGCAGCGCGGCTTCGAGATGTTGGCCAACACCGCGCAATTCGACTGCACGCACCATCCTGCAATGAGCCTGCCCTGTGGCATGGTGGATGGCCTGCCGGTCGGCATGATGCTGGTTGCCAGAGCCTTCGACGAGGAGACGATCTACCGCGCCGCCGCCGCTTTCGAGAACGGCGTCGATTGGAAAGGACTGCGCGCGGGCTGACATTTCGCTGCAAAAAACACTGAAAACAGCCGAGGGTGCCGTTATGTCAGCAGGCGCTCGAGTGTCTCCAGCGTGTCGGCGTCGCGGAAGGGCTTGTCCCAGCGGATGCGGTGGATCCGCGGGAAGCGCATTGCGACGCCTGATTTGTGGCGGGTCGAGCGGTGGACGCTGTCGAAGGCGACTTCGAGAACGATCTGCGGCGCCACCTCGCGCACCGGGCCCCAGCGCCGCACAGTATTGTTTCGCACCCATTGGTCGAGGCGGCGCAATTCCTCGTCGGTAAACCCGGAATAAGCCTTGCCGACGGGCACCAGCTCGTCACCGCGCCAGGCGCCGAAGGTGTAGTCGGAATAGAACGAGGATCGCTTGCCGTGGCCGCGCTGGGCATACATCAGCACGGTGTCGAGGGTCAGCGCGCCGCGTTTCCATTTGAACCACGGGCCCTTCGGGCGACCGGAGACGTAGAGCGAGTCCGCCCGCTTCAGCATCAGCCCTTCGATGCCGCGCTGGCGGGCGCCGTCGCGCAATTCCGCGAGCTCGTCCCAGCTGGTGAACGGCACCATCGGCGACAGGTCGAGATTGGGGCGTGGTTCCCGCGCATACCACGCTTCGAGCCGGCGGCGGCGCTCGGCAAAAGACAGGCCGCGCAGGTCTTCCGGCCCCTCGCGGAGGATGTCGTAGAGTCGCACCGCCGCCGGAAAATCGCGCAGCAATTTCGGGGTCGGCGTCTTGCGGTTTAGCCGTTGCTGCAGGTCGTTGAACGGCGCGACCTCGCCGTCGCGGATCACCAGCAGCTCGCCGTCCAATGTCACATCGGCGGGCATCGCTGCGCAGATGTCCGGAAAGGCGGCGCCGATATCGTCGCCGGAGCGCGAATAGAGGCGCCTTTCAGTGCCGCGGGCGACGAGCTGCACGCGGATCCCGTCCCATTTCCATTCGGCGAGATAATCGCGCGGGTCGAGGCCCGCGAGATCGGCGTCCTCCAGAGGCTGGGCCAGCATCAGCGGGGTAAAGGTCGGCAGATCGCCGATCTCGGGCGGCGGGTGGCGGCCCTCGAGCCAATTGAAGAGCGGCTGGTAAGGCGGCGCGAGGCCGTGCCAGACTTCTTCGATCCGGTCGAGCTCGACCCCGCTCCATTCGGCGAGCGCGGTCTTGGCGAGCCGCGCCGAGACGCCGATCCGCAGCTCCCGGGTCACGAGTTTCAACAGCGCCCACCGTCCGGTCGCGTCGAGCGCGTCGAGCCACGGCTCGAGCAGGCTCGCCACCTCGTTGCGGCTCGCCCCTCTCAGTTGTTCGACGATTTCCGAGAGGCTCGGGACATGGCCCTGTCCAGCCGCGGACACAGGCCAGATTAGCGATACGGTCTCCGCCAGATCGCCGACAAAATCATAGGACCAGCCCAAGAGCTCGGGATCGACCCGCGCCGCAGCAAGTGCACGGACCTGGCCCGGCTTCGCTTCGTCGAAGACGAGCTCGCCCGTCAGCGCGGCCAACGCCCAGCCCCGCTCCGGATCGGGCGCAGTCGAAAAATATTCCCGCATCAGCCGCAATTTGCCATTGCGCGACGGCGTGAACAGCAGGGCATCGAGCAACGCTGCGAAGCGGTTCACGATGGCCCCTCACCCCGACCCTCTCCCCGCAGGCGGGGCGAGGAAGAAGGTCGCCGAAAGCCCCTTGCCCCGCGTTAGCGGGGAGAGGGAGGGGCCCGCGAAGCGGGAGGGTGAGGGGCAGCGGCTCACGCGTCTTCCTCGAAGCCGGTGAGCGCTAATGCCCGGGCGCGGTAGCCCCTCTTGTTCGCGAAATAGACGAGCGCCTCCTCTCGCCCATGGGTGACCCAGATCTCCTCGGCGGCGACCTCGTCTATCGTGGCGGTCAATTCGTCCCAGTCGGCGTGGTCGGAGATGACCAGCGGCAACTCGACGCCGCGCGCCTTGGCCCGCTGGCGCACCCGCATCCAGCCCGACGCCATCGCGACCAGCGGGTCGGGCAGCCGCCGCGACCAGCGGTCGGTGGTCGCCGCGGGGGGCGCCAGCACGATGCGTCCCTTGAGCGCCTCGCGCGTGGCCTCGGCCCAGGGCAGCACCGGCCCGAGCGGCACGCCCAGGCTTTCGTAAAGCTCGGTCAGGCCGATCAGCGCGCCGTGCAGATAGACGGGCTCCTCGTATCCGGCGCGGCGCAACAGCGCCAGAACCCGCTGGCATTTGCCGAGCGCATAAACCCCGACGACGTGACAACGGTCGGGGAAAAGGGTTAGCGAATGCAGCAGCTTATCGATCTCGAGCCGGTCGGGCGGATGGCGGAAGACCGGCAATCCGAAGGTCGCCTCGGTGATGAAGAGATCGCAATTGCACGGCTCAAAGGGCGCGCAAGTCGGGTCCGTCCGGCGCTTGTAGTCGCCGGAGACGACGACTCGCGAGCCGCGGTAGTCGAGCACGATTTGCGCGCTGCCCAACACGTGGCCGGCGGGGAGCAGACGCACCCCGACCCCGTCGATCGCGATGGATTCGCCATAGTCGAGCCGCTGCAGCGAACCTCCGGCCAGCTCGCCGTAACGCGACTGCATGATCGCGATTGTACCTGGCGTTGCGAGCACGCGCTCGTTGCCCGGCCGGGCGTGGTCGCCGTGCCCGTGCGTGACGATGGCGCGCTGCACCGGGAGCAGCGGGTCGATATGGAAGCCGCCGGGCTCGCAATATAGTCCGGCCGCCGTCGTCTTGATCCAGGTCTCGGGCCGCGCGGGGGAAGGCGACATTGGGCGAAGGAAAAAGTCAGATCAGGCGCCTCAGCGCCTCGGTGTCGCGGATCAGGACCGACGCCTTGCCGAGATCTATCAGGCCCCGGCGGTGCCAATTCTGCAGGATCTTATTGACGCTCTCCCGGCTGCCTCCGGCCATGTTGCCGAGTTCTCGCTGCGAGACGTGAAGCTCAACGAGGGGGCTTTGCGACCCATGCAGGCCGACGCTCTCGGCGAGCTGCAATAATGCTTTTGCGACCCGCGCCTCGAGATGGCGAAACATCACATCCTCGACCTGTTCGCTCGTCCGCCGCAAACTCCGGCACAGGATCCTGAGCAGGATCATGCAGAGATCCGCCCGGTTTTCGAGCATCCGCAAAAAATCCCTGCGGTTCAGTACCAAGAGCTCGCAGTCGGTCATTGCCGCCGCATCTGCGCTGCGCTCTTCGCCGTCGAGGGCCCCTATTTCGCCAAAGATTTCCCCGGCATTGATAATTCGAAAAACGACTTCTTTGCCGTCGCTAGACAGCGAGCTTATCTTGATGCTTCCCCGCAATACAGCCATCAGGCTTTGGCCGGGTGACCCTTTGGCAAAGATTTCGCGCCCGGCTGGGTACTGTCCTACCCGGGCGTAACCGATCAGCGCGTCTATTTCGCCGGTGCTCAGCTTTCCGAACAGGAAGTGCTGCTCGAAGATCTGCCGTTTTTCCTGATGCGTTGGGGAGTTCATGACAATTCCTTACAGCCACGATCAAGAAGGCCAGAGGTTTCTGTCTCGCCCGAGCCAGCGCCGCGAGTTGATGTCCGCTATGTTGAGCCTTTATGCTCGTAAGAAACCTATCATATGACGGGCGCAATCATTAACCTTTTTACAGGGAGAATTGGGCTGTTTCGCGGATCGCAAAAAATTTACCCCTGAGCTCGCTCGAGGCATGCCCGCATTCGGGTAGTGGGTCAGTTTCATTGTAAACGGCTTCGGCGATATGTTACCCTGTCGGGATGCAATCGACTACGCCAGCATCCAGGGCGCAGGATCTCGCAGTCTTCGGCTTTTGCGAACTATGGGGTTTGGTCTTCGGCCTTCCGCCCGGCGAAGACCTCTACCATGGCGCTCCGATGACTGCGCGAATGTTCACGTTCCTAAGCATTGGCGCGGCATTCGCGATCCTTGGTCCGACATGGCCGTTGGTAAAGCGGAGATTTCCGCTTGCTTGGTTGCTGCGTATCTCTACTGACTTTGGGTATTGGCTGTTTGCATTGGGGCTTCTGTCGCTCTGGTTTCAAATCTCCTCTATCCGGAGCGATATGGATATATTTGTAATGCCACGTACAGTAACACCTCAGCAATCTCAAGATCTTAACAGATATTTGACGGAGCGTCCTAAGGGATCAGTCATAGTGAAGTTCAATCCGCTAGATCAGGAGGCTGCCGAATATGGGTCGGCGCTGTTCAACATTCTAAAATTAAGCGGATGGGATGCGTCTATAGACACGTCTACGCAAAATCCACTCCCGCAGAATGGTTTGTGTACTGCGGCCATGACGGAGTCAGCTCAGAATACAACTGCGGCTATTATACAGGCGATGCAGAAGGCATTCCATGAGGCCAGCATACCATTGAATTGCAACTCAAGCGCTGGATCTGGACCATATAAGCTGTACCTACTCGTGGGCAAAAGGCCATTGATTCTGAAATCTCCAGAGCGATCGATATTCACCATTGTTGGAAATTGGGTAGCAAGTTTCGGTGACTGACGATTGCCTAGCCGACAAGCCGATCCGCAAGCTTGGGCGCGCGGCGAGCCTCCCATTCTTCGATGACGGCTACCAAATCGATCAGGGACCAGAGCGTCGCTGTAACGCCTGCCGCCATTGCTGGCGTGACGCGGAGCGTCTGATGAATGCGGACAAAATTGTAATGCATAAAATGGATCGCGACCGAATGGGCATGGTTTTCGGCCTTTTTCGAGAACGCATTTGTCAGCCGAGTAAAGCGCCTGATCGCCATCCGCATCGTGAGGTTCTGGCGCTCAACGTGAGACGTGCTGATATATTGCGGATCGGGGTTGCCAGTCACGTTATGCGTGCGGGTCCCGGTGCATTCGGATGGACTGTAGCGGCGCGACGCCTCCGGCGAAGCTGGCGGATGCCCGTAAAGCTTTATCAACATCGCATAGTCAACATCGGCCCCGAACGCTTCCTCAACCGCATTCAAATAGGGCGAGTGCCCGTCAGTGGTCAGTTGAAGGCGGGTCGTAACGCGCTGGCGAAGATCATCCATCAGCGTCATTGCGTAGCCGGAGTCCCGCCCACCGACCAGATAGCTGATCGCCAGCTTCGTATCGGCGTCCAACGCTACCCATGTCCAGACATCGCCGTAGGCGAGATCCTTGCGCTTCGCCTTCGCGACGTTTTTCTGTTTGCAACCGGCAAAGCTCCAAATCTCGTCGCACTGGACGCGCTTGGCCGCGACGCCGCGAACGTATCGGTCGTGATAGAACAGGAACGCCTCGCCGGCATCTTCCAGAAGCTTCGTGACCGTGTTCTTGCTGACCCCGGTCATCCGCACAATCGCGCGGATGCTGACGCCCTCGACCATCATGCCGAGGATCTGTGCGCGGCGTTCACGAGAGAGCTTGTTCATGCCCTCCTATATATGACCCTTCGTGCTTGCTTGCAAGCATTAAAGTGTCAATTATCTATCGGGATTTCCCCATCGCGCTTGCGCTGCTTGCTGCGCGATCTCGCGCCGTCGTTGGGCCGACAGCTTGGCCGCTCTGGCCTTGCCGCCTTTCTTCGCGAGTTTGGCACCGGCGCTTTCTTCTTCGGTCGGGGTGCAATCTTCGACCTGCCCCGTAGCGATATCGACGACGAGCTTTCCGAGTTGGATTGGATCGCGCGGGCGCTTGAGACGCTTTTCGGGCATGATGGTAATATGGCATGGATCGCACCGAGCGGAAACCCGCCGCGTAGGCCGTTACATTCAAACAGACCCACTACCCGCATTCGCCAAAGGTTGACCACTCGACCGGGAGAGGACTAGGCTGAAAATCGCAATCTCCAGTTTCCGGCGCTCCGTGGAGGCTCGGCATGAGGTGCCCTCGGTGTAGCGCCGACAATCTCGCCGGGATGAAGTTCTGCGGACAGTGCGGCGCGCCGTTGGGCATCCCGTGTCCGTCTTGCGGCTCGGGCAACCCTCCCGAGCACCGGTTTTGCGGTCACTGCGGCGCGGCACTCGGCCAGCCGGGTCTGCAGGAAGTCGTTGCGGGTGGGCCATTTATCCCCAACCCCGCAGTGCCAAGGACTGCGCTTCCCGGCGAAATGAAACAAGTTACCGTGCTGTTTTGCGACATCGTCGGTTCTACGCGCCTTACCGAACGGCTCGGGGCCGAGGCGATGCGCGACCTCGTCAGCTCGTTTCTGGCCGCCAGCCTTGCCGAGGTGGATCGCTACGGAGGCACCGCGCCGCAATTTACCGGCGACGGTTTCATGGCGCTGTTCGGCGCCCCGGTGACCCAGGAAGACCATGTTCAGCGCGCGCTGCTCGCCGCCTTGGCTATACAGCGCGCGCTGAACGGGACCGAGGACTCCCGCGGTGCCGATAATTTGGAGCTGCCGGTGCGGATCGGCATCCACTCGGGGCCGGTAGTGTTCGGCCCAGTCGCCGATCGATTTCCGATGGATTATACGGCTATCGGCGACACCGCTAATGTTGCGGCTCGGATCCAGCAAGCCGCCGAGCCCGCGACGATCCTGTTGAGCGAGGCGACTTACGAACTGGCGCGGAGCTATGCTCTGGTCGAACCGGTCGGCCCCCTCGTCCTCAAAGGCAAGGCCGATCCGATCACCGCGTACCGGCTGCTCAACGTCTCGCAAGCGCGCGCCGCGCTCCGACCCTCTACCGCAGCCCGCAGGACAAATTTTGTCAACCGGCAGAGCGACCTGGCGGTCTTGAACGATGTCTTGCGACAGGTCGAAAGCGGCCACCGGCAAGCAGTCGACATTATCGGCGAGCCTGGCATCGGCAAGTCGCGGCTTCTCTCCGAATTTCGGTGGCAACTCGCCAGCGAGCGAGTGACCTGGATCGAGGGCCGGTGTGTTTCCTACGGCGCCGCGATCCCGTATTTGCTGATGCTCGATCTGCTGCGCAGCAATTGCGGCATTCTGGAGACCGACACCCCGGAGTCGATCACCGTGAAGGTGCGCACGGGCCTGGAGCGAGTCGGGATTGACCCCGATCAGGACGGCGCTGTGCTGCTGCATGTCTTGGGCATCAAAGACATCCCTACTGTGCCGGCCTTTGCCAATCCTGAAGCCGTCAAGGCGAAGACCTTCGAAATCTTCCGCCAAGTCAGCATCAAATTGAGTGTGGAACGACCCCTCGTCCTCGTGCTCGAAGACCTGCATTGGGTCGACAAGATATCGGAAGAATTCCTCGCGTTCCTTGCAGAAAATATCGGCGAGGCACGCGTTTTGATGCTGGCGACCTATCGGCGGGGGTACTGTCCGCCATGGATCGACAAATCTTACGCTGTACAGCTGCCGGTGCAGCCGCTGTCGCGCGACGACAGTTTCAACATCGTCCGCTCGGTGCTGAATGTCGAGCGGATGATCGAGCTCGCGACCGAGGAGATCGTCGCCAAGGCGGACGGCAATCCCCTCTTCCTCGAGCAGTTGACCCTGCACGCCGGCGAGGCGAGGGACCTTCGATCGGTCTTGATGGTACCGGACACGATCCATGATGTCGTGATGGCGCGCATCGATCGGCTTCCGGAGCAGCTGAAACAACTTCTGCAGATCGCCGCGGTCATCGGCCGGGAGTTTTCGTTGCGCCTGCTGAGCGCCGTGTGGCGGGGTGCGGAGCGGATCGAAGATCTGTTAAGGGAACTCACCCGCCTCGAATTCCTCTATGAACGGGTCGTCGGCGACGGGACTGTTTATGTCTTTCGCCACGCGCTGACGCAGGAAACGGCGTATGGGAGCCTCCTCGAGCGCCATCGTAGCGCACATCACGGCAGTGTCGGAAACGCCCTCGAAGAGCTCTACCGCGACCGCCGCGACGAGGTGGCCGAACTGCTCGCCCTTCATTTCGGGCGCAGCAAGGAGGCCGAAAAGGCGGTAGATTACGCAATACTCGCCGCACAGAAATCGCAGCGCCGTTGGGCCAACGCCGAGGCACTGGCCTATTTCAGCGACGCTCTGCGCCTCCTCGATGCTATGCCCGATATGCCGCCGAACCGGCTGCGCCGCGTCGACGCCGTACTCAATCAGGCCGAGGTGAAGTACGCACTGGGCCGTTACAACGAGCACATCCGTGCGCTCGAAGAAATTCGTGGCGTCGTGGACGAGACTGCCGACCCGCCGCGCCGGGCCGCTTGGCATTATTGGTCCGGGTTCCTGCACGCGACCTCGGGAGGCCGGCCCGATGTCGCGATCGAACATTGTCGAGAGGCGGCGAAGATCGCGTCGGCTTTTGGCTTGGACGAGATCAATGCAATTTCCGAATCCTGCTTGGCCCAGGTTTACATGATTGCCGGTAAATTGCACGAGGGTCTGGAGGCGGGAGAGCGCGCCCTCGCCATCTTCGAAGCGCGCGGCAACCGTTGGTGGGCAGGCCGGACGCTTTGGCATCTGACCGCCATCGCGAACTACCTCGGCGATTGGGCAGCGAGCCTCGACTATTGTCGGCGCGGGCTTGAGCACGGAGTCGCGCTCCAGGATCTGCGGCTAAAGGTGGTTGGCTGGACCCGAATGGGATTGGCCCATATTCAGCAAGGCGACATCAACCGCGGCCTGGAATGCTGCAATGAAGCGCTGGCGCTCGCGCCGCTGCCGCGCGACGGCGCGTTCGCCCGGGTGATCCTTGGTTACGGGCAAATCAAAGCCGGCCGGCTCGATGAAGGTATCGCGGAGCTGAGTGAAGGTCTCGCCTGGTTCGAGAGTTCTCACATGCGCTGGAGCCATACGATCGGTGCGGTCTGGCTTGCCGAAGGCTATCTTCGCCGCGGCGACCGCACGAGTGCCCGGCCCTTGATCGAGCGCGTGCTCGCAACCAGTCGGGCGACCGGCTACCTCCATTATGAGGGACGGGCATGTTGGTTAATGGGAGAATATCTCGCCGCCGACGCGCCCGCCGCTGCCGAGGACCATGTCGAGACCGCAATGCGGATTTTCGACAGCGTCGGTGCGCGCAACGATCTAGCCAAGGCGATGGTCGCGCGGGCGGCATTGCGCCAGCGCGCCGGCGACGTTGCGACAGCACGGCAGCTGCTCGAAGCGGCCAACGCGATCTTCCGCACCCTCGGGACCCATGGCGAATTCGCCCGGGTCGACGCGGCTCTTGCCGGACTTGGTGGCGCGTGAGACCACCCGACTAATGCCCGGACGACGCGAAAGATTTGCAGCTCTGTGAACCCGCTCACACTTGTGGGCACGCGCGTCGAATTATGCGTATTTTCCGGACCGCCTGAAGCGAGATTTTCTTGTAAATATCGTCCCAATTAGAAGGAGCCCACGGATGTCAGTAGCAGAAGATCTCGGCGCGCTGATAATCAAGATGAACCCATACGCGGGCGGTTCGATGGAGCCTCATACGTTCCTTCCGGCACCACCGCCTCCTCCGCCGCCGCCCACCACTCCGGGCGCTACCCCAAATCCGCCGACCGCCGCTCCAGGCGCTACCCCAAGTCCGCCGCCCACCACTCCGGGCGCTACCCCAAATCCGCCCATTCCGACCCCCGCAGCTCAGCCAGCGGATGCGACGTGTATTTGGGTGGAAATGGACAGATACCGGACCGGAGATTGGGCATTCAAAGGCCAGCCGCGCCGCATCGATATGGCTCTGCGGATCGCCTACCGCTGGGCCATGAATGACGAGCAGGGCAATTTTATCTGCTGGATCACCGACTACCTGCTGATTGGTTACGAGGGCTCCAACGGCGGCGGCTGACCTTGCGGTTTGCGGGCCGTTGCTGAAGCCTCGGCCCGCAAACCTGCTGCGCTAAGTAGTTGTCGCGGGGAGGGGCGTGTGGAGCTTGCGTCGCTGGAACTTGGCGACATCCAAGGCGATGTTCTGATCGGCCTGCAAAAAAATGCCGAGTGTTTTGTCTTCTTCAAGATCGTAAATCCCGGCTCGTTCAAAAGCCTGGTGAAGCAGCACGTGACGTGGCGGATCACCAGCGCCTGGCAGGCCGATCAGCAAGAACAACGGATCTCGCAGAGCGGCAATTACAAGAAGTCACCCGCGATCGTTATTGGCCTCAATCTGGGGTTTACCAGCGATGGCTTGACGCAGCTCCTGGGCGCCGGCCGGCTCCACCTCGACCCACCGTTTGAACGGGGTGCGGAAGCCCGGGAGACGATCGAGCGGCTGCACGATCCTCCCCCCTCGGCCTGGCTGAGGGAGTTCCGCTCGGATCGTATCGACGGGATTTTCCTCGTCACCGGTCCTCGGGAGGGTCTGGTGAACTACCACCGCGCCGAGTTGCTTCGACTGCTCGGCGGTTCGATCAAGGTCGTGTATTCCGAAATGGGAACTACCCGGCCCGGGGTATTCCGCGGGTTCGAGCATTTCGGTTATCGAGACGGCATTTCCCAGCCGGGGATCCGCGGTCTGACCCGGAGATCGACGAGCAATCCGGACCAGGGGCTGCCCGGGCAGGATCTGATCTGGCCGGGGGAGTTCGTGTTCGGCTATCCCGGCCAGGATCCGAGCGATCCCGTCAGACAAGGACCGCCGCCGCACATGGCATCGCCGTGGCTGCGCAACGGTTCCTACATGGTATTCCGCCGGTTCGAGCAAAAAGTGCCCGAGTTCCGCAGGTTCGTCGCGGACCATGCGGCAGCGCTCGGAATGGAGCCGGATCTGTTGGGAGCCCGCATGTTCGGCCGCTGGAAGAGCGGCGCTCCGCTGGAGCTCGCGCCCGTGTACGACAATGCGGCGCTCGGGAGCGACGCCATGCGCAACAACGACTTCGACTATGGCGACGACCCCTTCCAGCGCAGATGTCCGTATGCGGCGCATATTCGCAAGGCCTATCCGCGCGACGACGCTCCGGGTGGCGAAGCAGAAGCGCAAAGACACCGCATTCTGCGCGCCGGCATCACGTTCGGGCCTGAGGTGGCATCCGGTGAGACGACGACATCGCACAGCCGAGGATTGATGTTCGTCTGTTATCAGACCTCGATCGAGCGGCAGTTCGAGTACATCCAGCGCAGCCATGCAAACGACCCCGGCTTCGTCTCGGGCAAGGTGCGGCCGGGCAGCGGTGCCCCCGTGAAACCAGGGTTCGACCCGATCATCGGCCAGACTGCCGATGAGGGCGCGCGCGAAATGGACGAGCCCTATCCGAACTATCCGGCGGGGAACCGGCGGACGACGCTTGAAATGCCGCAACAGTTCGTCGTGTTGACGGCCGCGGGCTATTTCTTCATGCCGTCGATTTCGGCGCTGCGCACGGTGCTGACCTGATCAGGCTTTCGCGCTACGCTGTCGAGCGAGACGGGAGAGGCGCCATGAAACGAAGCACGCATCGAATACTCACCACCCATGTCGGAAGCCTGCCGCGGTCGCCCGATCTGTTGCAAATGATCCAGGCCAAGGAGCGAGGCGAGCCGCTCGACGCCGAGGCCTTTGTACGCCGCGTCAAGAGCGCGGTTGCCGAAGTAGTTCACAAGCAAGCCGAAAGCGGCATCGATATCGTCGCCGACGGCGAGATGGGGCGTTTCGGCTTCATCCCCTACGTCAACGAACGTCTTGCCGGCATCGAGCCGCGCAAAGGCGCCGGCCGCGGCAGCAGCTGGGCCCAATCGCGGGAATATCTGGCGTTTCCGGAATATTACCAATGGGCCTCGCAAATGCCGGGAGCGGCCGGAAGGATCCCGCCGACGCAATGGGTCTGCACCGGACCGATCGCCTACCAGGGGTGGGATGCAGTGCGGCGCGACATCGGCAATCTGAAGGCCGCGCTCGCCGAAGTGACCTGCGAGGAAGCGTTCATGCCGGCGGTGTCTCCGACCAATCTGGCCAACTGGAACACCAACGAGTATTACAAAACCGACGAAGAGTTCCGCATTGCCATTGCCGACGCGCTGCACGAGGAATACCAGGCGATTGTCGATGCCGGCCTCGTCCTGCAGATTGACGATCCGCAGCTGGCGAGCCACTGGGCGATGCACCCGCATATCGACCTAGCCGAGTGCCGCAGGTGGGCTAGCGCCAGTGTCGAGCTGCTGAACCACGCGCTGCGCGGCATCCCGGCGG
Source organism: uncultured Alphaproteobacteria bacterium (assembly GCA_963812675.1). Classification (GTDB taxonomy): domain Bacteria; phylum Pseudomonadota; class Alphaproteobacteria; order ATCC43930; family CGMCC-115725; genus AP-15. Next base: position 9,857 of record CAWEWR010000027.1, on the reverse strand, counting down.
AGCGAGTCCGTTATCACACCTGCTACAGCATCAATATGGGCCCGCGAGTGCACGATATGGAGTTGAAGCACATTGTCGACATCATGCTGCAGGTGCGGGCCGGCGCCTATTCCTTCGAAGCGGCCAACCCGCGGCACGAGCACGAGTGGCGGGTGTGGGAAGCTGTGAAGCTGCCGGAAGGCAAGGCGCTGATCCCCGGCATCGTCACCCATGCCTCCAACCTGGTCGAGCATCCTGAAACAGTTGCCCAGCGCATTGCGCGCTTTGCCGGCGCAGTCGGGCGCAAAAGCGTTATCGCCGGCGCCGATTGCGGCTTCGCCAGCTTCTCGACCTCCTGCGAGGTTCATCCGACTGTCGTCTGGGCCAAATTGGCGGCATTGGCGGAAGGCGCACGCCTCGCCACCGGAGAATTGTGGGGCAGAGCATAAGAGGGCGCCGAAAGATCACCAGTGCGCGAGAGGCCAAGTACCTTACGCCTTGCCTACACGCGGGATCAGCCCAGCAGGAGCTTCCTTCGGTGCAGCGCGAAACCGGAGCGCCCGTGACAGAAAATAGCGCGATGGTCCGTCATGGGGGTAGGAACGCAGGAGCGTTTCCAACACCATGACGGACTTATCCCAGGCATGAGATTGAAATGCCTCGAACGCCTCGGCAAAGGCACTGGCCAGCGCAGCTGTGCGCGGATCTCCGATCTTGCCGAGCACCTCGGACACCCGGATTGGCTCGGACTTGCCGGCGAGCAGGAATTCCCCAAGCGGGCGCAGGATGAAACCCGTCACTTGATCCAGCGCCTCCTCCGAGGCCAACAGCCGGGTGCCCAACTGCTTGTTGAGCCCCTCGATGCGCGATGCCGTATTTGCGACGTCTCCCACTACCGTGGAGGCATAGCGACCGGCCCCACCGACGATACCCAGAAGCGCCGAGCCTGCATGGATGCCAATCCTGGTTGGCAGCATATCCTCGGGGTGGACAAGATTGAATTGCTCGACCACGTCCAGGAGGTCGACTGCCGCGTTGACCGCACCGGCGCGGGCCGATCCGGCAAAAGCGGGGGCGGTCCAGATGCACATCACCCCGTCACCAACGATGTCGGAGATGGCACCGCCGTGCCGCTGCATAACCTCGAACATGCCGTCAAAATATTGGTTCAGCAGATTTTGGACGGCCTCGGGCGGCAATCGTTCCGAAAGCGTCGTAAACCCTTCGATGTCGGAAGCCAGGCACACCGAGTAACGGACTTCGCCGGCCAAATTAGACGATCCGCGCAGCGGCCCCGACGCCAGGCTTCGGACGACGTTCTCCGGCAAATATTGTCGGGCAGCGCCGGCCATAAGTTGCCGCCGACGCCGCTCCTCGGCGCGCAGACACCACGTCGCCGTCAATACCCCGACAGGAATTTGGAAAAGGATAGGACTGGCGACGGGCAGTAGCCAGCACTGTGTCAGAAAGGCGTACCATCCGACGACAAGGACCGCCGCGGCCAGCAATCCGGCGGCCGAGAGGAGCACGAGCATGCCGCCAAAGTTGGCTGCAGCGGCGAGCGCTAACGCCACCAACAAAATCTCGACCACTGTGGCTTCGACTGGACGTTGTGGTGACAAACCTTCGGCCAGGTCGGAAAACGCTGTCGCACCGATCTCGGCACCGGTGACATTGATCCCATTCAGACCGGAATAGACGGTGTCGTAAGAGTCCGTTTGGGTAGCGCTGTGAAGCTCCGAAACTCCGACGAAGACGACCTTGCCGGAGAGGTCTCCAATCGCAGTCTCGGCGGTCTCGGAACCATCGGAGAGCAGCGCCGCGTAGCTGATAGTCCGGATCCTCCCAGCCGGACCGCGAAGGTTCAGATAACGGGTGTCCTCCCCGGCATAGAGGTCGATGAGCGCCAAAAGCCGGCGCTTTTCCGCGTCATTCCAGTCCGCTGATTGCAGCCTGACACGCAACAGCGCCGCTGCGTCCGGCCTGGCCCGCAGCGCCGCATGCAGCTTTTGCATCGCGGCGGTCACGGTTTTACCCGTCCAGTCTTCCTTATCGAAGCGTGGCAGCTCGGGGTCGGCGGCCAAAAGCGCGACCCAGTGGGATGCGATGTCGCGCGCCGCGATCTGCAACACGACACTCGGAACGGTCGGCGCTCCCACTATGCCATGAAAGGTCCAGAAGCGATCGACCCGGGCTGGAACCTTGGGAAGCGGAAAGGGCGCGATCGCGGCGGCGGCCTCGGCCAGCTTCGAGATCGGAAAACTCGGCTCATCGATCTCGATCGACGAGCCGGCTCCGACGATCCGGCGCTCCAGCCCTTGCAACAGCACGACGCACCCGCTTTGGCCCAGAGCGGCGGCGAGACCATCGTCGGTCTCCGGATCCGACGTGCTGAACATGAAATCGAAGGCGATCACCGCAGCGCCATGCGCCGTAAGCGTTTCGATCACCCGCGCATGCAGAGCGCGCGGCCATGGCCGGCTTCCGGACGGCAGGCCCAGCGCTTGCGCAGAGGCACGGTCCTGGGCGATGACGACGACCTCGGGCGGCGACGGCAACGCGCCCCGCAGACGGAACAGCACGAACTCTCCCAGCCGATCCTCAATGCCGACGCCGAGCATATCGGCGCTCAGCAATAGCCCAGCGAGCCCGGCGGCGAGCGCGACCAACCCGGCGATACGGATCCGGCCTAGTGCCGTCGCTGATCTGACCTCAAGGGGCCGCTGGCTGATGTTGGCACGCGTCGATGCTGTCCTTCAGCTCATTTTGATGCTCTTAGCTACACGTGAGGCCACCAAACTCAACGCGGCACATGAATACTTTCTTAACCTTATGGTGTTTGCTTGGGGGGTGTGCCGCTAGGTTCGCCTTATCAGTCTCCGATAGAGAATAAACGTACGAAGTTCCATCGATTCTTAGCCGGATCGACTCAGGGATCTGCGGAGTTGGCGATGGCGCACCCTTCTCGGCTGGAGATGGCCCACCCATTTGTGCAGCGGATGTCGTAGACAGGGCAGCAAGGAAGGCCAGCGCTAGAACTGTCGTTTTCGTGACTGGCGCGTGCGTAAGCCTGGTGCCTTTCAGGTAATTTTCCATTTTCCAGATCTCCTCGGATTTTGTAAGCCGCCGATGATTGACCATTGTTCCTAGACCTGCTGCGATTGTTCCGGCACGATGCCAGGATCTGATTGAACGTGCTTCAAAGCCTAAATGTGATTCGAGCGAGAAACGTGCGGCGTGGGAAGATTTGAGGGTTGAGGGGGTCGGTGTCCTGATAATGGAAATGCGAGTCCAACACGTTCTGCGCCTCAAGAGTAGCGATGAGGGGCCGGCCGGGGTCACGCCAGCCGATGCCCATATCCAAAGTTGCAAAGGTGCCTTTACCCGGGCCCACCTCGCCGCTGGTTACGTCGAAAAATTGGCCTTGCTCCCGCACGAGGGTCGTCCTCACCAAGCTTAATAGGCCATTCGGGTCGTAATACCGCAGTTCAATTGGCGCTGTTAGGAGCTGGATTTTTACGAAGCCATCGACGTTTGCCGCGAGTTCCGTCCGATGCAGTGCCTCGTAATTGATCCCGACATTGAACGCGAGCCGCTCGCTCAGCAACCAGTTCAGATATCCGCGTCCATAGCGCTCCTTCCAGCCCGGTTCGACGAGAGTTGGAACTCCGCCTGATAGAAGGGTGATCGGGACCGCAAGCTGGCGCTGGGACCACTCTGCGCCGAGCAAGAGCGTGTCAGATTTAAAGAACGGGTTCGGAAAACGCTGATCGATCCCAATTCCCCAGCGTCGGGCCCGTGTGCCGGTAAAGTCATCAAACAGCTGGTTGAAGCCCGCAACCTGAGTGGGCTCTATTGTTTGGCCGCTCCGCAGCGCTACATCACCGATGAGCGGTCGCTTCAAAGTGGTGAACCAGGCCGCTCGGACGGTGGTGTTAGGTAGAACATCCCAACTGACGCCCAGCTTTGGATCGAATTCAGCTCGATTGAGTACATCAGTGTGATTGAAGACCCTGCGCAGTCCCACGTAATCCACGCCTAATGTGAACTGCAGCGTTGGGGTAACAGACAAATTACTGTAAAGCCAGGTAATATAGTCGTCTACCTGATCAGGCGTAATCGTGGAGGGGCTGCTGGATAGGGGCTCGCGAAACTGATCGAGCCCGTAAAGTACACCGCCGCCGCCGATGATCTTAATTCCATTGCCCGTCAGGTATACCGCGCCCTCTCCGGTGTCTGCATTAAGGTGATCCTGCTGCACGTCGGGAGGCCCGAAACTCGACAATGCGTCCGCGTTGCCCCGAGTTCAGACACCGACGAAGGTTACCCCGGGCATCGCATCGAATTGCCCGCCGAGGCGATATTGTCGGGTATTTTCCGTTTGGCGTTCGATCGGATCGAAATTGGCTAGATTGAAGCGGTTCTGAAAATCACCCGCGTTGAAATCGGAATAGCGGTATTCGGCGAGCAGGCTCGCCTGGTCGGAGAGAGCGGGTTGAAATATAAAGTCGGACACCCGCCGGCGCAGATCGTCATTCGCGTGAATACCGTCCGTGCGCGAATAAAATTGGCCGAGGCTCATCGAGAGATTATGGTAGAGCCCATTGGCCAAAAGGGTTCCGCCTGCCGCGCCAAAGTTCCCGGCGAAGCCATCGGCCAATAGCCCTAGCCCGTCACTGGCAAAGAGCGGCGAAAACTCGTTGTAGCCAACCCGGTTGGGCTCGAACAGCGGGGTGATCCCGAGCCCTTCGCGCGAGAGGCGTGGACGCGGCGGATTGATGTCGAGCGGCTGCAGCAGCAGCGATTGCAGCAGTTCGCTGTCGCTGGCCGTCTCGTGACGCGGCAGCCCGAGAAAGGTTTCCGAGAGAAACCGATGCGCCGAAGGATCGGAAGGGTCGGTGTTGACCGACTTGTACCCTTGGTCCACAGCGGCTTGATCAAAGCCCAGATCGCGATAGATGCCGGCGAGATCGGCGCTTCGAGTTGCCAAATCCTGATCGAGCAGAAGACGCGAGCGGTAGACGGCGCGGTTGTCATTCAATTCGATCGACCGCTGCAGATCGGCTAGAGCCTCGCCTGGCCGATTGAGCGAGCGCTCGGCGAGCGCCTGGTACAGCCAAGGCGTGGGGTCGTTCGCGTCGCTCTGCTCGGCAAGCCGCCATTGACGCAGGGCGGCGTCGTAGTCCCATCCGGCGGCATAGGCTTTGCCCAGGTAACTGCGCAACACCGAGCTCGCAGGATCGAGGGCCACCGCAATCTCGATGTCCCTCGTTCCGGCAGCCAGCTCACCAAGCCGTATGGCGGTGAGGCCGAGCCCGATGCGCGGGAGCGGATCCCCCTGGTCGAGCGCCGCGGCGCCGCGAAATGCCTGTTCGGCCGCTGCAAAGAAATATTGCGCGAGATCGGCGAAGCCGAGGATCGAGCGTGGCCGGCTCAGTGACGGCGCTGCTGCAATCGCCCGCTCGGCCGCAGCGCGCGCCGCCGCGATGTTTCCGAGATAGAATTCGACCTCGGCGAGCCTCGCCAACACCAACGGGTCGTCCGGGGGCGCAGCAGCGAGCAGCGCGGCCCGCGCCTCCTCGAGCCGCAATCCCGCCTGCAGCGCGTAGGACTGGGCGATACGCGCCGCTGGGTTCGTGGGAGCCAGCGCGACCGCAGCCTCGGCCGCCTGCGCCGCCTGTTGCGCCTGGTTTCTCGCGACGTTGATTATGGCTCGCAGGGCCGGGGCGCGGGCCGATGCCGGATCAAGCCGCACGCTGCGATCGAGCAACGCGCTCGCCTCCTCGACCCGGCCCAAGGAGATCAAGATGGCGGCGAGATAATCGAGAGAGACCGCGTTGAAGCCCTCGGTCGACGAAATGGCGTTTACTTGCCGAACCGCCGCAGGAATATCGCTCGCGCGCCAAGCCTGCCACGCCGCGTAGACGCGGGGGTCGATCGGGGCGCCGCCCGCCGGAAGCTCCCACATTGCCGGCGGATAATAGATCGCCCAGCGGACCTGGTCGCGCGGGCGTATCTCGATGCGGCGCGGCGGTTGGCCGGGCCGGGCGATTGCCGTTTCACCAGCCGAGAGCGAGAGGCGTCCCTGGGCATTCTCGACCCTCACTCGGCCGTCGATGACGCCGACTTCGGCGAGCCTGCGCGCGGGATCGACGAGGACAAAAAACTCGGTCCCATAGACGCCGGCGGTTACGTAGGGCGTCTCGATATCGAGGGGCCGGTTGCCCGGGCTGAACAGCTCGATAATCCCGCGGGTCAGGTCGAGCAGGGGCCGGCCCGGCTGCCGCGGCTGCAGAACCCGCAATGTCGTGCCCTGATCGAGGCGGATCACCTGACCGGTGTCTTCGAGGCGGAGGGCAGCTCTGCTCCGCGGACCGACGAGAACAGTCTCCCCCGGGCAAAGGCGCGTATCTGCCCCGGCCGCCACCAACTGGATCGATCCCGCCGCCCCGAGGAGCGAGATCTCGCCTTCTGCGGAGACGATGCTGCCGGCCGCGACCTCACATCGGATCTGCGCCGCCGCATCAGGCGGCTCAATGCAAAGCCCCAGCAGCAGCCCAAATGCTGCCGTCTGCATGGAGCGCGCCTGCGTGCGGCGCTGTGCCGGCCACCAACGAACCAATCTGCGCACCCCGCGTTCCGCGGGACGGGGCCGCCCGGGGCGGCCGCCTCCCTGTGCAGCGACCTTGGCCAAGTTTGTCTCGCAACCTTAGGTCGGATCTTAATCATTAACAAGCGCCCGAAACTTTCCGACCCGCGATGCTTCGTCTTCTATCACCGGCTAGGCCACGGCAATGTGAGATGGCTCACACACCGTGAAACAGTTTGGCCGCTCCCTCAACCTCCCGGTGACGGCTGCGCTGCCTCTGGTTCGGTGCCTAGCAGGGAGCTACTCTGCTGTGCGCGCCTCCCGGACGGGTAAATCGAAAGCGAGACGCGTATAGGGATCGATCGGGGAGGAGCAGATGGAATTCGGCTATTTCACGCTGAGCGACAACCACTACGATGAGAACCGGCGCGAGGCCAACCAGTTCGTCGCGGACATCCTCGACGAAGCGGTCTACGCCGAGGAGGTCGGCCTTCACTCCGCGTGGATTGGCGAGCATCACTTCAGCACGCTAGGCGTGCTCTCCTGCCCCGATTTGGTGCTGGCCAATGTCGCGGCGCGCACGAAACGCATCCGCCTCGCCCCCGCCGTCACCGTATTGCCGCTGCATCACCCGATCCGGGTCGCTGAGCAATGGGCGACATTAGACCTGCTCTCGGGCGGCCGAGTTGATTTCGCTGCCGGGCGCGGCTATGACCGGCGCGAGTATCTGCCGCTGAACGTCTCGTTCGAGCACAATCAGGAGATCTTCGAAGAAGGGATGGAGGTCGTCCGCCGTCTATGGTCGGCCGACCGGCCGATCTCGCATCACGGCAGGCATTACCGGTTCGAGGATGTCGCGATCACCCCCAAACCGGTGCAGCGCCCGCTGCCGGCCTATGTCGCCTCCTTCTCGCAGCCTTCGATCGAACTTGCCGGCAGGCTCGGCTGCGGCCTGATCGTCGCGCCTTTCGCGGCGGCGATGACCTATGGCGGGCTGCGGCAAGTGGCCGAGCTCTATCACCAGACCTGCGCTCGGCACGAACGGGCGCCGGGCCGGCTGATGTGCAGCTATTTCATTCATTTTGCCGACACGAAGGGCGAGGAAGAGGCGGCGCGGGCGCGGCAGATCCGCTACTACAAGGAATGCGTGATCGCCGCCTTTCCCGGCGACCCGAGTACCGCGCCGCCGAGCTACCGCTATTTCATCGCAATGGTCGAGCGGCTGCGTAATGTGCGCCCGGAAGATCTGACCGAGAATTCGGTGTTGCTCGGCGCGCCGGCGCAGATCACCGACACGTTGAAAAAAGTCGAGGCGGCCGGTTTCGACGAGGTCATCCTCTATTTCAATGTCGGGCTGAAGCCGCACACACAAGTCAAGGACGAGATGGCCCGTTTCATGGCCGAAGTGGCGCCGGCCTTCACCTGAGAGGCTAGACGGTCTCGGTGCCGGCAAAGATCGCCTTCTTTAGAATGGCGTGCACTCCCCAATTGCCATCCACGACCTGGGTCACCCCGAAATCGACTGCCACCGACATCAGTGAGATCGCCTCGTCCTCGGACAGGCCTTTTGTTGTCATCAGGAAGTGACGCATCTTGCGGAATGCGTCGCGCATGGCGAGGTCGATCGACGATTTCGAATATATTTCGCTCTGCGCCTTGTCGCCGAGCTGTGCCAGATAGTTCGGGAAGCTGAAGCCGTGCACGACCCACTCCTCTTGGGTTTCGAGCAGCGGGTATTGCAGATCGGCCAAGGCCGTTCCCGCGAGCGTTTGTGGCTTGTGCAGGACGAGCTGGAACGTGCCGGTCAGCGAGCATTCGATCGCCGTGCCGCACAGCTCCGAATCCCCTTGCGAAGCGTGCGAATTGCCGATCGAGAACAACCCGCCCGGCACCGCGACCGGGTAATAGACGGTGGCGCCTTTACCGAGGCGCCAGTTATCCATATTGCCGCCGAAATAGCCCGGCGGGATCGAGTTGACGATCTCCGCCTCTTTTGGCGCCAATGCGATGACACCGAAATGCGGGCGGATCGGGACCCGCACATTCTTTAGAATCCCGTGGTTTTCCTTGACCAGGCTGTGGTCCACCGGCACGCCGGGATAATCGATGATCTTGTGGGCGACGCCGAACGGATCTGTCTGCGTGACCCAGCGGAAATTGTAGACGGCCTGCGCCCAATTCTTTTCGCCGCTCGCATCGAGCTCGTAGATTGTGATCACCTCGCGCGGCTTCGGATCGGTCAGCAGATCGTGGTATTGGAAGCCCCACCAGGCTGCTGCGTTGCTGCCAAAGGCTTTGCCCTTGTAGTCCGGGTTGAAGCAGCCCCGCGGTTTCACATCGATGATTTCGGACTTCTAGAATATCGCCAGGCTCGGCGCCGCGCACTGCGACGGGGCCGGTGCAAATATGGACGCCGAACCCCTCTCCGGCACCGCGTCCGTGGATCGAGGCATCCATCGGACCGGCGCCGCGGCGGTCGACGTTCTTTTTGTCCTTGGTCCACAGAAATACGCTCTCGGCGCCCGGGTCCCCTTTGATCATGCGCTCGTTGTCGTCATACGGGTGGTGGGTCAGCGCTTCGATCGTGACGTAATCGCCGGAATTGAGCTCCACCAGCGGCTTCAGGGATCTGCTGAAATAGCCCCAATGGACGGTCTTGTCTGTTGCCGGGATGAAGTAATGGCTCTTACGCTCCTGCGCTCCGGGCTGGCCTTGTGCCCGGGCGGCGCCGATCAGGTGCGGACCCGCGACCGCGGTGCCGCTGGCCAACAATGCCCCTTGAAGAAATCGGCGTCTCCCATTGCTCTCCATCGACGCCGACCCATCGGACGCAATTGTCGGCGGCTCCCGTTTGCTGGCCATGCTCTCTCCCGCTCGCTTGTTCGGCATGCATTCCACAGTGGTGCGGCAAGTACCGTGCCAATCCCGACCTCCTAGTCGCCGACCGCCGAGAGCGGCCGGGCGACGCTCTCCAGAGGCTGCCGTTCGGCTTTGACGCCGATCGCGATTTCGGTGAGCGCCGCCACGATCATCAACCCGGCGCCGAAGAGATAGCCGTCGAAGACGGCGCTGCGCTCGCCCGATCCGACCAGAGTTCCGAACAGCCATGGCGAAACGACGCCGCCGAAGGTCGTGCCCACCGCATAGAAAAACGCGATGGCGAGCGCCCGCGCCTCGATCGGAAAGCTTTCGCTGACGGTCAGATAGGCGGCGCTCGCCGCGGCCGACGCAAAGAAAAAGATGCCGGTCCAGCACAAGGTGAGCTGTTCGGCGTCGAGTACGTCTTCGC
>CAWEWR010000026.1:0-132355 GCA_963812675.1 uncultured Alphaproteobacteria bacterium | reverse complement strand
GACGAGGAGCAATCTTTATCCCCGGTCCAGCAAGGCCATTGCCAGTCTAAATCCGGGCCGCAACGCCGACGAAACCACCGACGAGGATGGACTGGCCGTATTGGACGAGACCAAAAAAACGCTGGAGGGCCGCATCGCGCGGTTGGAGACCGGCATGGCCTGGGCGGAGGACCCGCCGTCCCGCACTCGCCACCTGATTACCAATATCGAGGTCGCGCCCGGCGATACCCCGCCGGAACTCGAGGTCTACTCGAACTTCATCGTCTACCGCAGCCGCTCGGAGACCGAGCAGGACTTCTACGTCGGGACGCGGCGCGACATTCTGCGCCGCGTCGGCGGCGACCTGCGCGTCAGCAGCCGCAAGATAACCCTCGACCAGAACGTGCTCGTCGCCAAGAACATCAGCATTTTCTTTTGAGAGCCCGCGGGAAGACCCTCACCCGCCTCGCTTCGCTCGGCACCCTCTCCCGCAGTGCGGGAGAGGGGCTTGCAACACATTCAACTCGAAGCTCCTCTCCCGCACCGCGGGAGAGGGAAGACCCCCCTCCCCTTCCCTCCCCCGCGCGCGGGGGAGGGTTAGGGTGGGGGCTTGGTGGGTGAGGGCCTTCAGCGCGACATCACGAGGAGCAGCAGAGCGACGCTGCCGATTGCGATGCGGTACCAGGCGAAGACGCCGAAGCCGTGGCGGCTGACAAAGCCGACGAGAGTGCGCACGACGAAAAGGGCGCAGACGAACGCGACGACGAACCCGATGGCGATCAATTCCCCACCCTCGACGGTCAGGATGGCGCGGTTTTTGTAGAGGTCGTAGACCGTCGCGCCGAGCATCGTCGGCACCGCCAAGAAGAAAGAGAACTGCGTCGCCGCCGCGCGGTCGACGCGCAGCATCATCGCTCCCATGATCGTCGAGCCGGCGCGCGACACGCCGGGGATCATCGCCAGGATCTGGCAGCAGCCGATCCCGAGCGCCGTGCGCAATTTCATCTGGTCGACATCGAGGATTTGCGGCCGCGGCCGCACCCGCTCGATGATCAGGATCAAAATCCCGCCGACGATAAGGGCTATGGCGACGACCCAGGGCGAGAACAGCACCTCCTTGATCAGCCGATAGGCGAACACGCCGGCCACCGCCGCCGGCAGAAAAGCGATCACGACATTCGCGACAAACCGCTGCGAGATCGGATCGGAGGTCAGCCCCAACGCAGCATGCGTAAAGCGCTCGCGGTAGACCCAGCACACCGCGAGGATCGCTCCCAATTGGATCACGATGTCGAAGAGCTTGCTCTCCGGCCCCTCGATCCCGAGCAGGCTGTCGGCGAGGATCAGATGCCCGGTCGATGAGACCGGCAGAAACTCGGTCAGCCCCTCGACGATGCCGAGGAGACCGGCGGAAAGATAATCGGCAGAGTGCATGACCCGCTCAGGTGCCCAAGACCCCGCCGCCTGTCAAGTGAGCCGACGCCGCGGCGGCCACGTTAGCTGTCCGGCTGATTCCGTCGAACGCAAAGGGCCAGGCCCTCCATTCACGACGAATTGCACGCCTGCCGCCGGTCGGCTAGATGACGCCGTCCTGGCGCAGCGCCTCGACCTCTCCCGCGCCGATGCCGAGCCAGTTGTGCAGAACCTCGGCACTGTCTGCCCCGAGCGCCGGCGATCCTTTCAGCCGCACCGTCTTGCCGTCGACCCGCACCGGCCAGGTCGCCATCTTGTAGTCGCCGTTGTGGTGATGCACGGTCTGCATGATGCCGCGCTCCTCGAAGCTCGGCTCGTTCTGCAATTCCATCGTGTCGAACACCGCGCCCGACGGCACTCCGACGGCGATCAGTTTTTCCATCGCCTCGCGCTTGTCGTGTTGTCGGGTCCATTCGCCGATGATCGCGTCGAGCTCCTTTTCGTTCTTGACGCGGACGTCGCCGGTCGCAAAACGCGGGTCGTCGATCAACTCCTCGCGGCCGATCAATTTCATCAGCCGCGACCAGTGCTCGGGATTGGCCCGGCTGGTGGTCAGGTAGACGTAGTCGTTGGGACCGCCGCCCTTGGCCGGATAAAGCCCCGAGGGAGCGTTGTTGCCGCCGCCCGATTTGGCGCCGTTGCGGGGCGCCGGCTTGCCGGTGCGCTGCATCGTGCAAAAGCAGGTGCGCATGTAGTGGATCATCGCGTCCTGCATCGCCACCTGCAGCCGCCTTCCTTGGCCGGTGCGGTTGCGCTCGTGCAACGCGCCGAGGATCGTGGCCGCCATCAGCATGCCGGTGCCGGTGTCGCCAAAGCTCAAGCCCGGCTTGACCGGCGGGCGGTCGGGCTCGCCGGTGACGCTGATCGGGCCGCCCGCGGCCTGCGCGATCATGTCGAAGGCCAGCCCCTTCTCGTGCGGGCTGCCGGTTCCGAACCCCTTGACCTGGCAATAGATGATGCGGGGGTTGATCTTCTTGACCGACTCGTAATCGAGGCCGAGGCGCTCGATCGTCCCCGGCGCCATGTTCTCGGCCATGATGTCGGCCTTCTTCAGCATCTCCTTGACGATTTCGAGCCCCTTCGGCGATTTCAGGTTCAACGTTATCGACTTCTTGTTGACGTTGAACTGGTGGAAGTACCACGGGTCGTCATCGGGCTTGCCGGGACGCAGCCGGCGGCCGGGATCGCCCCGCCCCGGGTTCTCGATCTTGACCACCTCGGCGCCAAACCAGGCCAGCACCTCGGTCGAGGTCGTGCCCGCCTCGAACTGGGTGAAATCCACCACCTTGACGCCCTGCAGAAAATTGAAGTCCTGGACGTTGTCGCTCATCGCGCGGGTTCCTCCCGTTGCGCACAAATCCTGGGACACAGCCTGCGCCTTCCCGCGCCCCACCGCAACGCCTTCCCGCTTCCCTTGTCATTTCGGAGGCATCCCCGAGGTCTGGGCAGCCATGTCGACATCCTCTTCACCAACGCTTCAGGTCGCGGCCGATCGTCCCCGCTCCGCCACCCCGCCGTGCTACGGAAACGACACCGCGCACTGCCAGGTTGAAAATTTCGTTTCCAAGGATTTCCCCGTCGCCGCTTTGGCCGATCGGTATGATATGTGTCGGGATCCTTTACATGGTTATAGAGCGCCAGGCTAGCGGAACGCCTGATCTGCAACCCATTCGTCAATGGCACCTGGTAAGGGTGTCGGAATCTTTTACATACGACACAAGGAGGTGTCCGGATTTAACTGATTGAAATATAACTATTTCAATTATAGGTTGCAGATACCTTATGGTCCAATTCTTTACAGCTCCACCAAACTGCTATGCCCACTCGACCGCAACCAGCTGAAAAGGCGGGATTTTTTGGGTGAGCGATCGGGTGGCATAAAGGTTGCGTTAACCATGATGGAGCGCGGAACGAAGGACAAAGCAACCAAACGAAGGCAACGGATATCGCGCAGCCGGTAGGCAGTATCGGAAGTCCTGCCCGCCCCAGCTGAGTTGTAACCAGGTGCCGAGGCCTATCCGAAGCTTCCAAAGCAAGCCGACCCAAACTGGGCTCGGCGCTGATCGCGCGATCGTGAAGCGTGCTGTGGAGAAGCGACATGGACCGGGTACGAGAGATAATGTGGGAAATGCACCACCTTGGGCGCGCTGCCCGCCGCAGGCTAACCGGCGCGCGCCTTGATGCCACATTTCAAAAAAGGGGAGTTAAACCTTTGATGCGCCACATCGGAAGCATGTTGGCCGGAATTTTGTTCCCGATTTTTGCCTTGGCGTTTGACGCTAATGCCGTTGAACTTATCAACAATGGCGGCTTTGAGACCGGTCTGACGGGGTGGACCGTGGCTTCCTCCGCTGGCTCGGGGGGTAGCTGGTTTGCGGATACCGGCACATCCACGCCTTTGACCGGCAACCCGACAGTCGGACCGCACAGCGGCACGGGGTACGCCGTGACCGATCAAGTCGGCCCCGGCGTAAATGCCCTGTCGCAGAGCTATACCGTCCCGTTAGGCACGACCTCTCTGACACTGACCTTCGATATGTTCATTAATGATTGGGCCTCCTCCACCGGGGACGAGACCATGAAGGTCCTGGTATTGAGCGCCGGCGGCAATCCTGTGACCGGCGCGGGTACCCTCTCGACCCTCTTTTCGGGAGATACCTTAGTGACCGGCGGCGTGCCGAACCCTTACGTCGCATTCAACTTCGCCATTACCAGTTTCGTTCCGGGAGATACGTTCATACTAGACTACCAAGAGACGGATACTCTGTTTAATATGAATGTGGGCCTCGACGACGTTTCCCTGAACGCGGCGGCGGGGCCGGTGCCTGAACCGCGCAGTGTCGCGTTGCTGCTCGCAGCGCTAGCTGCGATGGGCGTTTTTGGCTGGTTGCGGCTTGAGGCTATTCGCCATCGGGGAAGTCTTCTGTTCGTATTGGCCGCGATCGCGCTGTTGAGCCCGCCGGTCCATGCCCAAAATCCCAATGCAGCCCATCCGGTCGTGCCCAGGGAGACACTCGAGCTTGGGCACATGCGGCCCCCCGCCTGGATGGTGTCGATCGTGGATCCGTCGGCTCTGGTGCACGGGCCCGGACAGACCAACTGCGGCGGCGGCGCTGGCCAGAACACTTGTTTCTATTTTCCTGTGGACGTCAATACGGCATATACGACGAGCTTCATTAGTAATGGTAACGGCGGCGCGGGAATAACGGTCGCGATAGTGGACGCTTACTTCAATAGCCAGACGGAGGCTGATTTAGCTAATTTCAACAGTTCCTTCGGCTTGCCGGCGTGTACAATCGCCAGCGGCTGCCTGACGATCGTCGGTCAGACGTGCGGAGCTCCCCCGCCGCAGCCCAACCCAATAACCCCCGTGATCCGAGGCTGGTTCGTGGAAGAGGATCTGGATGTGCAGTGGGTGCATTCGATCGCTCCGAATACCAAGATCCTGCTCGTCATTGCCAACAGCAATTCTGGTTTGGACTTGTTCACCGCAGTCCAATGCGCGAAGGCCAACGCGGATGTCGTTTCGGATAGCTGGGGTGGGGGCGAATTTTCCGGCGAGGGAGCATTCGACCCGGACTTTGCTTCCGCAGTCCCTATTCTATTTTCCGCGGGGGATGCGTTCGGGCTCACAGAATATCCATGCACAAGCCCCAATGTGACCTGCGTCGGTGGTACTCACCTGCTGGAGACCAGCACCAGCCATCGAAACCTTGAGTTGGTCTGGGACGAGAGCGTTTTCGGCGGCGGGGGCACTGGCGGAGGTTGCAGCCCCTTCGAAGGCGAGCCGCCGTTTCAGAGCGGCTTCAGCACTTGTGGCAGCCGACGGGGCGTACCAGATATCGCTGCCATTGCGGACGAATTTACGGGGGTGCTTATCTACCTGGGGAGCAATGCTGGGGGTCCAGGTCTTTTTCTCATAGGTGGGACTAGCCTTGCCGCTCCCGTAATGGCCGCGATAGTGGCCAATGTGGATGCCTCACGGGTAGCCCAGGGCAAAACCATCCTCGGCGGAAGCGCCACTTCGTTCAATCTCACCTCGTTGCTTTATCAAGCAGCTGTGAATCCTTTCTACCATTACCGTTTCTACGACGTAACGACGGGGACTAACGCCACACCCGGTTGGGACACGGCGACGGGCCTCGGCGTCACACTTAATCCCGCCCTCACAGCTTACCTGAAGAGCTTGCCCTAGGCGGTTCCGGGAGAGGTGATCGAGGCAGAAAGCGATCGTGCATGAGCCCAGCGCGCCTCCCACAGCGCGCCGGCCTGCGCCTATCGCTTTGGCGGGTGCGCGCGGACGAATTCTTCGTTGACGTTGGCGCCCCAGCCGGGGCCGGTCGGCAATACAAGGTCGCCGTTCTCGATGACCGGCGGTACGGTGACGATGTCGTCCTTCCACTTCACGTCGTCGATGTCGATTTCCATGACTTTGAAATTCGGCGCCACGGCGCACATGTGCGCGCTGATCAGCGAGCCGAGATGGCCGTTGAAATTGTGCGGCGCGACATTGACCTCGTAGGCGTCGGCCATCGCGGCGATCTTCAGCGATTCGAGGATGCCGTTCCAGGCCACGTCGATGATCGCGAAATCGACCGATTGGTGCTCGAAATACGGCCGGAACTGGCGCCTGCCGTACAATGATTTGCAGGACGAGATCGGCGTGCGGGCAGAGCGGCGGATCAAGGCAAGGCCCGCCGGGTCGTAGAGGTCGATCTCGAGCCACACCAGATCGAGCGGCTCCAAGGCCCGCGCCAATTTGATGTAGCCGTCGATCTTGTAATTGAAGTTGGTGTCGAGATAAAGCCCGACATCGCGGCCGGCGCCGCGGCGGAACGCCTCCAGCTGCGCGACCGCGGCATCGACGATGCGGTGGTCGACGTTGAGCTCGGGAAAGCCCGGCGGGTTGCCGGTGCCGGGGCCATACATGTAGGGCTTGTCGCGGTCGAAGCGGATCAGGTTGGTTTTGAGGCCCTTGAAGCCCTTGCGCCTGACCTCCTCGCCGAGCGCGACGATGTCGTCGAGCGAGCGCACCGGGTCGACCCCGGCCCATTCCCTGATGCGGTCGGCATGGCGGGCGCGGTAGGTGCCGCAATGCGACCAGTAGAGTTGCAGCCGGTCGCGCACCGGGCCGCCGAGCATCTCGTAGACTGGCACGCCCAATGCCTTGGCCTTGATGTCGACGAGCGCATTCTCGATCGCGGCGATCGCCATCTGGTTGACGCCGCCGGCCGCTTGCCTGGTCGCGGCGTAGAGATGGGCGCTGTGGCGCTCGACCGGGCGCGGGTCCTGGCCGATCAGAAACCGCTCGGCGAGCTTTTGGATGACGCCGGTCAGCCCTTGTGCGCCGTAGCCCTCCATATACTCCGACCAGCCGACGATCCCCTCGTCGGTGGTGACCTTGAGAAACGAATTGACCCGCCAGCCGGCATCGCAATGCAGGTCTTCGACCTTGACGATCTTCATCGGTGTTTCCTCGAAGGCTACGGCGCCCGGTCTTATAACTGCGCGATGCCTGCCCGGGCGCAGTCCTCGTCCTGCTGCGAGGTGCCGCCGCCGACGCCGCAGGCGCCCTCGACGACGCCGTTGCGGATGATCGGGACCGCTCCCTGGCCCATGATCATGTGGCCGCCCGATGCCGCGGCAATCCCGCGCGGGGTGGGCTGGTCGGCCCGTTCGGCCATCTCGCCGCTCGGCCGCCCGAAAGCCGCCGAGGCGACGGCTTTGCCCTGGCTGCCATAGGCGCTCGCCCAGATCGCATTGTCCATGCGCTGAAGTGCGATCAGCCGGCCGCCGCTGTCGCAAACCGCGGCACTGATCTTGATGTTGAGCTCCTGCGCCTTGGCCAGGGCGCCGCGAATGATGCGATTGGCTTCTTCCAGTGTCAGACTCATCGATGTTTCCTCCCCAGAAGGTCTCGTCTTCACCCCAAACCACGCGCTGGTCGCTTTCGGTCTCATGAGACCATATGCTCGTCACCGGCGGGGTTGCCTTGGAGGATAGCACTGATGAAGCCCGAAACGGTAGGCATGTCGTCGGCGCGGCTGGCGCGGCTCGACGAAGTGATGAAGCGCCGCTACGTCGACGGCGGCTATCTGCCCGGCATGCTGACCTATATCTGGCGCAAGGGCCACCTCGCCCACACCGCCCTGTGCGGTCAGATGGACATCGAGCGCGGCAAGCCGATGCGCGAGGACGCCATCTTCCGCATCTACTCGATGAGCAAGCCGATCACCGCGGTTGCGTTGATGATGCTGGTCGAAGAGGGGCTGATCGGCCTCGACGACATCGTCCACAGTCATATTCCGGCGTGGAAGGACCTCGGCGTCTATGCCAGCGGTCTGCCGTCGCTGCTGGTGGACCAGCCGCCCAGCTTTCTGACGACCCCCACTCGGCGGCCGATGAAGGTCATCGACCTCATGACTCACACCTCCGGGCTGACCTACGGCTTTATGATGCGCAGCGCCGTCGATGCCGCCTACCGTAAGGCCAAGTTGACCGACCGTCAGACCGAGGGCGGGCTGCAAGGAATGATCGACCAGCTGGCGCAAATGCCGCTCGATTTCTCGCCCGGAACGGCGTGGAATTATTCGGTGGCGATCGACGTCTTGGGCTATCTCGTAGAGAAATTGTCCGGCATGAGCTTCGGCGAGTTCCTGCGCACCCGGCTGTTCGAGCCGCTCGGCATGAGCGACACCGCGTTCTGGGTGCCGTCGGACAAGACCGAGCGCTTCACCTCGTGCTATCAGCCCGAGGGCGAGGGCCCCGGGCTGAAATTGCAGGACGACGCGCGGGAGAGCACCTATGCCAAGCCGCCCAAGCTTGAATTGGGCGGCGGCGGTCTGGTTTCGACGGCGCAGGATTACCTGCGCTTCTGCCGCATGATGTTGAATGGCGGCACCTTGGACGGCGTGCAGATTCTCAGCCCCAAGACGGTTGCGCTGTTCAGCCTCAACTACCTGCCCGACGGCCGCGAGATCGCCGACATGGCCTTGCCCGGGATGTTCAGCGAATCCGGCTATGCCGGGGTCGGCTTTTCGCTCGGCTGCGGGGTCAATGTCGATGTGGCCAAAACCCGCCTGCCCGGCTCGCTCGGGGAATATTTCTGGGGCGGCGCTGCCGCAACCGCCTTCTGGATCGACCCCAAGGAAGAGCTGACCGTCGTCTTCATGACCCAGGTGATCGGCAGCGAGGCGCGCCTCACCTTGCGCCGCGATTTGCGCACCCTGGTTTATTCGGCAATGACCGAATCCTTCGCGTAGGGAGACAGCAAAATGGAGTTGAGGGGCGCGGTCGCTTTGGTGACCGGAGGCAATGGCGGGCTCGGGCAGCGCATCTGTCACGCGCTGGCGAAGGAGGGCGTGCATATCGCCGTCATGTATGCGCAGAGCCGCGACCAGGCGGAGGGCGTCGCGCGCGAGCTGACCTCGCGGCACCAGATCAACGCCGCGGCCTTTGGCTGCGACATCACCGACCCTGCAGCGGTGGAGCGGGTCGTCGGCGATGTGACCGGGCGGTTCGGCCATCTCGATATTCTCGTGAACGACGCCGCCTACAACGTCGCAATCCCGTTCCCCGACCTCGACACTCTGACGATGGAGGTATGGGACAAGATCATCGCGATCAACCTGACGGGGCCGATGCGCCTGATGAAGGCGGTGGCACCGGTCATGAAGGCACAGGGCCGCGGCCGCATGGTCAACATCTCATCCGTAGCGGGGGTCGGCCCGACCGGGTCGTCAATCGCGTATGCGGTGTCGAAGGCGGGTCTCATCCACCTGACGCGCTGCATGGCGGTAGCCTTGGCGCCCGAGACATTGGTCAACTGCGTTGCCCCGGGCCTGCTTGAGGGCACACGGGCGACAGCCAATCTGCGGCCCGAGTTTGTCGAGCGCTCCGCATCAACCTCGCTTCTGAAGAGGCCCGCCGACAAGGACGACTGCGCCGACATGGTGGTGACGATGTGCCGCACCGAGACGATGACCGGCCAGACCGTCGTCATCGATTCCGGGCGCTACTTTCACTGACGATCCGAAGGGCCATCGCGAATGATCGACATCTCCGGCAAGACTGCGATCGTCACCGGCGCGGGCTCGGGCATCGGCCTTGGCATTGCCACCGCGCTCGCGGAGGCTGGGGCCAATGTGGTCATGGCGGACATCCAGAAAGATCTCGTCGAGCAGGCGGCGCATGGCCTCTCCGGCACCAACAAACGGATCATGCCGGTGCGGATCGACGTCACGCAGGAGCAATCCGTGCTCGATGCCCTGGCGGAAGCCGAGCGCAATTTCGGCAAGCTCCACATCGCCTGCAACAATGCCGGTGTGCCGATGCACGGAACCAGACTGGTCGACGTGCCGCGCGGCGATTGGGAATTCGTGATCGGCGTGAACATCTGGGGGGTCATCCACGGCATCCGCCACTTCCTCCCCGCCATCCTGAAGCACGGGGAAGAAGGGCACATCGTCAACACCGCCTCGGTCGCCGGCTTCCAGAACCGCCGCGGCACCAATCAGGGGCCGTATTCGATGAGCAAATACGCCGTCCTTTCACTGTCCGAAGCGCTGGAGCACGAGTTGGAAGGCACCAATGTCGGTGTCTCGGTGCTGTGCCCGGGTCCGATCGCCACCAACATCGCTCGCGGCGCCCGCAACCGCCCCGACCACATGGGCGGGCCGCAAATCCGCGCCAATGAAGAAGCGGTATTGGCCGAACGCCTCGCCACCACAGGTCTCGATCCGAAGCGGGTCGGCGAACGCGTCGTGGACGCGGTCCGCACCAAGACGTTCTATGCGTTTGTCAGCGCCGTTCCCGCCGAGATCATCAAGGCCCGTCACCGCCGCATCGAGGACGCGCTGAACAGCCCCTGGGTCACCCATTACTGAAGGAGTGCGAAAAAATGACCGAGGCCAAGCTCGCTCCAAATCTTCCCGATTGGATGGTGGAGCATGCGAACCGCTACCTGTCCAGCGGCGGCGCCGAGGGGCACATGTACAAGATGACCCAGCCGGGCCGGCCGGAGATTACGGTGCCAGCGCTGCTGCTGACGACGACCGGCCGGAAATCGGGAGAAAGGTTCATCTTCCCGCTGTTTTACGGGAAAACCGGTGACAGCTATCTAGTCGTCGCCTCGAAAGGCGGCGCACCGCAACATCCCGGCTGGTACCGCAACATCCTGGCCAACCCGGAGGTCGATGTGCAAGTCGGCACCTCGAAGATGAAGGCGCGCGCCAGGACCGCTACGGGCGAGGAGCGTGCGCGGCTGTGGGAAAAAGCATTGGAGTTCTGGCCGCCCTATGCCGATTACCAGCGCAAGACCGAGCGCGAGATCCCCGTCGTCGTGCTTGACCCCGTCCGCTGACATCAGCTGATTCGACTCTAAAAATAGCACAGAGTTATCTGCGGTCGCGCGAGACCAAAGGCTTATCTGAACGCTATTAGATGGGAAGCAGCAATGACCAAAGCACTCAACGTTTTGGGCGAGCCTCTCGCCGAATGCTGCACCAAGCCGCTGACCGGGTTCTACCGAGACGGCAGCTGCAACACCGGACCCGATGATTTCGGGATGCACACGGTGTGCACCAGGGTCGACGCCGCCTTTCTGGCATTCTCGCAAGCGGCCGGCAACGACCTGTCGACACCGGTGCTCGAATTCGGCTTTCCGGGTTTGCAGCCGGGGGATTGCTGGTGCCTCTGCGCTGAGCGCTGGAAGGAGGCGTTCGAAGCCGGCAAAGCCCCCAAGGTCAGACTGACCGCAACCCACGAGGCGACCTTGGACGTTGTCCCGCTGGAGGTGCTGAAGCGATACGCGATCGACCTGAGCTGATGAAGCCCGCGAACCTGTTCTTCATCTGTGCGACGAGCACAACCCGCGCGTGCTCGGCTGTGCCGACCATCCGGTGATCCGCACGCCGAACCTGGACCGCCTCGCGGCAAAGGGCGTGCGCTTCAGCGACGCCTATTGCAACTCACCGATTTGCGTGCCGTCGCGCGCCGCGCTGGCGACCGGACGCTACATCCACCGCATCCGGTTCTGGGACAACGCGATCCCATATGACGGCAGCGTGCCGAGCTGGCATCACCGGTTGAGAGAGGCCGGGCACGAGGTCATTGCTATCGGCAAACTGCATTTCACGAGCGCCGGAGACGATAACGGCTTTACTCGAGAAATCATGCCGCTCCATGGAACCATCGTTGTCAGCCCTTGACCAGCGGGCATTGGTTGGGGCCAGGCAGCTTGAAGGCTTCCTCGCCGGGGATCACTGCGATCTGCTTGTAGTAGTCCCAGGGTCCTTTTGACTCTGAAGGTTTCTTGACCTCGAAGAGGTACATGTCGCGGACGAGCGTGCCGTCCTCGCGGATCTTGCCGTTCTTGGTCATGAAGTCGTTGACCGGGGTCGCCTTCATCTGTTTGACGACGGTTGGGCCGTCGTCGCTGCCGGTCGCCTTGATTGCTGCCAGATAATGCATGATTGCGCCGTACACCCCGGCTTGGACCATTGTTGGCTCGCGCTTCATCTTGTCCATAAAGCGCTTAGACCACGAGCGGGTCTGGTCGTTCTGGTCCCAATAGAAGGCCGAGGTCAGCTGCAGCCCGTGCGCTGCCTGCAAGCCGAGGCTGTGGATATCGGAAATAAAGACGAGGAGCCCGGCGAGCTTTTGGCCGCCCTCCACAATGCCGAACTCGCCGGCCTGCTTGATCGAATTGATCGTGTCGCCACCGGCATTGGCGAGGCCAATGATCTTTGCCTTGGAGTTTTGCGCCTGCAGCAAGAAGGAAGAGAAATCCGCGGTATTCAGTGGCGCCCGAACCGAGCCCAATACCTTACCGCCGTTTTCTTCGACGACTCTTGACGTATCCCGCTCGAGGGCATGGCCAAAGGCGTAATCTGCGGTGATGAAGAACCAGGTGTCGCCGCCGGCCTTGACGACCGCGGCGCCGGTGCCGTTCGCCAGTGCCACCGTGTCGTAGGTCCAATGCACCGAGGTCGGCGAGCAGGCCTTGCCCGTCAGGTCGGAGGCCGCGGCGCCCGATATCAGGAAAACCTTTTTCTTGTTGCGGGCGACCTCCTGGACGGCGAGCGCTACGCTCGAAGTCGGCACGTCGACAATCGCGTCGACGCCGTCATTGCCGAACCATTGGGTGGCGATCGCCGAACCGACATCCGGCTTGTTCTGGTGGTCGGCGCTGATCAGCTCGATCTTCTTGCCGTTGACGCTGCCGCCAAAATCGGCGATCGCCATGCGCGCCGCCTCGACCGACCCCGCTCCGCCAATGTCGGCATACAGCCCGGACATGTCATTGAGAACGCCGATCTTGACGCCGTCGCCCGAGATCTCGGCGGACGCCGTGGCGCTGAGCGTAATAAACGTAACCAAAGCTGCAGCAAAGACGATTTTCATATGCGCTCCTTTCGAAGCATTAGCAGTACTTGCGGGTTTCATCGTCATATTTACACCCCGAGGTAGTCGTGCAGCTTGTTGGTGTTCCGCGCAACATCCTCGTTGGAGATCATGTCGATGACCCGCCCGTGCTCGACGACGTAATGGCGGTCGGCGAGGGTCGCGGCGAAGTGGAAATTCTGCTCGACCAGGAGGATCGTGAAGCCCTTCTGCTTCAGCTGGCGGATCAGCCCGCCGATCTGCTGGACGATTACCGGCGCCAGACCCTCGGTCGGCTCGTCCAGCAACAGCAATGTCGCGCCGGTGCGCAACATTCGGCCGATCGCCAGCATCTGCTGCTCGCCGCCGGAAAGCTTGGTCCCTTGGCTGCGGCGGCGCTCTCTCAAATTCGGGAAGATCGTATAGATCTCATCGACCGTCATGCCGCCCGGCATTATCGCCGGCGGGAGCAGCAGGTTTTCCTCGACGTCGAGGCTGGCGAAGATGCCGCGCTCTTCCGGGCAATACGCGATGCCGAGGCGGGCGATGCGGTTGGAGGCGAGGCCGACGAGCTCGCTATCGCGAAAGACAACCGAGCCCTGCCGCTGCAGGACGATCCCCATGATCGCCCGCAGGGTCGTCGTCTTGCCGGCGCCGTTGCGGCCCAGCAAGGTGACGACTTCGCCCTGGCCGACGGCAAAGCTCATTCCGTGCAGGATGTGGGATTCGCCATACCAGGCGTGCAGCTCCTCGACACCGAGCAGCTGCGGCGCCGTGCCCGAATCAGGCATGGCCGGTACCCAGATACGCTTCCATGACCTCGGGGTTCTGCGAGACAGCCTCGTAATCGCCCTCGGCGAGGATACGACCACGGGTCAGCACCGTGATGATGTCGGAGAGATCGGCCACCACCGACAAATTATGCTCGACCATCAGGACCGTGCGGTCGGCCGCTAACTTGCGGATCAGCGCCGAGATCAGTCCGATATCCTCCTGGCCGAGACCGGCCATCGGCTCATCGAGCAGCAGCATCACCGGATCGAGCGCCAATGTCGTCGCAATTTCGAGCGCCCGCTTGCGCCCATAGGGCAATTCGACCGCAAGCAAATCCGCAAATCCGGGGAGGCCCACCGCTTCGAGCAGCGCATCGGCGCGCGAATTGAGGCCGTCCAGGATGCGCTCCGAGCGCCAGAAGTGAAACGAGTTACCGAGCTTTTGCTGCAAACCCACGCGGACGTTGTCGCGCACCGTCAAATGCGGGAACACCGCGGAAATCTGGAACGAGCGGACGATGCCCCGCCGTGCGATGTCGGCCGGGCGCCCGGTGGTGATGTCATGACCATCATAGATGATCCGCCCGGCGGTCGGCTCGAGAAATTTTGTCAAGAGGTTGAATACGGTCGTCTTGCCGGCCCCGTTTGGGCCGATCAGCGCGTGGATCGTGCCGCGGCGGATTTTGAGATCCACCGCCTGCACCGCGGTGAAGCCGCGGAACTCCTTCGTCAACCCCCGGGTCTCGAGGATCAGATCGTTCAAGCGCGAAGCCTTTGGAGCCGGTATTGTTTTCGTTGCACCGCTACCCTAATGCGGTGATGCGACAGGAGCAACCGGCAGAAGGACGGGGCAGGTGCAGGATCAGATCGAAAATGCGCTGACCGCGATCAGATTTGGCCCCGACGGTCTCGTGCCGGCGATTGCCCAGCAATACGATACCGGGGAAATCCTGATGCTGGCATGGATGAACCGCGAGGCGGTGCGGGCGAGCCTCGACGAGGGCCGCGCCTGCTATTGGTCGCGGGCGCGCGCGAAGCTCTGGCGAAAAGGTGAGACCTCGGGGCAGGTTCAGCTGCTGCGCGAGCTCCGCCTCGATTGCGACGGCGATGCGGTGCTGCTGCTGGTCGATCAGCAGGGCGTCGCATGCCACACCGGGCGGCGCAGCTGCTTTTTCCGCGCCTGGCGGGATGGCGCCTGGGTCGTCATTGCCGAGCCGGAAGTCCCGCCGGAAATTCTTTACCCCGGGGAGCCAAAAGGGCTTTGATAGGAGAGAATTATGTTGAACGCCGCACAGAATTATTCGCTCGAGGAAATGGATCGGCAGAGCCTGATCCATCCGGCGACCTCGATCGCCGATCACCTCAAGAACGGCCCGACGATAATTGCAGGGGGTTCCGGGGTCAGGGTGAAGGACCGGCACGGCCGGGAATTGATTGATTGCGGCGCCGGATTGTGGTGCGTCAACATCGGCTTCGGCCGCGCCGAGCTCGGCGAAGCCGCGGCGCAGGCGATGCGCGACCTTGGCTATTACCATACCTTCGGTTCGCACTCGAACGAGCCGATTATCCGGCTCGCCGACCGGGTGTTGAGTCTGTTCCGCGAGAAAGCGGGCGCCGGGCATCTCTCGAAGATCTTCTTCGGCACTTCGGGCTCCGACGCCAACGACACCAACTTCAAGCTGGTGCGCTATTACAACAATCTGCTCGGCCGGCCGCAGAAGAAGAAGGTGATATCGCGGCTGGGCAGCTATCATGGCCTGACCTATGCCGCCGGAAGCCTGACCGGCATCGCGGCCTTCCACAAGGCCTTCGATCTGCCGATCGAGGGGGTCCTCCACACCTCCTGTCCCCATTTCTACCGTTTCGCCGAGACCGGCGAAGACGAGGAGGCGTTCACCGCCCGCATGGTGCACGACCTCGAGGGTTTGATTGCGCGCGAGGGGGCGGAAACGATCGCCGCTTTCATTGCCGAGCCGATCATGGGCACTGGCGGCGTCTTCCTGCCGCCCAAAGGCTATTTCGACCGGGTTCAGGAGCTTCTCGCCGAGCATGACATCCTCTTCATCGCCGATGAGGTGATCACTGGTTTCGGCCGCACCGGCTCGTGGTTCGCGACGGGGCTGTTTGATCTGAAGCCCGACATCGTCACGCTCGCCAAGGGCATCACCAGCGCCTACTTCCCGCTCTCGGCATCGGTGATCTCCGAGAAGATCTGGGAGGTATTGCGCGACGCCTCACCAGAGATGGGACCGTTGATGCACGGCTTCACCTATTCGGGGCACCCGGTCGGCGGGGCCGTCGCATTAGCCAACCTCGACATCATGGAGCGCGAGGGCCTCATCGAGAATTCCGCAGCGATGGGCACGTACCTGCGTGACCAATTGCGCGAGCGGCTCGCCGACAACCCCTTTGTCGGCGATGTGCGCGGGGCCGGCCTCATGGTCGCCGTCGAGTTCGTCGCCGACAAAGAGGCGCGCCGGTTTTTCGACGCGGAAACCCAACCTCACCGCATCATCTCCCGCAAGGTGCTCGAAGAGGGCGTTCTGGTTCGCGCCCTCCCCTATGGCGAGATCACCTCGTTCTCGCCGCCGCTGTGCATCACGCGCCGTGAGATCGACGAGGTCGTCGAGCGTTTTACGCGCGGTGTGGAACGGGCCATGCCGGAATTGCGGCAGCTCGCGGCGTAGTCGCCGCCAACCCCTTTCGGCGGCGCTTCGCTGGCGGCGGGACTACAGCATCGAGCCGAGGACGCGGTCGGGCGGGCGGTGGCCGTCGGCGAAGGTCTTGATGTTGATGATGACCTTTTCGCCCATTGCGAGCCGGCCTTCGATCGTCGCCGAGCCCATATGCGGCAATAGCACGACATTGTCGAGGGCGCGCAGTCGCGGGTCGATCGCCGGCTCGTGCTCGAACACGTCGAGACCTGCGCCGGCGATTGCGCGGAGCTCGAGCAGACGGAGTAGCTCTTCCTCGTCGACGATCTCGCCGCGCGCCGTGTTGACGAGGATCGCCTGCGGCTGCAGCAAGCGCAGCCGGCGCGCCGAGAGCAGGTGGTAGGTGGCCGGCGTGTGCGGGCAATTGACCGAGACGATGTCCATATGCGCGAGCATCTGGTCGAGGCTTTCCCAATGCGTCGCCTCGAGCGCGTTCTCGACGTCCTCCGGGACCGGCCGCCGGTTGTGGTAATGAACCGATAGGCCGAAACCCTTGGCGCGGCGTGCGAGCGCCATGCCGATCCGGCCCATGCCGACGATCCCGAGCCGCTTGCCCCAGATGCGATGGCCGAGCATCGAGGTCGGGCCCCAGCCGGTCCAGCCGCCGCTGCGGATCAGCCTTTCGCCTTCGGCGAGCCGGCGCGACACCGCGAGGATCAGCGCCATTGTCATGTCCGCTGTGTCCTCGGTCAGGACGCCGGGCGTGTTGGTCACGATGATGCCGCGCCGTTGCGCCGCGGCGAGGTCGACATGGTCGACCCCGGTCCCGAACGAGGCGATCAGCTTCAAGGCAGGACCCGCCGCCTCCAGCACCTCGGCATCGATTCGGTCGGTGACGGTCGGCACCAGGACATCGGCCGTCTCTACCGCCGCGATCAGGTCAGGCTTTGAAAGGGGTGTGTCGTCCAGGTTGAGCCGGCAGGCGAACAGCTCCATCATCCGGGTCTCGATCGGGTCCGGGAGCTTGCGGGTGACGATCACGAATGGCCGTTTCGAGCGCATGGCGACAAGATCCGCAGAGGGCGGGGTCCGCCATTAGCAACTGCGGGGGTGGGATGTCCAGACAGCAGGCGCGGCGCCGGCTCGCGGCCTGTCTGCTGGGGGTGCTGGCGGCGGCAGTCGTCGTCGCGGCGCCGCCCGCTGCGGCGGCAGAGAGCGAGGCCGGGCAGAAGTTGCCGCGTTTTGTCAGCCTGCGCTCGGACCAGGTAAATCTGCGGGTCGGGCCCGGCGAGAACTACCCGATCGAGTGGGTGCTGACCCGCAAGGAGATGCCGGTCGAGATCGTCAAGGAATTCGAGAACTGGAGGATGATCCGCGATTGGCAGGGCACCGAAGGCTGGGTGCACGAGAGAATGCTGACCGGCAAGCGGGCCGTCGTCGTCAAGGGCGGCATCCGCACCTTGCATCGCCAGCCCGATCCGGCGTCCCCGGCGGTGGCCCGAGCGCAGCCCGGGGTCATCGCAAAGCTGCTCGAATGCCGCGCCGACTGGTGCCGCATCGACGCCGCCGATCATGCCGGTTGGGTTCAGCGCGGCGACCTCTGGGGCGTCTACCCCGATGAAATCGTGCAGTGACCGCCAGCCGACAGGTCACCGAAATGTGAGATGCGGGCCGCGCGATCCGACGGCATGTTGGGACCGCGTCCACTAATGAAGTTGCAGGGAGGAGTTTGACATGCGCTCGCAATCGTTTTTCGCCGCCCTCTTTGTCGCCGCGCTGGCGCTGCCGGCCATCGCCCAGAACCCGCCGGCGAACCCGCCCGCGCGCATCCGCGGCACCGTCGAGAAGCTCGACGGCCAGGCCCTGACGGTCAAGTCGCGCGAGGGTCAGCAAGTGACGGTCACCCTCGCGCCGAACGTCACCGTCACGTACCTCGTCAAGAAAAGCCTCGGCGACATCAAGGCCGGCGACTTTGTCGCCTCGACTTCGATGAAAGGGACCGACGGCAAGAATCACTCGGTCGAGCTGCGCATCTTCCCCGAGGCGATGCGCGGCCTCGGCGAGGGACAATACGCCTGGGATCTCGCCCCGGAGAGCCTGATGACCAACGCCACCGTGTCCGGCGTCACCGGCGCCCCGCAAGGCCAAACCCTCAAGGTCACCTACAAGGGTGGCGAGTCGGAACTCGTCGTCGGACCCGATACGCCGATTCTCGGTTATGGCTCGGGGGACATGAGCCTCTTGAAACCCGGCGCGGCAGTTTTCATTGTGGCTCAGAAGCAGCCCGACGGCTCTTTGACCGCGGCCCGGGTGACGGCCGAGAAGGATGGCGTCAAGCCGCCGATGTAGCTTTACTCGACGCCGTTCAACGCAAAATCGAAGATGTCATAGTTGCGCAACCTGCGGGTCTCGGCGATGCGACAGTATTCGACGGTCAGCGGCCGCGACAGAATAAACGGCACCAGCTGCTCGCCGAGCCCGCCATGCGAGCGCAAGCGATGGCCGGCGAGCCCCGACAAATCGTGCTCGCCCTTGGAGGCGCCGATCGCGGTCTTGGCGTCGCCGAGCACAATGAAATCGCCCTCCCGGTCGAGCGGCAATTCGAACCGTTCCGCGGCCTTTGCCGCGTCGAGCACCAGAGCCACTCCCGGCAATTCCGCGCTCGCCGCCATAAGAGCCGGGACGTTCGCGGCGCCGCGCGCGTAGACGCGGACAAACGACCCGAGCGCGCCGTGATGGCGCACGAACGGGTCGGTAATCGGACAGATCACCCGTACCGCTCCGGCGCCGAAACGGCGGTTGAGCTCGTCTTCGAGGAAAATCACGTTGGGCTCGCCGTTGGGTAAAGCCTTGTCGTTCATGCCGTGGTCGGCGACGAGACCGACGAGGGCGCCCAATTCGACAAAGCGCCGCACGCGATCGTCGATTGCCCGGTTGAACGCATCCGCTTCCGGCGCTCCCGGTGCGTGCGCGTGCTGCACATAGTCCGAGAGGGACAGGTAGAGCAGCCGAGCCATGCCCCGCTCGAGGAGCGCAACCCCGGCATCGAGCACGAACAGCGACAGATCGGCCGAATACATGTCGGGCCTGCCGCGACCGACGAGCGCTTCGACCTCGGCATCGGCATATTCGGACGAAAAGCAGATGCCGTCGAGGTTGCGCCCGAGCAGTTTGCGCAATTTGTCTTTGGCGGTGACCGCCGCCGTCCTGACGCCGGCCCGCGCCATCAGCGCGAGGATCGTCTCGCTCCGCATCAGGCCCTCGTCGGTCATCATGACCTCGCGTCCGCTCGCGCGATCGAGGTAATAATTCCCGGCAATGCCGTGCACCGAAGGCGGCGCTCCGGTCACGATCGAGACATTGTTCGGGTTGGTGAAGGTCGGCACCACGGCATCCGCGGCTCCGAGGTAACCCTCCCGGCGGAAAGTACCTATGGTCGGAAAAATGCCGTCCGCAATGCCGCGCTCGAGATATTCGGGGTCGCACCCATCGACGCAGATGACCACCGTCGGCCGCCGAGGCTTCCGATACCGCCGCCCGTTCAGCTCGATTGTCTCGGACATCGCCAGATTGACCCCCTCACCTTCCCGCTGCGCGGGCCCCTCCCTCTCCCCGCAAGCGGGGCGAGGGGCGTCATCAGCGTACTCCCTCGCCCCGCTTGCGGGGAGAGGGTTGGGGTGAGGGGGGCCGTTGACCGGCACGCCCTCTTCGATGTACCGCGCGAGCGACGGGGCCGCCTACGAGCGGTTTCTCGGGCGGTGGTCGCGGCTGCTCGCCGGTCCTTTTGCGGAGTTCGCGCGACCCGCGGATTATGGCCGCATCCTCGACATCGGGTGCGGCACAGGGAGCCTCGCCGTCACCTTGGCCGAACGCGGAGCGCCGGATCGCGTAGCCGCCATTGATATCGCCGCCCCTTATATCGCATTCGCGCGGTCGCGCCCGGGCGCCGCTGGCATCGGTTTTGCGGTCGGCGATGCCTGCCGGCTACCCTACGCCGACGGCAGTTTCGGGGCAGCTCTGGCGCAGCTTGCGCTGAATTTCGTCCCGGATGCGGTGCAGGCCGTGCGCGAAATGCGGCGGGTAGTGGCGCCGGGAGGCGTCGTCGCGGCGGCAGTATGGGATTTTCGCGGCGGGCTCGTGTTCCAGCGCCTCTTCTGGGACACTGCGGCCGGGCTCGACCCGGGCGCCGGGGCGGCGCGGGATCGGCTCTTCTCGGGCCCGCTCGGCTTGCCCGACGGGCTGCCGGTGCTGTGGCGCGATTGCGGGCTCACAGGGGTCGAACGCGGCTCGATCACGATCCGCATGGAATACGCCGATTTCGCCGATTACTGGGAACCGCTGCTCGGCGGTCAAGGCCCGGTGGGTACCTATGTCGAAGCCCTGCCGCCCGAGCGGCGCCAACTAATCGAGGACCGCGTCCGCGCCGCCTTTCTCTCCGGCGCGCCAGACGGTCCGCGCTCGCTGACCGCGACCGCGTGGGCGGTGCGCGGAATTGTCCCCTGACGCAGCAATTTCGTCGGTGCGCCGGCGGCCAAACTGCTATCGTTCCCCCTTTCTTGAAAAGGAGACATCGGCATGAGCTCGAACGGGAAGGTCGCCCTCGTCACCGGTGGAGGAAGCGGGATCGGCAAGGCAGCGGCAATCGCGCTTGCGAGGGAGGGTTTTGCCGCGGTGATCGGCGGGCGGCGAGTGGACCGTCTGGAGGAAGTGGCGCACGAGATCGAGGGTTTCGGCGGTCAAGTCCTGGCGGTGCCGACCGATGTCACCGACCCCGCGTCGGTTAAGAACATCTTCGCCAAGACGAGGGAGCGCTTCGGCCGGCTCGACGTGCTGTTCAACAATGCCGGTTTTGGCGCGGCGGCGCCGATCGAGGAACTGGCCTTCGAGCGCTGGAAGGCGGTCATCGACACGATCCTCACCGGCTCGTTCCTGTGCACCCAGGAGGCCTTCCGGATCATGAAGGACCAGCAGCCGATGGGCGGGCGGATCATCAACAACGGCTCGATCTCGGCGCATGCGCCGCGGCCGAATTCGGCCGCCTACACATCGGCCAAGCACGCGATTACCGGCCTGACGAAATCGACCTCGCTCGACGGCCGCAAATACGACATCGCCTGCGGCCAGATCGACGTCGGCAATGCACTGACCGAAATGACCCAGCGGATGCAGCGCGGCGTGCCGCAGGCCAACGGCACGGTCATCGAAGAGCCGACAATGGATGTGCAGAACGTCGCTCGTGCGGTCGTGTTCATGGCGACGGTGACGCCGGAAGCCAACGTCCAGTTCCTCACCGTGATGGCGACCAAAATGCCGTTTGTCGGGCGCGGCTGAATATTGATCAATCGGGGGGCACCCCTCTAGCGCTCGGGTGCCCTTTTCGCGAGACTCGGATGGATCAGCAGACTATTCGCGGACAAAGCCGCGCTATCGTCGCCGGCATAGCCGGCAATGTCATGGAATGGTACGACTTCAGCGTTTACGGTTATTTCGCAGCGATCATCGGACGCAATTTTTTTCCCGCAGGAGACCGGACCACATCGCTGCTTGCGGCATTTGGGGTCTTCGCCGCTGGCTTCTTCATGCGCCCCTTGGGCAGCATTCTGTTCGGATATATCGGCGACAAGAAGGGGCGTAAGCTGGCATTGACGATCTCGGTCGGGATGATGGCGGTCCCGACCTTCCTGATCGGGGTTCTGCCCACTTACCAGCAGATCGGCCTCTGGGCGGCGTTGTCCCTGGTGTTGCTGCGTCTGCTTCAGGGGTTGTCGGTTGGCGGCGAATTTACGACATCGGCCATCTTTCTCGTCGAAGGCTCGGCTGCTCGGCGTCGTGGCTTTCTGGGCAGCTTTGCTCCGCTCGGGGCCAGCGCCGGCACGTTGTTGGGCTCGGCCGTTGGTGCTGCGGTGACAACGCTCCTCGGTCAGTCGTCAATTGAAAGCTGGGGCTGGCGCGTACCTTTTTTGATTGGCATCCTCGTCGGTGTTGTCGGCCTCTACATACGCAGCGGTCTGGTAGAAGACCGGCTCGCACAGCCCAAGACAAAGTCGCCAATACGTGAGGCCTTTCAAACCGAATGGCGGACGATACTGCGGCTCATCGGCCTCAATGCGGCCTTCGCGGTCAGCTTTTATATGGGGTTCGTCTATGTCACGACTTACATCCGTCAGGTCGACCACATCGCCCAATCGACGGCGCTCGACATCAACACTATCGCGATGCTGGTGTCATTGGTCCTGATTCCGCTGATCGGCGCATTGTCGGACCGCATCGGCCGCAAGCCTATATTGCTGGCCGCGACCGGAGGTCTCTTCGTCTTGGCATGGCCGTTGTTCTGGATGTTGCACCATCCCGAAATCGCGCTGGTGCTCCCGGCTCAGATCGGGTTTGCGGTGCTGGTGGCGTGTTTTGGAGGCACCGTTCCGACGGCGATGGTGGAGCTGGTGCCGGACCGCATTCGCTGCACCGTGCTCTCAGTGGGCTACAACACGGGAATGGCCTTTCTCGGCGGAATGATGCCGATGGTCGCCGTCTATACGATCCGGCGCAGCCAATACGACCTCTCCCCGGCCTTCCTGCTGATGGCCGCGGCGGCAGTTTCCTTTGCAGTAGTTGCTGGCCTGCGCGAGACCTACAAACTGGTGCTGTCGAGCCCCGCTGCCGTGGCGGACGCCGCATAAGGGCAAATCGAGCAACCGCTCAACTCGCAATGACCATTGGAGTAGTGAGCCGATCCGCGCTCGCGTCATTCCTCTTCCTCCGCGATGGCGCTTTCGTGCCAGTGCCGCAATAGCAGGCGCGACACGAAATCAAGGACGAGGTAGATGAGGATGCCGGTTACCGAGAGCAGGAAGAGGGCGGCGAAAAGGCGCGGGATCGCCAGGCGGTAGCCCGCTTCGAGGATGCGGAACGCAAGCCCGGTCTCGGTTCCTCCCGTGCCGGCGACGAATTCGGCGACGACAGCGCCGATGAGCGCGAGGCCGCCGCTGATCCGCAGCCCCGCGAGAAAATAGGGCAGCGCCGTCGGTAATTTCAGGTAGCGCAATGTCTTGCCGGTCGAGGCGCCATAGAGCCGGAAAAGTGCCAGCAAGTTCCGGTCGGCGCTGTTGAGCCCGACCGTCGTGTTCGCGACGACCGGAAAGAACGCGACGATCCAGGCGCAGACGAGGAGGGCGAGAAACGGCTCCCGCACCCAGATAATGATCAACGGCGCAATTGCGACGATCGGCGTGACCTGCAGGATCACCGCGTAGGGAAAAAGGCTCAGCGCGAGGATGCGCGAGAGGGAGAACAACAGCGCGATCCCGCCGCCGAGAATGGCCGCCGCCGCCAGTGCCGCCAGAGTGATGCGCAAGGTCACCAGCAGCGAGCCCATGAGGCTCGGCCCGTCGGTCCACAAGGTCTGCGCGATCAGCAGCGGGCCCGGGAGAATGTAAGGCGGTATGCCCTCGGCGCGGACGATGGTCTCCCAGACAGCGAGCGCCGCCGCTCCCACGGCCAGTGGGGCAGCGATGCGCCCCAACCGAAACCTGAGCCGCCCCATCGCAACCCTCACCCACCAAGCGGAGGGGCCGTCAAGCGCGAAGGGGCTCGAGGATGCTGACGAAATTGGCGACCGCGGCGCCGCCCATGTTGAAGACGCCGGCGAGCGCGGCATCAGGCACCTGGATGCCCCCGGCCTGGCCGGTCACCTGCATCGCCGCCAGCACATGCATCGACACGCCGGTTGCGCCGATCGGGTGACCCTTCGATTTGAGCCCGCCCGACGGGTTGATCGGCAGCTTGCCGTCCTTTTCGGTCCACCCTTCGAGAATGGCCCGCGCGCCTTCGCCTTTTGGCGTCAACCCCATCGCCTCGTATTCGATCAGCTCGGCGATCGTGAAGCAGTCATGGGTTTCGACCAGGTCGAGGTCGTCCAGCCCGAGCCGAGCGGCGGTGAGCGCGCGTTTCCAGGCAAGTTCCGGCCCTTCGAAGGCGACGATGTCGCGCCGGCTCATCGGCAGAAAGTCGTTGATCTGCTCGGCGGCGCGGAAAATGACCGCCTTCTTCATGCTGAGCGCGGTCGCCGTATCGGCGAGCACGACCGCGGCGGCACCGTCCGAGACCAGCGAGCAATCGGTGCGCTTCAGCGGGCCGGCGACGATCGGGTTCTTGTCCGAAACCGTGCGGCAGAATTCGTAGCCGAGATCTTTTTGCATCTGGGCGAGCGGATTGGCGACGCCGTTCCTGTGGTTCTTGGCGGCGATCCGCGCCAGTGCATCGGACTGGTCGCCATAACGCTGGAAATAGCTCTGGGCGATTTTTCCGAAGATCCCGGCAAAACCGCCTTCGATTGCGTCCTCTTCTTTGCGGTAGGAGGCGCCGAGCAGGATATCGCCAACCTGCGCGCCGGAGACCTCAGTCATTTTCTCGACGCCGACGATAAGCGCCAGCCGAGCTCTGCCGGCGGCGATCGCGTTCAGACCCTGGTGGATCGCAGCCGAGCCCGTGGCGCAGGCGTCCTCGACCCGCGTCGCCGGCTTGAAGCGCAGCGCGGGGTCGGCCTGAAACACCAGCGAAGCCGGAAACTCCTGGCGAACAAAGCCGCCGTTCATCGTGCCGAGATAGATCGTGTCGATGTCGGCTGCCGCGACCCCGGCATCGGCCAGCGCCGCCTGCGCCACCTCGACGATCAGCGACTCGACGTCCCGACCCTCGTGCTTGCCGAATTTGCTGTGCGCCCAACCGACGATGCACCCGCTCATGCCACCCTCCACAATCCCAGCGGCCAACGATAGCAAGCCCGCCCGCGCCTCTCCACGATGATATGGGGCCGCCTAGCTTTTTTGGGAGCAGGGCACCTTGGAGCGCACCGGGGGAGCACAGCGGTGCTGGCTGCTTTCGCTGTTATTGGCGGCGCATTATCAGCCAGCGGCGTCCCGTTTTCGGCAGAAATCCTGGGCCTGCGTCCCCTCGGGCGATTACGGAACAGCGAGAATCCTCCCTGTTCCGTGGCTGTTATTCGCCGTTCTTGCAGTCCTCGCGATCGGTCTATCTGGAATTGGGATTTCCGGATCGGGCAGGGGAGTGCGACTAGCGCGGGCCCAGCTCGCCTTCGCCGACCATTCGCTCGTGCCCGTCTACCTCATGCTTGATTCGGTAGCGGGGCGCATTGCCTTCGCCGAGGAACAAGCGAACGATTTTGAAGCGGCCCTTGGCCGTGTGCTCGACGCCCCGCTCCGGGAAAAATTCCACGGCCTGGCCGATTTGGTATTTGTGCTCTGACATGCTAATTCCTCCGGATCGAGCACGACGCGCTCGCGACGCATCGCTCGAGCTAGGCTTTAGTTGGGAGTTCAACATCGGCGCTTGGTGAACGCCAGATCACAACGCGCTGAAGAGGATTGCGGCGCCGAGGGCAAGGCCGGCGAGCAAGGTCATCGCCTGCCAGTATTTCTTCTGCCCCGCACCCACCACCCGCCTCTCTGAAGGTGCCGTTTTCTTGTGCGGCAAAAGCTCGACCAGCCGTTGGCTGATGGCCAGATCGTCCGATGATTGCGTTCGACTGATGGGCAACCGGGCAATCAGTCGCGCCAGCGCCTCGGCTGCACGAGGCTTCGGCAAAGGGGTGAGCCGGGCGGCTTCTTCCCAAGGATCCAGGCCAAGCCGCGTCAACGCCGAGACAACGCTGAGCGTCACTCCGTTTTGCTCTTCGCCAACCGGGGCGAAGAGAAAATCGTTCAGATCAGAATGGAGCAGCGAAAACCGCGCGGATAACGCCATAACAGCCCTGGTCTCAGCCGACAATTGCGGCCCTGAGAGAGAACTCGTCTGCTACCCGACAGGGCACCTAGGACTTCATCTGATAAGCCACACGTCATTCCGTGGCACAGAATTTTGCGCGGCAGACCAATTCTCTGCGCCTATATATTGTAACTTTTTTCGTACAGGCAAGATATTTTTCAGGTATTTCCAAGATCTCCCGATACGAAGCTGATGTTTCTTTCATCGTAAAAAATACCACGGTCATATCTCCACCTCGGTGCCGAGTTCGATGACGCGGTCCGGCGGGATGTGGAAAAAATCGGGCGACCGCGTGGCGACGCGTGCGAAGGCGGAATAGAGGCGCTCGCGCCACCGGGCCATTCCGGGCCGCGGGCTAGATTTGACGTTCGCGCGCCCGACGAAGAAGGAAATCTGGCTCGGATCGAGTTCCAGCTCCGGGATTTTCGCCCGCTGCAGCTCCCGCGGGACGTTCGGCGTCTGGGCAAAGCCGAAATGCGCTTCGATCTGCCAAAAGCCGCTGCCGAGCTCGCGTGCCTTGATCCGGTCCGCACCCGCCACTCGCGGGATGTTCTCAGTGACGACGCGAACCAGCAGCACCGTCCGGTGCAACACCTTGTTGTGCTTGAGGTTGCGCAGGAGGGTTACGGGCACGTCTTCGGTCTGGGTGGTGAGAAAAACCGCGGTGCCCGAAACGCGGGCTTCCGGCGCCTCGTCGCAGGTGGCGAGAAAGGAGGCGAGCGACACGGCCTCGCTCGCCAACTGAATCCGCACCAGCCGGCGTCCCGTGCGCCAGGTGGTTAGGATCGTAAATACCGCAATTCCGATCACCAGAGGAAACCAGCCGCCGCTCGGGATCTTCAAGGCATTGGCCCCGAATAGCGCAAGGTCGACGGTCATGATCGGCACCAGCACGACGGCGATTGTCGGCCATTGCCAACGCCAGACGCCGCGCATGACGGCTGCGGCGAGGACCGTCGTGATTGCCATCGTCCCGGTGACTGCAAAGCCGTAGGCCGAGGCGAGTGCGCTCGAGCTTTGGAAACCCAGAACCAGAGCGACAACCGCAATCAGCAGCAGCCAATTGATCTGCCCGATATAAATCTGACCATGGGCGCGGGTCGAGGTCTGAAAGATATCGAGGGGCGGCATCAGACCGAGTTGAATTGCCTGCCGCGACAGCGAGAACGCGCCGGAGATCACCGCCTGCGATGCGATTACCGTCGCCGCGGTCGACAACAGCACCAGCGGGAACAAGCCCCAAGCGGGCGCCATCCGAAAGAACGGATTGTCGATTGCCGCTTTGTCCCCGAGGATCAGCGCGCCTTGTCCGAAATAATTGAGGACGAGAGCGGGAAGCACTACCGCAAACCACGCCAGCCTGATAGGAAACCGGCCAAAATGGCCCATGTCGGCGTAGAGCGCCTCGCCGCCGGTAATAGCGAGCGCGACGGCTCCGAGCACGACGAAGCCGGCACCCGGCGTGGCGATAAAAATGCGGGCCGCGTGCGCGGGGTTCAAGGCTTCGAGCACGCGCGGCATTGCGGCGATTTCCAATACTCCGATTATCGCGATGACGGCGAACCATAAGACCATCACCGGGCCGAAGATGCTGCCGACGCGTCCGGTCCCGCTCTTTTGAGAAATAAAAAGCGCTAGCAGCACAACGATGGTCACCGGCAGCACGAAACGGTTCAACGCCGGCGTCGCAACGCCAATACCTTCGACCGCGCTGAGCACGGAAATCGCCGGCGTGATCATGCTGTCGCCGTAGAACAGCGCGGCGCCGCCGAGGGCGAGCAACACCATGAAATTACGCGAGCGCTCGCTTTGTGCCTTCGCCAGGGCGAGGGCCAGCAAAGCAAGAATGCCGCCCTCGCCTTGGTTGTCGGCGCGCATTATCAAGAGGACGTATTTAACCGTGACGACAATAATCAACGCCCAGAAAATCATCGACAGAACGCCAAGGACGTGTTCTGGATCGAGGGGAAGGCCATGCTCGGGATTGAAGCACTCACGAAAGGTATAGACCGGACTTGTGCCGATATCGCCGAAGACGACGCCGAGTGCGGCGAGGCTCAGCGCGGGGAGCCCAGTGGGTCGATCCGGCGCGGCCTCCCCGAGCTCCTGGTTTGCGGTCAAAGCCGCGTGCCCGGCCGGAATGACCTCGCTGGAACTATCGGTGCTGCCGGCACGGTTCGCCATCGGGTTCTCCTGCCTACCCGCCGCTCGGCGTCCAGCTAGTGTTTCCTAACGGAGGCCCTCACGGTCTAGAGGATATCCAGGAACATGCCCGCTCGAAAATGGGGTTCCCGATATGACGCCTCTTGCGCTCTTCTTCGCGCAACAGGGTCGCTGCTTGCCATCGTCGGTAGTCGCCCGGCGACTACGAATTGGAGGGAAAGAGAATGATGCAGATCGGGGTAGGCTACGAACTGGTCTATGATTGCCCGCAGCCGACGCCGATGCTGCTGATGTTGAACGTCCACTACACGCGCATATCCGACATGGTGGTGCCGGATTACCTCGTGACCAGCCCCTCGATCCCGATCCGCGCCTATCGAGACGGCTTTGGTAACTGGTGCAATCGGATTGTGGCGCCGACCGGAAAAACCAAGCTCTCTGCCCGCGGGATCGTCAAAGACAAGGGCGAACCCGATGTGATCGCCAGCGAGACACTGCAGCACGCAGTGGAGGATCTGCCCGACGAAGCCTTGATGTTCCTGCTCGGCAGCCGCTATTGCGAGACCGACCGGTTAGCCGACATCGCATGGTCGCTGTTCGGCAATACACCGCTCGGCTGGGCCCGTGTCCAGGCCATCTGCGATTACGTTCACCGGCACATTGCTTTCGGCTACGAACATGCCCGCGCCACCAGGACGGCTTGGGAAGCTTACTGCGATCGCACCGGCGTCTGCCGGGATTTCGCCCATTTGGCGGTCGCGTTCTGTCGCTGCATGAACATCCCGGCGCGGTACTGCACCGGTTATCTGGGCGATATCGGGGTGCCAGTCTCGGACGCGCCCATGGATTTCTCGGCCTGGTTCGAAGCCTATGTCGGCGGTCAGTGGTACACGTTTGACGCACGCCACAACATACCGCGAATCGGCCGGGTGCTGATCGCCCGCGGGCGGGACGCGGCAGATGTCGCGATCAGCACGACCTTTGGTCCGAACACGCTCAGCAGCTTTACTGTGGTGACCGAGGAGATCACGACAGTAAGGTCCGAATAGCCGATGCTTTGCCAGCTTGCTGCTTCTGAATGATCCCGAGCACCCGGATCCAGTATTTTGCTTGCGTCGGTTGACCGGCGAGCGCCGCGGCGCGGGCATTCTCCCGCGCCACGGTGGCCGCTTCGCTCCCGTGAACGTCGATCATGTCGCCGGCGAGCTTGTCGTCGTCGCGACCATCATTCATCGCCAGCACCTGGTCGGGAGCCCGGCAGCTGGAGCTCAGTAATCCTGCCGCCCATACCACCCATGCCGCCGGGTGGCATACCCGGCGCGCCCTTCGGCTCCGGCCGGTCGCCGACCATCGCCCCGGTGGTAATCAACAGCCCCGCAGCCGAGGCGGCATCCTGAAGCGCGACCCGCACCACCTTGGTCGGATCGATGATCCCGGCGGCGACCATGTCCTTGTACTCGCCCGACGGTGCGTCCCGGACGCTATTCCCGTAGATGCGGCTGCGGGTGGCAGCATTCTAAAATATAGTCCGCCATGTGGCTTGTTGCGGGGCACGGGCCAGCGTTCTGTGAAAGGAGGAGCGCAACACGCGACGCATTGGTGGTCCCGAGGATTGACTTGGTGCTTGCCATTTCCGCCGCCTGCGCCGAGCGCCTGACCAGAAATTCAGCAGCCTTAACGGCCGCCTCGCACGGGATGGCGAAAAATCAGAATCTTCCGCGTCCGAGCAACAAATAGACGACGAGCACGATCAGCAGAATACCGCCGATACCGATGCCGCCACTATATCCCCACCGGCGATAGCCGAAACCGCCTCCGAAGAGGAGGACCAATATGATAATAATCAGAATCAGGTCCATCCGCTCCTCCGTTGAGATTCTTTCTTAGTCTACCGTCGTCCGTGAATCCACCAGCCCGCAACGTAGCCGAGTGCGCACCCGACCAAAACCGCGGTCAATGGGTTCTCGCCGATCTGCCTCGAAAGGGAACCGGTCGCACGACGACCCGCATCCACGACGTCCTCCGCCACCCCGCCCGCTTGCGACCAAGCTTGCTTTGCGGCTTCGCCCGCGTCGTCCAGCACTTTTTTCGCCCGGCCAGCCGCCATCGCGGTACCATCCGCAACGATTTCTTGGGCCTGACCGGCCGCTGCTGCAGCAGTAGCCGTGGCGCTCTGTACGCGCTCGCCGATTGCCTCCCCGGCCTTTGTCACGCGCGCCTCCAAAGAGGGCTTGCTCATCATTTTCCTCCGTCCGACATCGTTCTGCCCGGCCCGTTCCTAATTCAGCAGCTCTGGCAGGGATCAGCCCGCAGCGTATTTGAACTCTGGCAGCATCTTGCCGCCGCCCCATAGCCGAAATGGGAAGGCACGTAGCCTCGGTAAACCGCCGAAGAATGAAAGCAGTACCAGCACGAGGAGGAGCACAAGTAGAATTTGTAACATTGTCCTATCTCTCGGTTCTTACCTTCTCACTAAGCCGGTTGCCAGCTATGCTTCGCCCTTTCACCTTTTCTTACTGATGTTCCGGATTGTGTCTTTGATGCCGCCGACGGCATTCTGAACCTTTCCCTCGGCGGCTTCCGTCTTGCCGTCCGCTACCGTCTTCTGGTCGCCGGCCGCCTTACCTAGCCCTTGTTTGATATTGCCGGCCACGGTCTTGGCGGCGCCGACGATACGGTCCTTGTTCATGGTGGTTCTCCGTTCATAGTGGTTCTCCGAACGCGGATGGTCTAGCCGGACCGGTCCGACGAAATCATAGCATGCGGCGGCGGAAGAAGGCGTGGTAGAGAGCCAGAAGAATGATGGCGCCGATGACGGCGGCAGCGGCGCTGTAGATGCTGTCGATGTCGAAACCGGTCACGCCGGTGCCGCCGAAAAGGTTGAACAGCCACCCGCCGACGACTGCGCCGACGATCCCGAGCAGAATGTCGACGACGGTGCCCTCGCCCGTGATGCTGACGATCTTGCTCGCGATCAGGCCAAGCCCCAGCCCCAGCAGTATCCACACGATCATGGACATACGGCGCCCCTGATATTCTTATTTTCTGCGCGATGTTTCCGGGGGCGCTTCGCCGGTGGCCCGGAGGGCCGATACCTTGCCGGCTTGCTGCCGCTGGACTATCCCGAGCACCCGAATCCAGTATTTCGCTTGCGTCGGTTGACCGGCGAGCGCCGCGGCACGGGCATTCTCCCGCGCCACGGTGGCCGCCTCCCTCCCATGAACGTCGATCATGTCGCCGGCGAGCTTGTCGTTGTCGGGACCATCGCTCATCGCCAGCAACTGATTGGGGGCCCGGCAGCTGGAGCTCAGTAATCCATGCCGCCCATGCC
Source organism: uncultured Alphaproteobacteria bacterium (assembly GCA_963812675.1). Classification (GTDB taxonomy): domain Bacteria; phylum Pseudomonadota; class Alphaproteobacteria; order ATCC43930; family CGMCC-115725; genus AP-15. The sequence continues at coordinate 100,820 of CAWEWR010000026.1, read as the reverse complement.
GCCCATGCCGCCGGGTGGCATACCGGCCGCGCTCTTGGGCTCCGGCCGGTCGCCGACCATCGCCTCGGTGGTGATCAACAACCCCGCAACCGAGGCGGCGTCCTGCAGTGCTACCCGCACCACCTTGGTCGGATCGATGATCCCCGCGGCGACCATGTCCTTGTACTCGCCCGACTGCGCGTCGAAGCCGAAATTCGGGTCGTCCTTGTCGGTCAGCTTGCCGACGACGATAGAACCCTCAACTCCGGAATTCTCCGCGATCTGCCGCACCGGCGACTGGATGGCCTTGCGGACGATCTCGATGCCGACCTTCTGGTCGTTGTTGGCGGGGTTCAGCGCAGCCAGAACCTTGCTCGCAAAAAGCAGCGCCACGCCGCCGCCCGCAATTATACCTTCCTCGACCGCGGCCTTGGTGGCGTGCATGGCGTCGTCGACGCGGTCCTTGCGCTCTTTCACCTCGACCTCAGTGCCGCCGCCGACCCGGATGATCGCTACGCCGCCGGCAAGCTTGGCCAGTCGCTCCTGCAGCTTCTCGCGGTCGTAATCCGAGGTCGTCTCCTCGATCTGCGCCTTGATCTGATTGATTCGCGCGGTGATGTCTTCCTTCTTTCCGGCGCCGTCGATGATTGTCGTGTTCTCCTTGTCGATGCGCACACGCTTGGCGCGGCCGAGCATGTCGAGGGTAACGTTCTCGAGCTTGATGCCGAGATCTTCGGAGATCACCTCACCACCGGTCAGCGCGGCGATGTCCTCCAGCATTGCCTTGCGGCGATCGCCAAAGCCCGGCGCCTTCACTGCCGCCACCTTGAGGCCGCCACGCAGCTTGTTGACGACAAGGGTAGCGAGTGCCTCGCCCTCGATGTCTTCGGCGACGATCAGCAAGGGCCGGGCGCTCTGCACGACTGCTTCAAGGATCGGCAAGAGCGACTGCAGGCTGGAGAGCTTCTTCTCGTGCAAGAGGATGTAGGGGTCGTCGAGCTCGGCGATCATCTTTTCGGCATTGGTGATGAAATACGGGCTCAGATAGCCGCGGTCGAATTGCATCCCCTCGACAACGTCGAGCTCGGTTTCGAGCGACTTGGCCTCCTCGACCGTGATGACGCCCTCATTGCCGACCTTCTTCATCGCCTCTGCGAGCATCCGGCCGATCTCGGGGTCGCCATTCGCCGAGATTGTGCCGACCTGCGCGATCTCGTCATTGGTCGAGACTTTTTTCGAGCGCTTCTCTAAGTCTTTGACAACCGCGTTGACGGCCATGTCGACGCCGCGTTTGAGATCCATCGGGTTCATCCCGGCCGCCACCGCTTTGACACCCTCGCGCACCATCGCGTGGGCGAGAATGGTCGCAGTCGTCGTACCGTCGCCCGCGACCGTGCTCGTTTTGCTGGCAACCTCGCGCACCATCTGCGCGCCCATGTTTTCGAATTTGTCGGAGAGTTCGATCTCCTTTGCGACGGTAACCCCGTCCTTGGTGATCCGCGGCGCGCCGTAGCTCTTGTCGAGAACGACATTGCGCCCCTTCGGCCCCAACGTCACCCTGACCGCATCGGTTAGAGTGTCGATGCCGCGCAGCATCCGCTCGCGCGCGTCCGTGCCGAGCCTTACATCCTTAGCAGCCATGCTCGTTTCCCTTTCGGTCGATTTAAGCAGCGACGGCGCCGCCCTCGACGAGGCCTCGGGTGGCCTCGCCCTGCCTCAAGGGTTTAGCACTCTCCAGGGCAGAGTGCTATTAAAATCGGGGCGACGCATCTAATGTTGGGTCCCGGAAGCGGAGAAGCCCGGAAGCGGAGAAGGTAGATGCCACAAGCCGCTGAGACTATAACATTGCGCCGTCCGGACGATTGGCATGTCCATCTCCGCGACGATGAGATGCTCACGACGGTACTTCAGTACACCGCCCGCCGATTCGCCCGCGCAATCGTGATGCCCAACCTGGTGCCGCCGGTGACGGGCGCAGCGGCGGCGCGCGCCTACCGCGGGCGCATCCTAACGGCTCTCCCGAGGGGTAGCGATTTCGTGCCGCTGATGACCTGCTATCTGACCGACACGACGGTCCAGGAAGAGGTCGCCCGTGGCTTTCGGGAAGAAGTGTTCACCGCGGTCAAGCTCTACCCCGCGCGGGCGACCACCAATTCGGCCTTTGGGGTAACCGATTACGACCGCATCTCACCGGTGCTCGAATGCATGGCCGGGCTCGGCATGCCGCTGTTGATCCATGGCGAGGTAACCGACCCGGAGGTCGACGTGTTCGACCGCGAGGCGGTGTTTATCGACCGGGTGCTCGATCCGCTGCGGCGACGGCTGCCCGAATTGCGGATCGTGCTAGAGCACATCACGACCGAAGAGGCGGTGGACTACATAATTTCGGGCGGCCCGAACCTGGCGGCGACGATCACCGCGCATCACCTCGTGATCAACCGCAACGCCATCTTTGCCGGCGGGATCCGCCCACATCTCTACTGCCTGCCGATTGCCAAGCGCGAGAAGCATCGGTTGGCCCTGCGCCGGGCCGCAACATCGGGCAACCAGAGATTCTTTCTCGGCACCGACAGCGCGCCGCACGCGTTTACCACCAAGGAGACAGCGTGCGGCTGCGCCGGCATCTTCACCGCCCCGTGCGCGTTGGAGATCTACGCCGAGGTGTTCGAGCAGGAAGCGGCGCTCGACCGGCTCGAAGCGTTCGCCTCGCTCAACGGACCGCGATTCTATCGCCTCCCGCCAAACGATGCCCGGATCACGTTACGGCGGGAACCCTTCGTGGTGCCGCAGCTAATCGGAGAAGGCGATAATGCCGTCGTCCCCTTTCACGCCGGGGAAACCCTTAAATGGCGGCTGCAGGTTTAAGGGGCGGAGAATGGACATCGAGGCGGCGCTGGAACGGATCAAGGCGGCAGTGGGGCCCCGCGGTTGGATCGCCGAACGTGCGAATCAGGAACCATACCTCATCGAGGCTCGGCGCCTCTGGCGCGGCGCCACCCGCCTTGTGGTTCGGCCCGCATCGACCGAGGAGGTCGCAGCGGTGGTGCGGATCTGCGCCAAAGCCGGGCTGCCGATGGTGCCGCAAGGCGGCAATACCGGCCTCGTCGGAGGCGGCGTCCCGCCCGAGGACGGGCATAACATCGTCCTCGCCCTCGGCCGCATGAACCGCATACGCGCGATCGACCCGGTAAATTTCACGATGACCGTCGAGGCCGGGTGCATCTTGGCGCATCTACAGGAGGCGGCCGCCGAGGCCGACCGGCTGTTCCCTCTCAGCCTCGGCGCCGAGGGCAGCTGTCAGATCGGCGGCAATTTGTCGACCAATGCCGGCGGCATCGCGGTATTGCGCTACGGCAATACGCGCGAGCTGACCTTGGGCCTCGAGGTCGTGCTCCCGGACGGGCGGATCTGGGACGGCCTGCGCGGCCTGCGCAAAGACAATACCGGCTACGACCTGAAGCAGCTCTTCATCGGTGGCGAAGGCACGCTCGGGATCATCACCGCCGCGACCCTAAAGCTCTTTCCGAAACCGCGCGAAGTCGAGACCGCATTTCTCGGGCTCGCGGGGGTCGAGGACGTGATGACGCTCTTTGCCCATGCCCGCGCCGCGACCGCGGATCAGCTGACCGCGTTCGAGCTGATCCCGCGCGCCGCGCTTGATTTGGCGCTGGTCCACGTGCCCGGGACGATCGATCCGCTGGCAGCGCCCCATCCCTGGTACGTCTTGCTCGAAATGTCGTCCAGCCAGACCGAGAGCGGCATCCGTGCGCTTTTGGAACGGCTGCTCGAAACAGCGCTCGAAGAGGATCTGGTCGCTGACGGCGTCATCGCCGAGAGCGGGCCGCAAGGCAAGGAACTCTGGAAGATCCGCGAGGCGATCGTCGAGGCGCAGCTTTATTCGGGCTCGATCAAGCATGACGTCTCGGTACCGGTCAGCCGGGTCGCCGACTTCATCATCCGCGCCACCGCCGGGGTGACCGAAAGGCTGCCCGGCATCCGGCCAATGGCTTTTGGCCACGTAGGGGACGGCAATATCCACTTCAACCTGACCCAGCCGGAAGGCGCCGATACCACGGCGTATCTAGCGCGTTGGCAGGAGTTCAACGACATCGTCCACAGTGTCGTGCGTAAGCTTCACGGGTCGATCAGCGCCGAGCACGGCGTCGGCCGCCTCAAGCGCGACGAGATCACTCATTACAAATCGCCGGTCGAGATCGAGCTGATGCGCCGGGTGAAGCGCACCTTCGATCCCGCCAACATCATGAACCCCGGCAAGCTCGTCAGCCTCTAAATTTCTCGCCCAAATTGAAGTCCTACTTGCAACAGGTAATACTTGCACCCGGGTGAGCCCCTCTCCGCCCTTCCGGGGGGAGAGGGAGGGCCCCGTCGCGCAGCGATGGGAGGGTGAGGTGGGCAATGCCGCAAACCGGCTCGGCGGCCCCCCTCACCCTGCCCTCTCCCGCCGGCCGGCGGTGGGAGAGGGTAAGGAGCGTGCGCTTGTGAGCCGGACCCGGCGGACAGACCTTTTTCAAAGACTGTAAAGATGCCCGAGGAAGATCCACGCCAGCGCTACACCGCCAATTTGCAAGGCGAAGTGGACAGCGCCTCGCTCTACCGAACGCTGTCGCAGAGCGAGAAGAACCCCGAGCTGGCGCAGGTTTATGCTCGCCTCGGCGCCGTCGAGGAGGCGCATGCCGAGTTCTGGAAGCGCAAGATCGGTGCGATCGGCCAACGCGTGCCGAGCTTGCGGCCGAGCTTCCGGACGCGGAGCCTCGCTTGGCTGGCGCGCCGTTTCGGTCCGGCGTTCGTCCTGCCGAGCATCAATACGCTCGAGCAGCTGGACAGCGGCACCTATGACACCCAGCCGGAAGCCATTGCCGGCGGGCTACCCGCGGCCGAGCGCTCGCACGCCCGTATCATCGAGGCGCTGGCGGCAAAGTCGCCGGGCTCGTTCAGCGGCGCGACGATTGCGCGACTGGAGGGCCGGCATCGCGCCCTGGGCGGCAATGCGCTGCGCGCAGCCGTGCTCGGCGCCAATGACGGGCTGTGCTCCAATCTGAGCCTCGTCATGGGCGTGGCCGGCGCGGACCTGGCGCCGCACGCGATCCTGGTGACGGGCCTCGCGGGCCTGTTGGCCGGCGCCTGCTCGATGGCTTTGGGAGAATGGCTGTCGGTCAGCACGACCCGCGAATCCTATCAGCGGCAAATCAAGACCGAGGCCGACGAGCTGGAGCAGGTGCCCGAAGAGGAAGAAGAAGAGCTGGCGCTGATCTATCAGGCCAAGGGGCTCCCCGCCGACCAGGCCAAAGCGCTGGCGCAGCGCCTGATCGCCAACAAGGAGACCGCCCTCGACACGCTCGTTCGCGAGGAGCTCGGGATCGACCCGGACGAGCTCGGCGGCTCGGCCTGGGCGGCCGCCGGGACCTCCTTCCTGCTGTTCGCAATCGGCGCGATCTTCCCGGTCGCCCCCTATTTCGTGCTGGCGGGGTCGCCGGCAGCGATCGCCAGCCTCGCGGCCAGCGGATTGGCGCTGTTCCTGATCGGCGCCGGCACAACCTTGTTCACCGGGCTCGGGGTATGGTTCTCGGGACTACGCCAATTGCTGATCGGCTTCGCCGCCGCCGGCGTGACCTACGGTGTCGGCAAGCTGATCGGCGCCGTCGTCACGGGTTGAGGCGCAGGCTTCTGGTGCGGGCAATGAATTCCGCGCGGGCGAGCTGGCGCTGCAGTCCGAGCCGTTCGGTCACCGTCAGCGGCTCCCATGCACCACCGCCGAGCAGCATCCGATTGTTTCCCTCGCCAGGTTTGCCCACCATCCGCAGGCGCTGACCATCGAACAGCAGGAGGCCGTCGAGCCCGCGCTCGTCAAGAGTCCAATTCCGCACCGGTCCGGTATCGATGTGGATAAAGCCCGAATGCGGGTACCACCCGACGCCGCCCCTCTCCATCGCGCGGGCCTTCGTCATCGCCTCGGAGAGATTCGAGTCGACACGTATGTCGAGGGCGCGGCCGACGATATGCTGGCTGTGCTCGGCAACGCCGAACATGGTGCGGGCGAGCATCGCGTTGGTTTCGGCCGTGCGATAGGCCGATAATATGGTGGCTTTGGTCTGGCCGACCGAATCCATGACATCGGCCAGGAAATCGATGACCCCGACATCGATCTGCGTTTTTTCGCCGGAGTGGTGGTCGCGCAAGAAGACACAAAGCTCGTCGATGACCCGGGGGATCGGGCCTTGGTCGTTGCGGTACGCCCCATCGAACGTCTCGCCGGTATGGCAGTTGACAAGGCGCAGCCGGCGCAGGGCCATTGGCGGGCGCGCAACCGCGCGCGCCATCGACGGCCACGCCGCGGCAAATCCGGTCATCAAGGATAGAAACAGTCGACGATCCATCGCCTCTTCAGTTCTCGTGCAATACCTGAAAACAGGATTCACCGGGATCACCGGCAATTCCGTTAACGGGCAGGGTCTGCAGGGTGCCCGGTGCGAGCCGGACATGACGAGGAGAAAGGTCGATCGATTGAAGGCGAGCACTCGCCTTCAGTCAAGATTAAAATCTCTTCAGTAGGCGATCGATGTAGTCGAGCTCGATTTCCGGACGAAAGCGCTCGCCGGCACGGCGGCGCAGTTCGTCCAGAATCTCGCGCGCTTTTTGCAGAGTATTCTGGTCGGGGATTTTGACGTCCCCTTGATCGTAAGTCCCGTTATTCGACAGCGGACGCCCGAGCGGATCCCGCTCGACCCGGTCGCGCGGCGTCCCGTCGGTGGCGCCGACCTCGTCGTCATTCGGGTTGCCCCATTGGCCTTGCATGCGGCGCTGCATCTGCTGGGCGAAATCGCGCGCCGCCTGCTGCAACTGGTCGAGCGCCTCGGTCTGCGGGCCGATCGCCTCGCCGGGCTGGCGGCGCTGCAATGCCTCGGTGGCGTCGCGCATCGCCCGTTCGGCACGGCCCAAAGGCTCGGGGATGTCGCCCAGCCCATCGCCGAGCCGGCGCATCATCTCGCCGAGCATGCGGCGCAGCCCTTCCTGCTGGCCAGCGGCGTCGCCCAGCTGGGCGTTGGGGTCCGGCTGGTCGCCCCCTTGCTGTCCGGGCTGCTGGCCGCGCTGCCCCATGCGGCCCTGCTGGCCCTGCTGGCCCTGCTGCCCCTGCTGCTGCTGGGCGCGAAAGCTGCGGTCGAGCAGCTGTTGCTGACGCTGCATCAGCTCGCGCATGTTGCGCATCATCTGCTGCGCCTCGCTCGACCCCTGTTGCGGCATCTGCCCGGGTCTCGCCATGCGCAGGTTTTCGAGCATGTTCTGCAGCTGAGACAACAGCTCGCGCGCCTGGTCGCGCGCGCCGTTGCGGGCTAGGTCACGCGCCCGGTCGAGCATGCTCTGCAGATCGCGGCTGCTGATCACCTTGGACGGGTCGATCGGCTGCTGGTACTGGTCCGGATTGCGCGCCATGTTTTCGGCAAGCGCCTGCAGATAACGGTCGAGCGCCTGCTGCAGCTCCTTCATCAGCCGTTCGATCTCCTCGTCCGGCGCGCTTTTTGCGAGCGCATCCTGCAGCTCCTGCTGCAGGCGCCGCATCTCGCGCTCGGCGAGCGACATCCGTCCATCCTCGATGCGCAAAGCGGTGTCCCACAGGAGTTGCTGGACTTCCGCTATGGAATTCGCGTCCTCGTTGATCCGCAGACGCTCTTCGGCGAGGCGCATGCCGAGGAAGGCGACGGTATCGTCCCGGTAGAGCTGCGGCCGCTCGCGCAGATCGCTGAGCGTATCTGCTACCGCCAAGCGCGATCCGGGATCGGTCACCAGTTCCTTGCGCTGGTCGATGATCGCGCGGGCGACCGGATGCTCGAATTTCCGCTCCGGCAGCTTCATCCGGACCGGCTCGCTTTCGCCGGTCTGGCCGAGCGCGTCGGTAGCAACGAGCCGGATCTCGACCGGCAAGCCGGCCCAGGGATGCGGCGACAGATCGTGATAGCTGGTGGCCTGCGCTTCTTTCAGGTGCAGCCCCGGCAAGGGCGTGTCGAGCTCGATCGTTTCCTCAGGATTGCCGCCCTCGCGCCGGATCACCGCTTTGGCCGATTCGACCCCGTAATCGTCGCTTGCCTGATAATCGATGCGCAGAGCGGCATGCGTCGTGCCTTCCGGGGTTTTTGCGAAGGCGATTTGGGGTGGGTTGTCCGGGATGATCTCGATCAGCCAGTTGCCGAGCGCGGAGCCCGCCTGCGTTACGGCGAGCTGCTTGCCGGATGTCAAAGTCGCCGCGGCCCGGAAGTTCTGCTTGTCGACCGCGTTGAAGTCGCGGCTCTCTCCGTCGATCGCGAGCCGCGGCACCGCCTGGCCGCCATGCACCTGGGCGAGCAGCTTGCTGCCGGTCGGAATACGCAGCGTTTCCGCGGTTCCGGGGCGCAGGAATTGCGGCGCCAGCCCGGTGTATTCAGGCGGCGTCACCCAGATGTCGAGGCTTGCGGCGGCCATTCCCGACTTGCCGGCAACATCCGGTCTAACGGACCGGACGAGACGATCCCGCCAGTCGCTCCCGGCATCGATCACGCCGAGCAGCAGCAGAATCGCCAGGACGGCGCGCAACCCCCACGGATCACGTGCGGCAAACCCGGCATGCGGCAGTCCGATCCGCAGTCGGCGGGCCGCTGCTTCCATGCGACGCCTGTGCGCCTCCCACAGACCCGCCGTCGGCGCGTCGAGCGGTCCGCTCGGCCGATCGGCGAGAGCCTGCAGCGGCCGGTGCTGCAGCCCGCTCGCCTGCTCGATACGGCGGCGCGCGGAGGAGGCATCGGGAATGACGGTCTTGCCGAATGCCGCTGCCGAGCCGATCGCGAAAGCAGCGGCGAGGCCGATCAGAACTGCGGCGTGCAAGAGGCCGGGCAAGCTCGGCAGGACGTCGAACAGGCCGAGCACCAAAAACGCGCCCAGCGCGGCGAGCGCCGGCCAGCATGGCGGCCAGACCCGTTCCCAAACCAGCGCAAAACGGGCGAGCCGCAGCCGCATCGCGAAGCGGCGACCGGTTAGCGACGAGCGGTCAGTCATGCGACACCTCGTTTCCGCACGGGGTCCTCGGCCGTATCGGAGAGCCATTGGGGGATGGTATCGAGAGAAAGCAGCGCATCATAGCTCGGCCGCGCCCGGATAATCGCAAAACGCTCTTTCGAGACCAGCACCTCGGGCACCAGCAGCCGGCTGTTGTAGGTCATGCTCATGACCGCGCCATAGGCTCCAGCCGCAGTGAAGGCGAGAAAGTCGCCCTCGGCAAACGGCGGCAGCTCGCGGTTGACCGCAAAGGTGTCGCCGGTTTCGCACACCGGCCCGACAACATCTGCCGGCGCGAGCGAAGCGCCGGCTGCGGGGAGGCGAACCGGAACGATGTCGTGCCAGGCATCGTAGAGCGCGGGGCGGATCAAATCGTTCATCGCCGCGTCCACGATGATGAAACGCCTGGTGCTGCCCTCCTTGACGTAGAGCACCTGCGAGACGAGCAGCCCGGCGGGCGCCGTAAGCACGCGGCCCGGCTCGAACGCCAGGGTGAGCCCGAGCGAGCCAAAGATGCCGCGCACAAGGTTCGCATAACTTATCGGCTCCGGGGGGCGCTCGGCGCGGTAGCGGATGCCGATGCCGCCACCGAGATCCATGCGGGAGATGGAAAGCCCGAGAGCGCGCAATTCTAGGATGACCTCCAGGACCCGCTCGAAGGCGCGGCGGTACGGCTCGAGATCGGTCAGTTGCGAGCCGATATGCACGGCAAGGCCGACCGGTTCGATGCCGGGAAGCTCAGCGGCGAGCTGGTATGCGGCAACCGCCTCGTCAATCTCGATGCCGAACTTGTTCTCTTTCCGTCCCGTCGAAATCTTGGCGTGGGTATGGGCGTCGACATCCGGATTTACCCGGATCGCGATCGGCGCGATGCGGCCCTGCGCGCTGGCGACTTCACTCAACCGGCGCAGCTCCTGCACCAACTCGACGTTGATCTGATGGATGCCGACGGCGAGCGCCATCCCCATCTCGGCCGCCGTTTTGCCGACCCCGGAGAAGATGATCCGCTCGGGCGGCACACCGGCGGCGAGCGCCCGGCGCAGCTCTCCCTCGGAGACGACATCGGCACCCGCGCCAAGGCTGGCGAGGAGGCGGAGCACGGCGAGGTTCGAGTTCGCCTTGAGCGCATAGCAGATCAGCGGCCGCTCGGGTAGGAACGCGTCGGCAAATCGGCGGTACTGCGCGGTGAACCCGGCAGCCGAATAGAGGTAAAAGGGGGTGCCGACGGCAGCGGCGATGTGCGACACCGGCAGCTCTTCGGCGTAGAGCTCGCCGCCGCGATAATGAAAAATTTCATTCACTCGGATACGGCCGCGGATAGGCGTCGGGTTCGTCGGGCGGCGCGGTGGGCGCATTCCGCTTGCCGCACCCTGCCAGCGCCATAATGAACACGCATAGAGCAATTCCGGCGAGCACCCTCACCCGCCTCGCTGCGCTCGGCACCCTCTCCCGCAGTGCGGGAGAGGGGCGATCTGGCACAAGGCTACGACACCAAACCCTGTCCCGCACTGCGAGAGAGGGGGAACCCAGCCCGCAGAGCTGGGTGGGTGAGGGTCTCAGCCTCGACAATCCGCCGCTCATTCCAAAAACCGTTTGCGCGCCGCAGCTGCAGCGGCGCGGACCTGCTCCGGCGCGGTGCCGCCAAAGCTGGTCCGGCTCGCTACCGACCGGGTGGCATCGAGCGCATCATAGACGGCGGCGGTGATCGCCGGCTCCACAGCCTGCAATTCGGCGAGCGGCAGTTTGGCGAGCGTGCAGCCCAGCGCTTCCGCGCGCTGGACGATCTGTCCCGTCGCGTGATGGGCGCGCCGGAAAGGCAGGCCCGCAGCGCGTACGAGCCAGTCGGCGAGATCGGTTGCAGTCGCAAAGCCGTGCTCGGCGGCATCGCGCAGGCGTTCGCGGCAGGGCTGCAGGTCGCGCACCATACCGGCCGTCGCCGCCAGGCCGAGTTCGAGCGCGTCGACAGTCTCAAAGACCGGGACTTTGTCCTCCTGCATATCCTTGCCATAGGCGAGGGGCAGGCCTTTCATCATCGTCAGCAAGGCGACGAGGGACCCGTTCAGCCGGCCGGTCTTGGCGCGCACCAGCTCGGCCGCATCGGGGTTGCGCTTTTGCGGCATGATCGAGCTGCCGGTCGTGAATGCGTCGCTGAGACCAATGAAACCGAACTCGCTGCTGCACCAAAGTACAATTTCTTCGGCGAAGCGCGACAGATGCATGCCGGCGATCGCCGCCGCGGCGAGAAATTCGATCGCAAAGTCCCGGTCGGATACGGCGTCGAGCGAATTGGCGGCAGGACGGTCGAAGCCGAGCGCGGCCGCGGTCGTGTGACGATCGATCGGAAAGGAGGTCCCGGCGAGGGCCGCTGCACCCAACGGCAACTCGTTGAGCCGACGCCGGCAATCGGCGAGCCGGCCGCGGTCGCGCCCGAGCATCTCGACATAGGCCAGCAGATGATGGCCCAGAGTCACCGGTTGGGCGATCTGCAGATGCGTGTAGCCGGGCATTACCGTGCCGGCCTCGGCTTCGGCGCGGTCGATCAGCGCATGCTGCACGTCGCGCATTGCGAGATCGAGCCCGTCGATCGCGCCGCGCAGCCAGAGCCGCAGATCGGTCGCCACCTGGTCGTTGCGCGACCGCGCGGTATGGAGACGCCCCGCCGCCGGCCCGATCAGCTCGGTGAGCCGCGCTTCGATATTCATGTGAACGTCTTCGAGTTCAGCGCTGAACACAAAGCTGCCGCCTTCGATCTCCAACCTGATTTGCTCTAGACCCTTGATGATCGCCGCGCCATCTTCCGGCGACAGGATGTTCTGGGCGACCAGCATCGCGCAATGCGCCTTCGAGCCGGCGATGTCTTCGGCATAGAGGCGCTTGTCGAATTCGATCGAGGCATTGATGCGGCGCATGATCTCGGCCGGGCCGCCGGCAAAGCGGCCGCCCCACAGCGAGTTGGCCGGCTTCTTCGCGGCGGTCATCGGCTGCTCTGCCGGACGCAGCGAGAGGACGAAACGATGAAATGGACGCTCGCTGCCGCTTTGGTGCTTCTCCTCGCACCTGCCCTAGGCGCCGCGGACGAGGGCGAGGCGGACATGCCCGACCGAACCAAGCTCGGCGAGTTCGTGCCCTCTCCACAACCGTATCCGGCGCCCGCAATTTCGCTTGCCGACCCTTCCGGCGGTTCCGTCGAACTCTCGAAGCTGCAAGGGAAGCCGGTCCTCGTCAATCTCTGGGCCACCTGGTGCGAGCCGTGCCTGCGCGAGATGCCCTCGCTCGAGCGGCTGCAGTCGCGGCTCGGCGAGCGGATCACGGTGCTCGCGGTATCCGAAGACCGCGGCGGCAACAAGGCCGTCGAGCCTTTCATCGCCAAACTCGGGCTCAAATCGGTCAAGATTTATATCGATCCCAAGAGCGAGGTCGGGCACGCCTTCGCGGCACGCGGCTTGCCGACCAGTCTTTTGATCGACCGCGAAGGCAAGGTGCGCGGCCGCGTCGAAGGCGCAGCGGAATGGGATTCACCCAGGATCCTGGGCGTCCTCGAGCCGCTGCTGTCGAGCGACAGCGTGGTCAAGACTTCCTCTCACTGAGCACGTCCCTGAGAAACAATCCGCCCCGCCGCACCCCCTGGTCATCGATCGAATGGCCGATGCCGACCGAGGTCGCGGTCTGCACCGGCACACCGGCTTCCTTCAGCACCGTTTCTGCCGCAGCGAGCGAGCTGTACGGAACAAGCGGGTCGTCTGTCCCCTGAACCAGGAGCACGGGCGGACGCGAGCGCAGCTCGGTGCCGAGCAATTCCGGAGCGAGAAGCCGGCCGGAAAAACCGACGATCCCGGCGACCGGCTCGGCGCGGCGCAGGCCGACGAACAGCGACATCATCGTGCCTTGCGAGAACCCAACCAGCGCCAGTTCGCGGCTGACGAGGCCGCGTTCCTCCAGTGCCTCGTCGATGAAGGCGTCGAGGATCGGCGCAACCGCCCGCACCCCGCCCAACACCGCCGCCGGGCTGCGATCCTGCGAGCTGAACCATTGATAGCCGTAGGGCGCCGTGTCGCAAGGGAACGGGGCATTGGGCGACAGGAATTCGGCGTCCGGCAGCAGCCTCGCCCAATAGGGTGCGAGCCCGATCAGGTCGTTGCCGTCCGCGCCGAGCCCATGCAGCAGGATGACCAGACGGCGCGGCTTGCCGCCCGAAGCGGGCGGGCGCGACGGTCCGGACAGGCGAGGCATCATCGACGCGATCCTTCGAATGGCAAGCGCGACCCGGGAACCTAGCCTAGACGGGCCCCCAATGTCACCCGTAGCCGCTCCGTGCGGCCCGACGGTGACACGGTTTGCGCCGAGCCCGACCGGCTACCTGCATCTCGGCCACGTCCGCTCGGTGCTCGAGGGGTGGCGCGCGGCGCGGCGCGACGGGGGCCGCTTTTTGGTCCGTCTCGAGGATATCGACCGAACCCGCTGCCGCGACGCGTATGCCGCAGCGATCCTCGAGGACCTCGCATGGCTCGGTCTCGACTGGGACGGGCCGGTGCGCAAGCAGTCGGAGCACTTCGACGACTACCGGCGCGCGCTCGACAGGCTCGATGCGCGGGATGTGCTCTACCCGTGCTTTTGCACGCGGCGCGAGATCCAGGCTGAGATCGCGCGGGCTGGCGGAGCCCCGCACGGCGATGCCGGACCGCCTTATCCCGGCACCTGCCGCAGGCTCGGCTCCGATGAGGTCGCTGCAAGGCTGCGCTCGGGAATTGACTATGCCTTGCGGCTCGACCTCGCCCGCGCGCTCGCGCTGACCGGCCCGCTCGTCTTTATCGAGAGCGAACACCGGGAGCCAGTGGACCCCGCCTTGCTCGGCGATGTCGTCCTCGCCCGCAAGGAGTTCCCGGCGAGCTACCATCTCGCGGTCACGGTCGATGATGCGATCCAGGGCGTAACCTTGGTGACCCGCGGCGAGGATCTGGCGATAGCGACGCATATCCATCGCGTTCTACAGGCATTGCTCGGCCTATCGACCCCGCGCTACCGCCATCACCCGCTGCTGACCGACGCAGCCGGCCGCCGCCTCACGAAGCGGGAGGGCGCGCCGACGATCAGGTCGATGCGGGAACAGGGCATGACCCCAAGCGAAGTCCTCGCGATGGCTGAGGGTGACGGTAACTGATTGAGGGTGTGGCCCTCACCACCAAGCCCTGCGGGCTCGGTCCCTCCTCTCCCGCGGGTGCGGGAGAGGGTGCCGAGCGCAGCGAGGCGGGTGAGGGGCACTTTTAATCGAGAGGGCGGTGGAGGCCGGTGGCGACATCGAGATATTCCGGGTCGTTCGGCCGAAGTATCCCGTGGCGGAGCGCGAAATCGAGGATCACCAGATTGACGTTGAACTTGAAGTCGTCGCTCGTGCGGACCCGGTCGAGGACCGCCGCGGCCGGCATCAGCTGGAAATGGACAATTTCGCCGTCCTGGTTCTTGGGCACGAAATCGGCTGGCATTTCGAGATCGAAGACGAACAGCGCGTCGTCGCGGATGCCGAGCTCGTTTTCCATGCGATAGGAGACAGCGCCGACCGGAACCGCCCGGCTGGTCAAACCCCGCGGGAGCGAAGCTTCTTCCTCGCCCTCCTTCAGCAAGGTTTCCTGCAGCCCGTGCCCGTTGCCGATACCGCCGGCAACAAGGTTGTCGAGCTTGTCGGGAGCGACACTCTTAAGCGGGGAACGCCGGCCGACCCATAAATCGAGCATGCTCCCGTTCCGGCGGTAGCCGTTGACGTGGACGCCATAGGCGCGCGTCCCAAAGAACGGCACGGCCCCACGGTCGAGACGGAACACCACTGGCGCACCCCAGCGGGGCGCCACATCAAAGGTCTCGCTGCGCGATTTCGGGATCCGCTTTTCGGCGACCAGCGCGTCGACCACGGCGTCGACCGCACCGCTGACCGCCGCGACATCGCCGCGGGCTAGCAGACGGACCCGGTCGTCACCGACCGCGAAGACATCCGGAAATCGCCGCAGCGCTGCGGCGTTATCATGCCGCAGCAGCCCCACGCGGTCGTTGCCGGCAAAGAGCGGCACCACACGAGCCGGGTCGTAGTTGTTGCAGGCAACGATATGGTCGCGGAACGACATGACAGCCCAAAGCCCTGATCAGCCCGATGCGCCGAGCTGCTCCGAGGTCAGCACGACCTCGACATAGGCGATCTGCCGCAGACATGCGGCGATGTAGTCCATCAGATCGCGGCCGAGCCCACGCATTTGTATGTCGATCGTCAGCTCGGCCCGATCGGTTCCACAAACCGTGCTGTGCCAGGCGGAGGGGACCAGACCGCGTTTGGCGAACAGCTCCAACACGCGGGGCATCACGCCGGGCTCGGCGTGCGCGTGAACGGAGAAGCAGGCGGTGACGGAAAGATCGTCGTCAGCGACGGTCGCGAGAAGGGGCGGCATGAGCTTGGTCCTCGGCAGGAAAGGGGCGAATCGATCGATCCCGAACCCTCGGCGGGTTCGGGATTGTAATTCGCCGGCCAATCCGGCCAGGGATCGTCATCTCAGCCACACCCCCAGATGTAAGGCGGTCGGCCGGCGCGGTCAACTCGCTTTCGATCGGCATGCTGCCCGGATCGAAAACTTCTGCTCTTACGTTCGTCAAAGAGACGCACCATTTCGGGAGAAGACAAATGGCGGAACGCCCGGTAGCGACCGGTGCTGAGGCCCGCGCCGGCAGCACGGAAGGCGTGGTGCGCTACGTTTTGCTGGCATCGCTGGTGCTTGTCGTGGTTCTATTCGTAGTAGCATACGAGCTATTTTCCTGATCGGAGAGATTGATGACCCCCATCCGGCTCGGCTTCGTCGTACTTTTACTCGCCACTGCAGTGGGTTGCGGCATCATCGGCGCGCCGGAGCGGGCCAGCGACACTCAGAACCTCAACGCGATCTCGGACGATATCGCGGCGCTGTCGATGACCCATTCGGACGTCATGTCCGCCGCCGACCCGATGGCCCACACCGTCTACCCGCACCACTACCAATTGCCGCCCGACTGATCGGCGTCGCGCCTCGGGGCCATGCCGACCGAGCGCGCAGCGCTGCTGGCCCGGACCGGGCGGGCACTCGGCGCAGCAGAGCTGTTCCTCGCCGCCGGACGGGCGCGTCTCGTCGTCCGAGTGGCGCCCGGGGGCAAAGTCGAACCTGAGCGCTTCGGCACCGAACAATTGGCCGCCCATGCGCTGGCCTGGATGGCGAGCTATGTCGAGGCGCTACGCCAGATGCGGAACTGGGCGGTGCGTCTCGACGAAGGTGGAAAGCTCGGCGAGATCGAGGCGCTGATCCTCGAAACCGCCTACGGCGAATATCTCGCTCAACTCGCCGGCGGCATTGCCATGGCGCAGGGCGAATTCGCGCGGCCTCAGGATCTCGGCCTCGACGATGGGGAGATCGCGCCATTGCGTACCGGAGCGGCGGGAAGCCTGTCGGCCGGCGCGCCAGCAGCCCGTTTGCAGCTCGGAGCCCGGCTCGCCGAAGCCGGAGAAGGCGTATTCGGCAACGTCGGCATCGATGACCCGACGCTGGAGATGATTCGCGATCAGGTGCGCCGCTTCGCGGAGCGGGAAGTCACGCCCCATGCCCAGGAATGGCATCGCCGCGACCAGCTGATCCCGCTCGCGGTCATCGAAGAGCTCGCCCGGATCGGCGTCTTCGGGATGACAATCCCCGAAGAGCATGGCGGGCTCGGGCTCGGCAAGACGGCGATGAGCATCGTCTCCGAGGAGCTGTCGCGCGCCTATATCGGGGTCGGCTCGCTCGGCACCCGCTCGGAAATCGCCGGCGAGCTGATCCGCCTCAACGGCACCGACGCGCAGAAGGCGCGCTGGCTGCCGGCGATCGCATCGGGCGCGGTGCTGCCGACCGCCGTTTTTACCGAACCGAACACCGGCTCCGATCTCGCCAGCCTGCAAACCCGCGCAGTGCGCGACGGCGAGGTCTACCGTATCCACGGCGCCAAGACCTGGATCACGCACGCCGCCCGCTCGGACCTGATGACCTTGCTGGCGCGCACCGATCCGGGCGAGCGCGGCTATGCCGGGCTCACTATGTTTCTCGCCGAGAAGCCGCGCGGCAGTGACGAGAACCCGTTTCCGGCGGCGGGGATGAGCGGCACCGAAATCCCGGTGCTCGGCTATCGCGGCATGAAGGAATACGAAATCGCCTTCGACGGTTTTGCGGTGCCTGCCGGGGGGTTGCTGGGCGGCGTCGAGGGCCAGGGCTTCAAGCAGCTGATGGCGACCTTCGAGAGCGCCCGGGTGCAGACCGCGGCCCGCGCCGTCGGGGTGGCGCAGAACGCGCTCGAGCTCGGGCTCGCCTATGCGCTCGAACGCGTGCAATTCGGGGAGAAGCTGATCGCCTTTCCGCGCGTCGCCGGCAAGCTCGCCCTGATGGCGGCCGAGACGATGGCGGCGCGCCAGCTAACTTACTTCGCGGCGCGCGAGAAAGACGGCGGCCGGCGCTGCGACATCGAGGCCGGAATGGCCAAACTGCTCGCTGCGCGGGTCGCCTGGTCGAACGCCGACAACGCGCTGCAAATCCACGGCGGCAATGGCTACGCCCTCGAATATCCGATCAGCCGGGTGCTGTGCGACGCCCGCATACTCAACATCTTTGAAGGCGCCGCCGAGATCCAGGCGCAGATCATCGCTCGCGGCCTCGTCGCCGGCCGGAATTAGCTCGTTGGAAATCCCCGATCTCAGCGCAAAACCAGTGTCCGCGCGATAATCCTGGAGCGGCTCGTCGCCTCGCCTGCTCGCAGCAATGAGCGCAGCAGGTCCAAATAGGCCGGCAGCGTAACCGTAGGGACATCGTAACGTTCGATCGCAGTCTGCCGCGCCGCTGCGCGAATGCCGGTACCGGCGCCGTCGCTCTTGGTCGCGAGGGCAGTCTCTATCTGGTTGGCTAAGGCTTCCACATCGAAGAAATCGACCAGGCGGCCGTTCTCTCCGTCGCGCATTACCTCCTCGATCGGCGGCGTGCGGGAGCCGACGACGAGGCAGCCGGCGGACATCGCCTCCAGCAACGACCAGGACAGCACGAACGGGTAGGTCAGATAGACGTGAACCGTCGAGATCTGCAACACGGTGAGGTATTGCTGATAGGGCAGGTGCCCGAGAAAGTGGACGCGCCTCAGGTCGAGCCCGCCGTCCAGCTCATCGAGCATTTTCGCCCGCCAGCTGACAGCCCCTTCCGGCTGGCGGCCATAGCTGACGCCGTCATTACCGACGATCAGCACTTGCGCCGCGGGCCGCCTCTCGAGCACTCTTGGCAGCGCCCTCATGAACACATGAAAGCCGCGATAGGGTTCGAGGTTGCGCGCGCTATAAGTGACGATCTCGTCCGCCCGCGACAGGCAGCGGCCGCTGCCGAGCCAAAGACGCGCCGTCGGGTCGGGCCGCACCAGGCTCGTATCGACGCCTTCGTGCACGACCGCGATGCGGTCCCAGAAGCGCTTCGGATATTGCGCGCGCTGCCATTCGGTCGGGCTCTGGCCCCAATCGACCGCGTCGAGACCGAGCAGGTTCAGCGCATTGCGCGTCCGCAGCCGCATCACCGCGTCAGGTTCCGGCGGAAATTCACGGTCGAAATCGACGTCGGATCCGCTCGCCCGATAGAAGAATTCGAAATAGCCGAGCAGCGGGGTTTGCGGCCATAAATCCTTGATGTAGAGAAGTTCTCCCCACCCGTTGTGTCCGATCACGATATCCGGCACAAACCCGTCGCGGGCGAGCCAGTCGCAAAGCCGCACTACCGCCAGCCCGTTCGCCACGCCGCTCTCCAACTCGCGCGTATAAACATGGCCGTCGGCAGACAGCGCCGCCGGTTGATATTCGAGCTTGCGGATTCCGGCGATCTGAGCGGCGCGCGGCTGTGTGATGAAGGTGACTTCGTGCCCACTCTGCGCCAGATGGCGTGCGATATGGACGTACTGGCCGGGCATGTTCTGGTGGACGAACAAAAACCTCATCGGTTCAGCCGCGCCCGGGCTTGTAGCCGGTGGCCCACAAATCGAACAAGGTCCCTTGGCGCAGGACCACGTCGACAAATCCCGCTTCGATCAGCAGCTTGTGCAGACTTCGCGCGGTAAATCCGCTGCGGTGCGCCATGAACTGGTTGCCGAGCGCCAACGAGGCGGTGTGTCCAAAGATCATGTCGAGGGGCGTGATGGGGCCGCTCTGGGAAACGTATGCGCTGTCCTCGATCCGATCCTCGACCACGAGCCGCGCCACCTGTTTTAGGTCCGGCAATGTCAGCAGCAGCAGGCCATGCGGCTTCAGCACCCGGAAGAACTCGGCGAGCGCCCGCGGCACTTCATGGCGCTGCAGATGCTCCAGATTGTGCGAGGACCAGACGGCGTCGACCGAATCGGCATCGACCGGACTGATGTCGGTGATCGAGCAGACAATGTCGGGCTGCACAGCAGGGTCAAGGTCGAGCCGGATCTCGCGCCATTCAGGTCCCTGAAAATGGCGGTGCAGCTTCTGCCGCAACGGATAGCCGCAGCCGACATTCAACACGGTCTTGGAGAGGGCGCCCCCATCGGGCGAGCATCGGCCGGGCGCGCATATGTCAGGCATTGTTCGGTATCGCGACTTCGAGGCGATCGGATAACCGCGTTTTAGCGTTGAGACCGTCGGACCAGGCGCACATTGATCGCCTCCAACGGATCGTCGGTAATCGGCGGAGTACAGAGTTCGCCATTCCGGTGCGGGCCCACGACGCCGCTGTCAAAGAAAGCACCCTGGTAGACGGCATCGAACCGTTCGGCGATGTGCGGCGCCAGACGGATTGCGAACCCGGTCAATGGCAGCCCCTGCCCCCGCGTGCCGCAGAGCTTGGCATCGGTGACCCAGGGGGTTTGCCGCCCTTTCGGGCCCAATGCCTTGAATTCGATGTCGCGCGCCAGCAATGTGTCGACCGGGCGGATGCTGAAGGCTTCGATGCGCAATTTCTTGCCGCGATTGCCGACCCAGCCTTCCCCCGGAGAGCGCAGGTCGCCGCGCCGCTCCACATGGAGCACGATCTCGCTGCGGATCTCCTCGGGCTCATCGGCCGGATAGCCGGCCGGATCGGGGAAGCGGGGCGCCGCGCCATTCGAATGGGGCCGATCGAGCCGCCGCACGTGAATATCGGGTACGGACACAGCCTGCGCCGGAAGGCCGTAGGCGGTGACGAGCACATATGCGCCACCTCCCGGCGACTTGACGATGACCGTACCACCCTCCCGGTCGAGCCAGCTGTCGCCGCGTCCCGAAATGCCGATGATTTCAGCACTTCGTTCTGGCTCATTCCGTAGCGCGGAAACGTGCACCGCCGGCACTTGGAAACTGGACACCTGGCCAAGCATGCCGGGGCTCTCGCCGATTTCGAGAGCATAAAGACCCTGCTCTAGTTCCACGAGATTGGCCATTGTGGAAAGCTGATCGGATCTCGCGAGCGTCAATTTCGGGATCGCGTCGGCCGGCTCGAAACGGCTGGTCTGAATTGAATGGATCACGATTTTTACTCGATATCCGGGAATGTTTCTTGAGATCACTCTCAATAAGAGCAACCTGAATTAACGCGCAAACCTGACGGCTTTGTTAATCCCGCCCTGAATAACCAAGCAATCAGTTTGTCTGTTTAATGAAAATTCGAGCAAATGCCTGATAAGTTCATGGCAAATAATCTGATTTCAAAATATTTCCAGTTGCCACAGCTTAACACGATCTGCTATATGAGGTTGCAACGTTAGATCGGGATCAACTGTAGATGAGCGTGGCTACAACCATATTATTTGCCCGCGACGATTTATCAATACCAGGGGGTGCAGAAGGTGGGATACCGGGACACGATCGGCCGGGCTCGGTCCAAGCCCATTTTTTTGAGCTGATCAGCCGTAGCAGCCCCGATGTGATCGTCCTGGATTTCAGTCGCGCGCCGACGGCCGGTACCGATACGATTCTCATGGTAAGGCGACGGACGGATATTCCAATACTGGTGGTGTGTAACCAAGGGCAACCACAGATTGAGGATTACCGCATAGCCGGCGCAGCGGATTGTATCGCCGCACCGGTCGACATCGTTAGTTTGAACCAGACGATTTAACGGATCGTGCGGGTCAGAGGCCGCCAAAGGCCTGCGTCGAGCAGAGCACCCAATAATTTCCGCTTCGCCGGAGTGAGCTTTTATCCAGGCCGCAACCTGCTTACCGGGCCGGCCGGTGACGACATAGTCCTGACAACCTCGGAGGCCCGTCTGCTGGCGCATTTCCTATCGAGGCCGTGGACACTCTGCACCCGCCGCGAAATCGCGGAGCTGCTTTATGGACCCGAGCATTCGGTCGGCGACCGCGCCATCGATGTCGCAGTCAATCGGCTTCGCAAAAAGCTGGTTCTCGCCGGCAGCGTCGACGCGGAGCAGCTGATCAAGACCGAGTTCCGTCACGGCTATTTGCTGGCGGCCGAGGTGGCGACATTGCCCCACGAGACGTTGGTCCGGCCCCGCAGCGTTTTGGAATCGCAATACTCATGACCGATATCGGCGGGCTGGACCGCAATCGTGCTCCCGCTGCGGGGGCGGCATTGCTCGGTGCGCTGGCGATCGTGGCGCGGCATCGCGGAATTCATCTCAACCCGGCGCAGCTGCGGCGGGATCACCAGATCGCAGCGGACGGCCCGGCACCGGAAGAGCTGCTCCGGATTACCCGCGCCAACGGCCTGAGGGCAGTGCCCACCCGGGTCGGGTTTGATGATCTGATGCAAATGGGGCAGGCATTGCCCGCCGTCCTGTTGCTCAAGAACGGCTGCGCGATGGTTCTGCTGCGGGCCGAGGTGAAGGCCGAGCCGCCACACGTCGTGGTGCAAGACCCGCTGGCAGGCGAGGACGCGCCTTTGACCCTCGACGCGCAGCGGCTCGCTTCGGCGTGGTCGGGCGACGTCATCCTCATCAAGCGTGACTACCGCCTTGGCGATGAGGATCAACCGTTCGGGCTGCGCCTGATTGCGGCGCAGCTGTTCCGCGATCGCCGCATCGTCCGGGACGTTGGCGTGGCGGCGATTATGCTGAGCCTTCTGGCGCTGGGCCCGATCATGTTCTGGCGATTGCTGATCGATCGGGTCGTTTATTTCCACAGCCTCGACACGCTCGCCGTCTTGTGCGTCACGATGCTGGTGTTGATCGTATTCGAGACGATCTTCGGCTATTTACGCCGCTTTCTCGTCCTTCACATTACCGCCCGCATCGACGCTCACCTGTACACCTACATGTTCAACAAGGTGTTGAACCTGCCTCTGGATTTTTTTGAGCGGTCATCGACTGGGATGATCACCCGCGACATGAACGAGATGTTCAAGATCCGCGGGTTCTTGACAGGACAGGTATTTGGCACGGTGCTCGACAGCTTCGTGTTGCTGATATTTTTGCCGATCATGTTTTTCTTTAGCGCGATCCTGACCGGAGCCGTGCTGGGGTTTTGTGGATTGATCTGCCTGTGGATCATCTGGATGCTGCCGGCGCTGCGCCGCAAAGGCGCTGCTGCGTTCCACGCCGAAGGTCTAAAGAACGCGTTCCTGGTAGAAAACCTGCAGGGCATCCGGACGGTGAAGTCGCTGGCCCTCGATGCGCGCCAGCGGCACGAGTGGGACGTTCGCGTCGCCACGGCGGCGCGGCTGCGCCTCGATGAAGGACGGACCGCCAATGTCATCCAGACTGTCGTCACGCCGCTCGAAAGGCTGATGGTCAACGGCACCTTTGCGCTCGCCGTTTATCTCGCGATCACCACGAACGATCAGGTCTATATCGGGGCTCTGGTCGCGTTCATGATGCTGACCCAGCGGGTAGCCGCCCCCTTGGTCCAACTGTCGCAGTTGCTGCAGCAATATGACGAGGCGCAGCTTGCGGTTAAGGCCGTCTCCAACCTTGTCAACCAACCCGCCGAGGAGGGCCGTTCAAAGGCTGGCATCCGCACCCCGCTGAACGGCCGCATCGAGTTCGACAATGTGCGATTTAGCTATCGCGGCGCGTCCTCGCCGGCGCTCGACGGCGCCTCGTTCACGGCCCCGGAGGGCACCATACTCGGCATCATGGGGCGCAGCGGCTCGGGCAAAACCACCGTAACCCGGCTGCTGCAGATGCTGCACGGCAATTACGAAGGACTGATCAAGATCGACGGCAATGATTTGCGGGAAATCGACGTCGATCATCTGCGCTCCAGCCTCGGGGTGGTGCTGCAAGACAATTTTTTGTTCAGTGGCACAATCCGCGAGGCGATCGCCGCGTCACAGCCGGATGCGAGCTTTGAGGACATCGTTTACGCTGCGCGGCTGGCGGGCGCGGAGGAGTTTATCGAACACTTGCCGCGCGGTTATGAGACCCACGTACAGGAGGGCTCGCCCAATTTCTCGGGCGGGCAGCGCCAGCGCTTGGCGATCGCCCGCGCGCTGATCGGCGATCCGCGCATCCTGATCCTCGACGAGGCGACCAGTGCTCTCGATGCCGAGAGCGAGGCAATCGTCAATGCGAATTTGCTGCGGATCGCCAAAGGCCGCACGCTGATGATCATTTCTCACCGCCTTTCGGTGCTGGTGAAAGCCGACATCGTATTGGTGCTCGAACGAGGACGGGTCTACGATTCCGGACGGCACGACGAGCTGCTCGAGCGCTGCGACATCTATCGCGGGCTCTGGCATCAGCAGAATCAGCATCTCCAAACCAGGCCGACCCATGCGCTTGTTCCGCTTCGCGCCGGCACTGCGGCGTAACCCGGCGCCCGATGCGCTGATCCGGATCTTTCAGTCCGAGGTCAGCGAGGTCCGGGAGGATGCCGAACCGGCGCAGCTGCGGGTCACTCTGCACATGCTGGCCGGGCTGTTTATTTCCCTGCTCGCAATCAGCTTTTTTATGCACCTCAACCGGGTCGTAACATCGTCTGCGGGCCAGATCGTCACCACCGAGCCGTCCATCGTTCTGCAGGCGCTCGATCCCTCGATCATCAAGAGCCTGGATGTCCAGGAGGGCGAGCGCGTCAGGCGCGGCCAGCTCTTGGCGACGCTCGATCCGACTTTCGCCGCCGCCGACGTTGGCGCGGCAGCCTCGCAGATCGCCAGCCTCGAACCGCAGATCTCCCGCGCCGAGGCTGAGCTGGCGCGGCGTGATTTCAACCCGCCTTTGGCAACCGCGCAGGAGGCGGCCTACACGACCCTGCAGCGGGCGTATTACGTGCAGCGCAAAGGCCAGTTCGAGGCGCAGCTGCGCGCCTATGACGAGCAGATCGCGCAAAACAAGGCGACGATCCGCAAGCTCAAGGACGACCTCGCCCATTATGAAGACCGGGTAAAAATCTCACAGGAAATCGAAGGTATGCGGGCTAATTTGGCGGCCAAAGAGATTGGCAGCCGCCTCAATCTCCTGACCGCGACAGATCAGCGCCTCGAAATTCTGCGGACCCAGGATTTCGACCGCAACGCCCTCGTCGAAAACGAGCACCAGCTCGCTTCTACGATCGCCAATCGCGACGCCTTTGTCGAGCAATGGTCGGGACAGGTCAGCCAGGAGCTGGTAACGGCGCGGAATGCGTTGGACACCGCTCGACAGCAGCTGGTCAAAGCGTCAAGGCACCAGGATCTGGTGCGCCTCGAGGCAACGGACGACGCGGTCGTCTTGAAACTCGCGAAACTGTCGGTCGGCTCGGTTCTGAAGGAGGGCGATCCGCTCATAACGCTCGCCCCGCTGCATTCGCCGGTCGAGGCGGAGGTACACATCGCGACGCGCGAAATCGGCTTTGTCCGCCCGGGCGACACCGCCACGGTGAAGCTCGACCCGTTCAGCTTTGTCGAGCACGGCACCGTTTCGGGTTACGTGCGCTGGATCAGCGAGGGCGCCTTTTCGCAGGACGACAACGGCAGCGCCGTCGAGTCCTATTACAAGGCACGCATTGCGCTGACCGAAGTCAAACTCAACGCGGTGCCGGACAGCTTCAGGCTGGTGCCTGGCATGACCCTGACCGCCGACATCAGCGTCGGGTCGCGCTCGGTCTTCATGTACGTGCTGAAAGGCGTGATCCGAAGCGTAAACGAAGCGATGCGCGAGCCGTGAGTGTGACGCCCCCAACCACGCCGCCGCTGACCCCGGCTCCCGCCCCCACTCTTCCCTCCCCCGCTGGCGGGGGAGGGTTAGGGTGGGGGCAAGCGGGGCGAAACAGGATCGCCTGGCTCAATGCGAGACTTCGCGGGCCTGGGTCTCCCGTCGAGCGCGGCGGTGATGCTTATGAACGTGGCGATTACGCCGCAGCCCTGAAGGAATGGTCTGAGGCAGCTGCCAGCGAAGATCCCGAGGCCGCGTATCGGCTGGGATTGCTCTACGCCCGCGGACACGGAGTTGTCGCAAATCTCGCCGATGCCGCCGGCTGGTACCGGCGCGCCGCGGAGCAGGGCCACGCGATGGCGCAGCATCAGCTCAGCCTGCTGCATCTCAATGGTTACCACGGGCATGCGTCGAGCTTTGCGCGATGGTATGGTTCCGCCGCCAAGCGCGACCCCGAGGCCGCCGACCACAATCGAACGCTGCTCTTCCCGAATGGGTTCGACGTCCCGCCGGATCCTGCCGAGGCATTGCGCTGCAGCCGGGCGGCGGCCGAACAGGGTATCGCCGACGCTCAGGCCAATACCGGGCTGATCCATGCTCGGGGGATCGGTTGCGAATGCAATTATCAGGAAGCTCGCCACTGGTACTCGCTCGCCGCCGCGCAGGGCAGCGCCGCTGCCGAGCTCGGACTCGGCATCCTCTACGCCAATGGTCAGGGAGTTGAGAGGGACCTTCCGACCGCCGCCAGTTGGTACGAGAAAGCTGCTGGGAAGGGCAATGCCGCGGCGCAAGTGGCGCTCGGGTTGATGTACCTTTCCGGCCAAGGCGTCTGCCGCGACATCGACAAAGCGGCGGAATGGTTTGCCAAAGCCGCCGAGCAAGGCAATGCGCGGGCACAGTACAATCTGGCGCTGCTCACTCTGGACGGCCGCGCCCAGCCGCGCGACGAGCGCGCCGCCGAAACCTTGTTACGTCAGGCGGCGCGGCAAAATCTTGTACCGGCGATGCTGCGTCTCGCCCAAATGTACGAGACCGACGAAGCCGCAGTGCCGAACACGATCGAGGCGGCAAGATGGTATCGCGACGCCGCCGAAACCGGCAATGCCGAGGCGCAGTTCGGTCTCGGGCGGCTCTACGCGCGCGGCGACGGCGTCGCGCAGGAGCTCGGCCAGGCCGCCAAGTGGTTTGGAAAGGCCGCCGAGCAAGGCATTGCCGCCGCCCAAGTCAATATCGCGGCCTTTCTCTTGCAAGGGACCGGCGTCGAGCGCGACGCAGAGAAGGCGGCCGAGTGGTACCGCCAAGCGGCCGAGCAAGGCGTCGCAATCGCCCAGCTCCGCCTCGGATATCTTTATCTCGGCGGCGAGGGCGTCGCGCGCGACCCGGATGCCGGGGTAGCGTGGCTGCGCCAAGCAACCGAGGCCGGCGACCCCGAAGCTCAAACCGCTCTCGGCATCCTTTACGCGCGCGGCGAAGGCGTCGACCAGGACTTCGCCGCCGCCGCATCATTGATCCGGCAAGCCGCCGATTCGGGTCACCCCCCTGCCCTCCTCCAGCTCGGACACTTCTATGCGCAAGGTCATCTCGAACCGCCCGAAGAGGGCGCGGCAATGCACTGCTACCGCTCCGCCGCCGAGGCCGGCAATCTCGAAGCCCAGCGGCTTCTCGCGTGGAATTGCCTGAACGGGCATCGGGTTCCCCGCGACACGGCAGCAGCGGCGCTGTGGTTCCGCAAAGCGGCCGAGCAGGGCGATCCCGGCGCGCAATTCCAACTGGCGGCAATGTATTGCACCGGCACCGGAGTCGTCCGCAACCTCGCCGAGGCGGTCAGATGGTATCACCGCTCGGCCGAGCGGGGCGACCGCTACGCGCAGTACAATCTCGCCGTCATGCTGCTGAAGGGCCAAGGCACAGAGCAAAATGCCGAGGAGGCCTTCCGCTGGTGCGGCCTGGCGGCCGAACAGGGTTTGGCCGAAGCCCAGCTACAGCTGGGCGACCTTTACCACATTGGCCAAGGGGTCGCCGCAGATGTTGCGCTGGCCGACACCTGGTACGAGAAAGCGGCAGAACAAGGAAACGCCGGGGCCGCCGCAAAGCTCCGCCGTCCGAACGAGACCCGGGCGGCCGGCGCGGAATGACGGGAGCGCGAGAGCGCTGCCGCGCTACTTCGATCTTTAGTGCAGCCGGCTGAAAACACCGAGGACGGCAAACACTGCCAACACCCAGACCAGCTCCAGCACGGTCCAGACCACGACCCGGCCCCATCCCTCGTCTTGCCGTGCGGCAAGGCGGCGGATCTCCGCCTCGATCTCACGGTTCCACTCGTGGGCAATGCGCTTGCTCTCGCGCTCCATGGCAGCCTATCAGGAACAGGTCGGGCAGTCCGGGTCCTTATTGATGCGGATCGAATGGAAACGGGCGCGCAATGCGTCATAGAGCAGAAGTGTGCCGTCGAGGCTTTCGCCGAGCTGCAGGAGCTCCTTCAGCACCTCGACGGCCTGCAATGTGCCGAGCACGCCGGCAACCGCGCCGAGAATGCCGGCGGTCTCGCAGCGCGGCACGAGGTCGGGCGGCGGCGGGTCGCGGAACAGGCAGCGGTAGCAGGGGTGACCGGGACCGAGATACGGCTTGAAGGTCGAGAGTTGGCCTTCGAACGGAGACAGCGCCGCCGCTACCAAAGGCTTTTCGAGGTGACAGCAAAGATCGGTCAGCAGGTAGCGCGTCTCGAAATTGTCGCTGCCGTCGGCGACGAGGTCGTAGTCGCGGATCAGCGCCTCGGCATTGTCCGGGCCGAGTCGCAGCCGGTGGGTTTCGACCCGCACGCCGGGGTTGACCGCGGCGAGTGTGTGCCGGGCGCTGTCGACTTTGAGCGCGCCGATACGGTCGGTCGCGTGCACGATCTGGCGTTGCAGATTAGTCAGGTCGACCCGGTCGGCATCGGTGATGCCGAGCGTCCCGACCCCGGCGGCAGCGAGATACAGCAGCAACGGTGACCCGAGCCCGCCGGCGCCGACAACGAGAACGCGCGAGGACAAGAGCCGGACCTGCCCCTCCTCACCCACTTCATCGAGGATCAGATGCCGGGCATAGCGCTGAAACTGCTCCTCGGTTAGCTCCATCGGGCGCCTCAGATCCCGTCGAACAGCACGGTCGAAAGGTAACGCTCGGCGAAATCGGGCAACACGACGACGATCGTCTTGCCCGCCATTTCGGACCGCGCGCCGACTTCGAGAGCGGCAGCGAGCGCCGCCCCGGACGAGATCCCGACCGCGAGGCCTTCGAGCCGAGCAGCCTCCCGCGCGCAGTTTATGGCAGTGTCATTGCCGATCCGGACGATCTCGTCGATCAGGCTGGTGTCGAGAATATCCGGGATGAAGCCGGCGCCGATCCCCTGGATTCGGTGGGAACCCGGAGGTCCGCCCGACAGCACCGCGCTGTCCTCGGGCTCGACGGCGATCATTTTCAGACCGGGCTTGCGCGGCTTCAATACCGAGCCGACGCCTGTCAAGGTGCCCCCGGTGCCGACCCCGCTGACCACCACGTCGACGGCGCCGCCGGTATCCTTCCAGATTTCCTCGGCTGTGGTGCGGCGATGAATCTCGGGGTTCGCCGGGTTCTGAAACTGCTGAGGGATGAATGCGTCGGGCAGCGATCCGACGATCTCCTCGGCCTTGGCGATGGCGCCGCGCATGCCTTGCGCGGCCGGGGTCAATTCGAGTTCGGCGCCGAGCAATTTCAGCATCTTGCGGCGTTCGACCGACATGCTGTCCGGCATCGTCAGAATGAGCCGATAGCCTTTTGCAGCGCACACAAAGGCGAGCGCGATCCCGGTATTGCCGGAGGTCGGCTCGACCATAACGGTGCCGGGCTTTATCCGGCCGGCGGCCTCGGCAGCGGCGATCATCGAGACCCCGATGCGGTCCTTGACCGAGTCGAACGGATTGAAGAACTCGCACTTCGCCAGAATGTCGGCCTTGGCCCCGGCATTTTTAGCGAGTCGGTGGATGCGGACAAGCGGGGTCGCCCCGATCGTGTCGGCGATGCTGTCATAGACCCGGCCGCGAAACTCGGCGCTCTGCTCTCTGGTGCGCGTCGCGGTATCCATCAGCCGTTCCCTTCTGCTGGTTCGAAATCGATATAGGCGATTGTGATTATCTAGGCTCGCCCGCTCAAATCTCGAAATCGGTGTATTCGGCGGCGCGGCCGGCGATGCCGGCCCGGTGCGCGCGACCACACAGCTCATCGAGGGTTAGCGAGTCGAGCCGCTTCATCATCTCCTCCTGAAGGTCGAGCCACAGCGGGCGCACAATCTGATGACCGAGCGCGCTGCCGGCCAGGTCGGTAATCGGATCTTCCGCCGTCTCGAGCCCACGCAACGTGCGCACGATGTCGCCGAGGCTGATGCGCCGCCGCTCGCGGGCGAGTTTGTAGCCGCCGCTCGGGCCCCGGATCCCGAGAAGGATCTTGTGCCGCACCAGCTCCTGCAGCACCGGTTCCAGATAACGGCGGGGAATGCCTTGGCGCTCGGTAATCTCGGATGAACGCACCGGCGCGTGACCGCCATTGTAAGCGATGTCGAGCACGGCCTCGATGGCGAAAAGCAGTTTCTTGGTTAAGCGAATCATGCTTTCCATACCGCCACCCCGTGATACCGGGGCTGGTTGCTAGGATTGTCACCCCGGAAGCGGATCGGGACAAGCGGCCTCGACGCCGGTCGAACCGAATCCGGCCTCCTGTCGGCCCCCCGCACCCGAAAACGACGGCACGACGACAAATTCCGGCCGTGTGATACGGGTAAAGACCAGCTGCGCGATCCGGTCCCCCGGGCGGATCTCGATCGCCTCGCCGCCCTCTACAGGATTGCGGTTCCATGCAGAAATGAGGCACGGCCCTTCGTAATCCGCATCGATCACGCCGATCGCATTGCCGAGAACCAAGCCCCGACTGTGGCCGAGCCCGGAGCGCGGCAGCACGAGCGCACACCACTCGGGGTCGCCAATGCGAAAGGCGATGCCGGCGGAGATCAGGGTGGCGGGCGCCTGCGGCTGCAGAAAGAGCGGACCGTCGATACAGGCGTGGAGATCCAGCCCTGCCGCTAAGCGCGACCCTCGGCTCGGGAACCCCCAGCCGGGCAGCCGAGGGTCGAGGATTTTCAGCTCGACCTTCACGGCGTCACGCTCGCTGACGCCCCAGCAATCCGGCTATGCGATCAGCCAATCGAGCGGCGACTTCTCGCTTTGTCATGATGGGCCAGTCTTCCACACCCGCCGCCTCCACCAGGTGGATCGTGTTGCGGTCGCCGCCGAAGGTGCCGGTTCCCGGCGAGACATCATTAGCGAGAATCCAGTCGCATTGCTTGCGTTTCAACTTCAGGCGGGCGTTCTCGACAACGTCGTCGGTCTCCGCCGCAAAGCCGATGACGAGAGCGGGCCGATCGTTGCCGCGCTGCGCGATGCGGGACAGGATGTCCGGGTTCTCGGCAAGCCGGAGCACCGGCGGGCCGCCCCCGTCCTTTTTCAGCTTGTGGAGGGTGGCGCCCTCGACGCGCCAATCCGCAACAGCCGCCGCCATCACCGCCACGTCGACCGGGAGCGCGGCTTCGCAGGCGGCGAGCATTTCCGCCGCGGTCTCGACCGGCACGAGCTTGACCCCGGCCGGCGAGGGCTCGTGCGTCGGTCCGGAAACGAGCACGGTCTCGGCGCCGAGCGCGGCCAAGGCTGCTGCGATGGCATGGCCCTGCTTGCCCGAGGAATGGTTCGAGATGTAGCGCACCGGATCGATCGGCTCGCGGGTCGGTCCGCTGGTCACCACCGCCCGCTTTCCGGCTAGCCTTTTATCGCCAGCCAGCACGTGCTCGATCGCTGCGATGATCTCCAGCGGCTCAGACATACGGCCAGACCCGACTTCGCCGCAGGCCAGTTCACCCGAGCCCGGTCCGACGCGCACGACCCCCCGCGCATCGAGCGTCGCGAGGTTCGCCTGGGTCGCCGGATGCGCCCACATCATCAGATTCATTGTCGGGGCGATCAGCACCGGTTTGTCGGACGCGAGAAGGGCGGTCGTGGCCAGGTCATCGGCGAGCCCCGCCGCCATGCGGGCGATCAGATCGGCGCTCGCCGGCGCCACCACCACGAGATCAGCCTCCCGCGACAGCCGGATATGGCCCATCTCGCTTTCGTCGGTCAGCGACCAGAGGTCGTCATAGACCTTGTCCTCGCTCAGCGAGGCAACCGACAGCGGTGTCACAAAATGCTTTGCCGCAGCGGTCATGATGCAGCGGACTGCGGCGCCGCGCTCGCGCAGCCGGCGGATCAAGTCGAGGCTCTTATAGGCGGCAATCCCGCCCGAGATGATCAGCAGAATGCGCCGGTCTTGAAGCAAGTCGGCTCTCCGATCCAATTCAGCCGAGGTCAATATGATACTGCCCGGCGGCAAGGGCGAGAGCTATCGCTACCTCCCGAGTAGGAGCGCGACGGCGATCCCAGCTAAAGCCAACGCTGTGATCCACACCGGCACTATTACGAGGGCCAGATGCCGGGCACGATGGGCGGCCTGAATCGCCAAAGTTTCGGCGTGCATCACAATCCCTTCGCGCGACCAATCGGCAATCATTGCATCAAGGCTTCGCACCAGCCGCGGGACGCGTTCGATGAGATCGGCTACTGTCTCCAGGCCCAGGCGGAGTCTGGCTTCGAGCCCGCGATTGTCGCGCATCCATTCTTCGATCAGCGGCTGCGCCAGAGCCCAGATGTTGATCTCGGGGTCGAGACGACGTCCGACGCCCTCGATCACGACCATGGTCTTCTGCAACAGCAAAAGCTGCGGCTGGGTTTCCATGTCGAACTGCTCGGTGATCTCGAAGAGCTGCGCGAGCAGGCGGGCGACCGAGATCTCCTGCAGCGGTTTGCCGAGGATGGGTTCGCCGATCGACCTGCACGCTTGCGTGAAGGCGTCGATGGACCGGCCCGCCGGCACGTACCCGGCTGCGAAATGAACTTCCGCCACCCGGCGGTAATCTCCCGAGAGAAAGCCGATCAGCATATCCGCGAGGTAGAAGCGGGTATCGCGATCGAGGCGCCCCATGATGCCGAAATCGACAACGGCGATCGCGCCATCGGCGTCGACGAACATGTTTCCGGGGTGGAGGTCGGCGTGAAAAAAGCCGTCGCGGAAGACCTGGTTGAAAAAGGCTGCGGCGGCTTTATGCAACACATCTTGGATACGATGCCCGGCGGCGAGGAGCGCCGTCTTATCGTCGATGCGGATCCCGGTGATCCGCTCGATCGTCAAGACGGTTCGGCCGGTGCGCAGCCAATCGACCCGAGGCACACGAAAGTTCGGGTCCCCGGCGAAATTCTCAGCGAGCTCCGCGGCCGCGGCGGCCTCGAGTTTGAGGTCCATTTCGAACCGGACCACCTCGGCGAGCGTCTGCACCACCTCGACCGGCTTGAGCCGTCGCAGCGCGGGCTGCAGTAGCTCACCCAAATCGGCGAGCCAGAGAAACAGGTGGAGGTCGCGGGCAAACGCAGCGGCAATGCCTGGCCGGAGCACCTTGACCGCAACCTCGTGCCCATCTGTGGTCCGGGCGAAATGGACCTGGGCGATCGAAGCCGCTGCTATCGCCCCGTCGTCAAAGGATTTGAACAGATCGTCGACCGGGCGGGCGAACTCGGCCTCGATCAGGGCCCGCGCCTCGGTGCCCGGAAAAGGTGGGAGCTGGTCCTGCAGGCTGGTGAGATCGGTAGTGATCTCTTCGCCGAGGAGATCGGCTCGGGTGGACAGAAGCTGGCCGAGCTTGATGAAGCTCGGCCCCAATTCTTCGAACGCGGCGGCGAGCCGCTGACCGGGTCGCGGCAAGACCCGGCTGCGGCGGCGTGCAAACAAGTGACCAAACCGCACAAATGGCACTGCGGCAGGGACGGCCATCAACGGCGACAGCGCATCGTGCCGGGCGAGGGTAAGACAGATTCGGACTAGCCGCACAAAATTGCGGAGGCTGCGCAGAAGCCCGAACCTGGGTCGGACGGGCTCAGACGCGCCAGGCCGAATGGAGCGCAGCGACGCCCCCCGTCAGATTGCGGAATTTGACCTGGTCGAGACCGGCTCCGGCGATCATCCCGGCGAGCTCGCTCTGCCGGGGGAAACGGCGGATGCTTTCGACGAGATAGGCGTAGGCCTCGCGATCACCGGTGACGACCTGGCCGAGCAACGGCACGATCTGGAAGCTGTAGAGGTCGTAGAGCGGCTGGAGGAGCGGGGTTATTTCGGGCGTGAATTCGAGACACATAAAGCGTCCGCCCGGCCTCAGCACGCGGCACGCCTCGGCGAGCGCCCGATCGATGTGGGTGACATTGCGCAATCCGAAGCCGACGGTATAGAGATCGACGCTGCGGTCGGCCACCGGAAGCCGTTCGGCATCCGCGCACACCCATTCGATCCCCGTCAGAATACCTTTGTCGAGAGCACGGGCGCGTCCGATGGCGAGCATCGACTCGCTGACGTCGCAGATCACGGCGCCGCCCTTCGCGGACCCCACTTGGGCAAGGCGCGGTAAGGCGCGCAATGCGATGTCGCCAGTGCCGCCGGCAACGTCCAGCAGACGCTGGCCCGCACGCGGCTTGAGCTCGCCCACCATTTCGTCCTTCCACCAACGGTGGATGCCGGCGCTCATCAAATCGTTCATTAGGTCGTAGCGCCCGGCAACGCTGTCGAAAATAGCGCGGATCAGTGGCGCCTTTTCTTTCTCGAGCACTTGACGGAAGCCGAAATCCGCTCGGCCGCTTGTGTCTTCGTCGCTCATCGGGCAGGAAAATAACCATGTAGGATCGCGCACGCCACGATGCGCCAACTCGAGCCCATCCATGAACCGCTTATTTGGACCTCCTCCGGCATTGAAGAGCGATGCCCGAACTGCCTGAGGTCGAGACTGTCCGGCGCGGTCTCGCGCTGAAGATGAGCGGACGACGCATCCTGCACGCCGAGCTGCGCCGGCCGGATCTGCGGCGGCCGTTTCCACCCGCCCTCGCCAAGCGGCTCAACGGGGCACGGATCGGTGCGCTCGGTCGGCGCGGAAAATACATCCTGATCGAGCTCGATTCGGACGGAGTTTTGCTGTTGCATCTCGGCATGTCCGGGCGGGTCACGGCGGGCACCGCCGCTCTGCCGGACGCGCCGCATGACCATGTCGTGCTTCGGCTCGACGACGGCACCGTCATCCGCTTCAACGATGCCCGCCGCTTCGGGCTGCTCGACTATATCAAGCGCGGCGAGGAGAAGCAGCACCCGCTCTTGGCAGGACTTGGTCCGGAGCCGCTCGAAGCCGAATTTAACGGCGCCTATCTCGCCGTCGCGCTCGCCGGCAAGATGACCCCGATCAAATCCGCGCTGCTCGATCAGCGGATCGTTGCCGGTCTCGGAAACATCTATGTCTGCGAGGCGCTCTTCCGGTCCGGGGTCTCGCCGCGACGCCTCGCGGCCTCGATTGGCCGGGGGCGGGCGGAGCGGTTGGTAACCGGGATCCGGTCGGTCCTGACCGAGGCGATCGAAGCCGGCGGATCCTCCCTGCGAAATTACGTCCAAGCCGACGGCGAGCTCGGGTATTTCCAGCACCGCTGGGCAGTCTATGGCCATGCAGGCGATCCCTGCCCGGGCTGCGAGTGCGGCGGCGCGGTACGCCGGATCGTGCAGTCCGGCCGATCGACCTTTTTCTGTGCGAAACGACAGCGTTAGAGAGGCAAAGGATGAGTGAGCGACCAGGCTACCAGAACATCCTCGTCGAGCGGCGCGGCGCGGTTGGCATCGTCACGCTCAACCGCCCGGCGACGCTGAACGCGCTGAATGCGGCGCTGATCAGCGAGCTTGCCGCGGCGTTGGACGAGCTCGAAGAGGACGCGGCGATCGGCGCGATCGTGCTGACCGGGAACGACAAGGCTTTTGCCGCGGGCGCCGACGTCAAGGAGATGGTGGCGAAGAGCTATCCCGAGATCTATTGCGAGGATTTTATCACCCGCGGCTGGGAGCGGGTCGGGCAGTGCCGCAAGCCGGTCATTGCGGCGGTCGCCGGGTTTGCGCTCGGCGGCGGGTGCGAGATCGCGATGATGTGCGACATCGTGATTGCCGCCGACACGGCCCGGTTCGGCCAGCCGGAGATCACGCTCGGCACGATCCCGGGGGCGGGCGGAACCCAGCGCCTCACCCGGTTTGTCGGCAAGGCGAAGGCTATGGATCTGTGCCTCACCGGCCGCATGATGGATGCGGCGGAGGCGGAACACGCCGGGCTCGTCAGCCGCATCGTACCCGCAGCCGAGCTGCTCTCCGAAGCGGTCAAGATCGCCGAGCGGATAGCCGGCATGTCTCGCCCGATCGCGATGATGGTCAAGGAAGCCGTCAATCGCGCCTATGAGACGACCCTCGCGGAGGGAGTGCGCTTCGAGCGGCGGCTGTTCCATTCGACCTTCGCCACCGAAGACCGGAAGGAAGGCATGGAGGCTTTTATCGACAAGCGTAAGGCCGCGTTCCACGACCGATGACGCGAGCTACCGCGAGCCGTCCTTGTTCGATTGCCGCAGCGGCAACGGCTCGATTAGGGGCTCTGCCGCCAGCGATCCACGAAGGCCGATCGAAATCCTGTGCAGCATTGCCCGCACGGGTCGCCAAACCGTGAGGTGAATCATTTCCCCGGCGACCGTGCGGCCGGCGTCCTGGCGAAGACTCGCCATGCCGTACCGACGAAAATCGGCGACCCAGACATTTACCAGGCGCCTCGGTACGCCAAAAGCGGCGGCGACCTCTATGCTCGTCCAGCCGTCGACTATGACGCGCTGGACGATCTGTCCTCGTTGGGCAATGCTGATTGTGCGGCGGCGTAACGCAGGGTTGTTCTTCATGACCCGCGAACGCGCGGGCAAGGGTGAGAATTCCCGAGCAATCAGGCTGCAACGTCGACGACGATCCGCCCGCGGGTCGCACCGCTGAGGATCTTGGGCGCAAGCCCGGGCAGCGCGGAAAGCGGCACGATTTCGGTCATCCGGTCGAGCCTGTCGAGCGGCAGGTCGTGCACCAGGCGCCGCCACGCTTCGATCCGCTCGTCGCGCGGGCACATGACCGAGTCGATGCCGAGCAGGTTGACCCCGCGCAACAGAAACGGGATCACCGTCGCTGGCAGGTCACTGCCCCCGGCGAGGCCACAGGCGGCGACGCTGGCGCGATATTTGAGCTGAGTCAGGATCGTCGCCAGGGTGGTGCCGCCGACCGCGTCGATAGCTCCGGCCCAGCGCTCGGCGTCGAGCGGCCGCGCGGGTTTCGCGGCGAGCGTTGCGCGGTCGATCAAGTCAGCCGCGCCAAGCTCGGTCAGGTAGTCGCGCTGTTCGGGTCGGCCGGTGGAAGAGACAACCCGGTGCCCGAGCCGCGACAGGAGCGCCACCGTGACACTGCCGACCCCGCCGGCAGCGCCGGTAACCAGCACATCGCCTGCGTCGGGTTTGAGCCCGTGCCGCTCCAAAGCAATGACCGCCAGCATTGCCGTGAACCCGGCAGTGCCGATCGCCATTGCCTGGCGGGCGCTGAGCCCTTCCGGCCGCCGCACCAGATACGAGGCCCGAACGCGCGCCATCTCGGCGTACCCGCCCCATTGCGTCTCGCCGACCCGCCAGCCGGTCAGAATCACCGGATCCCCCGGTTTGAACTCCGGCGAATCCGAGCGCTCGACGGTGCCGGCGAAATCGACGCCGGGAACATGCGGGTACTGGCGCACGAGCCGCCCTAGACCCTGCAGGATCATCCCGTCCTTGTAATTGAGCGTCGAGCACTCGACCGCTACCGTGACCTCTCCCGCCGGTAACCGATCCTCGTCGACCGCCTCGATGTGCGGAACGACTTTGCCGCTCTTCTCATGCAGCACCAGTGCGCGGAACGTTGCCACAAGAACCTCCCTTTTTAGGCCCTTCTGCCCCTCAACCCTGCCGCTCCCGGGAGGGTTCTGCCGGCATCGCTCTCGCGAGCTGCTCCGACACGATCGCGCAGAGCCCGGCGTAGTGCGGCGAGGTGCGCAGCGAGCGCTCGCGCGGCTGCGGCAGCTCGATCGGCACCTCCGTGACGATGCGGCCGGGGCGCGGCGTCATTACTGCGATGCGGGTCGACAGATAGACTGACTCGAACACACTGTGGGTGACAAACACGACGGTCGGCCGGCGGCTATCCCAAAGGTGCATGATATCGTCGTTGAGCGCCATCCGGGTGATCTCGTCGAGCGCGGCGAAAGGCTCGTCGAGGAGCAGTAAATCGGGATCTGTGACGAGTGCGCGGGCGATCGAGACGCGCATGCGCATGCCGCCGGAAAGCTGCCGCGGATAAGCCCGCTCGAACCCCGCGAGGCCGACCGAGTGGATCTCGGCGTTGGCTCGTTCGCGCTCGGCAGGCCCGATGCGCCCGGCCAGGCGGAAGGGGAGCATCACATTGTCTGTGACCGTGCTCCACGGCATCAGGGTCGGGTCCTGAAACACGAAGCCGATACGCCCCGTCGGGGTTTGTCCACTGCGGTCCATCGCGAGCGACAGGCGGCGGACGCCCGAGCTCGGCTCGCTGAGCCCGGCAATGATGCGCAATAACGTGCTCTTGCCGCAGCCGGAGGGGCCCAGTAGGCTCAAAAACTCGCCGCGATGTATATCGAGCTCGATCCCCTCGAGCGCCGTCACCCCCGTGGCAAAACGCTTGCCGACAGCGTGCAAGGCGACGAGCGAATTTGTTGCCGGCGGTTGCGCCAGGAGGCCCGGCGACGGTGCTTCCGTCAGTGCTTCATACCCACTTTCTTGTCGACGAACTGCAGGTTGAAGGCCTTGCGGAAGTCGAGATCCTTGGGGTAGACGCCGGCATTCGCCATTGTTTCGAGGAACTCGCGCCACCGCGCCTCGGTCATGGCTCCAATGCCGCTCGTCTTGGCGTCGCCGCTGTCGACGATACCGTATTCCTTGATCTTGCCGATGCCATAAGCCAGCAACGCATCGGTCATCTCCGGATTGTCTTGTTTTATCAGTGTGTTGGCTGGCGCCGGATCGCCATAGAGGTAGCTGTACCAGCCCTCGATGCTGGCGTCGACAAAGCGCTGCACGAGGTCAGGGTTTTCCCGCACCAGCTTGTCGGAGGTCTGGATCAGCGATCCATAGCTCGAATAGCCGGCATCGGCGAGCAACAGGACCACCGGCTTCAGCCCTTGGGCTTCGATCGTGAAAGGCTCGCTCGACAAGTAGCCCTCCTGGATTGCCTTGGGATCGGCAAGGAAGGGCGCGACGCTGAACGTGTAGGGCCGGATCTGATCGTCGGTGTAGCCAAATTTGCTCTTGAGGAACACCCAACTGGTGATGCGCATGTCCGAGCCGATCATGATCGGCTTGCCTTTGAATTCGGCGAGACTGTCATTGCCCTGCCCGGGATGGGCGATCAGCACAGAGGGGTCCTTCTGGAAAATCGCCCCAACCGCGACCAGCGGAATGTTCTGCTGCACGAAATTCAGCGGAATGAAGGAGTTTGGCGCGAGGTTGAAGTCGAGCCGGCCGGCGGCGAGCAACTGCGCGTGGTTGACCTGCGGTCCGCCCTGACGCAACGTCACGTCGAGCCCATGCTGCCGGTAAATCCCGGTGGCGACGGCCTGATAGTAGCCGCCGTGCTCGGCTTCTGCTTTCCAATCCGTGCCAAAGGTGATCGTTTCCGCGGCTGTTGCGCCGCACGCCAGGGCCAGACCGGTCGCCGCCCATATGACAACCCCGATTAGAACCCGCATTCGCGCCAACTCCCTTTTGCCCCACGCCGCAAGTCTAAACGGGGGCATGCCGGCCGTCACGCGGCGCTCTCGCAAACCATGACACAATCGTGTATCCTTTGCGAAAGACCCCGCTCCGATCTGGGCGGGCGAGGGCAGTGAGGCGCGCGATGAAGAACTTGCTAACCGTAGTCGGCGACGGCAATGCCGGGCCGGTTCTCGACACCGCTCTGATGGCGGCGCAACGCTTCAACAGCCATGTCGTCGGGTTGCACAGCCTCACCACCGAATACGCCGTGGTGTTCGGCGGCGAGATGGGGTTTTCGATCTCGTCGGAGGTCGATCGCACCCTTGAGCGCGAGGGGCACGAGCGCCGCGACCAGGCGCGCCGTCTGTTTCGCGATTTCATGAGTGCAAAAGGCGTCCCGCTCGATCCGGTGCCGGCGGGACACAATGGCCCCAGCGCCTCCTGGCGAGAGGAGGACGGGCGGCAGAACGCCGTCGTCGGAATGATCGGCCGGGTCTTCGACCTGATCGTGGTCGAGCAGCCCGAAAAGCTCGCCTCGATCGCCGAGGCCACCCTCGAAGATGCCGTGTTCGAGAGCGGCCGCCCGGTACTGATGGTGCCAAAACGCAGTCTGCCCACCCTGGGCGAGGTCGTCGCGATCGCATGGAACGGCAGCACCGAGACCGCTGTGACGGTGGCGATGGGGATGCCCTTCCTGAAGCAGGCGCGCAAGGTCGTCATCGTTAC
Organism: uncultured Alphaproteobacteria bacterium; assembly: GCA_963812675.1. Lineage (GTDB taxonomy): Bacteria > Pseudomonadota > Alphaproteobacteria > ATCC43930 > CGMCC-115725 > AP-15. The sequence continues at coordinate 61,204 of CAWEWR010000026.1, read as the reverse complement.
GGTAGGCCCGCAACATATGCCAGAGCCGGGCCCCGAGGGCGAAGAACTGGCGCGCGCCCTCGAACGGCACGGCATGGATGTCAGCGTCCGGACGGCCTACGGCCGGCAGAAGGCCCAGGGCGAGTCGTTTCTGAAAGAAGCGACGGCAGCCGGCGCCGATCTCTTGCTGAAGGGCGCCTACACACAAAGCCGCATCCGCCAGATGATCTTTGGCGGCGGCACCCGGCACATCATCATGGAAGCGCAGCTCCCCGTCCTGATGGCGCGCTGACCACCGGCTGCCCCGGGACGTGTCCGAACCGGATCATTTGACCTTAGCGGATCGCGGCGAGGCCAGAATTGGCGAACACCTCGCCGACTGCGTCGATCGGCTTCGTGGTTCCGGCTGAATCCCGAAATGCGCCATGTACCTCGCGTAACGCTCGCGCTCTAGTGCGGCGTCGAGACCGTATTCCTCGAGCCGAGAGCCGTGTGCGCCGTAGCCGCCGTTCGGCCTTGCCTCGACGAGCCGGCCGATTCGGGCCGCGGCCTCGGGGTGCAATGCGCCGCCGAAGTGACGGTACAGTGCGGCCACCGTGCCCACAGGGTCCTTGACCAGATCCAGGTATTGAACGTGAAAGATCGGCTCCGCGAAGCGCTGCTCCTGCGCCGCGGCGATCATTAGCTCGGTTGCTGCCAGCCAGCGGTCGCTGTCCTGACGGCCGATCTCGGCCTTGTCGATGCTGCGGGTGAACGGCCGTCTCAGCGTCTCGGTCAGCCGCGCGACCGACAACAAGACTGCGAGCGGGTCCCGGTGCACGAAGACCAGGCGTGCGTCCGGATAAACTTCCCGTATCGCATCCAGCGCGAAGACATGGTCGGGGCATTTGAGCACCCAGCGCCCGCCATCCGCCGTCTGATGCTGAAGGTGCTGCAGAAAGCGCTTGTGAAAACGATAGGCATCGAGATGCCCGGTTGCGTCGAGCCAGCACCGGTAGCTCGGAACACGGTAGGTCGTGTCAAAGCGCAGGCTGGCGAAAAGGTGTGCGGTGATCTCGGAACATTCCTGGGGCGAGCCCGCGTCGATCGGGTGCATGCGGCGGAAATCCGGCGCCAGAAAGCCAAAGAGCCGCAACTGGCGAGCGACCCGCCGCGCCCGGCGGTCGGGACCGGTCTCGGTATTTCTGGGCGGATAGGGGTGGATCAGCTGCCAGACACGCGGCACCAGATTGCCTGGATCCTCGGCTAACAAGCTATGCAAAAAGGTCGTGCCCGAACGGGGAAGCCCAGAGATAAAGATCGGCCTCGTGATCGGCTGAGCAAGAATTTCGGGTGCGCGCTTTTCTTCGTCTACCAGGCGAAGCAGGTTCGACAAGAACCGGACCAGGTCCCAGCGGGTTGCGATCCGCCCCACCAGGCTCAGATTTGCGTCCTCGAAACACGCCCACAAAAGGTTCCGCAGCGGAGCCTGGAAGGGCGTTTCACCGAAATCGGTCAGCCCCGCGCGGCGGTTCGCCAAATCAATCAGCTCATCGGCGCTCATCGGTTGGTGCAAGGGCGCAAATGCATCGCCCAGCATATCGGCGACCTGAAAGACGGCGGGTATTGGCAGCATGGGTGACCTTTCCGGCCGAACACGCCTAAATGGCGCCGGATCTGCGATAGTTCCAGCTATGTATATGATTACACGGTGATAGCGATGCGACCGAAACCCGCGGCAGACCTGCTGTTAACGCCGGAAGTTCTGCGTCGTGTCCATCGCAATCATCCCCGCGGGACGTGCTGCGCACGCGCGGCGGCCGATCCCCTAGGAAAAACCGATCTCGACACGCCGGTTCTGCGGCTCACGCACGCCTTTCGGGGTCGGCACGCGCGGGTCGTTCTCGCCGCGGCCGGTGACCGTCATGTCGCTGCGCGCGACACCTAAAGTCGCCAGGGCGTTGGCAACATTGTTGGCGCGTCTCTCCGAAAGCCGTTGGTTGTAGCCGGCGGAGCCCGAAAGATCGGTGTACCCGGTTACCTGGAGGCGTACCGAACCGCCGGCCTTGTAGGCGTTCGCCGCCAGCCGCACGACTTCCATCCCGGCGGGGGTCACATCCGCGCGATCCCAGTCGAAAAACACCAGGAAGACCTGCGGCGCCGGCGGGGTTGGCGCGGGCGCTTCGACCGGAACCGGGGTCGGGGGCGGCGGTGGCACGAATTGGTAAATCAGGCTGGCGACAAAGTTGTTCGTGTCGTAAGCGGTACGATAACGCAGATTCGTCCTCGGAATATTGAACGTTGGCCGGGTTGTTGCGAAATAGCGGTAGTCGAGATCGAGGGTGAAGGTCGGGCTCAGGTTGTACCGGATTCCGGCTATCCCCTGATAACCGAATTGCCAGCTGCTGTTGTTGAAGAGCTGCCCGATGCCAGGGGCCTTCAACCCATCGAAGACATCGACCGCACCGACTCCGAACCCGACATGCGGCGTAATCGGATGGCCGACGGTGAAGTCGTAGAGCACGTTGGTCATGATCGCATTGGTGTGCCGGTCGCCGCTAACTCCTTTGATGATGAAGTTGGTTCCAACGAGATCCCGGGCGCCGTTCTGGCGATAGCTGTATTCTTCTTCAACGCGCCAGGGGCCCCACTCGTAGCCGCCGCGAACGCCGACGTTGAAGCCGGCGTCGAAGCGCGCCTTGACCGAGGTCACGTTGAGGATGTCGTCGGTCCGATCTGGCAAACCGGTCCATCCGCCTTCCGCGCCGATGTAAATCTGCGCCCGCGAATCAGCGGGGAGCAGCATGGCGAACAATGCGAGGCATGCGCCCATAATTGCCGACCGGGGCATTACGCTCGACCTTGGAATGCGCGGTGACTGCATTTCCCCCACCAAACCTAAGCGTCCTATGCCGTACTCTCAATTCTATCTAACAGCGACGATTGCTGGGTGCAAGGACACCCCGAAAGATAGGATCAAAGTAAATCGGCCGCTGAGCGTAGACGGTTTGCAAAGTGCTGATTATGGTGAACACAAGGATACCTAGAGAGGGGGAGTTTCGTGAAGCTCAGATATGTCATCATCCTGGATGCCTTGTTAGCCGGCGGCCTGATCGGCATTCTCCCGTTAGCGGCACCCGCATCGCACGCCGCCACCCAGCAAAAAAAGCCGGCGATCAGCGAGGAGGCGGGCGCGGCCCTGATGAAGATGGGCCAGAGCCTGCGGGCCGAGCAACTCTCGTTTCAGGCGCGGACGATCCGGGACCATTCGGACGCGAACGGTTACCCTCTTCACATCTTCCACACCCTCAAGGTCACCGTGCACCGGCCGAACCGCCTGCTTGTCGATAGGACCGGAGACGACGGGGCGAGCAAGCTCGTTTTTGACGGCAAGACCGTCGTCGTCTACTCGGCCACCGAGAAAAAATACGCGAGCATTCCGGTGCCGGAGGGCACCATCACGGGAATGCTGAAGGAGGCGGTGGGGCGCCTCGGCATTGATTTCCCGCTTGCCGATTTCCTGACCGAGGATCCGGGCAAGGCCTTTCTGACGGGTGTGACCGAGGGCATGGTGGTCGATACGGTGACGATCGACGGCATCCCCTGCCTTCACATGTTCTTCTCCCAGCCACCCGGCATCGAGCTCGAGCTCTGGGTGGAGAAGAACGATCAGTCGCTGCCACGCCGGCTGATCGTGACCTACCGAACATTGCCAGGCGAACCAAACTTCGTCGCCGAGTTCTCGGATTGGAACTTCAATATCCATCCGTCCGACGCGGATTTCACCTTCCAGCCGCCGGCAGACGCGACGCAGGTGCAATTGAAGCCGGTCGCGGCGGCGGCGCCACCAGCCAAGGGCAAGGGAGGTAAGCCATGAAGCGGCTGAGCGTCGTCTGTCTGAGTGTAGTGTTGGCGTCGTCGATGGCGCCGGACGCGTTCGGTTGGGGCGCAGTTCACGGCGCCTATGGCGGCGCTGCCTATCGGGGTCCAATGGGCGGCACCGCGGTTCGCGGGCCGGGAGGCGCCGCCGCTTATCGCGGCCCGGCAGGCGGCGCTGCCGTTCGAGGCCCCTACGGCGGCGCTGCCGCTCGCGGACCCTATGGCGGGACCGCGTATCGCGCGCCCGGCGGCGCCTACTATGGCGGCGCTTACCGAGGTCCAACCACGGTTTATCGCGGGGGCACGTACTACGGCGGCACCGCGGTTGGAGTTGGCGCCGGCGTCGCGGCGGGTGTGGCGGTCGGCGCTGCAGCCGGCGCCGCGGCCGCGTCCTCACCCTACTATTATCCACCGCCTTACTATCAGCCACCGCCGTGGTAGCGGAGCCTCCATTATAGGACCGAGATGACCGAGCTGCTGGAAACCAGGGAAGATGGGATCGCCTGGCTGAAGCTCAATCGGCCCGATCGGCTGAACGCGTTCTCGCCCGCGATGCTCGAGGCTTTGGGCGAAGCGCTGCAGCGCTTGGGCGGCGATGCCGAAGTCGGCGCGATCGTCGTCACTGGCGCCGGACGCGGCTTTTGCGCGGGCGGCGACGTGAAGACGATGGAGACGCGAGCCAGCCAAAGTTTCGAGGAGCGCGTCGAAGGGCTGCGGCGAATGCATCAGCTTCCGCTGCTGCTGCGGACGCTCCCGAAGGTCGCGATCGCCATGGTCAACGGCCCGGCGGTCGGCGCGGGGTTGGGACTGGCCATGGCGTGCGACCTGCGCATCGCCGGCCGCTCCGCCCGCTTCGGGACAGGGTTCGCGGGGGTCGGCTATTCCGGCGACTTTGGCGGGTCGTGGAGCTTGACGCGGCTGGTCGGCACGGCAAAGGCGCGCGAGCTCTATTTTCTCGGCGACATTATCGACGCCGCGGCGGCGGCCACTCTCGGCCTGGTCAACCGCGTCGTCGATGATGAAGCACTGCAGCGCGAAACCACCGCCCTCGCCCGCCGCATCGCCGATGGGCCGCGCGTCGCTTACGGCTACATGAAGCGCAATTTGTTCGCGGCGGAAACCGAGTCATTGGCCGCGGTGCTCGAAATGGAGGCCGTGCATCAGGCGCGCACCGCGATGACCGAGGACCATTTGGAGGCGAGCCGAGCTTTCGTCGAGAAGCGCCGGCCGGTCTTCAAGGGCAGGTGAGCGGGATCGGCGAGCCCGATTCTATTTTGCGGTTAACCCCGCGTCGCGGGCGTGCAATCATGTAGGCCTCAACCAACCAACCGAAGGTCGCCATGGCAAAATACATGCTGGTCAGCTTTAAGACCTGCCCTTGGGTGCAGCGTTCGGCGATTGTGCTGCGCGAGAAAAACACCGAATTCGAGCTCCGTCACATCGAACCGGACAATCGGCCCGACTGGTTCCTCGCCATCTCTCCGCACAAGAAAGTGCCGGTGCTTCGTATCGACGACAGGATTTCGCTGTTCGAATCCAATGCCATCAACGAGTACCTGGACGAGACCATCGCGCCGCGTCTGCATCCGGAAGACCCGGTCGAGCGCGCGCTAAATCGGGCCTGGACCGATTATGTGCCCACCTTCGCCAGTACGGTCACGGCAACGGCTTATGCGGACACCGAGGCGGAGTACAACAAGGCTGCCGAGCAGATCCCGGTGCCCTTCGAGCGCCTCGAGCGGGCCCTGGAAAAGCAAGGCAGCGGCCCATTGTTCAATGGCGCAAAGTACTCGCTGGTCGACGCGGCCTATGCCCCGTTCCTGCAGCGCTACGTGTTTCTCGACCGGGTAAAGAGGCTTGGCCACATAGAGAATTTCCCGCGGCTCAAAGCCTGGTGCGAAGCGCTGCTCAACCGCGCCTCGACGCACTCCTTCCCGCCCGCCGAGTTCGAGGCGATGTATCGGGAGAACGTAAAGCGCCGCAACAAGTGGATCGCGCGGTTCATCGAGCCGGTTAGAGCCGCCGCGGAGTAACCGGGCGACCTGGCGCCTCAAGCAAGGGGAGCGTGGGGTTGGACGGAGATGAGGCGAGAGACGCTCGTCGCGTTGTGTCTCGCTTCCTCCGCCCTCTCCGCCTGCCAAGGCGGCGGAAGAATGGACCTGGCGGGCAATGAGCCGCGCGGCGCGCCACCCCCGGAATTTTGCGCTGCGCAGGAACCAAGGCGAATTCTGCGAGCGGATCCTTCCAATTATCGCAGGATGATCTCCGGCCTCGTGCCCGGCGATACCCTGGTTCTGGCAGGGGGAGAGTACCCCCGCCTCGCTATAGCGAACCTCGCGGGTGCTCCCGGCCATTGCATCACGATCACGGGACCGGCTGGAGAACGGCCCGCCGTCATTTTTGGAGAGATCGGCAACAGGACCGTCGAGATCGTCGACTCTAGCTACGTCGTGGTCAGCAACCTAGTAATCGACGGCCGTGGAATCCCAGGAGCGGACGGCGTCAAGGCTCTGGCGTCGCCGCATCCCGCCACACATCACATCGTTCTCGACGGCAACCTGATCATTGGGGCCGGCGCCAACCAGCAGACCGACGGTATCACGACCAAGATCCCGACCTGGAACTGGGTCATCCGGAGAAACACGATCCTTTCAGCCGGCACGGCGCTTTATCTCGGTGATTCCGACGGCACCGCCCCGTTCATTGCAGGATTGATCGAAAACAATCTGGTCGTGGACCCGATCGGCTATGGCATGCAGATCAAATACCAGATCGCGCGTCCTGAGCTGCCTGGCATGCCGGAAGGAGCACAAGCCACCACCATCAGATATAATGTCTTCAAGAAAAGCGGTCGCCCGTCACCTGACGGCAATCGACCGAACTTGTTGGTGGGAGGCTTTCCCGAAAAGGGCGCGGGCTCGAACGATCTCTATGAGATCTACGGCAATCTGTTGGTCGACAACCCGCGCGAAGCACTTTTCCAGGGCTCCGGGCGTATCAGTTTTCATGATAACGTTCTGATCGGCGGAGAGCCGGCGGCTGCGGTTTTTCGCGATCATGATTTGCCGCTGAAGCGGGCCGAGGTGTTCGGCAACAAGATCTATTCGCCGCATACCGGCATCGAGTTCGACAGCGCAGCGCGTCAAGGTCGATCGGTGTTCGGCAACGTCATCTTCGCGGAAACCCCGATCGCCGGGCTCGGCCCCAGCGAAAGCGGCAATATCGTATTCGAGCCGGTCCGACCTATAGAGGGATCCGCATCGCCCCGGTAGTCCAGTTCCAACTGCCGGCCGCCAACGCCGATCGGTACGCCCGCTTCGATACCATCGTTCATCAATTGCTCGAACTGGCCGGGCGACGACAACGACCGCCGCAGCGAGTTGAATTCGAAACCCGGCGCAATTCGTGCCAAGGCTCGCAGCAGACGCGTGATCATGGGAAAGTCTGTCGCGCCGTAGAAAGCAATGTCAGCCGCCAAATCGATTTCATGCTCGATTGCGACGTTGAGCAACGCGAGGTGGTCATGCAGCGTGATCGCCGGCGCTTCGCGGATCTCGGCCACTACCGCACTGATGTGGAGCATCAGGAGGGCCTGCCGATCGCGCAGCAGAGTTGCATCGGCGCCGCCGTTAAGTGCCTCCTCTATTATGATGGCAAGGCAATGGCATTCGTTCTCGAGGCTCGCCCAACGCTCGTGCAGCTCGGAGATTGTAACGCGCACCCCTTGGGTCACAGCCCGATACTCTCCGCTGATGGCATCGGATCGGAATTGGTTTCCAGTGTTGCAACTCGACTGTCCAAAACCCGTCAAACCAACTCGGGGTGCAACGCCCGTCATCCCTGCGGATCGGCGGACTTTAGTCGACGGACGCGGCGACCCCGAAGGCGAGTGGCGCGCAGTCCGGTGAGGCCATATGTCTCGAACGCGCGCTGCCAATCGAGCAGCTCTTCCTCGGAAAGTGCGTACCGGCGGCAAGCCTCCTCCATTGTGATGGCGCCGCTGCGCAGGGCTGCGAGGACCGCAGCCTTGCGGCGAGCCACCCATCTATTGGTGTTCGGCGGCGGCAGATCAGCCATCGATCGAAGCTGCCCGCTTGAACGGCCGTATGCACGCAACCCGCCGCATCATGCTCGGCTGCCTATTGATGCCAGACATGTTCCTCCCGGCGAGCCGCTACGGGCCGCGTTAGGGCATATTGTCCCTGCTACTACTAAACCTCGGCCTGTGTAGAAGCGGAGGGCGAATTTGTGACTAAACTTGGTTAACCCAACGATTTTGGGCGAATCGGCGGGCCGGCTATTCGCGGCGAACAGGGCAGATCAGCGCAGCCGAGGAAATTCTTGATACCTGAGCTCGGGCTGCAAATGATCCGATGGTCAAGATCGGCAACGCCAGTGAAGATGGGCCAAACAAGACTAATTTTGATCGGCGCGGGCGTGCTCCTAAGTCTCGGGATGGGAATGCGCCAGAGCCTCGGTCTTTTCCTGACGCCGGTGACCCGCGACCTCGCGTTGAGTACGGCCGATTTCACGTTGGCCGTCGCAGTCCAAAACATAGTCTGGGGCCTGTCGCAGGCTCCAGTCGGTGCGATTGCCGATCGTTTCGGTCTGCGTTCGACAATGGTGGCCGGCGCCGGGATCTATGTCATCGGGCTTGCGGTCATGGCTGCGGCCGGTGGTGCGCCGGCGCTGATCGCATCTGGCGTGTTGATCGGCGTGGCGCTGTCGTGCACCGCTTCGTCCCTCGCCTTGACCGCCACTGCTCGCGCGATCCCAGAACAGCGCAGGAGCAAGGTGCTGGGCATCGTATCCGCCGCCGGGTCGCTCGGCACGCTGCTGATCCCGTTGACCACGCAAACGCTGCTCACGCACCAAGTCTGGCAGGTTGGGGTACTGTTTTTTTTGCTTCTCGCCATCACGATGCTGCCAGCAGGATTCTGTGCCGGCGGCGCCGACCGGCTGCCCGGATTGGCTGCGCCGACGACCACGATGCGCGCGATGATCGGTCAGGCCGCGCGGCACCGACCGTTTCTCGTCATGTCGGGAGCATATTTCGTCTGCGGTCTTAATCTCGTGTTTCTGACCACCCATCTGCCGACTTATCTGGCAATCTGCGGCCAGGACCCGATGCTGAGTGCCGAGGCTATCGCAGTCATCGGCGGGATGAACTGCGTCGGCTCGCTGCTGGCCGGTTGGCTCGGCGGGCGGTACCCGAAGCACATCCTGCTCGGGCTTCTCTACATCCTGCGCGCGATGGTGTTCACGGCCTATTTCGTGATGCCACCGACACCGGCGAGCACACTTCTGTTTGCAGCGGCGATGGGCATGCTGTGGCTCAGTGTGGCACCGCTGGTCAGCGGCCTGGTAGCCGAGATGTTCGGCACTCGCTACATGGCGACCCTGCTCGGCATCGCCTTTGTCATGCATCAGGTCGGATCGTCGCTGGGTGCGTGGGGCGGCGGGCTGATCTTTGACGTGACGGGGTCCTATGACCGTGCTTGGCAGACCGGTGTCCTGATCGGCTTTGGCGCCGGCGTCGTGCAGATCCTCGCCGGGGGCCCGCCGCGCCGGCGCAGCCGAGCGATCGAGCCTCGCCTCGCCACCACCTAGCGCGAGCGCAAACGCTGTCCAGCCGCACCGAAAGAGAGAGGCACTGACACCACTGGAGAGCCGGCGGCGGATGAAAGAAGCCGTCGAGCGCCGCTACGCCAGCCCCGCGTAGCGAGCACGCTCAGCATAGAAATGATTGCCCGAAGGATTACCCACCGGGACCACGTGGCTGAGAAACTGCTCGATCGAAGTCTGCCAGCTGAACCGCTCTGCATGAGAGCGGCAGAGCTCGCGAGGAATCTTCAATGCCGCCATGGCGGCCGCGCGCAGGTCCCAGTCGAGCGCACCGGCGCCGCTGTCGCCGATCACGTCCAGCGGTCCGGCAACCGGCAATGCCGCCACTGGAACTCCGCAGGCCAGCGCCTCGAGCATCACCAGCCCGAATGTCTCGGTGCGGCTCGGCAATACGAACACATCCGCCGATGCGTAATGCTCGGCCAACGTCTCGCCTTGCTGACATCCGGCGAAGTGCACATTGGGGTAGCGGCGCCTCATCTCCGGCAACTGGTGGCCATCGCCCACAATTAGCTTCGAGCCCGGCAAATCGAGGTCGAGGAAGACAGGCAGATCTTTCTCGGCCGCGATGCGTGACACGCACAGAAATACCGGCCGAGGCAGATCGAGCGCGGGGGTATATCCCGGTCTGAACAGCGCAATGTCGACGCCTCGCGTCCACAGGGCCAGCTGTTCGAAACCGTTCTCCGCGAGCTCACGGCGGAGGGTCTCCGTAGCGACCATGATCGCGCTCGAACGGCGATGAAAACGCCGCAATAGCGCGTAAGTCCACGCCATAGGAACCCCAAAGCGAGCCTTTAGATACTCCGGATATTTGGTGTGATACGCGGTGGTGAAGTGCAGCTTCCGCTTCATGCAATATTTCCGCGCGGCCGTGCCGAGCGGTCCTTCGGTCGCGATGTGGATCGCGTCGGGCATGAGCCCTTCCAGCAGCCGCGTGAGACGCGGCCGCGCAGCAATCGCCAAACGGACTTCCCGGTCCGTCGGGCACGGTACCGTGCGAAAAAGCTCCGGCGTCAGCGGAAAGACGTCATGCCCGGCGGCCAGAAGCCCATCATGCAAGGCCGCGAGTGTGCGCGCAACGCCGTTGACCTGTGGCCTCCACGCGTCCGAGACGAGCGCGAACTTCATCAATCCGTGTCGACGAGCTCGGCGAGCCGGGCGTCCACTTCGATGTCAGGTTCATCAACCACGCGCCCTTTCAGCGGGTGGTGCATCCAATCTTCGATCCAATGGACCAGCTCGAGCCGGCCATCGAAATGCTCGACGAGAGCAGTGCAGCTCTCGACCCAATCGCCGTCATTGCAATAGAGCACGCCGTTCATCTCGCGAATCTCGGCGTGATGGATATGGCCGCAGACGACACCGTCGACGCCGCGTCGGGTTGCCTCGGTGGCCACGGCATCGGCGAACGAGCCGATGTACTGCATTGCGTTCTTGACCCGGTGCTTGAGATAGGCAGACAGCGACCAATACTGGTATCCCAGACGCCGCCGCATGATATTGAAATAGCGGTTGAGCCAAAGCACAGCCGTATACGCGCTGTCGCCGAGCATCGCCAACCAGCGCGCATGCTTGACGACCGCGTCGAACACGTCGCCGTGCAGCACCAGCAGCCGGCGTCCATCGGCAGTGACGTGAATAATCTCGTGTGCGACCTCTACGCCGCCGAACTGCAACAGCGTGTAATCGCGCAGCCATTCATCGTGATTGCCGGGGACATAGACGACGCGCGTGCCCTTGCGGACCTTGCGCAACACCTTCTGGATAACGTCGTTGTGGGTCTGCGGCCAATACCATGATCGCTTCAGGCGCCAGCCGTCGATGATGTCGCCGACCAGGTAGATCGTGTCCGCATCGTTGTAACGCAAGAAATCGATCAGGAAATCGGCTTTGCACCCGCGAGTGCCGAGATGAATATCGGAAATCCAGATCGTGCGATACTGACGCATGCTCGAGATTGGGGGAATCGGGGAAATCTGGTTCACGACGGCCCGCCCGCGGCAAGCGGTTCGGATTTTTTCGAATAGGCCCAGATTTGTGCCGGGAGCAGATTGAGCCAGACCCGGCAAATCTCTTGGCCGGCAATCCCCAGCGGCTCCATTTGCAAGGGCGAGCAGAACGCGTTGGTCATCTGCAAAAAGCGTCCGCCCGGTCCCAAAAGCTCGAGACACGGCTTGACGATGGCTCGCTGTGCTTCCAATGGAAACCACTTGATCGGGAGGCTCGAGACGACCGCGCCCAGCGGTTCCCCTCGACCCGCAAAATATTCATCGATTCGGGTCGCATCGCCTTCGATCACTCTCATTCTCGGGAATTCACTGCGCAGCATCGCTGCGAGCCGCGGCTCACTCTCGACGGCAATGATGCGATCGGGCGGGCAGCCGGCCCGGACTAGCCCGCGCGTGAGGCTCCCAGTTCCGGCGCCGAGTTCGAGCACTGCCCCGGGCCGCTCGAGTTCGACGCAGCGTGCGAGGGCGTCGGCAAAACGCCGCCCGCTCGGGTTCGCAGCCGCTATTCGCATCGGCTTTTGCAACCAAAGACCAAAAAACACGGTCGCCCCCGTGGACACGTGATCTCCCCTTACCTAGTTGGTCCGATGCTCGGTCTATCAATTGTATGTTACAGTTTTTCGAGCCCCATATGTGGGCGGCGTTCGCAAAACGGTCATCATCCTATGGTACTGATCGCCTTTCAGGCTAGAGGAGCGCGCTTTGGTGGCTAAGAAATCAACTCGCCCTGGCGCTCGGAAGAATGGCTTCAAGGCAACCTTGACCCGTTTTGCGAATAAGCGCGGTTCACGTGGCCGGGCGCGCTTCGGAGATTGGCGAAAAATCTTGATGCACAGATTTGCGCCGGGACCCAAGCTAGAATCACCGGATCCGGTCTCCCTCGCGGTTTTCGCGATCGATCGGGTCGGCCCGGCCGCGGTGCGCGCCTGCGCCTCCGGGGTCGAAGTCCGCGTCGCAGCGCCGGACGAAGCGACCGCTGCGGTATTTCGCGCCGCCCTAGCCCAAACCGCTCGTCGGCGCGCCACAGATCAACTGATCCGAATCGTCGTCGATTGAGCTAGTTGCCCCGGTCGGGTGGTTCCCGGAGAGCGGCAGCGCGACCCTCCCCCACCATGCCCCTTCGGGCTCGGTCTGCCCTCTCCCGCGGTGCGCCGGCCGACGGGGGAGAGGGAAACTCGGTTCTGACCGCGTCAGTCGAGGGCGGCGAGCATATCGGCGCTGACCAGGGTCACACCCCCGTCGCTGCAATAGAACCGTTTCGCGTCCAGCTTCGGATCTTCACCGATGACCAACCCTTCCTTGATGCGGCAACCGCGGTCGACGACCACCTTATTCAGCCGCGCGCGGCGCCCGACGAGAACGTCCGGCAGCAGCACCGCCTCGCAGGTCTGGACGTATGAGTTGACGCGGCAATTCGAAAACAGCAGCGAGCGGCGGACCGTAGCGCCGGAAATAATGCAGCCGCCGGAGACCATCGAGTCCACCGCCATGCCGCGCCTGTCGTCGTCGTCGAACACGAATTTCGCCGGCGGCAACTGCTGCTGATACGTCCAGATTGGCCAGTTCGGGTCGTAGATGTCCAGCGAAGGGGTCGGCGAGACGAGATCCAGATTGGCCGCCCAATAGGCGTCGACGGTGCCGACATCGCGCCAATAGGCCTCGGCTTCCGGTGTTGTCTTCACGCAGCTTTCTTCGAAGGAATGGGCGACCGCCAAGCCGCGGCTGACGAGGTCCGGGATAATGTCTTTGCCGAAATCATGGCTCGATCCCGCGTGACGGTGATCGCGTTCGAGCTCATCATAAAGGAACTCGGCAGTGAACACGTAGACACCCATACTGGCGAGCGCGCGGTCCGGTTTACCGGCCATTCCAGGGGGATTTTTCGGCTTTTCCAGAAAGTCGACGATTGCCATCGAATCATCGACCGCCATGACGCCGAAATCGGAAGCCTGCTCCATTGGCACCTCGACACAGGCGACCGTGCAATCGGCGCCTTTGTCGATGTGGTCGGCGAGCATGTTCGAGTAATCCATTTTGTAAATATGGTCTCCCGCTAAAACGATAAAGTATTCCGGCCCGGCGGCCCGAAAGATATCGAAGTTCTGATACACCGCGTCCGCGGTCCCGCGGTACCAGGTCGCCTCGTCCAGGCGCTGCTGCGCCGGCAGAAGGTCGAGAAACTCGTTCATTTCCGGACGCAGAAAAGACCAGCCCATCTGCAGGTGGCGCAACAGGCTGTGCGCCTTATATTGGCTCAAGATACCGATGCGGCGCACCCCAGAGTTGATGCAATTTGACAATGCGAAATCGATGATGCGGAACTTGCCGCCAAAAAACACGGCCGGCTTGGCGCGCCGGTCGGTCAATTGCTTGAGCCGGCTGCCGCGACCGCCGGCAAGCACGAGCGCGATGGACCGCTGCGCCAGTCTTTGTTGGATGCGAGCGCTCGACAGCATTTGCGCGTCCTTCTACAGACGGTGGGTAGGCAACCAACGAGACGGTGCGCGAGCGGAGCGCCGGCGTCAACGTCGAGCGCGAAGCAGGTAAGATAGCTCAATCAACGAGCGATTTCGCCGAGCGCCTGCAACTCGGCCTGAAGGACATTCTGCTGGCGTTCCAGGCGGCGGAGCTCGACGAGCAGGGTGTCGCGGTCCGAACCAGCGGCGCGTGCGACCTGCTCGCGCAGGCTCGGGAGGTTGCCTTGAACGGTCTGCAGCTCCGCCTCGATCGCGCCGCGGTCGAGTTCGTCCGGCGGCAGCGCCTCGTCGGCGAGCACAGTGCAGCGCTCCGGCGTCACCTCGGCGATGCCGCTAACGACGAAGATGCGCCGCGTCACGGTTTGACCCTCGTAAACATCGATCGTTCCGGGACGAATCGAGGAAATCAGTGGCGCATGGCCCGGAAGCACGCCGAAATTGCCCTCGGTGCCGGGGACCACGACCATCTCGACCATCTCCGAGAGCAACAGGCGCTCGGGGGTAACCAACTCGAACTGCACGCGCTCGGCCATTGACGCAACCAGCCCCGGCTCAGGCCGCCTCGGCTGCCATCTTGCGCGCCTTCGCGACCGCCTCCTCGATCGTGCCGACCATGTAGAAGGCGCTTTCCGGCATATCGTCGTGGTCGCCGGCGACGATCCCTTTGAACCCCTTGATCGTGTCTTCGAGATTGACGAGGACGCCGGGGGTGCCGGTAAACACTTCGGCGACGTGAAAGGGCTGGGACAGGAAACGCTGGATCTTGCGGGCTCGGGCGACGGTCAGCCGGTCTTCTTCGGAAAGCTCGTCCATGCCCAGGATCGCGATGATGTCCTGCAGCGACTTATAGGTCTGGAGCACGCGTTGGACATCGCGCGCCACCCGATAGTGGTCCTCGCCAATGACCCGCGGGTCGAGCAGCCGCGAGGTCGAGTCGAGCGGGTCGACCGCCGGATAGATGCCGAGCTCGGCGATCTGCCGCGACAGCACAGTGGTCGCGTCGAGATGGGAGAACGTCGTGGCGGGCGCCGGGTCGGTCAGATCGTCCGCCGGCACATAGATCGCCTGCACCGAGGTGATCGAGCCTTTCTTCGTGCTGGTAATCCGCTCCTCGAGTGTGCCCAAATCGGTTGCGAGCGTTGGCTGGTAGCCGACCGCCGACGGCATGCGGCCGAGCAGCGCCGATACTTCGGAGCCCGCCTGCGTAAAACGGAAAATATTGTCGACAAAGAACAGCACGTCCTGGCCTTCTTCGTCTCGGAAATATTCGGCGACGGTGAGCCCGGACAAGCCGACGCGGGCGCGCGCGCCCGGCGGCTCGTTCATCTGGCCGTAGACGAGTGCCGCCTTTGAGCCCGGCCCGTCGATGTTGATAACGCCGGATTCCATCATTTCGTGATAGAGGTCGTTGCCCTCGCGGGTGCGCTCGCCAACGCCGGCGAACACCGAGTAACCGCCATGCGCCTTGGCAATGTTGTTGATCAATTCCATGATGATCACGGTCTTGCCGACCCCGGCGCCGCCGAACAACCCGATCTTGCCGCCTTTCGCGTAAGGCGTCAGCAGATCGACCACCTTGATCCCGGTGACCAGGATCTCCGCCTCGGTCGACTGATCGATAAATTCGGGCGCCGGCTTGTGGATCGGCGACCTTTGCTTTGTGACCACCGGGCCGCGTTCGTCGACCGGTTCGCCGATGACGTTGAGAATACGGCCCAGTGTTTCCGGACCGACCGGCATCGTAATCGGCCCACCGGTGTCGATCACCTCGGCGCCCCGAACCAGCCCGTCCGTCGTGTCCATCGCGATCGTGCGCACGACGTTTTCACCGAGCTGCTGCGCCACTTCGAGCACCAGTGTCCGGCCGCTGTCCTTGAGCTCAAGTGCACTCAAGATTGCCGGCAGCTCGCCGTCAAAATGCACGTCGACGACGGCGCCAATGACCTGGGTGACGGTGCCGATGCTATTTCTTGCCATGTTTTAGAAGATCCCTCCCCGTGGCCGGACTTGTTCCGGCCACCCACGTCTGCGCCGCCGTCCTGAGGCGCCACAAAAGGCGTGGATGGCCGGGACGAGCCCGGCCAAGGGGGTCTGGCGTTGTGTCTTACGTTGACAGATCACAGCGCCTCGGCCCCGGAGATGATCTCGATCAGCTCCTTGGTGATTACGGCCTGGCGCGTCCGGTTGTAGTTGAGGGTGAGCCGGTCGATCATCTCGCCGGCATTGCGGGTGGCGTTGTCCATCGCGGTCATGCGCGCGCCTTGCTCGCTCGCCGCATTTTCGAGCAGCGCCGTAAAAATCTGCACTGCCAGATTCTTGGGCAGCAGTTCGTCCAGGATTTCCTCTTCCGACGGCTCGAATTCGTAAACCGCACCGGCGCGCACTCCCACTTCCGGCTCGGAGTCGGGTTGCGCGGCGGCAGCGGGTGCAAAGGGGATCAGCTGTTGGACGGTGACGATCTGGGTCATCGCCGAGCGGAAACGGTTGTAGATGATCGTGCCGATATCGAATCCGCCCGACTGATAAAGCAGCAGAACACGCTCGGCGATGTCGCGAGCCTCATCGAAGGAAACGCGGCGCCGGCCAACCTCGGTCAGACTGTCGCGGATCAAGGAGTTGTAGTCGCGCCGCAGCCCATCGCGGCCTTTGCGCCCGATGATCAACAGCAAGACCTTCCTCCCGGCGGCCTCGATCTCACGGATTTGCCGCCGGGCTTCGCGCAGGATCGAGGCGTTGAAGCCACCCGCCAGACCACGATCCGAGGTCGCAACGATGATCAGATGCGTTTCTTCTTTGCCGGTCCCGACGAGCAGCGGCGGTGCGCCGGGCAGACCTGTCATTCGGCCGGCCAGCGAGCCGAGGACGCGCTCCATGCGCTGCGCATAGGGACGGGCGGCTTCGGCCTGCTCCTGCGCACGACGCAGTCGCGAGGCGGCGACCATCTTCATCGCCGAGGTGATCTTCTGGGTTGACCTGACGCTGCGGATCCGCAGCCGCAGGTCCTTTAGGCTAGGCATCGCAGTGGGCTGACCTCGGGATCAGGCAAAGGTCTTGACGAACGCGTCGAGGAACTCGCTCAGCGCCTTGTCGACCGTCGGCGATATCTCCTGCTCAGTACGGATCGAGGCGAGGAGCTCGGGATGCGTGGAGCGCAATTCGCGCAGCATCGAAGATTCGAACCGGCCGACATCCGGCACCGCGATCGTGTCGAGGTGGCCGCGGGTGCCGGCAAAAATCGAGACGACCTGCTCCTCGACCGGAACCGGGGAGAATTGCGGCTGCTTCAGCATCTCGGTCAGTCGGCTGCCGCGCGCCAGCAGGCGCTGCGTCGATGCGTCGAGATCGGAAGCGAATTGCGAAAAGGCGGCCATCTCGCGGTATTGCGCCAATTCGAGCTTGATGCGCCCGGCGACCTGCTTCATCGCCTTGATCTGCGCTGCCGAACCGACACGGCTGACCGAGAGCCCGACATTGATGGCCGGCCGAATGCCTTGGTAGAACAGCTCCGTCTCGAGAAAGATCTGGCCGTCGGTGATCGAGATCACATTCGTCGGGATATAGGCCGATACGTCGCCGGCCTGGGTCTCGACGATCGGCAGCGCGGTCAGGGACCCGGCTCCATGATCCTCGTTCATTTTCGCGGCGCGTTCGAGCAGCCGCGAATGCAGGTAGAAGACGTCGCCGGGATAGGCCTCACGCCCCGGCGGGCGGCGCAACAGCAATGACATCTGACGATACGCCACCGCCTGTTTCGATAGATCGTCGTAGATGATCAGTGCGTGCATGCCGTTGTCGCGAAAAAATTCGCCCATCGCACATCCGGCATAGGGGGCGATGTACTGCAGCGGCGCCGGCTCGGAGGCGGTCGCCGCCACGACGATCGAGTATTCGAGCGCGCCGTAATCCTGCAAGGTCTTGACGATCTGCGCGACGGTGGAGCGTTTCTGGCCGATCGCGACGTAAATGCAATAGAGTTTTATCTTTTCGTCGGTGCCGCTGTTGATCTGCTTTTGGTTGAGGACGGCGTCGATCGCGACCGCGGTCTTGCCGGTCTGCCGATCGCCGATGATCAGCTCGCGCTGCCCGCGCCCGATCGGCACCAGGGAGTCGATGGCCTTGAGCCCGGTCTGCACCGGCTCGTGCACCGAGCGGCGCGGCACGATCCCCGGCGCCTTGACCTCGACGCGCGCCCGGGTGACATCGGTCAGTGGGCCCTTGCCGTCGATCGGCTCGCCGAGCGCATCGACAACCCGGCCAAGAAGACCACGCCCGACCGGCACGTCGACGATGGCATTGGTGCGCTTGACGGTGTCGCCCTCGCTGATGCGGCTGTCGTCGCCGAACACGACGACGCCGACATTGTCGCTCTCGAGATTGAGGGCCAGGCCCTTTTCGCCATTCGGGAACTCGACCAGCTCGCCGGCCTGGACCTTGTCGAGACCGTAGACGCGGGCGATGCCGTCGCCGATCGACAACACCTGACCGACCTCCGCGACATCCGCCTCGGTACCGAAATTGGCGATCTGCTGTTTGAGGATCGCCGAAATCTCCGCCGCGCGAATTTCCATAAAGACCCCTTCAGAAACCAGCAACCAAGAACGTACCCACCAGGACCGAAGCCCCTCTCCGCCCTTCAGGGGGGAGAGGGAGGGGCCCGTCGCGCAGCGGCGGGAGGGTGAGGTGGGCAGCACCGTGCACGAGCCCCTGGGCCCCCCTCACCCTGCCCTCTCCCCCCGGCCGGCGGGGGGAGAGGGTAATCAAAGCGCCGTTAGACGAAATCGTGCGCCTCGTGTCGAGACTCACAACCGTCAGGCAATGCTCTTCATCGTCCGCTGCAGCCGCTGCAGCTTGCTCTTAATCGATCCGTCGACCATGCGCGAGCCGAGTTTGACGACGAGGCCGCCGATCAGCCCCGGGTCGACGCGAACATCGATCGAGATCCGGCTGCCGATGCTGCGGCGCAGCTGCTCGTTCAACGCCGCGAGCTGCGCTTCGCTCAAGGGCTGCGCCGCAAACACTTCGGCGGTGACTTCGCCGCGCCGCGCGGCAAGTTTGGCGAGAAAGGCGTCGATCATTGCGGGGACGGCAAAGAGGCGCCGATTGCGCGCGACCACCGCGAGAAAATCCCGAACCAAAGGAGACAGGCCGGCCCGCTGGGCGAGCGCCCCGATCCCCTTCGATTGCTCGTCGCGTGAGAGAATTGGGCTTCGGATAAGCCGCAGCAGATCCGGACTCGCCTGCACCATCGCCCGCAGCTGCCGCAAATCCGACGCCACCTCGTCGAGGATCCGGCGTTCGTCGGCGAGGTCGAACAACGCCGCCGCGTAACGCTCAGCCAAGCCGGAAACGCCCGTCGCCTCAGAAGCCAATGGAAATCCGTCCTTATCGGCCGCTCGGGCAAAGGCCCCGCAGCCCTCCGTCGTCGTCTTCGATCGCAGCAGGCAGCATGCGCCTGCACAACAACGCCCCGCCAAACCGGCGCGGTTCCTAACACAACCAGGGACTCTGCGCAACAATGAGGGCGGGACAGTATAGCCCGATTTGCGAGCGCTCAGGGCCGGGGAGGTGTGGCGCCGCGTGGCTGCCGCGCGAACGCTTCGAGCTGGTCGAGAAACTGCGTGATGTTGTCCTGAATTGCCCGGATTACCTGAGTACGGTTCTGCGTCGCAACCGCCGGGTCGTCCAGGCTCGTCACCCCGGTAGCCAGACTGCTCAATCCTGCATTGCTCATGATATCGGCGCTGAAAACCGGGTCTCCGGCCGGGACACCGAACAGCTGATAGCGGGCAAACACCGACAAGATGTTTCTCGACAGCGAGAATTCCAGGACCTTGACGACGATCGACAGCCGCCGCGAAGCCTCCGGACGAAAAATGCCTTGTCTCGTCACCGCGTCTTGCAAGGCCGCTTGCCACAGCGGCAACAGCGGGGTCAGGCTGCGCGGCAGCGGGTAGACGGCTCGGTCGCGGCTCGCCGGCTCGACGGTGACCGCCGCCAGCCCGGCATCGATCCGAGCCGTGGCCGGTGTCACGCTCGCCAGCGCGAACTCGGTCTCCGGAACAGGCGTGCAGGAGCACAGAAGGGCAAAGAACAGGCCGGCAAGGGCGTAACGCATTCGCGTCACACGACCCCATTTCGCCTTCAGGCACACGATTTCCTCCAGCGCATAGAACCCCTGGTGATAGCCACCGCGCTTTGAAAATGGAAGCCGGGACTGTAAGATCTCGACCTTGCAAATTGTCGCCGACGCTACCGAAGTCCAGGCCATGAAAATACGATGGAAAATAGATTTGGCGATATCCGCCGCGTTTCTGGTCGGGCTCGGCTTGGCTGGGGTCGGCGCCTATACGATCCTCAGCAAGAATGCGCTCGAAGAAAGTCTGCAGAATGCGAGGATCATGATCGAGGGCGCGTCGGCGATCCGCAAATATACTGCCGACTACAATTGGCCGTTACTCGAGCCGCAGCTGAAGATCCAGTTTCTGCCGCAATCGGTTTCAGCGTTCGCGGCGCTAACCACTCTGAAATTGGTGCGGCAAAAATTGCCGGAATACACTTATCGCGAGCCGACGCTCAACCCCACTAATGTCAACGACCGGGCGGCGGATTGGGAAGCCGACATCATCAACGGTTTTCGCGACGATTCCAGCAAGTCGGAAACGGTGACGATCCGCGACACCCCGGGAGGGAAGTTTCTGACGCTCTCCCATCCGCTGAAAATCGGCAGCCAAGTTTGCCTCAGCTGCCACAGCACACCCGAGAATGCCCCCCCGACGATGATCGCCCTCTATGGCTCGCAAAACGGATTTGGCTGGAAACTGGGTGAAATTGTCGGCGCACAGGTCGTCTCGATCCCGCTCGGCGTGCCGCTGGCCCGCGCCTATCAGGCGCTCTTCTGGTTCATGCTGGCGCTGGCCGGAACCTTTATCGTGACGATCGTCCTTGTCGACGTCTTGCTGCGCGTGCTGGTGACGCGACCGGTAGCCGAAATCTCCGAGATGGCCGATAAGGTCAGCATGGGGCAGCTCGACACCCCCGAATACGTCCACGCCAGCCGAGACGAAATCGGCTCGCTGTCCGCCTCATTTAATCGGATGCGGCGCAGCCTGCAGAATGCGATGAGCATGCTGGAAGAGCAAAGCTGAATTTTGTCTCAGCAGGCCAGCTCAGTTTGAGCCCTGAGAGATGAACACTGTCCGGTCGATCGGCCGCTATCGGATCGAAACATTGCTCGGTACCGGGGCGATGGGCGAAGTCTATCGCGCCCACGACCCGGCAATCGATCGCCTGGTCGCAATCAAGGTAGTGCGTCCCGAGCTGGTTGCCGGCAGCGGAGGCGAGCAATTACTCGAGCGCTTCCGGCGGGAAGCGCGGGCCGCCGGACGGCGGTTCCACCCGAACATCGTCGCGATCTGGGATTTCGGCGACGACAACGGCACGCCGTTTCTGGTCATGGAGCTGGTGGAGGGCCAAAGCCTCGACCAACTAATCAAATCGTCCGGCCCGCTCGCGCAAGACCGCAGCTTCGCGATCATAAGCCAGGTGCTGAGTGCTCTCGGGTTCGCCCACGCCAACGGGATCGTGCATCGCGACATCAAACCATCCAACGTCATGATCTTGCCGGGCGACCAAGTTAAGGTCGCCGATTTCGGCATCGCCCGTCTGGAGGCCTCCGAGTTCACCATCGTCGGCGACTTATTGGGAACGCCCGCCTACATGGCGCCCGAGCAACTCTCTGGAGGCCCTATCGACCACCGCACCGACCTGTTCGCCACCGGCGTCATCCTGTTTGAAATGCTGACCGGGGTGAAGCCTTTCCGGGGCAAGAGCATCACCGAGATCATATCCTTTATGGAAAAGCGGGGACCGGAGGATATCCGGGCATTGAACCCGGCGGTCCCCGAGGCCATGAAGCACGTCATCGGCAAGTCGGTCGCCTTCGATCCGGCGCAGCGCTACGCCGACGCTGCAGCGTTCTCGAAAGCCGTTGCCGACGCAATGCCTGGCCGGCCGGGGGAGCCGCAACTCACCGCCAATGCGGCACAAACCGCCTCGCCCGAGGCGTCTTTCAGCGCCGAACTGCTCCGGGAGACCGAGCGCGATCTGGCGACTTTCATCGGCCCGATGGCGTCGATCGCCGTGAAGCGGGCGCTCAGGGGCGCGAGCGATCTGCTGGGGTTGTATGAGTTGCTCGGCAGGCAAGTTGCCAACCCGAAAGACCGTGCCGAATTCTTGGCCAGAGGGCGTCAACGCGCCGCTGCGGGGCTTGGCCGGCCGAGCCCGCCGCCCGTACCGACACCGGCGAAGAAGGTCGAGCGGCAGTCCGTTTCGCCGGCCCAGTCGCCGAACCCGGCGAGCATTGCAGCGATAGAATCCGACCTTATTCGCTATATAGGCCCGATTGCCCGAATTCTCGTAAAGAGAGAGCTGGGGAAATTCGAGTCTCTGGCCAAATTATGCCTGGTATTGGCCACGCACATTCCCGATGAAAGGGAACGCCGAGCGTTCCTCAATGCGCACGGAGCGGAGTGATTGCCGGCTAAGTTGGGATTGCGAGAATGAACGGGCGCAACATCGCGCGTTGCGCGATTTTTTTTCTGGCCGTCGCGACCCTGCCGATGCAGCCGCGGTCTGCGGGCTGGTGCGCCTCCGAGTTCGCTGGCAAGTCCGATGACCTCGAGGTTACCCCCGCGCTGGTCCGCGAAATTCAGTTCATGCTGCTGCGTATCGGCATGGAACCGGGGCCGATAGACGGGGTGATCGGCCCTCAGACGACCAGGGCCTGGCGCAAATTTCAGCAGGATACCGGCCTGCCGCAAGCCGATCTGGTCAATGGCGGCAAAATCCCGGCGACCGCGTTGACCCGGCTGCGAACTGAAGCGTCGCGGGTCATTTTCGAGGGCGAGAGGAAGCCGGGGTCGCCTGCCGCAGCCCCAGTGCCCCCCGCGGCTGCGGTCGCGCCGGTGCAGCCGTCCGCCCCGGCCTCCGATCGCTTCGCCGCGTGCCCCTTTCATGCCGAAGATTTTAAGATCGGCGCGACCCAATACACTCCCGAAAAATATCTGCAGGAAGGGTTTGACGGCTCGACCGCTCGCGCGGTTTCGATGCTGAAGGACCGCCTCAACGAGGCGCGCCAGATTGCCGGGAACATCGGCGGGTCTGCGCTGACCGAAGTGCAACGGCAGTCTCGCGTTCTGGATTACTTCACGTGCCGCCTGAAGATCGAACAGGAATCCCAGAAATGAAGGCTTGAGGACATGCCCTGTCGTTCCGCTGCACGGACCCATGTCGGGATGGTGCGCCGGCGAAATGAGGACGCGGTGCTCGAGCGCGCCGAGATCGGCTTGTGGGCGGTTGCCGACGGGGCGGGAGGACACGAGCGCGGCGACTACGCGAGCAGCCGCATCATCGCAGCGTTGCACCAGGTGAATCCGCTGCCCGGTCTCTCGCTGGTCGAGGACGTGAAGAGGAGCCTTGCGGAAGTCAACCGCGAGGTGCGGGCGAAAGCGGCAACGATTGGTCCGAATGCGTTGATCGGCAGCACCGTCGCGGTGCTGCTGATCTGGGATGACCAATGTTGCTGCCTGTGGGTGGGGGACAGCCGATTGTATCGGATGCGAGCCGGCCAGTTGCGCCAGCTGAGCCGAGACCAGAGCCACGTCCAGGACCTGGTCGACCGCGGCGAGATTTTGCCGGAAGCGGCGGCCGCCCACCCGATGGCAAACATCGTGACAAATCTGATCGGGGCCTTTGACCGGCTGGTGCTCGAAGAACGGCACGACCGGGTCGAACCAGGCGACATTCTACTGCTTTGTTCGGACGGGCTCAGCAGCGCTCTCAGGGACGCCGAAATAGCCCGCATCTTGACCGGCTTCCCACTCGCGGCAGTCGCCGACCAACTGATCGAGCAAGCACTCGATCAAGGCGCGCGGGATAACGTCAGCGCCGTAGTGGTTGAATACACAAGGTGAAATTGCCGGCAGCTAGCTCGGTGCGGCGCTCTTCAGTCCTTTGAGGCGATAGGCGCTGAGAATGCCTTCGTGCTTAGTCTCGATCGTGGTCAGCTCGGCGTCGATGTGCCGCCACAGATGCTGGTGCAATGCCGGGCTGATCAGGATCTCGCCACCCGCCGCGCCGTCACAATAGCGCGCCGTCCAGTTGGCGGCTTCGCCGATGATCGTCAGCTCCATGCGGTCATTCGAGCCGATGAACCCATGCAATACCTCGCCGCTATGAACTCCGATCCCGATCGTGCAAATCCGCTGCCCGCGACGCCTGCGATTGTCGCTGACTTCGATCATCGCGGACTGCATCGCCAGTGCCGCGCGCACCGCCTTTTCGTGCCGCAACGGGTCCGGCTCAGGACTGCCGAAGACCGCTAGGATGCCGTCTCCGGTGATCCTGTCGACAGTACCGTCGTGCTTGAAGATGGCCTCGACCAGAGCCGACATATAATCGTTGAGCAAGTCCATCACATCGTCGGTATCCATGCCCGAGGTCAGCAATGTAAAGCCGCGGACATCCGACGCGAGAAGGACCACCTCCGACCGCTCGCCGCCGAGGCGCAAGCGCCCGTGAGCGGCCCGCGACAACAGCGCGTCCCGGATTTTCGGCGAGAAATTGGTCAACAGCCGGCCGAGCAGCGCGGCATTTTGGCGAAGCTCGCTCTGCAGCTGGTGCTGCATCGCCGCCATCGCGGCGTAATGCGCGACGGCGAGCATCAGGCGCAAATCGTCGGCAGTGAAAATCGTCCCGCCATCGCTGTTGTCGACGCACGCCACGCCCAGCACCCGGCCCTTCCAGATCAGCGGCACATACATGCCGGCCTTGATCCGGTTCAAGAACTGGCTTTGGCTGGGATCCAAACCCTCATGCCAGATAAATCCTTGGTGCCGCGACATCGTCCTCGATGCCAGGGTCATGCTGACCGAAGGCTGCCCCGCGGGAACATGCGCCTTGAGCAAAAGCTCTCCGCTCGTCTGATCCTCGAGCAACAGCGCGCCGCGGGTCGCCGCCGGGATAATCGCCACCAGCCGCTCGATAATCGTCTGGAACAGCGCATCGAGCTCGGTCTGCTCGCCGAACTGCAGCGGCAATTCGTAGAGCAAGGCCAATGCTTGCGCCCGATCCGGATCGATCGGCTTACCCGGCTCGAAAACAGGCGTCGCGGCATCGATCATTTCGGCGATGTCCAGGCGCGTATCATGGGTGTCGACCAAGGTCCGGTCGTCCGAGGCCCAGCTGGGCTCGGGCTGAGAGTCCCTGTTCGGAATATCGACCGTTAATGTAGTATCGCTGATCTGTATCCGCTGGCCGGGTTCGAGCCGGACTTTGCCTATTCCCTTGATCGGCTGCCCATCGACTTCCGTCCCATTGGCGCTGCCGAGGTCTTCGATCCAGTAATGGCCCTCAGCAACCGAAATCCGCGCGTGGGGCCGCGAGACGCGCAGATCCGGCGTCAAATCGATATCCACCTGCAAGCCATGGCGCGGCCGGCCGACGATCACCGACTCGACCGGCCTGTCGAAGATCTTCTCGTTGCCCCGGTAGCGGTAGTGTATCCGCACGTCGCCCACGCCAGGATGACCCAGCTACCATTATCACAACAAGCGACGCTTCGCAGCCCTGCCGTGGCAGAGCCAACGAGGCCGAAAAACGAAGGCTGGTCCGCATTTCCAATCACGAGGTGACCGCCGCGCTGGCCGTTGCGGGGCTCGTAAACATTGCGATGGTGTTGTTGGAGTCGGCCGCCATCGGTGCCGTCATTGTGTTGCCGCTCAACGCATTGCTGCTCGCCGAGACGTTCTGCATTTCGCCGATCGGCTAGTGCGTCCTGTCACCGTAAGGAGCGATATTGGAGGAGTTCGGGCGTAGCGAAATCACTTCGCTGCCGCCAACAAGTCGGTTCGTGACGACAGAAAATATAGAACGCTTCCCCGGCGAAAAGCCGGGGTCCATGTTTCGGCGGCAGGGGCAGCCGGTCGATGGGTCCCGGCTTTCCCCACGGAACTTGTCCGTGGGCTGAAGGCCCACGGGACAGCGGATTGCGTACGATTGCATCCAGGGCGGGTTAGCCGCCAGCCGGCGGGGAACTCGAAACGACAAACCTGCGCTACGCGATGCTGCGGGCGAAACGGACGATGCGGCGGCCCGCCTCTGCGAGCCGCGGCTCGGCGGCAGTTAGAGAGATCCGCAGGTGTCCGGCGGCGCTCGGCCCAAAGCTGTCGCACGGTAGGACAGCTACATGGTCCCGCACCAGCAGTTCGTGCGCGAACGCTGTGGAAGCGACCCCCGTGCCTCGGATGTCCATTAGCACGAACATGCCGCCCTCGGGCCGCATCACTCGGCAATTCGGGGCTTCGGAAAGGATCTCCGAGAGCATGGCCGCGCGATTGCGATAGGCCTCACGCAGCGCCGCTACCTCGGGGAGATCGCCTTCCAGCGCCGGCATCACCCCGTCCTGGATGAAGGCCGGGCTGCCGTAGATCATCGCGACCAACAGGTCGAAGAGGTGCGCCGACAAGGCTGGCGGCCCCACGATCCAACCAAAGCGAAACCCCGGCATAGCATGCGACTTCGACAAGCTCGACACGACAACAGTGCGCTCGGCCATGCCCGGCAACGACCACGGGCTGACATGCGGCCGGGCAAACGCGAGATCCTCATAGACCTCGTCGGAAAGGAGCCACAAATCGCGGCGGCGGCACAGCTCGGCGATCCCGGCGATCTCGTCCGCGGTGAACACGACGCCGGTCGGGTTGTGGGGGCTGTTGATCCAGATTACGCGGGCGTGCGGCGTGACAGCGGCGGCGATCGCATCGAGATCCGGGTGGAAGCCCCGCTCGGCGCGCAACGGCACCGTCACCAGGCCGGCGCCGCTTGCGCCAATCACCGGCCCGTAGGTGTTGTAGATCGGCTCCGGCACAATGACTTCGTCCCCCGGGCCGGCGAGGCACTGGAGGGCGCAAAAGACCCCGCCCTGCGCGCCGGGCGTCACGACGACGTTGTCGGCTCGGCACGGACGCCCGGTGCGCCGCTGAACCCGCGTGGCAATCGCCTCGCGGACCCTCGGATAGCCGATAATCGAGGAATATCCGGTGCGATGGCGGCGCAGCGCTTCGATCGTCGCGTCGATGACCGGCTCGGGCGGCGCCTGGTCCGGGTCGCCGACTGTCAAAAAAATGACATCCTGGCCCTGGTCTCGCAGCCGTGCCGCCTCCATGTGGATGCTCCAGGCATCGGCGCCCCGCGCGGCGATGCGATCGACCATTGGTGAGAACCGCACCTTCTTTTTCTCCGCAAAGCCAGATTAGTTTCAGGAAATGGTGTGAAGGAGTCTGCCATGACAGGCTGACCTCTTCATGTTGCCAACGCGTCAGCAGCCGACCGAGGGGAATACCGAGCAAGATGAGTGTGAGATCCGAGATGGTCCGGGCCGGCCTGCGTTGGTTGATCAAACATCGCAATCATCGCGAGCTGACGGTCGAGCAGCATCGGCGGTTTGTGACTGTTGCGGAGCGTTTCGTTCCGGACCCGCCCCCGCACACTCGGACCCTACCCGTCGACGCCGACGGGGTCAGGGCGGATCTGATCGCCACGCCTGCTTCGGCAGGGGATCGGCATGTCCTGTTCTTGCATGGCGGAGCCTTCATCATCGGCTCCCCTAATCTTTACCGCCACCTCACCTGGCGGATAGCAACCGCGGCTCGCGCGCATCTGCTGGCGGTCGATTATCGACTCGCGCCCGAGCATCCCTTCCCGGCGGCGCTCGAAGACGCATTCACCGCCTACAACTGGCTCGTTACCCGTGGGACGGATCCGGGCCGGATCGCGGTCATGGGCGATTCGGCGGGCGGCGGGCTCGTCTTTTCGCTGATGCTGAGATTGCGCGATGAAGGCTATCCGCTACCGGGCGCTGCGGTTGCGTTGTCACCCTGGACCGATCTCGCTCTGACCGGGGCCTCCCTCCGGGTGAACGCGACCTGCGATCCGGTGCTCAGCGCCGATGATCCGCCGTTGTTCGTGAATGATTACCTCGCCGGCGCCGACCCGCGCGCCCCCTATGTCTCCCCGCTCTATGGCGATCCGGCCGGGCTGCCGCCCACATTCATTCAGGTTGGCAGCGACGAGGTGCTGCGCGACGACGCCGTGCGGATGGCCGATCGCATGCGCGCCGCGGGATGTCAGGTCGAGCTCGAAATATGGCCGCGCATGCCGCACGTCTGGCATGTCTTCGTGCCGCTCATTCCCGAAGCCCGCCGCGCAATCGAGCGTGTCGGGGCGTTCGTGCGCGAAAAGACAGGCTACGAGGTCACAGCCCCCCTCGCCCGCTCCGCGCCGATTACCTGACCGGCCGACGGAAGGCGGCGCAGCGCGGCGACCGTCCACCAGCTGAGGAACAGGGTGCAACCGAAAACCACCGCCCCCTTGATGACGGCCGGAAGCGCGATTCCGAGGAGTGCGAACTGCAACCACACGACAAACAGGTAGTGCACCAGATACATGCCATAGGCGCCGTTGCTGAGGCCGGCTAGCGACGGAAGCCGACGGGCCGCAAAGCGCAGGGCCGCCGCCAGGACGGCAAAGCAGCTGGCAAAGCAGGCGAAGACGAAACTCAGATCGGCGAGGATCGGCAAACCCAGAGAAGACGAGGCGCCTTCCATGGTGAGCCCGGTAAACCCCATCCAGGCGAATAGCGAGACTACCGCGGCGATAACCCAGACCACCCACCGCCGCATCAGCGGACCGTCGGCTGCGAGAAGGCCGCCTTCGACACCCGCAGCACCGAGCCCGACGCCGGCAAAAAAATAGAGGGCGTAGTGCAGCGGGCGGCTGAGCTGGAACGCGAATGGCCCTAGCTGGAACCAGGCCGAGGGCGTGAATAGCAGGGCCAAGGGCACATAAGCCAGCACCGACGCCAAGACAAAACCAACAAAGAACCGGGCCGGGTTCGCCTCGGCGGCCGAAGAAAGGCGGATCAGGCGACTGCCCACGCCCGGCGCAAATCGATGTAGAGCGGCTGCGCTAAGGTCCGCGGCCAACAACAGCCACAAGAACCACATCGGTCCGCATGGCCAGAATGGCAATGCGAGCCAGTGCCGCCAATAGGCAGTAAGGCCCGGATCGCTCGCTGTCTGGATGTAGGTCGGATATAGGGTGGCCGGCATCAATATTGCCACGACGAGCACAAACGGAAGGCCGAGCCGCAAGAGACGGCCACTGAGGAAATTTGCGGCGCCTTTGCGATCCAGGCTCGGCCAGACGAATAGTCCCGAGAGAAAGAAAAACAACGACATCAAAAAGACGTCTTGCCACGCGCAATACAGGTCGAAGCCCAGCCATCGATGACTGTCGATGATCGGAATGGCGCGCCACTGATAGGGCGGGCTGTCGAACGGATAAGGGGCGGCGGGAAGGAATTGCAGATATGCCAGCACCGAATGGAACGACAATACCAGCAAGATCACAAAGGCCCGCAGATTGTCGAGCGCCAGGCTCGACCGACACACCAACGGGATGGACCCGGTCAGTTGCTCAGTTGTCGCGCTCATCCCGGGTCGCCCGGTAGCTGTCGTGCATCTCCGCTAACGCAGGCTGGGGCTCCGATATCCGCGCTGGAACGCGCGGCAGTGCTGCGACGGCGCCAGATGGCGTCTCGCGACGCACCACCCAGCTCGGTTTTGTCCGCGGCCGCCCCATCAGCGCAGGTTGGAACAGCACCGCCGCCGCCATCGTGCAGACCAGCGCCAGCGCCATCAATTTGCCCATGCTGGATGTGGCGGGATCGCTGGACAGCCACAGGCTGCCAAATGCGCTCGCCGTGGCCATGGCGCTGAAAACAACGGCGCGCGTCAAAGTCGACTGCACCAGCGCGGTTTTCCCACTGCGCCAGGCCATAATGTAATAGATTTTGAAGGCGACGCCGACCCCGAGCAGCAGCGGCAACGCTATGATATTCGCGAAGTTCAACGGGATATCGAGAGCGACGCAGAGCTCCAATGTCACCACCCCGGCGACGAGAAGGGGTATCAAGGTGAGCAGAACATCGGAAATCCGTCGCAAAGTGATCCACAGCAGTATGGCAATAGCCGCCAGAGCGAAGATTCCGGCTTCAGCGAATGCCCGCACCACCGTATTGCCGGCTTCGTACATCAGAACGGCCGGGCCGGTCGCCGCAGGCTCGATCGCCAACACCGCGGTCACGAATTCGCGCAACGCCGTCGTGTTGTCGGGGTCGGCCTCGGGGAGGACCTGAACTCGCGCACGCCCGTCCGGCGCCAGCCACGCTCTTTCGAGATCCGGAGGTATGCTATCGATCGCAATCCGCTGGGGGTTCAGCTCTGCGCGCAGTTGATCGAGCGAAAAGCGCAGCGGCTCTACGAATGCATCTTCGACCCTCTGGCGAACCGAGGCGTCGGATTTCGCGAGGCTTGACAACAGTTCGGAAAGACGCCTCGCCGCCGCCGCTCCTGGTCCTTGATCAGCCAGGGCAACGGCCGATAGCTCGCTAGCGGTTGACGACAGAGCGGCAACATTCTCCGCATCGGTCGGGGGCGGCTTGACTTCGCCGGGATTCAGGGAAGGTTCGATCTTCTCGGCCGCCGCCCGGATCAGCTGCAGCTTTTCGCTTTGATCGCGAGGTACCAGGTCGTCGATCGTCATCGTACGAGCAACTTGCGGGAGCGTCGACAAGCTTTGGGCGATTGTCTTCGCGGCACCCAGGTTCGGCGCCATGATCTCAATAGCGTTCGCACCCGTCTGCACATCTCTGCGCAAGTCGAGGAAGGTCGCGACTGACGAGGCGTTCGGATTTCGCAGGTGAAGCGGGTTGAAATCGAAGCGCATGAAGAGGAGCAGAGGCGAAGCGAGCACGACCGCTGCGAGCGTCGCCCCTATGACTGGGATGCGGTGTCGCTGCACGAACCAGTCGACCGGCGCGAGGGCGGCGAAACCCATCGGCTGCGGCTCGGCCGGCGGCTTCAGCACGGTCAGGAGCGCCGGCAACAAACTAATGCTGGTCAGGAAAGCAATAATCATCCCACCGCCGGCGATCTGGCCGAGCTCGGAAAGTCCGCGATAGGAAGTCGGCATAAACGAGGAGAAGCCGACGGCCGTCGCCGCTGCGGCGAGCGCCAAAGGAGCGCCGGCCTTGCGCGCAGCGCTCCTCAGGGCCGGGCGCAGCGCGCCGTACTCGTGCCGCTCGGCCCGGTAGCGCACACTGAATTGCAGGCCGAAATCGACACCCAAACCGACGAACAACACAAAGAACGCAACCGAAATCACATTCAGCGCGCCGACCACCAACAAGCCGAAAGCCGCCGAGATCGCCAAGCCGGCGGCGAGATTGACCAAGACCGCCAGGATTATCCGCTTGTAGTGCAGCGCCAGCCAAAGGATGACGATCACCGAGACGAGTGAGACCGCGGCGGTCAGCGGTGCGCTTTGTCTTATTGTCGCGAACTGGTCATCGTTCATCGGCACCAGTCCGGTCAGCCGCACGCGCGCCTGGTAATCGTGATCGAGGCCCAATTCACGCACTGTTTGCATGATCGCATCGCTTGCGGCGCGACCGGGCTCCAGGGCGCTGAAATCGAGCACCGGCTCGACTTCAAGGAAACGGCGCAACTCCTGCGGCTCCGGTGCTTTGCCGCTGGCGAGAGCACGCCAGGAGAAACTTGCGGGACGGCCGGCAAGCGCTTCCCCCACGGTGTCGGACGCCATGGCCATCGGCCGCGCGAGGTCATCGAGCTGGATCTTCCCGTATTGCACGCCCATCAGGCCGAGATCCAATGCGCCGAGAGCTCCTCTGAGACTAGGATCGGCGGCCAATATCTGAAGCAAGGGATCGGCCTGAACCAGACCCTGCGTCAAGCGCGCCACCTCGCTCTCGGGGAGGTACAGGAGCCCGCTTCGCTGGAAAAACGGGCCGCCTTGCATCTCGTGCACCGCCCGAAAACGATCGGGACGGTGAGTGAGGGCCTCGGCAAGCTGCGTCGATGCCTGATCGACGAGTTCCGGGGTCGGCGCATCAACAACCACGAGCATTTCCGGTTGCGGAAACGCCTTCATGAATTCGAAAGCCTGCTGCGCCCACGGCAGATCGTGCGGAAAGAGGTCCTTCACGTCCGTCTTGATCGCGAAATGGCGCACTGTATAAACTGATGATGCCGCCGCCAATGCGACCCCAACCACTATGACCCACCAGGCATAGCGGCTGCAGAAATCGACGGCCCGTAGTATCGATGATCGGAGCATGTTCTTGCCAACCAGCCTGCGCAAGCCGCCGATACTGGGATAGCGGCGTTAACGGGCGGTTGATTGCCGAGCGGCTAAACCGAGTAACGCTGCGAACCGCACTCCACTACGGTCTAACTGTAAAACCTTCCGGAAAACCCCTCGGTTCCCGGGTCTGGCTGCGCCAAGCGTGGCAATATTGTGGGATAAACCGCTAGTATCCGGCCGCTGCGCCGGCTGGGAGACGGCCGTCGCTCGCGCCGCGGAGCCGGCGATTGGCGATTTCGATCAATTCGACCGCGCCCCACGGCCGCTGTTCGACCAGCTTGTAGCCCATCTCGCCAAGCCGAGTGACCGCCTCGGGAGACAGACCGGACCGCTCGAAATAAACATCTTGCGGCTGCGCTTGGTGGTGGAGGCGCGGCGCGTCGACCGCCTCCTGCGCTGCCATGCCGTAATCGATGATGTTGATGATCGTCTCGAGGACGGTGGTGATGATGCGCGAGCCGCCGGGGCTCCCGAGCACCACAACGACCTTGCCGTCCCGCTCGACCAAGGTTGGGGCCATCGACGACAGCGGCCGCTTGCCAGCCGCGATCGCGTTGGGCTCGCCCTGGACGAGACCGTAGAGGTTTGCCGCGCCTGGCTTCACGGTGAAGTCGTCCATCTCGTTGTTAAGAAAAAAGCCGGTGCCGGGCGCCACGACGCCAGCCCCGAAATAGCCGTTGATCGTGTACGTGACCGCGACGGCGTTGCCTTCACCGTCGACGACCGAGTAATGGGTCGTCTCCGATTTCTCGCGCAGCACGCCCTCCCCTACCCCCTTCTCCGCGTCGCCGCGGGCTATCTCGGCGCGGAGTGAGGCGGCGTAGTCCTTGGACAGCAGGCGCTCTAGCGGGTTTGCGACAAATACCGGATCGCCGAGATAGGCGTTGCGGTCGCGGTACCCGCGGCGCATCGCCTCGACCATCAGATGTACGGATCGAGCCGAACGGAACCCCGACGCGGCGATGTCAAAGCCTTCGAGGATGTTGAGGATTTCGCACATTGTCGTGCCGCCCGAACTGGGCGGCGGCGCCGATACGAGCAAGTAGCCGCGGTAGGTGCAGGTCAAGGGGGCGATTTCAGTGACCGTGTAGGCGGCTAAATCGCCGGCGGCGAGAATCCCGCCATTCTCTCGGCTCGCTTTCTCGACCGCCGCCGCGATGGGGCCCTTGTAGAACGCCTCCGGACCTTGCTCTGAGATCAGCTCGAGGGTGGCTGCGAGGTCGCTTTGCACGAAGCGATCGCCGGGCTGGAAATGGCTACCGTCGGGCCGCAGAAAATTTCCGCAGCGCCGGGGTCCGCGCCCAACCGGTCTGCCCTCGCATCGAGGATGTCGGTATCGGCGCGGCTCACCGCAAAGCCGTCGCGCGCCAACGCGATCGCCGGCGCGATCAGCCGGGCGCGCGCCAGCCGGCCGTACTTGGCCGCGGCGTGGTCGAGCCCCATCACCGTACCAGGCACGCCGGCGGCAAGGTACCCGTGCCGGCTGAGGTCGGCGATCGGCTTACCCTCCGCGTCGAGATACATCCCGGCGGATGCCGCCAGCGGAGCGGTTTCACGGAAGTTGATGAATGTCTCTCGGCCGTCGGCGAGATGGACCGTCATGAACCCGCCGCCGCCGATATTGCCGCAGCACGGGTCGACGACGGCGAGCGCATAGCCGACCGCAACGGCCGCGTCGACCGCGTTGCCGCCCGCCTGAAGCACGCGCACTCCGACCTCCGAGGCCAGCCGGTGTGCGGACACCACCATGCCGTGCTCGGTCTCGACTGCGGCGGCGGAGGCGGCATCCACCGACACAGACAGCACGACCGACAGGATCACCACAGCGAGTAAGCCCCTCTCCGCCGCTCTGCGGGGGAGAGGGAGGGGCCCATCGCGCGTGAGCCTTCGGCCCACGGACTTGATCCGCGGGGATGGGAGGGTGAGGTGGCCTACTGCCGGCTCCGATGCCGCGGCGCGCACCCCCCTCACCCTGCCCTCTCCCCCCGCAAACGGGTGGCGAGGGAAATCTTCGTTTCGCCGTTAAAGATCAGCGAACCACCTCGTACAGCCGCTCGTCGTAAAGGGCGCCTTCGAGTGGGTTCAGCTTTTGCCGGAATTCCTTGGTGTGCGCAGCCATGATGCTGGCATCGAAGGCCTTTCGGTCGCGCCACCCTTCGAACAACGTGAAATGGTTCGGGCGGTCGTTCTGCTGGAGCACGTCGAACCACAGATTGCCCTCGTCCTTTCGCCCGGCGGCGGCTAGCGCCTTGACCAGCTCGATCGCCTGCTCCTTTTGCTGCGGCGGGACATCGACATGGGTGAGGACGTACACCGTCTCGGGGCCGGGCCGCGCGGCCGGCGCGGCAACCGATAGACCGCCCAGGAACCGTGCTCCGGTCCCGCTAATCAGCAGCGGCTGAAGCTTGTCGCGGAACGCCGCCGCGCCGGCCGTCTCGCCGTTCGCCTCATAGGCTTTCTTGTCGCGCCAGGCCTCCAGGATCGCGTGCCGGTTCGGCCGACCGATCTCCTCGAAGACCTGGAAACCGACATTGGCATCGTCCTTGCGGATCGCCTCCGCGTATTCCCGCGCGAGGCTTGCCGCCTGCTGCGCCGCCGTCGGAGCCACGTCGACGTAGGTAACGATATAGAGCGGACCGCTCACTGTGTCCTCCGCATGGATGGGCCGCATCGTCGCGAGTACGAGTGCAGTCGCAAAGCAGATCAGAGTTGAAAGGCGCATTTCGAGGCTCCCCCCTATCCTATGTTTCGAGCAATACGCAATGCTCCTCGGCGAGTGAGATCGTGACGGCAGCGCCCTCCTCGAACAATTCGGTCGGGGGCCGGCGGACCGCAAACTCCCTCTCCCGGCGTTGCGGGGAGAGGGGCAATTTCGCAGCCGTCATCCGGTGGGCGCGAGGCGGAAGCGGCAATCCTCGTCGCGGCCGATCTGGTTGACCAGGCCGATTTCCCAGGCGAGGTACTCGCGCATCCAGCGCTCGCGATCGACGGGCCGGTCGCGGGCTGACAGCGCGACATCGTCGGGCTCGCTGGCGAGCGGACCCATGCCGGTTTCGAGCGGGAGCCCGGCGGCTTTCCACGCGGCGGTGCCGCCGGCGACCACCTTGACCGGCCGGCGGGTGCGCAATTCCGCCGCTGCATAGCGTGCGATTGTGCCGTCCTCGCTAGTCAGCACGAGATCGCCTTGCGCCGGAAGCTTGTCGAGCGCCTCGGCGAGGCGGGCACGGATCGCGAACCATGCCCCCGGAATGTGCCCTTGCCGGTGATACCGGCTCAACGCCAAGTCGACGACCACATCGCCGCTCACCTGCAGCTCCGCCGGCTGAACCGTCGCCGGCTCCGGACCGGCGAGCGGGAAAAGGTCGCTCTTCGGTTCCGGGGCACCGCGCTCCAAATCTCCATTGAGCCCGCCTTCAAGCACCGCCGCATCCCAGCCCATGCGCCGCAGCCACGACGCCGTCATGTGAGCGCGCACACCAGTGTCGTCGACGAGCACGACGCGCGCGCCCCAAACGCCGAGCCAGCTGTCGGTCTCCTGCACCAGTTGCCCGCCCGGCGCCATCGCCGATCCCGGCAGGTGGCCGGCGCGGTACTCGGCCGGGTCGCGCACATCCATCACATAAAGCGTGCGCCGGTCCGCCTCACGCCGCCATTCGGCGAGCGCGGCGCGGTCGATGACCGGGACGCCGTAGCGCCGCGCAACCGCCTCGGCACGCTGCAGCGCCGCAGCAACACCTTCGGGCGAAACCTCCGGCGCGCGTGCAGTGGCCCCCGACATGACCCCGAGTCCGGCGAGGTGCCACGCCATCGTGCCGTCCTTCAACGAGACGACGCGGTTCGGCACGCCGGCGTCGATCAAGGACTGCGCACCGATGATGCTGCGCGTCCGCCCGCCGCAATTGACGACGACAAAGGTGTCCGGCGACGGCACCAATTCCCGGAAGCGATACACGAGCTCGGCGCCGGGCACGCTGATCGCGCCGGGGATCGTGTTCGAGTGGTATTCCTCGTAGGAACGGCTGTCGAAGATGACCATCTGCTCGCTGGTCTTCTTCTGGCGCTCGGCCAATTCTTCGGCGCTGATCCACGGCGTGCCGTATTCGTGCTCGACGACCTCCGCAAAAGCCTTGCTCGGCACATGGACGCCGCTATAGACCGGGAAACCGGCCGCCTCCCAGGCCTTGACGCCGCCCGCCAGCACCGAGACATCGGAATAGCCGCCCTCGATCAGTCGCGCCGCCGCGCGCTCGGCGAGCCCTTCACCATTATCGGTAACGACAATCGGCGCCGAGCGCCGCGGCAACAGACCCGGCGCAATCAATTCGAGCCGCGACAGCGGCAGGCACGACGCCATCAACAGATGCCGCTCGTGAAAACTCCCCTCCTCGCGCGCGTCGACGATCGCGATCTCACCGCCCGCCTGGTACCGCTCGCGCAACTCCGCCGCCGTGATGCTCGCTGCCATACGCGCCTCCTCCGGTAATGCTGCAATCCGTTTGCCCGAATTCTCGGCAGGCGTCAAAGTCCCAATCGGATGGTGTGAGGGAGAGACAAGCATGTCCGAAGGAAGACGCGCGCGGCCGCAGCCGACGCCCGAGACGCAGCATTTCTGGGACGGCACGCGGGCCGGCGAATTGCGCCTTCAACGCTGCAAGGCCTGCGGCAAGGTGTATTTCCCGCCGCGGCCGTTCTGCCCCGCCTGCGCGGCGCGCGACGTTGCCGTGTTCGCCGCCAGCGGCAAGGGCCGGCTCTATTCCTATGTGATCCACCACCGCCCGGTGCCGGGCTTCACGCCGCCCTACGCGATCGCCGTCGTCGAGCTCGACGAGGGGCCGCGGATGATGACCAACATCACGGGGTGCCCGCAGACCCCCGAGGCCTTGCAGCTCGACATGCCGGTCGAAATCGCCTTCGAGAAGCTCGACGACGAGATCACCCTCCCCCTCTTCCGCCCGGCGCGGAGGTAACCGCGATGAAGCCGAAATCGATCGCCATCGTCGGCGCCGCCGAGACCACCCGGCTCGGCGTCATTCCCGACATGTCGCAGATCCAATTGCATGCCGACGCCGCCCTCAATGCGATGGCCGATGCCGATCTCAAGCCCGCCGACATCGACGGCATCGCCACCGCCGGCGAGACCCCGGTGACGGTGGCGCATTACCTGGGGCTCACGCCGAAATGGGTCGACGGTACGGCGGTCGGCGGCTGCTCGTTCATGATCCATGTCCGCCACGCCGCCGCGGCGATCGCCTCGGACCTGTGCGAGACGGTGCTGATCACCCATGGCGAGAGCGGCCGCTCCGGCGTCGGGCGCACCCGCAATGTCACAGCACCCACGAGCCTCGCCGGCCAGTTCGAGCAGCCCTACGGGCCAATGGGGCCGCCGACTTTGTTCACGATCCCGGTATTGCGCTACATGAAGACCTATGGCCTGACGCACGAGCAATTGGCGATGGTCTCGGTCGTGCAGCGCGAATGGGCGGCGAAGAACCCGCGGGCTACCTTCAAGACCCCGATCACGGTCGAAGACGTGCTGAACTCGCGGATGATCGCCTACCCGTTCCGCCTGTTGCAGTGCTGCCTGGTGACCGATGGCGGAGGCGCGCTGATCCTGGTTTCGGCCGAGCGCGCGAAGGATTTCCCGCAAAAACCGGTCTACCTCCTCGGCACCGGCGAGAGTGTCGAGACGCCGATGGTGAGCCAAATGGAGGACTTCACGTCCTCGCGCGCCTTCCGCGTCGCCGGCCCCACCGCCTTTGCCGAGGCCGGCATCACGCACAAGGATGTCGACCATCTGATGATTTACGACGCCTTCGCTCATCTGCCGATCTACGGCCTCGAGGATCTCGGCTTCGTGCCGCGCGGCGAGGCCGGAGCCTTCATCGCCGAGCGCAACACCGCCCCCGGCAGCAAGCTGCCGCTCAACACCAATGGCGGCGGCCTCTCCTACATGCATTCCGGCATGTACGGCATGTACGCATTGCAGGAGAGCGTGCGCCAGATGCGCGGCACCGCCCCCGCCCAGACCCCCGGCGCCAAGATCTCGGTCTGCCACGGCGTCGGCGGCATGTTCGCCGCCTCCGGCACGATCATCATGTCGAACGAGGCGCCTTGAGCCCGGGCTGAATGTTCCCTGCCGCGCGGGAAAATACGGGGAAAAAATTCGTTCGGGGCGCAAAATTGTCGCGGTTTATCGCAAATCGATCCATATAATCAGTTACTTATCAGCTCTTCCCTAATAGGGCTGGCAGGGAAAAAATTTTCCCTGCCGCGCATGCCGGCAGGGAAATGGCAGGGAAAGCAAAGGGAGCGGCGTCTGGGCCTGCTCCCCCCTATCCTATTTCAAAGCGTACGCTTCGATCGTGACCGCAAGATGGCGAGGTTCGGACTGTGCCGTCTCTACGGCCTCGACGAGTTCAGCCTCGTGCTGCGCGGCGCAGCCGGCGCCTTCGACCGAGCTCTGCCACGGCGTCGGCGGCATGTTCGCCGCCAGCGGCACGATCATCATGTCGAACGAGGCGCCTTAAGCCGCGATGTTCACGCGCCATTGCTTTGTTAGCCAGCGGTACCTAAAACGGCGTCATTGCTCCTTCGGTCGGGCTTCTCCGGTTTCTTGGGCGCACCAATTGGTCTCACGATGGTCCGGAAGCTGAAACTCTCGCTATGGCCGTCGCTGGTGGCGGCGGCCCTTCTGGTCGGGCTTTGCCGGGCGGTCCTCGGGCAAGGCGATGCGGATTTAGAAGCGCCGGGTTTGGCGCCTTTTCCCGCTACTTTGGCCGGCGGCACGGTGACGCTGTTTCAGAACGTCCGCATCTTCGACGGTAAGAATGGAGCGCTGTCGGCTCCCTCCGACGTGCTGATCAGAGGGAACATCATCGAGCGCATATCTGCGAGCCCGATCACTGTCGATGCGATACCCAATGTCCGTATCATTGCGGCCAACGGGCGGGTGCTGATGCCGGGCCTGATTGACGCGCACTGGCATGCGTTCATGGCGGCGACACCTCAGATGCTGCTGATGACCGCCGACCCCTCCTACCTTCATCTGTTGGCTGCGCGACAGGCTGAAGCGACCTTGATGAGAGGGTTCACCACTGTGCGCGACCTTGGTGGCCCGGTATTCGGGCTCAAGCGCGCCATCGACGAAGGAGTCATGACTGGTCCGCGCATCTATCCCTCGGGCGCTTTCATCTCGCAAACCTCAGGGCATGGAGATTTCCGGTTCCCCTTCGAGGTTCCGCGCACGCTAGGCGGGCCGTTGAGCCATTCCGAGGTCGAGGGTATCGCAGCCATTGCCGACAGCCCCGATGAGGTCCGCCTGCGAGCAAGAGAGCAGTTGAGACAGGGCGCAAGCCAGATCAAGCTGATGGCGGGCGGTGGCGTCGCCTCTCCCTACAATCCGATCGAATTGACCCAGTACACCGAGCCGGAGATTCGCGCCGCGGTCGAGGCGGCCGATAATTGGGGCACCTATGTAACCGTGCACGCATACATTCCGCGGGCGATCCGACAGGCGGTCGCCGCCGGCGTCAAGTGCATCGAACACGGTCATCTGATCGATGAGCCCACTGCCGAGCTGCTGGCGGATAAGGGCATCTGGTGGAGCTTGCAGCCCTTTACGTATGATGAAGACGTATTGGCGACATTGGGCCCAGTGTCCCGCAAGAAGGCGCTGGAGGTTTTCGCCGGAACGGACAATGCATACAAATTAGCAAAGAAGTACAAGATAAAGACCGCTTTTGGCACCGACGTTCTGTTCGATGCGAGGATTGCCGGCCAGCAGGGGGCAATACTCGCCAAGATGGTCCGCTGGTACACGCCTGCAGAAGCGCTCGAGATGGCTACCGCAGACAATGGCGAGTTGATGGCACTTTCCGGATTTATCAATCCCTATCCCGGCAAGCTTGGGGTCGTGGAAGAGGGCGCACTCGCCGATCTGCTGCTGGTCGATGGCAATCCGTTGGAAAACATCAAGCTCGTCGAGAACCCCGACAAAAACTTTCTGCTAATTATGAAGGATGGCACAATCTATAAAAATGCGCTGCCCAAGTGAGGACTTGGTCCGAAAGTGCCGGATAATGACGTTTGCCGTCGTTCGAGGGAGCGCCCGAGTCGCACAGTAGCTGAGGCAAGCGATAGCCACTGAGCGGGGCGCGTTCGAGCGGCGACTGAGAGCCTCGGAACCGCCGACGCCACTTGTTGTGGTCGACGACGCTTCTCAGAACCTCTCGATCGGTCTATTCTTTGCGCGACCAGGGCTGACGGACCGGTCTCCTGAGAAACGTAACGCAACGGGCGGGAGAAATAAGGCTCGGTCGCGGTGCGCCTGGAGTTGGTTGCGCGTATAATTCAGGCAGGGGTCGGCGATGCTAGACCGAAGACGGATGTTAGCTGCTGCTGTCGCCACTATGACCTGTCCGCTCGGTGGTGTATTGGCCCGGCCCGCCGCTCCTTCAGGACCCTCTCTGGTCGTGCCCGCACGTCGTGCTCCCGCGGCGCTCCCCCCCGACGGTGCGCGCCCATCATGTAGCCGTCCGCCAATGCCACCGCCACGTCACCAGGTCCGCCCGCCACCCCCGCGTGGACCTCACCGCTGGCATTGGTCGCGAGGTCGATGGCGGTGGAATGGCCGGCGGTGGGTCTGGGTGTCCGGGAGATGGCGCTGAGAATGCGATCCGGGTGTGCGCGGAGGAAGGTGACGGCGCTGCGATTCGAGCGGCCTAGCGGCCGCTCGTTTTCATTGGGGCGGCGTCGGCGGCGTCCCCCGGCGCCCGGCCGCGACGCCCTCTTGGAAGGCCCTGTCCTGGGCCTGTCGGGAGCGATCGACGAGAAGCCCGCCGACCAGCCCGGCGCCCGCGCCGGCGGCCGCACCGAGCCCGGCGTTCCCGCCGATGGCGCCAAAAACGGCGCCGACGCCGGCGCCCGCAGCGGTGCCGGTCAGCGCCCGCTGCTGGGTCGGCGTCATATCGGCGCAGGCAGCGAGCGGCACAGCGACGGCCGCGAGCAGCAGTAACTTTTTCATGGCGTTCCCTAGAGCGGTTGATCAGCGCGATTGCGGACAGGGGTAGCGTTCGCTCAAGAACCGGAACAACCCGTCCGTGGACGTGGCTGCCATGCGATCCGGCGACGCGCGCGCCCATTGGACGAACTCGCTCAGCGCTTCGTTGCGAGTCGGCGGAGGATTGGGCATGCAGAACAGCTTGGGTCCGCGGAATGCAGCCATGTTCTGCATTTCCACCAAGACCGCACCCTGTGCGAAGCCCTCGCAGAAATTGACGGCCGCCGTTCCGACCGCGTTACCGGGCGCCGCAGTGCAAAGGTTGACCAAGTCGGCCGTGGTGGCGGCGCCGAAATCCGCTTCCGTCGCGGCATGCGGTGCACAAGGAGCGAGCAATACCAGCCCCGCAGCGACCGTCCATCCCTTGAATGTCATGACTGCCCTTCTTCTTAGAGGTAGAGAAACAATCGCCGATCGGTTGAACGATGAAAAGCGCCATTGTCGAAACCGGGTTCGCAATTCAGAAAGAGCCGAATGCCGAGCCGAGCGCGATTACCGCGGCGAGCGCAATGATCGGGCCGACAATGACGGCCATCACAATGTCGGAATAGCTCTCGCGGTGGGTCGAACCGCACACCGCGAGCAAGGTCACTACAGCGCCGTTCTGCGGCAGGCTGTCGAGCGTGCCGGCGCTGATCACGGCGATCCGATGCAATAGAGCCGGATCGATACCATGCGCCGCCGCGAGGCCCATATATGTCCCGCCCAGGGCATCGAGCGCTATCGTCAGACCGCCCGAGGCGGACCCGGTCAGCGCCGACAGCACATTGGTCGCGACCGCCAGCGAGACGAGAGGGCCACCTCCGATCCCCAACACCCAATCCCGGACAATGGCGAATGCCGGCACTGCCGCGACTACGGCGCCAAACCCGACGAGGCTGGCGACGCTGAGCACCGGCAGCACCGATGCGGTGGCGCCGGCATCCATCGTCTCGCGCAACGCCGGCAGGCGCGGGCGGTTGACGGCGATCACGACTATAACCGCGGCCATCAGCGCGGTCACCACCGCCCACACGCCGCCGACGGCGGAGAGCGAGGTCGCGCCAAACCGCTCTTCGGCGAGGAACGAAACGTCGAGGCGCGGCAGGACGGCCAGTGACATCATGACATTGACACCGACCACCACAAGAAGCGGCAACGCCGCCACGGCGATCGGCGGCACCTCGGCGCTCGGGCGGCCGTGACGGACCTCGGGTGGGTCGAACTCGCGCGCCGTCGTCGCGCGCTGGCGCACCGTCGCGTCCTCGGCGACGGCGTCGACGGGCACAGATGACGCCGCGCCGTAGCCTTCGCCTTTGCGGTGCGCCGCGGCTTCCGCGCGGCCCAGCCACCAGAGGCCGAAGGCGAGCATGATCGCGGCGGCGATGATGCCGAGAGCGGGCGCTGCCAGTGGCGTTGTGCCGAAGAACGGGATCGGGATCGCATTCTGGATCGCCGGCGTTCCGGGCAGCGCCGACATCGTGAAGGTCATGGTGCCCAGAGCGATTGCGGCCGGGATCAATCGATTGGGAATCCCGGCTCCGCGAAACAGGGCCTGCGCCATCGGAACCAGCACAAAAAACGCAACGAACAGGCTGACGCCGCCATAGGTGACGAACGCACCAGCGAGCACGACGGTCAATATCGCCCGGCGCGGCCCCAATCGCGCGGACATGAATTTGGCAATCGCCGCGACCGAACCGCTGTCTTCCATCAGTTTGCCGAACAGGGCGCCGAGCAGGAAGATCGGGAAGAACTGCGCGACAAATCGCGACCCGCTGTCCATAAAGGTCTGCGTCCAATAGGCTAGCAGCGGCCCGCCTGCAAAGGCGGCGGCCACTAGCGCAGCACCGGGAGCGAGCAGCAGGATGCTCCAACCTCGATACGCCAGCCAGACAAGGAGCGCGAGGCCGAGCAGGACGCCGAACAGCCCCATCGTGTCACACGCTCATGCTCTGCAGCAGCGCGTCGAGGTCAAAGGAGGAGCGCCGTCCTAAATCCGCGCCGTGTGTGTCGAGAAACGAACCCGCTGCTCGGCGCCCGACATCGCGCAGCATACATAGGAAATTCCACTCGGCGTTGAGCTTCGAGGAATAACCGAGATTAACCATGATGTCGCTGGCAATGCGGTGAATACGCATACGTGCCCACAGCGCCCCCTCAGTGTTCCCGGGGTTCGCCATTTGCCGCAGCAGCGCAATCATGCGCAACTCCTCCTGCAGAACGGCATTGAAGGAGACCTCGTTGATGCGATTGAGGATGTCGCGGGCGGTTTTTGGCGTGCTGGGGCGCTCGACCGGATTGATCTGAATGAGAATTGTGTCCTTAGAGTTACATTCCCGCACCAGGGGCGTGATATTGGGGTTGCCGGAATAGCCGCCGTCCCAATAACTCTCGCCGTCGATTTCGACCGCCTGGAACATGGTCGGCAGGCAGGCGGAGGCAAGCAGGACGTCCGGTGTGATCTCCGGATTGCGGAACACGCGGCCATGGCCTGTGCGGACATTTGTGGCGCAGACGAACAGCTTGATCGGCGCCTGCCCGAGCCGCTCGAAGTCGATACATTCAGCCAGGATCCCTCGAAGCGGATTGGAGCCTCCGGGGTTCAGGTCATAGGGAGAGAATAGCCGTGCCATCAGGTCCATCGCGATGAAGACTGGCGAATGGTCCAGCGACCAGCGGTCAAGGAGCACGTCCAGAAACCCACGCCGCAATGGGCTCAGCAATGCCGCCCGGGAGACGTGGCGCCAGAAGCTCTCCAAGGCGGCGCGCGCACCCTCCGCCCCGCCAGCGGCGTGACCATCGGACAGCACCGCGGCGTTCATCGCGCCGGCCGAGGTGCCCGAGATGCCGTCGATGCGCAGCCAGGGCTCCTCAAGCAGCCGATCCAAAGCGCCCC
Source organism: uncultured Alphaproteobacteria bacterium (assembly GCA_963812675.1). GTDB lineage: Bacteria > Pseudomonadota > Alphaproteobacteria > ATCC43930 > CGMCC-115725 > AP-15. Next base: position 17,035 of record CAWEWR010000026.1, on the reverse strand, counting down.
ACGTAAAGGCACCATGTGCGCCTCCGCCTTGCAGCGCAAAGTCGATGAGAACAGGATCGCGCTCGGATTTCTCAGCCTTGACGGTAGCCATCGCCATTGCCCTTGTTGAGCGTGAACATGCTTAATCACCTTGGCCCGATGCTATTCGAAATGCAGGTAGCGCTGGGAGGAGGGTCGTCCTAGCGTCAGACCCAGCCCCACCCAGGGACCCAAACCCAGCCACCGCCCCGAAAACCAAAGCCGCCATGGAAGCCCCCACCATGGAAGCGGACGTGAGGGCGGAATGCTCCTCCGCCTCGCCGAGCTTGTGCTATTCTCTCGGCATAACTCGTGGCATCGCGAAGCAGAATCTCCCTGTTGTCGGCGTCTTTTTCGGCCTACTGGCGGTATCACTCGGGGGATTGGTGCTGCTGCCCCCGATCCCGCAGGATCAAAGCTATCACCAATTCGCCGACCAGCGCACCATATTCGGCATTCCCAACTTCTGGAACGTCGTCTCGAATTTTCCCTTCCTCGCGGTGGGCGCCGCGGGGTTGCGGCGATTTCGTGACGATCCGGCAACGGTCGTTTTCTTCCTGGGAGTTTTGCTGACCGGGATCGGATCGTCCTATTATCACTGGGATCCGAATGACGGCACTTTGTTCTGGGACCGCTTGCCGATGACGCTGAGTTTCGCGGCGCTCCTTGCGCTCGTGGTCGAGGAGCGCGTGAACGCAAGGGCCGGAGCAATTCTGCTGTGGCCGGCGCTCGCAATCGGCCTGTTCAGCCTCTTGTTGTGGCGCTGGAACGACGACCTGCGGCTCTACTTCTGGGTGCAGTTCTTCCCTGGCCTCGCAGTGCTAGTGCTGTTTTTGCTGTACCAACCTAAGTATACCGGCACACATTATTGGATTGCCGCCGGGGTACTCTACGCCCTCGCCAAGCTGTTTGAATTCACCGATGGGGCGATTTATTCGGTCAGAAACTTCTTAAGTGGACACACGCTAAAGCATCTCGCGGCCGCGGCCGCCTGCTTCGCGATCTTGCGTTATTTCCAAACCCGCCGGCTGATCACTTGGCCTTCGGCTCGTCCGGTTGGCCTTCCACTGCCGAAAGCCTAGTCAACATGGAGTTGACCTCGGTGCGCTGCGCCTTGATATAATCGTAAAAAAACCGTTCCACCCGGCGGTAGGGCGTGCCGCGAACGCTGGCGAGCATGTCGCGCCGCTCGTCGTGGCTTGCCAGGATCGCTTCGTATTTTTGCTGAAAATAGCGAAGGTTTGCGCCAAGCTTCACAAATCGATCATCCGAGAGCAACTCGATCGCGTGCGCCGTTTTGCCCATCCTGAACGGCGATTGAAGCGTAAACAGCCGAAACGTCGTATCGTAGAGGTCATTCGGCTCGTGTACCGGCAACGTCTTCAACAGCGCGCCGTGCCGCGTGGGCAGCCAATGGAATTCATGGAGCGCGTCTCGTCGGGGTCCGTCTGGTTGAATTTCTCGATAGTCGCTGATGTCCCCCTCGGTGCCGAGCTCGGCCAGATCCACGAACTCGTTTGCGGGTACGGCAAGATTGAATAATTGACGAAACTTCACGGCACGCACCGATAACGGCGACCAGATGTTAGCGGCGGCCAAGGCGTTCCGTAGGGTATGGGCGCAGTTGTCGGCCCAGACGCTCCAATTGTAGTCGGCCTCTCCGTCGGCATACTCGCGGTTCTTGTCGTTCAAGAAGGCGATCACCTCCTCCAACATCGGCTCAGTGATCGGAAGGCGCGCGCAAAAAACCGACCGCGCGAACCGGAGAGCGAAGTCCGTGCCGATAGCTTCGTTTGCCACGAAGTTCTCGAGACCCCCGCTCACGCTCGCGGACGGATAGTCGTGAAACTCGACACCCTTGTAGATACCCGTGTCGATTGCGTCATGCACGGCGGCTTCGAAATTCGCTTGGGTGAGGCGCTCGCCGATTTTGAGGTTGCCCTCATAGAAGAGCTGGTAACTCGGAATCGCCACCCAGTTGACGTTCCGAAACCAGCGGCCCACGCTCACACCGGCACCGTGCTCGGAGTTGTTTAGCTCGGTGGCTACTGCACGGCACCGCCGCAATTGCGGAAACGGCGCCTGCTCGTCTTTGCAGGCGCCTTTGATGTACATGACTGCGTGGCCCGCGACCCCACCCTCACCCTTCAATTTGGAACGGAATTGGCTCGTAGCGCAAAGTTCGACGTAGTAGGGGAAGAGCTGATCATACACAGGATCGGGGCGGCGCTCGATGATGATGCGGTCCGGTTTCAGCATGAACCGGGACATCACGCCATCTTCGCCGCACCCGCTCAGTAAGGTCGTCGACACCGCGACGGCCGCGACAAAGAATCCTCGGATCATGCTATTGGCATTGCGGAAGCGGAGGGAGAGGTCGAACGTGAGACCTCTACGCTATCATGCGTGCCGATCAACTGCGAGCCGGCGCTTACGGTTGTCGGAGATCCAACCTTCCTGGCCTCGGGCCTCTGCAAGACGGTCCTGATCACCCCCTTCCCTCCCCCGCAAGCGGCGGAGGGTTAGGTTGGGGTGGGCCGATGGGGCTGCCGACTTTGTTCACGCTCGCAGTGCTGCGTTACAGGAACATTGACGGCCCTGGAGCCCTGGGTTCCCGCTTGCGCGGGAACGATGAAACAAACTGACGAGCAATTGGTGATGGTCTCGGCAGTGTTCCCTGGTGACCGACGGCGCGGCGCAAGCACCCGAAAATTGCCACAGTCGCATGATATGTGGTCGGTGAAACCGGACAATCGGGTTGGCGCGACATTGACGGTGAATTCTATTTTAGTCGAGGCGCATTTCTCTCCAGCTGCAACCATTCCGGGAATCGCACCTGTTTTTCTCCAGAAATAACAGGTGGATCAGGCCAACATGACCCAACGGCAGGTTGTTGCCGGCCGGCCGCGGGCGCTTTCACCGATCGCATGCCCGCGGAAGCGGCAAATCGGCGCTGCTGTCATGGTAGCGGCCTGGGGTGCCGCAATTGACAGGAAGGCGGGTGGCGATTACGTTGCGCTTGCGCTTCCAAGGAAGCGAGCGACGCACCCGCGGCAATAGCCCGGGCCGCCAGTCCGCGAGTTTCGCGCACTGGCGTTTTTGCTGTCGCATATGATTGTTGAGGACCGGATGTTCGACAGCCTCAGTGACCGCCTCGGCGACGTCTTCGACCGGCTGCGTCGCCATGGCGCGCTGACCGAGGCCGATGTCGGGACCGCCTTGCGCGAGATCCGGATCGCGTTGCTCGAAGCCGATGTGGCGCTTCCGGTGGTCAGGGATTTTGTGGCCGCGATCCGCGAGAAGGCGCAGGGACAAGAAGTGCTGAGGTCGGTGACCCCGGCGCAAATGGTCGTCAAGATCGTCCACGACCATCTCGTCGAAGTGCTCGGCGGCGGCGAGGTCGGCACCAGGGTCAACGGCATCGATTTGAACGCCCCATCGCCCGTCGTCGTTATGCTGGTCGGACTCCAGGGCTCCGGCAAAACGACCACAGCAGCCAAGATCGCCAGCCGACTGAAGGGGCAAAACCGCAAGAAGGTATTGCTCGCCTCGCTCGACGTGCAGCGGCCGGCGGCGCAGGAGCAGCTCGCCATTCTCGGCCGCCAGATCGGCGTTGTTTCGCTGCCGATCGTGCCGGGCGAAAGGCCAGTCGCGATCACCCGGCGGGCATTGCAGACCGGGCGCACCGAGGGCTACGACGTCGTGATCCTCGACACCGCCGGGCGGCTGCATGTCAACGAAGAGTTGATGCTCGAAGTCGCGGCGGTGCGCGAGGTCGCGACGCCGCACGAGACATTGCTCGTCGCCGATGCGATGACCGGTCAAGACGCGGTCAATGTCGCGAAAGCCTTTGGAGAACGCGCCGGCATCACCGGGATCGTGCTGACCCGGGTCGACGGCGACGCCCGCGGCGGGGCGGCATTGTCGATGCGCGCGATCACCGGTAAGCCGATCGTGCTGATGGGCGTCGGTGAACGCATTGATGCGCTGGAGCCGTTTCACCCCGAGCGCATTGCAGGTCGCATCCTCGGGATGGGCGACGTCGTCAGCCTCGTCGAGAAGGCCGCCGAAACGGTCGATGAAGAAGAAGCCGAAAAGCTCGCCGCCAAATTGGAAAAGGGCCGGTTCGATCTCGACGACCTCGCCGCGCAATTGCGCCAGATCCGTCGGATGGGCGGCATGGGCGGGATGCTGAAGCTGCTGCCCGGGATCGGCAAGATGAAGAAGCAGCTGGACGAGGCCAATATCGACGAGCGGATCATCAAGCGCCAGGAGGCGATCATCTCGTCGATGACCAAGGGCGAGCGGCGCAACCCCAAGCTATTGAACGGCTCGCGCCGCCGGCGCATCGCGTCGGGTTCGGGCACCTCGGTGCAGGAGATCAACCGGCTTCTGAAACAATATCAAGATATGGCCGACATCACCAAAAAGATGAAGAAGCTGGGGCCCAAGGGCTTGGCGCGGCACGGGCTGGCCGGCCTCATGCCCACCGGTTTACGGCACTAGGGGTTTGCGGCACTAAAATGAGGGTGTCAGGATGTCATTGAAAATCCGCCTTGCGCGCGGCGGCGCAAAGAAGCGCCCTTACTACAGCATCGTCGTCGCGGATTCGCGCAGTCCCCGCGACGGCCGCTTTATCGAAAAGCTCGGGACGTATAATCCGATGCTCGACCGGTCACATACCGATCGGGTGACCCTCAAGGCCGAACGGATCCAGCATTGGCTAGGGGTCGGCGCGCTGCCGACCGATCGGGTCGCACGCTTCCTCGGCGACGCCGGGCTCGTCGAGAAGCCGGCGGTTCGCAAGACTCCGGTCAAATCTCGGCCGAAAGCGCGGGCGCAGGAGAGGCTGAAGGCCGCCGAAGAGTTGGCGGGCGCCGCAGCCGGCCGAAGCTGACCCGACCGGGCTCGCCTTTCAGTGCTGGTCTGCCATGAACTCCGCTATACGCGAACCCGCGGCGAATGCCCTTCTCTCCCCCGGCGAGCGGCGAGAGGGCCGGGATGAGGGGCCTTCGCGACGGGTCTGCGTCGGGGTCGTTACCGGGCCTCAGGGCGTCCAGGGCGCGGTGCGGATCAAGAGCTTCACCGAAGTGCCCGAGGACGTTGCCGGCTACGGCCCGCTAGAGGACGAAACCGGCCGCCGGCAATTCGATCTGCAGCTTTGCGGCGTCGCAAAGGGCGTATTGATCGCGCGCCTTCCGGGGATCGAGGACCGCGATCAGGCAGAGGCGTTGCGCGGGCTGCGTCTCTATCTTCCCCGCTCGGCTCTGCCGCAACCCGAGGCCGAGGAATATTATCACGCCGATCTGATCGGCCTCGACGCTGTATTGGGGGACGGGACGCGGGTCGGGCGTGTGCGCGCGATATACGATTTCGGAGCCGGCGACACGCTCGAACTGGTGCGGGACGGCGCGCCGCCCCTGCTGGTGCCGTTCACTCGGGCAGTCGTGCCGATCGTCGCGCCGGCGGAGGGTAGGCTCGTGCTCGACCCGCCGCCGGGTTTACTGGACGATCCGCGGCTGCTGGGCGATGACGAGCCATGACTTGGCGCGCGACCGTGTTGACCATCTTCCCGGAAATGCTCCCGGGCCCGCTCGCCTTTTCGCTGGCCGGCAAAGCATTAAGGGCGGGGCTGTGGCGGCTCGAAACGGTGGACATCCGAGACTTTGCGGACGATAAACACCGCTCCGTCGACGACGCGCCGTTTGGCGGCGGGCCAGGTATGGTTATGCGGCCGGACGTGCTCGATGCGGCAATCGCCGGCGCAGGCGGGGTGGGCCCGCTGATCTTGCTGTCGCCGCGCGGACGCCGGCTCGAGCAGCAGCGGGTGCGCGAGCTTGCTGCGGAACCGGGTTTGCGCCTGATCTGTGGCCGCTTCGAGGGTGTGGACGAGCGTGTGCTGGAGGCGCATGGCATCGAGGAGGTAAGCCTCGGCGACTTTGTGCTGTCGGGCGGCGAGCCCGCGGCAATCGCGCTGATCGACGCCTGTGTACGATTGTTGCCGGGTGTCGTCGGATGCGCCGAGGCGCTGGCCGAGGAGAGTTTCGCCGAGGGGCTGCTCGAATATCCGCAATATACTCGCCCGCAGCTGTGGCAAGGGCGCGCCGTGCCGGAGGTGCTCGTGTCGGGCGATCATGCACGCATCCGGGCTTGGCGTCGGGCCGAGGCGAAGCGCTTGACCCGCGAGCGCCGGCCGGATTTGTGGGAGCGCCGCCTGGCAGTGCAGGACGATAGAGATCGAGAGGTGGAGTGATGAACCTTTTGCAACAGCTCGAGCAGGAGCAGGTCGACAAGCTCGCTGTCAGCCGGCCCATCCCGGAGTTTCAGCCCGGCGACACGTTGCGGGTCGGAGTCAAAGTCGTCGAAGGCGAACGTGAGCGCATCCAGGTCTTCGAAGGCGTTTGCATCGGCCGCAAGAACGCCGGGGTGAACTCGAATTTCACTTTGCGGAAGATCTCTTACGGCGAGGGGGTGGAGCGCATCTTTCCGCTATATTCGCCCCGCATCACGTCGATCGATGTGGTGCGCCGCGGCGTGGTGCGGCGGGCCAAGCTCTATTACCTGCGCGGTCTGACCGGCAAGCGGGCTCGCATCACCGAACGCGCCCGCGACAGCGTACGGCCGGGCGCCAAGCGAGCCGGCGCGAGTGTACGACCCCAAACCGAACCGGCCGCCGAGATGGCCCACGCCGCCGAAGAAACCAACCAATCGGAGTGACCGCAGCCATGGCCCCGCCGCGCACCCTCTTTGACAAGATCTGGGAAAACCACGTCATCGCCCCCCAGGGCGAAGGCACCTACCTGATCTACATCGATCTTCACCTGATCCACGAGGTCACGACGCCGCAAGCCTTCGAAGGGCTGAAGCTCGCCGGCCGCAAGGTGCGCCGGCCCGACGCGACAATGGCGGTGGCCGACCACAACGTGCCGACGAGCGACCGCAGCCGCGGCATCGACGAGCCGGAATTGAAGCTGCAGGTCGACACCCTGGAGCGCTATGTGAAGGAGTTCGGCGTCCCATATTTCCCGGTCGACAGCATCAACCAGGGCATCGTCCACATCATCGGCCCGGAACAGGGGTTGAGCCAGCCCGGCATGACGATCGTGTGCGGCGACAGCCATACCGCAACGCATGGCGCGATGGGCGCGCTTGCCTTTGGCATCGGCACCTCCGAGGTCGAACACGTGCTCGCCACCCAGACCTTGATCCAGGCCCCGGCCAAGAACATGCTGATCGAGGTCAACGGCGGCCTCGGCGCCGGGGTCAGCCCAAAGGACGTTATCCTTGCGATCATCGGCAAGATCGGCACAGCCGGAGGCACCGGTCATGTCTTCGAATACGCCGGCAGCACGTTCCGCGACATGTCGATGGAAGGCCGGATGACGGTCTGCAACATGTCGATCGAGGCGGGCGCGCGTGCCGGGCTCGTCGCGCCCGATGAAAAAACCATCGCTTACGTCATGGGCCGACCGTACGCGCCGAAGGGCGCAGCCTGGGAGCAGGCCGTTGCCTATTGGCGCACCCTCCCCTCCGATCCCGGCGCCAAATACGACAAGGAGGCGCATCTCGACGCGGCTGAGATCGCGCCGCACGTCTCCTGGGGCACCAGTCCGCAGGATGTCGTGCCGATCACCGGCCGGGTGCCCGATCCGGCGCAGGTCGACGATCCGCTGAAGCGCGCGGCGATGCAGCGTTCGCTCGAATACATGGCGCTGGCGCCGAACACGCGGCTCGTCGACGTGCCGGTAGAGCGCGTGTTCATCGGCTCGTGCACCAACAGCCGCATCGAGGATCTGCGCGCCGCCGCCGCGATCGCCAGGGGCCGGCATGTGGCCGCGGGAGTGCGGGCGTTGGTGGTGCCGGGCTCCGGGCTCGTCAAGCATCAGGCCGAGGAAGAGGGGCTTGACCGCATATTCCTCGAAGCGGGGTTCGAATGGCGCGAGCCGGGCTGCTCGAATTGCATGTCGATGAACAACGACCGGGCAATGAACGGGGAGCGCATCGCCTCGACCTCGAACCGCAATTTTGAGGGCCGCCAAGGCAAGAACGCCAAGACCCACCTGATGGGGCCGGCCATGGCCGCCGCCGCCGCCATCACCGGCCACCTCGCCGACGTCCGCCAATTGGGTTGATGCAGCCAAATCGGCATTTGATGCCGGTCCAAATATGACTTCGAAATCAAAAACAGCGGCAATCACCCGAGCTCTTCTCGCGCTGGTCGCAGCTGTGGACGAAATAGACGATGCTCTAGTCGAATTAGCGCCCGCTCAGGATCAACGTTTTCAGGATCATGTTAAGGCATCTCGTGAGGCTCGAACCTAGTGTCTAGAGCATATTCAGGCGCTCTTGAGCCTCATGGGTGGCGACCGTGAGTAATATCGACGTAGAGATGCTTCGCCACCAACTCGATCGCATCGAGGCTAGCGGGACTGCGGGCACAGCAAGCAGTAGCGGCGAAGGTGGGCCACCAACTCGCCCTCCCGATACGGATACCGGCTGGCGCGCGGCGGTTGATACCCGGTTGGCGCAGCTGGACGGCGCGCTCACGGGATTGAGAACGTCCATGGATGGCGTGCGATGGGTGATCGGCATTGTCGCCGTCGTCATGATCGGTGGTTTCAGCTTTCTCGGATTTCAACTCAATCGCTTGGAGAGTTGCGCGGACCGTATTGAGGTGGCCATTGCCGGGATCCCAGCGCGCATCTCAGATGAGTTCCACTCGATGCGGTCTGATATGGCCGCTCAGACCAGCGCCATAGCGAATTCAATCACTGCTGTCCGGCAGGCGCAGCCCCCTCCACCGCAGATCATTGTAGTTCCGGCGCCGCAGCCAAGTCAAATACCGGCACGACCGTAGGCTTAACGAGGGAATCCAAGAATGGAAAAATTTACTCAGCTGACCGGGGTCGCGGCGCCGCTGCCGATTATCAATCTCGATACCGACAAGATTTTCCCGGCGGTTTATTTGAAGACGATCAAGCGGACGGGCCTGTCGAAATGGCTGTTCGAAGAAATCCGGTTTCGTCCGGACGGGTCGGAGAACCCGGATTTTGTGCTGAACCAGGCGCCCTACCGCAACGCCAAGATCCTGGTCGGGGCAGACAATTTCGGTTGCGGGTCGAGCCGCGAGCACGCCCCTTGGGCGCTCCTCGATTTCGGCATTCGCTGCATCGTCGCGCCGAGTTTTGCCGACATCTTCTACAATAATTGCTTCAAGAACGGAGTCCTGCCGATCGCCTTGCCCAAAGAGACCGTCGAGGAGCTGATGGAAGACGCCAAGAAAGGCGCCAATGCGGTGATGACGATCGATCTGGCAACTCAGACGATCACACGGCCGGACGGCGAGAAGGTACATTTCGAGCTCGATGCATTCCGCAAGCATTGCCTCCTGAATGGGCTCGACGACATCGGCCTGACCGAGCAGAAGAGCGCGGAAATCCGCGCCTATGAGGAAAAGGCGCGGCTGGCCCGTCCGTGGCAGTTCGGCATGACCCAACCGAGGGCGTGATTCGTGGCGCAGACCCGCGCGTCCAACCGCAAGGTGCTGGTGCTGGCGGGCGACGGCATCGGACCCGAAATCATGCGCCAAGCGTTGCGCGTGATCGAGTTCTTCGACCGGCGCCATCTAGCCAGCTTCGAAATCACCGAGGGTCTCGTGGGCGGCGCGGCCCTGGATGAAGCGGGGGTTCCGTTGAGCGACGAGACCTTGGCCAAGGCGGTCGCCAGCGACGCCGTGCTGTTCGGCGCCGTTGGCGGCGCGAAATGGGACACCTTGCCGTTCGACCTGCGCCCCGAGCGCGGCATCCTTCGGTTGCGCAAGGAAATGGATCTGTTCGCCAATTTGCGGCCGGCGGTAGTGTTCGACGCGCTGGCCGACTCGTCGAGCTTGAAGCGTGAGCTGGTGAGCGGCCTCGATCTGATGATCGTGCGGGAATTGACCGGCGGGATTTATTTTGGGGAGCCACGCGGGGTCGAGACATTGGCGGACGGCAGCCGACGCGGGATCAACACCGAAGTCTATACCGAGGCCGAGATCGAACGCGTCGTCCGCGCCGCCTTCGATCTGGCGAGAAAGCGCAACCGCCGGGTCTGCGAGGTCGACAAGGCCAATGTCATGGAATTGGGCGGGTTGTGGCGCGAGGTCGCGCAACGGGTTCGCGACGCGGACTACCCGGATGTCGAGCTCTCATTCATGTATGCCGACAACTGCGCGATGCAGCTGGTCCGCAATCCGAAACAGTTCGACGTCATCGTTACCAGCAATCTGTTCGGCGATTTGTTATCGGACTGCGCGGCGATGCTGACAGGGTCGCTCGGCATGCTGCCTTCGGCATCCCTCGGCGCCCCCGATGCGGGCGGCCGCCGCAAGGCGCTCTATGAGCCGGTCCACGGCAGCGCGCCGGACATCGCCGGCAAGGACATCGCCAACCCGCTCGCCTGCATCCTCTCCTTCGCGATGATGCTGCGCTATTCCTTCGACATGGCGGAAGAGGCCGATCTCGTCGAGGGCGCAGTGCGGCGGGCGCTCGCCTCCGGTGTGCGGACCAGCGACATCGTCCAGCCCAACACCGGACGGGTCTCGACGCGCGTCATGGGCGACACGGTCTTGCGCGAGCTCGAAAAGGCGGCTTAGCGCGGCAGCAACCGCTCAGCCAGTCGCATTTGTTGTTCGAAATGGGTCCCGTGGGTGGGGGACGGGACTGGCTGCCTGGCGGCTAATTACGAGTTGCAACCGCCCGCTAGTTTGTCGGCTTGATGTTCTGGTTGAGGCGGAAGAGGTTCGTCGGGTCGTATTTGTTCTTCAGCGCGACGAGCCGCTCGTAGCCCTGGCTGTAGGCGGCCCTGATCCGCGTGGCTTCTTCCGAGTCGAGGTGGTTGACATACACTTCTCCGGTCGCGAAGGGCTCCACTGCGGTCCAGAACTCCCGGGTCCACTGGACATGATCAGCCGACTCGGCTGGATCGGTCCACTGCGAGATCACGTCGTAATCCCACTGGTCGTCGCGCAACCCGAAGGCAGTCGCGTTCCGATCAACCCGGGCGGCAGCGCCGTGGAGATGGAAAAACAAGACCATCGACATCGGAGAAAGCATCTTCGCCGACCGCTCGATCAGGATTTCGATCAAATCGTCTCCTAGCTGTTTTAAAAAACTCGACTTCCAATACCGCTGAACCCCGCCATAGGGGACTGCCGCGTCGAACAGCGTGTTCAGTTGCACGTAGGATGTCGGTGCAATCGTGTCCAGCAACGGCGAACCGAACTTCCGTAGGGGCGCCACAACCGCCTCCCCAGCTGCGATATCCCCGATATAGCTGACAATAATCGCGACGACCGGCTCGCCCTCGGGCGACGTCATCAGCGCGGCAGCGGCAAGCGCCTCGTCCGGGCAATTGCGCGCGAAATCCCGGTAGAAGCGCAGCACTTCCCTGGCCTTCGCCATTGGGTGGAGAACCATTCCCGCCAGCACTGGACCGACGGGATGAACTCGATATTCGAACGACGTGACGACGCCAAAATTGCCGCCGCCGCCTCGCAGGCCCCAGAAGAGGTCCGGGTGCTGCTCCGCACTGGCCGTCAAAAACTCTCCGTCGGCCGTGACGAGATCCGCCGACAGCAGGTTGTCGCAGCTGAGACCGTGCTTCCCCATCAGCCAGCCGAGGCCGCCGCCCAGGGTCAGTCCGGCAATGCCGGTCGTCGACACGACCCCGCCGGTGCTGGCCAAACCAAAGGCTTGTGTCTCACGGTTGTACTCGCCCCAGGTTAGCCCCGCCTCGGCGCGCACCGTACGCCGGGTCGGATCGACCCGCACGCTCTTCATCGGCGACAGGTCGATCATCAGCCCGCCTTCGCAGACGGCGTTGCCGGTGATGTTGTGACCGCCGCCGCGGACCGAAACCAGCAGCCCGTGCTCGCGCGCAAAACGCACCGCCGCAATGACATCGGCGACGCCGGCACAACGCGCGATCAACGCCGGGCATCGGTCGATCATGCCATTCCAGACTTTGCGGGCCTCGTCATAACCGGCCTCACCAGGGCCGAGGAGCGGGCCTCGCAGCCGGTCCGCAAAGTTCTGCACCGTGGCTTCTTCGAGGATTGTGTCCGCGCCGTTCGTGGTGATGACTCGCAGGTCTGTCATGGCTCTCTCCTCCCATCCATCCTAACGCATGCTCAGACGCCCCTGGCGGACTGCTTCTCGATCATCCTGGACAAGCTGCCGTAAACGCGGCGTGCATTGGCTTCGAATATTTTCGCCTTGTCCTCCGCCGACAACGCAAGCTGGTCGATGTAGCGCTTGGTGTCGTCGTAGTGGTAACCGGTTTCCGGATCGATGCCGCGGACCGCGCCGATCATTTCGGACGCGAACAGGATGTTATCGACTGGAATAACCTTCGCGAGCAGCTGCTGACCGGGCAGGTGATAGACGCAAGTGTCGAAGAAGATGTTTTTCAGCACGAGATCGGTCAGCAGCCCGAGCTTGGCGTCCTGTGCCAAACCGCGGAAGCGGCCCCAGTGATACGGCACTGCACCGCCGCCGTGGGGAATAATGAACTTGATAGTCGGGAAATCCTTGAAGACGGATGACGTCATCAGCTGGTTGAAGCCGACCGTGTCGCCGTTGAGGTAGTGCGAGCCTGTTGTGTGATACGCCGGGTTGCAAGCGGCGCTGACGTGGATCATGGCGGGAATGTCGTGCTCCACCATTTTCTCGTAGACCGGATACCAGTAGCGGTCCGACAGCGGCGGATCCTGCCAATGCCCGCCGGACGGGTCGGGGTTCAGATTGATGCCGACGAATCCGTATTCGCTTACGCAGCGGTCGATCTCGAAGATGCAGTTTTTCGGCGAGACACGCGCACTCTGCGGCAGCATCGCCACACCGATGAAATTCTTCGGGAACAGCGAGCAGACGCGGTGGATCAGCTCGTTGCAGGCGCTGGCCCACGCTTCGCTGGTCCTCGCATCGCCAAGGTGGTGGCCCATGCCGGCGGCGCGCGGCGAGAAAATCGTCAGATCGGTGCCGCGCTCGCGCTGCACCTTGAGCTGGCCGCCCACGATCGTCTCGCGGATCTCGTCGTCCGTCATTCTCGGGCGGGGCGGCGGCGGCTTGCCAGCCTTGTGCGCCGCGATCTGCTCGTTGCGCCATCCCTCGTGCTGACGCGGGGCAGTCGTGTAGTGGCCGTGGCAGTCGATGATCATAGGAACCTGCCGCATCTTTTCTCTGCGTCAATTACTATCCGCAAGGCGGAGCGCGACCGCAATGCTCTTCCCGCGCCGGTGACGATCGCGGCCTGCCCGCCAGCCGCGCCCCCGGATCCCGCAATGCGGGAGACTTATTTGTCCTTCCCCCCGCACGAGTGAGAGGAAAGACCAGCATGCCGGAGATCACGACGCAATGGCGGCGTTTCGACGAGTTGACGGCAGGTGAGCTCTATGAGCTGCTGCGCTTCCGGCAAAGCATCTTTGTTGTCGAGCAGGCCTGCGCTTATCCCGACCTCGACGGCCTCGACCAAAGCGCGTGGCATTTGACGGCCCGGTTGGCGGGTGAACTGATCGGTTGTCTTCGGCTGACGGCAATAACCGGCCCGCCGCCCATCGTCAGAATCGGCCGCGTGGCGGTGTCGCGGTGTCTGAGACGGGGCGGGGTTGGCCGAATGCTGATGGAGAAGGCGCTGATCCTCTGTCGCGAGCGCTTTCCGCTGCAAGCGATCGCTCTTGGCGCGCAAGTCCCTCTCGTGCCCTTTTACGAGAGGTTTGGCTTTGTCACTGCCTCCGAGCCCTATGACGATTTCGGCGTCGCGCATGTCGAGATGGTGCTGCGGCCGCCGAGTTAGGCTGGGACCTCTTGCGCCAGCGGAACGGTTTCGACCTTGTGCGCCTGCAAGGCCGGGAGCACCTCGCGGGCAAAGCGGCGGATCTGGTCCATGAACATTTCGTGCGGCAATACTCCGCGATTGAGGCTGATCTGCACGTTGTCGGAGCCGCCGCTTTCAGCTGCCTTCACGATGCCTCGCTGACCTCGGCCGCGGTACCCCGCGGCAGTTCTTCGGCCTGCCGCTCGACATCGGCCATTGCGAGGTTGCGGAAATCCTCGCGGGCGAATTGGGCGGCGCGGCGGTTTTCCGCGCTGACGCAATCGGTCGAGGCGGCGCTCGCATAACCGATGTGCGCTGCATCTCAGGCTCTATGAAGCGGTGGCTTCCCCTCTGCGGCGGCACGGGCTCGACCGAATTCTGATAGCTGAATTCTAATAACGGAAGCGATGGGGCCGTGGCGGAGTGGCTGGCGCTTTAGCGGCCACCGCCAATGCGGACGGCGGCCTGCCCTAGCGGACCGCCGTCAAGTCGCACAGTCAGTGCTCGGCTCGACCGTCAACGGGGCCCCGGCGGCGGGCAAAGGCGAGGCCGACCAGACCGGCCCCTACCAGACCCAAGCTCGCCGGCTCAGGCACGCCCGGCGGCGGTGGGGCGTTATTGATGTCGATAAAGGAGCCGGGCGCGGCCCCTGCGGCAAATGCGAGCGTGTAAAGGTTTTCGACATCGAAGGCGCCGCCGGTGATAGTCGAAGAATACAAACTCGATGCGCTGAACGGGTTATTGGCAGGATCGGCAAAAGGCCCGAACACCGCCTTGTTGGGAACACCGGCGGCGGTCACCGTCTGCATAACGGAGCTTCCGGTCGCGATCCCCGGACTGAAGAAGCCCGATACGCCTGCCGCAAAGGTCCCGCCGCTGATGGTTGTTTGCCATGCATGCGACGCGTCCACGTTGATTGTGTCAGCCTGAGAGGTGCCGTGGGGTCCGCTCACAAACTCTGCGGTGAAGTCCTCAAAACTGTTAATCAGAGTTCCATTGCTGTTGTTGGCGCCAGTTATTGTCCCGGCGAAATTGAACAAATCGCCGTCAGCCAATGTCACATTAAAAGAAAACGGTATGGACACTGTCGTGCTGAACGGCAATGGCGTGGCCGGGCATGTGCCAACCTCGCAAGTCCCGTTCACCGACAGGCCCACATAGGCCGCGCTGGCCTCATCCGCAGCAATATTTAAGGCCAGGAACAGTCCAACCCCCGACGCGGCTGTGCGGAGAAGATGCACTTTCACCCTCATGATTCCTCTCTGCCTTGACTGAGCAAAATGCATGTCCTGGGCTAAGGCAAAATGCGTGCCACTGACAGTTACCAATAGGCTAGCCGAAATCCGTGACGCGGCTGGTCCAAATTGTAAGCTTTGCCGACACCAAACAGCAGGTTTACTCAAGCGGTTTCTGATCGGGCGGTCTGAGCCGTTTGGCGATTGTAAGAATTTCCGACTTGGCGGCGCCCCCAACGCGACCGACCCTCTAGCCGTTAACTGTGAATGCGATATTAGGGCGATAGCTTAGCTATAGGTGGTCTGGTGTAAAGTTTTTCGACGATCTTTCATCTATCAAGTAAAAAGGGGCGCGACGTGACTAGGGGCAATCCGAATACTGGCGCCAACTCAATCGACATGCTCCTCCACCAGCGGGACGCGCTCGACCCGGTGCGCCTGCAGTGCGGGCAGCACCTCGCGGGCGAAGCGCCGGATCTGCTCCATGAACATTTCGTGCGGCAGCGCGCCGCGGTTGAGGCTGATCTGCACCTTGTTCGGCGCCGGCAGCTGTCGGCCGCGGCGATGATGCGCTCGGTGACCTCCGCCGGCGGTGCCCCAGCGGCATGCTGCTCGGCCTGCGCGCTCGACATCGGCCATCGTCATGTTGCGGAAATCCTCGCGGGCGAATTGCGGCGGCGCGGCAGGTTTTCCGGCCGCACATAATCGGTCGAGGCATGGGTCGAATAGCCGGCTCGGCGCTGCATGGCGGTCTCGGTGAAGTTGCCGTGGCTGAACAGCGTGCGGTTGAAATAGAGGTGATAGGGCCCGCATCTCGCTGCACCGCCTGCGCCTTGCTGTCGGCGACATAGGCGCTGATGCCGAGCGACAGATGATCGGGCGTGATCCGGTGGCCGTGCCTGCGCGAGGCATTGGGCGTAATAGCGGATGATGTCGTCCTGCAGTCCGCCGAGCGCCAGGCCGGGGGTGATCGGCATGTTGTGCCTGGCCGCGAACTCGATCGATTCCTTGCTGCCGACGACCGGCATCCAGATCGGCGGATGCGGCTGCTGCACCGGCCGCGGCCACATCGCGACGTCCTTGTAGGACCAGAATTCGCCCTGGTAGGAGAACACCTCCTCGGTCCAGGCGCGGGTGATGATTTCGATAGGCCTCCTCGAAGCGGGCGCGCGATTGCGCCAACGGCACGTTGTGGACCTGGTACTCGCGCGGAATGCCGCGGGCAAAGCCCGGAGATCAGCCGCCCGTTGGACAGGCAGTCGAGCATCGCCAGCTCCTCGGCGAGCCGCAGCGGCTCGTGCAGCGGCAGGAGATTGCCGTAGATCAGCAGTTTCAGCCGCTTGGTGCGTTGCGCCGCCGCGGCGGCCATGAGGTTGGGCGAGTTCATCAGCCCGTAGGGCGAGCAATGGTGCTCGTTGAACCCGATGCCGTCATAGCCGAGCCGGTCCATCTCCTCCCAGGCCTCGAGATGCTCGGCATAGGTGCGCACCGCGACCTCGGGTTTGAAGTGTTGCTTCGGCAGCGGATAGGGCAGCTCGTTGCCGACCTTCAGATGGTCGAGCTGTTCGCCATAGGCCAGGAGATCGAAGACGAAGACCTTCATGTTGTTCGACAGCCTCCTCGGTGAAGCGACGCCGCCCACATGTTACGAGCTTGCCGGCGCGGCGATGTTGTGACAACCAGAAGGTAGAGAAACCTGTGATGACGGAGTAGGCCGCGATGCCGCGCTATGATTTCGACATGTTCACGATCGGCGCCGGGTCCGGAGGCGTCGCCAGCTCGCGTCGCGCCGGCAGCTATGGCGCGCGCGTCGCGATCTGCGAGGACAGCCGGGTCGGCGGCACTTGCGTCATCCGCGGCTGCGTCCCGAAAAAGCTGCTCGTCTACGGCGCGCAATTTGCCGATGCCTTCGCCGATGCCGCCGGTTT
>CAWEWR010000025.1:0-89342 GCA_963812675.1 uncultured Alphaproteobacteria bacterium | reverse complement strand
AACTGCCCGCAAACCAACTGAAAAGACTGCGGCAGGCGCGCGGCTGTCTACCCCCGTCCCCCTAACCATCGGAGCCTACCCCTAACCACCCGGCGACGGCCGTTGATCGAACCGCTGGATTTTAGTCGTATAAGACGCCGTCCATGTCAACCTTGGCGAGGAAAACCGCCCGCAAATGGCTTTGGCTTTTGCACCCGTCGTGTCGGCAAGACCTTCTCAAACACGGACGATAGACCATCGACGCGCGCATCACGAGCTAGCCCGAGAGGGGCGCTCCTCCGAACACATGGACGGCGAGCAGCCCTGCCGGTAATTTGGCCGAGCTGCGACTTCACGGGCTCGAGCCATGAAAGTCTCCTATTTCGAAACGGGTCGTTATGTCTCGCCGCCGGACCTGCCGCGCGAATGGCCGGTGCCGGCCGGTTCCTACAATCCCGAAACCGGGGCCGAAGCCTATCGCGGCATGGTCGAGCGTGTGCGATTTGTCGAGGAGCTCGGCTTCGACTGGGTCAGCGTCTCCGAGCACCATTATTCGCCCCGCATCCTGACGCCGTCACCGGTCGTTTCCGCGGCCTATCTCGCGGCGCGGGTCGACAAGATAAAAATCGCCCTGCTCGGGCCGATCGTGCCGGTCAGCAACCCGATCCGCATCGCCGAGGAACTCGCGATGCTCGACACGATGGCGCCGGGGCGAATTGTCGTCGGGCTGTTGCGCGGCACGACCAACGAGTATCTGAGCTACGACCTCAACCCGAAGGAATTGCGCGAGCGCACCGACGAGGGAATGGAGCTGATCCTCAAGGCGTGGACCGAGCCGCAACCCTTCGGCTGGCAAGGGCGCTATTTCCAGTACCGCACCGTGTCGGTCTGGCCGCGCCCGCAATCTCAGCCGCACCCGCCGACCTATGCGCTCGGCACCAGCGCGGAAGCGGGTGAATTCGCCGCGCGTCACCGGCTCGGCATCGGCCTCTCTTACGGGACATTCGAACTGATGGCGAAATCGGCGCATTACTACCGCGAGCAATGCGCCCGCTATGGCTGGGAACCGGGGCCGGACGACATCATCTACCGCGCCAATATGATCCTCGGCGAGACCGACGACGCGGCCGAGGAGGCGCTGCACCGGCGCGACAAGCAGGCGCCGTTCCCGGTGCGCGCCGGATTGCGCGATGCGCTGCTGCAGTCGGACACGACGCGCAACATTGCCGGCGAGAGGCGGCCCGCCAACGTTGGCGGCGTGTTGCCGATCAGCTTCTGCGGCGGTCCCGGCCGGGTCATCGAACAGCTCCGGCGCTGCCGCCAGGAGATTGGCGCCGGGGTGGTCGACATCTCGCTGCAAGATCCCGGCACCGGCAATCTCGACGGCATGATGCGCGCCCTCGAACTCTTCGGGGAGAAGGTCCTCCCGCGCATCCGCGAGATATGAGCAAGAAGGGTCCGATTGTGGCGCAGACCCAGGACGGATTGAAAATTGGAGCAGCCGGCTCGGCGTTCCGCGAAGGTTTTGTCGAGGCGGACGGGTTCCGTATTCGCTATATGGATGCGGGGCAGGGCACGCCGCTCGTGCATCTCCACGGCGCCGGCGGCATGCGCCTGACGCCTGGGCATGACCTGCTGTGCCGGCATCACCGGGTGGTCGCCTTTGAAATGCCGGGTTTCGGCTCGTCGCCCGAGAACATCCGAACGCGGACGATGGCTGAACTGGCTGAGACTATGGCCGCGGCGATCAGCAATCTCGGCGTCGATAAATTTAATCTGATGGGAACCTCGTTCGGCGCCAAGGTCGCGCTGTGGCTGGCGGTGCGGCAGCCGGAGCGGGTCGAGGGCCTGGTCCTGGAAGCGCCGGCTGCCGTCCGCCCCATCGGGTCCGAGCCGCCTTCCGGCTCGCCGGAGGAAATGGCGCGGCGGCTTTATGCGCACCCGGAACGGCTCGCCGCCCTGCCCGCCCCAGACCCGGCGATCCAGGCGAAGACGCGGGCTCTGGTCGCGCGTCTGCGCGGGGCCGATCGCGACGCCGATCTCGAAACCCAGATGCGCCGCTTGCCGGCCTCGACCTTGGTGCTGTTCGGCACTCTCGACCGTGTCATCCCGCCCGAAATGGGCCGCTTTTACAAGGAGCTGTTGCCAAATTGCCACTTGGTGTTCGTCTATGACGCGGGTCACGCGATCAGCACCGAACGGCCCGAGGCATTTACCGAGGTCATTGTCGATTTTTTAGAACGCCACGAAGCCTTCGTCGTGAGCCGCGCAGAGACCGTCATTCATCCCTGAAAAATCACCGGACCGGCGCCCACAGCACGTCTTCGATGTCCTCGGCGCCGGTGGCAAGCATGACGAGCCGGTCGAAGCCGAGCGCGATGCCGGCGCAATCGGGCAGGCCCTGTTCGAGAGCGTCGAGGAAATCCTCGTCGATCGGGTAGGTCCGGCCATAGAGCTGTCGTTTGCGGGCCTGGTCGGCGAGAAAGCGGGCGCGCTGCTCGGCGGCATCCGTGAGCTCGCCGAACGCGTTGGCGAGTTCAAGCCCACAGACATAAACCTCGAAGCGCTCGGCAAGGCGAGGGTCATCCGGACGGCGGCGCGACAATGCGGCCATCGAGAGCGGGTAGTCGTAAACAATTGTCGGCACTCCGAGGCCGAGCCGGGGCTCGATGCGGTCGAGGAAAATGCGAAAAAACAATGTCTCCCAATCGTCCCCGGGATGGGGCGCGATCCCGATGCCGCTCGCGGCGGCGGCAAGGCGATCGTAATCAGGACGCAATGGATCGGGAGCTGTCGCCAGCAGGTCTAGCCCGCAGTGCTCTTGAAACGCCTCGGCGACACTGATCCGCTGCCAATCGCCGATCGCGTCGGCGGTATGGCTGCGCCAAGTCAGCACCTGAGCTCCCGCTGCATGTTGGCAGGCGCGGACCAGCGCTGTGCACTCCTCCATCAAGTCGCGATAGGAGGCTCCACTGCGGTACCATTCGAGCATCGAGAATTCCGGGTGGTGTGTCGCGCTCCGCTCGCCGTCGCGGAAGACATGAGCGAGCTGCCAGACCCGAGGCAGTCCGGCGACGAGCAGCTTCTTCATCGCAAATTCGGGCGAGGTGTGAAGATAACGCAGGGCGGCCTGCCCGTGTTGCGGTTCGTGAAGCTCGGTAGCGAACGCCCGAAGATGCGGTTCGAGCCCCGGGCTCACCTGCAACGCCGGCGTGTCGACCTCGACGAAGCCGCGATCGGCGAAGAAGCTGCGAATAGCTGCGCAGATGCGCCCCCGCTTCTCGAGCCTCGCGCGGCGCAACGCGAAGCGATCAGGCCGCCACCATTCCTGCATCGTCCTGCTCTCGTTCTCACCGGTGCGCCGAACTATGTTACGGTTTAGGATACATCCAGGCCGCTTCCGAGATCCCGCCAATGAAAATCAATGCCATCGACATCAAGCCGGGCAATGTTCTCGAGCACCAGAACAAGCTCTGGCTCGTGCTGAAGCGCGAACTGGTTCAGCCCGGCAAGGGCGGCGCCTTCGCCCAAGTCGAGCTGCGTGATCTGCGTGGCGGGTCTAAACTGAACGAGCGTTTCCGTACCCAAGAAACGGTCGAGCGGGTGCGCCTTGACGAGAAGGAAATGCAGTTTCTGTTCATGGACGGCGGTCTGGCGACGTTTATGGACAACGATACCTTCGAACAGATTTCGATCCCGCGCGAGACGATCGGCGACCCGGCCGATTTTCTGAGCGAAGGGATGGTCTGCCAGGTGATGCTGCACGAGGGCTCCGCATTATCGGTCGAGCTGCCGCCGAACGTGGTGATGGAAGTCGTCGAAGCCGATCCGGTCGTACGGGGCCAGACGGCGTCGTCTTCCTACAAGCCGGGCAAGCTCGAAAACGGGCGCCGCGTGATGATCCCGCCGCATATCGGACCGGGCACGCGTATCGTCGTCAGCACCGCCGACGGGACCTACCTCGAGCGGGCCAAGGACTAGCTAGCGTCTAGGCTGACAGCTCTGCGCCAACTGAAGGGACCAGGTCCGGTCGCAGCTCGCGATAGACCTCGACATACCCGCGCGCCGCAGCCGTCCAGCTGAAATCGCGAGTCATTGCCCGCCGCATCATGCGCAGCCAAATCGCGCGCTCGCGAAATAGGGTGTTGGCGCGGCGGACCGCCGTCATAAGCGCTGGTGGGTTATCGCCGTCAAACGCGAAGCCGTCGGCACTGCCGTCCGCCAGGCTGATCGCGGTCGCATCGACCACGGTATCGGCCAGGCCGCCGACGCGGCGGACCAGCGGCAACGTGCCGTAGCGCAGCCCATAGAGCTGGGTCAGGCCGCAGGGCTCGAAGCGCGACGGCACGAGGATTATGTCCGCGCCGGCGATGATCAGATGGGACAACGCTTCGTCATAACCGATCTCGACGGCGATCTCCCCCTGGCGGGCAGCGGCTGCCTCGGAAAAGCCGTGCTCTAAATCGCCGTCGCCGGAACCGAGGATCGCGAACCGGCTGCCGTCGGCAACGAGCTCCGGCAAGCACGTGAGGAGCAGATCGAGCCCCTTCTGCGGCGTCAGCCGGCTGACCACGCCGAAGAGTGGCGCGTCTTCGCGATCGGCGAGCCCGAGGCGCCGCTGCAGCGCCGCTTTCGCAAGGGGTTTCCCCGACGCGGCATCCTCGACCCCGTAGGATCGGGGCAAGATGGGATCATGCCGAGGATCCCAGACGCGCGGGTCGACCCCATTCAGGATCCCGGTCAACGCGTTGCTACGGGTACGCAACAGCCCGTCGAGACCGCAGCCAAACCCCGGGGTCTGGATCTCGCGAGCATAGGTCGGGCTCACCGTGGTCAGGCGGTCAGCATAGAACAAGCCGGCCTTGATGAACGAGACCAGCCCATTGAATTCGACCCCGTCGACCGAAAAGAACCCCGGTGGCAACGCGAGCTCGGGAAACAGAGCGGCGGGAAATAGCCCCTGATAGGCGAGGTTATGGATGGTGAAGACAGTCCGGACATGATCAGCAGCCGGGGGTCGAGCCGCGAGATACGCCGGGGCGAGGCCGCCATGCCAATCATGGAGGTGAAGGATGTGAGGGTTCCAGCCGGGGTCGGCGCCGCGCGCGAGCTCCGTGGCGATCCAGCCGAAGAGCCCGAAGCGGCGATGATTGTCGGGCCAATCGTGCCCGTCCGGACCGGCATAGGGATTGCCGGCCCGATCATAGAACCCCGGTTGGTCGACCAGGTAAGCCAGGAGTTCCGAGCCCGGCACCCGCGCGAGGCCCACCCGTACCCGCTCCGCCGCGAACGGCGTGTGCAGCCGGGCGACATCGGTAATGCCGGGAAACGCATCGAGAAAGCCCCGAAAGCCGGGCAACAGCAGGCGCGCGTCGACACCAAGTGCGGTAAGCGCTGGCGGCAGCGCGGCGGCAACATCGCCGAGCCCGCCGGATTTCACCCAAGGATACAGCTCCGCGGTGACGTGCAGGACGCGGAGCTGCGGTCGAGAGCTCGCCATGCGCACCTGGCTGTTTTCGTTGTTATGTGCCGCAAAATATCAGCCATCGATCTCCTCTGCCTCAAGTAGCCTCGAGTTCTTTACGCATCGCGCGCGAAAAGCAGTGGTAACCGCCGTCACTTTTCCGGTCGCGCCCTTACAACCGAGGTTACGGTTTATCGATGTCGGTGATAATACCACATTGATGCTGAAATCTCAATACGTCATTATCGGTCCGTCCTGCCAAGCATCGCCCCAGGGCCTAGTTGCTGGCGACGTCACGGAAGAAATCGGCGATGCAGACCCGCCCTCTCGGTTTCGTCGGGAAACGCAAGCGCCCGATTTTGTAGAGGGCACGCCGTAGCCAGCTAACGTCCCGCGGCGGCGCGTTCAAGATTGAGCGCCAACAAGCGTGCCAGCGCCTCTTCTTCCGCGATGTCGGCCGGCCAGCCATAGGCGGCGGCGACCGCAGCGTCGAGGTCGCGATGCGCATTGTCGAGCCAGGCCGGCCGCTCGTTGTAGAGATTCGTGAGGGTCCGCGTTTTTAGGATCGCCGCCGCCTTTAGACTGACCGGGATGATGCGGTGGGGATAGCCCGGAGCCACCTCCGCCATCCGCTCAACGAGATCGGGCGGGTTCAGCCAAGCTTCACGCAATTCGTTCAGCCGCCGTGCCGCCTCTGCGATCGCTATCGCCCGCGGGTCGTCCGCATATTCGGCCGCCGGCACGTTCGGGGTGAGGCCCTCCGGGAAAGGGAAGGTCTCGAACGTGGTCGACGGCGTATAGCGTGGATCGTTCCCCACACCTAGCCATGTGCAAAGACGTAGCGCCCAGCTTTCGTGGAAACGACTGTGCAGGATACCGAGGGCCACGTCTTCATCGCGCGCAACGACGATGAGCTGATGGTCGGGGCATACCGCCGCATCCATCCAACAAAATAACCGGTGCTTAGCTACGGTAGGCGTCGCGACGTATCGCGAGCTATTCCCGATCGCCCGCCACATTTCGGGTCTGGGGCGTTCATGGCGCCACCAGGCCTTGGCGTAGCCCCGGCTTTGTCGCGCCACTCGATCAGGGCAGATGGTTTTGAGAGCAAATTGGAACGGTAGCTCGTAAAGCGCCGCTTCGTGCTCGCTCATCTCCCAACCGAAATCGATAATCCAGCGGCCCGACCGATTGCGGGTCAGGTCCATGCCGTTCATCCACGGCCGCAATACGTCGGAGTTCGGCCGGCCATTCGGGTTGAGCGGCAGCAGCAGCCATTCGCGCGCTAGATCACCGGGGATATCGAAAGCGCCGCCTTTGGTATCGCCCATGAAGGCGATGCCCTTATTCTCGGTCAACCGTCGCGCCGTGGTTACATCGCTCTGAGACGCGACCAAGTCCGAACCGATGCGCTTGACCTGCTTTCCATCGAGGTACGGTTGTTGCCCGTCCGTATCGGCACCGAAGCAAATAAGCGAGACCCGGACCGCGACGCCCTTGACCACCCACTGCTCGTCGTCCCAGCTGTCAAAGATGCTGCCATCTTTGACGATGGCGTCGAGCACCCGCCGATTGGCACCACCGCGCATCGAGTTGGTTCCCACCAGGCCCGCGCGCTTGAGCCGTCCCTCACGCATTCGCTCCCAGGCCTTGGCGAACCAGTAAACGACGAGATCGGCTTCCGCCGGAACCCGCCCGGCGAAAGCGGCGAACAGCCGGTCGACATAAGCATCGCCGAGCGATTTCCGCATTAGCTTGCCGCCAAGGAACGGTGGGTTCCCAACCACCACATCCGCCTCCGGCCATTCGCTGTCCTTGCCGAGCGGAGTGATCAGGGCGTCCGCGCGCGCGATCTTGTCCAGCCTGTCCAGGATCGGGCGGCGTGTTAGCCCCAAGCCCTTGCGCAACTGCCATTGCAGCTCTGTGATCCAGACCGTCAGGCGGGCGAGTTCGGCGGCGTCGCTGTTGATCTCGATGCCCATCACTGCTTCCGGACCGACGCGGGGATCGTCGAGCGGAAGCGCCATTCCGCTGGCGTCCTGCGTCACCAAGAGATCGAAATCCTTGAGGGCGCGGAGCGAAAGCGCGAGAAAATTGCCCGAGCCGCAGGCCGGGTCGAGGACGCGATAGCGACCGAGGCTTGCCCGGAACTCGGCATAGAGGCCGCGCGCCTGTGCCAGCAGCCTGCTTTGCTCCGCCTGCGTGCGTGCCCGAGCGCGGCGCTCTTCTACCTCTCTGATTTCCGCCTTCGTCCACTCCCATTCCCGACGCAGCGGCGCCACTACGACCGGTTCGATGATCTTCATAATCGTCGCTTCGTCGGTGTAGTGGATGCCGACGCCCCGATTTGCCGCCAGGGTCGCGAACAGTCGCGCCTGCGCGGGATCTTCGCGGTCCGGTGCGTCGAACAGGCTCGCCATCTGGGCGCGCTTCTTGTCGTCGAGACCGCTCTCGAACAATGTCCCGAAAATCGTCGGATCGATCGCCTTCCAGTCCAGCCGCGCCGCTGTCATTAGGTCTTGGACCGCAACGATGCCGAGCGGCAGAACGTCGTCATCGTCGAACAGGCCGCCATTGAACCAGGGGATCGCCGCCATGCCAAAGCGGCCGTTCCGGTTCGCCATGGCGCGGAACAGCTCGCCCAGCATCGGCACGAAATCGTCCGGCCGTTTGGTCGCCTCTTCGAGGGTGGCGGCGAAAATGCGGTCGGGCAAAAGGTCAATGTCTTCGGCGAACAGGCAGAATACGAGCTTATTGATGAAATGCGCGACACGGCGTTCGTCGTATTGCCGGCGCAGCAGTACGGCGATACTGGCGAAATTGGCCGCCGCCCGCGCCGTGACGCTCTCCCGCGTTTCGGTCGGCAGCAAGCGGTCCGGATGAAGAAAGCAGTTGCGCAGCAGGTCCCGCGCCTCGACTGAGCGCAGTTCGGCCAGCGGGATGACATGCTGCTGCGCGATCGCGTTGGTAAAATTGGTGTGGACCCGGATCTCCTGCATGTCTGAGACAATGAGCAGCGGCGGGTTTTCGAGCGCGTCGGCGTATTGCTTCAGCTGCGCATAGGCTTCGACCAGGTTGCGGCGCTTGCCCTTGTACTCCCAAGCGAAGCAGTGCCGCTTCCAAACATCCGCAAAACCGGCGGTGTCGCCAACTTTTCGGGTCGATTTCTCGAAGGTGTATTCAGTGCCATGCCGATCTACGTCGGCAGGTTTCGGCACTCCGAGGAGAGCGCACAGATCGAGAAAATGCTCCTGCGCGGCCGACCGCCCCGTACGCGTCGTTCCGCGCCACTTGGCAATGAACTCCTCGGGAGACATCCTTGGCTTTGCGCGATGTGTTTGCCTGCTCGCGCCAAGGTTACCTTTTGTGGCGCCCCAGAAGAAGAAGTGAGGCGCCGCCGATCTCCTCGCCCGAGTGCCGCTCAGTTCCGTGATTTGTCGACGAGGCGGTTTTCGGCGATCCACGGCATCATCGCGCGCAGCTTCTCGCCGATCTTTTCGATCTCGTGCTCGGCGGCGCGGCGGCGCAGGGCCTTGAAGCTGGGTTGTCCGGCGGTGTTTTCGAGCACCCATTCACGCGCGAAATTGCCCGACTGTATATCGGCCAGGATCTTTTTCATCTCGGCCCGGACATGGCTGTCGATGAGCCTCGGGCCACGCGTGTAGTCGCCATACTCCGCGGTGTTCGAGATCGAGTAGCGCATGTTCGCGATGCCGCCCTCGTAGATCAGGTCGACGATCAGCTTCATCTCGTGGCAGCACTCGAAATAGGCCATCTCGGGCGCATAGCCGGCTTCGACCAAGGTCTCGAAAGCCGCGAGAATGAGCGAGGTCAGACCGCCGCACAGCACCGACTGCTCGCCGAACAAATCGGTCTCGCATTCCTCCCTGAAGGTCGTCTCGATCACCCCGGCGCGGCCGCCGCCGATTGCCGAGGCGTAAGAGAGCGCGATTTCGAGCGCGTTGCTGGACGGGTTCTGCTCGACGGCGACAAGGCAGGGGACGCCGCCGCCGCGGAGATATTCCGAGCGGACCGTGTGGCCCGGCCCCTTTGGCGCGATCATGAACACGTCCATGTCGGGGCGCGGCTCGATCAGGCGGAAATGGATGCTGAGGCCATGCGCGAAAGCGAGCGCCGTGCCTTCGCGCATATTGGGGCGCAGCTCGCCGGCATAGAGAGCGGCCTGCAATTCGTCCGGGGTCAGCACCATGACGATGTCGGCCCATTTGGCAGCCTCCGCCGAATTCATCACGCGCAGCCCCGCCTCCTCGGCCTTCTTGACCGAAGCCGAACCGGGTCGCAGCGCCACGACGACCTCCTTGACCCCGCTGTCGCGCAGGTTGTTGGCGTGCGCGTGGCCCTGGCTGCCATAACCGATGATTGCGACCTTCTTTGATTTGACCAGGTTCACATCGGCATCCCGGTCGTAATAAACCCGCATTTTCCTGTCCTCCTTGTGAAAGCGGGAAGCGTTCCGTCGCTACGCCCCTCACCCTCCCGCTGCGCGGGTCCTCCCTCTCCCCGCGCGCGGGGAGACGACCGGGGTGAGGGGGCCTTCTCGTCCCGTCAAAAGCTCGCAGGCCCGCGGGAGATCGCCGCCGCGCCGGTGCGCGAGATCTCGACGAGGCCAAGGGGTTCCATCAAGGTGATGAAGGCGTTGAGCTTTTCGCTCGAGCCTGTCATCTCGAAAACGAAGCTTTCCGTCGTCGAGTTGACGACGCGGGCGCGGAAGATGTCGGCGAGACGTAGGCTCTCGATGCGCGACTCGCCTTTGCCGGCGACCTTGATCAGCGCCATCTCGCGCTCGACAAAGGGTCCCTCGTCGGTCAGATCGTGGACTTTGTGCACCGGCACCAGCCGCGACAGCTGCGCCTTGATCTGCTCGATGATCATCCGGGTTCCGGTGGTCACGACCGTGATCCGCGACAGGCCGGTCGCGCGGTCCACCTCGGCGACCGTCAGGCTTTCGATGTTGTAGCCGCGCCCGGAGAACAGCCCGATAACGCGGGCGAGCACGCCCGGCTCGTTGTCGACGAGCACGGCGATGGTGTGCCGCTCGATTTCCGTCACGCGCGCCTCAGACCAGCACCATGCCTTCCTCGGAGACCGGTTTTTCGGCCTCGTCCTCGGGCCCGAGCAGCATCTCGTTATGGGCCGCTCCCGACGGGATCATCGGAAAGCAATTCTCTGCCGGGTCGACCGCGACGTCGAGGATGAATGCGCGGTCGGTGTCCAGCATCTCGCGGATCGCATCGTCGAGCTCCGCCGGATCCTCGACCCGCCGCCCGGCCGCGCCGAAGGCGTCGGCCAGCTTGACGAAATCGGGAAGCGCCGCGGTATAGCTCTCCGAATAGCGGCCGCCGTGCAGCAATTCCTGCCACTGCCGCACCATGCCCATATACTGGTTGTTGATGATGAACACTTTGACCGGCAGCCGGTACTGGGCGATGGTCGACATTTCCTGAATGTTCATCAGCACCGAGGCTTCGCCGGCGATGTCGATGACGAGGGCATCGGGATGGGCGATCTGCACACCCATCGCTGCCGGCAGGCCATATCCCATCGTGCCGAGCCCGCCCGAGGTCATCCAGCGGTTCGGCTCCTCGAACTTGAAGAACTGAGCGGCCCACATCTGGTGCTGGCCGACCTCGGTGGTGATGTAGACATCACGGTCGCGGGTCAGCGCATAAAGCCGCTCGATCGCATATTGCGGCTTGATCAGATCGCGCCGGCTGCGGTCGTAACGCAGACAATCGCGCGCCCGCCAATTCTCGATGGCGCGCCACCATTTGTCTCTCGCCGTGCTATCGCCGGCGCGCAACGCGCCAGGCCCAGCGGCCAGAATGGCCGATAGCGCCTCGCCGACATCACCGATGATCGGCAAATCCACGCGCACGTTCTTGTTGATCGAGGACGGGTCTATGTCGATGTGGATCTTCTTGGAGTCCGGCGAGAATGCGTTGAGGCGGCCGGTGACCCGATCGTCAAAACGCGCCCCCACGGCGACCATCAGATCGCAGCCGTGCATGGCCAAATTCGCCTCGTAGGTGCCGTGCATGCCGACCATGCCGAGAAAATGCGGGTCGGCCGCCGGAAAAGCGCCGAGCCCCATCAAAGTCAGAGTGCACGGCACATCGGTCAGCCGCACCAGCTCGGCGAAGCAGGCGCAGGCTTCCGGCCCTGAATTGATCAGCCCGCCGCCGCCGTAGAAAAGGGGGCGTTTCGCTCGACCGATCATCTCGACGGCTTGGGCGATCCGGGCCGGATCGGGCCGCAATTGCGGACGGTAGCTCTTGTGACGCACCTCTTCGGGCGGGCTGTAAGGCCCGGGCGCGAACAGGACATCCTTCGGGAGATCGACGACGACCGGCCCCGGGCGGCCGCTCTTTGCGACATAAAAGGCCTCATGCAGTATGCGGGCCAGTTCCCGGACGTCCTTGACGAGATAATTGTGCTTCGTGCAGGGCCGAGTGATGCCGGTTGTGTCGGCTTCCTGGAACGCGTCGTTGCCGATCAGGTGCGTCGGGACCTGGCCGGTCAGGCAGACGATCGGCACCGAGTCCATCAGCGCGTCGGTCAAGCCGGTGACCGCGTTGGTCGCGCCCGGACCGCTCGTGACCAGAACGACCCCGACCCGCCCGGTCGAGCGCGCATAGCCCTCAGCCGCGTGCACCGCGCCCTGCTCGTGCCGCACCAGGATGTGGCGCAGCGAATTCTGCTTGAACAGCGCATCGTAGATCGGCAGGACGGCGCCGCCGGGATAGCCGAATACGACATCGACGCCCTGATCGACCAGAGCCTTGATGACGATTTCCGCTCCGCTCAACGGCTCGGCCGGCATGACAGCCTCCATCGGCAGCAACATCGGGCGCAAAGAAACGCGCACCGCCGAGGAGTAGTTGGTGCCCCAAGGCGGGGGCGCAACGTAGTCAGCTAAACCGGGCGGGTCAACAAAAACCGATCAATAAAATGACGTGAGCAGCGCAGCAAACTTTCCGAAAATTGCGCGCCGAGTACCAGGTCCGGGGTCATTTGATGACGGAACCAGGTCATTTGACGTTTGGCGTATCGCCGGGTGGCGCGCTGCGCTGCAGCTACGGCCGGATCGAGCGGGAGATCGCCCCGCAGATAAGCAAGGAGCTCGGGAAGACCCACCGCCTTCATCGCCGGGAGGCCGGGGTCGAGGCGGCGTGCGGCGAGCGCCTGGGCCTCGGCCAGAGCGCCGGCCTCGATCATCTGAACGAGCCGGGCGTTGCACGCTGCGTAAAGCCTCCCTCGCGGCGGTGCCAATAGGATTGTCCCGAACCGATAGGCCGGTTCCGATTTTGTCTGTCGCTGCCAAGCCCCGATGGTCACTCCGGTCGCTCGCACCACCTCAAAGGCGCGGACGAGCCGATGTTTGTCTCCGGGAAACAGCCGCTGTGCAGCCGCCGGATCGAGCCGGCCGAGCCGCTCGCGAAACCCGACGCCGCCCAGCGCCCGATGAAGCTCGATCGCCTCTTGCCGGATCTCCGCGGGGATGTCCGGGACCGGCGCCAATCCCTCCTCGATTGCCCGCAAATAGAGCCCGGTACCCCCGACGAGAATGGGCAGGCGGCCGGCGCTTGTCGCCTCGGCGATATCGTCGAGCGCGAGCGTCCGCCATCGCGCGGCGGACCCGCGCTCGCCGGCGTCAAGGAACCCGTAGAGCCGGTGCGGTACTCGCGCTTGCGCTGTTTGGTCGGGCCGCGCCGTCAATATCTGAAGATCGCAATAGATCTGCAGGCTGTCGGCGTTGATGATCGTGCCGCCGCATAGCTCGGCCAGTTCGAGCGCGAGCGCTGATTTGCCGCTCGCCGTCGGTCCGGCGATGACGAGGACCGGAGGCTTGTGACCGGGCCGACCGCCGGGGTAGGAGGACCCATGACGATGGTCCTCACCCTGATCGCTAGTGCCGGTGGGCGGCAAAACCTTCCCCATGTGGCTGGCGCGGTTGCCGGCGCCACCGGAATTACGGGGGAGCCGACCTGGCTGGCGGACGACGCCTGCGATCTTATGCTCGATGCGACCGGTCCGACACTCGCCGAGGCGGCCGCGCGCGCCGTGATCGCCGATGCCGAAATCGACGTTCTGGTTCAGCCGTCTGCAAATCGGCGCAAGCGTCTCCTCGTCGCCGATATGGAATCGACGATCATCGAGAATGAAATGCTCGACGAGCTCGCTGACTTCATCGGGCTCCGGCGAGAAGTCTCGGAGATCACCCGCCGCGCAATGAATGGAGAGATCGAGTTCACCGCCGCGCTCGAGGCGCGCGTCGCCCTCCTCGCGGGTCTGCCGGATCACGCGCTCGAAGAGGCGGCCTGCCGTATACGGCTGAGAACGGGGGCCCGGCAGCTGATCGCGACGATGCGCCGCGCCGGAGCGATCACTGCGCTCGTTTCGTCCGGCTTTATGATTTTTGCCAAAGCTGTTGCTGTGGAACTCGGGTTTGATCACGTCGTCGCCAACCAGCTCGATGTGACAGCAGGCCGCATCGCCGGCACGGTCCATCCACCGATCGTCACCGGACGGAGCAAGAGGGAAACGCTGCTCGCCCTGGCTGCCGATCGTGCCGTTCCACTGCAACAGTCGATGGCGGTCGGCGACGGCGCCAATGATCTGCCGATGCTGGCCGCCGCCGGGATCGGGATCGCCTTCCACGCCAAGCCGGCCGTGGCGGCGGCTACGCGATGGCGGCTCGACCACGCGGATCTGACCGGCCTCCTCTACGCCCAGGGTTACCGGCGGGAGGAGATCATCGGCTGACTTTGGCCCGCCTAACTCTCCCCTCCTAGGACGGGCGTGTCTTCACCCCTGATCGAGGCGGAGCGCGATGAAGCGCAGGTCTCCCTGGCGCTCGACCAGCAACAATATCGATTTCCGTCCGGACTTTTTTGCCTCCTCGATCTTGCTATTGACTTCGCCCGGGCTCGTCACTTCCTCCTGCGCGGCTTCCATGATCAGGTCGCCCGGGCGCACCCCTTTGACCGCCGCCGGACTGTCCTTAGCGACATCCACGACCACAACCCCCTTCGTATCGTCGGCGAGCGAGAATTTCTCCTTCAGATCCGTCGTGATCCCCGACAGCGTCAGGCCCAAGGTCTTGATCACGCCGGTGTCGCTCCGGGTGGCTTTCTTGGGTGAGTCCTGTGCGTTCGCCTGCTGCTGATCGTTTTCGTCGAGCTTGCCGACCGTGACCTGCACCGTGTTCTCCGCCCGCTTCCTCCAGAGCGTCAGCGGGACGGTCTTGCCGACCGGCGTCTCTGCAACGAGCCGCGGCAGCCGCCGCATGTCGTTGACTTCCCGCCCGCCAAAGCTCAGTACCACGTCGCCGGCCTGAATTCCGGCCGCCTGAGCGGGTCCATTGTCGCTAACGCTGGCGATCAGCGCACCCTTGGCCTTATCGAGGCCGAGACTTTCGGCGATCTCCTCGGTCACCGCTTGGATGCGGACGCCGAGCCAGCCGCGATGCACGTTGTGGTCGGGCTCGCCTTGCAATTCGGCGACGACCGCCCTGGCGAGAGCGGAGGGGATCGCGAACCCGATGCCGATCGAGCCGCCGGACGGCGAGTAGATGGCCGTATTGATGCCGATGACCTGGCCGTCCATGTTGAACATCGGCCCGCCCGAATTGCCCCGATTGATCGAGGCGTCGGTCTGCAGAAAATCGTCGTAGGGGCCGGATTGGATGTCCCGCTGGCGCGCCGAGAGGATGCCCGCGGTGACGCTACCGCCGAGACCAAAGGGATTGCCGATCGCCAGCACCCAATCTCCCACCCGCGAGGCGTCGCTGTCGCCCCAGGTGGCGGCGGCCAACGGCTTGTCGGTCTTGACCTTCAAGAGCGCGATATCGGTCTTGGTGTCGCGCCCGACGAGCTCGGCCTTCAGATTGGTGTCGTCGTGCAGAATGACGGTGATTTCGTCCGCGTCGGCGATCACGTGGTTGTTGGTTACGACATAACCCGCAGGGTCGATGATAAAGCCGGACCCGAGAGAGGTGCCCTTGCGCGGCTGAGCCTCCTGACGGCCCCCCTTGGGCACGCCATGCTCGAAAAAGTCCCGAAAGAACTCCTCGAAGGGCGAGCCCGGCGGGAACTGAGGAATTTCGGGTCCGCTGTGTTCTCGCCCACGTTCCGATTTCACCGTTTGAGTCGTTGAAATGTTGACCACCGAGGGCAGCAGCTTCTCGGCGAGATCGGCGAAGCTGTCGGGCGCCGGCCGAGCGGCGGCAGGCTGGACGAGCGCTGCCGGAGCGGCGATCAGAAGAGCAGCGACCACACTCGCAGCCGCGCGGCGCACCAGGTTGGACGGCAGAAAGGGCACCAGAGTCAACTCCCAGGAGCAAAAGCAAACGATCGGGTTTTTCAAGCGATCACCGGGGATCTGTTGCGGGCTGCATCCGAGATCGGAGGAGAGCCTTGCGCATACCGTCCTATACTACCGCCAACATCATCGTCGCACCAGCCACACAAGGACAACTCCAGCACAGGCGGCCGCCAGCCCCGCCAGCCGCAAGGTTTGCGGCGGAACGGCAAGAGCGCGCGCGGCGGCCCGCTTCATGCCTTCCGGAAAAAGGGTGTAGAGAGCGCCCTCGATCACCAGGACGAGAGCGAGCGCCGTCCACAAATCCCTCATTACCCGGCAGGCGGCGCGCCGAGACCAAACGACACGCGGCAATCCGGAGCACGGCTCATCGTGAGCCAGCCGTCGCCCCAGCCGTCCCCCCGGGCGGTGTGGGCTTGGCTGCCGTGCCGTCCAAATTCTCGAAAAAGCGGAAAAAGCCGCTGTCCGGGGTGAGCACAAAGGACGTGGTGCGCCCGCTCAACGCATCGCGATAGGCCTGCATCGAGCGGTAAAAGGCAAAGAAATCCTTATCCTGCCCGAAAGCGTCGGCATAGGTCTTGATGCTCTGGGCATCGCCGTCACCGCGGACCTTCTGCGCGTCGCGCTGAGCTTCGGCGAGGATGACGGTGCGTTCGCGCTCGGCATTGGCGCGGACCGTCTGTGCCGCCTCGGCGCCCTCGCCGCGGTACTGCGCCGCCTGTTGCTCGCGTTCGGATTTCATGCGGGCAAAGATTGCTTGGCTGTTCTCTTCCGGTAGATCGGCGCGGCGGATCCGGACATCGACAACATCGATCCCGAACGACTTCCCCTGGGCGCTCACTTCGTCACGGATCTGGTGCATGATTGCCGGACGCTGATCCGACAGCAAAGCCGACAACGTCACATTGCCGAGCACCCGACGCAGGCTGCCGCTGACCATTGCGTTCAGTCGGGCGCGCACGGCGGCCTCCGTGCTTACGGTCTGATAGAACAACAAGGGGTCGGTGATGCGGTAGCGAGTATAGGTGTCGACGACGAGCCGTTTCTGATCCGAAACGATGACTTCCTCGGGCGGCGGCTCGAAATCGAGAAGTCGGTTCTCGTATTTGATGACATCCTCGATGAAAGGCCGCTTGGCCTCGAGGCCGGGCTCGCGAATCACCCGTCGCGGCTGACCGAACTGCAGCACCAAGGCTATCTCGGTCTGGTCGACAATGAACAGCGAGCTCATCATGAATACGCCCGCCACCACGAGCAGGATCGCGACGACGGAGAGGGTCCGACGGTTCACCGTTCCCTCCTCACTGACGCCCGCGCAGAGGCGGGATGGCGGGCGTCGCCGATTGCCCCGAACCGGCCGGCGGCGTCGCGGAGCTGGTTCCCGGTGAGTTGGCCGATGGCGATGCGCCCGGTGCCCCCTGGGTGTTGCCGAGGGCGGGCAGCGGCAGATAGGGAAGCACGCCGTTCCCGCCTTGCGCAGATTTGTCGATGATCACCTTGTTGCTGTTCTTGAGGATCTCCTCCATCGTCTCAAGGTAGAGCCGCTGCACCGTGACATCCTGTGCCGCCTTGAAGGCGTGGTAGACCGACAGGAAACGGTCGGCGTCGCCCTGAGAGCGGGCCGTGATCTCCTGCCGGTAGGCTTCCGCCTCCTGCTTGATCGCCGTGGCGGCACCGCGCGCCCGGGGGACGATGTCGTTGCGGTACGACTCTGCTTCGTTGCGCAGCCGTTCGCGGTCGGCAAGCGCGCGCTGCACGTCGCGAAACGCGTCGATGACCGGCGCTGGCGGATCGACCTTCAGCAGCTGCAGCTGCGTGACCTCGATCCCGGCGCGATAGGCATCGAGGATGCCCTGCAGCAGGTGCTGCGTGTCGGTCTCGATCTTGCCCCGCCCTTCCGACAGTGCCTGGGCGATCGGTGTTTCGCCGACTACCTCGCGCATCGCGCTCTCGGCGGCGGATTTGACCGTCGCGTCCGGGTCACGGATGTCGAACAGATAGGCGTAAGCGTCCTTGATCACCCAGAAGACGGTGAAATTAATGTCGACGATGTTCTCGTCCCCGGTCAACATCAGCGCCTCTTCGGGCACTTGGCGGCTGACCTGGCCGCGGCCCGGGCCCTCGGCGTTGCGATAGCCGATTTCGGTCCGGTTGTAGCGGGTCACGCTCGGCGTGAGCGCCTTCTCGATCGGGGTCGGCAGGTGATAGTTGAGACCCGGCTGAGTTGTCCGGTTATAGGCGCCAAACCGCAGAACGACCCCGACCTCATCGGGCAAAACGCGGTAGAAGCCGCTCGCCAACCAGATGACGAGGATGCCGAGCACGACGACGGCGATGCCGGCGCCGGTTCCAAAGCCGCCCGGCAACATGCGCCGAAAGCGGTCCTGGCCGCGCCGCAAGAGCTCCTCGAAGTCGGGAGGCTGCGGACCCCGCCCGCGAGGGCCCGGTCCGCCGCCGCCGCGGTTGCCACCCCAGGGGCCGCCGCCGCGCGGTCCGTTGCCCCATGGCCCACCACCCTGACTTTTCCAGAACATCGACCCTGAACCTTTCCGCGATGCCGCCCCGGGGGAAAATCACCTTGGGAAATCGCCTCATGGCCGCGTTCGGCCGAACGGGTCCCCATTGGTTGCGACGCGCGAGATACGCGACCCGATAGAGAGCATGGGCGGGTGTTGTCAAGTCGGCTCGCCGGTCCCAAATCCCGCATATCCGGCGGCGCTCATGGCCGATCAGGGAGAACGGACTGCGTCCTCTCGTGAACCGGCCACCGGCTTACTCGATCGCCAGTCTGCCTCATCCGGCGTTCCGAACCAAGCGCCACGATCGATTATCGGCGATCTTCTGGCCTGCGGGGCGAGGAGCCTGCCGGGCGAGGAGCCTGCCGGGCGAGGAGAGTGAAATGAGTGCCGTCACCGAACAACAAATCCTCGACACGCTGGGCCGCGTCGCCGATCCCGACAAGGGTGCCGACATCGTCTCGCTCGGCATGGTATCGGGCCTGGTCATTCGCGACGGTAACGTCGCCTTCGCGATCGAGGTCGAGAGCGAGCGCGGCCCGCGTCTCGAACCGCTGAGGAAGGCAGCCGAAAAGGCCGTCGAGGCGCTGCCCGGCGTGCTTTCGGTGACCGCGGTGCTGACCGCGCAGGCGCCGCCGCGCGGCCGCGCAGCTGCTCCGTCGCCTGGGGCAGCGGGCGGCGTCCGCACGGCACGCGGGGCCGTGCCGGGGGTCGGTGCGATCGTCGCAGTGGCGTCCGGCAAGGGGGGCGTCGGCAAATCGACGGTAGCGGCCAATCTGGCGCTGGGCTTGCGGGCCAACGGGCTGCGTGTCGGGGTGCTCGACGCCGACATCTACGGCCCCTCGATGCCGCGCATGCTGGGGATCTCCGGCCGGCCCCGCTCGCGCGACGGCAAAAGGCTGATCCCGATGGAGAATTACGGGCTCAAATGCATGTCGATGGGGTTTCTCGTGCCCGAGGACACGCCGATGATCTGGCGCGGGCCGATGGTGATGGGCGCGCTGCAGCAGATGCTGCGCGAGGTCGAGTGGGGCGAGCTCGACATCATGATCGCCGACATGCCGCCTGGCACCGGCGACGCGCAATTGACGATGGCGCAGCAGGTGCCGCTGGCCGGCGCGGTCATCGTCTCGACCCCGCAGGACATCGCGCTTCTCGACGCCCGCAAGGGCCTCAACATGTTCACGAAGGTCGAGGTGCCGGTGCTCGGCATCGTCGAGAATATGAGCTATTTCCTGTGCCCGCATTGTGGCGGCCGCAGCGAGATCTTCTCACACGGCGGCGCCCGCCAGGAAGCCGAGCGCCTCGGCACCGAGTTTTTGGGCGAGGTGCCGCTCGACCTCAAGATCCGCGAAACCTCCGACGGCGGCACCCCGATCACGGTTTCCGACCCCGACAATCCGCACGCTCTCGTGTTCCGCCGTATGGCCGCCCGCATCTGGGACAAGGTCACCGGCGCGGGTGCCGAGCGACGGGCGCCGCCGAGGATCGTCATCGAATAGGCGAGCAGAGCTCAACTTTCGCGAGCGGGACCTGTCGGTGACGGCGTTTTGATAATGCTTTACAAGAGCCGTAAGTTACTTTTTGGAAAAAACCAACCAATCATGCGGAGTTCGCAACGGTCTTTCCCAAAACCCAAACATCTCAACAGAAGTTAGCATTGTTTACGTGCCGGTGGGCAAGGTCACCGACTTTCACCGCGCTGTACAGAAGCGAGATGGCGAGGCCGTTCTGTTCAGTGCAGTTCAGGCTGGTACGGGTTCGCGCTCTTCGAAATCGGCGATCTGCGCGGCGAGCGCCGCCTGGAATGCCGGACGCGCCTGACACCGCGCCTTGTAGGCGACGAGGTTCGAATACCGGTCGAGCAGCCCCTTGCCGTCGGTGATCCGCAGTACAGTGGTCATCATGAGATCGCCAGCCGTGAACCGGCCGCCGTCGAGATAGGCCTTGTCGCCCAGCGCGTCCGACAGGCGCGACAGCCGCTTGTGGATCATCTCGATCACACCGGGGCGGCGCAGCCTGGCCCATTCCTCGCCAGCGGCGAAGACGTCGATCGTCGCGAGCTGCATCAGATAGGGTTCGACGCTATTGAGCGCGGCGATCAGCCACGTCGTCGCGCGCGCCCGGGCGGCTGGATCGGCAGGCAGCAACGTCTCGCAGTCGCGGCCGACATGGAGCACGATCGCGCCGCTCTCGAACAGCGAGACAGTGTCGTCACGGTAGCTCGGCACCTGACCGAAGGGCTGTTCGTCATAATAGTCGGCGGGACGTTCCGCCCTCGCGTCGAGCTTGCGCGCGGCATAGGACATGCCGGCTTCTTCGAACGCCCAGCGCGGGCGAAGGTCGCGGACCTGGCCCTGGGCAAAGGGCGGCACCCAGTCGAATGCGCTGATGCGGACCGGGGCGTTGGGGTCGACAGGCATAAGTTCCTCCTTTGCCGACAGTTCAGGCGACGCCATCGGCGGCGCGCTCGAGCGCCGCGATGTCGATGCGTTTCATTTGCATGATCGCGCCGAATGCGCGTCTTGCCCGGGCGGGATCGCCATCGCCGATCAGCCTGATGAGCTGGCGCGGAACGATCTGCCACGAAACGCCGAAGCGGTCTTTCACCCAGCCGCATTGCTCCGCCTCGGGCACTGCCGAGAGCGCGTCGGTGAAGCGGTCGACGTCGGCCTGGGTCTCCACCGGTATCTGGAACGAGATCGCCTCATTGAACCGGAACTGTGGTCCGCCATTCAGGCCGGTGAACGGCCGACCCATCAGCGTGAACTCGACCATCAGTACGTCGCCGGCCTTGCCCGACGGGTAGTCGCTCGGGGCGCGATGGACGGCATCGACATGGCTGTCGGGGAACAGCGAGGCATAGAAATTGGCGGCCTCTTCGGCTTTGCCGTCGAACCAGAGACAGGGGGTAATGTCAGACATGGGTTTTCCTCCTAAAAGCGGTATTGTCAGGCGGCCTGATGGCTCCCTTTCAGCCGATCGGCAGCAGCGCGCGGACGCGGCCGTCACGCAGCCATAGCCCGCCCCAAAGCGCGATGCCCAGATAGACGCCGAACAGGACATGGCTGAAGAGCGGGTCGCCAACCCGGAGGTGCGTTGCGACCGCCCCGCCGAGATAGCCGGTCAACAGGACCGCACCGAGCACGGCAGTGCGTGGCCACGCATAAAGCGCGGTTATCGCGAGCAACAGCAGGCCGATCCCCTGCCAAAAACCGGAATCGGCGGTCCAGCCGATCGTCGGCGCCGTTTCAGCGACGATCGGCAGCGCCGCGATCTTCATCGCGGCGTCCATCGTCAGAAACAGGATCACGAGGCTCGACAGGGCGCGACCGACCCAGACTGACCGGGATGCAACAGAACGTTTGGGCGTCGTGGATGCAGCAAGCTGGGTCATGATCAACCTCCTTGTGCAAGGGGTCAGGCGGCTTGGGTCTGCTGGCTGCCCATCGCTGTAAGCGCGGCACCGAGAACCATCCACATCGGCTCGATGACATGGCCGTCGAGATCCTCGAAGCTGCGGCCATACATGAAGCCGTAGTCCTGCGTAGGGCAGGGATCGGCCTTGCCGCCCGCCGCGCGTGCAGCCTCGATGATCGCGTCGACCTCCGCGCGGCTGTCGCGCGACAGGCAGAGCAGCGCCTCGACCGAGGAGCGCGCGTCAATGATCGTCTTGGAGGTGAAATCGGCGAAGTGTTCGCGACTGAGGAGCATGAAGAAGATCGTGTCGGACCACGTCATCGCTGCCGCGCTTCCCGGCCGGGAGAAGCGATGGTCCCTGGTGAAGCCGACGGCTTCATAAAATGCGGCCGATTTTTCGACATCGGCGACGGCCAGGTTCACGAAAATCATCTTGGGCATGGGACGTCTCCTTTCCGGGGTGGGTATCCCCAGCGACGGTGAGTTTGGACCTTCATATGCTATCGGCGTTGTTCGACCGCTTCGTCGAATGGTTTCCGCTGCCTGAGAAGATCCCCTGAGGAGAGGCCAACATGTTTGAACGAATTCCAATGGTGAGCATGTGATTATGACGTTGGGAGTGCGGGCGCAGCGCCGCATGCCCCTGGACCCGCCGCCGCGCATTGTCTCCGAATAGATGAATTCGCTTCTTACGGGGTGGCACCGGGCTCTCGGCATCTTAGCAACTATCAAATTGCCACATTCGCATCTTACCTTCACCGCGTCGGGAGATCCGACAGCGTCGCGGCTTGCCGAGGGAGGATGCTGGTGCCTGTAAATTTCTTGCGGAAACAGGTGAACGGTGCGGGAGAGGCGTTTTCCGCCGTATGCCGTTCAGCGGTGCGGGGCGCGGCCCAGCACTGCCATCAGCTCGCGCCATTCCCGCGCCGAAAGGCCGCTCGATGTCTGATCCACCCGCTCGCCTTCGATCATCCGGCGAATGACGGCGAGGCCGGTGGCCGATATGGTTGCCGCATTCATTCGGTATTCGAGAAAGGCAGCGTGGGCCATCGGGACCCAGCGCGCGAGTGTCTCCAGCATCGCTTCGGCATAGGCGCGGATCTCGTATTGTGCGTGGGGATCGGCTCGCAACGACAGAAAATGCATCAGATTGTGCAGGTCGGTCTTCCAGTACCACTGGGTGTAGAAGCCGAGCGACAAGTTGATGCGGGCGAGCTCGCGTGCGAGGACGGGCCGCGCCGGGTCGATTGGCGAGCCCGATGAGTCTTCATTGAGCAATTCGGCATAGCCCGCATAGGCGTTCTCCGCGTCGCGGCGCAGCAGGTCGAGGACACGCTGCGCCGCTTCGCCTTCGAGCACCGCGCCACGGCCCTGCCGGTTCGTCGTGGCCTGCACCGCCAAATGTTCGGGGGCGGGGATATAGAATTCCTTGTCGAGGATCGAGTAGCGCGCGGAGTATTCGTTCACATTCGCCGTGCGGTGCCGGATCCACTGCCGCGCGACAAAGATCGGCAGCTTTACATGGTACTTGATCTCGCACATCTCAAACGGCGTCGTATGGCGGTGGCGCATCAGATAGTTGATGAGCCCCTGGTCCTCGCTCACCTTGCGGGTGCCACGGCCGTAAGAAACGCGAGCCGCCTGCACGATCGCAGCGTCGTCGCCCATGTAATCGACGACGCGGACAAACCCGTGATCGAGAACCGGCAGCGGCTCGTAGAGGATCGCTTCGAGCGCCGGCACCGTGGCGCGGCGCGTCTCATGCGTTGCGCCTTGCTGCGCAGCGATTTCTTGCTGTTGCTCCGGCGTCAGCCGCCTCATCGGTCGGTCCGGCCCAGGCGTTCCCATGCCATGCGTACCATCGGATCGCTTTGCGGTAGCGTTAATAGACGGTCTTTCAAGCGCTCCCGGACTGCCGGCGCTTCCGGAAAGCTGAGCTGCGTCCAAAACCGCTTCGTTTGATCGAAATAGCCGACCGTGTCGAGAAATGCGATCGTGAAATAATAACTCTCGGGCCAAGATTTGCCGATCGCGCGGGCCACGATTTCGCCAGCCGGGATAATTGCGGCGGTCAGGCACCAATCGAGGAGCAGGGTAAGCTCCTCCTCGGCTCGCCGGCGCTGATCGGGACGCATGTGTTGCCAGCCGAGCTGCAACAGAACTGCGACATCGTAGTTGTTGTGGCTCGTCATCCCGATCTCGTCGAGCCAACCATTGGGATAACGGTGGTCACGGATGCTGAGCAGCGTGTCGATCAGTTGCGGCCAGTATCCGATTCCGCCCTCGAGATAGCGGGCCATGTGAAAGGTGAGGCTGAGATCTACGGTTCGCAGCCGCCGTCCGCCGATCAGGTAATCGGCACCAAAGAACCCGGTCGCCGGATCCTGCCACTCGGTGATGAAGCGGCGGATGGCGGTTTCGAGCCGCGGATCCCAACGGTAATTCCGAGGACGCCGCCAAAGGATCAGCCGAACGAGGTCGGCGGTCGCGAAGTTCAGTTCTTTGCGCCGGTCGATCCCGTCCTCGTCCAGCCGCGAGACGAGCAGGCTTTCCAAATAAGCCTTCAGCCGGTCGGGGTCGTTGACGCGATCGAGAAAACGCGGCGGCCTGCCTTGTTCGTCGAAATCGGCAGCGAGCAGGTGATCGACGCAGGCGTCGAGTTTCAAAAACCATACATGGGTGCAGCCGCCATGAGCTCCTTCGGCGTCATGCGAGGCGGCGGCGGGCGACAACGACAGCGCGGCCCAGGTGCGCAGGCGCGCGAGTGTGGCGCGGATGGCGCTCGTATCGGCGGTGTATTCGAGCCGCCAACGCAGCTCCCGCAGGACTTGCCGCGGGCAAGAAGTATCGCCGCCGACAGCCTCGCGCCGATCGAGCTCAGCCTCTACGCTTCGGATTTCGTGATCTGCTGACCGGGCCAGTTCGACGATTTCCGGAAACCGCATCGCAATTGCCGTTCGCGGGTTCCAGCCGACCGGCGGGGGGGCCGAACCGGCGTGAGTTGCGCTGCACATCGCGGTCGAAACGACCTGACGATCACCGAAGGCCCGCTCTCTCAGGAGCGGGCTTCCAAAGACGCGTATGGAATGGTGCTAACCCGGTGGAAGCGCCCCTTGCGGCACGCCGGGCGGCGTTGATCGATGAGGCGCGCCGTGAATAGGATGCCAGCCGCACCGGTCGCCTGGCGAGCCACTCGTCGAGCGGTGTGACTGGCGGCACCAACTCGTCGTCATCGCAATCCGGCAACAATGCGACGCTCAACCGCCGGGTCCCCTTCGGCCAGGCGATCTGTAATCGCCTGATCAAGGCACCCACGGCGCGCCTTTCTTCGTCGTCGACGCGGCGGGGGAGCTCCGCCACCTGGGCGGCATTGCTATCAAGCAACGGCCGACTGTGCAGCTGTCGAACGTCGGCAATCGGAAAGACTTGCGGCTCGGGTGGGAAGCCGATCTCGAAGCACGCCGCCGCCGGCTCGAGGATGCGCAAGACAAACCGATCGTCGCCCGAGCGGAACCGGGCAACGGAGCCGGCCACCGAAATCGGCTCTGCACTGGTATGCACGGCCCAGACGATCTTGCCCGACAATTCGGCGCGGACCTCGTCTTGGATGACCACTTGTCGACCGATTAGCGCGGCTCCACGCCAAATGGAGCCCGGCGGCCTTCCATAAGCCGCGGACAAATCGAAAATTGCCCATTTGCAGTCCCCGTCGACACAATTGCCGACGATCGGCGCGCGTGCGTCGGGGATTTGATTGCCGCCATCGATGACCAAGGTGTTGTGGCCGGTAGTCTGCGTCCGATAATATCGCCAACGCGATCCTGACTTATTATCGGCGCCGTGATCAAAATAACCCGGCAGGTCGTAATCGTCCGCCCCGAGATCGATGATCCACCGTTGTCGCGCGCCATCGAGGATGAAACTTCCAGCATCCGCCTGGTTGTGCAGGAAGACGTCTTCGGGAAGCGGCGATGATCGGGCCTCGGGGCCAGAAACATTTCCACCCTTGATGGCCAGATAAACCGGATACGCGGCCGGGTCGCTCGACCACGTGTTGCGAAAGCATGCGAGATTGTTGCTGTGAAATACCTTGCCCGTGGGGACCTTGATGCCCGAGGGCTTGGGCTTCGGCCGGTCAGCCCATATTACGGTGAACGGAAGATACCAGCCGTCATACTGGTCTACGAGCCAAGCATCGATCGGCCGCCTAAACCGATGGGCAAACCAGGCGAGCGGCGCCACATCGAGGCGAGGTTCGGAATCGCCGAAATTGAACGCGGCGCCGAACGGCCCGACGGCATGCAAGGCAAAGTCTCCCGTTTGCGCAAACCCGGGTCGGTCTGCCAAGCCAAAGCTGTAGTGGAGCGTGCTCTCGAGTGCCGCGACCATTAGACCCGCATAGCGCATGGCGAGCGACCAATAGCTCGGCCCTTCGGGCCAAGCGCCATCCGGCGCCAGACCGTCGAAAACGTTCCAAGACGAGACGAGGGCTTTCTGGATCAGCTGTCGTGAAATATCCGGATATCGATGGAGAACTGCGAGTGCCGAAACCAGAATGCCCGCATTCGACACCAGCGTGCAGTTGTCGCGCCGCCTAGGCCATTGCGCGAAGCGATCGTCGTATGCGGCAAGGGCCGGCGCGAGGACATGGCGGAAAAGCGAATCCTCGAAAATCCGCCGCTCCTGGTCCGAAAATTCATCGTACAGCCAATCGTAGGCGAGAGAAACGGCAACAGCGATCTCAGCACAGTCCAGAAAGGACTTGATCACCGGCCGGGTCTTCCAGCTCGGTGCGGCACTCAGCTGCGCCAATGCAGTGCGCGTGGCGTAAAGCGCATCGGCTTTAGTCTCGCCATCGCTGATCAACGCCAAAAAAGCCGTATGTATAAGGCATCGGCCCCGGTGCTTGATGCTGGCGCGTAATTCTTGCCTGGTCGAGGTGGGACCGTTCTCGCATAATGACGTTTTCAGCCGAGTTAAAAGCTTCGAATGACTGTTCGCGCGCTTGCGAATCCAGGAAATCTCGCGCCCCCCGAACAATAGATACGGATGCCTCGCGTTGAACCGCGCGACCGCGGGTGCCACGAATTTTAGGTCGGGTCCACTGGCCTCGACAAACTGAAAAGATCGGGCACTATCTAAAGGCAATCGAATCCCTCTGACCGAGGCATTGCAGTTGCCGAACTCACCGTGCAGTCTGAAGCGCGACCCCGACCGTACTTGGCAACCGTCGCCTTCACATGCGGCGGACTCGCGGCTGGGTCAAGCGTGTTGTGCTCGCCTGGTAACCAATTGAATCAAAATTAACCGACATTTTGCATTTATGCCGACTTTTCAAACCGGCGAAAGCAGCTCAGCCGGAAACCTGTCTTCCAGGCGGCCAGGTTATGCTGCGCAGAGATACCCGAGACCGATCCCATTGCATCAGGTTGAGGGCCATGGGGCGCAGGATGGCTAGATTATATCCGCTGTTTCCTTGCGATTTCTCGTCTTGTCCTCGTGCATGACGGTGTTGAGAACCCAGTGAAGCCGGTTTTCGACACCCGAATGTGAAAGAGCGACTTGGCCGAGCCGTTCCGGCAACAGCGGAGCGCTCAGCAGGTAACAAACGGTCTCAGTTGTCGCTAGGCTTGCGGTCTCCCGGGTGCGAACGATTTTTCCTATTGACCAGGCTGAGCAAGCACCAGGCGCTGGTCGCAAGACCACGCGCTGATCATGTGCAGAGCGGAACCGGTACGATGCAGATCGGAAGCTCGGCGCAAGGTCTTGCCCTCGATCGCGGCGACTTCGCCGCAGGTATCGCCAAACCGGGCCGGGAATTTCCGGAAGCAAGCACGGAACTGGTCCGGATTCACCGGGCTGAACAGCCGACTGAAGGTGTCGTGGCTGGCATTCCATTCCTCAAGCGGAGAAACTTGCCGAGGAAGTTTT
This sequence comes from uncultured Alphaproteobacteria bacterium, assembly GCA_963812675.1. GTDB lineage: Bacteria > Pseudomonadota > Alphaproteobacteria > ATCC43930 > CGMCC-115725 > AP-15. The sequence continues at coordinate 61,691 of CAWEWR010000025.1, read as the reverse complement.
GGCTGAGAAATACTCAAAAACGCGGTTTGGCCAGCCGCGCGGGGGGCGTGTCGCGATAGATCTGCAATCGGGTCACCCGCAGACCCGCAACCCCGTGAGTATCGATCGCGCGTTGCCAAGCGAGGAATTCTTCTACGGACAGATCATACCGGCGGCAAACTTCTTCCAGGCTGATGGCGCCACTGCGCACCGCATTTACCACCACTGCTTTGCGCCGGGCGACCCAGCGCTTCGTGTCTGGAGGCGGCAAATCGATCGCGGTCGCGCTGGCGCGCGCTAAGATTTCATTTTCGAACAATTCGTACAGCTCAACGTTGTCTTCCATGACGGGATAGTAGAGCGAGAGACCTTAAGGAAGCCCTAAATGGAACGCATTGTAGCGCGCTCGATTTTCGTGAACCCGGACCCCTTGCCTTACAGGCAAATCTGGGACGGCGGTCTCTGGCCGCGGGGGCAGGCCACCCTCGGCCCGGCCCAGGGACCAGTACCGAAAGCTTAGCCGAATCAAGCGTCTCGATCTGATTCTCCGGCTTGATGCGGAGAGACCCGATTCATATACTCCGCGCCGCTTTGTTCACGGAGTTTCGGGGAGACCGATGCGTCCGTCACTACCGCCGGGTTACCATCCCTCCGATGCTGAGGAATTCATGAACCCGCTTCAGATCGAATATTTTCGGCAAAAGCTGTTGCGCTGGCGAGCCCAGTTGTTGGCCGAGTCATCGGATACCCTGCAGCACCTGAAGGAAGAGAGCCTGCTCAAACCGGACGTGACGGACCGCGCTTCGCTCGAAACGGAGCGCGCGATCGAACTGCGCACCCGCGCGCGCGGGCGCAAGCTGATCTCCAAGATCGAAGCGGCGCTCCATCGGATAGATGACGGCACCTACGGTTATTGCGAAGAGACGGACGAACCGATCGGCATCCGCCGCCTCGAAGCCCGGCCCATCGCCACCCTCAGCATCGAAGCCCAGGAGCGGCACGAGCGGATGGAACGCACTCACCGCGACGACTGACGGCCCGATTCTTTCGTTCGGCTCGGGTGACTTCAGCCCGCGCTGCGCATCGTGGGCCAACGCCGGGGTATCATCCCGGCAATTCGCTAGCATTGTGGTCGAAAGTGATTGAGATCGCGCACCGCTTCCCCATTTGCGGCAGCAGATTGCGTGACAATTCCTGTCACTCAGATGCCGCTGTCACTCGGATGCAGCCAATGGTCGCCAAAGCGGTGCGGGCCGATGGGTGGGCGAGCCGAATGGCCGAGCGGCCAAGGGCTTCGTGGATCCGCTGTCTGGCGGGGGCGAGCTTGGTCCTGGTCTGTGTCGTGATCGCGCTCGAAATTTCCCGGATGGGTCGGCTTATTGCGGCTTGGCCTGCTGAGATGGCAGCGATTATAACGCTCGGCCTTGCCGGGCTCGCAGCTCTAGTCAGCCACAAGGCAATAATGACGCTTGCGGCTCGCCTCGAAATGTTGAGTTGGGCGCTCAACTCGGCGCCCGAGGCGCAAATGATCGTGGCGGCGGACGGTCATATCCACTATGCCAACCGCGCTTTCCGCGAACTGTTCCCGGGTCCGGCCGAATTGCCCTTGGATCGGGTCAGGCAAGCCCTGTGCTCGAACGCAGAATCCGAGGCGCAATTTCGCCAGCTCCGCGGCCGTGCCGCCGCTGGCGTCCCGACCACCGCAACCCTCTCTTTGAGCGAGACATCGACTGCCGAGCCCGGCCACTTGAAGGTCAGGATAGACCCGATCGCGGGTTATCCGGGGTGCACCTACTGGAGCATTCAGGATGTCAGTGCATCTCATCGATCCGAGGCCGCGCTCCGGGAGGAGCGCAACATTCTCGCCAATCTTCTAGACAATGCCCCGGTCGGATTTTACTCAGTCGACGACAGTGGACACTTCCGCTTTGTAAACCGGACGCTGGCGCAGTGGCTCGGCGCCACTCCTTCTGAACTCTTGACCGGCGGCGCTCGGCTGAATGATTTTCTGGCTTGCCCGCCAGCTGCCGGGACACCGGCCTGGTGCCCGTTTGGTGCACAGAGCGTGGCGGCGCAACGGGGCGAGGTCGTGCTCAAGACCCGTCAGGGCCAGATTGTGCCGGTTTGGATCGGGCAGAACGTCGTCGGATCGGGTACCGAGCTGCATACACGGTCGGTCGTGTGCGATTTGACGCCCGAGCGCGAGTGGAAGACTGCCGTCAGATCGTTCGAACGCTTTCGGCGGTGTTTCGCCAACGCCCCGGTGGGTATTGCGTTGCTCGACCGCAACGGGCGCTTCGAGGACGCGAACCGCGCGGTCGGTGAGTTGTTCGGCGCCCCACCGCAATATCTGAAAGGACGGCAGCTAATCGAATTGTTGAACGCGAAGGACCGCGACCGCATTGCCGCTAAGCTTGCAGCGGCTGCCGATGGGCCGGCTGATCCCGAGCCGGTCGAGGTCCGGCCGATGCGCCCGGGCGATAAGACTCTGGTCCTGTTCCTCGGCCGTCTCGACGATCCGGGGGATGGGGCGGTTCGCGCCAATGGTAGCGCTCGGGATGCCGGCACTGGGGGTGAACCGGGGCAGGGGCTAACTCTCCATTTCATCGACGTCACCGAGCAGAAGAATCTCGAGATCCAATTCGCGCAGTCGCAAAAGATGCAGGCCATCGGGCAGCTCGCCGGTGGTGTCGCCCATGATTTCAACAACCTGCTCACAGCGATGATCGGGTTTTGCGATCTGCTGCTACTGCGCTCGCCGCCGAGCGACCCGTCCTTCGCGGACATCATGCAGATCAAGCAGAATGCGAACCGGGCTGCCAATCTCGTGCGGCAACTGCTGGCCTTCTCGCGACAGCAGACGCTGCAGCCGCGAGTCCTCAACATTACCAATATCCTCTACGAGTTGCGGCACTTGATCCAACGCCTGATCGGGGAACACATCGACCTCGAGGTCGTGCATGGGCGCGATCTCGGCCTCGTAAAGGTCGACCAAGGGCAGTTCGAACAGGTCGTCATCAATCTCGCAGTGAATGCCCGCGATGCGATGCCCGACGGCGGCACGCTCACTATTCGCACGGCAAATGTTCACCAGGAGCGTCAATTGCGACGTGGGCACGAGTTGATGCCGGCCGGCGACTACGTGCTGATCGAGATGACGGATACCGGAGTCGGTATTCCCAAGGAGAACTTGGCTCGGATTTTCGAGCCTTTTTTCTCGACCAAGCAAGTCGGCTCAGGAACCGGCCTTGGTTTATCGACGGTCTACGGCATCGTTAAGCAGACAGGCGGCTTTGTTTTCGTGAGCAGCGCGCCGGGCCAGGGCGCGGTTTTTCAAATTTATCTGGCGCGCTGCGAGCCGGCGGATGCGGCACAGCCCGCCCGCTCGGATATGGGTGAAGTCGCAGCGGTAAAGGATTTGACCGGGCACGGCACCATCATTCTCGTCGAGGATGACGATCCGGTCAGGATCTTCGGCGCTCGCGCTCTGCGCAACAAAGGGTACAAGGTAATAGAGGCGAGAAGCGGCGAAGCGGCGCTCGATTTGATCCGCAATGCTGCAGAGGCAATCGATCTTCTGATCACCGATGTCGTTATGCCGCATATGGATGGGCCGGGGCTTGTCCGTGAAGTGCGGGAATTCAACCCGGAAATGAAAGTGATCTTTATTTCGGGGTATACCGAGGACGCGTTTCGTCAGCGGCTCGACAGTGGCGTAGGTATCGAGTTTTTGCCCAAGCCGTTCAGCTTGAAGGAGCTCGCGGCCAAGGTGAGAGACGTCCTGGCCGCCGGAGTCGCGTAGAGCGCGTGCTTCAGTATTGCGTCGCGCGAACAAAAAGTGTACACGGAGTAGATCCGGGCGGTCTTCCCGGGCCGCGTTGCGCGGCATCATCGGGTATGGAATAAGGAGAAGGAACAATGCACACCGCATTGCGCCTCTTGGACAAGGATGCAATGGACAAGCAGCGGGCTTTGGACGCAGCGCTCGGGCAAATAGAACGCGCCTTCGGCAAGGGTTCGATCATGAAGCTCGGATCGCGCGAGGCCGCTGCCGATACCGAGGTAATATCGACCGGATCTTTGGGTCTCGACATCGCACTCGGCATCGGCGGGCTGCCGCGCGGGCGGATCGTCGAGATTTACGGGCCGGAGAGCTCCGGCAAGACGACGCTTGCCCTGCATGTCATTGCCGAAGCGCAGCGCGGCGGCGGAACCTGCGCCTTTATCGACGCCGAGCACGCGCTCGACCCGGCCTATGCCCGCAAGCTCGGCGTCAATGTCGACGATTTGCTGATTTCCCAGCCTGATGCCGGCGAGCAGGCGCTCGAGATATCGGACACGCTGGTCCGCTCGGGCGCCATTGACGTGCTCGTCATCGATTCGGTGGCGGCGCTCGTGCCGCGCGCCGAACTCGAAGGCGAAATGGGCGACAGCCATATGGGGCTGCACGCCCGGCTGATGAGCCAAGCGTTGCGCAAGCTGACGGGCTCGATCGCCCGTTCCCGCGCAACGGTAATTTTCATCAATCAGATCCGCCACAAGATTGGTGTGATGTTTGGCAATCCGGAGACCACGACGGGCGGTAACGCACTCAAATTCTACGCCTCTGTCCGTCTCGACATCCGGCGGATCGGCGCGATCAAGGAGCGGGACCAGGTCATCGGCAACCAGACCCGCGTCAAGGTCGTCAAGAACAAGATGGCGCCGCCTTTCAAGGTTGTCGATTTCGATATCATGTATGGCGAGGGGATATCGAAGCGCGGCGAACTGATCGATCTGGGTGTTCAGGCCGGCGTCGTCGAGAAGTCAGGCTCCTGGTTTTCCTATGACGGCCAGCGTATTGGCCAGGGACGTGAAAACGCCAAGGCTCATTTGAAAGAGCATGCCGAGATCGGCGAGGAGATAGAGCACGCGATACGCGGTAATGCCGGCCTTGTCGCCGAAGCGATGATGGCAACCCCGGGAGAGGCTGCAGCCGAAGAATAGCCAGTCAGCTTCCGGTAGAGATTTTAGTTTCTGGAGGAGATTCTCGGGCCGAAATCATCGCGGTTGGGGTTCACGCCGGCATGGGGAGGCTCGGCCACGTTGACCTCTAGCTGTGGTGGTGCTCGCTGCACCAAGTCGGCAGCGCGGATCCAGAAGCGTTCGAGTTTGCGCAGCGTAACACTGGTATTCTGCAGATCGTCGGCGGTAAGCGTCGCCTGCGAAAGCATCTGGCCGTGACGCTGATGCATGGCGCCCAGGCGGTCCCGCAGCTTGCCCCCTCTCTCGGTCAATCGAACATGGATCGAGCGCCGGTCGTGCACGGAGCGTTCATGCGCCAGATAGCCGTTCTCGACCATCTTCTTGACGTTGTAGGAGACGTTGGACCCGAGGTAACAGCCGCGCAACGTGAGCTCGCCGACCGTCATTTCCGCATCCCCGATATTGAACAGCATCATTGCCTGGACGTTGTTGATGTCGTGAACGCGGAGGCCCTCCAGCTCCAGCTTGACGACCTCCAGGAATTGACGGTGAAGGCGCTCGACCAGCGAAATCACTTCGAGATAAAAGTTGTTCATTGCAAACCTCTGGTTCGCCCATCTTTTCCGCGGCGTTGGGCTCGGTGCCGTCTCGAGCGCGAAATCTGTCGCCCCGTCTGCATTTTCATGCCGGGGCTACGCCGAGATCCGTCAAAAAAGCGTCCTTCGCCAGGATCTCATTCCGGCCTCTTGGCTTCGCTACCGGAAAATCGAGAGAGATCTTCATTCCTTTATGCAGCGCGCTGGCGATCATCAGGCGCCCGCCATGACGGCCGCGCAGCTTACTTAGGCAACCCGGGGCAGATGCTCTGAAAGCCGGGCTTCGACGGTGCGAAATTCTTCCCGGATTACCTTCACCAGCCGCGCAGCGTCCGTAACCGCCCCCGATTTCGCGTGCGTCTCGAGTTCTTTGCAATGCGCCGACAACGCGATGGCCCCCAGATTGGCGCTCGCCGACTTCAGCGCATGACTGGCGCGGTACAGGAGCGCCGCGTCACCCGTTGCCGCGCCGGTATCCAAATCGATCAGAAGACCTGCTGCGCCCTTGAAAAACAGTTCAATGAGCTCCTGCACGATGTCCGGCCGCCCCTCCTTTTGCAGTCGCCCGAGCGAAGCCAACACCTGCTCATCGATAGGGTCGGGAGCTGCCGCCACCTGCGTGACGAGCGACAGGTGCTCTCGCGTAGCCGCGCGTTCAGGCGTGCCCAGCCACGTCGTCAGCATCGCCCTCATCTGCTCCAGTGTGAACGGTTTCGCGAGATAGTCGTCCATACCCACCGCCAGGCACTTCCGACGGCCGTCCTCCACGACGCTCGCAGTCAGCGCAACGATCGGGGTATGCCCCCCGGAGAGGGCCTCGCGCCGGCGAATCTCTGCCGTCGCCTCGAACCCGTCCATCTCAGGCATCTGGCAATCCATGAATATCAGGCCGAATTCGCCGCCCGCATGACGGTCGAGCGCGTGCCGCCCATTGACTGCGGTCTCGACGACGCACCCCATGCTCTCGAGAATGGCGACAGCGACCTCCAGGTTGACGGGGCTGTCTTCAACTACGAGTACAGGGCCCCGGCCTTTACCGGGCTGATCCGCCGCCGTCTTGGGCACAGAGGTAATTGCCGGAACCGGCCGCGCGCTCACCGCAATGCAATTCCACAATGCCGATTGTCGTATCGGCTTTGTCAGGCGTCTGAGCGCACCTTCTGCGATTTGGCCGACGTCATGATCGAACGAGGTCAGGAGAATAATCTGCTGCTCGATCCCATCGGAAGCGGCTTTGATGGCTTGCGCCAGCTCGGCGCCCGTCATGTCAGGCAGCGAGTTGTCAATGATCACGAGATCGAACGGCTCGTTGTGAAGGGCCGCGGTGCGTTGCGCGCCGAGGGCTGCCGAGCCGGTCCGGGCGTGCTTTACCGGAATGTTCCGGGCTGACAGCTGATCGTCCAGTATTTCGCGGTTGAGGGCATTGGCGACGACGACCAGAGCTGGTTCTCCGGCTCGGGGCCGCATAGGGGGCTGGGTTCTATCGGCCGCCGAAGGCTGCAATCCAAACCTGGCGGTGAACCGAAATGTCGACCCGGCACCCGGCTCGCTGGCTACGTCGATCGAACCGTCCATCATCTCGCAAAAGTGCTTGGCGATCGAAAGCCCAAGTCCGGTCCCCCCGTATCGCCGGGTTGTCGAGCTGTCGGCTTGGGCAAACGCTTCGAATATATGCCGGCGCTTTTCGGCTGGAATGCCTATCCCGGTATCGACGACCTCGAAGGCGATGAAGACCGAGGATGCATTGCGTTCCAATGCGTAGGCGCGAACACCGACCTCCCCGCGCTCGGTGAACTTGACTGCATTGCCGATCAGGTTGGTCAAGATCTGGCGCAAGCGTCCGGCATCACCGATCAATGCGGTCTGCAGAGCTGCCGGGACAAAGCAGGCCAACTCGAGCCCCTTGCCATATGCCAATTCACTGAATAGCTCGGTGACCTCTTCCACAACGATCCGCAGATCGAACCCGCCGTACTCGATTTCGACCTTGCCGGCCTCGATCTTGGAGAGGTCGAGGACGCCGTTGATGACCCCGAGCAAGGTCTCGCCGGAGCGCCGTGCGGTCTCGATAAAGCGTTGCTGTGTGGGTGCCAGCTCGGTTTGGCGAACGAGTTCGAGCATGCCGAGGACGCCGTTCAGCGGCGTGCGAATTTCGTGACTCATATTGGCCAGGAACTGCGATTTGGCCCGAACCGCTCCCTCCAACTCGACCGTGCGCTGCTCGATCCGCGACTCGAGCGTCGCATTCAGCTCACGCAGCTCCTCCTCGGCGCTTTGCTGGGCCGCATGCCGCGCCGCGAGCGCGTCGGCCATCTCATTGAACGCCGCTCCAAGTCGGCCGATTTCGGAAGACCGATCCTCCAGATGTGCGCGCGCAGCATAGTTCCAGTTGCGCCATTCGGCGGTGACCTTGAGCAGATCTTGGATCGGGCGGCGGATGAAGTTGCGGCCCCCCGCCCAGGCGGCGTAAACTGCCGCCAGGAGTCCGGCCAGGATTAGCCCGATGCCGCGCCGAGTGGCGCTGTCGATCGCGGCAAAGGCTTCGGCTTTGCTCTGGCCGGCGCTGAGAAAGAAATCCCTAGGCGGCAGAGCGGGCGGGACATATCCGTAAATCCGCGTCGTTCCGTCCACACCAACCGCTTCTTCCCATCCCGGTTGTTCCCCATCCATGATGGCTTCATGGGACTTCCTCATGTTCTTGCCGACGAGGAGTTCGGGATGGGGCAGCCTTGCGATGATGTTACCCTCGCGATCGGCAATCAAGATCGAGGCGGTCGGCGCCAAGTCGCGCGCTTTGAGGTGGTCGGAAAGCCACGCCAAGTCGAGGCCGGCAAATACGACGCCGGCGATAACGCCGTCGTCATCCTCGAAGCGCTCGGCAAAATGGATCATCCGCTGGCCACTGGCCGGGTCAACCCAATAATTTCCGACGGCAAGCCCGGGCTGGGCCATGGCACGCTCGAAGAAGGGCTGGTCCGCAACCGACGAATACGATGTCGGCTCGCTGGTGCAAAAGATCCGGCCGCCCGTATCGGCCGCCCCGAGCAGAGCGTAATTGGCAAAACGTGCCTTCAGTTTCGAGAAAAGCGGGCGGCAAGCGCCCGGCTGCCGGGTCTTGACCGTGTTCAACTGGGCAAGAGCGAGAAGGAGTTGGCGAGCACCTTCGCGCAGCTCGCCGATCTCCTCGCCGAATTGTTTGGTAGTCTGCACGACTTGTTGGCGGATATCCGCCTCACGCGCTATGCGCAGATCGTATTCGTTCCAGGCCTGTATCACGAGCGCCGGAACGACGGCAAAGATCACCAGAATGAGGATTTTTCCGGTCAAGCCGATCGGCACCCCGGACCAGGGCCTCGATCGGCGCTCGCCCTCGATTATCTGGGCAGAACCACGGCCAGCCATTCGACTAACCGGTCGATGTCTGGGCGAGCCAAGTGCGCTCGATAGTCGGCGGCCCGAGATGGTAACCCTGCAGATAGCCGAAACCCTCTGCTCGCGCGACCGCCTCGTCCGCGGCGTTCTCCACCCCTTCGGCCACGGTAATGCAGCCGAGACCGCTGATCGCACCGAGCAGATCCCGCAAAACAACACGTCTTTCGTGACTATCTGCCAGGTTTCGCACAAACGACCCGTCGATCTTGACTATATCGACCGACAAAGTCTCGAGGTGCCGCCACGAGGTGTGGCCGACGCCGAAATCGTCGAGCGCCACCCGGCATCCCGTGCGGCGGAGCGTATCGACAAAGCGCGCCGACTTTTCGAGGTCGCACAGTGCCGCAGTTTCCGTGATCTCCACGACCAACCGGCGGGCGACATCGGGCCGATACTGCAACACCGAAACCAAAGATTGCAGCCACGGCCCGATGCATGCAGTGAGCCCGGATATATTGAGCCCGAGCCTTACCCCGGGGTGCCTCGCGAGTTCCCGGACAGCGAGGTCGAGAACATAGTCATCAATAAACCCGATCAGACCCAGTTGTTCCATCGGCGTGATGAATTCGCTGCCGGCGATGATGCTTCCCCTCACATCGCGCATGCGCAGCAGGCATTCGAAATAATCCGTCTCACCCGTTACGGCGCAAACCACGGGTTGGAACGCGAAGAGCAGCCGGCTCTGGCGCAGCGCCGTCTGCACCGTCGTGCAGATCGCCGCGCTGCGGTTTTGCGCTTCGTGGCTGATGTGGTTACCCTTGTTGCCCACAGATGCCCCGGCGAGAGTTCTGTCGCCGCCGGGGCGCAGCAGGCAGGCCGCTGTCGCAACCGGTTCCATGCAAATTTAATCGTATATCCGTCAATTGGGTGTCAGCGTGGCGTCAAAAAACCGTCTGGGTGCGGTGGATCACTGGCTCATCCGTCGCCGGCCCGGGACCAGAATCGCATTGACAATGCATCCCGTCAGAGCGATGCCGGCAGAGATGATCAAGTCAGCCCCGAAACTTGCCAGTGCGACCGCTTCCCCGCCGACGAGGGAGCCGAGCGAAATGCCCAAGAACAGCGCACTGTTGTTCCAGGCGAGCACCGCAGCGCGTTGGCGGGGGAAATCAATAGCCAGACCGGCTTGCTGGGCCGGAAAAAACAACTGCGCGACAGCCGAGCTCACGCCGAGAGCGGGTTCGACCAACCGGCCCGCGTCGAGCGCCAGCCGCAGCAGCAGTAGGCAAGCGCACAGCCCGGCAAAGCTCGCGGTTGCGGTGAATCGGGTCCCGAGCCGATCGGCCACACGGCCGCCGACTAGAACCCCGACAATGGCGCCGCAGCCGTAATAGAGGATGGCCGCGGCAGTCTGCCCAGTCGAGAAGCCCTCGGCAGCCAGGCCCGCGCCGAGATAGGTATAGACGCCGTAAAGGCCAGTGCTCCACAGGACCATGGGGATCAAGCGACACACCAGAGCAACCACGGCAAGCGGATCGCGAGCTGCGGCCTCCAGACCGGCCGCGGCGCCGCCGTGATCGCATGGCCAGACCCATCGGTTCAGCCAGACCAGCACCACGGCGAGGGCGGCGAGCGCAAGGAACACCGGCGGACCGCCGAAGAGGACGCCCGCCAAGCCCCCTGCCGACGCACCGACAGCAAGCGAGACCAACAGACCGGAGACCACCAGCGCCAGCCAGGTGGCCCGGCGGTCTGGCGGGGCGGCGCTGCCGACGAGTGCGTAGATCGACGGCGAGACACCCGCCGCTGCGGTGCCGGCAAAAAGCCTGACTGCGAGCAGGGACGGCAGACTTGCGGCGCCGGCGGTGAGAATATTGGCGAGGGCGAAGGCGAGCAAGGAACAGATCAGAACTCGCCGGCGCCCGATCCGGTCCGAGAAATATCCGAACAAGGGAGCGCTCACCATATACGCTAATGAAAACATCGTCACCGACAGCCCCGCCAATGCCGGAGCGATGTGGTAATCGGCCGCCAGCACTGGCAGCAAGGGAGAAAAGACGAACAGCTCGGTTCCGACCAGGAACATGGTCAGCCAGGCTACGGCCAATCTGGCCGCTGCATTAATTCGCATTGAAATCGGCTCCTTGGCCGATGTGAGACCGCGACATCGAGCGCGTCTGCGCTGCGCTAGTCTGCGCTACGACTGCGCCGCCTTTTGTCGGATCGCGACAATTCGGTCGAGATGGGTCCAAACCCCATCGAGCGCCTCGGCCATGATCTTGGCGTCCGCGATTGTTGCGGGGAGCAAGGCCGGCTGCGCGCTCAGCACCATTTGAGTCACCGACAGCGACTCCTCGGCGTGGCGCTCTTCGACCATCTCGGAAAAGCACTCCGCAAAATACGGCTCATCGGCGAATTGCGGGAAATGCACCGATAAGGCATCGGCAAGGGCGCGCATCCAATCGACCGACATCACCTCAATCGCGCACCATGCGCCAAGCGAGCGTGAATAGAGCGTTTTGGCGACGCGCACGAATTGCGCCGCCTCGCCATCGAGTTGCCGGCACAATTCCTCCGGCCCTGCGAATTCCTCGTCATCGAGCACGCATTTGGCGCCGATATTGCAGAACGCTCGTGTCAACTGGTAATGATGCGTGTCTCCGCCCGGCAGGCCGTCATCGTCGACAAATATCTGGAGCTTGCGCTTGCGCAAGGCTGGGCTGTCGAGGTGCGGCAGGTAATAGACGGCGGCGCGCGTGGCGTGCATCGCCGCCTGATAAACAAGGTGTATCTGACCGAGAAATGACGGGTCGCTGGCGGTCGCGTAGTCGAGGGCCGCGAGATTGCGGAAGAAGGGCATCCGTGACGGGCGATGTTGCTCGGCAAGCAGACTGATCGCCACCGGAAATTCGTCGATTGCGTCGGAGCACGGCGCGCAATTGTCGTTGTCATTGCGAGGCGCGCCTTGCGCGACGAAGCAATCTCGACCGACCGGGCACTCTCCGCGGCCCGAGATTGCTTCGCTGGTGCTCGGAATGACCGTTGGATTTGATGGCGCAACTTGATCGGAAGCTGCTCTAGAAATGTGTGACATCCCCATAGTACTCCAGAATGCAAAATGATTTATAGAATGGCTCAACATTCGAATACTTGGCGCGCTTGTCGAAGCGGCCTCGACCGAAATATTAAAAAAGGCTTTTAACGAGTGAATGTGGACAGCGTGTTTACGTTTTGGACACTAGAACGAATCCGGAACTAAGTCAAGTAAAATCCGACTGATTTTGGGAATCGGGGCGCGAGAGGCTGATGTCTCTGCCCGCCTGGCCTGTTGACGGGAACCCGGCGACATGCGGAAGTAAGGTCGCGTGCCGGGTGATCGGACCGGTCCGGCTGAGGGAGGACAATATGCGCGCCGCGGTTCTGACCGAGATCAACAAACCCCTGGAGATCCTCGACCTCGAGCAGCAGCCGCCAAAGTCCAAAGAGGTTCGCGTCCGGGTCAAGGCAGCTGGCGTCTGCATGAGCGACTGGCACATCATGAACGGGGATTGGCCGTTGCCGCTGCCGATGGTGCTCGGGCACGAGGCCGCCGGCATCGTCGTCGAAAACGGGCCGGGGGTCGACAATGTCAGGCCCGGCGACTGCGTCATCTTCTCGTTCCGGCCACATTGCGGCCGCTGCCGCTACTGCTCTTCCGGGCAGACCGTGCTGTGCATCGGACACAATGACACGCCGCGCTGGCGCATGCATGACGGGACGGCCCGCGTCAGGCTGAACGGCGAGCCGGTCAACCAGATGGCGCGCATCGGAACGTTCTCGGAAGAGGTCGTTTGTCCCGCCGAGCAGGTCGTCAAGGTGCGCGACGACCTGCCGTTCACCCATGCCGCGATCATCGGCTGCAGTGTCGCGACCGGGATAGGCGCGGTGATCCGACATGCCCGGGTCCCGGCCGGCTCCAGCGTGCTGGTGGTCGGGTGCGGCGGCGTCGGGCTCAACGTCGTCCAGGGCGCCCGGCTCGTCGGAGCCAACCCGATCATCGCCTGCGATCTGCGCGACAACAAGCTCGACTACGCGACGAATTTTGGCGCGACCCACACGATCAATGCGACTGCCGGGAACGTCGTCGAGCGGGTACGCGAGATGACGCAAGCACTCGGCGTCGATACCGCCTTCGACGCGATCGGCAGCGAACAGACGGCGTTGCAGGTGATCGACGCCGTCGCCCCCGGCGGGCGGGCGGTGCTCGTCGGCATCCCGGCCTTCGCAACCCGGGCGCCGATCAACCCGTCGCAGATCGTCTATGGCGAAAAGATCATCAGCGGCACCTATTACGGCTCGGTGCGGCCCAACATCGACTTCCCGATCCTCGCCGACCTCGACCTGGAAAAGAAGATCAACCTCGACGATCTGATCAGCCGCACCTATCGGTTCGACGAGATCAACGAAGGCTTTGCGCTGATGCTCGCCGGCGAGGTCGCGCGCGGCGTCATCCTCTTCGACTGAGGGGAGAACGTCCGTCTGGACAGGATTGCGGCGTTTCTTCTATAAGCGCCCCTCGCCGGAGCGCCCAGGTAGCTCAGTTGGTAGAGCAACGGACTGAAAATCCGTGTGTCGGTGGTTCAATTCCGCCCCTGGGCACCACGAGCTTTTCGTGTCTTCAGTTTACCGAGCCAAAGGCCTCCTCTGAATGACCGAGGCGGGCCGCAGCATCGTGGTATTCGACCTCGGCGGGGTCTTGATCGACTGGGACCCGCGGCATCTTTACCGCAAGCTGTTCGCCGGCGAAGAGGCGGCGATGGAACAGTTTCTGGCAACGGTATGCACCCATGAATGGAACCGCCGCCAGGATGCCGGCCGGAGCTTCGCCGAAGGCGCCCGCCTGCTGAAGGCCGAGCATCCTGACAAGGCCGAGCTGATCGACGCGTATCACGCCCGCTTCCACGAGATGCTGGCCGGCCCGATTTCCGGCTCGGTCGAGATCTTGGCCGAGCTCCGCGATCGCGGCATCCCGCTCTACGGACTCACCAACTGGTCGGCTGAAACCTATCCGGCAGCGCTGCAGCGCTTCGCATTTCTCCGCTGGTTCCGGGGAATCCGCGTTTCGGGTGAGGTCGGGTTGATCAAGCCGGATCCGCGCATCTTCGTGCTGCTGATAGAACGGTTTGGGATCGAGCCGCAGCGCGCCGTCTATGTCGACGATGTCGAGGCGAACGCCGCCGCCGCGCTTCCCTTCGGCATTCACGCGATCCATTTCACGACACCCGCGAGATTGCGGGAGGAGCTGGTCGCGCTCGGGCTGCTTCCATCTCGCGCCACGTGACCTGCACAAGCGTTCCGACCGTCGGGATTACGGGCGCGCTTCGAGGATCATGTTGAACGGTGTTTCAGCGGCGCGTCTGACACTGCGGAACCCACCCGAGGTAATGACATCGCGCAGTCTCGCCTCGCCGGCTTGTGCGCCGAGTGCGGCGCCAACCTCTTGCGAGAGCGAGGTGGGCACGCAGCCCATTGTTGAGCCGGCGTAATAGATCCGCCCGACCGGGTTCAAATTGTCTTCGAGCCGATCGCCCGCCATTGGTTCGATAATCATCCACGAACCATCCGGCTTCAAAGATTGCCGAACGTGGGCGGCCGCGCCAGCCGGGTCGCCCATGTCGTGCAGACAATCGAAGAAAGCCACGAGGTCGAAGCCTCCTTCCGGATAGCCCTTCGCCGTCGCGACCTCGAAACGGGTGTTCGCCGTGACCCCGTGTTCCCGAGCATGTGCCGCGGCGGTTTCGATCGAATTCGGGTGGAAGTCGTAACCGATGAATTGCGAGTTCGGGAATGCCTTCGCCATCAGCACCGTGGACCAGCCGTGGCCGCATCCGACATCGGCGACTTTGGCGCCGCGCTCCAGTTTTTCGACGACGCCGTCGAGCGCGGGCAGCCAATTGCTCACCAGATTGTTGTGGTAGCCGGGGCGGAAAAAGCGCGCGACCGCGCAAAAGAAACAGCTCGTGTGGTCGCTCCACGGCACGCCGTCGCCGGTCGGGAACACCGCCTGGATCTGATCCTTGCTCTCGGTTATCCATGTCATCAGGTCGAACGCCCCCATCATGTAGACGGGGCTGTCCTCGATCGCGAAGACCATCGCCTGTTCCGGCGGCAAAGTGAATTTCTGCGTCGCCGGGTCATACGAGAGATAGTTCGAGGCTGCCTGATGCGACAACCATTCGCGCAGATAGCGCTGGTTGACTCCGGCCGCGGCGGCAAGCTCGTCTACGGTCATTGGGCCGCGCTCGTGCAGAGCTTTGTAGAGCCCCAACGCATCACCGATCCGGACCAGTGCAACGCTCGCCGCGCCGCCGAGATCCGACAACATTTGTCCCATAAACTGATGCAGTTTCGCGTCGTCGACCATGCGTTCCCCCCTGAGTGAGTGCTCGGGACGGCCGATGGGCCGGGGTGAATAGCATGGTGTTCTGATCAGCCGTGGATTGTGAGGTAGCTCACAGTTGTCAAGAAAAGTTAATTCATTGGCCAGATCGCATTTCAGAGCTCCGCGCGAAGAGCCCTGGGCACGGCCGCGGCCGTTATGGCAGGATTGCTGCGGATCAAAACGGGAGGGAGCGATGGCCGGGTTGCTCGACGGGAAATCGGCGCTGATCACCGGTGGCGGAGGCGGGATCGGCCGCGCCACTGCCTTGGCCTTTGCGCGCGAAGGGGCGCGCGTCGCGGTCGCCGACGTCTCGGCCGAAGCCGCCCGCGAGACCGTCGCCCAGGTCAGCGCGGCCGGCGGCCAGGCGATATCGCTGTCGGGCGACGTGACGCGCGATGAGGATGTCCGCGCCATGATCGAAGGCGTGGTCGGCGCCTATGGCCGGCTCGACTGCGCGTTCAATAATGCCGGCATCGCCGGCTGGCACGTCGAAGCCGCCGGAAAGAAGACCGCCGAGTGGTCCGAGGAGGCGTTCGACCGCATGATCGCGGTCAACCTCAAGGGCGTGTGGCTGTGCATGCGGCACGAGCTGCCCCAAATGCAAGCGCAGGGCGGCGGGAATATCGTCAACACCGGGTCGATCGCCGGGCTGGTCGGATTGCCGACCTCGTCCGCCTACGTCGCGGCCAAGCACGGCGTGCTCGGCCTGACCAAAACCGCCGCGATCGAATATGCCGAAGCGAATATCCGCGTGAACGCCGTGTGCCCCGGCTACATCAAGACCCCGATGACCGAGGAAACGATGCGCCGGCGCGGCGAGGCGATCCTCGCGCAGGTCCCCTTCCACCGCATGGGGAACCCCGAGGAGATCGCCGAAATGGTCGTCTGGCTGTGCTCCGACCGGGCGAGCTATGTCTCCGGCGCCGCCTACAATGTCGATGGCGGCTGGATGGCGATTTGACGGCGCGCTTGCCGCTTCAGAAAATCGTCGGACCCAGGGCGGCGGCGCCTTCGCGGCGCTCCTTCGATCGTCTCTCGACGTCGGTAGGCGGCTGCAGCGCCTGCATTCGGGTCCGGCGCGATCGGCAGCACGGGCGGGTCACCTTCGCTCCCGCATGAGGCGGGCTTAAGCCGAGGCAAGCCCACGAGTTGAGGAGGTTTCAATGGGCGTCCGCGATCTTGCGCGCGCCAAGCGCTTCTATGACGCAGCGCTTCGCCCGCTGGGTTATGTCTGCCTCAACGAAAATGCTGATGCGCTCGGATATGGGCGAGACAAAATCGGTCTCTCGTAGAGGATGCCGATGGCGGGTTCCCCGGCAATATGTTCGCGCCGATGGATCGGCTCCGGCCGGTAATCCGCGCTTTCCTGGCGAAGGCCGGGATCCACTTTTGCCGTAGGACCGGCTTTCGCCGGTGTAGCGGGATTTGATGTGAGCGGTTGTGATCATTGCCTGAAGAATCGTGTGAATGACTCGGAGCACTATTGAGAGCCGGTCCCCCAATGTTCGGCCCGCGAAACGTCTTGGGGGAGAGCGCGTCGACAAGCTAAAATTGCACCGATTACGAAAATGGTCCCGTAGAGAGCAAGTCAATGTCCCAGCTGCATCGTAGCTATCTCTGGCACTCTGTCGCCTTCGCGTTGTGCCTGTTGCCGTATCTTGCCGCGATCGCTAACGATTCCGGCTCGCGTCGGGATGCCGTGCAATACTCCAAGGATGAGGAGCCCAAGGCCGGTCTGATCACGTTGAAGAACGCGATCCGGAAGTCACCTCAGGACGCCGCGCTCCATGTCAAGATCGCACGGCTCTATTTCCAGCTCGGGGATGCCGCGTCAGCAGAGCGCGAAGCTCGCGCCGCCCGCGACCTCAACGGCGACGAGGCGGATTATCTGAGCATTTTACTTGATGCCATGCTGGCTCGGAAAGAATTCAAGGGAATTTATGATCTGATCCAGCCCGGCGACCGGAACCCGGTTCTTGAAAGCAAGGTCAGGACGGCACTCGGCACCGCAGCGGTTCGGCTGGGCTATGACACAAAAGCCGAAGCTTTATTGCGCGATGCGATCAAATTGGACCCCAGTGTGGTGGAGCCGAGGATCCAGCTCGCTCGGTTTCTCAGCGGCATGCGCCCGGAAGAAGCGGTTCAGGTGATTGATGAGGCGATCGCCGCCAGCCCGAAATCGGCCGAACTGCTGCAGGTCAAAGGCGACATGCTCTGGTCGCATGGTGATGCAAACGGCGCGGTGCGGCTTTTCAGCGAAGCGCTCGAAATCGATCCCGATTATCGGCTGGCGCGTCTCGGTCGCGCCAACGTAAACATAGCGCGAGGTGAATTCGCGACTGCGGATCGGGATCTCGATCCGATCCTGCAGGCCAGCCCGAAGAACTTCATGGCCAACTATCTGCGCGGGCTGGAGTACGTCAAGCGACAGAACTACACCACGGCGGATCAAATATTCGCTAGCATCGCCAGCGCCTTCACCGCCTTCCCCTATGGGTATTACGTGCAGGGAGCAACAAAATTTGCTCTCGGACAATTTGGCCCCGCGGAAAATATCTTGCGCGAATACCTCCACCATTTCCCGAGTGATCCGAGCGCGACGCGGCTCATCGCGCGGGCCGGTTTGCAGCAACACGGCGCGCCTCGGGCGATCGATTATCTCAAACCCCTCGCCGATAAGTTGCCGCCGGACTTAGCCACTTTGAACTTGCTCGGCAACGCCTACATGGCCGACGGCAAGCCGGAAGCTGCCCTGCAGCAATTCGAGAAGGCAGCGACACTCGACCCCGGGAATGCGGCCATCAAGACGCAGGTCGCGGTTGCCGAGATCAGTTCCGGCCAGGCGGGGCAGGGGCTTGCGCAGCTGGAAGAGGTGTTCTCGGGCGAAATCGGCGCCACCATTGCCGGCCCAACCCTGGTATTGGCCGAGTTGCGGGCCGGGCACGTGGACAAGGCGGCAGAAGTCGCGAAATCGCTGATCAAGCGGGATCCCGCCAACTTGCTCTATCAAATTCTGCTGGGAGAGGTCCGCGTCGCGCAACGGGATTATGCCGGCGCGGAAACGGCGTTTCGCGCTGTGCTGTCGCGCAATCCGGATTTTTCGGCGGCCACTCGCGACTTGGCCCGGCTGTATGCGACGACCGGGCGCACCGAAGATGCCAAGCGGACCTACCGCGATGTTCTTGCGAAGAAACCGGCGGATACGATGGCCCTTCTCGGTCTGGCGGGCCTTGCGATCGCAGAGAGGAAATGGCCGGAAGCGATGGACCTACTCAACAGCGCTCGCGCCGCCGCCACCTACGATCCAACCCCCGGGCTCGAGCTGGTGACCTTGTATGAGTCCCGGCGTGATTGGAACAGCGCGAAGGCGGTTGCGGCCGAGCTCTACGCGCAATTTCCGCGAGACGTGAATGTCGTCGTCGCGTTCGGCCGCACTCGGCTGGAATCCGGGGACACCGCCTCGGCCATATCGAGTTACAAGCTTGCGCACCAGCTCGCGCCGGATTCGACGCCGATCCGGTCGGCCTATGTCGCCGTATTAAAGCGGGCGCAATTCTTTCGCGACGCGCGGGACGTACTGAAAGAGGCGATGATTCGCGAGCCGCAGAACGCCTCGCTCAGAGCCGATCTGATCCGAGCCGACGCCGAAATCGACGGTGTGGAGGCAGCCGTCTCCAAGGCACGGGAATTCGCCGCATCCGATCCGGGCAACAGCATCTATGACGTGGTTTCGGGAGAGCTATACGAGAAAGCTGGGCGCGGCCAAGAGGCGGTTTCCCTGCTCGAAAACGCGGTCGCGTCGCGGCCCACCGACAAGGGGCTCGCGCCTGCTCTTACCCGCCTTTATGTTCGTATGGGCCTGCCCGCCAAGGCGGAAGCCTTTCTGAAAGCCCGGCTGAAGGTCGACCCAAACGATTTGACGGCCCGCTCGGAACTGGCATTCTATTATGCCGGGCAAAAAAAGAATGCCGCCGCTATCTCCGAATACTCGCGTCTGGTCGAGGACCACCCGGCTGACCCGACCGCGCTAAACAATCTGGCTTGCCTCTATCAGCGACAGGGGGAACTGGGGATCGCTCGCGAGTTGGCTCAGCGGGCGTTCAAGATCTCTCCGGGCGACGCACATATCGGCGATACTCTCGGGTGGATCTTGGTGGAGCAAGGGGAAGCCGAGACGGCCTTGGAGTACCTCAACGCGGCCAATCTGCGGGCACCGGAAGACTTGGATGTCCAATACCACCTTGCGGTGGCCCTCCATCGCGTCGGCCGCGCGGCCGATGCTCGTGCTATGCTTGAAAGCCTGCTCGGCTCCACTGGTTCGTTCGCGGACAGGACCGAGGCGGAAAAGCTGATGCAGGAGTTAAAGCGCAGTTGAAATGCGGATGAGCTGTCGCGCCGGAATTGGTCTCGATCCCTCGTCGACCTCTGGGTAACAGTTCTCGCGAGTCGTGGGGCGTCGGATTTCTTTACGCTACAACCGTCAACCGTCATTCCCGCAAAGCGGCTGTAATTAAATCGGCAGCCCTCTCCAATCGTCGCCCCCGCGAAAGCGGGGGCCCAGAGCCTGCCCCTGGCTTGAACAGGGGGCAAGTGACTGAAACCCCTGGGTTCCCGCTTTCGCGGGAACGACGAAACGAGAGATCTGCGGGGCACCGGCGGATTTGCTGACAGCCGCCAAAGCGGGACCCAGGGGTCCCAAGCAGTGCGGCGGTTGCCCCTGGGTCCCCGCTTTGGCGGCTGCGACGATAAGGATTTGAGAGAACCGGCTTCATTCAAGTCGGACACGTAGATCCGAGCCGAATATGTCCTGCTTCTGCGATCTTGGAATGGCGATTTTGCCTGTCGAAAATTCTTACACTTCCGTCTTCACTGACATGGACGGACATCATTCACCATTCTTTTTCCCGATAATCTGCCGTATGGCCCGGCATTTGCTTGTCTATTTCGGGAAACTCGGGTATCGATGTACGATGAAGCTTCGAGCCTCGCTTTACTCTGCGGCATTTTCGGGAGCCCTGTGTTTTACGATGCTCGCGGGCCCGGCGTCAGCGGATATCGAAGACCCGCAGGCCGATGTCACGGAGATCATAAGCCAGGGCATGCAATCTGTGACCGCCGATATTTTCAGCCAAGGGATGATGGCGGATAGCGGTCCTTGGGCGAGCGAGATCTACAGCCAGGGCATGATGATGTCGACCGGCGACATTTACAGCCAAGGAATGGAGATTGCGATCCTCGGGGGGACGACAAATAACCCGGGCACCGACACCGCTGCATCCCTCGGGGGAACGCCAAATTCCGCGCCGCCCAGCCAGGGATGCGTCGGTACCGCCCCCAATTGCACCGACAACGTCACAAATACGCCGGCAGCCTCAGATTCACCTAACAATCAACCCGTAAACCTGGCTTCGCTGCCGATTGGCGTCATTCCTACCGCGAGCGCCGACCCGGTCCCAGAGCCTGCTAGCTTGGCGTTGCTCGCCCCGGCTCTCCTCTGGTTGGGTTTGATGCGGCTCCGGCGCAACCGAGTGTAAAGAAAACCGACATTCCAGAATGCGAACCAGACTGCGAACGGCGCGTCTTCGGGTGTCGTTTGGCTCGCACACTCAGCTTTGCCACTCAAGAGTGCGCGGCTCGCTCTGCTCGGTATCGCGATGCGCCGGCCGCACGCGCTGGCGGGCAAAGCGCGATGCGAGCCAATCCGCGCTCCCTTCGCGCTAAGCGGTCGACTGCCACGCCTCTTCTGGGAGGCTCAAGGCAAGCGGTTTGACGGTGATGGGCTGGTGCTCCGGTCACGTTGCAGCCGCGTCTGGATCGCTCTCGACCCGATCGGGTCTGCGGCAGCACAGAGGGGCTGCACCGGGTGGCCAGACCGAGTTATTGGGACCGATCCTGGCCACGTAGCTCTTGCCGAGGGCGGTGATCTCAGTCCGCAGCCTCGTGTCGTTGCCGTAACTGGCATCCACAAGCACCATACCCTGAGGCAACCCAGTCCTTCGGGCCGCTTGATCTGCTCAAGGGGGTGGATGAGGTCCTTCGTCGGATCGAGGCAGAGCCGGAAGAGTCACTGACCCTTTGGCAGCTTGCTCGCGATGCCGCGATGAGCCCGTACCATTTTCTCCGGACTTTCAACGTGATTTCTGGCGGCGCCCTATCAATTCGTCCTCACACAGCGCCTGAGGCGTGCAGTGGTGCGAATGCGGCGGACGACCGATCCGGTGGCGATCGCTTACGAGGCGGGCTTCAACGACCTTTCGACCTTCAATTGCTGCTTCCGGCGTATCATGGGCATGACGCCCGGTGCTTGGCGGAAGCGGCGGCCTTACTTTCCCATATTTCCGCTGCCGGTTCCCGAAGCAGGAACATAAGTGCAGGGATAGGGAGCGACACGTGTCGTGCCCTTCCGCGCATGGCCTCCGGAGTTACAATGGGCCATGGGCTGCCGGCTCGGCCGAAGGGAACGAACGACTGCATTGGGGCAAAATTTGCCCTTCGATCGGCGGTGGCCGCGTGGCGCTCAGGGTCGACAGCAGAAATTTAGACTGAAAGGCTTCGTTCAGGTAGAAGGGCGAGCGACGAGCGCACACGCGGACCCGAAAGTTGCCATGATCGCATGTTACCGAGTGCTTGAACGTGAACATTGTGGCTGCGGAGCCGGATTTGGGAGGATATTTTTCGTGATATCGGTAATGCAATTTTTTCGAAGGGCGAGTCCGGAAGGACGAGGATCGTAATGCGATCTGCTGCCCTCGCCGGCCCGCGCTGGCGCTCGGATCGCGTTGTACCGAGATGACGGCGCAATGCCAGGAGAAAGCAAAGTCGATGGCAGCAGCTCAGCGCCGTCGCTTGCTGGCTGTTATTCGCTGTTCTTGCTCGCTGTTCCTGGCTGTTATCTGCCGCTGGTGCCTGTCAAAAAGCGAGGGTTTGTGCGGCCGAGGCCGGTCTCGTGGCTGTATTTTTTCGGGACTTACAGTGATATCAACAGCGCCCGCGCGCTGCAGCGCCGGATAGGTCAAGCGCGAGCGAGAGCCTGTTTGAACGCGGCCCAAACGAGGCGCTGGGCGTTCATCGCATCGTCGACCGCCGGCACCATGCCAAAGAAGGCATGGATCATACCGGGGAACTCCTTGTATTCGACCGGCACGCCGGCGCGTTGCAGCGCCTCGGCATAGCGCTGACCATCGTCGTGCAGCACGTCGCACTCGGCAGTTACGATTATTGCGGGTGCCGCTCCGGCGAGGCTGGCCGCCTTGATTGGCGACGCCCGCCAATCCTGGGCGTCCTCGGAGCTGCGCAGATAGTGATCGCGAAACCATTCCATCGCACGCCTGGTCAAGATGCCATAGCCGTTGGCGTATTTCTCATAGCTGTCGCCGACAAGGCCATAATCGGTGATCGGGTAGACGAGCGATTGCAGCGACAATCTCGGGCCGCCGCCATCCCTGGCGAGCAGCGCCACAACCGCTGCGAGGTTGGCGCCGGCGCTGTCGCCGTGCACGCCCATTCGGGCCGGATCGGCGCCGAGGCTTGCGGCATTCGCGCCGACCCATTGGAGGGCGGCCCAGGAATTGTCCACCGCCGCGGGAAATTTGTGCTCGGGACCCATCCGGTAATCGACCGAGGCGACCAATGCCCCGACCCCGCTGCAGAGATTGCGGGCAACAAAATCGTGGGTGTCGAGACTGCCGATCACATGGCCGCCGCCATGGTAGTAAACGATCGTCGCCACTGGCGCCGCGGCTCGCGGCCAGTAGAGCCGCAAGCGGATCTCGCCGGCGGGGCCCGGTATCATGCGCTCTTCGACCCGGGCGACGGGCATCGGCTCGGCCTTGCGTGCCCGCGCCGTGGCTTCGACCTGCTCGCGCGCCTCGGCCGGTGTCATTTCTTCGACCGGCCGAAGCTTCGCCTCGGCCATCACCCTCAACACTTCCCGGACCTGCGGATGAAGGCTCGGCACTTCCGACTCCGATACTGTTGCCGCCCGAGTCAGTGTATCACGATGCCGAGAATTCGCTGTTCTGCAATGCGATCAGGGGCCACGCCGTCTGATGTCCGGGTAGGGTGTGCCATCGCGGCGGGTGTAGATGGCAGGCTTGCCATCGGCCGGCGCAACCATATCGATATCCGGATAAAAAGCCGAGTTGCCGGGAACACGAGTGCCGATTTCGAGTACCCGGGCGTCATGACCCGAGCGGTTTTGCAGGCAGTGCCCGTTGGTGTCTCCGGCCCGGAACCCGGCCGAGTTGCCGGCGCGCAGGACCTCTTCCTCGCCGTCGGTAGCGAGCACGACCTCGCCGGAGAGGACATAGACGAACTCGTCGCCGCCGGTATGCCAATGGCGCTGGCTCGACCAGGCGCCCGGCGGCAGGCGAAGCAGGTTCACCCCGAATTGCGTCAGTCCGGCGGCGTCGCCGAGCTTGGTTCGCTCACGCGGGCGGCACGGCACATCGTATGGCGACGGGTAAAGGGTACCGACGACAGGAGTCAGCGCAGCAGCGTCGATCCGTTTTGTCATAGGACTTGCTCCTAAATCAGCCAATGAGGGTTTGTGCGCCCAGTCGGGTCGAGTTTTAGCATTGCAGACATGGGCCTCCTCCGGATAGAGAGGTTGAATAGACAGGCGCGCCTCAAGCCTGTCAACCTTGATTCATCAGAATCAATCTATCTATATGGCCAATTTCGATCTGCTCACTGCCCGACAAGCCGCCGAGCGGCTGGGGATCAAGCTTGATACGCTCTATGCCTATGTCAGCCGCCGCCGATTACAGTCGGTCAGCCTTCCGGGCAGCCGAGAGCGGCGTTACCGAGCCGAGGACGTTGAGGCTCTGCTGGCCACGCGCGAGAGTGAGAGGCCGGCCCGCAGCACCGAACCCGAGGCATTGATGCCGGTGATCGGCTCGTCGATCTGCCTGATCGAGAACGGCCGCCTGTTCTACCGGGGGAAAGATGCGATCCGCCTCTCCGAGGAGGCCACGCTCGAGGACGTCGCCACCCTGCTCTGGCGCGCCGAGGAAGGCGCCGATTTGGATGCCGACCGTCTCGACGCTCTCCCTGGCAACATCTCCGCGTCTGGTCTGATCGAGCGGTGTCAAATCAGCCTCGCAGCCGTGGCCGACGAGGACCTGCCGGCGGTCGACCTGACCCGAGCCGGCGTTATCCGCACGGGGCGGCGGATTCTTCGCGTGCTCGCCGCGAGCGTCGCCCTGCTGCCGTCTTCGCCCGGACCCGTTCACCGCCGGCTCGCCGCGGCCTGGAGATTGGATGAGATAGGAGCCGAAATTCTCCGCCGCTGCCTTGTGCTGATCGCTGATCACGAACTCAACGCATCGACTTTTGTTGCGCGCTGCGTCGCCTCGACCGGAGCAACTCCTTACGCGGTGGTGTCAGCGGCGCTCAGCGCCCTCTCCGGCCGGCGTCACGGCGGTGCCTCGGCGCGCGCCGAGGCGCTGTTTGCCGAAATCGCTCGAGGCGGTGATGCGATGACGGTAATGGCCGGCCGGCTCGCGCGCGGCGAAGACCTGCCGGGTTTTGGTCATTTCCTCTATCCCGCCGGCGACCCGCGCGCGGCAACGATCCTGGCGGCCATCGCGCGGACATTGCCGGAAGCCCGCGCCCTAATCGAAAGCGCAGCAGCGGCGGGAACACGCCTTGCCGGGCGTCAGCCGAATGTCGATTTTGCCCTCGCCACCGCCGCCACCGCGCTGGCGCTGCCGCGGAACGCGGCGCTCGCGATATTCATCCTCGGCCGCACAGTCGGCTGGATCGCCCATGCGATCGAGCAATACGAGAGCGGCATCCTGATCCGCCCTCGTGCGCGCTATACCGGCCCGCTCCCCGAGTAGGCTTGTTGGGTTATGCTATAGGTGAAACTACGAGATCGAGCCGCCGCTCGATCCGATCGAGCCTTGTCTCGATCCGGTCGATCCGCTCGGCTCGACGACCTGGGATGCCGCGTCGGTCGCCGACGACGAGCACAACTTCTATCTGTGGGGCGCAATGGGCGCGGCAGCGATGGTCGGCTTGGGGCTGGCCATTGCGCAGCCCGACCGCCGCGTTTTCGTCGTCACCGGCGACGGTGAGATGCTGATGGGGCTCGGCGCGCTCGCGACAATCGGCGTGCAGCGCCCGCCAAACCTTGCGATTGCCGTCCTTCGACAACGGTCGTTACAGCGAAACCGGCATGCAGGCGAGCCATACCGCAGAGGGTGTCTCGCTGGTCGAGGTCGCCCGGGCCTGCGCCTTCAAGGAGGCTTTCGACATCACCGACGAACTCGGGCTCCGCGAATTCGCTGCTCAACTCCACAATTCGGGGACCAGCCTCTTCGCACGCGTCGCGATCCGCGCGGACGAGCCGTCGCGTGTTCTGCCACCCCGCGACGGCGTCTTCCTTAAGAACCGCTTCCGTCGCGCGATCGGCGCGGATACTTGACCTTGCCGCGCGCGGCGGGTGTAAGTTCGCCAACACTCCACCAAGACCAAAGGAACCTCGTTGTGAGCATCGGATCGCTGCCTCTCGCCCGTTTTACCGTTCTCGATCTGTGTCATGCCCGCGCCGGGCCGACCGCGGTCCGCCAGTTCGCCGATTGGGGCGCCAATGTGATCAAGATCGAGCAGCCGGGCGAGGCGAGGGGTGATGTCACCGGCTCGCGGCGCGACGGCTTCGATTTCCAGAACCTGCACCGCAACAAGCGCAGCCTGACCCTTAACCTCAAGACCGAGGAAGGCAAGGCGATCTTCTTCAAATTGGCGGAAAAGGCCGACGTCATCGTCGAGAATTTCCGCTCCGAGGTAAAATACCGGCTCGGCGTCGATTACGAGTTGGTGAAGAAGGTCAACCCACGCATCATCTACGGCAGCATTTCCGGGTTCGGCCAGAGCGGGCCTTATGCGAAGCGGCCCGGCGTCGACCAGATCGCCCAGGGCATGGGCGGGCTGATGTCGATCACCGGCCTGCCGGGTCAGGGCCCGGTGCGGGTCGGCATCCCGGTCGACGATCTGTGCGCCGGGCTTTTGCTCGCCCAGGCGATGATGATGGCGCTGATCGAGCGCGAGACGAGCGGCGTCGGGCAGTGGGTTCACACCTCGTTGCTCGAAGCGCAGATCTTCATGCTCGATTTCCAGGCGTCCCGCTGGCTGATCGCCGGCGAAGTCGCCAAGCAGGCCGGCAACGACCACCCGACCGGCATTCCGACCGGTGTGTTCCCGACCTCGGACGGGCAGATCAACATCGCCGCCTCGGGCGACCACATGTTCCGCCGCTTCTGCGAGGCGGCCGATGCAATGGCGCTGCTCGACGACCCCGATTACGCAACCGGGGCGCAGCGCTCGAAGAACCGCAAGGCGCTCAACGAGCGGATCGGCGAGATCACCAAAAAGCGTCCGGCCGCCTATTGGGTCGAGTTGATGAACGAAGTCGGCGTCCCGTGCGGGCCGATCTATACGATCGATCAGACCTTTGCCGACCCCCAGGTCCAGCACCTCGAAATGGCCCGTCCCGTCGACCATCCGAAACTCGGGCCGATCAAGGTGGTGGGCCAGGCGATCAACATGACCCGCACGCCGGAGCCCGCAAAGCTTCGGCCGACCCCCGATCTCGGCCAGCATACCAAGGAGATATTGCGCGGGCTCGGGTATAACGACGCGGCGATCGCCGAGCTGCGCGCCCGCGAAGTCGTTTAAGGAGCGAAACCATGCTCGACCAGCCCATCACCAGCAAAATGATCGCCGAGAAGGAAGGCGGCATCGGCCGCCTGATCTTCAACAACCCGGCGCGGCACAACGCGGTCTCGCTCGAGATGTGGGAGGCGGTGACGCATATCATCGACGATTTCGAGCGCGACGATGCGATCCGGGTCATCGTCGTCAGCGGCGCCGGCGGGCGCGCCTTTGTCTCCGGCGCCGACATTTCCGAATTCAAGGAGAGGCGCGCCTCCGAAGAAGCGGCTGCCGCCTATTCGAAAATCTCCGAGGGCGCGCGGCTGCGCCTGCAGGAAACCCCGAAGCCGACGATCGCGATGATCCGAGGCTACTGCATTGGCGGCGGTGTCGGAACCGCACTCGCCTGTGACATGCGCATCGCCGCCGAGGGCTCGAAATTCGGCATTCCGGCGGCGAAGCTCGGTCTCGGCTACGCCTATGACGGCATCAAGAAGCTGATCGACCTGGTCGGCCCGGCCCATGCCCGCGAAATCTTTTATACGGCGCGCCAGTTTACCGCCGAAGAGGCGCTGCGCATGGGCCTCGTAAATCAAGTCGTGCCGGACGGCGAGCTGGAGGCTTACGTCAACAATTATTGCGCGATGATCGCGGCCAACGCGCCGCTGACCGTGCGCGCGGCCAAGGTCGCCATCCGCGAGGCGCTCAAGGACGAGTCGGCTCGCGACTTGGCGCTGTGCAAGCGTTTGGTCGATGAATGCTTCGCCAGCCAGGACTACGCCGAAGGCCGCACCGCCTTCATGGAAAAACGCAAGCCGGCCTTCAAAGGCCGGTGACTACCCTCACCCACCAAGCGCTGCGCGCTTGGTCCCCCCTCTCCCGCGGTGCGGGAGTGGAGCTTTGTGCGGAACGCGGCGTAGCGCCTCTCCCGCACTGCGGGAGAGGGTGGCGATCGCAGCGAGACGGGTGAGGGTAGGCCCCGCCGGCCAGGCGCCCCTCCAGGTTTTTTGCAATGAAACTTCCCGCCCATAACCGTTACGACTACGTCCCGATCCACCGGCGGCCGCAATACGAGTGGCCCGGCGGTGCACGGCTGGCCGTCACCTTCAACAACAACATCGAGCATTTCGCGTTTGGCGCCGGGCTCGGCAGCGACTCGACCGGTGCAGCGGCGGCGCAGAGCCAGCGCAATTACGCGTGGCGCGACTACGGCAACCGGGTCGGCCTCTGGTATTATTTCGACCTGCTCGACGAGTTCGCGCTGCCGGGAGCGCACAATGTCAATTCGGCCGTACTCGAATATTGCCCCGAGATCGTCGAGCGGCTGAACGGGCGCGGCGACGAGTATGTCGGCCATGGTAGGACGAATTCCGAGCGCCAGGATGTGCTGTGGGAGGAGGACGAGGCGCGGCTGATCGCCGAATGCACCGAAGTCTTGAGCCGCCTCTCCGGCAGGCGGCCGGAAGGCTGGCTCGGCCCCTACATCGCGCAGAGCGGCGTGACCCTGGATCTGCTGAAGGAGGCCGGCTACCGCTACGTGATGGATTGGGCGATGGACGATCAGCCCATTCGGATGCGCACCCGCGCCGGGCCGATCCTGTCGGTGCCTTATCCGCTCGAAATCAACGACTCGCCGGCGCTGGTTTACCGGCGCCACACGGGACGGCAATTCGCGGAGATGGTCACTGACCAGTTCGACGAGATGCTGGAGCAGTCACGCAAATACCCGCTGGTCTTCGCAGTCTCGGTGCACCCCTTCATCATCGGCCAGCCATTCCGCCTGCGCGCCTTCCGCGACGCCGTCCGCCACATCGTCGGCCACCGCGATCGGCTGTGGATCACCAGACCCGGCGAGATCGCACGCTATTGTGAAAGCCTGCCGAAAGGCACAATCCCGGGATCGGAGTAGCGCAAGGTAGGGGCCCAATGCCGGTTCGCAATCTGCCGAATACCGCGAAGGTGTGGGAGGCCGTGCCAGGCGAGGTGCGGTACGGCGCGCGGGCCTCTGTAAAAAGAGTCGCAGTGGGATGTTATGACCAATTCGCACCTTTCCAGACTGCAACGGCGGCGGCGTTCAACCCGTAAGGTCGGGTAACCGGGATTGGACTTCTGGAAAACTCGGGTCGCGTGCGTATTACGCAAAGCGCGGTAACAACGTGCGGGCTAAATGGATTGTGTAGCGGAGGGCTGATCCCCAAAAGTTGTTTATCACTGCATAATTCGGGTGGTAGCCGTGGACGTAAAGGTTGCCAGAATTCGGATCGATGAACCACCAGACGCCTGTTTCCTCCCGATCTCTGTTCCAATTATCGGCATAATTTTTTTGCCATTGTGGAACCAATCTCGGAAAGAAATCAGGGCTTTCAAGAACGCCGAACGTATTGCCCGAACAGATTACTATCAAGCTTCCGTGAAGTTTTTCAAATTCCTCGCGAAGAGCGATTACACAGATATCCCGCTGAGCATCTTTTAATTGTGGCTCTACTGGTGGTCGCCACTGGTTGGGGTTGCCAACGCTCCATCCGATTTTGAGGAGATTCGACCAGCCCCATCTGTCCGACGTTTCGTCATAAGGAGCACCGAGCAACGCCCAAGACAGGCCGTCAAGGAACTGCCAGAACGGCGAGCGCATCCGCTCATCGCGGGTATGGGGGGCGCAAAGCGATTCCGTACACTGCGACCGTTGATCGAACGTCTGCGGATCGTCAGCCCAGTAACCCCCGTCTGTGGCCATTCCTACGTAGTAAATGCCCCCTTCTCCTTTCAAACTTGACCCCGCCCAAGGCACAAAGATCCCGGCTAGCTTTTCGTCCTTTCTGGATGCGAGCGGGCCAGCGTCCAATGCGCTCCTGATTTTCGCCAGCTCACCAAACGTCCCTGTCGTCATGAGCGTGGGCATGCGCGACCTCCCTACGACCGAGCTGCGGCGTCCATGCGCCAGTGTACTAGCGCGCCGGTATTGCGTCGATCATCGTCACAGCCGCGAAATCGTACTCTTGCCGACGTGGTAGCTGCGCGCGAGTTCGGCAAGCGTGGCACCTTCCGCCCGTCGTTGGCGGGCCTCGTCCTGCTGCGCCTCTGTCAATTTCGGTTTCCGGCCCATGCGCTGCCCGCGCTTCTGCGCCCGGTTGCGGCCCTCGGCGGTGCGGGTGGGGATAAGATCGCGTTCTACGTCCGCCAACCCGCCAAGTACCGCCAGCATCAAGCGCCCGGTGCTGGTGCCGGTGTCGGCCCACGGCTCGGCCAGTGACCGGAATTGCGCTTTCGCGTCCACGATCTGCTTAACGATGGCGAACAGGTCGAAGGTGCTGCGGGCGAGGGGGTCAATCCGCGTCACCGTCACCACGTCGCCGGGGGCGAGGTTCTTGAGCATGTTGAGAAGCTCGCGCACGGTCGTTGTGCACGCCGGTCACCTTCTCGCGGTAAATCTTGGTGGTGCAGCCTGCGGCGCGTAGCTGCTCAAGCTGGCTGTCAAGCGTCCGTCAGTGCTGACGCGGGCATAGCCGAGACAGCGATTTTGCGGATGAGTTCCGGTCATATCTTACGGGAAACGTAACCGAATGATCGGGCAGGACAAGGGATTTTCCCGAAAGTTTTAATTTAGGAACGCCGTCCGGGTGGGTCGTCGACTCCACTGTCCGCGCGGACGGGTCCTTTTATCGGGAGCGATCTGGTTCCGGTGCGCGCGGCGTGGACTGCCCGTTCGGCGGGAGCAGACCCGTGACGCATTCGACAAGCTGCCGTGCGGTCCGGATCGCCTCACGCGCGATCTCTTCCGACACATACGAACCGGGGCCGGTTTCGTAATCGGCAACGGCTTTAAGTTGGTAGGTCCGGGAAAGGAACGTCCGCAAGTTGGGATCAACGCGCGGATCGTCTTTCACCTGCCGCGAAAATCCTCTCTGGACGCCTGAATGCTTTTTATACACGCGCCCTGTAGTCTCAAAGATAAAGGCTGGCGCCCGCGTGAAGTCCGGCAAGATAGGCCGTCCTTCCCGCGTCGTCGGTCAACCCGGCTCCCATCATTGTGTCGGCGCGTCCGAGAAGGTCACGCGACTTTTCGAGATAGGCGCTGGTCTGCTCCTTCACAGGTCGATGCCCTCGGAGCGGATCGCGTACATCAGCGGCATGCGGGGATCGTTGTAGAAACCGGCCGGATAGGCCATTGCGTGTATGAATGCGCCGGTTTCGTCGAGAATGGCAGTGCTGAGGTCGGCCAGCCGGTACAACTCGGCGATGCGATCGGGCATATCGCGCAAAAACACAGCAACGTCATAGTCGGAATCGTCCCGCGCATCGCCGCGCGCACGGGAGCCGTAAAAAATCACGCGCTCAAGGCGCGGGCCATATATTTCATCGAGCGTGGCGCGGAAGCGCGTCAGGATCGGATCAATTTGCGGCGACTGATCGGACATGGCCAATATTATAGCACAACTCTTCCGGGTGCCTCAAATTCACCGGCGCTCGGTAGATCGGTTCATATTTCTTGTTCTATGACAACCTGCGCCCGGTCATGCCGGGCACTATCGCACAAGCATGGCGTTGCCATGTCGTTGCGATATGACGACCATAAAATTGCCTGATTGGCATCGCATAGTCCTCACATCGCGGCTCGGTGGATCGGCGCCGGTCGGCAGAGGAGGTAGCGATGGCTGATGGGGCTTCACCAAAACCGCCGGGGCGGGCTCGCGGGCGGCCGTTCGAAAAGGGAAAATCGGGTAATCCGGCCGGCCGCCGGGCGGGCTCTTGCAACAAGACGACCGCGGCCGCCGCGGCGCTGCTCGCGGGCAAGTCGGAGGCCTTGACGCGCAAGGCTGTCGAGCTCGCGCTCGTTGGCGATCCGACCGCGATGCGGCTCTGCATTGAACGAGTCCTACCCGCGTGCCGCGAACGCACCGTCAATTTCGCGCTGCCGCCGATCGAGAGCGCCGCCGATATCGCAGCTGCGATGAAGGCGGTCACCTCGGCGCTGGCCGATGGCGCGATCACGCCGGGCGAAGCCGCGACCATCGCGGCGGTGGTCGACACCTTTGTCCGGGCGATCGAGACGAGCGATTTCGACCGGCGTCTGCAGCTCATGGAGGACGACTTCGCCAGCCGGGCAAAAGCGGAGGCGAGCGTCGGGCCGATGAGGCGCTTCAACTTTTAGGGGAGGTTTTGCTGCAGATTTGCTGCAGGTGCAGCAACGCGCAATCAGCGATGCAAGATTTGGTTGCAGGTCAGCGCAGCGCCAGCAGGCAGGCGCGGGCGGCGGCGTCGAGGATCGCGCCGGTGTCGATGTGGTAAGCCTCGTAAAGGTCCGGGATATCACCGGATTGGCCAAATCGGTCGACCCCCATCGGGACGATGCGGTTGCCGGCGACCGCGCCGAGCCACGACAGGGTCGCCGGGTGCAGATCGCCGACCGTGACCAGCGCGGCGCCGGGGCGCAGCCGCGCGAGCACCTCCTCGGCGACACTCAGCTTGCCGCCGGCGCGGGCGACCCGCCAGTCGCGGTGCAATCGGTCGGGCGAGGTGATCGCGAGCAATCCCGCGTCGGGGATGTCTTCGGCCAGCTCCCGGTGGGCGGCGATCGCCTCAGGGGCGACCGCCCCGCAATAAGCGATCGCGAGTTCCGCCCCCTCTGCCGGCTCGCGCAGCCAATAGGCGCCGGCGATGATCGCCTCTTCGAGGTCGGCGGCAAGCTTCCGCGCCGGTTGCTCGACCGGACGTGTCGACAGCCGGAAATAAACCGACTCGCCGTCTTCCCGCTGGATCTCTTCGAATGCCCAGCGCAGCAGCACCGCCAGCTCGTCGGCGTAGGCCGGCTCGAAGCTGACGAGCCCGGGCTGGGCGAGCCCGATCAGCGGCTCGCCGATCGACTGGTGGGCGCCGCCTTCGGGCGCCAAGGTGATGCCGGAGGGGGTCGCCACCAGAATAAAACGGGCGTCCTGGTAGCAGGCGTAATTCAGCACATCGAGGCCGCGCTTGATGAACGGGTCGTAGAGAGTGCCGATCGGCAACAGGCGCGTGCCGAAGAGCGGACCGGCGAGACCGAGCGCCGCGAGCTGCAGAAACAGATTGCTTTCGGCGATGCCGAGCTCGATGTGCTGACCTTTCGGCGACATCGCCCAGCGCTGCGCCGAAACAACCTTTTCCTCGCGAAACGTGTCGGCGCGCTCGGCGCGATCGAAGATCCCGCGGCGGTTGACCCAGGGCCCGAGATTGGTCGACACCGTGACGTCGGGAGAGGTCGTCACGATGCGTTCGGCGAGTGGACCGCCGTTGGCGGCGATATCGCCGAGGATTCTTCCGAAGGCTTCCTGTGTCGAGAGCGTTGTGCCGCGCGGGGTCGGGAGGCTGGGCGGCACCGCAACTCGCGGCGCATTGTGCCAGCGCCGGCCAGACCGGGCGAGCGGCGCCGCCGCAAGGAAAGCCGAGAGGCGCCCAGGGGCCATGTCGAGCCCGGCGAACAAATCCCATTCGGCCCCCTCCGCCACCGCCATGTTGCGCCGGAAGGACGCCATCTGGTCGAGGTTCATCAAACCGGCGTGATTGTCCTTGTGTCCGGCGAAAGGCAGACCGTAACCCTTGATCGTATAGGCGATGAAGCAGGTCGGCCGGTCGTCGATGACGCCATGAAAGGCGTCGAGAACCGATTCCATGTCGTGGCCGGCGAGATTGGTCATCAGGCGCTGCAACGCCACGTCGTCATGGTCGTCGAGGATCGCCCGGATGCCGGGGTAGCGGTTGAGGTCGCGGTGCAGATGCTCCCGCCAGCCTTCGCCGCCCTTGTAGACCAGCGCCGAATAGAGCGAATTAGGGCAGGCGTCGATCCACTCGCGCAGATGATGGCCGTCCGGGCGGGCAAAGGCGGCCTCCAGAAGCCGCCCATATTTCAGGGTCACGACGCGCCAGCCCATCATCTCGAACATCGCATCGATGCGGCCGAACAGCCGATCCGACACGACCGCGTCGAGGCTCTGGCGGTTGTAGTCGATGACCCACCAAAGATTGCGGACATCGTGCTTCCAGCCCTCGAGCAGGGCCTCGAAGATGTTGCCTTCGTCGAGCTCTGCGTCGCCGGCGAGCGCGATCATCCGGCCGGGCGACGCGTCGGTCGGCACCAGCCCTTTGAGCCGCAGATAATCCTGTGCCATCGAAGTGAACAAGGTCATGCCGACGCCGAGCCCGACCGAGCCGGTCGAGAAATCGACGGTCTCGCCGTCCTTGGTGCGCGACGGGTAGGATTGCGCGCCGCCAAACGCGCGAAACCGCTCCAGCTTCTCGCGGCTCTGATGCCCGAGCAGGTACTGGATCGCGTGGAACACCGGCGAGGCGTGCGGCTTGACCGCGATACGGTCCTGCGGGCGCAGCACGTCGAAATAGAGCGCGGTCATCAAGGTGGCCAGCGAGGCGCTCGACGCCTGGTGGCCGCCCACCTTCAACCCGTCCCGGCTCGGCCGAAGATGGTTGGCGTTGTGGATCATCCAGGTCGACAGCCACAGCACCTTGCGTTCAAGCGCCGTCAAGCAGGCGATCTTGTCCTGCGGCGGCGCTTCTTCCTCTACGCCGACCGCGCCTTCCAGGACCTGCGGCATTTCCATCTCCTGCTCCGCGGTGGGCAGCTTAGCCGATTCTCGCTTGAAATCTGCCATTTGACCGAGGTGGTCCCCGTGCTTACATATGCTCCGAAAGCAGGGAGTGGGAGCATCGATAACATGGCCGAAGCCGCGAGCGAAACTGAGGAGCGGCGGATCGTTCTGACAGAAAGTGCCGCCCGTCGGATCGCGACGTTGAAGACCAAGGAATACGCGGAGAGCGCATTTCTGCGGATCGCCGTCTCGGGTGGCGGCTGCTCCGGGTTTCAGTACGGGCTGTCGTTCGACGACCAGCGCAACGAGGATGATTTCGTGTTTGAGCAAGACGGGGTCGGCGTCGTCATCGACGAGGTCTCGCTGGGCCTGCTGAACGGTGCCGAGGTGGATTTCGTCGAGGACCTGATCGGCGCCTCGTTCCAGATCCGCAACCCGAATGCCGCCTCTTCGTGCGGCTGCGGCAATTCCTTTTCGATCGGCTGACCGTTAGCCTCGCTTTCTTGTGAAGATCGCCAGCTGGAACGTCAATTCGGTCAAGGCGCGGCTACCCCATCTGCTTGCATTTCTCGAAGACGGGCAGCCCGACGTGCTGTGCCTGCAAGAGACCAAATGCCTCGCGCAGGATTTTCCGATGCTCGAAGTCAAGGGTCTGGGCTACCACGTCGAGACGATCGGGCAGCGCGCCTATAACGGTGTCGCTTTACTTTCGAGGCGCCCCGCGGAGGAGGTCGTCACCGGGTTGCTCGGCAACGACGAAGACGAGCAGCCACGCTTCATTGAAGCGTCTTTTGGCGAGGTTCGCGTCGCGTCGGTCTACCTGCCAAACGGAAATCCGGTCGGCACCGACAAATTCACCTACAAGCTCGGCTGGATGGAGCGGCTGATCGGTCACACCCGCGAAATGTTGCGCCGTGAGATCCCGTTCGTGCTGGCCGGCGACTATAACATCTGCCCGACCGATGATGATGTTTACGATCCGGTGGAGTTTCGGGACGACGCCCTGTGCCGGCCGGAAGCGCGCGCGCGGTTTCGTGCGCTCCTTTACCTCGGGCTGACCGACGCCTACCGCGTTTTTCACCCGGAGCCGCACCGCTACACTTTCTGGGATTACCAAGCCGGGCGCTGGCATCGCGACGAAGGGTTGCGCATCGACCATCTGCTGCTGTCGCCGCATGCGGCCGACAGAATTGCCGCCTGCAACATCGACAAGAAGCCTCGGGCGAAGGACCGCTCCTCCGATCACACCCCAATCTGGTGCGAACTCGCGGTCTAGCCTAACTGCGCTGCAGGAACCGCTCCGCCGCGGCGCCGAGGGTGTCTTTCCCTTCTCTGAACCGAGCGGTCGGGAAGAGGAGCAGAGCGCGGCCATTCGGACCGAGGGCGTGGAGATTGTGGGTAATTTCGAAATGGTCTCCACGGGACACCGCGATCGGGATTGCATCCGGCGGCGGAAGCCGCGGGAGGTCTTCCGAACCAATCTCTCCGATCGCAAATTCCTGACCGCCAAACGCGACGCGTCCGCGCGATCCCGGGAAACGCCCCAGGCCAACAAAGGCCGGCGCCGCGAGTGCTGCGGCCGAGAACGTGGTTTCGAATTCGAAGTGCCGGGCAATCGACTCCGCAAAGCTGGCCTCGGCAATCCGCAGCACGATCGGCATTGTCGGATTGCGGGCTCGAGCCCCGAGCGCGATCTCGAGGTTCAAGGTATCGACGTTGGTCAGCGCGATCAGGCTATGTGCGGCGGCGAGATTGCAGAGATCGAGCGTCGTGTCTCGGCTCGCATCTCCGGTCAGCAAATCGAAATGCTGCTCGCGTGACCTTTCGACGATCGTGCTGTCGGGATTGAGCTCGACGACCACCAGCCGCTTTCCGAGCGCGAGGAGCAGATCGATGACCCCGGAGCCGATGCTGCCGGCGCCGCATATCACAATATGCCCGCGGCGGTGCACCGGACGCAGGCCTTGCATGGTGACCCAGTGTACCCGCGTCAAAAGCGAGGCGCCGAACGCGATAAAAAGGCCGGTCAGCGTGATGCCGGATAGCATCAGCAGCATCGCGACAACGATTTCTAGAGGCTTGCTCCGGTCGGGGGTCAGGTCGCCGTATCCGGTCGTCGTCATTGTGGCGACGACGAAGTAGACCGCGTCGAGCCAAGCGCCTCCGAAGACAGCGTGAAAATACCACGTCCCGGTGAGGAGCACGATCATGGTGACCAAGGCGAGGCGGGCAAGGATCGGGTTGAACCGGGGCGGACGATGCGGTCGGCGGCGCAGCAGCGACCACAACCTGCGTCCGATTTCCGGCTTCGCCCGAGCCCCCGATCGAACAGGTGAAGTACCCTCCAACTTGGCAATCTCACCATAAACGACCAGCTCGGCTCCTCCCGCGACCACCGAGTCATGGGAGAAATCAGTGGCGCCGTCGATCGCAATGATCCGTCCCCCCAGCACTCGCTCGGCCTGGGCCACCGCATCGCCGTCGACCCCGCAATCTTCGGCGATCCGTGTCGCGAACCCGGTCAGCGGGCCGTCGGGCTCCGGGAACTGCAGCGCGCGGAAGCAGGACGGATCGATTGCGGCCGCGGCATAGGTCGCAGCCGAATGCCAGGCAAGTGACAGAACAGAGCAGTTCGGCAGATTCTGCTCGATCTTACGCGCGAGGGTCCGATTGAATTGCCGCAATACGATGCGGATTCCCGGGTTGAGGTCCCGCGCAAGGAGAGCGGCGTGCAGATTGAGATGATCGTCAGGCGAAAGCGCGAGGATCGTGATCGCGTGACGGACTCCGGCGCGATCGAGGCCCTCCCCGCTATCCGGGCGGCCCGCGGTAATGAAAACCGCACCAATGCTCTCGACAGCACGCGCCAAGTCCGGATCTCTGCGCCACAGGACGACGACGCGATGCCCTTGCAGGGCGCAAAGCTCCTGGGCCGTGCTGAGCGCAATCGCGCCGCCGCCGACGACGATCATGACGGGATCGCCCGGCTCCGACACCGCCAGCTCTCTCACCCCTCCGCTTCGTTGGGATCAGGCGGATACGAGTGCCGAGCACCTGCAGCGTCTTCAATCGTCCACTCGCCCGATGAGCCGCCCGAGGTGGCCGCACAAGGACCGATCGGCACCTTCCCGTAACCGCCCGGTATGTCGAGCACATAACTCGGCTGGCAGAGCCCGGAGACGCGGCCGCGCAGCGAGCGAACCAGACGCTGCCCGGACGCAATCCCGGTACGGAAGTGCGACGTGCCGGGGGCGAGATCGCCGTGATGAAGGTAATAGGGCTTGATCCGCATCGCGACCAAACGCCGGAACAAAGCTTCCAGGACCGCGGCGTCGTCATTGACGCCGCGCAACAGGACCGTCTGCGACAGCAATGGAATACCGGCCCGGCTCAGCCTTAGCACTGCCTCCTGCACTGGCGTCGTCAACTCACGGGGGTGGTTTGCATGAATAATCACATAAACTGCCTTTTCCGCGGCGAGCGCCTCGACCAACGCGCGACTGACCCGCCGTGGATCAACCACGGGAACACGGGTATGAAAGCGTATAACCCCCAGATGCGGCATCTGGTCGAGGATGCGGACGATGTCCGCAACGCGACGCGCCGCAAGCAGAAAGGGGTCACCACCTGTGACGATCACCTCCCAGATCTGCGACCGCTGACGGATGTAGTCAAAGGCGCGCACCAGCGAAGCTTGGTCGAGCACCCCCCCTTTCTTGCCCACGACCTCGCGGCGAAAACAAAAGCGGCAATAGACCGGGCAAAGCAGCGTCGGTTTCAACAGCACGCGATCGGGGTACCGATGAACAATGCCGGGGACGGGTGACCAGCGCTCGTCCCCGATCGGGTCGGCACGTTCTTCCGGCGCTTCGCTGAGTTCCGCCGCTGTCGGCACAAATTGCGCCGCGATCGGGTCGGCGGGATCGGCCGGATCGATCAGGTCCGCCATGTCCGCAGTCAAAGCGACAGCGAACTGCCCGGCCACTCGTCGAACCTCTCGGAGTTGACCCGGCTCGGCCAACCCCGCTCGAACGAAATCTTCTGCGCCGAGAATCCGGGCCCCTGTCATTCAGCCTCTGTCAGCCGGTCATAAGCGGCTCTCAGACGATCGCGGTCGCGGGTCACGTCCGCCTGACGCTCGCGCTGCTCCTCAACCACCTCGGGCTTTGCTTTGGCGAGGAAATTGGCGTTGGCTAGCTTTGCGGAAATCTTGGCCAGCTCCGCGTCCAGCTTGCCGATCTCTTTGCCGAGCCTCTCCCTTTCCTGGGGGAGGTCGAGCACCTCATCGAGAGCCAAAATCAATGTCGCGCCCTCGACCACCGCCTGGACGCCACCCGGCGGAAGCGACTCGACCGGCTCGAACCGCTCGACCCGGGCGAGTTGCACGAAATGCTCGCGGTGGCGCTCGATCCGCCGCGCCGCGACGGGCTCAGCGTCCTTGATCAGCAGCGGAACCCGGGCGGCCGGAGGGACATTCATCTCGGCGCGTAGCGCCCGGACCGCCGAAATCGCCTGAACGACCCATTCCATCTCGGCCGAGGCTCCCAGTTCGATGGCATCGCGCTGGAACTCCGGCCATGGCGCGGTGATCAGCATGCCCGAGGTTTGGCCCGCCAACTGCTCCCATACCTCCTCGGTAATAAATGGCATGATCGGGTGCAGCAGGTGAACGATGCGGCCCAGGATCCAAGCCGTCGTGGCTTGCGTCTCAGCGCGCGCCGCCGCGTTCTCGCCTTGCAGGATCGGTTTCGTGAATTCGAGATACCAGTCACAGAAGGTGCCCCAGACGAAGTGGTAGAGCCGGCTCGCTGCCTCGTCGAAACGATATGTATCGAGAGCAGCGGTAACCGACCCGGCACAATCCGCCACTGCCGCGGTGATCCAGCGGTTGACGGGCAGACCGCAATCGGCCGGAGCGTAGCCGGGGACGAGCGCGCACCCGTTCATCTGCGCATAGCGCGCCGCGTTCCACAGCTTGGTTGCAAAATTGCGGTACCCCTCGATCCTGTTTTCGGAGAGCTTGATATCTCGGCCGGGCGCCGCCAGCACCGTCAAGGTAAGGCGCAGCGCGTCGCAGCCGTAGCGGTCGATCAGCTCCAATGGATCTATAATATTGCCGCGCGATTTTGACATCTTCTGGCCGCGCGCATCACGGACCAGGGCATGGATGTAAACGGTGTGGAACGGCACGTCGCCCATGAAGTGCAGTCCCATCATCATCATCCGCGCAACCCAGAAGAAGATGATGTCGAAGCCGGTAACCAGGACATCGGTCGGGTAGTAACGCGCCAGCTCTCGAGTTGGCTCCGGCCAGCCGAGCGTCGAGAACGGCCATAGAGCCGAGGAAAACCAGGTGTCGAGGACATCGGGATCACGGCGTAGCTCGACCTCCTTGCCATATTTTTCGGCCGCCTGCCGCCGCGCGTCCTCTTCGGTCTCCGCGACAAAAACCGCCCCATCGGGCCCGTACCAGGCGGGTATTTGATGGCCCCACCAGAGTTGCCGGGAGATACACCAGGGCTGGATCTTGCGCATCCAGTCGAAGAACGTATTCTCCCACTGGCGCGGCACAAACCGCGTACGGCCATCCTCCACCGCGGCGAGCGCCGGGGCGGCAAGCACCCGGGCATCGCAATACCACTGGTCCGTCAGCCAAGGCTCGATAACCACCCCCGAGCGGTCGTGATGCGGCACCATCAATGTGTGTTCTTCGATGCGGTCGAGGAGGCCGGCAGAGGCGAGGTCGGCAACCACTTTCTCGCGCGCTGCGAACCGGTCGAGACCCCGGTAGGCCGCCGGGACGGCGTCAGTCAGCCGGGCATCCGGATCGAAAATATTGATCAGCGCGAGACCATGCCGCCGCCCCACCTCGAAATCGGCGAAATCGTGAGCCGGCGTGATCTTGACGGCGCCGGTGCCGGTCTCCGGATCGGCATGCTCATCGGCGACGATCGGCACGAGGCGGCCGGTCAACGGGAGGCGCAGCGATCTTCCGACCAGATCGGCAAACCGGGTATCGTTCGGATGAACGGCAACGCCGGTGTCGCCAAGCATCGTCTCCGGCCGCGTCGTCGCAACAACGATAAACCGGCCCGGCATTTCTGCCACCGGGTAGCGGATGTACCAAAGCGAACCTTTGGTCTCGCGGCTGTCGACCTCGAGATCCGATATAACCGTGTGCATTACCGGATCCCAATTGACCAGCCGCTGGTCGCGGTAAATCAAGCCTTCCCGATGGAGCTGGACGAAGACGCGGCGAACGGCTGTAGCCAATGCCGGATCCATCGTGAAGCGCTCCCGCTGCCAGTCGGGAGAAGCGCCGAGCCGGCGGAGCTGGCGAGTGATCGTTCCGCCTGACTCCTCCCGCCATTGCCAGACGCGCGCGACAAACCTCTCTCGACCGAGGCCAGACTTGGTGCCGCCTTCCGCGATCACGTGGTCGCCCACGACGATCTCGGTAGCGATGCCTGCATGATCGGTGCCCGGTTGCCATAGGACGTCTCGGCCTCGCATGCGCTGATAACGCACGAGCACATCTTGCAATGTGAACGTCAGCGCGTGCCCCATATGCAGGCTCCCCGTCACGTTCGGGGGCGGCATCATGATCGCGTAAGGCGGCTTGTCACCGTCCGGCTGGGCGGCAAACGCACCCGAACGTTCCCAGAGCGCGTAACGCCGCGCCTCCATCGCAGCGGGTTGATAGGTTTTGTCCAGCATCACTGAACTTTCCACATCGCGCAGTCGGTCACAGCTTCAAAAGATGCTGCTGGTGACGAGGCCTCGACTGGATCGGTCAGCGCAGCCCTGCCTCACCAACGACGCGGGCGATCTCTTCTCGGACCAGCCGCTCGACCAACCGGGGGAGATTCTCGTCGAGCCAAGCCTGTAGCAGCGGTCGCAGCATATCGCGCACGATGTCTTCGAGTGTGCGCTCGACACCTCCAAGTGGGACATCGCCCTCCCGGTGTCGCTCTCGCGGTAGCGCGCCGAGTTGGGCGAAAGCGGCCGCAGCGGCTCCCGACGTCGCCGACGACAAAATGCGTTCGCGGCCGAGCTCGAGGCTCGGCTCAACCCCGGCCCCAGGAAATAACGCACTCGGATCGCTCCGTGCGGTCGCATTCGCGGTCGCGGGATCGACAACAGCCTCGGACCTGGTATGCCGCCCCCCCGAACTACTCGCCTCGGGTACGACGCGCCGCACCGAGCCGTCTTCGTTGACGACCTCAGTCAGTTCGAGGATCCCGCTGTTCTCCACGGGAACTGGACGGACCGGTTCGACTGACGTCTTTTCGTCCGTAATGATGCGGCTGATCGAGGCGATTATTTCTTCCATAGAGGGTTCTGACGGCGATTTGGGATTTTCCGGCATAGAAGCAGACCAAAAAGGCTTGGGGCACCCGCTAAACTAGATAAGGCGGCGAGGATTTGCCAGCGGAACCGTCCTGCGCCAGCCGGCTCACTCGGAAAGACCGCCTCGGAAGCCGGCCCATTTGTCTTTCACCTGCTTATAGTGCTGCTCCATATCATAAAGCCTGACCGGTAGCTTAAGTTCTGGTGCGATCAAACGGCCCACGGCGGCCGCCAAGTTAAATTCGGCGAGAGCCGCGTCGTGCTGCGCAGTGACGAGCTGAGACTGGGTCTGCAACAGCGTCTGGTTCTGGATCAGAACGTCGAGCACAGTGCGAGTGCCGACCAGCGCCTCCTGCTGCGTTCCCTCAAGGGCGATCTGCGCCGCTCGCACCGCCGCGGCGAAGGAAGAAATACTCGCTCGCGCGGCCTCCAGGGTCGACCAAAACTGGCTGGCCGTCTGGACCGCCGCCCGGCGCGCATCGTCGACCTGGCTGCGCCGTTGCCCTACGGTTTGCTCGGCCTGCCGCGTCTGCGAGTAGATCGCCCCCCCTTCGTAGAGCGGCATTGTCATTTGTGCGACGATCGAAGCCGACTCTTCTAGTAAACTGTTTTGAATGACTGAGGTACCTAATGAGCGGCTGAGAGTGCCGACGAGCGAGATCTGCGGCAACAGCTGGCCGCGCACGACGTCGATGTTGTCCCGGGCGGCGAGTTCGGCGAATGTTGCCGAGATCACACTGAAATTATTATTCGTCGCAAGGCTCAAGGCCTCTTCACGCGTGGCCGGCAAAACCGGACGGTCACGGGGCAGCATCAGCCTTCCGGGCGGGTGGCCGACAGCCCGAACATACTCGGCTCGGCTTATTTCTAGCGTGCCTTGCTGCGTGACGAGGGTGCCCTGAGCTTGCGCGAGCGCGGCCTCAGCCTGCGCCACATCGGTGCGCGTGACCTCGCCGACGCGGAAACGGTCCTGGGTCGCCTCAAGCTGCTTGCGCAGGACCTCGACGTTGTTGCGGTCGACCTCGACCAAGGCTTGGTCGCGAACGACATCGAGATAGGCCATCGCGACCGCCTGGAAGACCGACGTTTCGACCGCGAGGGTTTGCGCCCGAGTCGATTCCACGGTGTTAATAGCTTGGCGCGTCTGCGCCACGGTCCGGCCGCCCCGGTAAACCGGCTGGGTTACCTGAAGAGCGAGGCTGTTCTGATAAAACGTCGAATAGACGCTGCGCCCGCCAGCGCTGGGCAAACCTGTGCTGCCTGGCGTGATGGCGGATCGCGTGCCCCCTACCTGGCCGGTGAAGTTGACCTGTGGGCGCCAGAATGACAGCGCCTGTGGAACCTGCTCGTCGGTTGCCCTTAACAAGGCGCGTTGGGCGAGGAGTTGTGGATTAGTGTTGTAGGTCTCGGCG
Organism: uncultured Alphaproteobacteria bacterium; assembly: GCA_963812675.1. GTDB lineage: Bacteria > Pseudomonadota > Alphaproteobacteria > ATCC43930 > CGMCC-115725 > AP-15. The sequence continues at coordinate 18,367 of CAWEWR010000025.1, read as the reverse complement.
AGAGCATCGGTAAGTGTCTGAGCCTGCGCAGAAACTGCTGTCAGCGCGGCAACGAGTCCGGCAGCCAATCCCCAAATCGCCTTGCGGCGCAAGTTGCCGCCGCAATTGGCCCAATCGAGGTTCGAGTAAAGGCGGGTCAGACCGGTGCGCCGGCTCTCGGGCATTTCCTCCGCTCCTGATCAAGGCGTCAGCAGAACTCGAACGCGGGCTTCGGTGTAAAGCCCGGCAACACGAGAGTGGCAGCGTCAAATATAACGCGCCGCGCGAGCACTCCGCCAGTCCGTGTTACCAGAGTGGCTCGGCCCACAGCATTGGCGGGCTTTACGACGGCGAGTAGCCGACCGCCATCCGCGAGCTGGGCGGCGATCTCCGGTGGAATCTCGACGACGCCTCCTCCGAACAGGACCACATCGTACGGTGCACGCGGCCGATAGCCCTCGGGCAATGGACCTTCGACGACACTGACCGACGCGATAGCGTGCTCGACGAGAGCAGCCCGTGCACGCCGGGCCAGCTCGGGATCTTCTTCGAGAGCGAGGACGCTCCGGGCGAGCATCGCGGTCAGAGCCGCTTCGTATCCCGTTCCGGCACCGACGATCAGCGCGGCGTCCGTGCGGGCAATCGCTGCCTCCTGAAGCAACCGGGCTGCGACCATCGGCTCCATCAGGTAGCGCCCGCCGCCGAGCGGCAAATCCTCATCAATATAGGCAACTGGGCGAAGGTGGTCGGGTACAAAAAGCTCGCGCCTTATGCTGGCAAAGGCGTTAAGCACCCGATCGTCAGTAACTTTGTTGGGTCGGAGCTGGCTCTCGAGCATATGAGAGCGGGCAACTTCAAATACACTCATCAAGCATCCCGTTCGTGTCGCGCGTTTATATCTGCCGCGTCCGGGAGGCACAATCGATCGAACCAGCACCGGTCAACACGAGAGGCGCTGGATATGCTGTCCGGGGGACAGCCGGGCCAGCAGCTGCGCCGCGGTGAGCCCCAGAATCGGGTGCCGCCAGTCCGGCGCGATCTCGGCGATCGGCACCAAAACGAACCGACGTTCGTGCAGTCTGGGGTGAGGCAGGACGAGCGATGGAGCGTTCATCAGCTCGCCCTGATAGTCGAGAATGTCGAGATCGAGGACGCGCGGCCCGTTCGGTTCTCCGCGAACGCGTCCAAACCGTCTCTCGATGGCCTGCAGCATGGTGAGGAGGTCTTCCGCTCCCAGTTTCGTCGCCAAAGAGACAACTGCATTGACGAACCACGGTTGGTCCGAGCGAGGCACCGGCTCAGTAAGATACCACCCGGAGCGCGTCAGAGTTTTGACGCCCTTCTCTCTCACAGCCGCAAGCGCGGCGGACAGCGTCTCGCGTGGCGGACCAAACCGAGCGCTTTCCTGATTCCCGCCGATCCCGATCAGAATCACGGAATTCCTCCACATGGTCGCCGCTTGACCCGGAATGCGCAGTGTAAGACACTTCTGCTACATTATCGATGCGAAGGAGCATTTTGTCAGATGATTTTCTATCCGGAAGAGCGCCTTGCCATTTTCATCGACGGGGCTAACCTCTATTCAGCCGCTCGGGGTCTCGCGTTCGACATAGACTATAGACGGCTACTCGAATTGTTTAGCACGAAGGGACGACTGATTTGGGCGTTCTATTACACTGCCCTGGTAGAAGACCAAGAGTACTCGCCGATCAGACCGCTTGTGGATTGGCTAGACTACAACGGCTATGCAATGGTCACCAAGCCGACGAAGGAGTTCACCGACGCAATGGGACGGCGGCGGATCAAGGGTAATATGGATATCGAGCTAGCAATCGACATGCTCGAGATGGCTTCGTACATCGACCACGCCATCCTGTTCTCAGGCGACGGCGATTTTCGAAGGCTCGTCGAAGCCGTGCAGCGTAAGGGAGTTCGCGTGTCGGTGGTTTCGACAATCCGCTCGTCGCCGCCGATGGTTTCTGACGATCTGCGCCGCCAAGCAGACAATTTCATCGAACTTCAGGATCTCGCGCCGAACCTAATGCGCAACCATCAAATGCGAGAGGATGGAATCCGCGCACGTACCGAGCCGGTGGACGACGCGTGACTGCTCCTCCCCCGGGGGCTCAGCCGCCGCGGGACTGTTATCTCTGCCCACGCCTCGCGGCTTTCCGGGAGACCCAGGCGAGAGCCCACCCGGAGTGGTTCAATGGGCCGGTTCCGCCCTTTGGCGATGCCCAAGCCGAATTGCTGATTGTGGGCCTCGCCCCGGGTCTACGCGGCGCGAACCGGACGGGGCGCCCGTTTACCGGCGATTTCGCCGGCGGCCTGCTCTATGGGACGTTGCGCAAGTACGGGTTCGCGGAGGGTGATTATGACGCCCGTCCGGACGACGGTCTGGAGCTCCGGCGCGTGCGCATCACCAATGCTGTTCGCTGCGTCCCGCCGCAAAACAAACCGGAACCGAGCGAGGTTGCGAATTGCCGTCGGTTTTTAGCCGCCGAGATCGGCGCTATGCCCCGGCTCCGTGCGATCCTGGCACTCGGCGCGATTGCACATCACGCGGTCCTCACCGCGCTCGGCTTTCGCCGCGTACTATTCCCTTTCGAGCACGGGCGGCTGCATGGTTTGCCTTGCGGGCTGACGCTTGCCGACAGCTATCATTGCTCACGGCTCAACACCAATACGGGCAAGCTTAGCCCCGCAATGTTCGAAGCGATCTTCGCGCTGCTGAGCAGCCACCTCGATGCGCCGCAAAGTGGAGCCGGCTTATATATTTCGCTCCCGTAGGATACGGGCCCGGCTACGCTGCCAATCCCGCTGCTTCTCAGCTTGACGCTTGTCCGCCTTGCGCTTTCCTCGGGCGAGACCGAGTTCAACCTTGGCCCGCCCTCGGTCGTTGAAGTAAATCGAAAGCGGCACGACCGTGATGCCGTCGCGTCGGATCGCGCCCAGCAACCGGTTCATCTGCTTGCGGTGCAACAGCAGCTTTCGCGGTCGCCGCGGCTGATGATTGAAGTGAGCGGAGGCCGAATATTCCGGGATGTTTGCGTTGACGAGATAAAGCTCCCCCGCATTCTCGTCCGCGTAGGCTTCGGCGATGCTGGCCTGCCCTTGGCGCAGTACCTTTACCTCGGTGCCCTGCAGGACGACTCCCGCCTCCAGCGTATCCTCGATCAAGTAATCGTGGCGCGCCCGCCGATTTTGGGCGACATGTCGGTCGGCCGCCCGCATTAGTTCAGGAGACCGGCGCTCCGCATCGCCAGCTGCACTTTCTCCCGTGTCTCCGGGATGATCGCCCATAGCGGCTGGCGCACTTCGGCAGTGCAGCGCCCGAGCAGTGATGCGGCATATTTGACTGGCGCCGGACTGGTTTCCGCGAAGAGCGCATCATGCAAGGGGATCAGACGCTGATTGATCTCGCGCACCGAGGCGAAATCGCCGCGCTGCCAGGCCTCATGCAATTCCGAGCAGAGCCGCGGCGCGACATTGGCGGTCACCGAGATGCAGCCGTCGCCGCCTTGGGCAAGATAGGCGACGGCGGTGGCATCCTCCCCTGAAAGCAGGCAGAAGCCCCCGCCGATATCGACCCGCATGCGCAACGGTCGGGCCAGGTCGTTGGTCGCATCCTTTACGCCGACGATGTTCGGCAATTTGGCGAGGCGCGCCATCGTCGCGTTCGTCATGTCCACTGCGGAGCGGCCCGGAATATTGTAAATGATAATCGGCAGATCGACAGTGTCGTGGATCGCTTTGAAATGGTGATAAAGACCTTCCTGCGTCGGTTTGTTGTAATAGGGACAGACAATCAGCGCCGCATCGGCACCCGCCTCCTTGGCCTGCCGGGTCAGCGCAGCCGTGTGCTCGGTCGAGTTTGTACCGGTCCCAGCAATCACCGGGATTCGCTTAGCTCTGGCAACCTCGACGCATAAAGTCACCAGCCGTTTTTGCTCGTCGTCGGCGAGCGCCGGTGATTCGCCCGTCGTGCCGCACGGGACCAATCCGTGGGTTCCCTGTTCGATCTGCCAGGCCACATGCGCCTGAAAGGCGCCCTCGTCCAGCTCATGGTCGCGAAACGGCGTGATCAGCGCGACGAGCGATCCCTTGAACATCATTTCCTCCGGGATTGCATTGCCGATTTACGATAGTCCTCGCTGCCGCCGGCTTCAACAGCGCTGGAACGAAGCGCGATTTGCGCGACACGGCCCGCTGCCCGATAGAAGTCGGCGGCGGACTTGCTCCGGCAGAAGAAAGGCCGTAAGGATTTGTTGCCTCATCTTTGATTCAGCGAAGGAGCCGCCGACCTTGCCGCCGATCGTCTGCGGGTTGCTGCCCGTCGTTTTGATTTTGGTTGCGCTCGGCTTTCCCGCGGCTGCGGCCCAGACACTCCCAGCGGCCGATATGGAGGTGATGCGCTCGGCGCTCGCCGCGGCGCAAGGCGGCGATTGGAGCCGCGCCTACGCCGGCGCTGCGTCGATAACCGACCCGTTGCCCGTGAAAATGCTGCGCTGGCTGGATTACGCCCGTCCCGGCGCGCCCGGTCGCTTCCCCGACATCGCCGAGTTCATCGAGAAGAACCCCGATTGGCCCGGACAGAAAGCTCTGCGCAAACATGCCGAGGAGGCCCTCGCCACCGAATTGGACGCGGTCGCGGCCGAGTGGTTCAAACGCTATCCGACGGTCAGTCCAACGGGGAAAGTCCGCGAAGCCGAAATAACAATGAATTCCGGCGATCTCGAAGGAGGCGTCGCGGCCTTGAGGAGCGCCTGGGTCGCCGCTGATTTCGGCCCTCTCGACGAGAAGAATTTTCTCGGCCGCCATTCCGCTTCGCTTCGACCGGAGGACTATGTACAGCGGATCGACCGGCTGTTGTGGGACGGTCAAAGCGAGGCGGCGCACCGGATGCTGGGACTGGTGCCCTCCGACTACCGCCCGGTCGCAGAGGCTCGCTTGGCGCTGGCCGCGCAAGCCGGCAACGCCGAGACGTTGGTAGCGCGGGTTCCCGCGCGTCTGCGCTCGGATCCGGGGTTGATCTTCGAGCAGCTGCGCTGGCGCCGCAAAAAGGACATGACCGATGCCGCAGTCCAAATTCTGCTCGCCCAGCCCAACGACCTCGTCCGTCCGGCGGCTTGGTGGGCGGAGCGCCAAGCGATTGCCCGCCGCGTTCTCGCCGGCGGCAACGCCGAACTTGCCTATCGCCTCGTCGAGCAGCATGGCCTGATCGAGGGAAACGCGTTTTCCGAAGCCCAGTTTCTCTTGGGCTATATTGCGCTGCGCTACATGAGACAACCGGCGCTGGCCTTCGAATATTTTTCGCGCATCCTGACGCGGGTTGCCACACCCTACGCGAAGGCGCGAGCCGGTTATTGGGGGGGACGGGCCGCCGAAGCGCAAGGCAAATCCGAGCTCGCCGCGAAGTGGTTCGCCGCGGGGGCCGATCACATGGCCACCTTCTACGGGCAGCTCGCGGCGCACCAACTGGGCCACGACGCGCCGCCGCGTCCGGTGCCCGAGCCCGTTCCGGACGCTGCGGAGCTGGCTCAGTTCGACAGCGACGAAGTGGTTCGTGCCGCCCGGATCTTCTTCGAGCTTGGCGACCAGACCCATGCCAAGGTGTTCCTCCTTGACATGGCCGACCATGCGAAGACCCCGGCAAAGTTCGCGATGCTCGCGAACCTCGCCGAAACAAGGGGGCGCATCGATCTCGCAATCGCGGTGGCGAAGAGAGCAATCGAAGCTGGAACCCCGCTGATGATCCACGGCTACCCGGTCACGACGATACCGGATGGCGGCACTGCCGAGCGTTCGCTGCTGTTCGCGATCATGCGGCAGGAAAGCGCGTTCGAGCGCGACGCTGTCAGTCCAATGGGAGCGCGAGGGTTGATGCAGCTGATGCCCGCAACCGCAAGCTTTATCGCCAACAAGATGCAGCTTCCGTTTTCGGCCGACCGGCTTACTGCGGACGGAATTTACAACGTGCTGATCGGGCGCGCTTATCTCGAAACCTTGATCGACGATTTCGGCGGCTCTTATGCGCTGGCAATCGCCTCCTACAACGCTGGCCCGAGCCGGGTGCGGCAATGGATTCACGATTACGGCGATCCCCGCGGCGGCAACATCGACATGGTGGATTGGATCGAGATGATCCCGATCAACGAGACGCGAAACTACGTTCAGCGCGTCCTCGAAAACCTGCAGATCTACCGCGGCCAGGGCGGCCGGGATTCTGCCTTTTCGCTCGCCAGCGATCTTGCCCGCTGAATGACAGATTGGGGCTGCGCGTTGCTCAAACGCGCCCCTCGCTGATAAAACTGCGGCGATCTGAGGCCAAGGAGAGACGCCGTGGCAGAGAGAGCACCATTTCTGAGCACAGCCTATGACGCTTACCACCATCGCGAGCGGCCGGCGGATGACGGAGAGCTCACTCGCGTTGGCCCCGGCACGCCCTGCGGCGAATATCTGCGGCGCTTCTGGCAGCCGGTCGTCCTGTCCGAGGAGTTGCGCGACCTGCCGCGGCGCCTGCGCATCATGGGCGAGGATCTCGTGGCCTTCCGCGACCGCAGCGGAGCGGTAGGCCTTCTCGAGCTGCATTGTCCGCATCGCGGGACTTCGCTCGAATTCGGGTTGATTTCCGACAAGGGGATCCGCTGCTGCTATCACGGCTGGCTGTTCGATGTCGACGGCACGATCCTTGAGACCCCGGGAGAACCGGCCGACAGCACATTGAAAGACCGTCTCTTCCACGGCGCCTATCCGGTGCGCGAATACCAGGGTTTGGTCTTCGCTTACATGGGCCCGCCGGACAAAAAGCCCGATTTCCCGATCCTCGACACCTATGACCTGCCCGGCTACCGGATGGTTGCCCGCGAACCTGCGGTGTGGGAGTGCAACTGGCTGCAGGTCAAGGAAAACAGTATGGACCCGGCGCATCTCGCGTTCCTCCACACGCTTCCCGGCAGCCAGGGGTTTACCGAGGATCTCGGGGCGCTCGGCGAATGGGATTGGATGGAGACCCCGGTCGGCATGGTCTACATCGACACGCGCCGGCAAGGCGACCGCGTCTGGGTGCGGGTCGCCGACTTCATTCCTCCCAATATTCACCAATTTCCGCCGAACGCCGACCCGATGGCCAAGCGCACCGTGATCAACCGCCCGGCGGCAACGACATGGGCGGTCCCGCTCGACGACACCCACGCGATGCAGATCGGCTTCTACCGGGCGCCCGAGGGCCAGGAACCACGGAGGGGGGCGGGCTTCGGGCAGGATGCGACCCGGACTTACGAAGATCGGCAGCGGGTCCCGGGCGACCATGACGCACAGGTCAGCATCCATGGCGGCATCTCCCGGCACGGTCTTGAACATCTCGCCTCCACCGACCGGGGCGTGACGATGATGCGCAACATGCTCCGGCACAGCATCCGGGCCGTGCAAGACGGCCTCGACCCGCCGCATCTCGCCATCGTGAATGGCGCGGCAATCGCAACTTTTGCGCACGACCGGGTCGTGCCAAGAATACCTCCGGCCGCCACGCCGGAGGAGGACAGCCGCCTCCTGCGCGAGGTTGCCCGGAACGTCCTCGCCGAGATGGTGAGAACCGGTTCCTAAAGCTTCTCCCTCTCCTCCCTGAGGGCGGAGAGGGGCGTTTGCTGAGGGGCCTGTTTCCAGCGAACTGATCAGCGGGTCTCCGCCTGCATCACTTGGCGGCGTAGCGCGCGGCCCGGGCGCTCGCCGGTGGGCTTGCCCTCGCTCCACACCGGGCGGCCGTTGACAAAGACGTGCTCGATGCCGGCGGCGGGGGTCATCGGCGCCTCGAAGGTCGCGCGATCGGCAATGCTTGCCGGGTCGAAAACGGTGACGTCGGCGTAAGCTCCCGCGGCTAGGATGCCTCGACCCGTCAGGCCGAACCGCGCCGCGGAAAGACCGGTCATCCGCCGCACCGCTTCTTCGAAGGAAAAGAGGCCGAGATCGCGGCTGTAATGCCCGAGAACCCGCGGGAAGGCGCCCCACAACCGTGGGTGCGGGTGGGAATTGTGCGGCAGGCCGTCGGAGCCGATCATCGTGTGCTCGAAGCGCAGCACGCGCTGCACATCGGCCTCGTCCATCGTCCAATAGACAGCCCCCGCCGGCTGCAGCCGATCGACGGCTTCCTTCGGGCCGACACCCCAATCGGCGGCAATCGCCGAAAGCTCGCGGCCGGCCTGTTCGGGCGCGCTCTTCGACCAGGTGACGAGCACCTTCAGCGCCCTCTCGGCCTGCGCCGCGCTGAGCACGGTCGAGGAGGCGATGTAGGGATAAGCGTCGAGCCCGACTTCTTGATGAGCGATCGCCGCGGCGATCACCGGCAAAGTCTCGGCGGTCCGTCCAAAATTCTCCCGCCCGATCGTCTTGTGATGCGAGATCACGACCGGCACGTCGGCCGCGCGCCCGGCGGCGAAGCTCTCTTCGAGGCTGTCGAGAACGGCGCCACCCTCGTTGCGCATATGCGTCGTGTAGAGCGCCCCGGCGGGGCGCAGCAATCGGGCCAAGGCCTCGATCTCGGCGGGCGGCGCGCCCGCGGCAGGGGCGTAGGCGAGGCCGCTCGACATGCCGACCGCGCCGGCGTCGAGCGCTTCCTGCAGCCGCTCGCACATCTGCGCCAGCTCGGCATCATCAGCCGGCCGGTCGAGCGCGCTCATCGCTCCGACGCGCAACGTCGAATGGCCGACGAGGCACGCCGCGTTGAGCGCCGGCGGCGACTCGCCGAGGGCGGCGAGATACTCGGCGAAACGGCCGTAACGGTAATCGGCGCCGTCGCCGATCAGATCGAGAGGCGGCGGCGGCGCCTCGTCGAGCCGCAGCGGCGCGAGGCTGATCCCGCAATTGCCGGTCACCACCGTGGTGACACCCTGGCTCGCCTTCGCCGCCATTTCCGGGGTGGCAAAGAGCGCGCGATCGTCGTGGGTGTGCACGTCGATAAAGCCGGGCGCGACGATCTTGCTGCTGACGTCCACCTCGCGTGCGCCTTCGACCCTGCCGACCGATCCGACGGCGGCTATGCGGTTGCCGGCGATCGCCACATCGGCCCGCCGGCGCAACCGGCCGGTGCCGTCGATCACCTCGCCGCCGCGCAAAATCCAGTCCGTCATTCGAGCCTCGTCGTCTCGCTCCGCCGTCCCGCCTATCGAGAGGCCAAGGCGGTTTGCCCGAGAAGCTCATCCTCCGCAAGAGCCTCTCCGCGCCACACACCAGGCGAATAGCTCGGCCAGGGAGGCAGAGGCGAAATCGGGCTCGTGCCCGTCCTGGAAACGTCGCGCGATATCCCCGATTTTCACCGCGAAAATGCCCGCCAGACCGTTATCGTCGCCCATCGCCAATTCCTCCTCGAAGCGTCGCACTTTGGGCTTGTCGGCGATGTCGGTCATGTGCGCCGCCGTTCCGCCGAGCTGCAGAGCAGTTGCATTTTCCGGGTCGAGGCCCGCTTGCACCAAGCCATCGCGGACCAAGTCGCAAACCCTGTTCCAGGCCCTCAGCGTGCAATTATCGAGGCCTGTGGCCGAATCGAAGCGCGTCCTTTCTGCCTCCAGGCGAGCGATCCGGGCGTCACGGACGCGCGGCATAAGCTTCTTCCAGCTCCCGCAGCCGCCTCTCGAAATCGCTGGTCTCGACTGCTCGGACGAAAATCTCGACGACCCGGGCCAGTTCCGCGGCCTGACCGGGCGTGATCGTGCCCTGCGTCGCCGCGGTCGTGATCGCCGCCATCGTGCCGCCGAGATCGGCGGCGCCGCGAACCGACGGCAGGTCGAGTTTGACCGGCCGCTCGCGGCGCGGCGGAATGATGCGTTCGAGACAAAGCCGCAGCGCCGACCCCTCGCCTTCCAGCGCGAGCTCGACCGCCTTTCTGGTCAGCGCCTCGGCTTCGCCGTCGAGCAACAGCTCGGCGGCTTCGGTCGCCTTGTTGCGCGCCCCCATCGGCCGCCCGTTGGGATTGCCCGACTGGCCCTTCTGGAACCGGCCGTCAACGTCGCGGCTCACCTGTTCTTGCATGGAATCTACAGGCATCGACTTTTCCCTCGCGGTGATGGCGCCCACTCCCGAGCGCCGGTTTGGGCCGCAAGATAATATGCGAATGTGGCAATTTTAGCGTTGCTGTAGCGGCGACAACCAAAGGACGAAATTGGCCAGCTAACTTCGTCTCGACCGAGCTTGGCCAGTGGGCCTTCAGCCCACGGATTGGTAACTATGTGGAGATCGGCATAACCTGAGACCCAGCAATTCTCCGCACTTGAGTGCGAACCGCAACGCTTCCGATGATGTTGGTTAATTAGGACGATCCTAATCTACGGGTGTCCCCCCCCACACCCTCCGATCGTCTGCTTACGAAACCCCGGTTCCCCCCACCGGGGTTTCTTCGTTTGAGCGCCGCCCGCCGGTCACCACCGTATCCGAAGCGCGACTCCCCCAACTGGAACAGCCGAGCCGTCGCGGGGCTTTCGCCCGCTCTAGCCGCCTCAGCGGCGACGCTCACGCCACTCGCGAAAGAGAGTCTCGGGGCCGTATCGTCGAGCCAATTCGGCTGGCGAAGCAATCTGCGATGGCTCCGTCAGGAGCTTCGCAGCGGGATCGGCAGTTGTGCACTTGCAAAACGGTACCGGGCAGAAGCCGATATCGAGGCGGCGGCGAGTTCGAGTCGCTTCTACGGGAGGGCCACGGGCTGTGCGAGAGGCAAGGGAGGAAGGGAGAATACGAGAGCAATTCCGCCGCCAACGTGAAGAGACCTGTCTCGACCCCGTATCACAGTATCCCGGACCCCGCTGAGGTCATTATGTGCGCAAAAAGGATGGTTCGGCGTAGCTAATCGGTCGTTAATAGATCACCGACTAACATAGCATCCGGTCCATATGAGGGAACAACTATGACCATAGTTGCTTGCAGTCGGTGCGGAGTAAATGCCTACGATAACAACACTCAGTTTAGTTTCGCTAAGGTCAAAGTCGAAGACGCATTCTGCTCCTATTTTGTTGAACCAAATGAATATGCCGTGAGATGCGGATTTGTCCGTGGTCCTCACGTGGGCTTTTTTTCCGTGACTGACAACCCATGCCCAAATATGAAGCAAGCTATTGCGACTAACGTGAAATTAAAAATGGGTTGGCAATCGATCTAAACGGCAGTTGTTCTGCACCGTCTCTCCACAGAGCGTGCCATGCGATCAAACGGACTGATTATCGCTGGCTTACTCGCGGTATCACTTGGCCCAGCTTTGGCTGAGACGGCCACCGAGCTACAACGATCCCCTCAACCAAGAAGACCAGCGAGCCCTGGCCGTGCTCGATAGTGTACCCGCTGAAATCCGTTCTTGTGTATGGGCGGTCGGATTTCGCCACACCTGGGCCATAGACGAAGCAAAAAGCCGCATTGATGCATGTCAACGTATCCGCAATGATTATCTCCTGAAGCAAACAATACGAGATTGGCTGCCGGTCACTGCCGTTATCGTCTTCTTGGCACTTGTGATTTGCTTTCGCAGGATGATTGGTGCCGTACTTTACGACACGTTTGTTTACGTTCTCACCTTTGGGATACGACTAAAGAAGGTTTTAAATCAGGCTTTGAAGGAAGTGGCAGACCGAACTCGTTAGGGCTACCCTTTTGCTGGTGATGGTTGCCTTCAAGATCGAATAACCCACTCACCGCCGCTCGCCGGTCACCACTATATCGGTGTCGTGACTCCCGCATCGGGAACGGACGAGCCGCGTATGCCACTCGGGAACGGGAGGGTCGGGGCCGTACCGCCGCGCCATATCGGCGGGATTAGGCTCAATTCGATGGCCGCACGCCTTGCACCACACGATCAGACGCACGCGGACAGCCGCCGCGTTCCCGAGCGTTATCGGCGGGCCGGGATGGGATTTCACGGTTCCGCTCTCGATAAGATCCGGTTAACGCCTTAGTGGGCATCCTATCCGGTTCGCTCAAATCCGCGCGAGGGATACGGATATGGATATCAACGACGATACATGGATCACTACGAACGTTACTCAAGGCCTCCTCCGGCAAGTGAAAGCTGAAATGGAAGGTTCAGACAGAGCTAATGCGGTGGTTGGAGGTGCATTTGTAGAATTACATCTAACACATTTTCTCAAGAGTAGAATGGTCAAGGACAGAAAAGTTACCGAAGAGATGTTTGCACCAGGTCGAGCTTTTGGTGATTTTGGAGCAAAAGTCGATTTAGGCTACTTAATAGGGGTATACAGTAAGCGAGCACATAAGGAACTGATTACCATCAGGCGTATTAGAAACTATTTTTCTCATCAATTTGATTTGAACAGTTTTGAGAGAGACGATATCCGCGATCACTGCCACAACTTGACCCTATCTCAATCCAAACGGATAGTCATGGCGAGTAGTGGTGATTTGACATTAGCCGAATTAAAAGTAGAACGGGAGGACGAGATCCCTTGGTCTGATTTTGCCTTCGAAACATTTCCGCCAAGTCCGCGAGAACGATTTGCAACCGCTTGTAGATTTTACGTTGCTGCATTTTCGGTTCTCTCAAATCAGAGTTCACCCGATCCAAGAACCTTTGTTGTGAGTGAGAGTATGTTAAACGTCAGACTGGCTTTCTCTAACCTCTCTATGGAGTCGAATAACCCTTCACCTCACCCGCCGCGACAACTTCGGTTGCCGACGTTCTTTTTCGTTAATAATACATTAGGAAAACCCCATCGAATATGGTGGCGTTCTTCTACCCTTAACATGAAGGAGAATAGTATGGTGATTAAAGCAGACGATCCAACGGGATCACAGTTTATTAAGATCATTTCTACCAGCGGTCAAAAGGTCGTAATTGAGTTGGGAGAACCAAGTACCAACCACATCGCTAATCAGGAATTTATCAACGCAACAGTCAATTCATTCCGAGATTTCTTGATGAAACGGTACGACCACGCCCTACATTAAACCAATTCCCCTAGAGCCCTGGAGAGCGATTTCCGGGGCCGTTTTTGTGCCTGCCATTTTTTCTGATTGACATGGTTGTGCACCACAACCGGAACCAATCAATCCGGATTGCCCCGGAGTCCAAAAGTGGCCACGTTGGAGTCCACTTAGACACTCCTGAGGGTCGCGAAAGCCGCAGAAACGCTAAGGTCTGGTTTTAGACCCGTGGGCCCTTCGGCCCGCGGATTGGTTCCGTGGGCATCCACGCCTTCGAGCGCCCCGGCAAAGGCGTGGATGCGCGGATCAAGTCCGCGCAAGACGGATATCCAGGGGATTCGCAGGTATACGCCTGTAGTCGCGGGCGGTAGTTGAATACCGGCCAGTCCGTCATCTTTCGGCCGCGGCGAGCGGGTGCTTGCGCAGGAAGTTGAAGTCGCAGCCGCGGTCGGCCTGCAGGATTTCGCGGCGGTAGAGAAGGGCGTAGCCGCGCTCGGGAAACGGCGGCGGGGCGACCAGGCGGCGCGCCAGCTCCTCCGGGGGGACCAGGAGGTCGAGGCGGCGCTCGGCGACCGAGAGGCGGATCCGGTCGCCGTTGCGGACCTTGGCGAGCGGGCCGCCGCTCGCCGCGTCGGGGGTTACGTGCAAGACGATCGAGCCGTAGGCGGTGCCGCTCATCCGCGCGTCGGAGATGCGCACCATGTCCTTGATTCCGGCCCGCGCCAGTTTGCCTGGGATCGGCAGGTAGCCGGCCTCGGGCATGCCCGAGGCGCTGAGCGGCCCGGCGTGCTGCAGCACGAGGAAATCGTCCGGCATCACATCGAGCCCGGGATCATCGATACGCGCGGAGAGATCCTCGAGCGAGCTGAAGACGACGGCACGGCCCTCCTTCTCGAACAGTTTCGGGTCGGCTGCTGAGCGCTTGAAGATCGCGCCTTTCGGCGCCAGCGAGCCGAACAGCGCGACCAGCCCGCCCTTAGGTTGGAGCGGATCATCGAGGGGCTTGACGACCGCACGGTCGACGGGACCCTCCGGCGCGGAGAGGCGCTCCGCCAAGGTTTCCCCGGCGACCGTCATGCAATCCAGGTGCAGCAGCGGTTTTAGCTCGCGCAATACCGCGCCGATCCCGCCGGCGGCGAACAGATCCTCCATGTAATGCGGGCCGGTCGGTTTCAGATCGACCAGAACTGGCGTCGTCTCGCTGATCTCGTTGAGCCGGCCGAGATCGAGGTCGACGCCGGCGCGTCCGGCGATCGCGGTCAAATGCAATACCGCATTGGTCGAGCCGCCGATCGCCATCAGCACCCGCATCGCATTCTCGACCGCGTCAGGCGTCACGATCCGATCGGGCGTCAGTTTGGAACCGGCGAGCTGCATTGCGGCGCGGCCGGTCGCTTCGGCGGCGCGCAGCCGGTCGGCGTGGACCGCCGGGATCGCCGCGCTGCCGGGCAGGATCATGCCGAGCGCCTCGGCGATCGAAGCCATCGTGCTCGCGGTCCCCATCACCGCACAGGTTCCGGCGGCCGTCGCGAGGTTGCCTTCGACCTCACCGATGTCGTCGCGGTCTATCTCGCCGGCCCGGTACCTGGCCCAGAACCGCCGGCAATCGGTGCAGGCGCCGAGCCGCTCGCCATGCCAGCGCGCGGTCAGCATCGGACCGGCGACGAGCCCGATGGCCGGCCGATTGGCCGAGATCGCGCCCATCAGCTGCGCCGGCACGGTCTTGTCGCAGCCGCCGACCAGCACGACCGCATCCATCGGCTGGGCGCGGATCATCTCCTCGGTGTCGATCGCCATCAGATTGCGGAACATCAGGCTGGTCGGGCTGAGAAACACCTCGCCGAGCGAAATCGTCGGAAAAGTCAGCGGCAACCCGCCCATCGCCAGCACGCCGCGCTTGACCGCCTCGATCAGCTCGGGGAGGTGCCGGTGGCAATTGTTGAAGCCGGAAGAGGTGTCGGCGATGCCGATCACCGGCCGCGCCAGAAGATCGGTCGAATACCCCATCGAGCGCGCAAAGGAGCGCCGCAGGTAGAGCGCAAAATCGGGGTCGCCATAATTGGTGAGGCCGCGCGCCAAGCCGACTGGTTCGGTCATGGTGTCCTCTCAAAACGCCGGATCCGGTACCTTGCCGCCGTGGCCTCAGCGCCGCAACACATGCGTTCGGTTCGAGACACTGCGCTTGCCACAGTGTTAACCCTGCGGGGCAATCGAGAGGTCGAGCGAATGCGGGTTTCCGAGCTGATGCTGCCGGATGTGACGCTCGTTCCAGCCGAGGACACGGTGCAGAGCGCCGCGCGGGCAATCGCTGATATAGATAGCCGGGTGATCCTCGTCGGGGTCGAGGACAGCGTCGTCGGGATCTTGACCATTCGCGACATCCTGATCCGTTTGGTCGCTGCCGGTCTCGATCCTATTGCCACGCCGGTGTCTCAGGTGATGTCCTCCTCCCTCTTCACATGCACCGAGGAAGACACGGCAGAGAGTGTCGCCGAACGCATGGCCGAGCACCGCATCGAGCAGATGCCGGTTCTCGACGCGGGCGGACGCCTGGCGGGAATGATAACCCGGAGGGCGGCCGAGACGCTCATATCTCCCCGCATGGCATAGTGAGTCGCGACCAAACCGTCTCTCTTGCCGTTTTGGGCGGCATGATCGTCCTGTTTCTGTGGGACAGGATTCGCTACGACCTCGTCGCATTGCTGGCGCTCCTGGTCGCCGTGCTCGCCGGCATCGTCCCGGCCGACCATGCCTTCTCCGGTTATTCGAACCCTGTCGTGCCGCTGATCGCGGGTGCACTGATCGTCAGTGCCGCAATCGCCCGGTCGGGTGCCGTCGAGGTCCTGGTCCGTTGGCTCGCCCCGTTGCTGCGCTCGTCCTCCTTGCAGGTCGGCGTGCTGGCGGCTTGCGTCGCTGCCCTTTCGGCGTTTGTGAAAAATGTCGGGGCGCTGGCGATTTTCATGCCGGTGGCCTTTCAGGTGGCGCGGCGAAACGACCGGTCGCCCTCGGAATTTCTGATGCCGCTCAGCTTTGCCTCGCTGCTCGGCGGCTCGATGACGTTGATCGGCACATCGCCGAACATGTTGACCGCGACCGTGCGGCAGGAGCTCGAAGGCGCACCCTTTCACATGTTCGATTTTTTTCCGGTCGCCTTCGGCACCGCGCTCTGCGGGGTGGTGTTCCTGAGTTTCGGCTGGCGTCTGATCCCGCGTGGCCGGCGCTCCACGGCAGCCGACACGGCGTTCAAGATCGAGGATTACACGAGCGAGCTCAGGGTCGGGCCGGGCTCTTCGTTTGCCGGCCGAAGGGTGGCCGAGCTCGAGGATGCGGCCGGCGGCGCCGTAACTGTTGTTGCCATCGTTCGCGACGAATATCGGCGGTATGTCCCGGGCGGAAGCTGGGCTGTTCTTGCGAATGATCTGCTCGTCGTCGAGGCAGACCCGCAGGCGCTCGAACAGTTCATCAGCGACGGCAAGCTCGAGGTCATCGGCAGCGAGGAGCTGCCCGAAGTGGCCGAAGGCGCTGAGTCCCAGGGTGCGGAAGCCAAGCACGATGCCGCTCTCGTGCCGGCCGAATTGGACCCGAACCGGCTCGCCACGGTCGAGGCGGTGGTCACCGCCGATTCGGAGCTGATCGGCCGTTCAGCCGCGGATCTGCATCTGCGCGAGCGATACGGCCTCAACGTCCTGGCAATCAGCCGGCGTGGGCGGCAAACGGCGGTTCGGCTGCGCCGTCTGAAGTTCCAACTCGGCGATGCGATCGTGTTCCAGGGGCGTCGGGCAGCGATTTTTGAAACGCTGGCGACTTTCGGCTGCCTGCCGCTGGCCGAGCGTCAATTGCGGCTCGGGCGCCGCCGCCAACTGTTGTTGCCGGTCGCAATCCTGGCGCTGGCAATGGCCGCGGCCGCGTTTCGACTGGTGCCGGCGGAGATCGCCTTTGTGGCCGCGGCGCTCGCGATTGCTCTTCTCGGCCTGCTCAGCTTGAGCGAGCTCTATGCCGCGGTCGAGTGGCCGATCCTGATCATGATCGGCGCGCTGATCCCGATCGGCGAGGCGGTCAAGAGCACCGGTACGACGGATCTGCTCGCCGGCCTGATTTCGGGATTTGCCGCCCATCTGCCCGCCTACGGGATCCTCGCGGTGATTCTCGCGGTGACGATGCTGGTAACGCCAATCCTGCATCACGCCGCCGCCGTTTTGGTCATGGGGCCGATCGCGGCCGAGCTGGCCCAAAGCTTGGGGTACAAGATCGATCCGTTCTTGATTGCCGTGGCGCTTGGCGCGGGATCCGATTTTTTGTCGCCGATCGGCCATCAATCAAACACTCTTGTTATGGGACCCGGCGGATACCACTTCGCGGATTACTGGAAATTGGGATTGCCGCTCTCGCTGATCGTTGTTGGGATCGGCGTTCCTCTGATCCTTCTGTTCTGGCCCTTGCGTTGAAGCGTTGGAATTAAACCCGGCTTTATCGCGTTAATGGATACGAGCAGGCGACGATCAGCACGTCGGAGGAATACTTACACGGGTGAAAACCATGGCCAAACCGAAGAGAGGGCGGTCGACCGCCACAATCGACGATCATGTCGGAAGCCGGATCCGCGAACGCCGCATCATGCTGGGCCTGACCCAGCAGCAGCTCGCTGAGATGATCGGGGTGACGTATCAACAGGCTCATAAATACGAGCGCGGCATCAATCGCGTCTCGGCTGGGCGGCTGTTCGAGATTGCGCGCGCGTTGAGCGCTCCGATCACCTACTTTTACGAGGGCATCGGTGAAGAAGGACCGAAGCAGATCACGCCACATCAGCGTATGCTGCTGGAGATCGCTCGCAACTTTGCCGAAATCAGAAACGAGAAGCATCAGGAAGCCGTAAGCCAACTCGCCCGCGCCTTGGCGAGCCGCTGACGAGGACTGAGGATTCGCTCAGCTTCGCGGGAGCGGAAACTCGTCCAGATAAGGGAGGTAATCCTCCTCGACGTTGACTTGCATCGTCTCTAGCAGGCGTACAAGGCCATTATAATAAGAAATTGTAACCATCAGGTCGGTGAGCCGCTCGTCATCGAGCTGCGGGCGCAACGCGGCAAAGGTCTTGTCGGAGACGGATAGCCCGGTCGTGATCTCGCGGGCGGCGCGCAACACGGTCTTTGCAAGTGCGTCGAGGTTGGTCGCCCGCCCGGCGGTTTCGTCGGCGACAGCGCGGATGTTGTCGTCCGAAAGGCCGATCTCTCGGCCGATCCTGATGTGGTGAGAGTACCCCCAAGCCGAGCGGGTCAGATAGCTCACCTGAAGAATGGCGAGCTCGCGCAGCCGCGGGTCGAGGCGGCTGCCATCGCGGATGTATCGCGCCAGCGTATTGAGGCTGCGCGCGGCGCGCGGACTGTGCGCGAGCACCCGGTAGAGGTTGAGGTTTCGCGCCAGAAGGTCCTGGTGCTCGGGCAGCAGGTCGGATTTATCGAGATACGGCAGGCGC
>CAWEWR010000024.1:0-540103 GCA_963812675.1 uncultured Alphaproteobacteria bacterium | reverse complement strand
CCGGCTTCGTCATTGCGCACGGCACTGCGACCCTCGAGGAAACCGCCTTTTTCCTCAACCTCACCCTCGCCACGGCGCATCCCGTAGTGCTCGTCGGCGCGCAGCGTCCCGCCAGCGCGCTCGGCACGGATGCCGGGATGAACCTCGTCAACGCCTTGCGCGTCGCCGGGTCATCCGACGCGCAGGGCAAGGGTGTTCTCGTAGTGCTCAACGACGAGATCCATGCGGCCCGCGACGTCGTCAAGACCTCGACGTATCGCGTGCAGACGTTCCGGTCGATCGATTTTGGTGCGCTCGGCCATATCGACGGCGACGGGGTGCATTTCTATCGCGCCCCGTCGCGCGCCCACACGCCCGATACACCCTTTGCGGGCCTTGAGCTGACCACGCTGCCGCGGGTCGACATCGTCTATTCTTATGCCGGCGCCGACGGGGCGCTGGTCGATGCCGCGGTTGCGGCCGGCGCGCGTGGCCTCGTCTCGGCCGGCTTTGCCCCGGGAAGCCCCACCCCCGAGCAGCGCGCCGCCTTCGAGCGCGCCGCCAAATCCGGGGTCGTCGTCCTGCAATGCAGCCGTGCGACCGGCCGCGTCGCCCCGCGCCGACGATTGCGCGAGAGCGGCATCGTCGCCGGCGAGGATTTCACGCCGCAGAAGGCCCGCATATTGCTGATGCTCGCGCTGCTCGCGACCGACGACGTGGTCGAGATCCAGCGCGTGTTTCAAACCTATTAGCCCCTTCGCGAGAAATGATCCCCGCTTGCTGGAACGCGGCACTACCCTCACCCACCAAGCCCCCACCCTAACCCTCACCCGCGTGCGGGGGAGGGAAGGGGAGGGGGCTGGGTCCCCCCTCTCCCGCGGTGCGGTAGAGGAGTTTTTTGCCGAATGCGTCGTGGCGCCTCTCCTGCACCGCGGGAGAGGGTGCCGAGCGCAGCGAGGCGGGTGAGGGCAAGCGGCAAAAAACATGATCGGCTTCCAGGTTCTGGTGCGCGACGGCGCGGCGCGGCGCGGGCGGCTGACGACCGCTCACGGTGCTGTCGAGACGCCGGCATTCATGCCGGTCGGCACCGCCGGCACGGTCAAGGCGATGACCCCCGAGGGGGTGGCGGCGACCGGCGCGAGGATCGTCCTCGGCAACACCTATCACTTGATGTTGCGTCCCGGTGCAGAGCGCATCGCGGGGCTCGGCGGCCTGCACCGCTTTATGAATTGGCCATACGCGATCCTGACCGATTCCGGCGGTTTTCAAGTCATGTCATTGGCGGCCCGCCGGACCATCGCCGAGACCGGCGTCACCTTTCGCTCGCACCTCGACGGCAGCCTCTACGAGCTGACGCCGGAACGGTCGATCGCGATCCAGCATCTGCTCGGCGCCGATATAACAATGGCGTTGGACGAGTGCACGCCCTACCCCGCGTCGCGCGAGGCGGTCGAGAGTTCTATGGAATTGTCGATGCGCTGGGCCGAGCGTTCGCGCCGCGCCTTTGTCGAGCGAACGGGGCACGGCATCTTTGGCATCGTCCAGGGCGGCGTTCACCCCGATCTGCGCCTGCGTTCCGCCGAGAAATTGATCGGCATCGGCTTCGACGGCTACGCGGTCGGGGGGCTGGCGATCGGCGAGGGGCAGGAGACGACCTTTGCGGTGCTCGACGCGACGGTCCCCGCCCTGCCGGAGGACCGCCCGCGCTATCTGATGGGGGTCGGGAAACCCGCCGATCTGGTCGGCGCTGTGCTGCGCGGCATCGACATGTTCGATTGCGTCTTGCCGACGCGTTCGGGGCGCACCGCGCAGGCCTTTACACGGCGAGGCGTCGTGAACCTGCGCAACGCCCGCCACGCCGACGACCCGGCGCCGCTCGACCCGGAATGCCGCTGCCCCGCTTGCACCGGTTACAGCCGCGCTTATCTGCACCATTTGAGCCGCGCCGGCGAGATCCTCGGGAGCATGCTGCTGACCGCGCATAATTTGCAGTACTATGCCGATTTGATGGCGGCGATGCGGGCGGCGATCGAGGCCGGTTCATTCCCAGCGTTTGTCGCCGCTTTCGAGAGCGAAGGATGAGCCTCACCCAGCTCGGACACCGCTCGGTATTACCGGAGTCCCCGGACATGGCGGTGCTCGAGACGGTGGCCAATCCTCATCTGGGGCTCCTCTACGCCGTGCGCTTCACCTGCCCCGAATTCACCTCGCTCTGCCCGGTCACCGGTCAGCCCGACTTCGCGCACCTCGTCATCGATTATGTGCCCGAGGCGACGATCCTCGAGAGCAAGTCGCTGAAGCTCTATCTCGGCGCGTTTCGCAACCACGGCGCCTTTCACGAAGACTGCACCTTGACGATCGCTCGTCGGATCGTAGACACCCTAACGCCAAAGTGGCTGCGGATCGGCGGCTACTGGCACCCGCGCGGCGGCATCCCGATCGACATATTCTACCAGACCGGTGACCCGCCCGCCGGGCTGTGGCTTCCCGATCCCGGCGTCGCTCCCTATCGCGGACGAGGTTGAAGGGTAGGATGGCCGATCCGATCCGCGAGGCGATCCGCGACCGCGCACTCGCCTCGGGTTTTGACGCGGTCGGGTTTGCCGAGGCATATCTCGATGCCGAGGCGCGCGCCGGGCTCGGCGAATTCATCTCGCGCGGCTATCACGGCGACATGGGCTGGCTCGCCTGCACTGCGGCGCGGCGCGGCGATCCGCGAGCGCTGTGGCCCGAAGCGCGCACGGTCGTCGTGCTCGGCGTCAATTATGCACCCGAGGACGACCCGCTGGCGCTCACGGAAAGGCGCAACCGCGGCGTCGTTTCGGTCTATGCCCGTGGTCGCGACTATCACGACACTCTGAAGCGCCGGCTGAAGGCGCTCGCGCATTGGATCGAGGCGCGGTGGCCGGGCGCGCTCAAGCTCTTTGTCGATACGGCGCCGGTCATGGAAAAGCCGCTCGCCGAGCGCGCCGGGCTGGGCTGGCAGGGCAAGCACACCAACCTCGTCTCGCGGCGGTTTGGCTCCTGGCTGTTCCTCGGCGAGATTTATCTGAGCCTCGAACTCGAGCCCGACGCCCCCGAAATTGATCACTGCGGCTCCTGCCATCGCTGTCTGGACGTTTGTCCGACAGCGGCGTTTCCGGCGCCCCACCGGCTCGATGCGCGGCGCTGCATCTCGTATTTGACGATCGAGCACAAGGGGATGATCCCCATGGAGCTGCGACCGCTGATCGGCAATCGCATCT
This sequence comes from uncultured Alphaproteobacteria bacterium, assembly GCA_963812675.1. Lineage (GTDB taxonomy): Bacteria > Pseudomonadota > Alphaproteobacteria > ATCC43930 > CGMCC-115725 > AP-15. Next base: position 536,879 of record CAWEWR010000024.1, on the reverse strand, counting down.
ATGGCTGCGACGATTGCCTCGCAGTTTGCCCGTGGAACAAATTTGCCCGAGCCGCGACCGAGCCCGACTTTTTGCCGCGCGCGGAGCTGACGGCGCCACGGCTGGCCGAGTTGGCCGCGCTCGACGATGCGGCATTCCGCGAAATGTTTGCCGGATCCCCGGTCAAGCGCACCGGCCGCGACCGGTTTGTGCGCAATGTGCTGATCGCGATCGGCAACGCGACCCCAGGGGAACCGGAATTGCTGGCCGCGGCACGTCGCTGCCTCGATGACCACTCTCCCCTCGTTCGCGCCACTGCGGTTTGGGCGTTCACGCGGTTGGCGCCGGGAGAATGCGCCGCCGCACGCGCCGGCCGCTTGCCGCGCGAACGAGTTCCCCTGGTGCGCGCCGAGTGGGAGCGGGTCGCGCCGTTACACGCCGCGGGTGGTTTCGGCGATTAACCAATCTACAACGGCGGCCAGAGCCTCGATGCGTGTAGCACCCGCGGAAAGGGCTTGCTCGAAGACGGCGAGCTGACGGTCGGCGCTGGTGCCGCGGGCGAGGATCTCACGCGCGTGCGACGCCTCGGCGAGGCAACCGAAATGGCGCGCATCCTGGTCGACGAGCGCGAGGATCTCTTCCAAGAGTTCGGCGTAGGGAACGATCGCGCCCCTGCCGAAATCGACGAGACCCTGGTCGAACCCGTAGCGCTGGGCGCGCCAGCGGTTCTCGTCGATCAGCATGCGCGAATAGAGCCGCCAACGCTGGTTCTCGCGCTTCAGGCGCCACAGCATGCGCAACAGGCAGCGGAACAGGGCTGCGATCGACAGCGTGTCCTCCAATGTCGTGCAGCAGTCGGTGATGCGCATTTCCAGCGTCGGAAAGCGGTCGCTCGGCCGCAAATCCCACCACAATTTGGTGGCGTCCTCGATCAGCCCGGCGCCGACCAGAATGTCGACATGCCGCCGGTATTCGCCCCAGCTGGCGAACCGCTCGGGAGTGCCGGTGCGCGGCATCTCGTCGAAGACGGCGAGCCGATAGGACTTCAATCCGGTGTTCTCGCCCTGCCAAAACGGCGACGAGGTCGACAATGCCAAAAGGTGCGGCAGGAAATACGAGGCCTGGTTCAACAAATCGATGCGCAGCTCGTCGTCAGGGATGCCGATATGGACGTGCATCCCGCAAATCGCGAGGCGCCGCCCGACGCCCTGCAGATCGCTCTCGAGGCTCTGGTAGCGCACGCGCTCGGTGGTCTTCTGCGCCTCCCATCGCGCCAACGGATGCGTCGCCGCGGCAACCGGCGCCATGCCGTAGCCCGCCGCGACCGAGGCGATCGTCCCACGTAATCGCCGAAGATCCGCTCGCGCCGCTTCTAGACTTGCGCAGACCCGGGTCCCGATCTCGATTTGCGAGCGCAGAAATTCGGGGCTGACCTGGGCGCCCAGCAACGCCTCGCATTCGGCCAGCATGCCGTCGGGCGGATCGCCGACGACGTCGCGCGTCGTCTTGTCGACGAGGAAATACTCCTCCTCGATGCCGAGTGTGAATTCCGGTTCCGCAGTCACCTTACGCCAAGTATCGAGCCGGTGACCGAGCGAGGGTCGCGGCGCGGCCAGCGCCCGCTCTCGACCTGGTGAAAGAAATCGGCGCAGGTCCGGTTGAAGAGATCCGGCTCCTCAAGGTTGACCGCGTGCCCGGTGTTGGGGAAAACGACGAGCGCGGCGCTCGGGATCGTGCGCTTCATCAGGAAACCCGGCTCGAGGCAGGGATCGTCCTCGTCGCCGGTCATGATCAAGGTCGGCACTTCGAGATTTCGCATGCGGTCGGTCAGGTCCCACAGCGACGGCCGGCGTGCCTGAACGCCGCGCATCGTCAACGCCGAGCCCCGGGTCGAATGCTCGGCGAGATGCGCGGCAAATTCGGCCCAGCCGCGCGGGTCCTTGTTTTGGAACTGCACCCGGCTCGGACCCTGCGAATAGACCTTGCTCGCCTCGCCCATGCCCCGCCCTTCGATCAGAGCAATGGTTTTGGCAGTTTCGTCATGGAATTGCTGGCGTTTTCTAGGCTCGGCGCCATACCCGCAGCCGGCTACGACCAGCGACAGCGCGCGATCCGGGTAGGCCAGGCCGAAATGCAATGTCGCAAACCCGCCCATCGAAATACCGACGATATGGGCTTTGCCGATCGAAAGCGCGTCGAGGACTGCTCGGATATCGTCGCGCGCCCGGTCCTGCGAATAGCGCCCCGCGTCCTCCGGCACATCGGATGGCGGGTGGCCGCGGGCGTTGAAGGCGATGGCGCGATATCGCCGCCCGAAATACCGCATCTGCCCCTCGTAACCGCGATAATCGTCCGCGAATTCGTGGACAAATACGATCGGGGTACCACTGCCCGTCTCCTCGTAGTAGAGGCGGATTCCGTCGTCGGTTGTCAGGTGCGGCATCGCGATTCCCCTTTTTCGAACAGGCCGATTCGCCATCCTACGAGCGCCGATGCGCGGCCGGCAAGCCGCGCTCCCGACGCGGGCAGCCGGTATTTTGCGGCGCAAAGCGGCGCGCCTTAGGTTACGCGCAGGGAAGCTTGGAGAAGGCTGATGGATGCGGAGAGGGTAAAGCGTATCGAGCAGCGCGCTTATCTGTTTTGGGAAGCCGAGGGGCAACCGCACGGCAGGCACGAGGAGCATTGGCATCGTGCGGCGCGGCAGATCGAGGCCGAAGTAGAAGTGCACATTGCCGAGAAGCCCAGGAAGGCGAAGGCCTCCGAGCGAGCCACCGCGAGCTCGGGCCGAAAAAAGTCGAAGAAATAGCGCGCCTTCCGTCACGCGGGCTGGCACGGTTCTTGTAGCGAACATCGTCAGGTCCGGGCCTTCGCGCCGTGCGCGGGGCCGATCCGGGCCGGGATCGCCGGATCGCATCCGGACCTCATTCCCGGACCAGCCCTCGCGTGATGCTCAGCCGCTGAGCAGGTGTGCGAAATCCGAGCATCGCCGCGATCGGAATATTGCCGGCTCGCGAGAGGCCCAGGGCGGGTGCTCGACCGCTTCTCGCTGACCGGCCCGGCCGAAATCCGCAGCGCTGCGGAGTGACGGCGCCGCAATCCCGACTATGCGGCCGGGGTGCGCTTAAACCGCGAAGCCGTAGAGCCTTGCCGCGTTGGCGCGCGTGATCTTGAGCCGATCTTCGGGACTGGCGTCCTTGAAGTCGCGCGCCACGACGTCCTGCGAATGCGGCCAGGTCGAAGCCTGGTGCGGGTAGTCCGAAGACCACATCAGCTTGTCGACGCCAATGAAGTGGCGGTTGGCGACGCCGACGTAATCATCGATGTAGGTGGCCCACATCTGGCGCTGGAAATATTCGCTCGGCTTCAGCTTGTTCGTAAAGCCGGCAGAGATGCGCTGGCGCTCGAAAGCACGGTCCATGCGCTGCAAATAATACGGCAGCCAGCCGATATTGTTCTCGGCCGAGACGATCTGCAATTCCGGGAAGCGGTCGAGCACGCCCGAGAAGATCAGTACGCTGAAGGACTTTTCGACCTCGTGCGATAGCACGGTGGAGCGCATGTAGCGCTCTCCCCAATTGTACTGGCTCTCCATGCCCATGCCGGTGATCGCGTGCAGGCTGACCGGCATCTTCAATTCCTGCGCCGCCGCCCAGAACGGGTCGTAGATGTCCGAGCTGTAAGGCTGCCCCTCGGGCGGCGAGCACCAGATCATCGCCCCCTTGAGGCCCATCTTGGCGCAGCGCTCGAGCTCGCGTGCCCCGGCCGCAGGGTCGTAAAGCGAGATCATCGGCAGCCCGGCCATATGCTTCGGGTCATAGCTGACGAATTCGGCGAGCCAATCGTTGTAGACGCGGAAGCAGTCCGCCTGCAGTCCGGGATCCTTCAGCCAGAAGATGCGGAAGCCGAGAGTCGTGTAGAGCACGTCGGCCTCAACCCCGTCGAGTTCATTGTCCTTCATCCGCGCGGCTGGGTCCCAGCCGCCCGGCCGGGCATCGGCATAGGTCGCCTTGGTCAGGAACTCCTTCAGCTCCTCGGGGCTCTTGCCGGCGCCGAGGCCGATGCCGATCGGGTGCGGCGCGTAGCCTTCGTAAAAGAAATAGGCGCCCTCCTTGCCAGGCGGGTTGACCATCAGCTGCGGCGCCCGCTCGCGGTATTGCTTGTCGACACGGGTCGCCCACAGATCGGGCGGTTCGCTGACGTGAGAGTTGGCGGAAATCAGCTTGTAATCCGGCATGCGACAACCTCCTCCCGAAAAACCCGTGATCGTCTTTCCAAGGCCGCGGCGGCACCACGGGTCCGATACCCATTGATACAGTAGCGCGCGCGGGGGCGTCCAGGTTCAGAAGCCGACAGCCGCTTTCACCTTCTCCGCACTACGGGATAAGCTGAACAGATTGACTCAACCGCGCCTTTCGACCGGAACGTAGTGGCGCTCTGTGGAACCGGTGAACAGCTGGCGCGGACGCATGAGCTTGGAATCGGGATCTGCGATCATCTCGGTCCATTGCGCGACCCAGCCGACGGTGCGCGCGATCGCGAACAGAACGGTGAACATCGATGTCGGAAACCCCATCGCCTTCAGGATAATCCCCGAATAAAAGTCGACGTTCGGGTACAGCTTGCGGCTGATGAAATATTCGTCGTCGAGTGAAATCTTTTCGAGCTCCATTGCCAGATCGAGCAACGGGTCGTTCTTGATGCCGAGCTCATCGAGCACCTCGTGGCAGCTGTCGCGGAGCACGCGGGCGCGGGGATCGTAATTTTTGTACACGCGATGGCCAAAGCCGTATTGGATTTCGTGTTCGTTTTTGTTTTTCACGTGGCTGATGAATTCAGGAATATTTTTCTTGTCGCCGATGCGCCCGAGCATCTTCAGCACCGCCTCGTTGGCGCCGCCATGCGCCGGGCCCCACAAGGATGCGATGCCGGCGGCGATGCAGGCGAAGGGGTTGGCGCCGCTCGATCCGGCGTTGCGCACCGTCGCCGTCGACGCGTTCTGCTCATGGTCGGCGTGCAAAATGAAGATCTGGTCCATGGCCTTCGCCAGAACCGGGCTCACTTTGTAATCCTCGCAAGGAACCGCCCACGTCATGTGCAGGAAATTCTCGGCGTAGCTCAGCGAGTTGTTCGGATAAATGAAAGGCTGTCCGACCGAATATTTGAATGCCATCGCCGCGATCGTCGGCATCTTGGCGATCAGGCGATAAGACGCGACCATCCGTTGGTACGGGTCGTGGATGTCGGTGGAGTCGTGGTAGAAGGCCGAAAGGGCGCCGACCACGCCGCACAGGACCGCCATCGGGTGTGCATCGCGACGAAAGCCGCGAAAGAACGTGCTGAGCTGCTCGTGCACCATCGTGTGGTGGGTGATGTCGTGGACGAACTTCTCCCTCTCCTTCGCCGTGGGCAGCTCCCCGTAGAGCAGCAAATAGGAGACTTCCATAAAGTCGCTGTGGTCCGCGAGCTCCTCGATCGGGTAGCCGCGGTACAGCAAAATACCTTCGTCGCCGTCGATATAAGTAATGTTCGAGCGGCATGCCGCCGTCGCCATGAACCCCGGATCGTAGGTGAAGTGCCCGGTTTGCGCGTACAGCTTGCGGATATCGATGACGCGCGGGCCGATTGATCCGCCAATCACCGGAAGATCGATCGACTTGCCGGTTTCATTGTCGGTAAGCGTCATCGTTCCGGTGATCATGTTGTTGCCGTCCATCGATCCACCTCTATCGCTAAGCCTGCTGGCGGTTGCGTGATGCAGTGCAAAATAGGCTTGTAGAGCGCACTTGGCAAACGCGCCTGTCAACCCGCCGATCCGGCTGCATCGGCAATCCGTCCCAGGCTCTCCTCCCGGCCGAGGAAGCACATCACTTCGAAAATGCCGGGGGACGCGAGCGAGCCGGTCAATGCTGCGCGCAACGCTTGAGCCAACACTCCGAAATTCACGTTTCTCTCCTTGGCGAGATCGCGAAGCGTTTGGCTCAAAAGCGTTTTGCTCAGGGCCGATGGGTCCCAAGCGGGTTCGTCAAGAGTTCGGAGCCGCCGCGCTGCCTCTAGCAGGAGGTCTCGATGGTTGCTAGCAATGTTGTCTTTGGACAGCAGAGCTGCCGCCCGCTCATCCATCACGATCGGGCGGGACGCGACAAGAAAACGTGCGTTGTCGGCGAGCTCGATTAGTGTCGTGGGGCGCAACTTGAGCTCGGGCATAGCCTCTCGCAGGCGCCGCAGCTCGATATCGGTGAGCGGCTTTCCGACCAGCTTTTCAAGTCTCGGCGCGACTAGCGCGACGAGGCGCTCGTCCTCGGCAGCGCGGATGTAATGGCCATTCAGATTGTCGAGCTTGGCGAAGTCGAAGCGCGCCGGCGCGCGGCCGACGGCGTCGATATCGAACCATTCGATCGCCTGTTCGGTCGAGATAATCTCGTCATCGCCGTGGCTCCAGCCGAGGCGCAGCAGATAGTTTCGAAGAGCCTCGGGCAAGTACCCTAGTTCGCGATACGCGTCGACACCGAGGGCGCCATGCCGCTTCGACAATTTCGCGCCGTCGGGTCCGTGGATCAGCGGGACATGCGCAAATTCGGGGACCGCCCAGCCGAGCGCGTCATAGATCTGCTTCTGGCGAAACGCATTGTTGAGGTGGTCGTCGCCGCGGATAACATGGGTAATGCCCATGTCGTGGTCGTCGACGACGACCGAAAAATTGTAGGTCGGCGTGCCGTCCGCCCGCAGGATGATCAGATCGTCGAGCTCGGTGTTGGCGACTGTAACCTCGCCCTGGACGAGGTCGTGAACCGTCGTCGAACCGTGCTGCGGCGCTCTCAGCCGGATCGCCGGCGCAACGCCGGCAGGAGCCTCGGACGGATCGCGGTCGCGCCAGGTCCCGTCATAGCGCACCGAGCGCTTCTCGGCCCGGGCCCGCTCGCGCATCGCGTCCAGCTCGGCCGGGGTGCAATAACAGTAATAGGCGTGTCCCGCGGCGAGCAACTGACGCGCGATTTCAGCGTGATGCGGCGCGCGCTCGAACTGCTGGACGACCTCGCCGTCCCACTCGAGGCCGAGCCAGTCGAGCCCCTCGATGATCGCTGCGACCGCCTCGGGGGTCGACCGAATGCGGTCGGTGTCCTCGATGCGCAGCAGGAACTTGCCCCCATGGTGCCGCGCAAAGAGCCAGTTGAAGAGCGCGGTCCGCGCCCCGCCGATATGCAGAAACCCGGTCGGAGAGGGGGCGAAACGAACGATGACGCTCATCCCCCGAGGATGGGGATGGATGCCGGGCATATCAACGCTCGGGCAGTTGGTGGTTGCGGAACATCTCGCGCAGGCGGATTTTCATAACCTTTCCGGTCGCGGTGTGCGGCAGTTCGTCGAGAACCACGACATCGTCCGGCAGCATCCAGCGCGGAAAGCGCTCGGCGAGAAATGCGAGCAGGTCGTCGCATTCCGGCCGGCAGTCGGCCAGCGGCGTCACGACCAACAGCGGCCGCTCGGCCCAGCGCGGGTGAGGGACGGCTATGACTGCCGCTTCGGCGACATCGGGATGAGCAATGGCGGCGTTTTCGAGGTCGATCGAGCTGATCCACTCGCCGCCGGATTTGATGACGTCCTTGCGCCGGTCCATGATCTGCATATAGCCGTCGGGGTCGATCGTCGCGACATCACCGGTGCGGAACCAGCCCTCGTCGTCCATCGCCGCGGCGCTCGCCTCGGCATCCTCGAAATAGCCGCTGACGATCCACGGACCGCGCACCAGCAACTCGCCCATCGATTCACCGTCGTGGGGCTGTCGCTGACCGGCATCGTCGACCACCTTCATCTCGACACCGAAAACCGGGCGGCCCTGCTTGGCCTTCAGCTTTAACTGTGCGTCGGGGTTGAGGCCACGATGCTTCGCTTTGAGCGTGGCCGTCGTGCCGAGCGGGCTCATTTCGGTCATCCCCCAGCCCTGCCGTACATCGATGCCGTGACCGGCGAAGGCTTCGACCATCGATGGCGGCACTGCGGAGCCACCCGATAGAATCCGGCGAAGGGTCGAGCAGCGTGCGCCTGTCGCGCAGAGGTGCGCCTCGAAGCCGCGCCACACCGTCGGCACGCCAAGGCCGAGCGTGACCTGCTCCGCCTCGAAGAGCTCATAAAGGCTTTGACCATCCAACCGCGGGCCCGGCAGCACGAGCTTGGCGCCCTGCATCGGCGCCGCATAGGGGATCGCCCAGGCGTTGACATGGAACATCGGAACCACCGGGCAGACCGCGTCAGACGCCGAGATCGAGATCGCGTCGGGCAGCGAGATCCCGAATGCGTGCAGCAGGGTAGAGCGATGGCTGTAAAGGACGCCCTTCGGATTACCGGTGGTGCCCGAGGTATAGCAAAGCGAGGAGGCGGTGCGCTCGTCGAATTCGGGCCACTCGAAATCGTCGTCCTCGGTCCCAATAAGCGCCTCGTAGAAACCGAGGCGTGGAAGGGCGGTTGCGGGCTCGGCGCCTTCCTCGGTCATCCATACGATCCGGCATTCTGTCGGGAGATGCGGCGCCAGCCGCTCGATGAGCGGGACAAAGCTCGTATCGACGAAGAGCAACCGGTCCGCGGCATGATTGACTATGTAGACGATCTGTTCATCAAACAGCCGAGGGTTGATCGTGTGGCAGATCGCGCCGATACCTGAGATCGCGTAATAGAGCTCGAAGTGGCGAAAGGTGTTCCAGGCGAGGGTGCCGACCCGATCGCCGGGTTTGACGCCCAGCTTCAGCAGCACCCGCGCGAGCCGTTTCGAGCGACGCTCGGCCTCCCCGTATGTATAGCGGTGAAGCGGGCCTTCGACGGTTCGCGTGACGATTTCCGTGTCGCGATGATAAAGCGCCGCGTGCTTGATGATAGTCGAGATCAGCAGTGGCCGCTCCGACATCAAACCCTGCATTGCCAAACCTATCCTCCTCCCACAAGCCGTCCCCATCGGTATTGCGCATCAATTCTACATGGAAGCGGATCTTTGTTCTGCACGAAAGGGAATAGACATGCCGCTCGAGCTCGCCGCCAATGAATTCGGTTCCGGACCGCCGGTTGCTATCCTGCATGGACTGTTCGGTTCCGGCCGCAATTGGCGGTCGGTTGCCCAGCACCTCGCAGCCCGCCACCGCGTTCTGACCTTCGATCTGCGCAATCACGGCGTCTCGCCTTGGGCGGACGGGATGTCCTACGGCGAAATGGTCGAGGATTTGCGGGCATCGCTTCGCGCCCGCGGCATCGGTCATGCCGCGCTCGTGGGGCACAGCATGGGCGGGAAGGTCGCCATGCTGATGGCCCTGCTTCATCCCGCCGAGGTCGACCGGCTGGTCGTCGTCGATATCGCCCCGGCTGCCAATCCGCCAAACCTGCTCGCCTATATCCGCGCGATGCGGGCGGTCGATCTTCGCGGCGTCAAGCGGCGCGCCGAGATTGATGTCGCGTTGGCCGAGGCGGTTCCCGACCCCGCCGAGCGCGCTTTCTTGCTGCAGAATTTGGTCATCGATGAAAACGCCGCCCATTGGCGCCTCAACCTGGAAGCGATCGAGCGCAACTTCCCGCAAATCGTCGGCTTTCCCAACCTCCCGGCCGGCACTGCTTATCCGGGACCGGTATTGTTCGTCGCGGGCGCCCGCTCCAACTACATCCAACCCGAGCACGAACCCTTAATCCGGCATCTATTCCCACAAGCTCGGATCGCCCGCATCGAAGGCGCCGGGCACTGGGTCCATGCCGAGCAGCCGCAGGCCTTCCTGCAGGCCGTCGGCCCTTTCCTCTCAGGCACCGCCTAATGCCGCGCCGGACCCGGCGGTGAACTCAGCTCCCCGTGGCTTGCCTGCCGTCCGCATTTTCGCTACACCCTCGTCCCACCCCGACCATGGTTACGGGCGCGTAGCTCAGCGGGAGAGCACTACGTTGACATCGTAGGGGTCACTGGTTCAATCCCAGTCGCGCCCACCATACTTTTCAGGCACTTAGAGTACCAGAGCGGCGACCGCCGATTTTCTGGGTAAGCGAGAGGTAAGCGGCAGGACCGCTTTTTGGCCGATCAACGCGGCCTCCCTAGCGAACAGCGAGCGAACCCTCTTGCGGTTTCCCCCGAGGTGCCCCGCGCCGAGGCTCCTCCACCCTCACCCGCCACGCGCCCACGCGCGCGAAGGTCAATCCTTGCCCTTACCACGGCCCTCCGCCCCGTCCGAACCCCGCGCCCAAGCGCCCACGGGCCGGATCACCAGCTCCAGCGCGGGTTCCGGGTCCCATCTGGCCCAGATCCGGGATCGGAGGCGGGGGTTTTTCCCCACCGGGAGGCTTGGGGCCCCATAGGCGGCGCGGAGACCCCTTCCTGCGGCGGATGCCGGAGGAGCCAACCCCAATTGAGGCGGGCGCGTTCCCAAATCGCAGGGATCGGCACGGGTCCCTTCCAGGACTGAGTGCGGGCTAACTTCGTGCGCCCTCTCCCTGCCCGGTCGCGCCCGATATCTCGCGGTTCGAGCGCCGGCCAGCGGTTACTCCTGTTTCGTGGTCGTCTCCGAGTGGGTAGTGGTGCCGTTCCGGTCGGTCTCGGTCTTTGTATGCGTCTCGGTGCTGCCCGTAATGCCTTCCCGGTGGATGTCCTTCTCGATCACCGTGTTGCCCTTCCTATCGACCTCCTTATGGACGTTCACTTCCCGATGATCGCTGTCCGGGCTCGGTGCGACGGTCGTGGTAGTCGTCGACGTGTTGGGGACGGGCACGGGAGCAACTGGAACGGCCGGCATTACGGTTGTGGCAGGCGGCGGCGGCGGGTATGTGGGAGGGTAAGCCTGCGCGAAAGCGACACCTGACATCAACCCGAAGGCGCCACACCGGCCAGTAGATGCTTAGTCATTCTGTCCTCCAGTGCAATTGGCGATGCACGTAAAACCACTGGCGCCTTTCGCGGGTTCCTCACGGAGGATCTGCCCCGCCCACGCTCTCCCCGGCACCGCCTCGGCCCAGCATCCGGTAAACTGACCGTTCGCCGACACCCAGGCGCCGCGCGATCTCCGACTTGCCTGAGGCCCTCTGCCGCAAGCCTTTGGAGTGTTCTTCACCACCCCGCCGTTGTGCTCCTCGATCTATTCGGATTGATCAGCTCGCCGGGATGCGCATTGAGCTGCTCGTGCGCGCCCTCCTCATCCACCATCTGGCGGGAGCCCGCCACGTAGGCGGCGAGGATCGCGGTGAGGCGGCGGTCGGGGGCATGAACTTGTCCGCCGGTTGATTGGCTTAACCAATCTACTTCGAAACCGGCGGCAACCCTATGGCTAGGATAGGGTGCCTTGATCTCAAGAATGGGAGGTTCGGCCTGGCATTTGCATTAGGGCCGGTTATCCGGTTAGTGCATACCGGCGGTGTCGCGCGGGTCGACTTGTTGATAAGGCGCGCTCGGCGTCTGTCTTGGCCCGACTGCCACAGGGGCGCACCCGGTGAGCGCCAATACGGCGAATAGCGCGGCGAGCCATCTCTGCAAGAGCATTAGGTCCCTCCGCAGCGCCCGATCCGCTCAGCCATGGCCGAGCGGAAATCCGCGGGGCGCCAGTTGACGCAGGACGTCGACGTGGAGATCAGGGGGCGCGACTTCCGCTAGGGCTCCACCCTATACCTCAGATAAGGTCTGGAGATAAGGTCGGGCTCGCGCGGCAGGCCCCAAAAATCGTATTACGGCGCAATGTTCACCAAAGACATCCTCTTCGGGATGAACATTTTGACCTTGGCGGGCTTCGTCGTTATGGGGCTCAGCCTCACTCTACACCGCATGGCGGCGGCTGGCCGGCCTTTGAGCATCGGCCTTATGTGTGCCGGGACGGCCTTGGTGTTCCTTGGGCTATATGCCGGCGGGGGGTCAAGGTAAGGGGCAACCCGCTGGCTTCCAGCTTCCGCAGGAACCACGGCAAGTTCCCCAAATCCATTTCAAACTCCGTTTAAAAATTTAGTTGTCGGCTGTGTTAATGACGCTGGAGTGACGTTCCTGAGACGGAGAGCGCAGAGTATAGCCGTATCCCAAAAAGATCGAAACGGAGAATAGGATGATCTATACGACAGATGATGGCCCGGTACTTGGGTTGTGGACAGCTATACGCCTAATCGGGGTGATCCGTGAAATCAAACATCCAAGAGTTCGAGATGAAATCCTGACAAGGGTCCAGATACTTTTGACCGCCTTCTGCGTCGACTTGAAACCCCAGCCTTGGGGCCAAATGAGCTCTACGCCATTCAGAACCGGTCTCGGCGACGTGGAGAAGTGCGACGCGTAGGCAATGGGCGAGAGCAAGGCGGATGGAGGGTCATTCAGTGCGCGGTGTACGATATGCGGCTTGCGGATCGGCGATCTCGGTTCTCATTCTGGCGAGCCCAGGCATCGCGCTGCTGATGCTTGTCGTGGTAGAGATGCCGATCGACTTGCTGATGAATTTGGTGGCGCTGGCGCTGCTCAGCCTCGCCGCGGTTGGCGCTCTGGGATGGTTCGTGCTCCAACGGCAAGCAACTCTCTCCAATGGAGCTTTATCTTCAGAACCAGCGCGTGTTCGGGCTCCGCCAAATTGGGGCTAATGAGCGCACACCAGTTGACATCGTGGATCACTGGTTCAACTACAGTCGCGCCCACACGCGGCGGGCTCGCCTGAATCCTCAGCAGCCGAGCTTGGTTGCCAGATCGATAAAATCGCCGGCTACCACGTCGAAATCGTGCTCGGCTTTGAGATCTCTGGTCTTGTTGGGGCCATGTTCGAGCGGCCGGCTGACAAAGGCGGTGCGAAACCCGCGGCTGCGCGCCGCGACAAGATCGCCATTATGTGCCGCCACCATCATGCATTGCTCGGGTTTGAGGTCGAGCAGCGCGGCGCTGCGGTCGTAGGCCTCGGGCTGCGGTTTGTAGGCGCGGGCGATCTCCGCACCGAGGATCACATCCCACGGCAGGCCGGCATATTTGGCCATGTTGACCATCAGCGCGACATTGCCGTTCGACAATGTCGCAAGGATGAACTTGCGTTTGAGGCGGGTGAGCCCTTCGACGCTGTCGGGCCATCCGCTGAGCCGGTGCCAGGCGCGGTTGAGGTGATCGATGTCACCCTCCTCGAGACCGCCGATTTCAAATTCCCTCAAGAGCTCGACCAGGTTCTCGCGATGCAGGTCGTCGAGCCTGGCCCACGGCCGCTCGCCCTTGCGCACCTTCTCCATCGCCGGCTGATAGCGGGCCCGCCAGCGATCTGCGAAGGCGTGCCAATCCTTCTCGTAGCCCTTCGGCCCGAGAAAAGTTTTCGCCTCTCGGGCGATGCTGTCGCGCCAGTTCACCACGGTCCCGAACACGTCGAAAGTGAGAGCCTTCACGTCGGAGAGCGCCATCCGCTGAGTTCCCACCAACTAAGTTGCCGCCAATCAGAATATCGCTGGGCCTCGGTGTCGCGCTTCGACGGCGCTGCTGTCAAGGCAGCGGCTTCTTTATGCAGGTGAAATCCTTGCCGCCGTCGGCCTTTTCGCACAAAACGACGGCATGCTGAACGTTGTCCACGACCCATAAAAAGGCGGCGTGCTCGTTTGCCGCCGAGCTGACGGCATAATTGCCGGAGCCGCCCGGCGGCCCCCCCGGCAACCGCGGTCCGGCCGGAAAGCTCGGGGTCGGCTGCGGTGCGCTGGGCAGGCTCGGCTGTGCACCTTGCGCCAGGACGCTATCCGCGTCGGAGGACAGAGCACCCGCTGAGACCAAGGCGGCGGCCAGGAAAAGAACGAGAGATTTGGGCATCGTCGTCTCCGAGGTGGGTCGAGCGGGGCGTCTTACCGCGGCAGCTTGCGGCGCTCCAGCGCGTCGAGAGGCATCGCGCGGAGGTTCTCGCCTAATCTCGCCCGGTTTGATAAAAAAACGGGTTCGGGCGTTTGTTAAAAAGGATGGCGCCAACCACCGGCCGAAGGAGGAAGCCTTGGTCATGCTCGACAAGATCGTCAAGATTTATCAAGACAAGGATTAAGCCTTGGCGCTGAATGAGACGCGGGCGACGACGCGGCTCTATCTGATTACGCCGCCCGCGCTCGACCCCGACCGGTTTGCTCAAGAGCTCGAGGAGGCGCTGGCCGGCGGCGATGTCGCTTGCCTGCAGCTGCGCCTCAAGGATGTCGAGGACGACGCGATTCGACGCGCCACTAAGGTGCTAAAGCCGATCTCCCAGGACCGCGGCGTCGCATTCATCATGAATGACCGCCCCGACCTCGCCGCCGAGCTCGATTGCGACGGGGTGCATGTCGGGGAAGAGGACATGCCCTACGCCGAGGCCAGACGGCTGCTCGGCTCCGACCGCATCGTCGGGGTGACCTGCGGCGCCAGCCGCGACCGCGCCATTACCGCCGCCGAAGCCGGCGCCGACTACGTCGCCTTCGGCGCCTTTTTCCCAAGCGCGACCAAGGCCGCGAAGCACCACGCCGACCCCGAATTGCTGCGCGACTGGAGTGACACCACCGTCGTCCCGTGCTGCGCGATCGGCGGCATCACGCAAGAGAATTGCGGACCGCTCGTCGAAGCCGGCGCTGACTTCCTCGCCGTCATCAGCGCGATTTGGTCGTACCCCAAAGGGCCTCGCGCTGCAGTCCGCGAGTTCAACGATGTGTTCGCCCGCTATGGCCGCGCCTTCATCGATCGATCGTCGTAGCCGGATGGCGCCGGGCTCCACCAGCACCTCGAGCCGCGCCCGCAATGTTGACCGTCGCCGAAGATGTTGAGGTCAATGCCGAAGCAAAATTCTTTGCGGTATTGACGCATTTTGCAACAATGTGTGTGTTGTATTTCCGGCAGCTCGGGGCAATCGTGCCGCCGTTAATGTCTTCGGTTATTAGTTAATGAGCCAATCGCCATTCGCTGCAGTCGTTCTTGCCGCCGGTAGCGGCACACGGATGAAATCCGCCATGCCCAAGGTGATGCATCCGATCGCCGGGCGGCCGATGATCGCCTATCCTTTGGCGGCGTTGCGCCCGCTATCCCCAGCCGCGACCCTCGTCGTGGTCGGGCCGCGAATGGAAGATGTCGCCGCGATCGTCGCTCCGGCGGAGAGCGTCGTGCAGGATGCGCCGCTCGGCACCGGCGATGCCGTGCGCACCGCATTCGGGGCGCTCGATGGCCGCCTGGCGCCGCAGGGCTCGATCGAGGACGTTCTCGTGCTCTACGGCGATACGCCGTTTCTCACCGCCGAGACGTTGTCGCGGTTATTGGCGGAGCGGCGCCGCACCGCGGCGGCCGTCCTCGTCGCGGGCATGCGTCCCGCCGATCCCGGACCTTACGGCCGTTTCGTGCTGGCGCCCGACGGCGCGCTCGAACGGATCGTCGAGGCGGCCGACGCAGGCCCCGAGGAGCAGGCGATCGGCCTCGTCAATGGCGGCATCATGGTGATCGAGGCTTGCCGTCTCGCCGAATTCCTCGATGCGCTCGATAGCGACAATGCCAAGCGCGAGTTCTACCTGACCGATGTCGTCGCCGTCGCCCGCCGAAAGGGACTCCCCTGCCGGTCGGTCGAACTTCCAACTAAGGAATTGCTCGGCGTCAACACCCGCGCCGAACTCGCCGAGGCGGAGGCGTTGATGCAGCGCCGGCTGCGCCGCGCGGCACTGGATTCGGGAGTGACCCTGGTCGCGCCGGAGACCGTATTCCTCAGCGCCGACACGCAGCTCGGCCGCGACGTCGTCGTCGAGCCGAACGTCACTTTCGGCCCCGGCGTCACGGTCGGCGAGGGGGCGAGGATCTGCTCGTTCTCCTATCTCGAGGGGGCGGCGGTCGGAACGGGCGCGCGGGTCGGCCCGTTTGCCCGCCTGCGCCCAGGAGCGGTCCTCGAGGAGGAGGTGCATGTCGGCAATTTTGTCGAGGTCAAGGCCGCCCGGCTCGGCGCCGGGGTCAAGGCCAACCACCTTTCGTATATCGGCGACGCCGACGTGGGGGCGAAGACGAACATCGGCGCCGGCGCGATCACCTGCAATTACGACGGCGTTAACAAATCCCGCACGATAATCGGGGAAGGGGCGTTCATCGGCTCGAATACGGCGTTCGTGGCGCCGGTCACGGTCGGCGACCGCGCGATCGTCGCTGCCGGCAGCGTGATCACCCGGGATGTCCCCGCCGATGCGCTGTCGATCGCCCGCGGGCACCAGGTGGACAAGCCGCGGCGCGCGGCCGAAATCAGGGCACGGCTACGGAGGAAGAACTGATGTGCGGCATCATCGGCATCATCGCCCGGGATACGGTCGCGCCGGGGCTGCTCGAAGGACTGCGCCGCCTCGAATATCGCGGCTATGATTCGGCCGGCATCGCGACGTTGGTCGACGGGCGCATCGAGTGCCGCCGCGCCGAAGGCAAGCTCGCCAACCTCGCCCGCCGGATCGACCATCAGCCGGTGCAAGGGGCCATCGGCATCGGGCATACCCGCTGGGCGACACACGGCCTGCCGACCGAGACCAATGCCCACCCGATCGCCACCGACCGCGTCGCGGTCGTCCACAATGGCATTATCGAGAATTTCCAGGCGTTGCGGCACGAGCTCGAAGGGCTCGGCCACGTTTTCCGCACCGATACCGACACCGAGGCGGTGGCTATCCTCGCGACGCATTTTCTCGACCAGGGGCTGTCGCCGCAACAGGCGGTGGCGAAGACCTTGGCTCGGCTCGACGGCGCGTTTGCGCTCGCCTTTCTGTTTGCCGGCGAGCACGATTTGCTGATCGGCGCTCGCCGCGGCAGCCCGCTCGCGATCGGCTATGGCGACGGCGAGATGTTCCTCGGCTCCGACGCGTTGGCGCTGGCGCCGCTGACCCGCCGCATCACTTATCTCGAAGAGGGCGACTGGGCGGTCGTTACCTCGCGCGCGGTGACTGTTTTCGATGTCGCCAACAATGAAGTCCAGCGCCCGATCCGCGAATCCGCCGCCTCGGGCGCGCTGATCGGCAAGGGCAATTACCGCCACTTCATGCTGAAGGAGATCTTCGAGCAACCGGCGGTAATCGGCGACACGCTGAACGCATTGATCAACCCGGCGACCCGCACCGTGCATCTGCCGGAGCTGCCCTTTGAGTTGGGCGAGCTGGAGCGGGTGACGATGATCGCCTGCGGCACCGCCTATCATGCCTGCATTGTTGCGAAATACTGGCTCGAACGGATCGCGCGCATCTCGGTCGAGATCGACATCGCCTCGGAGTTCCGCTACCGGGCGCCGGCAATGCCGCGCGGCGGCGCGGCGATCTTCGTATCGCAATCGGGCGAGACCGCCGACACTTTGGCGGCGTTACGTTACGCAAAGGCGCAAGCGCAGAAGATCATCGCGGTCGTCAACCAGCCGGAAAGCTCGATCGCCCGCGAGGCCGATGTCGTATTGCCGACCCTGGCCGGCCCCGAGATCGGTGTCGCCTCGACCAAGGCCTTCACGACACAGCTCGCCGTCCTCGCCTCGTTCACCGTCGCGCTGGCGCGGGCCCGGGGCGCCATCAGCCATAAGCGCGAGGCGGAGCTCGTCGGCGTCATGACCGAGATCCCGTCGCGCGCGAGCGACGTATTGAACCACGACGAGCGGATCCGCGAAATTGCCGTCGAGATCGCCGAGGCGCGCGACGTCCTCTATCTCGGCCGCGGCAGCGCCTATCCGCTGGCGCTCGAGGGCGCTCTCAAGCTGAAGGAGATCTCCTATATCCATGCCGAGGGCTATGCCGCCGGCGAGATGAAACACGGCCCGATCGCGCTTATCGACGAGAACGTGCCGATCATCGTGCTGGCGCCGCACGACGATCTTTTCGAAAAGACCCTAGGGAATGTCGAAGAGGTGATGGCCCGCGGCGGCCGCGTCGTGATGATCTCCGACACCGCCGGCGTCGCCCGCCTTGCCGACCGCCTCGCCTTCGGCATCGCGGTGCCGAATTGCGACCCGTTTGTCGCTCCCCTCCTCTACGCGATCCCGATCCAACTCCTCGCCTACCACGTCGCCGTCCTCAAAGGCACCGACGTCGATCAGCCCCGAAACCTGGCGAAGAGCGTCACGGTGGAGTAGGGGATCAGCTCGCAGAGGCGTGCGTTGAGACCAAGAATTACGGCTTCGCCTCGAACGATTCGGCGACCGTCTTGGCCATATCGAGGAACTGGCGCCGAATCTTCGGGTCGGGGATCGCGTAGTACAGCCGGATGAACTCGATCGTCTCGGGCCGCTGAAGGTATTCACGCCACTGCCGGTCCTCGGGGCTGATCTCGGCATCGTCGGCCCGCAGATCGCCGAAAAAATAGGAAATCGGCACGCTCAAGATATCCGCCATCGCCGACAGCCGGGAGGCGCTGACACGGTTCGCGCCGCCCTCGTATTTTTGGACCTGCTGAAAGGTGAGGCCGAGCGCGTTGGCGAGCGTCTCCTGGTTCATCCCCAAAAGCAGACGACGCATTCTGATGCGGCCGCCGACATGTATGTCTATCGGGTTTGGCACCCCGGTGCCGCGCCCATATTTCGGAGCCGAGTTGGGCTCCGCCAGCTCTTTCGCCGACCTCTTCAACGCACGTTCCCCTCTGCACCGCGCCACATCAGGTTGCAACGGGTTCGCCCGAAGCGCAAGCGAGATTCGACAAATGCAGGCATCGAAGGGCCCCGAATTAACCTACGGTGGAGTAACTGCCGCAAATAAGGTTAATTTTGTTTCAGCGGAATGGACCCTCAGCCGTCTCTGCGCCCGATCTCGTCATAGCCGCGCCGGTTGCTGATAAAGACCAGCGCCATCAGCCCGATACCCAAGGCAAGGGTAACGACGACCCCCAATCCCATTGCGAGCCAGCCGGCGCCGCTGATCTCGGAATTGCCGAGGCCGGTCCACAGGGCAGCAATCAAGAAGCCGAGCACGAGAACAACGGCGCAAGCGACCGCCGCCGCGACCCAACTGAACGTCGATTTCACCGTCCCTCCCGTGAAAATGATCGCAACTTACTGGAAGGCGGCGCTACCCTCACCCACCAAGCCCTTCGAGCTTGGTCCCCCCTCTCCCGCGGTGCGGGAGAGGAGCTTTGTGGTGAATGCGTCGTAGCCCCTCTCCCGCACTGCGGGAGAGGGTGCCGAGCGCAGCGAGGCGGGTGAGGGTCTTGTGGTGGGCACGCGGCGCGCTGGTTGTCTCTCCCGCAAAGGTGGCGCGGCTCATTTCAAAATCGCCGCGACCCGGCGCAAATCTTCGATAAATCGCTCGATCTCCCGGCGGCGCGTCTCCTCGTCCGGGGCGCGCAGCAATGCCGAGGGATGCACTGTCGCGAGCGCACAGGGCGCCAGCGCAAAGGGCACTAGCCTGCCGCGCCCTCGGGTCACGCGAAAAGCCTTTCCGAAGAGTGCCTGCGCTGCAGTCGCTCCGAGTGCCACGACGATTCGCGGCTTCACGATGCTGATCTCGGCCTCGAGCCACGGGAAGCAGGCCTCGATCTCGACCGCGCCCGGTTTGCTGTGAATGCGCCGCGGCCCGCGCGGCACCCATTTGAAGTGTTTGACGATATTGGTGACGTAGGTCTGCTTCCGATCGATCCCTGCCGCAACCAGGCAGCGGTCCAAAAGCCTTCCAGCCGGTCCGACGAAGGGATGGCCGGCGAGGTCTTCGGCATCGCCCGGCTGCTCGCCGACCAGCATGACCCGCGCGCTCTGCGGTCCTTCACCGAACACGGTCTGTGTGGCGTTCTTGTGCAAATTGCAGGCCGTGCACCGAGCGGCGGCGTCGCGCAGCGCGCCGATTGTCTGCTGGGACGGGATCTGGACGCCGACGCTGGCGTCTTCTTCGTTCACAGGACGTTTCCGGTACTGCAACACACACCGGATAAACACGATTTTCGCGGGTCGGTGTCCACAGCGAACGAATGCCGGCTGTTCCTGCCGCCGCGGGCATGGCAAAGTGCCGAACCGGCGCCTTTCCACGGAGATTTGAATGCCGACCACGAGCCAGCATCCGGAAACACTGGTGCTCCATGCGGGATACCGGAGCGACCCGGCGACCAACGCCGTAGCGGTCCCGATCTATCAGACGACGAGCTACCAGTTCCGCGACAGCCAGCATGCCGCCAACCTGTTCGGTCTGGCCGAGCTGGGAAACATCTACACCCGCATCATGAACCCGACGACCGCAGTCCTCGAGGAACGCGTCGCCGCACTCGACGGCGGCGTCGCCGCGCTGGCACTCGCCTCGGGCCAGGCCGCCTCGCTCTTCGCGGTCCAGAACGTCTCCCAGGCCGGGGACAATTTTGTCAGCTCTACCGACCTTTACGGCGGCACATGGAACCTCTTCCTCAACACGATGATGAAGACGATGGGGATGGAGGTTCGCTTTGTCGATCCCGCCGATCCCGAGAATTTCCGGCGCGCCACCGATGACCGGACGCGCTGCTACTACGCCGAGACCCTGCCCAACCCGAAGCTTGAAGTGTTCCCGATCGCCGAAGTGGCCAAGATCGGCCGTGAACTCGGCGTGCCGCTTATTGTCGACAACACCGCCGCTCCGGTATTGTGCCGGCCGCTCGAACACGGCGCCGCCATCGTGGTGTATTCCACGACTAAATATATCGGTGGGCACGGCAATTCGATCGGCGGCCTTGTTGTCGACGGCGGGAATTTCGATTGGGAAAAGCACGCCGACCGCTTCCCGCTGTTAAATCAGCCGGACCCGAGCTATCACGGCGCGGTGTGGACGCAGGCGGTGAAGCCCTTGGGCCCGATCGCCTATATTCTCAAGATGCGGGTGACCTTGTTGCGCGACCTTGGCGCGCCGATGAGCCCGTTCAACGCCTTCCTGTTCATCCAGGGGCTCGAGACGTTGCCGCTGCGCATGCGCGCCCATTGCGCCAATGCGGCAGCCGTTACGAAATTCCTGTCCGAGCATCCCAAAGTCACGCGGGTCATCTACCCCAACCAGATGACCGGTGAGATGAAGCGCCGGGCCGATACCTATCTGAAAGGCGGCTATGGCGGCCTTGTCGGCTTCGAACTGAGGGGCGGCCTCGATGCCGGCCGGCGTTTCATCGACGCGCTGCAGATGTTCTACCACGTCGCCAATATCGGCGACGCGCGCAGCCTGGCTATCCATCCGGCGACGACGACCCACTCACAATTGTCTCCGGAAGAGCAGCTGCAGACCGGAGTCGACGAAAATTATGTCCGGCTGTCGATCGGGATCGAGCACGAGGAGGATATTCTCGCCGATCTGTCGCAGGCGCTGGAGGCTGCCTGATCCGCCCCAAGCCCAAGGCAATTCTGAAATTTCGCTGGCCGATCGATCTCGCTCTGACGGTCGCCAGCCATGGTTGGGTTTACCTTGAGCCGTGGCAATGGGACCCGGAACGCGGCCGGCTCGCCCGCGTGGAGAGGATTGGTGATCGTCTCGGCACGATAGAGGTCACTCAGCATGACGCCGACGCCGTTGCCATCAGCTGGGAAGGTTTTGGCGCCGCTGAAAAATCCGAGGTTCTGGCGCGGGTGCGGCGCTGGCTATCCGCCGATTGGGAGCCGGAGCCGGCGATTGCGGCGTTGCCCGACGTAGCGAAATTGATCGAACGCGGCGGCGGTCGAATGCTGCGCGGCTCGTTTTTTTATGAAGATTTCGTCAAGACCGTGCTGACGATCAATACGAGCTGGTCGGCGACTTGCCGAATGGTGGCGGCGCTCATCGCCGAGCCGGGCGGCGGCAGCTTTCCCGGACCCGTCGCACTGCTTGATTACGGCGAGGACCGGCTCCGCGTGCAAGGGAAGCTCGGGTTCCGCGCACGCACGCTGACGATGGCGACTCGGCAAATGATCGATGACGGCGTGGTCACCCCGTCCGGCGAAGGCTCGCCCGAGCGGCTCGACCACGATTACCTGCTCCGCCTCTACGGTATCGGCCCTTATGCGGCGGCTCATTGCCGCGTGCTGCTGCACGATTTCAGCCGCATTCCGGTCGATACGTCCGTGGTCGCGTATTTGCGCGAGCGATTTGACTGCAATCCTGCCGATTTTTCCGCGGAGCGATCGTCATGGGGCGCCTATCTCGCGCTCGGCTACCGGCTCACCCGGCTGCGCGAACGGCTCGAACAATCGGCTTGAGTGAGATCAGAATGAGACGTCGGACGGCAGGTCGCTGGGCTCGATTCCGAGCTGGGCAAGCCCCGCCATGATCCAAGTCCGGACCTGACCGATTCCGCGGTTGTCTTCGTTCCAAGCGTCGACGACGCCGCGGAAGCGCCGATCATCGTCATAAGGCAATGCAGGGCAGACAGCAGTACGCAGCTGGGGGGTCGGCACGACGAGATCGCCGATCTGCGGGTTCTTCTTCAGTGCCGCAAGAGCAAAAAGAACAGTCGCGACAAAGCAATCGGCACGGCCCGATTGAACTGCGAGCAATGCTTCGTCGCGGGTCTTGAACCCGGTGATCGCCGCATTCCCGGCAAAGCGTCGGACGGCCTCTTCTCGTGCCGAGCCGGTATCGACGGCAACCAGTGATTCCGGGACGTTGATCTCGGCCCAGGTCTTTGGCGCAAACCCCTTCCGGACGAGGATCGCATAGGTGTCGTGGAACAGCGGAGTGCAAAAATCCGCAAACATCGCGCGTTGCGGCGTCGGGCTGAGCCCGTAGGCGAGGTCGATCTGACCGGTGTGCAGGTCGGCGACGGTGTCGGCCCAGTTCGTCTCGACGATGGCGAGACCGACCCCGAGCGCCGCCGCCAGATCGCCCGCCATCGTAACCAAAAAGCCGTTCCATTGGCCGGTAGCAGCGTTCTTATAAGAATAGGGTTCCTCGCTCAGAGATCCGCCGACGCGCAATCTCCGGGTGCGCAGGATGCGAGCGAGATTAGGTTCCTTTGCCGGCTCCGGCGGTGTCGCCGGACGCTCGGAACCGCGCCGGCGAAATACCGCGGCGGCGGCAAGACCCCCACCCAATTCCCTGCGGCTCAACATCACCCCGCTCCTCCGTATGCAAAGACCGGCAGGTTAAGGGCGATTCCGGCCCTAACAAGGCGGCAGAGCGGTAATTCTGGTGTTTGCCTTAATGCGTCGCCACCTAGCTCGGAGGAGCCCCCGATGTCGCAGCCTCTCGTCGTATCGATCCCACACAGGCTCGGCCGCCAAGAGGCAAAGCGCCGGCTCGACAGCGGGATCAGCCGCCTGCGCCCCGAACTCGCCGGCCTGATCAGTACGCTCGACTATAGCTGGGACGAGGATCGCCTCAATTTCAACGTGTCGGCAATGTGGCAAACGATCACCGGCGCGATCGAGGTGCTGGACGATACGGTTCGCATCGAGGTCCACCTGCCCTGGATGATGCGCCTGCTCGCCGACACGGTCGCCAAGCAGGTCCGCGGGCGCGGGATCGCAATGCTCGAAAAGCCGCCGGGTGACGCCTAGCGCGGGGAACGACGGGCAGTGCCTCCAATAGCCAGCACGGTTTCCCGGAACACCGAACCCAGAGCGCGGTTGCTCGACCCGCCGCGCTTGCGTGAAATCACACCGTCCGCACCCATCAGCCCGGAAGGCTCGCAGCAGTCGGTAGATCTGTCTTCGGCCGACGCCAATCAGCCCCGTGGCGTCTGCGACAGATAGCCGTCCGTCAGCGACATCGGTCAACACCCGTAGGCGGGTCAGCTCGTTGCGGCTCATCGTGATCACCGTCATCCCACGCCACCTCGACAAGCCTCAGGCAACCGAGGAGCGTGACATCTCTATCGGTGAGGCCGGTGACGCTTCTATCGGTGATCTACAGTCAAAAGACGGATAACGGCGATTTCTGGAAAATCGCCGCCGGGTCATCCGTCAGTTCTGGCGCGCGTCGAACAGGGGTGGAAATGATCCGGCAGGGGCGCACGGCGCTTAGGGCCTCGCTACGCGGTCGGCAATCACCGCCTCACGGGTGACGTTAGGAAGTAACCTCTCTGTATCCAGCTCTCTAGGGTGTCCATAAAGTATTCCTCAGAACTAACGGAGCCAGATATGGCTGCTAACTCCTGCCCTGCACGAGTCAATAATGCTTTCCCCACTTGGAGTGTGTTATCATTTTCTTGCGGAAATTCAATATTTATAAACTTACTATAGTAGTATACGTTAAACATTTTCGGGATGTTTTGGAGAAAAAACCCCGCAATATTATTGAACGTAACGTGCTTATCCGGTTGACACCCAAGACTACAGTTGGTAGTTTAGCGGCGGAAACGAGATGCCGCCATGCCCGCCGTTGTCTTGCTCCGCGCGGATCTGCCCTTTCCGGGTTCACTGCCCGAGTTCCAACGCCTGTTTCCTGACGATACGGCTTGCGCTGCTTACCTTGAAGCCATCCGCTGGCGCGACGGGTTCGTCTGCGGATGGTGCGGCGAAGCCAGCGAACCCTACCGCTTCGCCAACCGGCCGCAGGTTCTGCGGTGCCGCAAATGTCAGCGGGATAATGCGCTGACGGCCGGCACGGTCATGGAGCGGACCCGCACGCCGCTGTCGATCTGGTTCTGGGCCGCCTACCTGGTTTCGAGCCATACGCCAGGCATCTCGGCCGTCCAATTCCAACGTCAGCTTGGCTTGAACCGCTACGAGACGGCGTTCCAGATCCTCCACAAACTCCGCGCTGGCATGGTCCGACCCGATCGCGACCGCATCGGTGGCCAGCCGCGGGATCATGTCGAGATCGACGAGTCATGGGTCGGCGGCAGGACGCGCGGCGAGGGCCGCGGGGTCCATGATCAAAGCCTCGTTATCGCGGCTGTCGAAGTCCGCCAGCGCAAGCCCGAGAACGTCAAAGGCGTGCCGCGCCGCAATGGCCGATATGCCGGCCGTATTCGGATGGAAGTTGTGCTGGATCGGTCGGCAAGATCGCTGTGCGGCTTTGTCGAGGCGGCGGTCGAGCCAGGAGCCGTGGTGGTGACCGACGCCTGGGGCGGCTATGCGACGTTGCGTGATCGCGGCTATCGGCATCTGCCGGTCGCAGCGCAAGGTGATCCCAGCGTGGCCGAGGACTTTCTGCCGATCTCCCATTTGATCTTCAGTAATCTGAAAAGCTGGCTGCGAGGTTGCCACCACGGCGTCAGTCCGCAGCACCTTCAAGCCTACCTCAACGAGTTCACGTTCCGGTTCAATCGCCGTTTTTACCCGTTCAATGCGTTCCGGTCATTGCTCGGGATCGGCGGGCAGGCGGTGGCCCCGACGTATGACGGGCTGTACACCGGTTCATGGCAACATCCAAAATGCCGCGGCGAAAACCCGGCGAGCATCCACTGAGCTAGGGTACCGACAAACCGCCACCAAATCTGGTGCTCTTGGGTGTCAACCGGACAAGCATGGAACGTAATTAGCCCTATATTGTCTAGATGGGTTAGCATAGCGAACGTAACTCCCGCCTTCTTAAATACCTCTTTGTCTAAATCTTCGATGACAGGGATGGCCCCACCTATCATCCATACGTATGTGCAAAATTTGCTGAACATTTCAGCGTCACTTTTATCGAACGTGGCGACAAGATCGATGGTTCTCTTAGAAAACGAACCCGGTTTGTTTGCTTGCCCTCCCAAAATGTTGGCCCATAGAGACTGCATCTGCTCATCGGATATAAGGCGACATCGATCAAAGAAATGAGAAAGCCAATCATTCTCGACGTTTTCAGGCTTGGCGTCGAATGAAAGGTTGGGTATCGCTTTGGCTGTAATATTCTCAATGTTCTCCTGCTTTTTTCCTTCTTCACGCACCATGCGTGTCAACGCTCGCTCCTCGATTTCAGAAATTTGGGTGCGACCTTGAGCACGTATAGTCTCTGCTGCGACCTCTGCTCTAGCTGTGCGTACTATCTGCCAAGGTTTGGCGATGCCTCCCACAGCATCAGAGACTTTTTCGATCAGGACAGTGGCAGGTTTTGAGAGATCGCCGAGGTTGCCAAGGTTGATCAGTGCTCCTCCTCCACCTGTTGCGTTTTCGGTCATGCTGGCATTGTTGTCTCGTGCGCCGGTACGCGTCAAAGGGTTCCGAAAGGGGGCGGGCGTTCGAGGGCGGCTGTCAAAGCCGCATAGGTGCAATATGTCAGACTGCCGTGAGCCGTGAAATCGTGCTGTGGCTTACGTTGTAGGTGCGGGCGATCTCGGGATTACGTTGACAGTTTACTTTATGCTCGACCGCCCGCCGTGCGCCGCGTTCGCGGCGCACGGCGGGCGGCTTGAGAGCGGCCTCTCGCTCAAATCAACGATCAACCGGCGCGAGCCGAGATCACTTGGCAGCGACCAGCGGCTTCGCAGGTTCGATTCGCGCGCGCTCCCGGGGGCTGGTCATCGCCTCCCACAGATCGCTGCGCCGCTGCACGTTCAGCCAGAAATCGGGGCTGTTGCCGAGTCCGCGGGCAAGGATCAGCGCGGTCGCCGCCGTCACGTTGCTGCGGTTGTTGCACAGCTCGTTGACGTGCTTGCGTTGAACACCCATCGCCTCGGCGAGTGCGGCCTGGGTCAACTTCATGGGCTGCGTGAACTCCTCGACAAGAATCTCGCCGACCGTGGCCGGCTTGCGCTTCGTCGTCAGCATGGATCGCCTCATCTGTAGCTGCGGTCGTCGAGATAGACGCCTTCTGCCTCCCCGCGGGCGCCGTCCCACCGGAAGACCCGCCGCCACTGATAATTGGCACGGATCGAATGGAAGCCCGCCAGATTGCCGCGGAGCTTCTCGAAGTGATTGCTTGGCGGAACCGCAAATCCTGATCGGAAGTCGCAGCGTCGATTATTTGGAGCCTGCGAAAGTCGACGACCACGCAATTGCCATAATCGCATTATATATTCACGGCTCTGAGCGAGTGCGAAATCATCGGATGGAGTTGGCGACGCCTGATCTCGACCTGATAAAACAGGCGGAACAGGGGGCGCGGGACCGGCGCGGACGGTTGCCAAGGGCCGCTACGGTAATCCTGCCGACGCCGGCGCGGGGAATCACGCCCATGCAAAGCCCCTCGCCGAACCTGCCGCCTGACACGCAGCGCGAGATGCGTGCACTGCTAACTCTTTCAGCTCTCTGCGGCAGCCCGCGCGGCCTGCCAGTGCACGGCGGTGACAAACGGCTCGAGGCTGATGCGGCCGATGATCTGTTCGAGGGCGCTGTCGTTGCGGTCCGCCGAGACGAGGAGGGCGCTGACCGTGACCTGCGGGGAGTCTTCGAGGTTTTCGCTGGTCAGCCGGCGCAGCCCCAGCCCGGCGGCCGAGGCAGCCTGCAGCAGAAGGGCGCGGATGTGCGCCTCCTGGTCGCCCTGACAACGCAGCTCGACCGAGTAATGGGTCTCGATTTCGGCGGCGCCGCGCGGCTGCCGGTTGATGAGCCGCACCAACGGGCGCAAGAACAGGTTCGTCAGGACGACGAACCCGGCGGCAATCCCGCTGGCGGCGAGCTGTCCGGCGCCGGCGAAGGTTCCGACCATCGCCGAGCACCACAGCGTCGCGGCGGTGTTGAGGCCGGTGATATTGATCCCTTCACGCAGGATCACGCCCGCTCCGAGAAAGCCGACGCCCGACACGACCTGCGCTGCGACCTGCGTTGGATTGTTGTCGTTCGTTACCGTCATCGAGAGCACGACGAAGCCGGCCGCGCCGACCGCGACGAGCGAGTTGGTCCGCAATCCCGCCATGCGCTGCAGCCATTGCCGCTCGAAACCAATCAGGCTGCCGAACAGCACGGCCACCCCGAGGCGGACGGCAATTTCCTGCGCCTCCATTGCTTCGGCTCCTTGTCGAAATCGGCGGAATCATGCCTGACGTGGCGAGCGTGCCCGCGGACGAACGGACTTCGCAGCAGGCTCGCTCAACGCCTCGGGTTCGCCGGTGCCGGCGCGCGCCGCAATCAGCTCGGCGGGGCCGGTCTTGGCGCCGTAGCGGCAGAGATCGGCGACGACGCAATTGGGGCAGTCGGGTTTGCGCGCTTGGCACACGTAACGCCCGTGCAGGATCAGCCAGTGATGCGCATAGCGCTTGTATTCGGGAGGCGTGATCGCCTCGAGCCCGGTCTCGACCGCCAGCGGTGTCTTGCCGGGGGCAAGGCCGGTGCGGTTGGCCACACGGAAGATGTGCGTGTCGACGGCGATCGTCGGCTCGCCGAAGGCGACGTTCAGCACGACGCTCGCCGTCTTGCGTCCCACCCCGGGCAGCGCCTCAAGCGCGGCGCGGTCGCGCGGCACCTCGCCGCCGTGCTGCTCGACGAGGATCCGGCTCAATGCGATCAGGTTCTTCGCCTTGGTGCGAAAGAGGCCGATCGTGCGGATCAGCTCGACGATCCGCTCCTCGCCGAGCGACAGCATCTCCGCCGGCCTGTCGGCGAGCGCGAAGAGCGCCGGGGTCGCCTTGTTGACGCCGGCATCGGTCGCCTGCGCCGACAGCACGACGGCGACCAGCAGCGTGAACGGGTCGATGAATTCGAGCTCGGTCTGCGGGATCGGGCGGGTCTCGGCCAGACGGCGATAGAACTCCCGTGCCTCACGTTTCGAAAAAGCGCGCATCGCCGGGAGTGTAGAGGGGCTTGCCGTCCGCGACAAACGGCGACGCAATCTCGCGACCGCTTTACGGATCGGCGGCCGTGCCCTTATGTTTCCGGTACATGACGCCGCACCCTATTTGCGCCGACCCTCCTGCCCAGCCCGGGCGCCCGTTTTTCGAGCGGGTGCTGCTGCCGCATCGCAGCCTGCCGTCGCGCAACTTTCGTCTGCTGATGGGATTGCTCGGTTTGATCAGCCTCGCCGCCGGCGCTGGGTTTGTCGCGGTCGGCGCCTGGCCGGTGATCGGGTTTTTCGGGCTCGACGTCGGGCTCGTTTATCTCGCCTTCCGGCTCAACTATCGCACTGCCCGACAGAGCGAGACGATCCGGCTCGCCGACGACACGTTCACGGTCGAGCGGGTCGGCGTGCGCGGCGAGCGCCGCAACTGGCGTTTTCAGCCCTTCTGGGTCAGGGTCATTCTAGAGGAGCGGCCGGATACATCGAACCGTCTGCTGGTCGCCTCACATGGCCGCAGTTTGGTGATCGGCGACTTTGTGGCCCCCGCCACGCGGCGCGAACTCGCGGTGACCCTGCGCGCTGCCCTCGCCCACTGGCGCAATTCGCTGAACCCGGCCCGGCAGTAAGCGCGAGGCGGCTCAAAGGCCGAGGACCTCCTTCAGGCCGTAAACCCCCGCTGGCCGCCCGACCACCCAGCGGGCGGCGCGGATGGCGCCTTTGGCGTAGATCGCGCGGCTGGTCGCCCGATGGATCAGTTCGAGACGTTCGGCGGCTCCGGCAAAGATGACATGATGATCGCCGACCGCATCGCCGCCGCGCAGTGCGGCGAAACCAATATCGCCGGTGCGGCGCGCGCCGGTTATGCCGTCGCGGGCGCGCTGCTCGACCTCTTCGAGCTCCACCCCGCGACCCGCCGCTGCGGCTCGGCCGAGCGCGAGCGCGGTGCCCGAGGGGGCATCGACCTTGCCGCGATGGTGCATCTCCATGATCTCGACGTCCCAGTCGGGACCGAGCCGGCGCGCGACTTCCTCGACCACGCTCAGCAGCACGTTGACCCCGAGGCTCATGTTCGGCGCCCAGACGATCGGAATTTGGCGCGCCGCCTGGCGCACCCGCTCGCCCTGCTCCGGCCCGAGGCCGGTCGTGCCGATCACCATTGCGGTGCCGAGGGAAGCGGCAAGCTCGGCATGCTCGGCGGTGGCCCCAGGCGAGGTGAATTCGAGCACGACGTCGCTGTCGCGGATGAGCTTCTCGACGGTCTCACCGATCGGGATGCCGATCCGGCCGATGCCGGCGAGCTCGCCGATATCCTGGTTGACGTAGCCGCTGCCCGGCGCCTCGCTGCCGCCGGCAACGGAGCAACCTTCGGTAGCCGCAATCTCGGCAACCAGCATCCTGCCCATCCGACCACCGCACCCGACGACGCCCATCTTGGTCCCAGCCATGCGCGCCTCCCTTTCGTGAGGCTGGAACGGTTGCTGATTGCCCGATAAAAGACAAGGCGAGTGTCGCCGGACGCGGAGGCGGTAATGGAAGATCACGATCACGAGCACCAGGAAGCACCATCCGACCCGGCCCTGCGGGTCATGGCGCTCGAATCCTTGCTGGTCGAGAAGGGACTGGTCGATCCGGCCGCGCTCGACGCGCTGATCGACACTTACGAGAACAAAGTCGGGCCGCGCAATGGCGCCCGGCTGGTGGCGCGTGCCTGGGTCGATCCTGAATTTAAGAAACGGCTTCTCGCCGATGCGGGTTCGGCAGCCGCCGAATTTGGCTACGTCCCTCATGGCAAAGAGCACCTGGTCGCCCTGGAAAACACTCCGGAGTGCCACAATCTCGTCGTCTGCACATTGTGCTCGTGCTATCCCTGGCCGGTTCTGGGGCTGCCGCCGGTTTGGTACAAATCCGCCCCGTACCGGTCGCGCGCCGTTATCGACCCGCGCGGCGTCTTGCGGGAGCTCGGACTGGAGATCAGCGAGGATGTAGAGGTCCGCGTCTGGGATTCGACGTCGGAAATACGCTACCTGATATTACCGGAGCGCCCGGCGGGTTCCGAGCAGATGAGAGAGGACGAGCTCGCCGCGTTGGTCACCCGCGACGCAATGATCGGCACAGCCAAGGTGACGCTCGCCGGAGCTTCGCGATGAACGGCGTCCACGATATGGGCGGCATGCACGGCATGGGGACGATCACGCCCGAAGCCGACGAGCCGGTCTTTCACGAGCCTTGGGAGGGCCGCGTTTTGGCGCTCAACCGTGCCACCGCGGTCCTCGAAAAATGGAACATCGATGCGAGTAGGCATTCAATCGAGCGTATCCGGCCCGCCGATTATCTGCGTATGAGCTATTACGAGAAATGGCTGGTCGGGCTGGTCACGCGGCTTGAAGAGAGTGGCCTCGTTACTCCCGCCGAGCTCGAAAGCGGCCAGCCGGCGTCGCGGACCCCTAAGGCGACACCGCCGTTGACGGCCGAGCAGGTCGCAGCGCTGGTGCCTGAGCGCGGCTGGTTCGAGCGTCCGGTGAATGGGCCGCCGCGTTTTGCGGTCGGCCAGACCGTACAGGCGAAAAAGATCAATCCGGCCGGCCACACGCGCCTGCCGCGCTACGCGCGGGGCAATGTCGGCGTTGTCGACCGCATCCATGGCGCACATGTGTTTCCGGACAGCAACGCCCATTTCCGCGGCGAGAATCCCAAGCACCTCTATTCCGTGCGGTTTTCGGCACGCGAGCTGTGGGGCGAGGCGGCATCGGCGCGCGATGCCGTCTACATCGACCTCTGGGAAGACTATCTCGATCCTGCGTGAACTGATGTCCGATCCGGAGCCGGTCTTTGCCGAACCGTGGGAAGCCCACGCCTTTGCGCTCGCCGTCAAGCTGTCGGAGGCCGGTCTCTTCAGCTGGAGCGAATGGTCAGCCGCGCTCGCCGAGGAACTCGCCGCCGCGAGCCGGCGCGGCGAACCCGATGACGGTTCCCGCTATTACCACTATTGGCTCGCTGCGCTCGAACGCCTCGTCGCCGCAAAAAATCTCGTGGCCCCACCCGCGCTGCACGCGCGAAAGAAGGAGTGGGCGGAGGCCTACCGTCGGACACCGCACGGAAGCCCCGTAACGCTGGAACCAGCCCTCACCCCAGCCCTCTCCCCGCGAACGGGGAAAGGGAGGGACCCGCGTCAGCGGGAGGGTGAGGGGCGGCGGCCGTAGGTTATCCGGCCGGCATGGCTCTGCTGCGCTCGGTCGCCACAGTCGGATCCTATACGCTGCTGAGCCGCGTATTCGGGTTTATCCGCGACGTTTTGACGGCCGCCATTCTTGGTGCCGGTCCGGTGGCGGACGCTTTCTTCGTGGCGCAGCGTCTGCCCAACCTGTTCCGCAGCCTGTTCGCTGAAGGCGCGTTCAGCGCCGCCTTTGTCCCGCTTTTTGCCGGTACGATGGCCGAGCACGGCAAAGAGGCTGCTCGGGTCTTTGCTGAGGACGCGCTCGCCGTGCTGCTGGCAGCGCTGCTCGGTTTCGTTTTGTTGGGCGAAATCTTCATGCCCACGGTGATGTCGCTGATCGCGCCGGGATTCGGCGAGGATCCGGCCAAGTTCGGCCTCGCTGTCGATCTCGCCCGGATCACCTTTCCTTATCTGCTGTTCATCGCTTTAGTGGCGCTGCAGGGGGGGATACTCAACTCGGTCGACCGCTTCGCGGCCGCGGCGGCGACCCCTGTCCTCCTCAATCTTTTTCTGATCGCTGCGCTTCTGATGATGGACCGGTTCGGTTGGCATGACGGCCGCGCCTTGGCCTGGGCGGTCACCGGAGCGGGGCTCGCTCAGTTCCTTTGGCTGCTGTCGTCTTGCGCGCGGGCCGGGCTGGGGCTGCGGCTGCCCATGCCGCGGCTGACGCCCGGGGTGCGGCGCACCCTCGCGGTGATGGCGCCGGGAACGCTCGGCGCCGGTGTCACGCAGCTCAACCTCTTGATCTCGACTGCCCTTGCCTCGCTGTTGCCGGGCGGCTCGGTCTCGTACCTCTACTACGCCGACCGCCTGAACCAGTTGCCGCTCGGCGTCGTCGGCATCGCGGTGGGCACTGCGATCCTCCCGTCATTGTCGCGCCAGCTGAGGCTCGGGCTTGCCGCTGACGCCGTTGATACCCAGAACCGCGGAGTCGAGCTGGCGCTGCTGCTGACCTTGCCCGCAGCAGTGGCCTTGGCTGTGCTCGCCATGCCGATACTGGCGGTGCTGTTCCAGCGCGGCGCCTTCAGCGGGGCCGATACGGCGGCCACCGCCGCCGCCCTCGCTGCCTATGCCGCAGGCCTTCCCGCCTTCGTCCTCGTCAAGGTCTTGGCGCCGGCCTTCTTCGCGCGCCACGATACCGCCACACCGGTCAAGGTGGCGATCGCCGCGATGACGGTCAATCTTTGTCTGACCCTCGTCCTGATGCAGTTTTTGGCGCATGTCGGGATCGCGCTGGCGACGACGTTCGCGGGTTGGGTCAACGCCCTGACCCTGCTCGGGCTATTGCTCCGACGCGGGTATTTCCGGTTCGACAACCGCGCCCGACGTAACCTGCCGCGGATCGGCATTGCCGCGCTGGGCATGGGGGTTGTGCTGGTGCTGTTGCGTGTCGCCCTCGGCCTGGCATTGGCCGGGCCGTCTCTCGTTCGCCTCGGCGCGCTCACGGCGCTGGTCGCTGCGGGTCTGGCCGCCTTCGCACTTCTCGCGCTTGCCTTTGGGGTCGCCGATTGGCGCGCCCTCTTGGGCAGGTTGCGCCGGCAAGCGGCTTGACCGGCGCCGCGCTGGAGCGATAACAGGCGCCGCCACCGTCACCTATATGAGATCAAATGAACCGTATTTTTTCCGGCATCCAGCCTACCGGTAATCTGCATCTCGGCAATTATCTCGGAGCCATTCGAAACTGGGTTGAGTTGCAGCACGAGTTCGAGTGCATTTTCTGCATCGTCGACCTGCACGCGCTCACTCAGCCACAGGATCCCGCCGAGCTGCGCGCCTCGACGCGCGAAGTGACGGCTGCCTATATTGCCGCCGGTATCGACCCGGAACGCTGCACGATCTTCAACCAGAGCATGGTCTCCGCTCACACCGAGCTGGCCTGGCTGCTCGGTTGCCTGACGCCGCTCGGCTGGCTCAACCGGATGACCCAATTCAAGGAGAAGGCCGGCAAGCATCGCGACATGGCCGGCCTCGGCCTTTACGCCTACCCGGTGCTGATGGCGGCGGACATTCTCGTCTACAAGGCGACCCACGTCCCGGTCGGCGAAGACCAGAAGCAGCACCTGGAGCTCGCGCGCGATGTCGCCGGCGCGTTCAACCGGCGCTACGAACGCGACTTCTTCCCGTTGCCCGAACCGCAGATTTTTGGTGCGGCAACGCGGGTAATGAGTCTGCGCGACGGCACGAAGAAAATGTCGAAATCGGACACTTCGGATTACTCGCGGATCAATATGACGGATGACGCCGACACGATAGTTCTCAAGATCCGCAGGGCGAAGACAGATCCCGAACCCCTTCCCGGGGATGTCGCCGACCTCGAACGCCGGCCCGAGGCCGACAATCTGATCGGCATATACGCCGCCCTGTCAGGGGTCTCTC
This sequence comes from uncultured Alphaproteobacteria bacterium, assembly GCA_963812675.1. Classification (GTDB taxonomy): domain Bacteria; phylum Pseudomonadota; class Alphaproteobacteria; order ATCC43930; family CGMCC-115725; genus AP-15. The sequence continues at coordinate 502,876 of CAWEWR010000024.1, read as the reverse complement.
GAGAAGCCGCCCTCGCTCGGTTTGCCGGCCGGAACTTCTCGGAATTCAAGGATGCACTGTCTGACTCGGCGATCGACGTGTTGGGGCAAATCGGCGACGAGATGCGCCGATTGATGGCGGACCCCGGATACATCGACGGGATCTTGCGCCGCGGCGCCGAGCGCGCGAGGTCAGTCGCCGATCCGGTTCTGCGTGAGGCTCAGGAAATCAGCGGTCTGCTGCGCCCTTGAATTACCCTCGCTGAGGTATCCCGTCGTAGGGTTCCTCGGCGCGTAGGCTTCGCGCTTCTCCCGCCGTGGAGCAAGTTGTACAGTCGACCATGCAAGCGCGGTGCGCGGGGTAAGCAGCGCGCAACGACAGCACGTAGCCGGCGCTTCGAGCACCATGGACATCTATCTGCCGATCGCCGAGGTGTCGCTCGACATCTTCGTTCTCCTCGGCCTCGGTGCGGCGGTTGGATTTCTCTCCGGTGTGTTCGGCGTCGGCGGCGGCTTTTTATTAACGCCGCTGCTCATCTTTATCGGCGTACCGCCCACCGTAGCCGTCGCCTCCTCGGCCAACCAGCTGGTAGGGGCCTCGGTTTCCGGAGTGCTCGCCCACTGGCGGCGCGGCAATGTCGATTTCAAGATGGGTTACGTCTTGCTGGTCGGCGGCTTGGCGGGCTCGTTTCTCGGCGTGTGGATCTTCACCTTGCTGAAACGCCTAGGTCAGATCGAGCTGACGATCTCGATCTGCTACGTGCTGCTGCTCGGGACGCTTGGCGCGCTGATGATGATCGAAAGCATCCGCGCATTGTTCCGGCTTCATCGGCCTGGAACCTCACGGCGCCGACTGCATCAGCACACCTGGATGCATGGGCTGCCGCTCAAGGCGCGTTTCCGCCGGTCAAGACTCTACATCAGCGCCCTATTGCCGGTCGGAATCGGGTTTGTGATCGGCATCTTTAGCGCAATCCTCGGCATCGGCGGAGGCTTCATTATGGTCCCAGCGATGATCTACATGCTGGGCATGCCAACCGCCGTGGTGCCGGGCACTTCGCTGCTGCAAATCATCTTTGTCGCCGCGAACGTTACGGTGCTGCAAGCCTATACCAACCATACCGTCGATGCCGTTCTCGCCCTCGTCCTGCTCGTAGGCGGGGTCGTCGGCGCCCGGATCGGTACCCGGTTCGGGATGCGCCTGCGCGGCGAGCAGCTGCGCCTCCTGTTGGCCCTGATGGTCCTCGCGGTCGCCGCGAAGCTGGCCTTCGACATGAGCGTGCGCCCGCCCGACCTTTATTCGATCTCTTCGGAGCGAGGATGAAACGAGGGCTCGGCTCCCTCGGCGTCTTGCTGGTTCTTTCGCTGTTCGGCTGGGGATCGGGGGCGCGCGCCGAGGGCCTCGTCGCGGACCTCACCAGTCACCTGATCGCAATCACAACCGGTTTTACCGGCGCCTCCGTGGTGCTCTTCGGCGCGACAGACGGTCCGGGAGATGTCATCGTCGCCGTACGCGGCCCTGAGCGCGAGATGACGGTCCGCCGCAAGAGCCGCGTCGCCGGTATCTGGGTCAATACCGAGCAAGTGACGTTCGCTAATCTGCCTAGTTTCTATGCCGTCGCCGCGAGCCGGCCAATGGCCGAAATTCTGTCGCCGGCGGCTGCGGCGTTCTACCGTCTGGGAATAGCCAATCTGAAGCTGGTGGCCGCGACACCCGCGCCATCCGTTGTGGTCGACGCGTTTCGCACCGCGCTCGAACGCACCCAACAAGAGGCCGGGCTGTTCGTCGAGCGAATGGGCAAAGTCGATTTCCTCGGCGAACGGTTGTTTCGCACAACGATAACATTTCCCTCAAACGTGCCGACAGGGACCTATCTCGTGGAGGTCTTTCTGGTTCGCGACAAGGACATCGTCAGCGGGCAGACGACCCCGCTGGTTGTCTCCAAGGTAGGGGTCGACGCGACGGTATTCGAGTTCTCGACGCGCCAGCCGGGGTTCTACGGCGCGATTGCGGTACTGACCGCCGTAGTGGCAGGATGGCTCGCAAGTCTGCGGTTCAGAGGCGGCTGATCCTATCGGAAGCTGGCGTAGGATCTAGAGATGGCAGAGACGACACATCAGCGTGTTTTCCTCGTCGTAGTCGACGAAACGGAGGAGCTTCAGATCGCCGTCCATTATGCTGCGCGACGCGCTGCTCACACGGGCGGACGGGTTGCTCTGCTCTACGTTATCGAGCCCTCTGAGCTGCAGCATTGGCGCGCGATCGAGGATTTGGCGCGAGAAGAGCGCCGGGAAGAAGCCGAACTGCTGATGCATCGGCTATGCGAAGAGATTTTGCCGATCGCCGGCTCGATGCCTATTGTCTATATCCGCGAGGGGGTGCGCCGCGACGAGTTGTTGGCGTTGATCAACGAGGAGCCGAGCATTTCGATCTTGGTGCTGGCCGCCGGCACAGGTCCTGAGGGACCCGGACCGCTGATCTCGTATCTCGCCGGCATGCCTGCGGCCCGGCTGCGCGTTCCGATCACGATCGTCCCCGGCGGCGCCACCATGGAACAGCTCGACTCGATCAGTTGAGAAGTGATGCCGGGCAGAGGCCAAGGGTTGCTTTGGTGAGCCAGCGCCCCAAGGTATGAGACCATCTTCCGTCCCCATTTCCGTCGGAGCCCGTAATGTTCATTCAGACCGAGCAAACGCCGAACCCGGCGACGCTGAAATTCCTACCGGGGTGCCCGGTCATGACCTCGGGCACCGCCAATTTCACCAGCGGGGAAGCGGCCCGCGTGTCGCCCCTCGCCGAACGGCTCTTCTCCTTGCCCGATGTGACCGGAGTGTTCCTCGGCGCTGACTTCGTCACGGTGAGCAAGACCGAGGAGGGGGACTGGTACCGGCTAAAGCCCGCGATACTTGCCGTAGTGATGGAGCATTTTACCGCCGGCCGGCCCGTCTTGCTTAACGATGCAACGGCCAGCGTGGCAGCGGCAGCGAGCGAGGAAGACGAAGACGAAGTAGTGGCTCAGATCAAGGAGCTACTAGAGACCCGCGTGCGCCCGGCGGTGGCTCAGGATGGTGGTGACATAATCTTCCACGATTTCGAGGACGGCGTTGTCTATCTTCATATGCAAGGCTCTTGCTCCGGATGCCCGAGTTCGACCGCGACCCTGAAGGCGGGTATCGAGAACATGCTCCGGCATTACATCCCGGAGGTGGTTGAGGTGCGTGCCATCTGAGGCCTGGATCGTATTCTGTTAGAAATCGCGCGCTGGCGAGGAGAGACGTCGGATCGACAGCCGTTGTCCTCGTGCGATGAGCGATCTGGGCGCGCCGCGCCTTGCCCTGGCCCTCGATTCGGCGGGGTTGGCCTGCTCGGTGGCCGTCAGTCTCGGCGAAGAGGTGGTCGCCGAGGAGCAGGTCGGTACGATGCACGGCCAAGCCGAAGCGCTGCTGCCCTTGGTGGACAGGGCGATGCGCAAGGCGGGGCAAATGCCTGCCGCACTCGACCTCGTCGTCGCGACCGTCGGGCCAGGCAGCTTCACCGGAATCCGCGTCGGGCTCGCCGCGGCACACGGAATAGCGCTGGCGACCGGCGCGCGGCTGATCGGCGTCACCAGCTTTGACGCCGTCGCAGTCCGGGCAGTCCGGGGCGCCCGGAACGACTGGCCGGAAGCCCAGGCTTTGCTGGTCGCTCTCGAAAGCCGTCGCGAAGACCTCTACGTGCAGTTCTTCGACCGGCATGGTAATGCGCTCGGCGAGCCAGCGGTAATCATGCCGTTCTTGTTTCGCGAGACTGTGGCTGCGATCATCGGCGCAAACCCGTTGCTGATCGCCGGCGACGCGGCGCAGCGCGCCGCTGCGGCGCTGGAGCAGCGCCCGAACACCGCCGTCCTCGAAGAATCGGCACCCAGCGCCGTCGGGGCTTTACGAGCCGGGCTTCGTCTGCTGCGGCGCGGCAACGCGGCCGAGGCTCTCCGGCCGCTCTATCTTCGTCCCCCCGACGTCACATTACCCGAGATACCGCAAAAGCCGAGCCGAGCCAGACTATGACCTCGCGAATCGCGCCGCTGCCGCGGAGCGCGGCAGCCCCGATATCCCTGCTCCACAAAGCATGCTTTCCTGAAGATCCGTGGGACGCCGGAGCGATCGACCAAATAATGGGCATCCCCGGGTTTTTTGGCCGAGTCGGGTGGGCGAAAACCGCCCCGGTCGGGTTCGCCCTGGCTCTTGCGCTGGGCGAGGAAGCCGAAATCGTGTCGCTCGGCGTCCTGCCGGACTATCGGCGGCGCGGAATGGGTTCGGCTATTCTCGACGCGTTATGCGGCGAGGCCCGGTTGCGGGGGGCAGAACGCGTCGTGCTTGAAATGGCATCGGACAACGAAGCGGCGTACGCTTTATACGCCGGGCGAGGTTTTACTGTCGTCGGTTGTCGTCGCAATTACTACCGCCGAGCAGAACGGTTGGTGGATGCGCTCATATTGCGAGTGCAGCTGCCAACCGCCTCGTTGGCAACTTGAGTTTGCTTCATCCCCATCTTTCCTGGCAGTTTCTTGCTTTCGACCATGAATGTTCTTGAAGGCACGCGGATTTCAAGAAATCGATCACTCAACCGATTGCTTCGCCGTCCATTGTTAATTATATTCGAAAACAAACTCATGACGGGATCATTGTGATGAACAACTCGGATCAGGGCAACGATTTGCTGACGCTGACGACAGAGATCGTTGCCGCGCACGTTTCCAACAATACCGTCGCGGTTGGTGATCTGCCCCAGCTGATCAACCAAGTATATAATTCCCTAGCCAACATCGGCAGTGTTCCGGCGATGCCGGCCGAACGTCCGCAGCCTGCCGTTCCGGTCAAGAAATCCGTCAACCCGGATTTTATCATCTGCCTTGAAGATGGTAAGAAACTCAAGATGCTGAAGCGGCATCTCAAGACCGCTTACAACATGACGCCCGAGGCTTATCGTGAGCGGTGGGGATTGAGTGCCGATTACCCGATGGTAGCGCCCAACTATGCGCGGCAGCGCTCGCGTCTAGCCAAGGAAATCGGTCTGGGCACCCGCGCGAGGCGGTCTCGGGCCTGATTGCCTCACGCTTGCGATCGACGATGCGATGCTGCTTCGTCGGGCAAAGTAGGCGCGTTCGTTGCGTTCGGATATAGTGTCGGCCGATGAGCCTCGCGATCACGGACACGCGATGACCTCACGGTTGGAGCAACTCTGTCTCGACAAGGGTCTGAAAATGACCGAGCAGAGACGGGTGATCGCGCGGGTATTATCGGAATCGGTCGACCATCCTGATGTTGAACAGGTGTACCGTCGAGCAACCGCAATTGATTCCCGGATCAGCATAGCCACGGTTTATCGGACGGTACGGCTGTTCGAGGAAGCGAGCATCATTGCCCGGCACGATTTCGGCGACGGCCGATCCCGCTACGAGGAAATGCCGAGCGCGCACCACGACCATCTCATCGACCTGCAATCCGGTCGCGTGATCGAGTTTCGCAACGAGGATATCGAGCGTCTGCAGCAGATCGTTGCGGACGAACTTGGCTACGAATTGGTCGGACATCGCCTCGAGTTGTATGCGGTTCCGCGTGGCGGCAAGCCGAGATCCGATACGAAATGACCGTTTCGTTGTCGTCTGGAAGGCGTCCATTCGGGCCGCCTCTGGAAAAGTCGCCGGGCACCGGGCATCGCCTGCGAACGGGACCAAGCCGGGTGATCACCGGCAACATGGTCCAGCAGCAATCCATCCCGCCGATTGAGACAGCGCTGCCGGCCACGGCGCGATTGCATCAAACGATTGTCGATATCCGCTCCGGTCCGCTCCAGTTGAAGCTGGCGCAAACGGCTGCGGATATCGACGCGGCGCAAGCCCTGCGATATCGCGTCTTTTACGAGCGGCTCGGTGCCCAGCCGCTGCCGGAAATGGCATGCCGGCGACGCGATATCGACCAATTTGATGATGATTGCGATCACCTGCTCGTTATCGACCATAGCCGCGGCACCGGTAGCGTCGTCGGAACTTACCGGCTGATTCGGCGGGATACGGCAGGCCGCTTGGGGGGATTTTATTCGGCCAAGGAATTCGATATTTCTCCCGTCGTCCGCCACCCCGGTGAGCTTCTCGAATTGGGCCGCTCGTGCGTCGATCCCGCTTATCGCAATCGATCGGCGATGCAACTACTGTGGAGAGGCATCGCCGCTTATGTCTTTCATTACGACGTCGTCCTGATGTTCGGCTGTGCCAGTCTACCGGGTACCAACCCCGATGCTCTTTCCATGCCGCTCTCCTATCTGCACCAATACCATCTCGCACCCCCAGCGCTGCGGCCGCACGCTCTCGCCGATCACTACGTCGAGATGTGCCGGCTCAGACCGTGCGCCATCGATGCAACTCGGGCAATGGCGGCCCTGCCTCCGTTGATCAAGGGGTACTTGCGACTGGGCGGCTTTGTCGGTGATGGCGCCGTCGTCGACGAGCAGTTCAACACCACGGACGTCTGCATCGTCGTGAAGACCGATCTTGTGACCGAGAAGTACTCCCGCCACTACGAACGGCAGTCCAAAGTTTCATGGACCGCTTGAGGACATGGGTTCGCCGACGCTGAGGCTTGCTCGGCTCGCGCTCTATTGCGCTTGGACCGCCAGCCTGATGCCGGTTCAGTTGGTCGGTTTGGCCTTGCGCCTCCATTGGACGAGCACTCTGCCGGTCTTTTATCACCGCTGGTGCTGTCGGATCCTCGGATTTCGAATTCGAGTGATCGGCACGCCGACCCGCGAGCGTCCGGTCTTATATGCGGCCAATCACATCTCTTATACCGACATTACGGTCCTCGGCTCGGTAATCCCCGGCTCCTTCATCGCCAAATCCGAGGTGGCTCGGTGGCCGTTCTTCGGCTGGCTCGCCAAGTTGCAGCGCAGTGTCTTTGTCGACCGCCGAGTGCGCGACACCATCAACCAGCGGGACGCGATAGGAAAGAGGCTGGCTGATGGCGATGCGCTGATCTTGTTTCCCGAGGGCACGAGCGGAGACGGCAATCGCGTGCGCCCGTTTAAGAGCGCATTATTCGCCGCCGCTCAGCAGGGCAGGGGCATCCCCCCCGTAATCGTCCAGCCGGTTTCTCTCGCCTATACGCGCCTCGACGGAATACCGATCGGGCGGCTTTACCGGCCGTTCTTCGCATGGTACGGCGCGATAGAGCTAGCGCCCCATCTATGGAGTATGGTGGGTCTCGGAACCGTAGAGGTCGTGGTCGAATTCCATCCAGCGACCTTTCTGAGTGATTGCGGATCACGAAAGGCGCTGGCCGAATATTGTCATGCGCGGATCGCCGGAGGGGTCGCCGGAGCCCTTTACGATCGGCCGCAGCCAATGCCGGAACCGCCGAACCCCGCCCTCCACTCCTCATTTCGGGGGGAGTTCCCTGGAGTAATCCACCACGCGGTGACCGAATGATGCAGACCGAAATTACCACGAGGACGGCACCGAAGGTGGCCAAGACCGTGTACATCAAGACTTATGGTTGCCAGATGAACGTCTATGACTCGGCCCGCATGGCCGAGCTTCTGGGACCGCTGGGTTTTACTGTGGCGCACACGGCAAAGGATGCGGATCTGGTGATCCTCAACACTTGCCACATTCGGGAAAAGGCGGCGGAAAAGGTCTATTCGGAGCTTGGTAAAATTCGTCGTTTGAAAGCGGCGAAAGCCGAGCGCGGCGGCCGGATGATCGTGGCGGTCGCCGGCTGCGTGGCGCAAGCCGAAGGTACCGAAATGATGCGGCGCGCGTCCTGCGTCGATCTCGTCTTTGGCCCGCAGAGCTATCAACGGCTGCCCGAGTTGATCGCCCGCGTCCTGCGCGCCGACGGCGAAGGCGTTATCGATACGAGCTTTCCCGCGGAACCGAAGTTCGATTTCCTGCCCGAGACCACCGGCCCACGGGGTGTCGCTGCTTTTCTCACGGTGCAGGAGGGCTGCGATAAATTTTGCAGCTTTTGCGTCGTCCCTTATACCCGTGGCGCGGAATACTCTCGGCCGGTAATGCAAGTGGTGGCCGAAGCGCACAGCTTCGTGCGCAGCGGAGCGCGCGAGATCACCTTGCTCGGGCAAAACGTCAATGCCTATCACGGCGAAGGTCCCGACGGCCGAGAATGGCGGTTGGGTGCGCTGATAAAGCGGTTGGCGGAGCTGCCGGGTCTCGACCGGATCCGGTATACGACCTCGCACCCGCGGGATGTCGATGATGAGCTGATCGCGGCTCACCGCGATGTGCCAAAGCTGATGCCGTTCCTGCATCTTCCGGTGCAAAGCGGCTCGGACCGTATTCTCTCCTCAATGAACCGGCACCATACCGTCGCCGAATATCGGCGGATTGTCGAACGGCTGCGCTCCGCCCGCTCCGATCTTGCCCTTTCAACGGATCTTATCGTCGGACATCCGGGCGAGAGCGATGCAGATCATCGGGCCACGCTCGACCTCGTCGGCGAGGTGCGCTTTGCTCAGGCGTTCTCCTTCAAATATTCGCCACGGCCGGGCACGCCAGCGGCTTCAGCCGCGTGCCAAGTTCCTGAAGACGTGAAGTCGCAGCGGCTCGTCGAGTTGCAGCTGCTTTTGGCCAGCCAACAACGCGATTTCAATGCGGCCTGCATCGGCCGCACTCTGGCCGTTCTTTTGGAAAAGCCTGGCCGACACGAAGCACAGCTCACCGGGCGCAGCCCCTATCTCCAGACCGTACACGTCGCGGCGACTGCGGAGCGGATCGGCGAGATCGTTCCGGCGCTGATCACGGCGGCGAGCGCCAACAGCCTGTCGGGCTCGCTGGCAGAGGCGGTTACGGCATGACTGACCTGTTGCCCGCCACCGGCGAGTTTGCCGAGGGGCGCACCCAGCTCGAGTTCGACGATAATTTGCTCCTGCCCTTGCTCTATGGTGAGCGTGATCAGCATCTGGATCGCATCGAGAGGCAGCTTGGTGTTTCGCTCGTCACCCGCGGCAACCGTCTCGCGATTTCGGGATCGGCCTCGGCCACTGAGGCAGCTCATCTCGCCCTCTCTCAACTGTATGAGCGGTTGAAGCGGGGACAGGAGGTGGATTTGCCGGCGGTAGAGGCGGCTATCCGGCTGGCCGAGGCCGAGCTCGGCGACAAGAGCCTGGACCTCTGGCGGGAAGACGTGGCGTTTCGTACCCGCAAGCGCCGCATCACGGCGCGCTCGCCTGGCCAGGCGGCCTACATCAAGGCTATGCGCGACAACGAGCTGGTCTTCGGTTTGGGACCCGCCGGCACAGGGAAGACCTATCTCGCGGTTGCTGCCGCAGTCGATCTGCTGATGACCGGCCGCGTCGAGCGGATTATCCTCTCGCGCCCTGCCGTCGAGGCCGGCGAGCGGCTTGGTTTTCTGCCGGGTGATTTGCGCGACAAGGTCGATCCTTATTTGCGGCCGATTTTTGACGCGCTCAACGATATGCTGCCACCGGATCAACTGGCGAGGCGCCTCGGCACCGGCGAGATCGAGGTGGCGCCGATCGCCTTTATGCGCGGGCGCACGCTGTCGCATGCCTTTGTCATTCTTGACGAGGCGCAAAACACATCGCCCGTGCAGATGAAGATGTTCCTGACACGGCTCGGAGAGGGATCGCGCATGGTTGTGACCGGCGATCCAACCCAGGTGGATCTCCCCGCGGGAGCGCGCTCGGGTCTCGCCGAGGCGCTCGAGACCTTGAGCGGCGTCGATGGAATTGGCACGGTGCGACTGACCGATCGGGATGTCGTGCGGCACGAACTTGTCGCCCGCATCGTCCGGGCGTACGAGGCGCGCGAGAACGACGCGGGGCCAGGGAAGTTGTGATGGACCTGGTCTGCACGATCGACGTCACATTTGCCTGCGCCGGCTGGACCCGGCTATGTCCCTTCGCCGAAAGTCTCGCGCGGGGCGCCGCCGAACTTGCTCTGGCGCGCGGCACGACGGATTTGGGCCTGATGTGGCAGGGTACTGTCGAACTCGGCGTCACCCTCGCCGACGCTGCCGGCCAACAGCGGCTCAACCGCGACCATCGCGGGCTGGATGCGCCGACCAATGTGCTGGCCTTTCCGGTCTGGAAACCAGGAACCCGACTCCCTCCGGGCGCGCCAGTGCTGCTCGGCGACGTTGTGCTAGCGATGGAAACCGTGGCGCTGGAAGCGGCCGAGCAAAACAAGCCGTTCGCCGACCATCTCGTCCACCTTACCGTGCATGGCGTGCTTCACCTCCTCGGCTACGATCACCTGACGCAGGCCGCGGCCGCGGCTATGGAGTTGCTCGAGAGGTCGATTTTGGCCGAGCTGGGGGTTCCGGATCCCTATTGCGACCCGATGTCGTCAATCGAACCCGCGGAGTTTCAGCCATGAGCGCCTCGGAGCCCCCAGGTAGTAGCGCCCAATCCGGGCACGATCGGTCCTTTTCCCGTCTGCGCAACTTTCTGCGTCTGATCCGCCGCCCGCGGAACGGCGAGAGCCTGCGCGAAACCATCGACGAGATGATCGAGGAACCGGCTGCGGACGACGCCCATCCCTTGAGCGGTCACGAACGGCTGCTGATCGGCAATGTCCTCAAGGTCCATGATCAGACGGCCGCGGACGTCATGGTGCCGCGCGTCGACATCGTGGCGCTCGATGCCGAAGCGCCGTTTGCCGAGGTCGTAAAATGCATGGTCGAGCAGGGCCATTCGCGCGTTCCGGTATATCGCGAGACGCTCGACGACGTGATTGGCTTCGTGCACGTGAAAGATGTACTCGGCCCGGTCGCCGAGCACCGCGAGACGAAGTTGGCGCCGCTGCTGCGCAAAGTACTGTTCGTCGCGCCCTCGGCGCCGATCCTCGACCTCCTTGTCCAGATGCGCCAGGCACGAACCCATATTGCGATGGTGGTCGACGAATTCGGCGGGATCGACGGCCTGGTCACGATCGAAGACTTGATCGAGGAAATTGTCGGTGAGATCGAGGACGAGCACGACGTTGCCGGCGGCCCGAGCCTCGTCGAGCGCAGCGACGGGAGTTTGATCGCCGATGCCCGCACCCCGATAGAGGTGCTCGAGGAGCATGAAGGCGCGCGGCTGCGACCGAACGGAGACCAGGAGGAGGTGGACACCCTGGGTGGGCTGGTCTCGAGCCTTGCCGGGCGTGTGCCGAAGCGCGGCGAAGTCATAGCTCACCCCTTGGGCATCGAATTCGAAGTGCTCGACGCCGATCCGCGGAGGATCAAACGCCTGCGAGTGCGCCGACCGCCGGCGCGGACAGCAACGAGCGACGCAGCTGGTGCCTGAAGCATCGGTGTTGCGGATTCGGCCCGGCTCGCGGGTCGAGACCCCGCTCTGCCGCCTGGCCCATCGACTCGCCGTCATATCCGGCTGGCGCCGTTACGGGCTCGCCTTCCTGCTCGGCGTCTGCGCCACTGCGACGTTGCCGCCGGTCGATCTGACGCCGCTGCTGCTGGTCGCGTTTACCGGTCTCCTGTGGCTCGATGACGGAAGCACCGGGCCGTGGGCGTCCTTTCGCTTGGGGTACGCCTTTGGTCTCGGTTTCCTCATCAGCGGCCTTTATTGGATCGCTGCCGCGCTGTTTGTCGATATTGCCAGTTTCTGGTGGCTGGTGCCGGTCGCCGCTGCCGGGCTCCCGGCAGCGTTCGCGCTCTACATCGGATCGGCATTGCTGGCCACCAATCTTGCCGTCAGGCATCTGCGTTTGCCGGGCACGGCTCGCATATTCGCCTTTGCCGTTGCGTGGACCATAGCCGAATGGGTGCGCGGGCACGCCTTCACTGGACTTCCCTGGAATCTGATCGGCTATGCCTGGTCGGGCGGATTTCCCGGGGCGATTCTGCTGCTGCAGAGCGCCGCCGCGATCGGCATTTACGGGTTGAGCTTCTTGACGGTGCTCGCCGCCTCGCTGCCCGCCCTCCTCGGAGCAACTTCGCTGAACCCGCTTTCTCCTGGCCGGCGCCTCGCCCCGGCGATTGCCGCTGCCCTCTTGATTGTTGTACCGAGCCTGCTGGGCGCGCTCCGGCTGGCGACCACACCGACTGTTGAGACCGGATATTTTCTGCGCATCGTCCAGCCGTCGATCCCGCAGACGATGAAGTGGGAGCCGGCCGCAGCGCAACGCAATTTCCGCCTCCTTCTCGATCTCAGCAGCGCCCCGGGGACGCGGAAACTTGCTGCGGTGGTGTGGCCGGAGGCGGCTACCCCGTTTCTGCTCGGCCGCGACGCCTACCATCGCCGCGAGATCGCCGCCGTCGCCTCCGGTCGCGGCTACGTCATTACCGGCGCCGTGCGGACAAACCCTCCGCCGAGCCCGGTCGCGCAGGTTTGGAACAGCATCGAGGCGGTGGACGGGAGCGGTGAGATCGTCGCTCGCTACGACAAAGCACATCTGGTTCCGTTTGGTGAGTACGTGCCGTTCCGCGACATATTACCTCTGCAAAAGATTACGCCCGGAAGCCTCGACTACACCGCTGGCCGTGGAGCAAAAACGGTCGAATTGCCGGGGCTCCCCCCCTTCGCCCCGCTGATCTGCTACGAGGTCGTATTTCCGGGCGCAATCGTCGACGAACACGACCGCCCGGCTTGGATGCTGAACGTTACGAACGACGCGTGGTACGGGCGCACCTCCGGTCCCTATCAGCATTTTGCGATCGCGCGGACCCGCGCGGTGGAAGAGGGACTGCCGCTGGTAAGGGTCGCGAACAACGGCATCAGCGGGATCATCGACGAAGTGGGGCGGGTCGTCGCGCGGATCGACTTGGATACCGTCGGTTATGCCGATCTCCCGCTGCCCGCGGCCACATCGGCGCCGACGCTCTATGCCCGCGGCGGCGATTGGATATTGCTCGCGCTGCTGTGCCTCGGCCTTCTTCCGGTTGCATATCGGCTGCGGTGACGTTTCCCGGAAGCGCAACTCTTAGTCTCCGGTTAACACCCTTGTTGACCGCCAGCGATCGCGTGCCTTATCAAATTACTCCCGCTGCTTTGCGCTGGTGTCCCACCAATGGCGATGCAACAACAAGCCCGGCGCCCGGGTCGCCGAAAAGGCGACAAGCCGAACCCGATCGATATCCATGTCGGCTCCCGCGTGCGGCTCCGCCGAAACATGCTCGGGCTCAGCCAAGAAAAGCTGGGAGAGGCAATCGGATTGACCTTTCAGCAGGTCCAGAAATACGAGCGAGGGGCCAATCGGATCGGCGCCAGCCGGTTGCATGACCTCAGCCGCGTGCTGGACGTTCCGGTCTCCTTCTTCTTCGACGATATGGACCCGGTGCGAGCGCCGGCGATCCCGGCGGGGTTTGCTGAGCCCGCGGCCGAAGCGTTCGATTCCGATCCGCTGCGCCGGCGTGAAACCGTCGAGCTGGTCAGCGCCTACTATCGGATCGACGATGCGGCTCTGCGCCGCCGCCTGTTTGATCTCGCTAGGGCTCTGGCCGGCGGCGCCGAACGAATTTCGGGAAATTAACGCTTCTGCTCGGCCCGGCGGGCCGAGCCGAAAATCGGGCTTGACGCCCAACAAGCAAGATTGCATCAACGCCGAAGTGCTACCCTCCATTTTTGACGCTTTCGGGAAAGGCAGTCCTTTGGCCAACCGCGATTACGTATTTACGAGCGAATCTGTGTCGGAGGGGCATCCGGACAAAATTTGCGACCGCATTTCCGACGCGATCGTCGACACTTATTTGGCGGCCGAACCGGAAGCTCGCTGCGGGGTCGAGGCGCTGGTCACGACCAATCGCGTGGTGCTCGCCGGAGAAGTCCGCGGTCCGGCGGCGATTACCGGCGAGAAGCTGATCGAGGTGGCACGCGAGGCGATACGCGAGATCGGCTACGAGCAGGAGAACTTTCATTGGCGGTCGGCGGCGATCAAATGCCTGATCCACGGCCAGTCGTCAGATATCGCGCAGGGCGTCGACGCGTCGGGCAATAAAGACGAGGGCGCCGGCGATCAAGGCATGATGTTCGGCTACGCCTGCCGCGAGACGCCGGAATTCATGCCGGCGCCGATCTTTTACGCGCATGCCATCCTGCGCTCCCTGTCCGAGGCACGGCACGCGGGGAAGACGCCGCTGTTGGGGCCCGACGCGAAGAGCCAGGTGACGCTGCAATATGTCGACGGCAAGCCCGTGCGGGCGGCGAAGGTCGTCGTGTCGATTTAACATTCCGACCGGATCGACACGGACGAAGTGCGTGAGATCGTCCGCCCCTACGTCGTTGCAACACTGCCCGGAGGTTGGATGTGCGAGGAAGAGAATTTCCTCGTCAACCCGACCGGCCGCTTTGTGATCGGCGGCCCCGATGGCGATGCCGGGGTCACCGGCCGTAAGATTATCGTCGACACCTATGGCGGCGCCGCGCCGCATGGTGGCGGCGCATTCTCGGGCAAGGACCCGACCAAGGTCGATCGCTCGGCGGCTTACGCGGCTCGCTATCTCGCCAAGAACGTCGTCGCCGCCGGGCTCGCCGAGCGCTGCACGATCCAGATCGCCTATGCGATCGGCGTCGCCAAACCACTGTCGTTTTATGTCGATACGATCGGAACCGCGGACGAGCAACGGCTCGTCGCGGTCCTGCAGGAGCTGGTGGATCTCTCGCCGCGCGGCATTCGCACGCATCTCGACCTCAACAAGCCGATTTACCGGCGCACCGCCGCCTACGGCCATTTCGGCCGCCGGCCCGACCCCGATGGCGGGTTTTCGTGGGAGAGGTTGGATCTGGTGGACGAATTGCGGCGCGCCTTCTGAGCATACCGGGCTGCGAGCCGGCGCGGCGTCTTCAGGTCTTCGGCCGGCGCCGCGGGCGGCCCCTGCGTCCCGGACAAAAGGTCCTCGTCACCGAATTGCTGCCGCGGCTGGCGATAAATCTTCCGGCATCGGGCCGCCTCGACATCGCTGCCCTGTTCGGGACTGCGCGGTCCTCGATTTGGCTCGAAATCGGTTTCGGCGGTGGCGAGCATCTCGCGCAACTGGCCGGGCAGCATCCGCAAATTGGGTTTATCGGCTGCGAAGTATTCGAGAACGGGATAGTCAAGCTGCTCGCCCAGATCGAGCGGCGCCGGCTCGACAATATTCGGATCTTTGCCGATGACGCGCGATTGGTCATGGCAGCGATGCCGCCGGCCTCGGTCGGCCGCGCGTTCATCCTGTTCCCGGATCCCTGGCCAAAGCGCCGGCAGCACAAACGCCGGATCGTGTCGCGCGCAACCCTCGACGGCCTGGCCGAGATCATGTCCGACGATGCCGAATTGCATCTGGCGACCGATGACGCCGACTATCTCTCTTGGATTCTCGAACGCGTTACCGCTCACCCCGCCTTCGAATGGCTGGCCCGCCGCCCAGGCGACTGGCGCGAGCGCCCGCCCGATTGGCCGCCGACCCGTTACGAGGCGAAGGCCCGGGCCGCCGGCCGCTCGCCCGCCTTTCTCCGGATGAAACGCCGTCCCCGGGCCACAATCAAAAATTGAGCCATTCATTATACGTCGCTGCATCTGCAGCGAATGTACAGCGAGGTTTCTCCCAAAGGTTGAAGTGCGCTGCGACAAAGCCGCGATACCCGCAGGCACTCCACATCCTTCAAATTACCACCCCATTACGGCTAATTTCAGGCCGTTGAAACTGTAAGCTCAGCGCGACTTTGCGGAAGCGGTCCCTCGCCCGATCCGTTTAGCGGCGTCGCCCGCACTGCGACCACCTGATCATCCTCGACGCCAGTCATGGAGTAGCCGCGCTCCAGTCCACCGTCCAGACCGGATTGGAAGCGCAATCCCAAAGTGTGAGCTGGTTCACACGCTATTCCACTGAAGGAGAAGTACCATCGATGCACCTCGAAATGAGGTGTTTCTGGAGGTATGGTCGCAATGCGCACATCATTTGTGCCACGCTGGCTTCCCCGCACTGCAGTATCCGGATACAGCAACTGCCAGCGCATCTTTACATCCGGCGCCACCAGTGCGACGCCGGTTGGAGATGATCAAGCCGGTTGTTCCGACACTTCGCGACAAGGTGGCGGTGACCTCGAGCGTCGCAGTCGTTTTGGCGGCGGTCGTAATTTCTACGCCGAGTTTCGCCCAAGAAAACGGGACGACCGAACGCAGTCAAGTTCCAAGCACCGCGGCGGTAGCCCCGGCTGGACCCATTACCCCCGGCGGTCCGTGGAACGAGTTTAGCTTCGCTGGTGCTGGCAGCTTTGCCAAAGGGTGCGCACCGGCGGACCCCAGTGGGTCGGGTTGCGTTCCAAGCAGCGCCGGCAACTCCCATTTTGTCGGAGCACCACCGTGGACGTTCGTGGCTCCCAGCGACGGGGCAACGCTGACCGTAACGGACGCCTTCCAAAAGGGGGACGCTTTCCAGGTTCTGGATCTGGGAAACCCGATTGGTAGCACATCGGCAGTACCGACCAACTCGGCAAGCTGCGGGAACGATCCCGTTCCATGCCTAGCAGATCCGACGGTCAGTCATGGAGTTTTCGATCTCGGACCTGGTGCGCACAGTATCACGATCAAGGCGCTGGCTAGCCCGTTTTAGGCTGGCGCCGCCTACTTCCGGGTCGATCTCAAGCGTGACCATTTGGTGTGCTATCAGATTAAGGAACAGGGTCAGTTCCGTCCCCGCGAGGTGGCCACCGAGGATCAGTTCGGTAATGCCAAATTGATCGTCGTCCAGCCCGAGCTCCTTTGCGTTCCGGCATCCAAGACGGATATCACCCCTGCCAAATGATCGAGTGCTAATGCACTCAGAAGTCGTCAGGCCATCGAATGACGGCGGACCGGCACAAACATTCCGGCTCCGCCGTCTTCTTTGGAGGGAATAGAATTCATCCAGTGATCGGCGAGCTCACCCGGGCGGTGAGCTAGTGTTGCGAATCAGACAGATGATTCCCGTTCAGACCATAACGTCGGGATTGCTTCGTCGCTCTCTGCTCCTCGCAATGACAACCACTTACAAGGTCATTGCGAGCGCAGCGAAGCAATCTCGATGGCGTGTACCGGTACCAGTGTCTGATCCGTACCACTAGCACCCCCGGCGGCGATCGGGCTAGGATGAACGAATGAAGCAGCACCCGCCGGGAGGACGCCGTGGCCGAAGGTCGCACTGAACGCCCGATTATTCATTTTGTCGGAAGCATTCCGTTGCCGGACGCCGAAACCGTGTTCCGCACGCTGGCCGAATTGGCCGGGCCGTGTCTGCGGCGGCTGCCGGATGGCGAAACCGGCATCCGCAAGACCTGGATTCGCTTCTTGCAGGAAGTCCTCGCACAAAACCCGGCAATCGAGCCGGCCCACGACGTGCCGCCCTTAAAGTTCACGCAATGGGACGGCAGGCTCCTTCGTGAAATCCCGCGTTTGCGCATCAAACCCGGCGTCAACCCCGACCCCGACACATTTGCGACCGGTTACGCCGAGATGGCGATCGCGTCCTGGTCGCTCTTCGAACGGCTGCAAAAAGCCGGTGTCATTCCGGCGACAGTAAAATTCCAAATCTCGCTGCCGACGCCGATTGCGCCGACCTACAACAACATCGTGCCGTCAGACCGGCCGTTGCTGCTGCCTGCGCTTACGCATCATTTGATCGGGGAGGTCGCCAAGATCGCTGCGGCGATCCCCAACGACCGGGTAGCCGTGCAATGGGATGTGTGCCAGGAAGTGCTGGCTTGGGAAGGCTATTACGAAGAGGGGCCGGTCGACTTTAGAACAGAAACGATCGAGGTCTTGACCAGGATCGGGGACGCGGTGCCCGCCGCGATCGAGCTCGGCTACCACCTTTGCTACGGCAGCCCGGCCGACGAGCACCTCGTGCAGCCCAAGGACATGGCGGTCATGGTCGAAATGGCGAATGCGATCAGCCGCGGCGTCGCGCGTTCAATCCAGTTTTTCCACATGCCGGTGCCAAAGAGCCGCGCCGACGATGCCTATTTCGCTCCCCTCGACAATCTGTTCCTCCGTCCTGAGACCGAGCTCTATCTCGGCCTTATCCATTACAACGACCCCGAAGGCGACGCAGCACGGCTCGCCGCCGCACGGCGCCATGCGCGCATCGACGGGGTTGCCACCGAATGCGGCATGGCACGCGGCGATCCGGCCCGGCTCTCGTCGCTGCTAACCGCGCATGTCCGCGCAACTGGGTATGAACAATAGCCGCGCCAATTGACCCATTTTTACCGCAATGTCCCGAAACTCGGCCATGTGGCCGTCAGCCGGCATGCACAGAGACGCATGGAGGAGGACAAAATCTCTCAGGAGACATTCGAACGAGTCCTGCTTACGCCTGTGAAGCCGGACGTCAGGGAGGGCACAGAAATCCTTTGGCGCGAGCGCGACGGGATACGGATTGTCATACTCGAGAACCCCACCCCGCCTTCCGGCGCGAAACTCGTCAAGACCGTGTACCGTATCGAAGCGCAGGCGAAGGCGAGATGAGCCTTCTCGTTCCTTCTCAGGCGTCCTCTTTGGCGGGTGCCGATTCGGCGAGCCGCACCCAATAGCTCGCGCCAAGCGGCAAGACCGCATCGTTGAAATCGTAATGCGGGCTGTGGAGCATTCCGCCGATTTCGCCGGTGCCGTTGCCGATCCAGATGTACGCCCCCGGCTTGCGTTCGAGGAAAAACGCAAAATCTTCTGCCCCCATGCTCGGCAACAGCTCGCGCGCAACATTGCTCTCGCCGACAATCGAGGCGGCGGCAGCGGCTGCAATTTCGGTTTCCGCTGCCGCGTTCAGGGTCGGCGGATACCGCCGCTCGTAGGTCAGCTCCATTTCGGCGCCACAGCTGCGGCAAGCGCCGTCGGCGATACGCCGTATCCGAGGCTCCATTTGATCGCGCACGGCCGGGCTGAACGAGCGCGTCGTTCCGCGCAGCACCACGGTCTCGGGAATTACGTTCCAGGTATCGCCGCCGTGGATCTGGGTGACGCTGACCACTGCACTTTCAAGCGGATGGGTGTTGCGGCTGGCAATCGTCTGAAGACCGTTCACGACCTGTGCCGCAGCAATGACCGGATCGACCGCGAGATGCGGCATCGCTGCGTGGCCCCCGCGGCCTTTGATCGTGATCTCGAAGATGTCGAAGGCGGCCATCATCGGTCCGGGCTGGATCGCGAACCGTCCGGCCGGCATCTCCGGCCAATTGTGCATGCCATAGACGGCGTCGACCGGATACTTGTCGAGGACGCCCTCCTCGATCATGACCCGCGCCCCGCCTTCGTTCTCCTCCGCCGGCTGGAAGATGAAATGGATCGTCCCGGCAAAATTGCGCGTCTCCGCGAGATGCTTTGCCGCGCCGAGCAGCATCGCGGTATGGCCATCATGACCGCAGGCATGCATCCGCCCGCGCTCTTGCGAAGCATGGGAGAACGCGTTCTGCTCGTCGATGTGCAATGCATCCATATCGGCGCGCAGCGCGATCGCGCGCCGACCCTCCACCGATCCCCTCAGGGTGCCGATAACGCCCGTGCCCGCGATTCCACGTTCGACGGTGATGCCGAACGATTCCAGGTGTTCGGCGACGAACGCAGCCGTTTTATGCTCCTCGAACGCGGTCTCGGGGTGGGCGTGGATCTGGTGGCGCCACTGCGTCATTTCAGGATGAAAATCTGCAATGCGATTGATGATCGGCATTGGTCAGCGAGCCTCTCTGAAGTCGGCCGCAGCTTGGCCAGCCGGGCGCTTCCCTGTCAACCGATCCAAGAGGAGGAAGACATGCCGTTCATCGCATCGAATGGCCTCACCGAGGCGGGCACCAGCAAGACCATCGTGGCCGGCGATATGCCAGGGGGCATGAATGTGCACTACCACGATGTGGGCGAGGGCGAGCCGGTGCTGTTCCTCCACTCTTACGGTCCCGGCACCACCGCGTGGATCACGTTTCACAAGACGGTCGGCGCGCTGTCGCAGCACTTCCGCTGCATCCTGATGGACCTGCCGAACTTTTCGAAGACTGGCCCGATCGTCTACCGCGAGGGGGTGCACGCCGTCCAGGCGCGCACCGCGGTCGCGTTGCTCGACGCCCTCGGCATCGCGCGGGCGCACTGGGTCGGCAACTCGCAGGGCGGGCAGTCGGCGATGGTGGCGGCGATCACCTACCCCGAGCGGGTCGGGAAGTTCGTGATGGGCGGCTCGCACATCGGCACCGGCGGCGACCGCTACCTCTTGGCCAATCGCCCCTCGGAAGGCAGCCGCGCCACCCAGCAGGCGATCGCCGACCCGAGCCGCGAGAATATCCGGCGCTACCTGCGCGTGCACATCGACGAGGAGAGCCTGGTGACCGACGAACTGGTGGACTACATCCACCGGGCCCACACCTGGTCACCAGAGTTCATCGAGGCGCGCCGGCAATCGGTGAGCCTGCCGCACGACTACACACCAGACCTCGCCGGCATCAAGGCGCCGGTCCTCTTGATCCACGGGCGCTACGACCGGATGGTGCCGTTCGAGGTCTCGATCGCGATCCTCAACCACATCGCCGACTCGCGCCTCGTGCTGTTCAACAACTGCGGCCACTGGCCTCCCTTCGAGAAACCGGCCGAATGGACCGCGCAAGTCCTCGCGTTTCTGCGGGGCTATTGAGAGGGACGGCCAGGGTCAAAGCCCAATCAGTCCGCTCATCGCAACTAGACCGGCGCGTGGTAAGCTGGGCCTCCTGCCTCCGACAACGGCCTCACACTGGACCCAATAGCCTTTTTCGGAACTGATAGGTTCGATGGCAGCCAACGAACTCCTGAGATCGGGCAACCTTATTCTTCAGGAGCGCGGCCTGTTCTGGTGGGCCGATGACCCCGTTCCAGCCACCCAATTCGCACCTGACACCTCGGCCCCCGGCGAACTCAGGATCGAGACCGAAGGACGCGTTACGCTCGACCTCGACGGCATCATTTCGGATCGAACGAGGTCATTTCCAGCATTGGTGTCATCGACCGATGAACCAGAACTCAATACCAGAAGGATACGGGGACTACTCGCGAACAGTAATCAGCGGGTCCTTCTATGCGATCTATCTCGTCGAGGTGGTCGTTTTGCTTCATCAAATATTTCAACGGAGGGGTTCCTCGCGACCCACTGCTTGGTTGGGGATCAAGATTTTCCGAAGAACCTGAAAGATTTGCTTTATTCCTGCGTGGACGTTGACCTCAAGGGGTACGAAGATTGGTTGCGGCTCAGCTCGATCCGCATTAAGCGCAGCAAGGTAACCCTGCAAGCGAAATACCGGCGCCCGAAAAACGTCGAGTATTCCCTTCCGAATGGAAAATTGTCTGTCATCTACCATCTCTTTGGCCCCTGGTTTGGTGAAACTCGCCGAGAAAAACTTGATCTGAGAGAGTTTGTCCTTCTGCGGTTCAAGCCAGCAGTGCGAATGTCTTTCAACGACGTGACGACATATCACAGTCTGCTGCAAGACCTGCTTATCCTGACGACCGATACCAATCACGCGATTGATTGGCCTCATGTCGCGTTTGGGATCAAAACGAGCTTTACTTTATACCATGCTTGTCCGGTTGACACCCAAGAGCACCAGATTTGGTGGCGGTTTGTCGGTACCCTAGCTCAGTGGATGCTCGCCGGGTTTTCGCCGCGGCATTTTGGATGTTGCCATGAACCGGTGTACAGCCCGTCATACGTCGGGGCCACCGCCTGCCCGCCGATCCCGAGCAATGACCGGAACGCATTGAACGGGTAAAAACGGCGATTGAACCGGAACGTGAACTCGTTGAGGTAGGCTTGAAGGTGCTGCGGACTGACGCCGTGGTGGCAACCTCGCAGCCAGCTTTTCAGATTACTGAAGATCAAATGGGAGATCGGCAGAAAGTCCTCGGCCACGCTGGGATCACCTTGCGCTGCGACCGGCAGATGCCGATAGCCGCGATCACGCAACGTCGCATAGCCGCCCCAGGCGTCGGTCACCACCACGGCTCCTGGCTCGACCGCCGCCTCGACAAAGCCGCACAGCGATCTTGCCGACCGATCCAGCACAACTTCCATCCGAATACGGCCGGCATATCGGCCATTGCGGCGCGGCACGCCTTTGACGTTCTCGGGCTTGCGCTGGCGGACTTCGACAGCCGCGATAACGAGGCTTTGATCATGGACCCCGCGGCCCTCGCCGCGCGTCCTGCCGCCGACCCATGACTCGTCGATCTCGACATGATCCCGCGGCTGGCCACCGATGCGGTCGCGATCGGGTCGGACCATGCCAGCGCGGAGTTTGTGGAGGATCTGGAACGCCGTCTCGTAGCGGTTCAAGCCAAGCTGACGTTGGAATTGGACGGCCGAGATGCCTGGCGTATGGCTCGAAACCAGGTAGGCGGCCCAGAACCAGATCGACAGCGGCGTGCGGGTCCGCTCCATGACCGTGCCGGCCGTCAGCGCATTATCCCGCTGACATTTGCGGCACCGCAGAACCTGCGGCCGGTTGGCGAAGCGGTAGGGTTCGCTGGCTTCGCCGCACCATCCGCAGACGAACCCGTCGCGCCAGCGGATGGCTTCAAGGTAAGCAGCGCAAGCCGTATCGTCAGGAAACAGGCGTTGGAACTCGGGCAGTGAACCCGGAAAGGGCAGATCCGCGCGGAGCAAGACAACGGCGGGCATGGCGGCATCTCGTTTCCGCCGCTAAACTACCAACTGTAGTCTTGGGTGTCAACCGGATAAGCACGCTTTATACTATGCTAGGATGATTGGTCAAGATGGTGCACCTCAAGGTTACGAGTGCATCATCAATTTCGCTCAGATGAGAGATAGCTTCGGGGAGTTGTTTGGTAATTGGTGGACGAAACGAGAAACCTACGGCCCCGGCTTTAATCTTTATCTAGGTACTCGACGAGGTATGCAGCTATACGCAGAACACCAGTTCATCATGCTGATCTGGGGCATCGAGGCATATCACCGCAAGAAGTACGGTTCTACACGATCCTGCAGCATTGAGAAGAAGGTCGCGCGGATTCTGGAGCAGATTACCGATCCAAAGGATCAGAAGTGGCTCGCTCGGAGTCTCCAGCACGCCGCTGAGCCAAACCTGGCGCAGCGCATTTTTGAGACGATTATGGAGGTGCCACTCGATCTGGATTTAAAAAGGGTGAGGAAATTCGCAGAGGGTTGCGCGAAAGACCGAAACGACATGTCCCATTTCGGCGAACACCGCGACGAGCGTCGGGCCTATTCGGAGTTCGTGCTTGCCCTGCATCGGAAGAGTGAGGCGCTCTCGCACCTGTATCACCTGTTGATTTTGAGTGAAATTGGTGTCGACCAGACGGTCCTGCGAAACTGGTTCGATCAGGGGTTTCGGTCATACCCGAGAAGATCGGCGCTGGTCGAGGTAGGGCTAATGGAGCCCGGTGCGGAGAGGCACCGGGGGCCATCAGCCGATGCACCGGCCCCCGATTGATCTCGGGGCGTATGAGATTCTTGTCGAGCAGGACGTTGGCGTCGAGCAAGATCGCACGCCTCGCCACCTTCCACGCACCGTTTACCTTGCGCAGCGCATCCTCGCAGCAACCGGAGAGGAGCTGACGATCCGTCTCCAGGCGCGAGCGGTACAGCAGAAACGCGGTCGTGGCCCCGACCTCGCCGTTCTCCAGCGGGGCCGTCTCGACATTATTGATCAGGTGACGACAACCGCCCTAGCCCCGCACGGTCGCGGTCTATGCTGCGGGTGGCGCACGCGCGGCGTTGGAACCTGATGTGCTGGCATGGCGGTAGCACTTCGTTTAAGCACGACAGCCGCTGGCGCGAACTGCATGCCGTCGACCAGACCGCCACGCGACTTCCGCAGTAAAGCGGAAGGCCAGTTCTGCATCGCGGGCGCTATACCAATCGCGCGCCTCGATCAGTTCAGCCCGTGCAGCGGAACCAAAAACGACCGACGGCACGGTCAGCGCCGTTGTCGAAGCTCGGCCTTAAGCTGGTCCCATGGAATGCTGGGTTCCCGGTCCTGATCGAAACCTGCGATGCGCCGGTCGAGCTCGGCTCGCTGCGCGTCGGTCACGGGTATGTCGTTGTCTTCAAGGCTCTCCCAGAGGTGCTCGATCAAATCGAGCCGCTGGCGCGGCGTGAGCCGAGCCAGCTCGGGCGCGAGATCTCTCATGTGGTACAGAATGGAGAGCGCAAGCGCGGCCGTCAATTCGCCTCACCGAGGCGGGCACCAGCAAGACCATCGCGGCGCCGGCCGAGCGGACCGCGCAGGTCCGCGCCTTCCTGCGGGGCTTGCTGAGAGAGGCGGCTAGGGTCAAAACCTATCGTCAGAGGTCTTCGCTATACGGCGATGCGGCGGCTTCCGCCGGCGAGAGGATCGTATTCCAGGCGCCGGTCGGGATCCGCTTGTTCGCCGACGGGTCGCGCATCACGTTGACCGGGTCGAGGCCTTGTTCGACGCGTTGCAGCTGCTCGCGCAACAGGCGCCGCAGCATGACGATGCCGGTATCCGAATGCGCCAGGTTTTCGAGCGCGTGGATCGCGATCGGGCGCTGCCCCTCTTGCGCTTCGAGATCGTCGGGCTTGCGCTGCCGCTCCTCGTAGCTGCGTTTGAGGAACGAGCCCGGCCGGATGTCGGCGATCGTGTCGGTTCCCGGCTTCCAATCCGGTTTCGGCTCGCCATTCTCGAGCGGCCAGGCGACGATGCTGATGCCGCGCACATGCTCGTTGTCGATCGGCACGGCCCATGACAGTTCGGTACCGCGTTGCTTGCGCTTTGGTGCCGTCCCGGGCTCGCGGATGCTCGGAATGATGAACATGTTCGGCACGATGCACTCGGCGTGACGCACCATGCGGTTGCCGTTCGGCAGGTCCTTGATCAAATTGTAGCGCACGCCGAGTGGCGTCCTCTCCCAATCGATCGTGGCCTTACCCTGCATCAGCGCGCCGTCGAACTGGTCGCCGCTGATCCACTGGTGCAGCATCAGCAGGTGGTACGGGTCGACGATGTTCTCGTAGTGCTGCAGCCAGTTGCAGTCCCTCACCATCCCGACCGCATAGTCGCCCCACAGCCGCATCCCGCGCAATACGACGTCCTCGTCCCGTTCTTGACTATTCCAGGCCGGGTCGATGATGTCGAAGCGGGGGAGCAGCGGCTCGGTGCCGGGCGGGCCCATATAGACGAAGACGAGCCCGCCATATTCCGTCGCCGGGTAGGCGGGCTGCCAGACGTCCATGCGCTTGCGGAACTCTTCGGTCTCGCACGGCATGTCGATGCACTGGCCTTGCGTATCGTAGAGCCAGCCGTGATAGCAGCAGCGCAGTCCCTCCTCCTCGACGCGCCCCCATTCGAGAGAGGTGCCGCGATGCGCGCAATGCGGGTCAAGGACGCCGACCCGCCCCTTCTTGTCGCGGAACACGACAATCTCCTCGCATAGGAGCTTTTCCTTCCGCGGGAAGTCGCGCAGTTCGTCGGATGTGTAGACCGGCTGCCAGTAGCGGCGCATCAGCTCGCCCATCGGGCTGCCCGGCTCGACGCAGGTCAGCTCATAATCGGGCGCCGGGATCTGCCGTCCGTAGGCCGATTTCATCGCCTTCCTCCACTCTCGCCCGGCGCCGCGGCCGCGCTGGCGCGACCCAAATGAAACTACGCCGTCGCGGGAGCGGATGCGAGTTGGGTCACGCGGCGACGGCGCCACTGGATCGCGACCAGGGCGATGAGGCTGAGCAGCGCCGTGAAGATCAGGTAATAGCTCGGCGACAACGGATCGCCGGTCTGCGCGATGAGCCAAGTCGCGACAAGCGGCGCCAGACCACCGAAGATCGAGACCGCCGTGCTGAAGCCAAAAGACACGCCGATCGCCCGGACTTCGACCGGGAACTGCTCGGACAGCAGTGACGGCAAGACGCCGCTGTAGCCGGCCTTGACCAGCTGCAGCCAGCCGACAGCGACAATGCAGGCCGCCAGCGACGGCCAAGCTGCCATCAGCCAGAAGGCCGGATAGGAAGTCAGCACGAACAGCCAGCACGCGATCACCATTATGAGCGGTCGCGAAATCTTGTCGGACCAGTGACCGAAGAAGGGGCAGCCGATCGCCAGGATCAAGCCCCCGACCAGAGTCGCGGTGAACCCGGTCGACGCCGACAGGTGCAATGTCTTCTGGCCGTAGGTCGGAATGTAGGCCAGGATGTAGAATGAGCTGTTCGAGATGATCGATACGCCGAGCCCCAGCAGCACCGCCAATGGGTACCGGCGCAGCAGATCGCTGATCGGTATCGTCGGTGGCAGTTCGGCTTCGACGAATTCCGGCGTTTCAACGACTTTGGCACGGACGTAGAGCCCGGCCGGGCCGACCAACATCCCGAAGAAATAGGGGATCCGCCAGCCCCAATCGACCAGCTGCTGGTGGTCCAGCAGCGTCGTCAGCGTGACCCCGAATAGCGAGGCGAGGACCGTGATCATACCCCCCGTGGCAAACTGCCAGCTCGCGGCGAACCCGCGTCGCCCGCCGCCGTGCTCGGCGAGGAAGCTGACCGCGCTGCCAAACTCGCCGCCGACCGAAAACCCCTGCAACAGCCGCGAGAGCGTGATGATGATCGGCGCCGCGATGCCGATCGTCGCGTAGCCCGGCGTCACCGCCATCAACGTCGTGCCGATCATCATCAGCGCGATCGACAGCAGGAGGCCCGCTTTGCGGCCGGCGCGGTCGGTAAAGCCGCCGATGACGATCGCGCCGAGCGGCCGCACGAAATAGGCCAAGCCGAACGCGCCGAACGTGATCAACAGCGACACGGTCGGGGTGCCGGCGGGGAAGAACACCTCCGCGATCGTGACGGCAAAAAAGCCGTAAACGACAAAGTCGAACCACTCCAGCACATTGCCGATTGTCGCGGCGACGATCATGCGATGCATCGAGGGCGGCTGCGGATGCGCCGCGACCTGCGCTGTATTGGCGGTCATACCGGGCCTCCCAGACGAAGTTGAGCGCTACCTGTTACATCGATCGACCCAATTCGAGGCTTGGGCCGACATTCCCCCGTTACGGGTGGTTAGGGGCAGCTTCGCCTATTTGGGCGGCACAGCAAAGATAAATCGCGCAAACCGCCGGTCGTCGGCTTTACAGGAACACGCTGAGGTTCTTGTCGAGCAGGACATTGGCGTCGAGCACAATCGTCCGCCTCGCGACCTTCCACGCGCCGTTCACCTTGCGCAGCACATCCTCGCGGCAGCCGGAGAGGAGCTGGTGATCCGTCTCCAGGTGGGAGCGGTAGACCAGAAACGCGGTCTTGGCTTGCACCTCGCCGCTCTCCAACGGCGCCGCAACGAGATTGCCGACGAGGTGACGGGTGCGCGACGGGGGATCCTCGGCCCAGGCCATGCCCGTCTCGAGCCGCGCCACCCGCATCTCGAGATAGCGCTTGTCCTCCTCGAGGATGGCCAGATCGCCCTGCGGCGTCAATTCGCGGTGCGCTTCCCGGCGCGGCACGTTCTTGCGGCGCGGCATGAAGTAGAGGACATCCTCGGTGAAGAGATCGAGCCACTCCTCGAGCCTGCGCTCGTCGAGCAGCCAGGCCTCCCGGATGTAGAATTGCATCAGCTCGAGCCACAGCGCGTGTTGCGGCATCAGCGCCACGGGGTCGGCCGCGGCCTCTTGGGCTCGCTTCGTCTTCACCGGATCGCCGCCCGGCAAGCAGGATTGTATTGAGGCGCGTACGATTGCCCTCTCCGCCCTCTTAGGGGGGAGAGGGAGGGGACCCATCGCGCAGCGATGGGGAGGGTGAGGTGGGTAAGAGCCGGCGCTCTGGAATCCCCACCTCACCCCAACCCTCTCCGCCCCCGGGGGCGGAGAGGGAGATAACGTCGGTCGCGAGCATTCTGCTTAGCCCCGCATCGTCGCGGTGCCGTCGAAGCGGGCGGTGATCGGGTGGAGCGGGATGTCGGCCCAGCTCGCCGCGTTCATGAACTCTTGCCAGCGCTTATAGAAGAGGCGCTGGTTGTTCTCCGAGATGTAGCGCTCGGAGACGAGCCCCGGATAATCCGGATGCGGCCCCGCATGGCCCAGGCCCATCGACAGATCCTGGGGGTGCCGGCGCCCGAAGCGGCTCGTGCTCGCGGCGGTCACCTGCCGCCAGTTGTCGACATCGTCCTGCTCGAACATGCCCGCCGCACCATTGTTGGCTTGGCTCCCGATACGGATCACGCGTTTCAATTCCTCGGGCATATCCCGGTCCAAGAGCACGAAGTGCCAGAACTCGGTCTTCAGCGGGCCGCGCGGCAGGGCCAGCCGCAGCCCGAGGATGCCGTTCGGGAAGATCGAGTGGTTGCCGAGCTGCACGCGGCGCGCGCGGAACGTGCCGAGGCGCCGCTCGACCTCCGGCATCGTCGCGTCGTGGTACTCCTGGAAGAGCCGCATCGTCTCGCTCGACACGCCGTGGACGTAGCGCGGTGTGTTGTCATCCGCGTCGCGGAAGGTGACCCCGTGCCCGTTGACAAAGGCGTGCTTGTTGGGGCTCTCGAATTGGTCCTCGTGCGACAGCCGCGGCCGGCCGAGATAGGTGGTCTGGACCCGGGCGCTGGAGAGATGGCTGGTCGGGACGTGGTAGTTGTCCGAGCAGTTGTCCACCAGCGTCTTCCAGTTGACGGGCTCGAGCCATTTGATCGGGCCGAGCGCCTGCATGCCGCCGTCGCGCCGATTGAACACCGTGTCGAGATACCAGCGCGCGTCGCCCAGATAGGCCTCGAGGGTCGGGGCGTCCCTGGCCCAGGTCGCGAAGACGATCCCCGCATAGGTCTCGACGCGGGCCTCGATGAGGCCGTGGGACGCCTTATCGAGCGCGCCGTAATAGGCTTGCGCCTCCCCGGGGACGTATTCGAGGGTGCCGTCGTTGCGGTAGGTCCAGCCGTGATAGGTGCACATGAAGCGCTTGGCGTTGCCGTCGTCGCAGCGCACAACGCGGTTGCCGCGGTGGCGGCACATGTTGAGGAGCGCGTGGAGCCGGCTCTGCCCGTCGCGGGTCAGGATGACCGGGTCTTCGCCCATGTAGGTGTGGAAGAAATCATCCGGCCCGGGCACCAGGCTCTCATGCCCGATCATCAGCCAAGCGCGCCCGAAGATCTTCTCCATCTCCTCGTCGTAAATCGCCTCATCGCTGAAGATGCGGCGGTCGAGCTTGCCGGTGGCGGGGTCGATGACGGCGTATTTCCGAGTGGCGCCCATACCGGATCCTCTCCTCTCGCGGGCATGATAGCAGGAGCCGCGGATGAAGAGCCACGCTGCGATTTTTCCCTACCGACAGGGAAACCGCGGGAAAATTTTCTCGATGCCGCGGATAAGTCCATGCAAAATCAAGAGCTTGCGAGCTGTCTCCCCTAGCATAGCAGGGAAGTTTCTTTCCCTGCCGCGGGTCTTGGCAGGGAATTAGCAGCGAATAGCGAAGTAGGGGTGACATCACCGACGGGAGGTATGTTTCTGATACGTTCTTATGTGGGCGCGGGGCCGGTCGACGCAACTTCGAAGCTTCCGAGCAGGCGAAGTCTAACGCTCAAGTGGATGCCCTGAGTTGGTTTGACTTCCGCTATCGACCCCAGAGCCGAAGGCGCTAGTGGGCCGGCGGTACCGGAATCTCTGTGCCAGAGGGGCCCTGAGGACGAGCGCGGCCCAATCCAGGATGCTCCGGTAGCTTGGTGAGCGTCCGTTCGACCATATCTTTCGACGGGTCGAACGAGCAGCCGACCCGGCTGCCTCGGTCGGTCGGAGAGGCGTTGTCGGGTGTGGAGACCGCGACAGCGGTTTCCACCGACATACCGGGACGCGCGAGAGCAGCGTTGGCGTCGCGGGCATCGAACCGCATGCGCACGGTGAAGCGGCGCACGATCTTCGTGAAGTTGCCGGTGGCGTTGTCGGGTGGGATCAGCGCAAATTCGGACCCCGCCGCCGGCAGGATCGCTTCGACATAGCCGCAGAGCGGCTTGCCGGGGTATGTATCGACGTCGATGCGGACCGGATCGCCCTCCTTCATGCGGCCGACCTGGGTCTCGCGGTAATTGGCCTCCACCCAGAGATCGTTAATCGGGACGATCGAGAGCATGTGCGTGCCGGCGGCGACATATTCGCCGACGCGCGTCTTGCGGTTAGCGACGATGCCGTCGATCGGTGCCCACACCGCGGTATCTGCGAGCGCAAACTTGGCCGAGAGCAAAGCCGCTTCGGCGGAGCCGACCTTCGCCTTCGCTACGCCGACATTCGCGTCGATCACCACAAGCTGCTGGTTCTCGTAAGCGAGGTTGGCGGTCGCCTGATCGACCTCCGAATGGGCCTTCACCTCTGCCGCTTGGGCGTCGTCGAGTGCGGCCTGGGTTCCGAATTTGTCCTTGGCCAGAATAGCTGCACGCGTCAAGGTGGTGTCGGAATTCTTCGATTGCGCCTCCGCAGAGCGCAGAGCTGCTTCCGCTACGGCGACCTTCGATTTTCCCAGTTCACGGCTGGCGACTACTGCAGCCAAATCGGCCTTGGCCTGATTGAGCGATGCTTCAGCGTTTTCGACCCCCATGCGGTAATCGCGTGGGTCAATCCCCACCACAACGTCTGTTGCCTTGACCGGCATGCCGTCATCAAACAGCACATCCACCGCGTAGCCACTAACGCGAGAGCTCAGATCGGTGATCTCACCGCGGACATAGGCGTCATTGGTGGTCTGGACTTCGCGCGAGCGATCGTACCAGCGCCAAGCGTAATAGCCGGCCGGAACCAGCACGACGATAAGCCCGAGCGCCACTGCAATGCGCTTCAAACCAGTAATCATCCGCGCCTCCCTAAGAAGAAACCAGCCCGACAAAAGCTGTCATTGCGAGGCGCCCTAGGCGACGAAGCAATCTCGACCGGGTGGACACCGTCGCCCCGAGATTGCTTCGCTTCGCTCGCAATGACCATCTTTGGTGGATCGGCGGTTTCATAACCTGCGGGCGAAGCCGGTCGGGGACTAGTGCGTTGCCGGGTTCATCAGGGACGGCGCCGCGGCCGTACCGGCAGGGGAGGGCCGCATCCTCGAGTGCAGCGGTGGCAGCATCAGCACGAGAAGCGCCGACACGCACAGTACGGCAGCGACTATGGCGAACGCATCCGCGAACGCCAATACGTAGGCCTGATTGGAAAGCATCCCCGACAACGAAGCCCACGCCTGTTTGGCCGCGAGTGCCGGGTCACCGTGCGTGGCCAGAAAACTCGCCACGAGGCCACTAAAGCGTTCGGCGACCGCGGAGTTGGCGTTGTTGACGCTTTCCACCAATATAGCAGAATGGAAATCCTCGCGGTACCTGATCAGCGCGCTGACGACACCAATGCCGAAGGTCTGTCCGACGACACGGCTCAGGTTGAACAGTGCCGCCGCTGTCGGCCCTTGTTCCGGCTTCACATCATGCGTGGCGTAGAACAGGGTCGGCACCAGGAACAGGCCCTGCCCGATACCAACTAAAATCAATGCCAGGCGGAAGTCGCCCGCCTGCCATTGCGGCGTCAGATACGTGCATACGAACGCCCCGGCCGCGAAAAAAGCGAGCCCGAGCGACAAGGGCTGGCGCGGGTCGCCGCGTGACGCCCAGAGCCAGGCCAGCGGAAAGCCGACGCATTGGGCCCAGAACGTCCAGATGTTGGCATCTGCGATCTGCTCTATCCGGAAGCCCTGAAGACGAGCCAGCGCCTGCGGCACGACAAACGCCGTCATGACGAGACCAAAACGGTAAAAGGTCGCGATCACGATCGCCCAGCCAAAGGTCGGCGTCGCCATCAGACCCAGATCGAGCAGCCGCCGCTGCCTTACCAAGAACAGCACGAGCGCCAACGGTATGGCAATAGCGGCAAGCAGTCCGGCGTGTCGGATGATGGGATTGTCGAGCCAGAAGAACCGGTCGCCTTGCTTCATGAACATAATCAAGGCGGCGAGCCCGACGGCAAGGATGACATAGCCGAGCCAGTCGATCTCCGACAAGCGCATCGCTCGCGGCGCCGGGCGAAGAAAGCGCCAAGCCAGCACCAGGAATGTCAGACCCCAAGTGATGTCGAAATAATATAGACCCTGCCAGCCCCAGCGTTCGGTGACAAAGGCGCCGGCGGAGGCATTGAGCGCGGTCGGCGCGGTCGAGGCGAAGGCGAAGAGGGCGAGCCCGATATTGCGTGCAAAGCCGGGCGGCAATGTCGCCACGACAGAGACGAACATCAGGACCGACATCGTGCCGCTGCAAAAGCTCTGCATGGCGCGCAGCACGATGAGCCTATCTTCTCCTGAGACCAGGAGGCTCAGGCAGGCGCAGACTACGTAAAGCGAGGCGCTGTATACGGCGACCCGCCGCAGCGACAGAGCACGCACCAGGATCGCGGCGATCGGGATGCTCACGACCTCCGCCATCGTCGCGACGGAGGCGATCCAAGACGCGTCATCGGCCGACACCGAAAAACCGCCGCCAATGTCGGCAATATCAAGATCGACCAGCTGTGAAGAGATCGTCGAACCCACCATCGCGACCGCAATCACGCCGATCGTCGTGATCGCAATGGAGAGCGGTGGATGGGCGGCTACAGTCTGCGCGGCGTTTGCGACGGGGGCCCGGTCGCTCATCGCCGGTCCTTTAGCCGCTGTTGGTGAAGTCGAGGACGGAGAGCAAGAGGAGCCCACCGACGATTGCCACGTGCTCCAGGCTGGTCGTCAGCTCGTGCGCGAACTCGCTTCCGCGGCGGAGCCAGAAGCGATGCCCGACCAATGTAGCCGCGACCGTAAACCCGGCGAGCAACAGCGCGCCCAGCCATGCGAAGACTCCGGTGGCGACAAGGCACCCGCCGACGAGCTGAGTAAAGACGGTGGCACCGGCGAAAGCCGCCGGCCACGGCAGTCCGTCGCTCCTGACCTCCTCAATGCTCGCCCGCCAATGCGTTAGCTTGTCAATCCCGCTATAAAGAAACACCGCCGCGAGACACAGCCGGGCGATCGGGAACGCATAAGCGATCATGACCTTTCGTTCCTTTTTGCCGCGATCAGGTGCCGGACGGCGGGGTCGCCTTTGGCGTGAAAGCGGTGCACCGCATCCTGCAGGATGCGATCGGCATTGGTGACGCGTTGATGCTGCCGCATGTGCTCGAGCCAGGAATCGACGTGAAACGTCTCGATGAAGACGCCCTCTTTCGAGGCGTCTTCGTAGATGCCCCAATCATAGGCGCCGTCGCGCCGGCGCTCGCTCGCCAGCTTCGCCATCGCTGCGAAAAACGCTGCGCGATCGGTTGGTGCGACGATGTATTCGGCAGTGACGAGCACCGGACCCCGGTCGGGCTCGATATCATCCGAGAGTACGGGCGCTGGCCAATGCATCGACGGCGCAAGATCGAGACCGGCGGCGGTCTGAAGCCTCCAGCGCCGCAGTAGTGGGACCGAGGCGACCAATGCGATAGCTGCAATGATGTGAACGGCCGGCAGCCCGATCCCTTGCGCCGCCTGTCCCCAGACGATGCTGCCGACGGCCAAGCCCGCGAACTGCACGGTTGCGAACATCGCCATCCCGCGCCCTCGGACCCAGCCCGGCAGCGCGAACTGGGCCGATACGTTCAACGTGGCAATCGCCGCAACCCATGAAATTCCGGCGAACACGCAGGCGATCAAGGCGGTTGCCGGCTCACGAGCGATGGCGAACAGGACGAGCGCTAGTGCTGTCCCGACTGTCGCCCCCGCCACGACCCGATCGGCACCCAGCCGCGCCGCTGTCGGCAATGCGAATGCGCCGCAGACGGCACCGGCGCCGATCGCACCGAGGAGTATGCCGTAAATCTCCGGGCCGCCGCCGATTTGTGCGCGCACGAGAAGCGGCAAAAGGGCCCAATAGACGCTCGCGAGCGGGAAGAAGCCGGCGGCCCGGGTCAGCGTCGCGCGCAGATCCGGATTGTAGCGAGCGTAGCGCAAACCGCTGCGAATAGCGTTGACGAAGCGCTCGGCGGGTAGGGATTGTGCGATCGGCTGAGGAGGACGCCACCAGATCAGCGCGGCGATGACGGCGAACGTGCTCAAGGCATTGATCCAATAGGGTGCCGCAATGCCGAGTGCACCAATCGCCAGGCCCGCCAATGCCGGGCCGACGGCGCGGCTGATATTCAAGCCCACACCGTTGAGAGCGACTGCAGACCGGAGCTCTTCCTTTGGTACTAGCTGCGGCACGATGGCCTGCCACGCCGGCATCACCAGAACCGTAGCAATCCCTGACACGAAAATAAATGTCAGCAGCCAGTTCGGCGTGACCCAGTCCAACCATACGAAGATCGCGAACAAGGCGGCGATTGCCACTGCCGCCATCTGCACCGCGATCAGAAACCGGCGGCGGTCGATGATGTCGGCCAATGCTCCGGCAGGGAGGCTGAACAGGAACATGGGGAGGGTCGTCGCCGCCTGGACGAGGGCCACTTCGAATGCCTCCGGGCGGAGGGTGGTCATCAGCCACCCTGCCGCGGCGTTCTGCATCCAGCTGCCGATGTTGGAGAGAACCGTCGCCGCCCAGAGCACGGTGAAGGTAACGTACCGGAAGGGGCTCCATGCCGAACCGCTACCACCGGTCGTGGCGGAGAGCGACGTTTGCATCTGCGTCGCTCGCCTCATAATGCCTAGCAGCTCAAGTCAAAATGCGAAGCAGCTGCAGCCGAGCGCGCCCCAGAAGGATCTCAAATCGCCGACTGGCAGACGTGCCGACCGCGCGACCGCGTGGTCGTGGCCGTGGATGCCGCAATGGTTAGCGCAGCCGCAAGCTGCGGCCAGCGACCGTCGTGCCGCGGCCTCTTCGGAACGGTTGCGATCGCCCCAGGCGGCATAGCCGCCAAAGCGCCGAACCGGCGACCAGTCGGGCATCGCGGGCGGCGGTGCGGTCTCGTCGAAAGCGGCGAAGTCGCCGGCGCCGTAGACCACCTTGCCGCCGACGATGGTCAGCTGGGCAGCAATGTCGGCGATCTCATCTTCGGAACAGGCGTAGTAGTCGCGGTCGGGGACGACGAGGTCGGCGAATTGACCGACCTCGATCCGGCCCTTTTTGCCTTCCTCATTCGAGAACCAGGTGACGTTTTCGGTCCACATCCTGAGTGCCGTCTCGCGGTCGAGGCGGTTGCGGGCCGGGTAAAGCCGCAGGCCACCCACTGTCTTGCCGGTGACGAGCCATGACAGCGAGACCCACGGGTTGTAGGAGGCGACACGAGTGGCGTCGGTGCCGGCCGAGACCGGGATGCCGGCCTGCAGCATCCGGGCAATTGGCGGGGTCGCCTCGGCTGCGCCAATGCCGTAGCGCTCGACAAAATATTCGCCCTGGTAGGCCATGCGGTGCTGCACGGCGATGCCACCGCCGAGTGCGGCGATGCGGTCGATCGACCGGTCCGAAATCGTCTCGGCATGATCGAAGAACCAGTTGAGGCGGTCTATCGGGATATCCTGGTTGACCCGCTCGAACGCGTCGAGCGCGCGCGAGATCGTCTCGTCGTAAGTTGCGTGCAGCCGCCAGGGCCAATTATTCGAGGCAAGGATGCGAACCACCTCTTCGAGCTCTCCCTCCATCTCCGCCGGCATGTCGGGCCGCGGTTGGCGGAAATCCTCGAAATCGGCGGCGGAGAAGACCAGCATCTCGCCGCCGCCGTTGTGGCGGAAGTAATCCGTGCCTTGCTGGTATTTCGAGGTCTTCGTCCAGTTGAGGAAATCGTCCTTCTCACCCTTCGGTTTCTGCGTGAACAGGTTGTAAGCGATGCGGACAGTGAGCTGGCCTTCGGCGGCGAGTTTTTCGATGACCGCATAGTCTTCCGGGTAGTTCTGGAAACCCCCGCCGGCGTCGATCGCGCCCGTCACGCCGAGGCGGTTCAACTCGCGCATGAAATGCCGGGTCGAGTTGACCTGATAATCGAACGGCAGTTTCGGACCGCGGGCGAGCGCCGCGTAAAGAATACCGGCATTCGGCTTCGCCAGCAGCAGCCCAGTCGGATTGTCGTAGCTGTCGAGCACCATTTCGCCGCCCGGCGGCACTGGCGTCTCCGCGGTGTAGCCGACCGCGCGCAAGGCCGCCTTGTTTAGCAGTGCGCGATCGTAGAGATGGAGGATGAACACCGGCGTATCAGGAGCCACCGCGTTGATCTCGTCCAATGTCGGCAACCGCTTCTCGTCGAACTGGTGCTCGGTAAAGCCGCCCACCACCCGCACCCATTGCGGCGGCGGTGTCACCGCCACTTGGCGCTTCAGCATCGCCATCGCATCGGCGAGGGAGCGAACGCCGTCCCAGCGCAGCTCCATGTTGAAGTTGAGCCCGCCGCGAATGATGTGCAGATGGTTGTCGATCAGGCCGGGAAGCACGCGCCGGCCTTTGAGATCGATAATCTTGGTCTGTTTGCCGGCGAGCTTCATCACGTCATTGTCGCGGCCCACCGCGGAGAATTTCCCGTCCGTGATCGCGATGGCAGTGGCTGTCGGATTGGCGCGGTCGAGTGTCGTAAACAAGCCGCGATGGAGGATAAGGTCGGGTGTCGTGTTTGAGCTGTTCATGATCGGCCGCCCTGTGGAATGGTTAGCGCGCACGGCTTTGGTGCGATCTGCAGCCCCTGCCGATCGCGCGTCTCAGGGGCTGTGGAGCTAGCTGGCTAACCGATTAGCCTCTCGGCGCCGGACCGGCCTCCGAGGCGTGTTCGCCCAGTGCCCATTTGGAGAACCGTACCTGCTGACCATAGGGCGTGTGCGCCCTCAGGATGTCCATAACGCCTTCGTAAGTTTCGGAGCGCGCCCAATCCTGCTGCAGCTCGAAGACGTATTGCAGCGACGTGATGGGCACCGCGCCGGCCTGGACAAGCCGGTCCATTGAGCGCTGATGCGCTTCGGGCGAGACGTTGGCGCAGGCATCTGCCGGGATATAGACCTCGAAGCCCTCCTTCAGGAGTTCGAGCCCGGCAAACATCACGCAGGCCTCGGTCCACAGGCCGGCGACGGCGATCTTCTTTCGGCCGGTTGAGTACACGGCCTCGCGAAATTTCGCGTCGAGCCAAGCATTCATCGACGTGCGGTCGATGACGGTATGCTCTGGGAACAGGCTGGTGATCTCCGGCATGAACGGGCCAGAGAACGTATCCTTCGCGATCGTCGAGATCAGGGTGGGGACGCCGAAGAGCTTGGCCGCCTTCGCCAGAACCTGGACATTGTTAAAGGTCACCAGACGATCGTGCGATTGCACGCCCTGATACATCGCCGGCTGATAGTCGACGAGAGCGATCGCATGGTTCTCTGGGTTCAGCATTTCGAGCTTGGACATGGTCATCTCCTCAGTAACTGGCCCATCCGGTCTACGGCCTCGAAAGCGGGGATCTTAGGTCGCGTAGTGCTTTGGCCCGAGTAAAGCCTGGTAAAAATGCGTAATTCCAGTGGCCCTCGACCCATGCCCCAGATGGTCCTCGACCCGTGCCCCAAAAACAGAAAGAATGGAAAGACACGCTTTCCATTTTTGGGGATGAACATGCCCCTTCCGGATCTCCAGAGCTGGGCGATCTTCGCCAAAGTCGCCGAAACCGGCTCTTTCGCCGGCGCCGCCGGCGAGCTCGGCATTTCCGGTGCGACCGTGTCCAAGGCATTGCAACGGCTCGAAGCGCGCATCGGCGAGCGCCTGATCCACCGCACTTCGCGCCGCTTCGCGCTGACCGAAACCGGCCGGGTGCTGGCGGTGCGCGCCGCCCGTATCCTGGCCGAGAGCGAGGCAGCCGAGGCGGAAGCGCAGGACAAATCGGCGGCGCCGCGCGGCCGCGTCCGACTGGCAGCGCCGATGTCGTTCGGCCTGCGTCACGTAGCGCCGGCAATGCCCGCCTTCCTTGCCGCCTATCCCGAGGTTTCGGTCGACCTGCAACTCAACGACCGCATCGTCGATCTCGTCGCCCAAGGCATCGACATCGCAGTGCGCATAGCCGATCTAGCGGATTCGAGCCTGGTGGCCCGCCGCCTCTGCCCGGTACGGCGCTGGGTCGTCGGCGCCCCCGCCTATTTTGCGCGGCACGGCACGCCGCAGCGGCCGCGCGACCTCGAACGCCATGCCTGTCTCGGCTACAGCTACCTCGCCACCGGCGAGCGGTGGCACTTCACGAACGCGGCGGGTGTCGAAGAGGCGGTCACGGTCAGGGGGCCGCTCAGCGCCACCAACGCGGAGGCGCTCGAAGGTGCTCTGTTGGCCGGCATCGGGATCGCGCTGCAGCCCGATTTCCTCGCCTGGGAGGCGCTGCGCGCCGGCCGCCTGGTTGCCGTGCTCGTCGGCTGGAACCCGCCGCCGGCGGCGCTCAATGTCCTGATGCCACCGGGCCGCCCCCGCGCCTCCCGCGTCGCCGTTCTGCGGGATTTCCTGATACGCAACTTCGCAGCGGGTTCGGCGCCATGGACGGCCGGTCTGCCGGTAGCGGCTTAATAATGGGGCTGCGGGGCACGGAATACGGCCCGGCACGGTTTAGGCGGCGGCGCTTTCGGGCTGCGGGGTCCTTGCGGCGCGGACGAGCATCGCAGCGGCATTGCGGTGCAGGATCTGCTCGCGCGCGTCCTCACCGATCTGCGCGTCCGCGAGCGCGTTCCTCGTCCAGTCGCAGCCGAACTCGGTGCCGTCGGTGCCGCACACGATGCGCTCGGCGCCGTACAGGCTCACCGCCGCCTCGATCGCGCGCGGGCCGAACGAGTTGCAATCCACGTACACCTTCGCCTTGCGGAAGCGCGACGACGGCAATTCCTCGTCCGGCGTGTCGAGGAGGCACCGGTGGTCCATGCGCTCGACCTCGTAGGGAATGTTGCCGCCCAAATTGTGGACGTGGATCATCGCGTCCGGGTAGTCCGCGAGGTAGTCGGTGAGAGATAGCGTCACCATCACCGAGGACAGGCTCGCCTGCATGTCGAGCGTGCCGTTGCGGCGGCGCGCGTTGTCCGTGTCGCTCGCGACCTTGGGGTAGGCGTCGCCCGGCCGCGGTCCGTTATGGATAAAGAGAACCGCGTGGTGGCGGTTCGCGACTTCCAGCAGCGGCCGCATCGCTTCGGCGTCCTTGCGCGTGAGAAAGTAATTGCCGGGGATCTGCGCGCCGATCATCCCCGGCAGCCCGAGCCCCCGCTCGAGCTCGACGCTGGCGGCGGAAATGTCCGTCAGGGGCAGCGCGGCGTACGCGGCGAAGCGGCCGGGATGCTTCTGGCAAATCGCGGAAAGCCCGTCGTTGATGGTCCGGCAAAGCGGCCCCGACTTATCCGGCGGCAAGGCCTCGATCCAGCAGAACGAGCCGAGGAGCGACAGCACGCTCGTCTCCACGCCCTGGCGGTCCATCCGAGCGAGGTGGAAATCGACGTCATCAAAGGCCTTGGCGAGCGGCTCTTCGCCCATCCGTGAGGACTTTCATCACTTCGACGCCGTCCGGATTGCGCACGATACGCGGTTCCCTGGTACGGGCGCGCAGGGCGTCGGCTACTTCGGCAGGCCTCCAATGGGCATGCATGTCGATCATCATCACTGTTTCCTCCATGGTCCGTCCGGGTAGCTTAACCGCGCAGCAGCTCCCCGCAAAGCGCGGCGACCGGACCAGTGGTATGCGCCTCCAGGTCAATTGAAGAATCGCGCAGGCCTGAAATCGGCCAGCTCCGCCCGTTGGCGTCCGCGTACGATCTCGTCAGCCACCGCCGCGCCGAGGAATGGCGACAGGGTGACGCCGCTATGGGTGACGGCGATGTAGTAGCCGGAAGTCCGCGGCATCGGTCCGACGGCAGACAGATGATCGCCGGGGATCGGCCGGATGGCGATGCGCACCGCCTCCGCTTCGACCTCGCCGATCGAGGGGAGCAGCTGCCGGGCGCGCCGCACCAGATCGCGCGCCTCCGGCATTGACGGGCTGAGCCTCGTGTCGAAGCTCACTGTCGCGTCGGTCAGGTTCCAATGCAGCATCAGGCGCCCCGCGCCATCGGGGCGAGCGTGAATTACGGTGCTGCGGACCACACGGCTCAAGCTGGCGGCGACCGGGGGCGTGAACACGAGGAAGCCTACGGTCGGTGCGAGCGGCAAGTGCAGTCCGGCATCCCGGGTGGCCTCGTTGGTCCAGCGGCCGGCACAGTTCACCACATTGTCGGCCTCATATTGCGTGCCGTCGGCAATGCGCACGCCGGTCACCCGGTCACCGGCGGTGATCAGGTCGACGACGCGGGCGCCGCAGACGATTTTCGCGCCATGGCGCCGCCGCGCGGCGGACAGCATCGCATGCGCGTAGACCACCGGATCGAGCCAACCCTCTTCCGGGAAAAACGCCACCGGCGCGTCGCCGATTGTCGCCGGGTCGATGTCGGGCTCCAATTCCTGAGCCTGGCGCAACGTGATCCACTCCGCGGCATAGCCCCAGGCCCGCAGCTGCTCGATGTTTTCACGCTGCGCTACGCGATCGGGCTCGGCTTCCCATTCCAGACTGCCGCCGCCGTGCCACCATGGCGTGGCACCAAACTCGTCGGCCAGCGCGGAATGCGCCTTCATGCCGGCGACATTCAGATCGTGATAGGGTTTGGGCGGCTTTTTGTTCGCGTTGGTCCAGGCGAAGCTGATGCCCGAGGTGCCGCCGCCGATCCGCGTCGCTTCCAGCACCGTAACAGCCGCGCCGGCCTGAGCCAGCCGATACGCGACCGAGGCGCCCATCACGCCGGCACCGATCACTATTGTCTTAATCATCTAAGTCTCCTGTGGTTCGGCCGAAGCGCCGCCTGTCCGTGGCATCGGCTGGATGGGCCGCCGCCGGCACCGCGCTGCCGATTGCCCCTGATCGCGTTGAATGGCAATCGCCTACCGCTAAAACGCCTTGCACGATCCGTCGCACTCGTCGGGGAACAGGCTCCTGCCGCAGGCGCAAGGGCCACGATGAAAAGCGACACCGGTATTGGTTGTCGGGGTATTGGTTGTCGGGGTATCGGTTACTGGAGCGGGTCGCTCGGGCAGCCTCTCCCGCCGCAACTCCTCCATGCGGGTCCGGATCGTTTTGAAATCGTCGGCTGCTCGGGGCCGTGACATCGTGCGGTGACCCTTCACTCCCGCAACATCGTCGCGACCTGGTCGAGGCTTCGGATGCGCGCGTACATTTTCATCGCCTTGTCGAGGCTGTAGGCGTGGGCGGCGGGGTCGCTGCCCCAGCAGCATTCGCGCACCACCACAGACGCGAGGTCGAAGTTGAACGCCTCGCGGACGCTCGTCTCGACGCCGCGATTGGTGGCGCCGCCGCCGATGATGATCGTGTCGCGCCGCAGCATGTGCAGGAGCTCGGCGACGCCCGTCCCGCAGAAGGCGCTCGGCCGGCGTTTGAGGAAGACGTAGTCCTCCGGCCGCGGCGCGATCTCGTCGGGGAAGCCGGCCTCTGCCGTGCCCTCAATAGCGTTGGTGAGTGGCGGGACGCCGGTCTCCGCCGAAAGGTCAGTCGGCAGCATGACGACGTCGGCGCCATCGGCGCGGCTGACGGGTGTCGTGTAGATCACCGGCACGCGCGCTGCCCGCGCGAACGCGATCATCTGCACCCAAGCATCGAGCACGGGGCGCATCGCGGCCCTGCGCGCGGGATCCGACGGGGTCAGCGCGCGCCGGCAGACGTCGTAAGCGATCAGAGCCGCCCGGCGCCGATCGATGCGTTCGGGTTCGGGCATCTCAACCTCCTCCGGTCAATCGGCTCGGTAAGGGAAAGCATCCGATCAGGAATGCCCGGTCAGGTCAAATCCTGCGGTCAGGACATGACGATTGCCGTCTTGCCTGTGCATTTACCCTTCCCCCTCGGCGCAAACAGATCAAGACTGCTCCTATGGTTTCCCAGAACCGCATGATGACGCTGGTCGCCTTTCTGCAGGCGCAGAACTGCTCCAACCTGCCGGGATCGTGGCGCCACCCATCGACAATGCTGGACTTCCTGACGCCCGAATACTACCAGCGCATCGCGCGCACTCTGGAAGACGGCAAGATCCAGATGGCGTTTTTTGATGATCGCCTGGCGCTTCCCGACCTTTATACGGGCCACCACGCCGAGGCGGTCGCCGCGGGTGTGCGCGCGGTCAAGATGGATCCCGCGACCATCTTGATGACGATGGGGATGGTGACACAGCGGCTTGGGCTGGGAGTAACCTATTCCACGACGTATTACGAGCCATTCCACGTCGCCCGCCTCTTCGCGACGATGGATCTGATGCTGAAGGGCCGCGCTGCCTGGAACATCGTGACATCGCTCAACCGCGCGGAAGCCGCCAATTTCGGCCGCGACGAGCACATGGGACACGACGCCCGCTACGACCGGGCAGACGAGTTCATGGAGGTGGTGCTCGGGCACTGGAACAGCTGGGAAGACGACGCGCTGATCCTGGACAAGGCGAATAACCGCTTCGCCGACCCGGCGAAGGTGCATCGGCTGGATCATGTGGGCCGCTACTTCCGCTCACGCGGGCCGTTCAGCGTACCGCGGTCGCCACAGGGGCATCCGGTGCTGATCCAGGCCGGGCAGTCCGGCCGCGGCTTGGCGTTCGCCGCCAAATGGGCTGAGCTGGTATTCGTGATCTATCACTCGCTGCAGGATGGCACGAACGAATACGCCTCGTTCAAAGCGGCCGTCGCGGCCACCGGGCGTGATCCTGCCCGCGTGCACGTCGCGCCGGCCTGCTACGTCTGTGTCGGCGAAACCGAGGCGGCGGCGCAGGAAAAACGCGCCGTGATCGAAGCGACGGCGCGGGATGTTGATGCTCTGGTCCTGCTCTCCGAAGTCCTGAATTACGACTTCGCCAGGAAGCCGCTCGACGCGCCGTTCAGCGACGAGGAACTGGTCGAATTATCCTTTCAAGGGTTTCGCGACCGGGTGATCCGGCATTCCGGCAAGAAGAACCCGACAGTGCGCGATTTCATCGATGTCTCGGGCCGCGGCACGGTCAAAGAGCACACGGTGTTTTGCGGCAGCCCCCGGCAGGTCGCCGATCAAATGGAGGAATGGTTCACCGCGCCGGCCTGCGACGGGTTCGTGCTGGCCGCGACCAGCATGCCGGGCGCGTATGACGACGTGGTGCGGCTGCTGGTGCCGGAGCTGCAACGGCGCGGTTTGTTCCAAAGGGAATATGCCGGCCCGACCCTGCGCGACAATCTGGGACTGCCGATACCGCGCGCCGCCGACTGGCACGCGACGCGCCCACGGGCGGCGGAATGAGGCAAGCCAATTCTCAACCTGGCACCGTCAGCCCCAGCAGCGGCGCGTATTGCTGCCCGCCGTAAACATCGCTGTCGTACTTGGAGCCAGAGCTTTGGGGACGGGGAAAGCTGACTTTGATCGCAAGTGCAGTATCGTGATTGACGACGATGATGTCGGCCGGGTTGCGGCTGTAGAGGCGTGCAATGGCCGCGCGGTTGACGATTTCGGCGTCGCGGGCGCGGCGGTAGGCCTCTGCATCGTCGAACATGATGTCGATGGTCAGCCAGAACGGGCCGGCATTCTTCGACCGCACCAGTTTTGCCAGATCGCCAAGCATCGCCATGATCACAGCTCCTCGTATTCGGTGCGGAACAGCGCCGTCGGGCTCTCCGGCACGAGCACGTGGTTGAGGTGGAACTCGTAGACGGGGCCTCGGTCGATCTCAGGCGGCGAATAAGGGAAGGCGACGCCCGAGATCAACCCGTGCCACTTGGGTATCGGATTGTGCACGGCGAGATGCGAGAGGCTCGTCGCGATTGTGCGAGACAGCTCCTGCGTCGCGCTGATCACGTCCCACAGAATGAAGGCCTCGTGGCCGCCGGCCCAGCCATTCTCGCCACCGGCGCGTTGCGGCTCCAGCGCGCCCATGACGCCGTCCCGGCCATAGACGCGGGTGACGATCTCATAGGACCGCTCGCCGACCGTATTGCGGATGCGGGTCTTGATGTTGTCGTCGAGCTGCGCCAGCCAACTGTCGACTTGCGCGAGGATGTAGGGGTCTCGCACTCCGCCCATCAGGATGGTCGAGTATCCGACCTGTCTTACGCCCTCCAATTTGATCGTGTATTCGGGGTCT
Source organism: uncultured Alphaproteobacteria bacterium (assembly GCA_963812675.1). Lineage (GTDB taxonomy): Bacteria > Pseudomonadota > Alphaproteobacteria > ATCC43930 > CGMCC-115725 > AP-15. Next base: position 458,957 of record CAWEWR010000024.1, on the reverse strand, counting down.
TGCACGAATTCCGAGCCCAAAACGCGCACTGCGCGGTCGGAGATCGCCTCGTAGCGGGCCTTGTCGGTCCGCAGGGTGCCGGACGGCTCCTTGAGCTCGAACGGGTCGGCGTTCTCATAGAGTGTGTGCGAAGCGACGCTCTGTGGCGTGCAATGATAATCCTCGCGCAATGGAAACACGTCGAAGCTGTCCTCGTGCAGCACCGCCATCATGCAGTCGGGCGCGGTCCGTACGGCGACTGCCGCGGCGCCGCATTCGAGGATCTTGGCCATGTGCCACACCACGCCCGGGGCATAGCCCTCGAGCAGCGGAAGCGCCGCAAAGATCGAGGTATCGCTGCTGCGGCCGGCAATAACGATCTGCGCACCTGACCTTAATGCCTCTTGGATCGGTTCGACCCCCATCATCCCGACGATGTGGGTTGCGGCGTCGATATCGGCATCGCTGAGCGGCGCCGAGGGCGGCAACGCTCGCGCACGGCCGTCGCGCAGGTGCCGGCGGACGACTTCCCGCGATAATTCCGAATGAACGACGGCGAGCTTGAAGTGAAGATTCTGCTCGCGGGCAATCCCCCGTACGATGTCGACCATCCAGGCGAGCCCAGCGTCCGACCCAGAGGTGCCGGCTGAGCCGATGATCAGCGGGATCCCGGCCTGAATGGCTCGGGTCACCATGATTTCGGTGTCGCGCTTGACCGCCGCCGCGGAGAACATGCACGTGCCGGTGGCAAGCGGACCGGGGCCGGGGTCGGTGCTGCCGGCGTCGCAGCCAATCATTCGGGCGCCGAGCGAAATCGCCTTGTCGAGCGATTCCGCGCGAAATCCCGAACCCAGCATGCCTGTCGCTGAAACCAGCGGAAACGATGTCATCTCCACGCTCCCTCGATGGCTGTTGCAAACCGAGGATATCGCCCGCAGCATGGTCATGAAACCCGCGATGCGGGGTCACCCCATCAGGATCGTCTGTGCCGTTTGCTGGCCGCTAACCAGCGCCGCCTCGACCGTGCCCATGTCCGGACCGGCATAGAGCGCCTCGCCGGAAAAGAATACGCCGTCACCGTTCGGTTTTCTCAGCACCGACTGCGCCTCGCGTGTCCTTGGCGTGGCATAGGAATAAGCGCCGCGTGCGAACGGATCGTTGCCCCAGTTGATCGCTCGCGCTGCGACGAGATCCCTTCTGATGCGGTCCAGAGGCAGATCGAAAATCTCACCGAGCGAGGCGAGCCCCACGTCAATGAGTTGGGCCTCGGCAAGTGAGGAGACCCTGTCAGCCCTGGGCCCTGCCAACCAACCCGTCAGCACCGGATATTCCTCCGGATACTGGGTCCACCAGGTCGGGACGGTTGCATCGGAAAGCAAGAACGACAGATCGGACAGGTCTCGCCCGCCATGATCGGCCCACCACTTCGTGGTGAAGCGAAATAGAAATTTGACGACGTTGCCGAACCCGATATCGGCGGCGGCCGTCACCCGTTCGCGCGCCGCCAACGGAAGCGCGATTTCGGGCAGCAGCGGGGGCGGCACGGTAAGCACCGCGGCGTCGGCCTCGAACGTGGCGCCATTGCAACAGAGCACGGCAACCCGCCCGCAGGCCTCGTCGATCGCCGTTACAACCGCGTCGAGATGGAGCGCGACCCCCTGCCTGCGGCACCCGGATGAAAGATACTCGATGAGCGCGCCGTAGCCTTTCGCGATCCGCCCGTGCGGACCGTCGCCCCGGGCCATCCATTCGTCGCGAAGCGCGAGAGTGCTGGCGCAGCGCGGGTCAGCCGCGTCGTAGCCCTCGACCGTTCGGGTGACTGATCGCCGCATGTCGTCGTATCGACGATCGGCGAAATGCGTCTCGAGAAATTCGGCGATCGGCAGGTCCGCTTTCACCTCGCTCAGAGCTTGGTAGAATCGACCCATATGAGGCACCGAAGGTTCGTTGGGCAATAACTTGCCCGTGCGGCTACTCCATCGCGTGCCACCGCGCGGCAAGAGCGAAAGTTTCGCTTCGCGCAACAGAGCTCGCGTCACTCCCGCGGCGCCGTGGACAAATTCGGGACCGCCTTCAGCCGGGTAGCCGAATTCCTCGGCTGGCAGCGGGTAGATGCGCCCGCCGCAACGGTCTCGCGCCTCGAGGATCGTCACTCGTTTGCCCGCGCGAACGAGCTCGCGGGCCGCCATCAAGCCTGCAGCACCAGCACCGACGACGACAATATGCGTCGGATGCAGAGGGGCCACCGTCAGGGAATTTGCGTGCCTTCGGCAGCTACAGCCTTTTGAACAGCGGGACGCGCCAGCATGCGCGCGCGATGTTCCATGACGCGGGGCAGTTTGGCGGTGTCGACGCCGTCACCTTCTATCCAGGACGCGATCGTGAACAGGTACGGATCGCAGATCGTGTAGTTCTCACCCATTACCCACGGGCTTTTCATGAGCTTATGCTCGATCAGCTCAAAGGATTCCGTCACGTTCGACGGCACTTTGCGCTTCATTGCCTCGATCGCTGCAGCGTCATCGGCCCACCGCGTGCCCCGCATGCGGTGCGCATGCGCGACATGCACCGTCGAGCAAAGGTAACTGTTGAATTCCTGAACCTGCGCAAGGGCGAAGGGATCAGCGAGGGGGGCGAGTTCGGCCTCCGGAAAACGCTGTGCCACAAAGCACAGGAGCGCGGGTGTTTCGGTAAGCGTGCCGCTTCCGGTTACCAGTGCAGGAACGCGCCCTTTGGGGTTTACCGCGAGGTATTCGGGGCTCCGCTGGCTCTGGGAGCGAAAATCGACCAAAACCGCCTCGTATGGCGCGCCAGCCTCTTCCAGCGCTATGTGCGTCGCAAGCGCACACGTACCGGGGGCGAAATAAAGTCTGAACATGTCGTTCGTCCTTCCATCGAACACGGGACCGCGCTCGGCGCGCTCTCCCCTTCAATCGGCACTTAGCTGGCGGCAGCCATGAGGTTTCAACATGCGATCTCATCCGGGTCAAGTTATGTATCGGAATATCCGAACCCGTGGGCCGCACTTACGGCCAGGTCGGGAAGTTCGATCATGAAACTCCTTCACGTCTTCATCCTCTGCCTTGCCGCTTCGGCCACCGCTCGCGCAGACGAGGCCGCTCAATGCCGGGCGCACGCCGGCACCTTTCTCAACGGCAGAGTGACCGAAGGCCCGACCTTCACCCCCGGTCATTTGCAAAAAGGGATCGAGTTGTCCCACACGCATCTCACGCTTCTGTCGGATCTGGACGGGCGCTCCTATGACGTCGCGATCGACAACGTCTTCGCGACCGGGTACGACGCGGCGGGAGAGAGCGTTCCGGCGCCGCTTTCGACGATCCGGACCGGCGACCGGCTGGAATTATGCGGAAAACTCTTTACCCGCGGCGGGTTGGGCATCGATTGGGTCCACACCAACTGCGGCAACAGGCCGAGGACGGCCCAACCCGACGGCTGGCTCAAACTCCTGGCGCCGGACGGTAGCCCAGGCCCGGACCTCGAAGACTCCCAAGAATATTGCCGGATCTGGCGATGAACCTTCGTTGGCCGCATGCCGGGGGGCCCGAACGGCTCAGCTAAAGCTCAATGGCGGCGGCTGCGGTGCGCCGCTCTTGCTCTTGCCAGGCGAGTACGCCGTCGGTCACACGTTCGTAGAAGTTGGATGACCCGACCACAGCTTCTATGCCTGCCAGCCGCATCCGCTCGCGTACTTCGTCGCGCACACGGGCGTAGGCGAAGGTGATGCCCTGGCTTTGCAACTTTTTGATCGAGTTCAGCAACGCGTCGCAGGCGCTGGTGTCGACGAAGTTCACCGAATCTGCGTCCAGCAGCACATGCCTCGCCGGCGGGCGGTTGGCGGCCAGTGCAGCCTTCAGCTCCTCGTCCAGGTGACCGATGCTCGCAAAGAATAGGTCGCCGCCGACGCGCCAAATCAGCAAGCCGGGGAAGGTGAGCGCCTCAGGGTGGCGCCGGACGTCACGATAGGCCTCGGTACCCGGCAACTGACCGAGCACCGCGCCTTGCGGGTGGCTGGTTAGATAGATCAACATTAAAAGCGACAGCGCCACACCGAGAGCGATGCCGTGTGGGACGCCCAATGTCAGCTCTGCGGCGACAACGATCGCGGCGAGGCCAAACTCCCAGCGGCTGCGTGCGAACAGACCGCGCAAATACTCGGGCTTGGAGAGGTGAAGCATTGCCGCGATCACGATGGCGGCGAGTGCTGGATGCGGCATGCCCCGGAATAACGGCGTCAACAACACCAGCGTCAGGAAGCATAGGACTGCTGCGACGAGATTGGCGAGCTGGGTGTGGGCGCCGGCAGCCATTGCGACAGAGGTTTTGGACAGGCTGCCGACGACGAGGAAGCCGCCGAACAGGCCGCTCAGAATATTGGCGGGCCCGTGCGCGATCAGCTCCTGGTTCGGATCGATGTCGTCGCCGCCCTGCATTGCCGCGGCCTTTGCCCCGCCGAGTGCCTCGGCATAGCCGACCAGCACGATGGCAAGCGCGCCGGGCACCAGGTCCCGCAGCTTTGCGGGGTCGAGGGCGGGCAATGCTAGGTGGGGCAAGCCGGACGGGAGGTTGCCGACCACGCTTACACCGGCGGCTTCACCGTTGAACAGGCCAACGAGGATCGTGGCCAGGACCGCGACCAACAGGGCTGCGGGTAGGCGGGGCGCCAAGCGGCGCAGCAATAGCATTGCTATGAGGCTGAGCAAGCCGGTCAGTACTGGGGCGAGCGAGGCGCCGGGTAGATCCTGGAATACGAACCAGAGTTTGGTGAAGAAGTTGCCGGACGTACTGTCGATGCCCAGCAGATGTGGCACCTGGCCAATGACGGTGACGCATACGAGGCCCTCGATGAACCCTCGCATGACCGGTGCGGGGATGAAGGCAGCCACCCAGCCCATGCGCAGCGCGCCGAAGAGTAGGAAGAAGACGCCGATCAAGATTGCTAGGGTAGAGGTGAGCGTATTGAAGTCTGCTGTTCCCTGTACCGCGATGGCGCCCACGGTCAGCGCGGAGATCAAGCCAGTCGCGGTGTCCGGGCCGACCACCAGCAAGCGCGAGGTACCGAGCAGCGCGTAGGCAATCAACGGCGGTACGATCGTGTAGAGCCCCATGATCGGCGGCACCCCGACTATGCCTGTATACGCCATGCTTTCCGGCACCATGACCGCCCAGACCGCGAGACCGGCCAGGATATCCGGCCACAACCAATCGCGCCGGTAGCCTGGGAGCCAGCTAAGGATGGGCAACAGCCGCTGTACGAGGGAGGCAGGGCGAGCAGAGGTAGCCGTGGTCTCGATCATGGTCGGGGTCATCGGCGCCGGTTTTGCAGCTCCAGCGTCACCAGACGGGCAACAGTGATGGCGAGGAAGAACTGCCCGAGGACCGACTCCAAATTGGCCAAACTGCGAGCGAATGGGTCGACGGGGACGATGTCGCCGTAACCGGTCGTGGTCAAGGTCGTGAGGCTGAAATACAGCATCGTCCCGACTTCCTCCGGGCCGCCCAAAGGGGAAAGGACATTGGCGAAGGCGTCAGGGCTCAGCTCCCAGATCAACGCAAAGATCGCCGCGAAGATCGTCGCGAGGCTCAGATAAAGTACCGCCGCGCCTTGAAGGCGGTGAAATGTAATACGGCCAGGAGCATAGACCGCGTGCGCTACTACCCAAATCAAGGCGGAGAACGTGAGAATCGCACCGCCGCGACGGAGCACGGTGGTTGAAACTGGTGACCATTCCCCACTCAGTAGGAAGCTCGCCGCGGTGGCCGCCAGCCCCAGCAAGATCAAGATAATGGCGCCCGGTCTCGGCGACAGCGTCACGACGATCACTAGGACCGCGAGGACCAGCGTGTCGGCGACAGTCTGCGCTATCGGGAGCCCTTTCGCCGCCAGCGGCACTGCGAGGAAGATCGTGCAGACGTCAAGGATCAGCAGCACTGTCAGAGCCGGATCTCGGAGCCGATCCTGCCAGGTATGGATCAAACTTCGCCGGTTATCGACGGCGACTGAATGGCGATTGAAATCCATGCACGCTAACGGGGCCGCTTCAGCATCCGCGTTCAAAACACCTCGGGGATGAGTCTGAAGGGGTAGTTGGGATCCCGGTAGTCGCCGAGATGCTGTCGTTTCGGCAGCTCGACCTTCTCGCGCGGCAGCTCCTCGTAAGGGATTTTGCTCAGGATGTGAGTCAGGATGTTGAGCCGCGCCCGCCGCTTGTCGTCGGAATGGACGACGTACCACGGCGCCCACGAGGTGTCGGTGGCCAGGAACATCTCGTCGCGCGCCCGCGAATAGTCGTACCAGCGCGAGTAGGATTTGAGGTCCATGTCGGACAGTTTCCAGATCTTGCGTCCGTCATCGATGCGCCCCTCAAGACGACTGGTCTGCTCCTCGGAACTGACCTCCAGCCAGTATTTCAGCAGTACGATCCCGTCATCGACGATGGCCTTCTCGACCCCGGGGATCATCTGCAAAAAGCGTTTGGCTTGCTCCTCGGTGCAGAAGCCAAGGACCCGCTCGACGCCTGCCCGGTTGTACCAGCTGCGATCGAAGATCACGACCTCCCCAGCCGCGGGAAGATGCGGAATATAGCGCTGCGCGTACATCTGCGACTTCTCGCGCTCGGTCGGTGCGGGAAGTGCAACCACGCGAAAGATGCGCGGGCTCACCCGCTCCGTCATGGCCTTGATCGTTCCGCCCTTGCCGGCCCCGTCGCGCCCTTCGAAGACGATGCAGACCTTCAGGCCCTCGTGCACCACCCATCGCTGAAGCTTGACCAACTCGACGTGCAGGCGAGCGAGCTGCCGCTCGTACTCCTTCCGTTTCAGTTTGCCATCGGCTTCAACATCACTGTTCTTCTCGTCGGACATTGGCTCGCTCCTCATGTAGCGCTGATCCAGGGTGCGGCACCGGCCACTTTCCGCTTTTTCTCCGACTCCTGCCACGACGCAATTCTTCGGCAGCCTTTGCCGCTTCACGCTCGGCCAGCCGATGCATAAGATCGGCTGGCCGAGCCTTGCATCCTGATGCGATCGCGTCCGTGCTAGGATGCAAAAAATGGAAATGTTAGCTTAGCGTTGTGTCGGGTGGGGGGGAATGTCGGCTGCATCAGGTTTCGGGCGGGCGACGTTGACCGCTGCCGGGAGCGGCAGATGGCTTTGCGCCGGTCGACACTGCTGCGCTCCGCTAGCCTCGTGGCGAGTTGCGATCGCGCTGCCGGTCGCCGCGTGCAGTCGCTCGCCGACAATGGACCTGCTCGGCTCGTATTTCCCGGCTTGGATGCTGTGCGCGGTAATCGGCATCGTCGCCGCCGTCATAATCCGGCAGATCCTCGCGGTGGCCGGTATCAACGACTATGTCGTCGCCCCGCTGCTGACCTACGCCGCCCTCGCCGTGTCCGCCACGTTGCTGGCCTGGCTACTCTGGTTCGGCCACTGAGCGATGTTGGCATTTCGCAAGGCGCTCGGCATCCTGGTCAGCCTCATCGCGCTGGCCGGCGTCCTGGTGACCGTGGTCCTCGCAACGCGCCGGATCGATCAGCGGCCGCGCACTGACGATGCCTATCTGCAGGCCGACCTCGTCCATTTGGCGCCGGACGTCAGCGGCCGGATCGTCGAGCTCGACGTGCGCGACAACCAGGCGGTGCGCAAAGGCGACGTGCTGTTCCGGATCGACCCGGAACCTTATCGAATGCGCGTCGACCAGGCTCGCGCGGCCGTCCGCGGCCTGGAAGCGAAGCTTGCCCTGACCGCCGACCAGGTTGCGGCGCAGACCTCCAAGGCTGGCGCCGCCGAACGCGGCATCAGCAGCGCCGAGGCGCAGCGGGCTCTCGCTTCGAGCACGCTGGGGCGGATGCAGCCTCTGCTCGGGCCCGGCTTCGTCACCGCGCAGCAGGTCGACCAGGCGCGCACGGCGCAGCGCACCGCGCAGATCGCGCTGCAACAGGCGCAGCTGCAGGCGGACGAGGCGCGCCAGGCCATCACCAATACCAAGCCCACCGAGGCGGAGCTGGAAGGCGCGCGCGCGACGCTCGCCCTCGCCGAGCGCGACCTCAACAAGACGGTCGTGCGTGCACCCTGCGATGGCCGGATTACCGCGCTCGACATCGCCGCTGGGGAGTTCGCCGCCACCGGCCACCCGCTGTTCACGATCATCGACACCGAGCACTGGTACGCGATCGGCAATTTCCGCGAGACCGACCTCGCGGGAATGGAGCCGGGGCAGCGCGCGACCGTCTATGTGATGGCGCAACCAAGCCGGCCGCTGCGCGGCCAAATCGACAGCCTCGGCTGGGGTGTGGCGTCGGATGTCAGCGCCACGTTCGGCGGCCTGCCGCATGTCGAGCGCACCCTCAACTGGGTGCGGATCGCGGCCCGCTTCCCGGTGCGCATCCTGCTCGACGCGCCGCCCGACGACCTGATGCGCTTTGGCGCCACGGCGGTAGTCGTGATCGATAAATGAAGCCGCACGCCGCGCATCGCGGCCGGGCGCCGGAGGTGGACGAAGGCGATGCGCGCGACCTCGTTGCACTGCTGCGCCGCGAGCTGCGTCCAACCCCCGGCCGGCTCGGCGACTGCCTGCGCATTGTCGGCGTCGTCCTCGCCCTCGTCGCGATAGCGGAAACGTTCCGCATCTCCGAAATTGCCCTCTCGGGCTATATTGTTCTGTTCGTATCGGGTCGCGAGGCGGTCACGACGATCCTGACGGCGCTGCTCGCAGGCATCGCCGTCGTCCTGGCGATTTTCGTTGCGATCGCGGTCTTCATGCTCAGCCTGTCGGAGCCGGCGCTGCGGGTTCCGCTGATGGCGGCAATGACCTTTGTCGCGATGTTTCTGTCGCGGACCGCGACGCCGGGACCGGTATTCTTCGTCGCCGGTTTTATCATTGCCTACGGTCTGACCATGGGCGACCAGGTGCTCGGCCTCGCGCTGCAGCCGGCAACCGCGGCCAATGCCGAGCAGTTCGCGTTGCCGGAGATCGTCTTCGGCCCGCCGGAAGAAGCGCTGGTGCGTTTTCTCCTCTGGCTGAGCCTGGCTGTTGCCCTCCCCATCATACTGGTAATCGTCGCCAACCTCTTGACCGGGCGCGACCCGGCGCGCCTGCTGTACCAGGCGCTGGCCGAGCGACTGGCAACGGCAGCACGCTTTTGCACCGGGGAGAGCGGAGCGGAACGCCGCCTCGAAGCCCAAGCCTTCGAGGGCACGGCACAGCTGCACAAGCTGCACCATCTCGCCGGACTGCTGCACCGTGGCCGGCCCCGCCTCGTCTGGGGCGCGTCGCTGAGCGACGAGATCGGCCGGCTCGGCCTGCTGCTGCTCGCCTGGTTGCGCGTCGCGGGCGACGCGCGCACCCCACTGGTCCCGGCGGCGGGTGCCTGCCGTGCGGCGGAACGCGCGCTGCAGGACCGAGCGGCCCCGAGCCCCGAACCGGTCACGATCACCGCGACCGGCGCCGCGCAACCGGTGGCTGACCGGATCTCGCGCACGCTGCGAGCGATCCAGGAGACATTGGCGGGAGCGGCGGCAGGGCAGGAAGCGCATGGTGCAGAGGCGCCGCGTCGGCTGCTGGCGGCGGATGCGTTCACCAACCCGGAATACGCCCGCTTCGCCCTCAAGGTCACGCTGGCGGTCATGGTCTGCTATTTCGCCATGAGCATGACTGACTGGCCGGGCATCCACACCTGCGTCATCACGTGCTTCTTCGTCGCGCTCGGCACCGTCGGCGAGACGATCCACAAGGCGACGCTGCGCTTCGTCGGCTGTCTGATCGGTGCGGGGCTCGGCCTCGGCGCGATCCTGCTACTGATGCCGCGGATGACCGATCTTGGCGACCTGCTCCTGCTGCTGGCGCCGGTGACCTTGCTCGCCGCCTGGGTGGCCAGCGGCAGCGAGCGCATCGCCTATGCCGGCCTGCAGATCAGCCTCGCCTTCTATCTTGTCGTGCTGCAGGGCTATGGCCCGACGATCGACATGTATACGGCGAGGGACCGCACCATCGGCATCCTGTTCGGCAATATCGTGATCTTGGTGATCTTCACGACGATCTGGCCGGTGAGCGTGGCCAATATTGTGCGCACGAGCCTCGCCAAAGCATTGGAGCAACTGGCAGCGCTGGTGGGATTGAGTGCCCGCGCTGATGGCCAGGTTTCGCAGGCCGCCCGGTCCGCGGCCGACGTGGCGTTCGGGCAGGCGATCGCGCAGGCCCGCGCGGTCCTGGTCAACGATCCGTTCGAAACGAGCGAAGTGCGGCGCGCCATCGGAAGGCGGCCGATCGACGCGGCTGTGGTAGAGCAGGTCGGCCGGCTGTTCATCCCCGTTTCGGCGATCCTCGATTTGCGCACCGATCTGACCGGGCACGACCTTCCGCAGCCAATGCACGACGCAATTCACGCGCATCACCAAGCGCTGGCAGCGTGGTTCCGGCAGGCAGCGTCATGGACGCGCAGCGGCGAGCGAGCGGGCGAGGTGACAGGCGGCCTACCGGAACCGCCGGCCCTATCCGGCCCGGGTGATCACCTCACGGCGCTCGCGACATGGGACGGCGTGCTGCACCAGGACATTCGCAAGATTCTCGACCAGGTTGGTCCGGAGCCGCTGCTGCGGATCGCGCCGTCGGTCGAGGACCCATTGCATGCCGCCGGCTAGGTTCCGACGCATTGCCCTGGCCGCATGCGCGCTGCTCGGCGCCTGCAATGACGCGCGTGACCTCGCGCCGGCTTCGCCCGACACGCCGTGGCAATTCGAACCGTCCAAAGAAGCGCCGGGAGCCCCTGCACCCGCCGCCGAGGCCAAGCGGTTCACAGTGCCGGAGAACATGGCGGTCCAGTTGCCGTCGCCGGCCGACATCGACCCCAATCATGTCTATTCGCTCGTCGAGCTGATCGATATCGCCCAGCGCCGCAACCCGGCGACGCGCGTCGCCTGGGAACAGGCGCGGCAGGCGGCGATCAATGTCGGCATCGCGCGCGCCGCCTATCTTCCGGCGCTGACGGCGAGCGCGGTTGCCGGCTGGGAGCACTTCGTAACACCGTTCCCCAGCAACCTCGTCCCCCAAGGCTTCATCATCTTCAACGCTCAGGAATTAATCCCGCAGCTCGCCGTAAACTATCTGCTGCTCGATTTCGGCGGCCGCGCAGCCGCAGTCGAAGCGGCGGGTCAGCTTTCGATCGCCGGGAACGTGGCGTTCACGGCGGCGCATCAGCAATTGATCTTCAACGTGGCGCGCGCGTACTTCACGTTGGACGGCGCCGACGCCGCAGTACGCGCGGCGCGGCAAGGCTTGGCCGATGCGCAGGTGGTGCAGCAATCTGCCGAGGTGCTGTTCGGCCGCGGCCTCGACACCATCGTTGACGTGCAGCTCGCCCGGCGCGCGACGGCGCAGGCGCAGTACGATCTCGCGCAGGCCAATACCGCGCAGCATGACGCGATGTACACGCTGCTTGCGGCGATGGACCTGCCGCCGACCACGAAGCTGCGCGTGGCGGACGCGTCCGAGCGCCCGCTGCCGCAGCGCACCGCACGCGCTGTCGACGACGTGCTCGGCGGGGCGCTGCGCCAGCGCCCCGACCTGCTCGCCGACGTGGCGAAGCTGCGCGCGACGGATGCTGAAATCGCGGCCGCACGCTCCGCTCTGGCCCCGAAAGTTTCGCTGAGCGCGAACGTGCAGGGCAATCTCGGCCGGCTCAACGTAAACAACTCGCCCTATTTCTCGGTCAACAAGCCGCAGGGCGCCGCGTTGCTGAAGTTCGAATGGCCGCTCTACACGGGCGGATTGCTGCAGAACAAGCTGAGCCTCGCGCAGTCGAAGCGCGAAGAGGCCGCGGCTGGGCTGAACGAGCGCGTCGACCAGGCTTTGCGCGAGGTGGCGCTCGCCTACGACCAGGTCGATACGGGGCTCCAGCAATACGATGCCGCGATCGCACTGCAGACCGCATCCGAGGCCGCCTTCCACAGCGCCAGCGATTCCTACGCGCATGGCGTCGGCACACTGACCGACGCGACCTCCGCGCAGACGGGGCTCGCGACGGCGCGCGCCGCGGTGGCCCGAGCACACACGCAGTCGCTGATCAACGCGGCGGCGCTTGCCTTCGCGACGGGCGAGCTGACGTCAAGCACGGATTTCGCCACCGCGACACCCCGGTGATGCTGCTGCGCAAAACGGGCGCGGGTGTCTCGCCTATCGCTTAGCGCCGGCCGGCCATTCAAACGAGTCCGGTCCGAGCCAGTCGATACCGTAATATCGGAACATCGAAACTCTTGTGAGAAGATCATGACCGACGCCGCCGCGTGGCCGCTCGCCCAACACGTTTGCCGCACCGGCTATGCAGATTTACCCGCGAGCGCCGTCGAATCCGCCCGTCGCGATATCCTCGATACTTTTGGCTGCATGCTGGGCGGCAGCGGGTCTCGGGGGATCGACGAGCTCTTCGCCCAACCCTTCCTGGTCGCCACCGCCTTGGCGCATGGCAAGGTGGGGATCGCGGAGGTCGATGGTCTGGGAGATGCCGCGGTCCTGTCGCTGTCGGATCGGATCGCCGGCGTTGCGCGCGATCACCGGCGGAGAGGGTCGCTCAGCATCACGGTGCAGCGGACCGACGGGCGCTTGGTCACGGTCGAGGCCAGCGATCCCATCGGGTCGCCGGAGAAGCCGCTCACCAATGCTCAGCTCGAGACCAAGTTCCGCGACTGCGCGCATAATGCGGTGCAGCCCCTGTCGGACGCGAGTGTAGACGGACTGCTCGCCACAATCGGGCGATTGGAAACGCTGCCGGATGCGCGGGAGCTGATGACCGCAGTCGCCAGGTAATGGAGCGATACTGCAGCTGAAAAATCCGGTGCTTTGCTATCCGCGCCGATCGACTAGCGGCGGCGCGGCGAGGCGTCCTTAGCCAATTGCGAGGTGATGTCGGCAAAGGTGACCTCGAGCGAGGTCATCACGTCGATGACGGTCGGGGCGCGCGCGGCGAGCGCCTCGCGCAAGGCGGGCCCGAGTGCTGCCGGATCGGTGACCCGCACACCGCGACAGCCCATCGCCTTGGCGATCTCGGCATGGTTGAAGTCGTTGAATTCGGCGGCGAACGGCCCGGAGCCGTGCAACACCCACCCCAGCGCCTTGTTGTTGAAGACGACGGTGATGATCGGGATGTCCTGCTCGATCGCCGTCATCAGGCCGTTCATCGTCATCGCGAACCCGCCATCGCCGCACACCGCGACGACCGGCCGGTCGGGATGCACGAGCTTGGCGCCGAGCGCCGCCGGGATGCCGAAGCCCATCGGTCCCGAGCCGGCGGCCTGCAGAAATCCCTCGTGCCGCTTCGTCTGGTAGAAATGCGTCATCATGATGCGGTTCTCGCCGGCGTCGCAGGTGACGATCGCATCCTCCGGCAGGTTGCGCTGCAATTCGCCGATCACGCGCTGCGGCAAGATCGGCTGGTCGTCGGCGAAATAAGCGCGGTCATTGAAATAACCGAGGCGCTCGCGATGCGCGGCGACGCGCCGCTCCGCTTGCTGCCGGCGGTCGCCGCTGCGCGAGCGGACCTCGTCGATCAGCTGGTCGAGGACGATTGCGGCGTCGCCGATAAGGACATGCTCGGCCGGGTAGTTCCACGACGCGTTGCGCGGCTCGATGTCGAGCTGCACGAAATTCTGCCGCGTCGGGTCGAGCAGCGCGCGGTTTTCCCACGCGGTATCGCTCGGCGACAGTTTCGAGCCGATGACGAGGACGAGATCGGCCTCGGCGATGCAGGCGTTCGCCGCCGCCGTCCCGAACGTCCCGAACACGCCGAGCGCCAAAGGGTGGGTCTCGGCGAAGCAGCCCTTGCCGGCTGCCGTCGTCGCCACCGGGAGGCCGACCGTTTCGGCGAGCCGGCGCAGCTGGTCATAGGCCTGCGCGATGCGGACGCCGTTGCCGGCGATCAGCACCGGCTTGTGTGCCGCCAGCAGTGCCGCCGCGGCCGCCTCGACCGTCCGCGGGTCGGCCGGCGGAGGCGGGGAGGGGAGGTAGTGCCGGGTCGGGTAGAGCATCGGCTGCGAGTTGGGTGCCACGGAGCCCGCCAGCGAATCATGGCTGTAGAGCACCGCGACCGGCCCCGGCTGCCCAGCGAGCGCATGCTTTATCGCGAGCTGCGTGGCCTGGACTGCGGCGACCGGGTCGTGCGCCTGCATGACGTGCTTGGTGACGCCGCTGAAGGCGCGGCGCGCGTCCCAGCTGCCCCAGTCCCCGGTCGCCTGCTGGTAGGGCGCATGCAATGTGAAGCGCGGCGCATCGCTGAAATCAGTGAGCAGCAGCATCGGCGAGCTCGACAGATGTGCCTCGATCGTGCCGAGAAGCCCGTTGCCGAGCACCCATGGGCCCTGCCCGAGCAGCACACCCGGCCGCCGTGTCAGCCGGCCATAAACTTCCGCCATGACGCCGCCCAGCAATTCCTCGCGGACCAGCACGGTGCGGACCGAGTTCTGATACTGGCTCAGCCCCGAGACGATCCGCCCGGTATGTCCGCCGGAAATGCCAAAGACCATCTCGATCCCGGCCTCCTCCAGCACCCGGGCGACCAGCGCATTGGCCGGCGTCTCTTCGGTCAACATCGGCTCGATCGTCATCTTTAATTCTCCTCCCTTGGGCGCAGCTAAACCGAGCTTGCATCTTCAGCGGCCGGAAGACAACGAGTCACCATCTCACAGTCGCGCAGTAGCAGCGCGAGGATGGACGTGCGGCTGGCTGCAGAGGATACTTCTTGAGAAAGCTGTACCGTCCGAGCTAAGCGCATAATGGTCCGTCTCGTGAAAGTCTTGGTCACAGGAAGCGCCGGCCATCTCGGTGAGGGCCTCGCCCGCACTTTGAACGAGGCAAGGAGCGAGGTCGTTGGCGTCGACATTCTGAAGTCTCCATTTACCACTCATCTCGGTTCGATAACTGACCGTGGCTTCCTCAGGCGCTGTTTGAGGGGGGTGCAGACCGTGTTCCACACGGCCACGTTGCACAAACCCCATGTCGGGACCCATAGCCGGCAAGAATTTATTGATACCAACGTCACCGGCACCCTCAGTCTTCTGGAGGAGGCGGTTGCAGCGGCGGTCGAAGCATTTGTTTTCACCAGTACAACCAGCGTCTTTGGCAATGCCTTGGTGCCGCCTGCCGGCGCTCCGGCCGCGTGGGTAACGGAAGATCTCCTCCCCATACCCAAGAACATCTATGGTGTGACCAAGGCGGCGGCAGAAGAGCTTTGCCAATTATTTCACCGGGATCACAGGCTTGCTTGTATTATTCTCAGAACATCACGCTTCTTCCCGGAGCAAGACGACGATCGAGAAATCCGGGAAGCCTATGCGGACCAAAACCTCAAGGCGAACGAGTATCTGTTTCGGCGTGTGGATCTCGAAGATGCCGTGAGCGCGCATCTTTTGGCTGCCGAGCGTGCGCCAGCAATCGGTTTCGCGCGATACATCATCAGTGCAACCACGCCATTTTCGCTGGGCGAACTGTTAGATTTGCGTGCGGATGCCCCAGGGGTGGTGCGGCGGCATGTCCCTCAATACGAAGCCGAATACGCGCGTCACGGCTGGAAAATGTTCCCGAGCATCGAAAGGGTTTATGTCAACGAGCGAGCGCGAAGCGACCTCGGTTGGCAACCGCAGTATGACTTCAAGTACATCATTGACCGCCTCGGATCAGGCAATGATCCGCGAAGCCCTCTGGCACTGGTCGTCGGGTCGAAGGGATACCACGCCGAGATAGCTTCCGACGGGCCTTATCCTGTCAGAGGAGCGACGTAGTAATCGCGCTTGCGAATAGCGTCGCCGGCAGCAAAAGGAGAGATGTTGCTGCAGATTTGCTGCACACACAGCAACGAGCGATCGACGACACGAATTTTGATTGTAGGCGAGACTTAAGGGAAGAGCGAATGGAACTCAGCCTGATCGTACGTGGCCAGCATCCAGCGGGCGACGACATGCGCGCCCGTCTCGCAGACGACATCGACCTGGTCATGCGGGCTGAGGAGCTCGGCTTCAATGCGCTGGTCAAAGGCTCGCATTACAGCGCTCACCCGCTGCAATCCTTGCAGCAGATCCCGTTTCTGGCGCAAGCGGCGATACTGGCGCCGAGCCTGCGCCTCGTTTGCGGGCTCGTGCTGTTGCCGTTGCATAAACCGCTCGACATCGCCGAGCAGCTGGCGACATTGGACATCATGTGCGGCGGCAAATTGGTGTTCGGTTGTGGGATCGGCTACCGCGACGTCGAATTCAAGGCCTTCGGCCTGACGCGGAAAGAGGCGGCGAAGCGCTTCGAGGAATGCCTCCTCGCCGTGAAGCGGCTGTGGACCGAGGATTTCGTCGACATTGCGGGCTCGCATTTCGTGCTCGACCACGCCAACTCCACGGTCAAGCCATTGCAGAAGCCGACGCCGCCCATTTGGATCGGCGCCAATGCCGATGCCGCGATCCGGCGGGCCGCCCGGCTCGGCGATTGCTGGTACATCAACCCGCACAGCACGATGACGACCCTGGCGCGACAGCTCGATATCTACAAGCGGGCGTTGGACGAGCACGGCAAGCCGTTCCCGGCCGAATTGCCGATGCGGCGCGAAGTCTTCGTCGCCGGCACCCGCGAAGAAGCGATCCGGTTGGCGCAGCCCTATCTCGAAGTCAAATACAAGACCTACCGGGAGTGGGGCCAGGACAAGGTCATGCCTGCGGGAGACAATTTCGACCACGGCTTCGACGAACTGCTCGACGATCGTTTTCTAATCGGCTCTCCGGCCGAGGTCGCCGAGCGGCTGATCGATCTGCAGCGTCGCTTCGGGGTCAACCACCTCGTAGCCTCGCTCCATTGGCCCGGAATGCCCAACAGCCTCGCCCTCGAGCAGATGCATATCCTTGCCGAGGAGGTCATTCCCGCCGTTAGCGGCGGTGCGTAGTCGCTCGGCCGCGCAAGACCCTCACCCGCCTCGCTGCGCTCGCCACCCTCTCCCGTATTGCGGGAGAGGGGCCACAACAGTTCACCTGAAAGCTCCTCTCCCGCAATGCGGGAGAGGGGGGACCAAGCCTGAAGGGCTTGGTGGGTGAGGGTAGCGCCGCCTTCCATCACGTCGCGATCATCTTCTTGGGAGGTCTCGTGGGCGATCACTTCACCCCTCTAATGCGGGCGGGTCCTCGCGGACGATTTCCTCTGCGAGGGTGTTGTCGACCGCTTGCTCGAACGGGGCGGCCTGTCTGACGAAGCGGGCGGATATCAACCCGGCGCGGAGGCGGTCATAGCCCCCCCGCGGCAGGATCGGGTTGCGGCCCCAGATACCCAGCTCAAGGTAGCGGGTGATCGCGGCGCGCAACAGCGGGGCTGGAACCGCCGGGAAAAAGGATTGCACCGCGTCGGCGACGGCCTCGGGCGGGCTGGCGTGGAGCCATTTCTGGGTCCGGTAGAGGCCGCGAACGACCTGCTTCAGCTCCTCACGCCGGGCGGTGAGCGTCGTGCGGCGGGTGTAGAAGCTCGTGTACGAGGTCGGCCCGCGGGATGCGGCGGCGTACCAGATGTGGCCGTCGCCCTCAGCGATCAGCTCCTCGGCAAAGGGCTGGAAGAGCTGCACGACATCGAACTCGCCGCGGCGCAACCCGGCCGCGTTGTCGGCCATTGTGCAATCGGCAATCCGCGGCAATGCGTCCGGGTCGAGGCCGGCCCGGCGCAAATCTTCCTGAAGACAGAGCCACGGGGTCGGCACTTCGCTGACCGTCGCGACCCGCTTGCCGTGGAGGTCGGCAAATGTGAAATCGGGGCGCGGCTCTCGGCCGATCAGAAAGAACGGGTCTCGCGTCACCGCCTCGCCAAAGCAGACGAGGTCGCAATCCGGCCGGCGGTCATAGGTCTGCATCACCCGCATCGGCCCGCCCCAAGCAACATCGACCGTGCCGGCGAACAGGCCCTCGACCGCCCGCGCCGGTTCGGGTGCGCTGACAAACCCGACCTCCACCCCTTCGCGACGATACGCCTCCAGCGCCAACGCCGCGTAGAAAGGGGTGTACAAGAGGCCCCGGAGGTTTTCTTGCAGAGTAAGCGGCATGGCGTTACCTCGCCGCGCGCAGGATGCGCTCGGCGGCGTCGGCGAAAACCTGCGCGCCGAGCACGATGTCCTCCTCCCTGGTGTCCTCGGACCAGTGGTGGCTGATGCCGCGCAGGCTCGGGATGAATATCATGCCCGACGGCATGCGGTACGACAGCACCGCGGCGTCGTGCCCGGCCGCGCTCGGCATTCGCATGTGCATTCCGGGGGCATGCCGTTCCGCCGCGGCCTCGATCTGTTCCTGAAAACCGGGGTCCATCGGACGCGGCTCGGTGCGCGCGATCGTCTCGATCTCGCAGGCGCAAGGCCCGGCCCGGTCGGCTTCGCTGACGAGGTTGTGCAGCGTTTTCTCAATCGCGGCGAGCCGGTCGATGTCGGTGTCGCGGAATTGGACCATCATCTCGGCACGGCCGGGGACGACCGACGGCGCATTCGGCTCGAGCAGCATGCGCCCGATCGTCCACACCGTGCGCGGGCCGGCGATGTCCGGGAACCGGTCATGAATGCGGGTCGCGAGCCGCACCATTGCGACCCCAGCATCCCGGCGCCGCACCATGCGCGTCGTGCCGGCGTGGTTCTGCTCGCCGATCAGCACGACCCGGTAATTCCAGATGCCGACGATCGTCTCGACGACGCCGATGCGCAATCCGGCCGTGTCGAGCGTGTCGCCCTGCTCGATATGCGCTTCGAGATAGCCGACGTAGCGCGACGGATCGACCCGCTCGCGCGGCCGTCCGGCAAAACCGGCGCGCTCCAACGCTTCACGCAGCGGCGTCCCGTCGTCGCGGCCGCGGGTCTGGTCGATCTCGGCGTCGGGGAGCGCGTCGGTAAACGAGCGGCTGCCGAGATAATTGCCATAATGGCCTTCCTCGTCCGCCCAGGCGGCGACCTCGATGCCGCAATCCGGATCGCCGTCAAACGCGCGGGCGAGCTCCACGCCGTAGATGACGCCCAGGGAGCCATCGAGCCAGCCGCCGTAAGGCTGGGTTTCGCTGTGCGATCCGACCAGCAGCCGGCGCCGCGCTCGGGGATTGCGGCCGATCACATTGCCGATCCCGTCGATCACCGTGTCGAGCTCGGCCTCGCGGAACTTTCCGGCCAGCCAATGCCGCGACTCGACATCGGCCGGCGAATAAGTCGGCCGATGCACGCCGGTCTTGTAGCGGCCGAACTCTGCAAGGCGCTTCAGATCCGCGACCACGCGCTGTCCGTCGATGTTGGGCATGTCTTCCTATTCCTTTGAGCCGCCGTGGCGATCCGGCGAACACTAGCCTAGGATTGCAGGAGACGGAAACTGCCCTGTGGATAACTCTCATGGCCGATCGCTCGCCACCTCGCGTCGCGTTGCTCGGTTTTTCGATCGAATGCAATAAGTTCGCGCCGCCCGCCACCAAGACGGACTTCCTCGCCCGCACCTATCTCGAAGGCGATGCGATTGTCGCCGAAGCCCGGTCGCCGAACCCGACGATGCTGCCCGAGACGCCGGGCTTTGTGGCGGAGATGGACGCGTCGGGCGCCTGGACGCCGGTCGGCATCGCACTGGCGATGACCGAGCCCAACGGGCCGGTCGAGCACGCCTTCTTTGTCGAGCTGCTCGACACGATCACCCGCCGGCTGAGGGCAGCGCTGCCGGTGGATGCCGTCTACATCTGCTCACACGGCGCGGGGCTAACGACCGAGGAGGATGATCCCGACGGGGTTTTGTTCGAAATGGTCCGGCAGGTCGTCGGCCCCGATGTGCCGATCGCGGCGACTTTGGATCTGCACGCCAACGTTTCGGAGCGCATGGTTCAATCGATCGACGTGTTCATCGGCTACCGGACCAATCCGCATCTCGATATGCGCGAGCGCGGCGCCGAGGCGGCCGCCGCCATCCGCGAGGTGCTAGACGGACTCAAGCCGCAGCGCGCCTTTATTCGCCTGCCGATCGTGCCGCCCACCGTGACGATGCTGACCGCCGCGGGTCCTTACGCCGAGATGATCGATTTCGGCCAGCGCCGGATGACCCCCGAGATCATGAACGTCTCGGTGATGGGAGGGTTTGCGTTTGCCGACACCGCCAAAAATGGCCTGACCGTGGTGGTAACGGCGCGCCACGACCGGCAGGCAGCCGAGAGGCTGGCGAGCGAGATCGCCGAACTCGGCTGGGCCAACCGGGAGCGTTTCTATCCGCGGCTTAGCTCGCTCGACGAGGCCGTCGAGAAAGCTCTCGCGGTCGGCCGAGATCTTTCCCTGCCGGCCCTCGCCTTTGCGGACGTCGCCGACAACCCGGGCGGCGGCGGGCGCGGCAACACGACATTCCTGCTGCGCGCCTTTCACGAGGCGGGCGTCGCCGGCGCACTGCTCGGCGTCTTTTTCGACCCGGATCTCGCCGCCGAGGCGCATTACCGCGGTGTCGGCGCACATTTCGACGCGCGGTTCAATCGGTCGGAGACCACCAAGTTCTCCGAGCCTTACGCCGCGCCGGCGACGGTGGCCGCACTGACCGACGGAAATTGCGTCGGCCGCCGCGGCATCTACGCCGGGCTGCGGCTGGAGCTCGGACCGTGCGCCGCGCTAGAGGTCGGCGGGGTCACCGTCGTCGTGATCTCGCATCGCGTGCAATGCGCCGACCCTGTCTTTTTCGAGATGATGGGGCTCGATATCGGCCGCGCACGCTCGGTGGTGGTCAAATCGCGCGGCCATTTCCGCGGCGGTTTCGACGAGTTCTTCGGACCGGACCAGATCGTCGAAGTCGACCTCCCCGGTCTCACCTCGCCGATGCTGAATCGCTTCGAATGGCAGCGCCTGCCCCGCCCGGTCATTCCGCTCGACGACAACGTCGAATGGCGGCCACCTGGACGCCTCTAAGCGGCGACCCTCACCCGCCTCGCTGCGCTCGGCACCCTCTCCCGCAGTGCGGGAGAGGGGCTCCAACTCATTAGGCTGAAAGCTCCTCTCCCGCAGCGCGGGAGAGGGGGGACCAAGCCTCCTCCCATTCCCTCCCCCGCAAGCGGGGGAGGGTTAGGGTGGGGGCTTGGTGGGTGAGGGTCCTGACGGGGTTCACGCGGCGTCGTGGAAGATGATGCCGAGCGTGTAACGCTGGCCGGAGCGCAGGCGGCTGACGCCGTGGCGCATCGTTACCCGGTAAGGGCCGCGGGTGCCTTCGACCGGCCGATGGTGGACCGGGAAGATCACCGCCTCGCCCTGCTGCAACGGCACGACTTCGCCTCGCGATTGCGCCCGCGGCCGCTGCTCGACGAGCAGGAACTCCCCGCCGGTGAAGTCCGCCTCCGGATCACTGAGCAGCACCGTCAATTGCAGCGGGAACGCCAGATCGCCGTAGAGGTCCTGGTGCAGGCAGTTGTAATCGCCGGGACCGTATTTGAGCAGGAGCGGCGTCGGCCGCTTCTGGCCGGCTCTGTGACATTGCTCGAGATAGGCGGCGAGCGAGGGGGGAAACCGCCTCTCCTCGTTGAGCCGTTCCCGCCAGCGGTTGGCGATCGGCGCGAGATGCGGGTAAATCGCTTGACGCAGCCGCTCGACCACCCTCGGCAGCGGGTAGCGAAAATACTGGTACTCGCCGCGGCCGAAAGCGTGACGCTGCATGATCACCCGACTGCGAAAAACCTCCTCCCGGGGGTAGAGCGCGGCGATTTCGCAGCACTCTCCCCTGGTCAGCAATTGCGGGCAGGTCGCGTAACCCCGCTCATCGAGCGATCCGGCGACTTCGTGCCAATCGATCGGGTCGGCGACAGGTTTCGCGCTAGGCTGCCGCCTCATCGGTCGGCTCCGACGCGACTGCAGCGCGCTCCCGCGCGAGCAGCTCCCGCTTGCGCTCCACTCCCCAACGATAGCCGCCGAGATCACCGTCGCTGCGGATCACCCGGTGGCACGGCACAATCAGGGCGAGCTTGTTCGCGGCGCAGGCCTGAGCGACGGCACGGACCGCTTTTGGCTGGCCGAGCGCCGCAGCGATCTCGGTATAGCTCGCGGTCTTGCCGAGCGGGATCTTTTGCAATGCACGCCACACCCGCGCCTGGAACGCGGTGCCTTGGATGTCGAGCGGCAGATCAAGGTTCTGATCGGGAGCGGTGATGAACCGCACGATCCGGTTGGCCCAGTCCTTGAGCCCGCTATCCTCGGCAATCATCTCCGCGGCAGGGAAGCGTTGCCGCAAATTGGCCTCCAGCCTCTCGCGATTGTCGGCGAGCGCGGTCATGCAGATGCCGCGCTCGGTCGCGGCCACCAATGCCCAGCCGAGCGGGGTCTCGACCGTGACAAAGCGGATCGTCTGGCCGGCACCACCGCGCCGCCGCGCGCCGGGTGTCATGCCCAATCCGGCCGCGGCCGAGTCATAGGCGCGCGAGCTCGAGCCGAACCCCGACGCATAGATCGCCTCGGTGACCGGCTGACCGGTCTCGAGCTTGTCGGCGAGACGGCCGAGCCGGTGGGTCCGCGCGTAGTCACGCGGCGTTGCGCCGGTGATCTGCTTGAACACCCGGTGGAAATGAAAGGGGCTGATCCCGGCGGCGTCGGCGAGCTCGGCGAGGCTCGGGATAGTCTCGCTGTTCCGCAACAGCGCGCACGCCCTCTCGACCGCGGCGACATGCCGCGAGGCAGAGGTGCCGTCAGTCGGCCGGCAACGCTTGCAGGGCCGCAGTCCCGCCGCCTCGGCCGCTGCCGTCGTCTCAAAAAACATCGTGTTCCGGCGCAGCGGCAGCCGCGACGTGCAGCCCGCCCGGCAATATACCCCAGTCGTGCGGACACCGTAAAAGAACCGGCCATCCGCGCCGGCGTCGCGCCGCTCCAGCGCCGCCCAGCATTCTTCGAAGTCCAACATCTTCACCCTCCTCCGCATATCGATGATACCCAAGATGGAGGAGAGGAGTGTCTCGCTCTATCCGCCGCTTGCTTTTTAATTCGGTTGGTTCGCGTAACGTTTCGGCAGCATCGCATGGATGCCCTTGTTGCCGTCCACCAATTGGGTCACCCGCATGTCGACGGCGAGGCTGCAGA
Source organism: uncultured Alphaproteobacteria bacterium (assembly GCA_963812675.1). GTDB lineage: Bacteria > Pseudomonadota > Alphaproteobacteria > ATCC43930 > CGMCC-115725 > AP-15. The sequence goes on along the minus strand of CAWEWR010000024.1, from coordinate 435,918 downwards.
ACATGTAGGCGTCTTCTGGCGAGAGGCCGAGGCGCTCGCCGATCAGCGTGATCATCTCGCGCAACGCCGTCTTCGCGGCGTCATCGAGATCTTCGTTGAAGCCCATAGTGATGTGGTGCGACGGCGTCTCGGCTCGCGGAAGCTCGAAATTCAGATCTTTGCGCAGCACCAGACGAAAGGTGCCGCAGAGGGCGGTTTCGAGTGCCGTCACACAGACCTCGCCGTCGCCCTGGACGCCGTGGCCGTCGCCGGCGGAAAACAACGCCCCCGGCGCCCACACCGGCAGGTACAGGGTCGTGCCGGCGACCAGTTCCTTCAAATCCATGTTGCCGCCGAACTCGCGCGGCACGATCGAGGTCACCGCACCATAAACCGGCGGCGGCGCCACCCCCATGACCCCAAAAAACGGCGCGAGCTCGATCTCCGCCCCCCAGGGCACAGTCGCCATGCCGCGCTGGCGGTCGATCGCGGTGTGCCAGATCCGCCGGATCGGGAAATCTTCGGGCAAGGTGCCGGAAAGCGGCCGAATGCGCGTGTAGCCCCAATTCTGCCGGGGATCGATCGCCAAGATCTGGATTTCGAGCACGTCGCCGGGCTCGGCGCCTTCGACCGAAATCGGCCCGGTCAAAATATGGGCGCCGAGGCGCGGCTCTAGCGCGCGCTGAATCGCCAGGTGATCGGGTAGGATTTCGAATTTGCCATCCTGCGGCAGCACATCGGGCCCGCCCGAGACGCAATCCATCGTCACCGTGTCACCCGACGCGACGGTCAGCACCGGCTTCAGCCCGGCATCGAAAAACCCCCAGTGACAGGTCTGCGGGCTCGCCCGCAATACGTGGTGCTGCGACATCGACCAACTCTCCTTTGTGGCTACAGTTCCCGGGTGCGGCGCGCCATTGCATCCTCCCACAAATTCTCGCGGTCGTCGTCGAAGACGAGCTTCAGCTCCTCGGGAGTGGTAAACCAGTTGTGATTTGCCAGCTCGCCCTCGAGCTGGCCGGGTCCCCAGCCGGCATAGCCGAGCGCGAAGAGGCTCTTCTCGGGACCCTGACCATGGCCGATGTCGAGGAGGACCTGACGGCTCGCCGTCATCGCCACGCGACCGTCGACATCGACGGTCTCGGCGCGCCGATATTCGGCACTATGGAGGACAAAGCCGAGTTCCGGCTGCACCGGGCCGCCGGCGAAGACGCGCAGAATACCCGTTACGTCAGCATCATCATGACCGGTCAACTCCAGCAGGGCCGCAATCGAGCGCTCGCCAACCGGGCGGTTTATCACGATCCCCAAGGCGCCCTCCTTGTCGTGCCGTACCATCAGAATGACGGTGTGAGCAAAACGCGGATCGCCGATCGTCGGTGCCGCGATCAGCAATTGCCCGGTGAGTGAAGTCGTATCGGAATGCTCGGGTGGAGCTGCCCCGAGCACGATCAACGCCGTGACCACGGAAGCGATCGCGACCAGGCTTCGGCGAAGCGAGATGCGGGGAGCGAACATGCGCAACTCTACCTCGCCGGTCGGGGACCCGGAAAGAGCATCGCAGGACAGCCGTTTTCCCGTGGCTTGAGCACCCCCTCGCCAGTGCTAAGATCGACCGACGCAGAGCGGGAGTCTCGAGCCGATGCCAGAGCAGTCCTGGATTATCACGACAGCGGTGGGAACCGGTGAAAAAGGCTATGCCGGTGATGGCGGGCCGGCGGCGCGAGCCCTGCTGAACGGCCCGTTCGACGTCGGGTTCGACGGGCACGGCAACCTCCACTTTTCCGATACCTTCAACCATTGCATCCGGCGCGTCGACGCGCGCACGGGTGTGATCACGACCCGCGCAGGCTGCGGCGAGGCCGGTTATTCCGGGGATGGCGGTCCGGCCACCGGTGCCCGCCTCAACGAGCCCTACGGCATCGCGGTCGACAAGGCCGGAAACATCTATGTCGCCGACCGGCATAATCATTGTGTTCGGCGGATCGACGGCAACTCGGGCATCGTCACGACCTTCGCCGGCAACGGCTCTTCCGGGTTTGCCGGCGATGACGGACCGGCTTCGCGCGCGGGCATGGTCGAGCCGAACGGCCTGGCGCTGGACCCCGCGCAGGACCGACTGTTTATCGCCGACGTCGCGGACCACCGCGTGCGGGTCGTCGATCTCACCTCGGGGATAGCCTGGACCTTTGCCGGCACCGGCGAGCCCGAACACAGCGGCGATGGCGGTCCGGCGACAGCCGCCAGCGTTTACGGCGCCCGCGCCGTCAAGGTCGCGGCCGACGGGACTGTCTACATCCTAGAACGGCAGGGCAGCACCTTGCGGGCCGTCGACCCGCGCAGCGGCATCATCACCACCATAGCCGGCACCGGCGACAGGGCCTATGGCGGCGACGGCGGGCCGGCTCGCGCCGCTTCCTTCAATGCGCCGAAGGAACTGGCGATCGACCACGACGGCAACCTCTTGATCGTCGATACCGAAAACCACGCGATCCGCCGGGTCGACCTGCGCACCCGAACAGTCGCCACGATCGCCGGCAGCGGCCGGCAAGGCGGTGACGGCGACGGCGGTCCGGCCCGCGCCGCCGCGGTCGACCGGCCGCACGGCGCGGCCGTCGCCGCCGACGGCTCGATCTATATCGGCGACACCAACAACCACCGTATCCGCAAAGTCGCGCCCGCCTGAAGGTCACGCAGCCTCGGGGGTATCCCCCAAGCTGTTCAGAACGCCACAAGACGAGCCGGTGTGCGCGGTGATGCGCGCGGCGTGATCGGGACGCTAGCGCGGCAGCGGGTTGCCCCTGGTTTCGCGGCCGAGCAGCATCGCGAGGATGCTGAGCAGGGCGAAGCAGGTCATGAAGGCCGTCACCCGGTTGAAGCTGCCGCCGAAGGCGCCGACCAGAAGCCCCGCGACGAGCGGGCCGAAGCTCGTGATGATGCGGGCGCTGCCGGTGCAGAACCCGACCGCGGTCGAGCGGATGTGGGTCGGGAACAGCTCCGGCAGATAGATCGCGTAGCCCGAGAAGACCCCAAAGACGAAGAAGCCGAAGATCGGCAGCACGACCGGGTACCACGGCTCGTAAGCGGGCAATGCCAGATAAAGGGTGAGCCCAGCGGCGATCGTGCCGACGCTATAGAAAATCACGGTCGGCCGTCGCCCGACGAGATCGGCAATAAAGCCGAAGGCGATATAACCGGCGATGCCGCCGAGGCTCCACAGCATCATGCCACGGCTGACCAACGGCACCGCGGCGGTGGCGTCGGCGGCGCCGCTCTTCTGCGCCATCAGCGACAGGATCGTCGGCAGCCAGATCACCGTGGTCCAGATCGCCAGCAGCGAGCCGAGGCCAAACAACACGCCGACCATCGTGTTGTAGCGGTTTTCCTTGTTGAACAACTGGATCGGCACGAAGCGCATGAACTCGCGGTCGCCCGCGCCGCTGCGCAGGCCGGCGGCGACCACGCGGCGGCGCTCCTGCACATCGGCGAAGCGATCGGGCTCGAGCATCCGCCGGCGGATCACGGCGAGCAGGATCGCCGGCACGATGCCGATGAAAAACACGTACCGCCAGCCATAGCCGCCGACGAGGCCATAGGCCCACGAACCGACAAAGGTGCCGACCGCGCCGCCGGTCATCATGCACCCGGCAATTTTCGCCCGATGCGTCTCGCCCAGCGTCTCGGTCAGAAGCGGGATGCCGACCATCAGCTCGGCGCCAGTGCCGAGCCCGGCGATGAAGCGGTAAAAGGCGAAGTCGAGAATGCCTACCGAGAGCCCCTGCAGCGCCGTGAAGACGGCGTAGATCGCGATGCTGAAGGCGAGAGTGCGCACCCGGCCGATGTAGTCGGCGATGATGCCGAACAGAAACCCGCCGAAGGCCCAGCCGAGCAGTCCTGCCATCGCGAGCAATCCGCCGTATTTGCCGATATCGGTGAGCGGCGGGTTACCGCCCAACAGCTCGATCATCGCCGGCCGCAATACAAGCGAGTAGAGCCCGAAATCGGCGGCATCCAGCGTCCAGCCGAGCCACACGACGAGAAAAACCAGCCATTGATACCGGCTGACCGCGCGCAGCCCGCCAAACTGCGCTACGGCTACCCCGCTCTTGTCCACCGGCCGCCTCCCTTCCGCATGTTCGTATCAACGGTTTGTGGCACCTACTATGGGGAGAGTATCGGGTCAAGCGTTTCCCGTAATGAGGCTAGCACAGGAACCTTCACTACCGCCCGGCATTTGGTCATTGAACGGAAGTGGAGGGGTGCCATGAAGGAAAAGCCGAAAGCGCTGATCGTCGGGGCGGGTCCGACCGGATTGGTTATGGCCCATGAACTCGCGCGCGACGGGATCCAATGTCGTCTGATCGACAAGGCCCCGCATCGCGCGATGGAGTCGCGAGCGATCGCGATCCATTCGCGGACGGTCGAGACGTTCGAACTAATGGCGCTCGTCGAGGATTTCCTGAGCGCCGGTCATCGCATAGCCGGCGTCAACGTATACGGCGAGAGCGGACGCATCGCCCATGCCGAGTTCGGGATGCTGGACACGCGATATCCGTTTGTTCTCGGGGTGCCGCAAGACGAAACGGAACGCATCCTCGAGGAGCGGGTGGCCCGGCTAGGGGTGCGGGTCGAGCGCAATACCGAGCTGATCTCGCTGGCACAGCGCGAATCCAGCGTCTCGGTCCGACTGCGTACCGCCGGCCAGGTCGAAGAGGTCGAGACCGACTGGCTGCTGGGCTGTGACGGGCCGCACAGCACAGTTCGCGAGCAGCTCGGAATTTCTTTCTCGGGCGGCACTTATCCGGAGCATTTCGTTCTAGCCGATGTGAAGGTTGCCGGCGACCTGGACCATGCCGAGGCACAGGTCTGGCTGCACCGAGAGGGTGCGCTGGCGTTTTTTCCGCTGCCGGAGGATCGCTGGCGGCTCATCATCATCAACTCGCCGCCCGACTGGCACGACGAGCCCAGCCTTGCGCAATGCCAGGCAGTGGTCAATGAGCGCGGCCTCGACCGTCTGCGGCTCGGGGATCCGCGATGGACGGCGGTGTTCCGCATCCACCGGCGAGAGGCGGCGCGCTTTCGCAATGACCGGGTATTTCTGCTCGGCGATGCCGCGCACATCCATAGCCCGGTCGGCGGCCAGGGCATGAACATGGGCATCCAGGATGCCTTCAACCTCGCCTGGAAACTGAGCCTGGTTGCGCGGAGCGGGGGTAATCCGCAGCTGCTCGACAGCTACGAGGCCGAGCGCAAACCGGTCGACGAAGCGGTGATCCGGCAGACCGATCGGGCGACCCGCCTCGTGTCATTACGCGGGACAATCGCCCGCTTCATCCGCGATCACATGATGTCTCTGCTGACACAGATCCCCGCCGTGACGGAAAAGCTCGGCGAGGGGCTGTCGGGGATTGCGGTCAATTACCGGCACAGCCCGATCGTCGAGGAACAGGGCGCTGTAATGCCCGGTCCCGCCGCGGGTGACCGGGCGCCCGATGCACCGCTCGTCGCAGCGAAGGATGGGGCATCGCTGCGGCTCTACAATCTCTTCGCCGAGCACCGCCATGTGCTGCTGTTATTGGGTGACGGCCCCGAGGCCGTGCCGCCCAGTCTGCCGCGCTTGCCGGAATTGGTCTTGGCGGCGTATCGCATCGCCCAGCCCGGGACAGCCGGCGGGGATTTTATCGACGGCGAAGGAATGGTCGCAAAGCGCTATGGGTCGTCGCCGGCCGCATATCTGATACGCCCGGACGGCTATGTCGGTTTTCGCTGCGACGGGCGCACGGTCTTCACAAACCTACCCCATTACCTCGCCAAGATCTTTTCGTCGGCCGGCTTCGGTTGAGCGGGCGGCTCAGCGCCGGTGCCGGACACCGGGTCCGAGGCTCTGTTGGACTGCTTGGGTATCGGCGCTCGCCGTTGCGCCATCGAGGGGCCGGTGACGACATCGAAATCAGTTTGGGACATGGGTTGACCTCCTTTTGAGAGAGGCCGCTCCACACTCGGCGATTTTCGGGGTAACGAGAAGCTGAAACACGAAAGCCGCCTCGGGTGGGGCGGCTTCAGGTGATGACGCGAATGCGCGATCCTAGGCCGCCGACATATACCGGCGGTACCAAAATCGCGCGACGGGGACTGGCGTTCTCGCTGCCATGGTCGGCATAGTAGGTGCGCCTCGACGACGATGCAAGGGGAGCCTGCGATGAGCCGGGTATGTTGCCGAGCTCTACGCTGCGATGTCCGTTTCGGCATGGGAACGGAAAACGCGGACGTGACCTTGGTCGCGTCCGCGTTTTAGGCGGCCGCCTTCACCCCGACCCTCTCCCCGCAAGCGGGTGCAACCGGGGAGAGGGAGGCCAACGCGAATCCTATGAGGGCATCTGGCCCATGAAGTCGCGCTTGCCGATCTCGATGCCGAGACTGCGCAGGATGTTGTAAGCCGTAGTCGTGTGGAAATAGAAATTCGGCATTGCGAGGTGGTAGAGATAGTTCTGGGCACGGAAATTGCGCGGCTGACCGCCTTGCGTGATCGTCACCTGCGCGTCTTCCCGGCCGTCGAGCTGGTCGGCCTTCAGCCCCTTCAGGAAATCGATCGTCTTGTCGATCCGCGCCTTCATTTCGGCAAAGCTGTTGTCGATGGCAGGCAGTTCGGGCACCGCGACGCCGGCGGCGCGTCCGGCGCCAAAGGCATGCTCGCTCGCCTGCCGCACCTGGCGGGCGAAAGTGAACATGTCCGGATAGAGCCGCCAGTTTAACAGCGCGTTCTCTTCCCACTTATGGGCGGTCGCGTGGGCCTCGGCCTTTTCGATCACTCCCTTCAGGCCGCCGAGCAGCTGCAAAAATACCGGCACGGAAGCATGGTACATCGAGATCGGCATGAAACGGTCCTCCTCGTCGTTGCTGACGTTGATGCCGCGCGGATCTTAGCGGGCCGCGAGAAGCGCGTGAAGCCCCCCGCCGACCGAACGCATGCTCGAATTGAGAGGAATCTTAACCTCGCTGTGCCTCGATGCTCCGTCCTTCTCGGAGCCTGAACTTTGTCCACCCTGTTCCCCACAGATCCCCGTCGCCGTTGCAGAGTGACGACAATCGAGATCGTCGCCGTCGGCATCATCGTCATTCTGGCGCTGTGGACGGCAGTTGCGGCCTCGATCACGACCGCAAGAGAGGCGGCGATGGATCGCACGCGCTCGGAAGAGCGTAACCTCGCGGCTGCTTTCGCCGACGAATTGACCCATATTCTCGGCGGCGTCGCCGGCGCGATGGAGATCGTCGCCCAACGCATGCGCACCGCAAGCGGGGCTTTCGACATCCATGCCTGGGCGCGCGAGATCCCGCTGCTGTCGAACGCGACGATTCATGCGGGAATCATAGGGCCCGACGGAAGGCTCGTCTCGACTACGCTCGACCCCGCGCCGGAGCCGATCGACCTCAGCGACCGCGAGCACTTCCGCATCCATCTCGATGGCCGGTTTCAGGGTATCTTCATCGGCAAGCCGGTGACCGGGCGCGTCTCGCACCAGATAACGATCAACGTGACGCGGCGCGTCGACGCCGAGGACGGCACCTTTCTCGGCGTCATCATGTTCGCGCTATCGCCGGCTAATCTCACAACGCTCAACACATCGATCGATCTGGGTCCGCGCGGCAGCATCGCTCTGATCGGGCTGGACGACATTGTGCGCGTCCGCTTTACACGGGAAGATCCCACCGGGCTGGCCGGCATCGGTCAGCGGGTCGGACATCCCTGGGCAGCCGCCATCCCCGCAAATGGCGAGGGGACGTTCATCAAGAAGAGCGTTATAGATCACGTCACACGGTTCTTCAGCTATCGGCGCGTCGGGGATTATCCGCTGGTCGTCACCGTCGGTTCCGACCTCCGCGAAGCGCTTGCGGCATCTCGTGAGCATGCGAGGGTGATCGCTGCGGTGGCCGGGCTGGCAACATTTTTGCTGGCAGGGCTCGCAGCGTATCTGATTCGCGAGATCCACCATCGCACTTCGCACGAAATCGCGTTGGCTGACGAACGCGACAAGCTTCAGGCCGCCAGTGACCGCCTGAAAGCCGATATTGCCCTCCGAAACGAGGTCGAACAGAAGCTCCGGGAGATACAAGCGACCCTGCGCGACGCCGTTGACAGTATTTCCGAGGGGTTCGCCATCTACGATCGCGATGATTGTTTTGTAATGTGCAATGAGCCCTATCGGCGACTGTATCCAAAAGCAGCGCGCCTGATGGTGCCGGGAACGCCCTTCGAGGAAATCGTGTGGGCTGGTCTCGACGCCGGCTGGTATGCCGATGCGGTCGGGTGCGAACTGGAATGGCTCGCCAATCGGATGAACACGTTCAATCAGCCGTCGGGGGTGACAGAACAGCGGCTCGCCGACGGCCGCTATGTGATGGGCTCCTTGCGTCGTATGCAAAATGGCGGAATCGCCGGATTGCACATCGATATTACGCAGATGAAACTCACCGAAGACCAACTGCGGCAAAGCCGGGACAACCTGAATCGCGCTCAGCGGCTCGCCAAGATCGGCAGCTTCAACCGCGATTTCCGGACCGGCGAGGTGAGCGGGTCGGAGGAGTTCTACCGAATATTCGGGCTCGACCCGCGGCTATCGGCGCCGACGAAGGAGGAGTTCCTGCCCCTCATTCATCCGGACGACCGCGCAGGATACGAAGCCTCGATGACTGCCTCCGAGCAAGGCCTTCAGGCTTCACCCTTGACATACCGCTTTCGGTGTTACGACGGGTCGATGAAATGGATTTACACAGAAATCGAAACGATTTTCGACGACAAAGGCGATCCCGTCCGGCGGATTGGGACGATCAGGGACGTGACCGAAACGCGGATGGCCGAGGAGCGCCAAAGGGAGCTGGAGCGCCAACTGCTTCATTCGCAAAAGCTTGACGCGCTCGGCACCCTCGCCGGGGGCATCGCGCACGATCTCAACAATACTCTCATGCCGATCCTTGCGCTCTCGCAGCTGCTGATGCAGCAAATGCCGGAAGGAAGCAGCGAGAAGGAGGATCTCGAAACAGTCGTGCAGGCGAGCCGCCACGGCCGCGACCTCGTGCAGCGCATTCTCGCCTTTAGCCGAAATCAGAAAGCAGCGAAGACGAGGGTGAATCTCGCTGCGACCATCGCCCAGGCCCTGCAGATGCTGCGCCCGACCATACCTGCGACCGTGCTGATCAACCAACAGATCGAGGAGGTTCCGCCCATTCTGGCGGATGCCGGTCAGCTTCAGCAGATCATCGTCAATTTGGTCACCAATGCCCGGCAGGCGATCGGGACCGAACTGGGGACGATTACAGTCGAGGTTTCGCCCGCGAGCCCGCATTCAAAACGCCGCCGCAGCCGCGATTTCGTTCGCCTTCGGGTCGCCGATACCGGCTGCGGTATGGATGCCGAGACCAAGGATCGGATCTTCGAGCCCTTCTTTACGACAAAAGATGTCGGCGAGGGCACTGGGCTCGGACTGTCTGTCGTCCACGGCATCATCGCCGACCATGGCGGGCGAATCGAGGTGAAAAGCCAACCAGGCGAAGGGACCGAGTTTACTATTTTCCTGCCGGCCGCTGAGGTTGAGACATCAGTCGACGGAGCGGCGGCAGCGTGAGGCTGCGAAACCGTTTCGCTCCGGTGGCCGTCGTAAGGGAAGGCTCCGTTAAATCATTATTGCCGAATTTGCGGTTAGGTGAGGGCATCGCGCTTCACGAGGCTGACCCCATGAAGGTTTTGGTGATCGACGACGACCACCTGGTCAGGTACACGCTTTCTAAAATCCTGCAGCGCAACGGGTACCATGTGGCGACCGCCTCGGATGGCAAACGTGCGATGGCCGTCTTCCGGGACGAGCGCCCCGATGTCGTGATCACCGACATCATCATGCCCGAGCAAGAGGGTATTGAAACCATCCTTAAGATCCGGTCCGAGCGTCCGGAGGTCAAGATCATCGCTATTTCGGGCGGTGCACGGAACCGCAACCTCGATTATTTGGGATTGGCCGAGGCGTTTGGGGCAGACGACGTTATTTCTAAGCCCTTCGAGGCGGAGGAACTGCTGAGCCGGCTGGCCCGGTTTGACCTCGGGGCGTCCAGCGTCGGAGAAGTTGCGACCTAGTCCGGAAGCGGGCGGCAGCGGCCCGCCCCGCCGCACGTCGCCAGTAGGTTAGCAACCGCTGCCGGGCGGCTTGCTCCGTCGTTTTTTCGCCGCCGTTGACAGTTCCCGCCGCGGCCGATACCACACCGCACCCAACAAGAATACGACCCTGCAGAGTGTATGGGAGGAAGACGCGGGTGTTTTGCCGCTACTCTTAGAAGTCAGGGACCTGCACACCGAGTTTCGCACCGGCGCCGGTGTCGTGCTCGCGGTCGACGGCATCTCCTACACCGTCGAGCGCGGTGAGACGGTCGCGATTGTCGGCGAAAGCGGGTCGGGCAAAACCGCCGGAGCCTTGTCGGTCCTTCGCCTGATTCCGGATCCGCCCGGGCGCATCACGCAAGGCGAAATCTTGTTTGCGGGGCGGGATTTGCTGCGGCTTTCGGACGAGGAGATCCGCCAGGTCCGCGGTGGCGAGATCGGCATGATCTTCCAGGAGCCGATGACCTCCCTAAATCCGGTGCTGACGATCGGCCGCCAGATCACAGAGACGATCGAGCAGCATCGCGGGGTGGACCGCACCACAGCGCAGAAGCGGGCGGTGGAGCTGCTGGGCATGGTCGGCATCGCCGATCCGACGCGGCGCCTCAAGCAGTATCCGCATCAGCTGTCGGGCGGTATGCGGCAGCGCGTCATGATCGCGATCGCGTTGGCGTGCGACCCCAAGCTGATCATCGCCGACGAGCCGACGACGGCGCTCGACGTGACCATCCAGGCGCAGATCCTCGAGCTGATGAAGCAGCTGACGCACCGGCTCGACGTGGCGCTGATCATCATCACCCACAATCTCGGTGTGGTGGCGCGCTACGCCAATCGCGTCAATGTCATGTATGCGGGGCGGATCGTCGAAAGCGGCCCCGCGGCCCAAATCTACCACGACCCGCGCCATCCCTACACGATGGCGCTGCTGCGCTCGGTGCCGCGGCTCGATCGGCCGCGCCAGGCGCGTCTCGACCCGGTCGAGGGACAACCGCCCGACCTGACCCGGCTCGACGCCGGCTGCTCGTTCCGGCCGCGCTGCCGCTTCGCCGTCGATGCTTGCGGGGTGTCTCGACCGGCGCTGCAGCCGGCGGGTGAAGGACCGCATTTCGCAGCCTGCTTCCGCAGCCGCGAGATCGCGGTCGAGACTGCAACGCCGGCTCGGCGGCTTCAGTCGGCAGGGGGCCTCGTCACTCCCTGACCGGAGTTTTCCTTACGAGGGGCGAATATGAGGATCGGTGCTTGGTGGTTGGCGACAGGGTTAGGCGTCGTCGCGCTCGGGGCCGCGGCTCTCGCGGCAGCGCCTGGTGAAGAGGAATCAGGCAAGCGCGGCGGAACTCTTACATATGTGATCCCGGAGGACGCGCCGCCCAGTTTTGACGGCCATCGCGAAGGTACCTTTGCGACGCTGCATTCGGTTGCCCCGTTTTACAGCGTGCTGATCCGGGTCAACCCCGACAATCCATCCTCGACGACCGACTTTGTCTGCGACCTCTGCACGGCGATGCCGCAACCGACCGACGGCGGCAAGACTTATACGTTCAAAATCCGCGGCGCCGTCAAATTCCACGATGGCTCGCTACTGACCGCTGCCGATGTTGCGAAAAGCTGGCAGATGATCATCGACCCGCCCCAAGGAGTGCTGAGCGCGCGTCAGAGCTGGTACGAAATGGTCGACAAGGTCGAGGCACCCGATCCGTCGACTGTCGTCTTCCATCTCAAATTTGCGACCGATGCCTTCTTGCCAGCGCTCGCCGACCCGTTCACATTCATCTACAAGAAGGACATTCTCGACAAGGATCCGCGCTGGTATGAAAAGAATATTCTCGGCTCGGGTCCGTTCAAATTCACCGAATTCGAAACAGGCCAGGCGATCAAGGGGGTTCGCAACCCCGATTATTATCGCCAGGGGTTGCCCTATCTCGACGGTTTCAGCGGCATTTACGCGCCGAAGCAAGCGGTTCGGGTCGACGCCATTCGCAGCGATCGCGCTGCAATCGAGTTCCGCGGTTTTCCACCCTCGACGCTAGACGAGCTTAAGAGAGCCCTCAACGGTCAGCTCGCCGTTCAGGAGAGCGATTGGAATTGCGGCAACCTGGTAACTCCGAACCATAGGAAAAAACCGTTTGACGACCCCCGGGTGCGGCGCGCGCTGACCCTAGCGATCGACCGTTGGCATGGTGCACCGGCGCTGTCGAAGATCGCCAATGTACGCACCGTCGGCGGGATAGTGTTTCCCGCCTCGCCGCTGGCGGCGACGAAGGAGGAGTTGCAGCAGATCGCCGGATTCTGGCCCGATATCGAAAAATCGCGGGCGGAGGCAAAACGCCTACTGAAAGAGGCAGGAGCCGAGGGGTTGAGTTTCGAGCTTTTGAACCGCAATGTCGACCAGCCGTACAAATATGTCGGCACCTGGCTGGTCGACGAGTGGAGCAAGATCGGATTGCACGTGACGCAGCGCGTGCTCCCTGGAGGTCCGGAATTGGACGCGCTGCGCACCGGCAATTTCGAGGTCGCGCTGATCGCCAATTGCCACGGCGTGCCCAACCCGTTGTTGGACGTGCAGACATTCCTGCCGAGCTACGCCGCGGCATACGGCTATTACCAGGATCAGGCCGAACTCGATCTTTACGACAAGATGCTGCGTGAGACAGATTTCGCGAAACAGCGCGACCTGATGCGCCAATTCGAAAAATACGTCGCCGATGAACAGGCCCATCAGATCTGGGTATTGTGGTGGCACCGCATCGTCCCTTACCGGTCTTACGTAAAGGGCTGGAAGATCAGTCCAAGCCACTACCTCAACCAGGATCTGGCGACAGTGTGGCTCGATAAATAACAAAGTCGATGATGAACAGAAGGCTTTACCGGGAGGAGTTCCAATGGAGGCGAGATCAGCGATAGTGGCGGCGAGCCTCGGCGCCTTACTGGTTGCGGCGCCGTTCGCCGCGTCGGCGCAGGAAACCCCGAAAAATGGCGGCGCTCTGAATTACGTGATCCCGGCGGATGCGCCGCCCAGCTTTGATGCCCACCGCGAGACTACCTTTGCCACGATACACTCGGCGGCACCGTTCTACAGTGTGCTGATTCGCGTCGATCCGAACAATCCGTCGTCAACGACCGACTTCGTCTGCGATCTGTGCACGGCGATGCCACAGCCGACCGACAGCGGCAGGACCTATACCTTCAAGATCCGCAGCGGTGTCGAATTCCATGACGGCTCGCCGCTTACTGCAGCAGACGTGGCGGCGAGCTGGGAACACATCATTCATCCACCCGAGGGCGTATTGAGCCCGCGCGAGAGCCATTATGTGATGGTCGATACGGTCGACGCCCCCGACCCGACGACCGTGGTGTTTCGCCTGAAATTTGCGACCAATGCCTTCTTGTCGGCGCTCGCCGACCCTTACAGCTGGATTTACAAGAAAGAAATTCTCGACAAGGACCCCCGCTGGTACGAAAAGAATATCCTCGGCTCGGGGCCGTTCAAATTCGTGGAATATCAGATCGGTCAGTCTATCAAAGGCATAAAGTACCCCCACTATTATCATGAGGGGCTGCCCCATCTTGACGGCTTTACTGGGATCTATGCCGACAAGCAGGCGGTCCGGGTCGACGCGATCCGCGCCGACCGCGCGGCAATCGAGTTTCGCGGATTCCCACCCGCGGTTCGCGACGAGCTTGTCGGTGCATTGGGGCAGAAGATCACGGTCCAGACCAGCGACTGGAACTGCGCGAGTTTTGTCGAGCCCAACCACAAGAAAAAGCCGTTTGACGATCCCCGGGTGCGCCGCGCGTTGACCCTGGCGATCGATCGCTGGCGCGGTGCCCCGCAGCTCGCCAAGATCGCCAACGTGCACACGGTGGGCGGCATCGTCTTCCCAGGCTCGCCACTGGCTGCGGACAAGGAGGAGCTCCAGGACATCGCCGGGTTCTCGCTCGACATCGAGAAGTCGCGCGCCGAGGCAAGGCGTCTTTTAAAGGAGGCGGGAGCCGAGGGACTGACCTTCGAGCTGTTAAACCGCAACGTCGATCAGCCCTATAAGTATAACGCCACCTGGGTGATCGACGAGTGGAGCAAGATCGGGCTGCACGTCACTCAGCGCGTGGTGCCGACGGGTCCCTGGTTCGAAGCGATGCGGCAGGGCAATTTCGACGCCGTCCTGGCCGGCAATTGCCAGAGCGTCGTCAACCCGTTGCTCGACGTGCAAAGGTATCTGCCGAACTATGCCGCGAATTACGGTCAGTTCGATGACGCGCAGGAGATCGCTCTCTACGACAAGATGTTGCACGAGACCGACTTCACGAAGCAGCGGGCGCTGATGCGCGAGTTCGAGAAACATGTGCTGGATACTCAATCCCACGAGATCTTTTTGCTGTGGTGGTATCGGACGGTGCCCTACCGGTCGTATGTAAAAGGCTGGAAGATCAGCCCGAGCCATTACCTCAACCAGGATCTGGCGACCATATGGCTCGACAAGTAGCGTCGCAAACCAAACCGCTATCTCGTCACACTGGCGAAAGCCGGTGCCGATTTCAGCCATGGGTTCCGGCCTTCGCCGGAATGACACTTATGGCATCAGCTTTCTTGGCCATTCCGGCGGTAGCGGGCGAGGAGCCGAAACGCGGCGGCATGCTCACCTACATGATCCCGGCGGATGCGCCGCCGAGCTTCGATGGCCATCGCGAGAGCACCTATGCGACGGTGCATTCGGTGGCGCCGTTTTATAGCGTGCTGATCCGCGTCAATCCGGAAAACCCGGCGGACATATCTCATTTCGTTTGCGACCTCTGCACCGAGATGCCGCAGCCGACCGACGACGGCAGGACCTACGCCTTCAAAATTCGCCAGGACGTCAAATTCCACGACGGCTCGCCATTGACCGCCGCCGACGTGGCGGCGAGCTATAACAAGATCGTTTTTCCCGCCAATGACCAATTGAGCGCACGCTCGAGCAATTACCTTATGGTCGACAAGGTCGAGGTGCAGGACTTGACCACCGTCGTTTTTCATCTAAAATTCGCGACCGGGGCGTTTCTGCCGGCGCTCGCCGACCCGTTCAACTTCATCTACAAAAAGGAAATCCTCGACAAGGATCCCCGCTGGTACGAGAAGAACATCCTCGGTTCCGGTCCCTTTAAGTTTGTCGATTACCAGGTCGGCCAGTCCATAAAGGGCGAAAAGTATCGGGACTATTATCATAAAGGGCGGCCCTATCTCGACGGCTTTACCGGCATTTACGCCGACAAGCAGGCGGTCCGGGTCGAGGCGATCCGCAGCGACCGCGCCGCGATCGAGTTCCGCAGCCTGCCGCCGGCGGCCCGCGACGAGCTCGTCAAGGCGCTCGGCGACAAGATCACCGTGCAGGAGAGCGATTGGAATGTCGCCAGTGGCGTCACCCCCAATCACAAGCGCAAACCGTTCGACGACCCGCGCGTGCGCCGGGCATTGACCCTGGCGATCGACCGCTGGAACGGCGCGCCGGGACTGTCCAAAGTTGCCATCGTCAAGACGGTCGGCGGCATCGTGTTCCCCGGCTCGCCACTGGCGGCGACCCGCGAAGAGCTGGAGCAGATCGCCGGGTACTGGCCAGACATCGAGAAATCGCGGGCCGAAGCGCGGCGGTTATTGAAAGAAGCCGGCGCCGAAGGGCTCTCCTTCGAGCTCCTCAACCGCAATGTCGACCAGCCTTTCAAATACGTCGCGACTTGGCTCATCGACGAGTGGAGCAAGATCGGATTGCACGTAAAGCAGCGCGTCGTGCCGACTGGGCCTTGGTTCGAAGCGATGCGCAACGGCGATTTCGATGTCGTTCTCGAAGCCCCGGGCCACGGCATGGTCAATCCGCTGCTCGACGTGCAAAAGGCTCTGCCCGCCACGGTCGACAGCGAGAACTACGGAAATTACGACGACCCACAGGAGGTCGAGCTCTACGACAAGATGCTGCGCGAGACCGATCCGGCGCGGCGGCGGGGACTGATGCGCCAGTTCGAAAAACTCGTGCTGGACGACCAGGCGCACATGATCTGGGTATTGTGGTGGCACCGCATCGTGCCCTACCGGTCCTATGTGAAGGGCTTCAAGATCGCCCCGACCCATTTCATCAACCAGGACCTGGCAACAATCTGGCTCGACAAATGAGAATACGGACAATAATGCTATTCCGCCACACCGGCGAAGGCCGGTGCCCATGGGGGCCATGGGTCCCGGCCTTCGCCGGGATGGCCTTGATGGTGGGGATGCTCCTATTCGTTTCTTCGGCCGTGGCCGACGAAGAGCCGAAGCGCGGCGGCATCTTGACCTATATGATCCCGGCTGACGCTCCGCCGAGCTTTGACGCCCATCGAGAGGAGACCTACGCGACAATCCACTCGGCCGCACCGTTCTACAGCGTGTTGATCCGGGCCAACCCCTACGATCCGGGCAAGACCGACGATCTCGTCTGCGATCTGTGCACGGCAATGCCGAAGCCGACCGACGACGGCAAGACCTACACCTTCAAGATCCGCGAAGGGGTCAAATTCACCGACGGCGCGTCATTGACAGCGCAGGATGTCGCGGCGAGCTGGAATGAGATCATCTTCCCGCCGGAGGGCGTCATCAGCGCCCGACAGAGTAACTTCGTCATGGTGGACAAAGTCGAGGCCACCGATCCGAACACTGTGGTTTTCCGGCTTAAATTCGCCACCGACGCGTTTCTCCCGGCATTGGCAGATCCCTATGCCTGGATCTATAAAAAGTCGATCCTCGACAAGGATCCGCACTGGTACGAAAAGAACATTCTCGGCTCCGGCCCGTTCAAGTTCGTGACTTACGATACCGGCCAATCGATCAAAGGCGAGCGCAACCCCGACTATTTCCGTGCCGGCCTGCCTTACCTCGACGGCTTTACCGGCATCTATGCCGACAAGCAGGCGGTCCGCGTCGAGGCGATCCGCGCCGACCGGGCGGCGATCGAGTTTCGCGGTTTTCCGCCCGCCACCGTCGACGAGCTGAAAAAGGCGCTCGGTGACAAGATTACCGTCCAGACCAGCGACTGGAACTGCGGCGGCGTGATAACCCCGAACCACCAGAAAAAGCCGTTCGACGACGTCCGCGTACGGCGCGCCCTGACCCTAGCGATCGACCGCTGGGGCGGCGCACCGGAACTGTCCAAGATCGCGATCGTGCACACGGTCGGCGGCCTGACCTTCCCGGATTCGCCGCTCGCCCCAACCAAGGAGGAGCTGCAGCAGATCGCCGGCTACTGGCCCGACATCGAAAAGTCGCGGGCCGAGGCGCGCCGCTTGCTGAAGGAGGCCGGAGCCGAGGGACTCAGCTTCGAACTCTTAAACCGCAATGTCGATCAACCCTATAAATACTATGGAATCTGGGTCGTCGACCAGTGGAGCAAGATCGGCCTGCACGTAACCCAACGGGTGGTGCCGACTGGTCCGTGGTTCGAGGCGTTGCGCAGCGGCAATTTCGACGTCTCCACCGAGGGTAACTGCCAGAACGTCGTCAATCCGCTCGCCGATGTCGGCAAATACCTGCCGCATTCGGTGTCCAGCTCGAACTACGGGCAATTTGACGATCCGAAAGAAATCGAAATGTACGACCAGCAATTGCGCGAGCTCGACAAGACCAAGCAGTACGCCGATTTGCTCGCGTTCAACAAATACGTCCTCGACGAGCAGGCCCACGCGATCTACCTGCTGTGGTGGCAGCGGATCGTGCCGTACCGGTCCTATGTCAAAGGCTGGAAAATCGGTCCCAGCCATTATGTCAATCAAGACTTGGGCACGATCTGGCTCGACAAATGACGGTGACCCCTGACTCCAAGCCGCTCCTCGAAGTCAGGGGATTGCAAATGCATTTCCCGATTACCGAAGGGATCGTCATCAATCGCAAAGTCGGTGAGGTTAAAGCCGTCGACGGCATCGATTTCACGGTGGGGCGCGGCGAGACGTTGGGACTGGTCGGCGAGAGCGGCTGCGGCAAGACGACGACCGGCCGCTGCATCCTGCGGCTCGAAAAGCCGACTGCCGGCGCGATCCTCTATGACGGCGTCGACATCGCCAAGCTGGAGCGCAGAGACCTCGTGGCGCTGCGGCGCCGCATCCAGGTCATTTTTCAGGACCCGTACAGCTCGTTGAACCCGCGCATGAAGGTCGGCGAGATCATCGCCGAGCCGATCATGGTGCACGGGCTCGAGGGCAACCCGGCGCGGCGCACCGGCCGCGTGCGCGAGTTATTGTCGGTCTGCGGCCTCGACCCAAAATTCGCCGACCGTTACCCGCATGAAATGTCCGGGGGCCAGCGCCAGCGCGTCGGGATCGCGCGCGCCCTCGCCTTGGAACCGGAATTCATCGTCTGCGACGAGGCGGTCTCGGCGCTCGACGTGTCGATCCAGGCACAGGTCATCAATCTGCTCGAGGATCTTCGCGAGAAATTCGGGCTGACCTATCTGTTCATCGCCCACGACCTCTCGGTGGTTCGGCATCTCTGCCAGCGTGTCGCCGTCATGTATCTCGGCCGCATCGTCGAGCTCGCGGCCTGCGACGAGCTCTTCGACAACCCGCTGCATCCTTACACCCAGGCATTGCTGGCGGCGGTGCCGGTGCCCGATCCGACAGTCGAGGCGGAGCGCATTTTCCGGCCCGTCAAGGGCGAGGTGCCGAGCCCGATCAATCCGCCCTCGGGCTGCGTCTTCCACCCGCGCTGCCCGATCGCCGTCGAGCGGTGCAAGCAGGATCGGCCCGAACTGCGCGAGCTGCGGCCGGGCCACTGGGTCGCCTGCAGTGAGGTGCGGCTGCACTGAGCGGTCCAGTGAAGCGGTGCCGCTAGCTAGCCGGCGCTCACTTGCGACGCAGCCGTCGTCATCGCGAGGAGCGCAGCGACGAAGCGATCTCGACCGGACGAGCCCGGCACCCCGAGATTGCTTCGCTGCGCTCGCAATGACGCAAATACGCCGTTCTCACCCGAGGCGCGACCCCGGCGGTTCGACCAGCACATTGACGCCGCGGGCGGCGACGGTGAGCTCGCGCCAGGTCTCGTCGTCGATCGGCACGCCGTTGGCGATGCGCTCGGCGCGGGTGCGGCGTTCGGGGTCGCCAGGGATCAGCACCGGCTCGTCTGGGTGCGCCGGGGGCGAGGCGGTGATGTAGGAGGTCATCGCCGCGATTTCCTGCGCCAGCCACTCGCGATCGACGAGGCGCGAGGGGTCGATGACGATCGTCAGCATGCCGTTCGTCGCCGTGCCACGGCCCTGCAGTTCGGGCCGCATCGTGCCGCTGCCGCACAAGGCGCCGGCCAGCATCTCGCAGACAAAGGCGAGCGCATAGCCCTTGTGCTCGCCGAAGGTCATCAATGCACCGCGCGGCTGACGATACATCGCGCCGGGGTCGGTCGTCGGCTTGCCTTCGCCGTCGAGCAGGATGCCGGGTTTCAGCTGCTCGCCCTTGTTGCGGGCAACCCGCACCTTGCCCATCGCGATGACGCTCGTCGCCATGTCGAGGATGATCGGCCGGTCGGGCTCGGGGCCCGGTATGGCGATGCAGACAGGGTTGGTGCTGAAGCGCGCATCGGTGCCGCGCCACGGCGCCACGGCCGGCCGCGCATCGGTGACGTTGACAAAATGGAACGAGACGAGACCCGCCGCGGCGCACATCTCGCCGTAGGTGCCGACCCGGCCGATGTGATGAGGGTTGCGCAAGGCAACGACCGCGACCCCGGTCTCACGCGCCTTGGCGATGCCGATCACCGTCGCTTCGCGCGCTGCGATCTGGCCCCAGGCACGCTCGCCGTCATAGACGATCAAGGAGCCGTCCTCGCTGACGATGCGTCCCTTGCGGTTGGCGACGACGGTGCCGCCCGCGAGATGGTCCAGATAGTTCGGGATCAGGCCGACGCCGTGGCTGTCATGGCCGCGCAGATTGGCCTCGATCAAATGGCCGGCAATGATGCGCGCCTCTTCCGGCTCGCTCCCGGCCGCCTCGAAGAGGCGCAGCGTTATTCCGTGCAGTTGTGTGTGATTGATAAGCGGCATCTGCATTCTCCCGAGAAGTCAGCGGCAAAAGAACAGTCGAACCACGGAGGCACGGAGGCCACAGAGATTATTCGCGTCGGCTGGACCTCCGTGTCCTCTGTGTCTCCGTGGTAAAAAGATCAATCCGCGTCGCGCGCCGAGGCGGCGATGCGCAGGGGGTGGGCCGGATAGACACCGAGAATTTTGACCTCGCGCGAGAAGAAGGCGAGCTCCTCGAGCGCCAGAGCCAATGGCCGGTCCTCGGGATGCGCCTCGACGTTGGCGTAGAATTGGGTCGCCGCGAACGCGCCACCGACCATGTAGCTCTCGAGCTTGGTCATGTTCACGCCGTTGGTCGCGAACCCGCCCATCGCCTTGTATAAGGCCGCCGGCACGTTGCGGACGCGGAACAAGAACGTCGTCACTGTGGGGGTGCCGCGCGGCGGCCGCTTGGGCTCGCGCGACATGATCAGAAAACGCGTCGTGTTGTGCTCGGCGTCCTCGATGTTCTCCTTCAGCGAGACGAGGCCGTAAATCTGTCCGGCAAGCTCAGAGGCGATGGCCGCGACCGTGGGATCGCCGCGCTCGGCTATTTCGGCTGCCGCCCCGGCCGTGTCGGCCGCGACGACAGGATCAAGACCGAGCGAGCGAATCAGCTTGCGGCATTGCGACAGCGCGTGGACATGGCTGCGGACCGTGCGGATGTTCGCTAGCGTTGCGCCGGGCAGGGCCAGCAGGTGGTGGTTTACCCGCTCGAGATGCTCACCGATGATGTGGAGGCCAGAATCCGGCATCAAGTGATGTATGTCGGCGACGCGGCCGGCAACCGAATTCTCGATTGGCATCATGGCCAGCGCCGCCCGATCTTCGCGCACCGCAGCGAAGGCGTCCTCGAATTGATTGCACGGCAAGGTCGCCATTTCCGGAAAGACCCGCCGGCACGCGAGGTCGGAATAAGCGCCGAAGGCGCCCTGAAACGCGATCGTCTGTGCCGGGTTTGAAGAAGCCGTCATTTCTCGTTTACCGCCGTTCTGCGAGTTGGCGGGCGCGGGCGAGGTCGGCCGGCGTGTCGACCTGCACGCCGAGGCGGGCGGCGTCTATCAGGCTGACCGAGATGCGCATGCCGGCTTCGAGGGCGCGCAGCTGTTCGAGATGCTCGCGCTGCTCGAGGACCCCGCGCGGCAGCCCGACAAACCGTTCGAGCGCGGCGCGGCGATAGGCGTAGAGCCCGATATGCTCGTAATGCGGCCCGGGCCCCCATGGCACGACGGCCTTGCTGAAATAAAGCGCGCGTGCCGGCCGCTGCGGATCGGTGAAGCCCGCGACGACCTTGTTGACGCTGGTGTCGGCGAGCGCCGCTTCGTCTTCGATGATGGCGGCCAAGGTCGCGATGTCGGTCTCGGGGTCGGCGAGGCCGGCGAGGGCGACACGGACCGCCGCCGAATCCAACAGCGGCAGATCGCCCTGCACATTGACCACGGCGTCATGCAGGCCGCCCGGATCGATCCGCGCGATCGCCTCGTGAATGCGGTCCGACCCGGTGGGATGGTGCGGGTCGGTCAAGACCGCCCGCCCACCCGCCGCTTCGACGACCTCGGCGATCGCCCGGTCGCCGCAGGCAACGGCGACGGGTCCCACCTCGGCGGCCACGGCGCGGCGCCAGACATGCACGATCATCGGGGTTCCAGCGATATCGGCAAGCGGTTTGCCCGGCAACCGCGCGGCGGCAAGCCGGGCGGGAATGAGGACGATCGGGTTTGCGGGTGCAGTTCTGGTCACGGGTATTGCTTGATCCTGCTTCGATAGCGACAAGATGCCCGGTTCGTCCAGGCGCCGGAAGCGTGATAATTCGGTCTGGACGCGGGAGGTTCGGGCATCGATGTCGTCATTCGAGTGGAACAAGATCATTGCCTCGGTGCTCACGGCGATGATCGTCGCAATGGCGTCGGGGATACTGGCAGGTCAGCTGGTCCGCCCGAAGGAACTCGAAAAGCCGGTCTTTGTCGTGGCGGGCGCCGAACCGAGCGCGAGCGCGCCCGCGGAGGGGGCGGCAGCTGGGCCCGAGCCGATCGGGCCATTGCTCGCCAAGGCCGATCCAAAAAAAGGCGAGCAGGTGGCCAAGGTTTGCGCCGCCTGCCACACCTTCACCAAGGGCGGGCCGAACAAGATCGGGCCGAACCTGTGGGGGATTACCGAGGAGGCCATGGCCGAGGTGCCGGGATATCAATTCTCGGCGGCGATGGAAGCGCATAAGGGCGAAAAATGGGATCCGGAAAAGCTCAATGATTGGCTGTGGAAGCCGCAGGCCATGATCAAGGGCACCAAAATGACCTTTGCCGGTATCCCCAAGGGCCAGGATCGCGCCGATGTCATCGCCTATCTCGAGACACTGAAATAGTCTCCGTGCGACCGCACGAGCTCGATGACTTTATTGCGCTCGCGCTCAGGCTCGCCGACGCGGCGGGCGAGGCGATCCGGCCGTATTTTCGGCAACCGCTCACGGTAGACGACAAGGCCGACCTGACCCCGGTAACGGCGGCCGACCGCGCGGCCGAACAAGCGATGCGATCGTTGATCGAGAGCCGTTTCCCAGAGCATGGCATCGTTGGGGAAGAGTTCGGCCGGATGCGCGAGAATGCCGAGTTCGTGTGGACATTGGACCCGATCGACGGGACGAAATCCTTCATCAGCGGGGTTCCGCTGTTCGGCACGTTGATTGCGCTGACCCGCGCCAAGCGGCCGATCCTCGGCATTATCGACCAGCCAATTTCGCGTGAGCGTTGGGTCGGGGTTGCCGGTCGTCCGACGACCTTGAACGGTGCTGTGGTTCGCTGCCGGGCGTGTCCCGCGCTCGCTGGCGCCACGCTCTTTGCCACGACCCCCGACATGTTCAAGGAAGGAGACGCCGCTGCCTTCGCCCGAGTGTCGGGCGCGGTCAAGCTCACGCGCTTCGGCGCCGATTGCTATGCCTATGGTCTCCTTGCCGCCGGCTTCATCGACATCGTTCTTGAAGCGAGCCTCAAGCCATACGATTTCTGCGCGATGGTTCCGATCGTCGAGGGGGCGGGAGGCCTCGCCACCGATTGGCGCGGGGCCGATCTCGATATCGCCTCGGACGGCCGCATCCTGGTAGCCGGCGACCGCCGCACGCATCGGACCGCGCTCGAGCTCATCGGCGCTTGAGCCGTTCGCCCGGAGTTCAGCAATGCGCAAAGTCCCTGCAACCCTCGTCGCGCTCGTTCTATCACTTGGACTGGCCGCTGCCGCAGCCGCGGCCACGACGCCGGGCATGTCGCTGTTCGGCGACCTCAAATACGGCCCGGACTTCAAGAATTTCGATTACGTCAACCCGGACGCCCCGAAGGGCGGCACGATGCGCCTCTTCGCGATCGGCACCTTCGACACCCTCAACCCTTTTGTCGTCAAAGGCGTTCCGGCGGCAGGGGTGGGTCAAATATTCGACACCTTGGCAGTGGCCTCCGAGGACGAGCCGAGCAGCGAATACGGCCTCGTCGCCGAGAAGATCGAGCTCGCCCCCGACAAGCTTTCGGTGCTCTACACCTTGCGCAAGGAGGCGCGCTTTCACGATGGAACCCCGATGACGCCCGAGGACGTTGTCTGGACGTTCGAGACATTGCGCACCAGGGGCGCTCCCTCCTACCGCTCCTATTACGGCGACGTCACCAAGGTGGAGAAAGAGGGCGAGCGCGGCGTCCGGTTCTCGTTCAAATCGGCCGAGAACCGCGAATTGCCGCAGATCCTGGGGCAGATGCCGGTATTGTCGAAGGCGTATTGGTCGGGGCGCGATTTCGAGAAGACGACGCTCGACCCGCCGCTCGGCAGCGGCCCCTACAAGATCGAATTGGTCGACCCCGGGCGCTCGATCACCTATCGCCGGGTTGCCGATTACTGGGCGGCGGATCTGCCGGTTATGAAGGGCCGCTACAATGTCGACACGATCCGTTACGACTATTACCGCGACGCGACGATCGCGCTCGAAGCCTTCAAGGCCGGCCAGTTCGACGTGAAGCTCGAAAACTCATCGAAGGATTGGGCGACCGGGTACGACAGCCCGGCCTTGCGTGCCGGCCTGATCAAGAAGGAAGAGATCCCGAACGGATTGCCGAGCGGCATGCAGGGTTTCGCGTACAATCTGCGCCGGCCGTTGTTCCAGGATCCGCGGGTGCGCGAGGCCTTGGCCTATGCCTTCGATTTCGAATGGTCGAACACGAATTTGTTTTACGGCGCCTACAAGCGTACGCGCAGCTATTTCGATAATTCGGAGTTGGCGGCAACCGGGTTGCCGCAGGGCGAGGAATTGAAGATCCTCGAAAAGTACCGCGGGCAGATCCCCGACCAGGTCTTCACAACCGAGTACGACCCGCCGAAATACGATGGCTCGGGCAACATCCGTGACGGCGTGCGCGCGGCATTGAAATTGCTGAAGGAGGCCGGCTGGACCTTCAAGGGCGAGAAGCTCGTCAATGACGAGACCGGCCAGCCCTTCGAATTCGAAATCCTGCTCGACAATCCGCAGTTCGAGCGGATCGTTCTGCCCTTTGCGAAGAACCTCGAGCGGATGGGGATCACGGCCCGCGTGCGCACCATCGACAATGCGCAATACCAGAAGCGCATGGAGACCTTCGACTACGACATGGCGGTGGTCGCCTTCGGCGAATCCTTGTCCCCGGGCAACGAGCAGCGCGATGATTGGGGCTCGCAATCCGCCGACGAGCAAGGCAGCCGCAACCTGATGGGCATCAAGAGCAAGGTTGTCGACGAGCTGATCGAGGAGCTGGTTCGGGCACCCGACCGGGCGAGCCTGGTGGCCCACACGCATGCCCTCGACCGGGTGCTCCAGTACGGCTATTACCTGGTCCCGCATTACCACATCGCGGCGTTCCGCGTCGCCCATTGGGATAAGTTCCGCCGCCCCTCGGTCTCGCCGAAATACGCGGTCGGCCTGGAGACCTGGTGGATCGACCCCACTGCCGAGCAGGCGGTCGAGGCCAAGAAAGGCGAAGTGACAAAGCAGTGACCCTCACCAGCTTCGCTGCGCTCAGCACCCTCTCCCGCATTGCGGGAGAGGGTGGACCAAGCCCACAGGGCTTGGTGGGTGAGGGTGCCACATGATCGCGTACGCGATCCGCCGTATTGCGCTGATCATCCCGACCCTCTTCGCAATCATGGTCGTCAACTTCGTCATCGTGCAGGCGGCGCCGGGCGGGCCGGTCGAGCAGATGATCTCGAAGCTCAAGGGCGGTGACGTCAGCGCGACCGAGCGGGTCAGCGGCGGCACCGGCGAGTTCAAGACCCAGATCGGCGGCAGCGATACCCGTTATCGCGGCGCGCGCGGTCTCGACCCGGCGCTGATCAAGGAGCTCGAAAAGCAATACGGCTTCGACAAGCCGCCGCTCGAGCGTTTCTGGTTGATGATGCGCAACTATATCACCTTCGATTTCGGCAACAGCTTCTTCCGCGACCGTCGGGTCGTCGATCTGATCAAGGACAAACTGCCGGTCTCGATCTCGATCGGGTTGTGGACCACCCTCATCACCTATCTCGTCTCGATCCCGCTCGGCATTAGGAAAGCAGTGCGCGACGGCAGCAGGTTCGACGTGTGGACCAGCGCCGTCATCATCGTCGGCTATGCAGTGCCGAGCTTTCTCTTCGCCGTATTGCTGATCGTGTTGTTCGCCGGCGGCAGCTACTTCTCGATCTTCCCATTGCGCGGCCTCGTCAGCGACAATTGGGCGTCATTGTCCTGGCCAATGCGCATCGCCGATTATTTCTGGCACATCGCATTGCCGATCACCGCATTGGTGATCTCCGGGTTTGCGACTCTGGCGATGCTGACCAAGAACTGCTTCCTGGAAGAGATCAACAAGCAATACGTCTTGACCGCCCGCTCCAAGGGGCTGACCGAACGCCGCGTGCTCTACGGCCATGTGTTCCGCAATGCGATGCTGCTGGTCGTCGCCGGCTTTCCGGCGGCGCTGATCGGCATCCTGTTCACCGGCTCGCTCTTGATCGAGGTCATCTTCTCGCTCGACGGCCTCGGCCTCCTCGGTTTCGAGGCGGCGATCAACCGCGACTACCCGATCATGTTCGCGACGCTCTACGTCTTCACCTTGATCGGGCTCCTCCTAAAACTGATCAGCGATCTGACCTACATGCTGATCGACCCCCGCATCGATTTCGCCGCCCGCCGAGTCTGAAGCTTATTGGGCGGCGGCAGCCAGCGGTTGTTGCGCCGCGCTCGCCGGCCGATTTGCCTTGAGAAACGCGCGCACGTGGCGCAGCGCGAGCTGGATCTGCTCCGGGTTCGCCTTCCACGGATAGATGCTGACTTGCGCATTGGGCGCGAGATGCGCGCTCTCCAACGCCACCGCGTAGGGGTGGGCAGGGACGTCGTCGGGCAGTATGAGGACCGGCGTCTGGCAGCTCTTTACGAAATCGCGCGCCACGGTGAACACGAAATCGGCGTTGCTGCGGTACATCTTATTGAGGAACGCATCGACCTGTTCCATCGTGACGTCGGGGCGGCGCTCGCACAGTGGCGGTCCCCAGCCCTTGATGTTGTTCTGGTAGAAGAGGTCCGGCATCGTCGGGCGGAAGCCGCTCGGCTGCGCCAGCACGCCGGCGACGATGCGTCCCGGCGCCCGCTTCAAGAGGTTCCAGATGAACGGGCCGCCGATGCAAAAGCCCAGCACCATGAACTCGCGGATCCCGAGGTGCTCCATCAGGCCGATATGGTCGTCGGTGTAGGCATCCCACGGCCGGTCGATCTCGAGCGGCCCCGAGGACTGGCCGCCATTGGCGTTGCGCAGATCCGCGGTGATGACGCGGTACTCGTTCTTGAACTCGTCCATTGCGTTGAAGGGATGGTTCGCGAGGCCTGCGACCGTCGAGTTGAGCCCGCCGCCCGGGATGACCATCAGCGGGAAGCCGGAGCCGACCTCTTCATAATGGATGCGGACATTGCCTTTTTCGTAGAACGGCATTGGGGGTTCTCCTTGGTGGGGCGGATATTGGCGGAACGCGCTTCCGCTCTTCCACCCTACATTAATGCATCCTTCGGGTAATGCATCGCCAAATCCCCATCTAGGTACCGGGGAACCGCTTGCGAGCAGTGGCCGTCCGAGACAGAGCCCGAGGCCGCGCTCCAGATTGCAGGAGGCAGCCATGTTTATTTCCGATGTGTTGCGGACCAAGGGCCATCACGTTGAGAGGATACACCCCGCCGATAGCGTGGGGCTTGCGGTCCGCAAGCTGGCTGAGCATCGCATCGGTGCCCTCGTGGTGGAGGACCGGTGGATGAAGCCGGTCGGCATCTTCTCGGAGCGGGATTTCATCAAGGCGATAGCCCGTGACGGTGCCGCCGTGCTCGGCTTTCAGGTCCAACAACTGATGTCGACGCCGATCCTCACCTGCCGCCCCTCCGATCGCATCGATGCCGTGCTTGCGACGATGACGACAGCGCGAATCCGTCACTTCCCGGTGATCGAGGGCAGCGAGCTGAAGGGCATCGTCAGCATCGGCGATCTGGTGAAGCACCGGCTCGACGAAAAGGAGCTGGAAGCGAGCGTTCTTCGCGATATCTCGCGGATGCGCGCCTGAGCGACACCGTTGCTCCGCTGGCATTCTCGTCACTAAACTGTACGCGAATAAGCAGCCGGAGGGAGCGCGGAAGATGCAGGCGGATTACATCATCATCGGGGCGGGCTCGGCCGGCTGCGTGCTGGCCAACCGGCTGACCGAAGATCCCCAAACCAAAGTCTTGCTGATCGAGGCGGGCGGGCGCGACTGGAACCCGCTCATTCACATCCCGGCCGGGTTCTACAAGATGCTCGACCACGATACCCTGACATGGAAGTTTCGCGCCGAGCCGGATCCCGGCACCAACGGCCGCGCGATTGTCTATACCCGCGGCCGGGTGATCGGCGGCTCTTCCTCGATTAACGGGCTCATTTACATCCGCGGCCAACCCGAGGATTACGACCACTGGGCGCAACTCGGCAATCGCGGCTGGTCGTGGGACGATTGCCTGCCCTATTTCCGCCAGGCCGAGCGCTGGGAGGGCGACGGCAGCGAGGCACGCGGCAAGGAAGGGCCGCTCTTCACCTCGAAGACCGACCGGCCGGCGATCTGCGCAACCGTGCTCGAAGCCGGCAAGGAGATCGGGCTCGAGTACCGCGAGGACCTCAACGACCTGCCGCCGGGCCACAAAGACTGCATCGGCTGGTGCCAGCAGACCCGCGGCGGCCGCCGCCGTGCCAGCACGGCGCGCACCTATCTGCACCCGGCATTGAAGCGGCCGAACTTGCAGCTCGTGACCAACGCACTGGTGCACCGCGTCGTATTCGACGGCAATCGCGCGACCGGCGTCGAATTCTCGCGCAATGGCCGCGTCGAGCGGGTCGATGCGGCGCGCGAGGTGATCCTGTCGGCCGGCGCGATCGGCTCGCCGCACATCCTGCAATTGTCGGGGGTCGGCGATCCCGAGCATCTCGGCCGGATCGGCGTGCCCGTCGTGCACGAATTGCGCGGCGTCGGCAAGAACATGCAGGACCATTACGTCGCGCGCGTCTCCTACCCGGTGGTCGGCGCGCAGACCGCCAACGAGCGCTCGCGCGGTCTGCCCTTGGCCGGCGAGGTCATGCGCTGGCTCTTCACCGGCAAGGGCATCCTGACCTACAGCCCCTCGATCGTCGCCGCCTCGGTCAAGGTCTTGGAGGAATTGGCGACCCCCGATGTGCAATGCACCTTCGCTCCCGGCAGCTTCAAGGGAGGCCAGATCGGCGAACTGGAGGAAACGCCCGGCCTCAGCGCCGGAGCCTGGCAGATGCGCCCCCTGTCGCGCGGCTATGTCGAGGCCAAGTCGAACCGCCCGGGCGACGCGCCGGCGATCAATCCGCGCTATCTGTCAGAGGAAAGCGACCGCCGCGCCATCATCGGCGGCCTGCGCTTGGCGCGCCGGCTCTTCGCCGCCCCCGCCTTGCAGCGCTTCGTGCGCGAAGAGACCCTGCCCGGCCCGCAAATCCAGACCGACGACGAATTGCTCGATTACGCCCGGCGAAACGGCGGCACCTGCTATCACGCCAGCTGCACCTGCCTGATGGGCTCGCACCCGATGAGCGTCGTCGACAGCGAATTGCGCGTGCACGGCCTCGACGGGCTGCGCGTCATCGACGCCTCGGTGATGCCGGCTGTCACCTCGACCAACACCAACGCGCCGACAATCATGATCGCCGAGAAGGGCGCCGCGATCATCAAAGGCGCCGCGCGACAACGGCTGGCGGCATAGGAAAGTACTAACGGTGTACGACGGGTGGTAGCGTAACGGAACCCGCCGACGTGACGCCAGGCTTCGGACGGTTGCACCTGCTACATAGCGCCGGAGGTCGTAACCGCGACCTAGAGCGCCGCGTAGAGGGCCGCTGTGAGGTTATCGACAAGCGCCGTCGATTCACCCAAGCGCGATCTACACGCGGTTAATGGGATTGCGTCGTTTGGGCAACGTGAAACCCGAGGACACAATCGGTCAGTGGATTCTTTCGTTACGCTACTCAAGGAAGAAATTGAATAGGTAGATTCCATTATTATCTTGGACCCAGCAGTCAACATATAAAGGATTGTTCTCATCTAATGCCAACTTAGCCCCCTTGCCAGATTTTTCGAACTCCGTGATGGAGAACGAGATCGTCTGTCTTTTGTTTAATGTCGGCACCGTCTTTGAATAGGCTTCGGCGAATGCCCACTGGTGCATCTCAGCATTCGATTTGAAGAGACCAATTCGAAGATTAGCAAGCTGCGTTTCACCCAGGTTCTCAACAGACAATGAGGAGCGTGAGAGGCCCACCGCTAAATGAATGGAATGGCTGTGGACTTTATCGGGGGTCAAGCTGCGCAGCGGCCGCGCGTCAATAAAGAATGACACGTTGACGACGGAAGTCGGGGGCGATTTCTGCTCAAACCCGTCCTCAAGACTAAGCATAGATGGTTTTGCTTGTCCCAAATAGGGTTCAATTCTTTCGCGGATCCTAGGTTGAAATATGGTCGAGAGCCTACTCTGAACGCGATCCTTTGTTTCTTCGATCCCGTCTGCGATTTTCGGGAGCTCTCCTACTGCTTTTAAGACGTGATATGCGGTTCCCACAGTACCAAACATTGTTAGAACCGCTTCCATGATCCATGAACCACGACGAGAGTCGGTAAGTTCCACGTTTATTTTGTCGTCTATCTCAACTCCAAGTTGCTGTAAGTATAAATAATAAAACTCTTGAAGATATTCTATAAAAATTGAGTTCCATTCACTCCCAAGTTCCCCTAGAAATGCATCACCCCTATCTCTGGCAAACCAAGCATTCGGATCGTCCTTGTATCGTAATAGATATTCTCTATATGCACGAGTAAATCGGATCTCAGCTCTAGCGTTAGCGAGGACGGTCTGTTTCCTGTCCATTAAAACTCTCCCTCATTAACGACGCGGCTCGCGGATGGACACAGGAACTGCTAAGAATAGGATAGTGCAAATACGCTAAGTTTTGAAGCGAGATAGCCAGCCGGCGGTACCTCCGAGCAATGTAACCGTGCAAACAACAACAAATTTTTCTGGAGAGCTCAGCGTTGAAGAGCCCAACGCACCGAGAAGCGAAAAGGCTCCGCCAGCCGCAGCACAGATTAGCGCTGCGCGTGTCCGGTCGAGCAATACAGCTCGCGGTTGGTCTCTACAGGTGGCGGGGCTATCCATTCTGTAGGCGACCATCCCAGTCAAAAAGCACGGCATCAGCCCCCACAGTAGGTCATCCCACACCGTCTCCCAATACTCCGCGCTGAACCACTGTGACGCATGCCCGTGAAAGCGTAATTCCGGCAATACGAGGATGGTTATAATAAAGGCCAGCAGGCCAAATGAAGCATAGATGCCCCAATAGCGCTTCTTGTTGAAAGGAAATTGGTCGCGCATCCATCGCCGGAACGCGAACATCAGGGTTATCGGCGGCGTATAAATCAGCAGCGACACCAGGACCCAAAATTTTAAACGGTTTATGTCAAAATGTGAGATTTTATCAGAAAAGCCGATCAGGTTTAGATAGAGAGATACCGAGAGTTCACGGCCAATCAGGATCGACGCTGACAGACTGGCACAAAACGAGATTAAGTAGCGGGTGAGGTCACCCGGCACCGGTTGCACCGGATCTCTGCTCAGCTGTTGCAGTCTTTCCCAAATTTCGCGTTCATTTCCGCTTACACAGACAATCAGGCAGGCTAGTAGACGATAATGCTTTTCCTTCAGATCGTTGATGGCGGAGAAAATTTCTATGGCCTCATCCAGATCCCGTTTGGCGCTGTCGCGCCAAGTTCCAAAACGCGGCGCGAGGTCTCGGTAGGACTTATCCAGATCCGCCCATTTGAGTCTTGTAATAATCTGTGCGCCACGGCGATGACTGCCACTCCATGCGCGCCCCCGTTCTGAATCGTCGCGCAAATACTCAAAAAGCAGATAGCGCAGGTGACAGAGATGTGCCCAGCGATATAGCAGATCTTTGCGCTCCAAACGGAAGTCGTCCGGCTGGCAATTAAGAATATCCTCGTCCGCCGCAATTGCGACAGCCTCCTCGGGCGGCGGCCGGCGGAATTTGGCCGCCCGCAGTTTGTCCAATGTCGTCAATGCCTTATCTGGCACGCGGATCAGATCGAGTGCAAACTCCAGCATGATCCTAAATGGATTGTATTTCGCGTCCCACACGAGCGCCCAAGCAGCGGCGCACGCCACCACCAACGGCACAATCGCATCCGGTGTCTGATTACCATCGCCAAGGAGCTTCTCAAGGGGTGTCTTGTTTAGATAGGGCGCAACGATTTTACTCAGTGGACCCCAATAATACGTAATTACCGTGTAAGAAAGCATTACCAATAACCAGTAAAAAATAAAGCCGCTACTCAAATACAGTCGATTCGTAAGCAGATTCGACGCTACCGAAGCACCATCAAATTTGACTTCGCGCAGCACAAAGCTTCGATAGGCCAAGATTGTCATCAGTAAAATGGAAAGCAAAATTACCAGATTAGCTGCGTTGCTTTCAATGTTCATTACTCTACCTCCCCGTGGAGCCGCCACTCCCTCGTGCCCTTCGTCAGGCGTAGCGGACGGATACGGGCTGAAAGCATACCAAACGATCCGGCCAGCGGTGTGATCTATGTCACACTCGGATCAATTTCTTTATGCTTGATGACAGATTTTAGCAGCGACTATCATCGGCAAAGGCATGCTGACCTACAGCCCCTCGATCGTCGCCGCGTCGGCCAAGGTATTGGAGGAATCGGCGACCCCGACATGCAAGGTCACCTTTGCGCCGGGCAGCTTCAAGGGCGGCCAGATCGGCGAACTCGAGGAGACGCCGGGCCTCAGCGCCGGCCCCTGGCAGATTAGGCCTCTGTCGCGCGGCTATGTCGAGGCCAAGTCGAACCGCCCGGGCGACGCGCCGGCAATCAACCCGCGCTACCTGTCGGAGGAAGCCGACCGGCGCGCCATCATCGGCGGTTTGCGTTTTGCCCGGCGGATGTTCTCCGCACCCGCGCTGCAGCAGTTCGTCCGCGAAGAAACCCTGCCAGGCCCCCAGATCCAGACCGACAACGAACTGCTCGATTACGCGCGGCGCAACGGCGGCACCTGCTATTACGCCAGCTGCACTTCCTGCCGGTGTCAGCCTGTGCGATTTGCTCCCCGAACGCCGATGCGCTACAATGTAAACATTGTTTGCTCCCATCCGAGGGACCGCAATGTCAAAGTCCGTGACCATAGCCGCCCGTGTCGATGCCGATCTCGACCACGAGCTCGAGCTGCTGGCCGAAGCGACGGGCCGCAGCAAGTCCTGGCTCATCAACGAGGCGCTGCGATCCTATGTCGCCAATGAGCAGCAATTCCTGGCGGCTGTCGAGGACGGCAAGCAAGCGCTGCAGGCCGGCCAGGTTGTCGATCACGCGACGGTCGTCGCGGCATTTGAACGGGTCGTCAAACCCCGTCCGTGACGATCCGCTGGACCAAGCCGGCGAACGACGATTTCCTCGGCATTGTTCGATGGATCGCTGCCAACAACCGGGCCGCCGCCTCGCGGATCGGACAGCGAATATTGGATGCGGTGCGGCAGCTCGATGATTTCCCGTTGCGGGGCAGGCCGGGCCGGTCGCCCGGGACGCGCGAGCTCGTGATTTCTCGCCTGCCGTATCTTGTCGTCTACAGTGTCGACGCCGCCGATCCGCGAACGGTCGTGATCCTCCGGGTGCTGCATGGGGCCATGTTGTGGCCACCGGCCGCGCCCTAATCCTGCTCGAAAAGCGGAGGTCAGCTCAAGAATCTATGTTTTCGCGCGATAACCTTTCGCGGCTCCTCGTCGCCTCCCAACGAGCGCTCGCGCGGCCTGGCTCTGGCCGGCGAGGTCATGCGCTGGCTTTGCACCGGCAAAGGCATGCTGACCTACAGCCCCTCGATCCTCGCCGCCTCGGCCAACGTATTGGAGGAGTGCGACCCCCGATGTGCAATGCACCTTTACGCCGGCTGATGCCGGCGGTCACCTTCACGAACACCACGCGCCGACGATCATGATCGCCGAGAAGGGCGCCGCGCGGCAAAAGACTGGCGGCTCATCCAGGGCCGGCTGAACAGGCAATTGACCGGGCTGATGCATTTGTATACATTGCATTTGTACACATTCAAATCAGACAGGCTCACTATCTGACATGAGCGCAGACACAATGGTCCTAACCACTAGGATCGACGGCGCGTTGAACCTAAAGCTCGAGGCATTGGCGCGGAGCACAAAGCGCTCGAAGTCGTTTCTTGCGGCAGAAGCGATCGCGGCGTACGTCGAACTCAACGAGTGGCAGATTGGCGAGATCACGGATGGAATAAAGGAGCTCGACTTAGGCGAGACTCTGTCCGAGCAACAAGCCGAGGAGCGGTATAACCGGCTCTTGCAGCCAGGGTGATCTCTCGCCGCCTCGAATATGCTCCCCGCTATTTTCGCCGACTAGAAGACATTTACGAGCACGTTGCCGCGAACAATCCGACCGCGGCGGGCGGCATGATCGAGCGAATTCGGGCGGCGGTGACGCGTTTGGCGGCATCTCCTGGCCTCGGCCGACCGGGCCGCGTCGCCGGCACACGCGAACTCGTCATCCCGCGTACACCCTACATTGTACCCTATCGGGTCAGAGGTGACATCGTTCAGATCATCACGATACTGCACGGCGCCCAGCGATGGCCTGACAAGTTGCCGTGAACGGATCGCACCGCGCAGCCGCCCGAGGACGCATCGGTGTGCTCGGTCACGAATCCGGTGGTCTGCAGGAAAGCGCAGGACCGCTGTGTCGCGCGCGTGTCCTACCCGGTCGTCGGTGCGCAGACCGTAACGAACGTTCGCGCGGCCTGCTGTTGGCCGGCGAGGTCATGGGCTCTTCTACGGAAGGTACGCTCGCACAAGTATAATGCATTAGTCGTGCAGCAGGTGTACTCATGCTTCGAAGCAGCTCCTAGAAGACGGCGATGGCACATTCTTCCTACAAGCCCAAATCTGCGCTGTTTGCTGCTTTCCCGAAAATGCACGCGCTTTCGAAGGAAGCGAACGAGGTAATGGAGGGCGCCGAAGAAACGCTTTCCGAGCGCGAATTTGCGGGGTGCGACACGAGTTGGGCGAGGGCGCACCTATACGAGGCGGAATGGCGCATTAACTGCACCAGCGACTACAAGGCCGCCCGCGAGGCTGTCGAGCGGCTAAAGGCGGCCGTTGTTTGCACCAACCCGCCCGATGGGCTGACGCAGGATTGCGGCGGCAGTTTCGCCCCCGGCACTGACGTTTTCTTTTTGAAACTCGACCGCTCAACGGACCAGCTCCTGGCCAGGCAGTGGCCGTGGCGCTTGCAGCCGACGTTTCTCGATCCGATCAATGATCCCGGGCGGATGATTACTTATCTGCAGGATTTATGCTGGTCAGATGTAGTGCGCTGCGGGCGGGACAATCGCAAGGAACTCAACCTCGCGGTATCGGTGATCGCGCGCCTCGTGCTGAAGGGTGGTCAAGCCAGTTATTTGAGTGGACCCGGCCTCGTACCCGCGTTCGAACGCTTCGTCCGAGATTGGCAAGACCCGGAAACCGGTTTTTTCGGCGTCACTTACATCATCGACAACAAGGGAAATGAGATCACAACGACGGATCTCAGCCTGACGTTTCACATGGTGCGCTATGCGCCTCACCTGGTGCGCTGGTGGCAGCGCCTCATCGATACACTGCTCGCGATCAAGGACCAGCAATACCCGGAAGGGTGGCTCGAAAATTCAAAGATGTCGGATCACAACAATTATGACGTGGTCGAGCTCTTCTTCCGCGGCTGGCCCCACATGCGCGCTGACCAGCGGCGACAGGCAAGTCAGGAGGTCGCAAAGATGCTCGACTGGTGCCTTGAATATTCGGTGAGAGACACGGGAGAAATCATAAATCCCGACAAGGGCGACATGGTGATTGACTCCTACTATTTCGCTGCCGCTTTCCTTGACACGATCGGCTACTTTGATACCCGCAAGCGGTTTTGGGCCGATAAGGGGCAGGTACCGACGGACACGGAACCGCTGCGAAAAGCGATGATAGGCCAGCTCAACCGCTTCAATTCTGATTTGACCGTCGTCGACGACACGCTCGAGCGTCTCGGCGCCGGCCACCGGGCGTGGTCGAACGCCATCCTCTAGCGGCTGGTGAGCGCGTGCGCACCGGATAGCCGCAAAGCATCAGCGCGGAAACGGCACCGCTTAAATTGCCACAATCGCATGGTACTTCGGAGCGAAACCGGGCTCGTGGAGTAAATGGAACGTGGCGGCGGATCCTTCGATTTTTGGAGAAACCCATTTCGGCCTAACCGCACCGACAACCATTTGGGGAATTTCGACCTGTTCTCGTCCTAAAGAAACAGGTCAATCAGGAGCGGTGAGCTCAACGATAAGTTGTGCGGTCGGCCTCCGGGCTGGGCAGCTTCCTTGTACGGGGCGCAGAGGGCTTCGGCCAAATCCCGATAATTTGCATCGAGACCGATCGCGCTCATCTGATATAGACGAGGGGTGATATAGACGAGGGGCGCGGCGGGTGTTGCCCCGAACGAACGGCAAGAAGGGCTCGACGATGGCGGCTATCGAATCGACACCGGAAATGGCGGCTGCGGTCTACGCGACGATGGCGCGGAACCTTGCGGTGGTGCGGCGCCGGTTGGGCGGGCCGTTGACGTTGGCCGACAAGATCCTGCTGGGGCACCTCGACGATCCCGAACACCAGGAGCTGGAGCCGGGGAAGAGCTATCTGCTGGTCCGTCCCGACCGTGTGGTATTCCAGGACGTCCTGGGACAAACGGGGCTGCTCCAGTTCATGCAGACCCGCCGGGACAAGGTTGCCGTGCCGGCGACGATCCACTGCGACCACCTGATCCAGGCGCGGGTCGAGGGCGCCGCGGATTTGCGCGAGTTGCTCGCCGAGAACAAGGAAGTCTATGACTTTCTGCGTTCCGCCGCGGCCAAATACGGTTTGGGCTTCTGGGGACCCGGCGCCGGGATCATCCACCAGGTGGTGCTGGAACAGTACGCCTTCCCCGGTGAGCTGATCATCGGCACCGACTTGCACACGCCGAACGCCGGCGGTCTCGGCGCCTGTTCCGTCGGAGTGGGTGGCGCCGACGCGGTCGAGGTCATCGCCGGATTGCCCTGGGAGGTGCTCTACCCGAAGCACATCGCGGTTTACCTCACCGGCAATATGGGCGGGTGGACCGCTCCTAAGGATGTCATTCTCTACGTCGCCGGGCAGCTGACCGTGTCCGGCGCGACGAACGCGATCGTCGAATATATCGGCCCCGGCGCGCGCACGATCAGCGCCACCGGCAAGGCGACGATCACCAATATGGGCGCCGAGCTCGGCGCCACGACCTCGATTTTCCCGGCCGACGAGCACATGGCGAAATACCTGCGCGCCACCGGCAAGGAAAGTCTCGTCCCGTTGATGCAGCAGAACCAGCATCTTCTCGAACCGGACAAAGAGGTCGAGGCCGATCCCGCGAAATTCTACGACCGCGTGGTCGAGCTCGATTTGTCGAAACTCGAGCCCTACGTGGTCGGTCCCCATTCGCCCGACCGGGCGCGCCCGATCTCCAAGCTCGCGGCCGAGGTGGCCGATCCGCAGAACGGGTTTATCGACGAGATCTCGACCGCCCTGATCGGCAGCTGCACGAACTCGTCCTACGAGGATATGAGCCGCGCCGCTGACGTTGCCGAGCAGGCAAAGGCGCACGGGCTCAAGGCCGCCGTGCCGTTCCTCGTGACCCCGGGCTCCGAGCAGGTGCGCGCGACAATCGAGCGCGACGGCCAGATGCAGTCGTTGAAGGACATTGACGGCACTGTGCTGGCGAATGCCTGCGGGCCCTGCATCGGCCAGTGGCGCAGGTCCGTTGCGGCAGATGCGGTGCCGAACACCATCGTCACCTCGTACAACCGCAACTTCCCGCGGCGCAACGACGGGTCGCCGACGACGATGAACTTCATCGGCAGCCCGGAGATCGTCACCGCCTTTGCGTTGGCGAAGCGGCTGTCGTTCAACCCGGTGACCGACACGCTGACTGACGCGGAAGGCAAGCCGTTCCGGCTCGACCCGCCGAAGCCCGCGCGCGAGGTGCCGGCGCACGGTTTCGACCCCGGCCTTGCTACCTACATCGCGCCGCCGGAGGACGGCAGCGCGATCAAGCTAGAGGTCGATCCGAAGAGCGAACGGCTGCAACTGATGGAGCCGTGGGCGGCGTGGGACCACAAGGATTTCGTGGACATGCCGGTATTGATCAAAACCAAGGGCAAGACCACGACGGACCACATTTCCCCCGCCGGCCCTTGGCTGCGCTATCGCGGGCATTTGGACAAGTTCAGCGACAACATGTTCATGGGCGCGACCAACGCCTTTACCGACGAGCCAGGCACCGGCGTCAACGTCCTGACCGGCGAGAAGGGGCAGGCGATCGGCAAGCTCGCCCGCTACTACAAGGCCCGTGGAACCCGGTGGGTCGCGGTCGGCGACGACAATTACGGCGAGGGCAGCAGCCGCGAGCACGCCGCCTTGTCACCGCGCCTGTTGGGCGGCACGGCGGTCATCGCCCGCAGCTTTGCGCGCATCCACGAATCCAATCTGAAAAAGCAGGGCCTCTTGGCGCTGACCTTCCAGGATCGGGCCGATTACGACCGAATTCGGGTGGATGACCGCATCAGCCTCGTCGGGTTGGAGGAGATGGCGCCGGGGCAGCCGGTTGAGTGCCGCATCAAGCATGCCGATGGCACGACCGAGACGCTGCGGCTCAACCACACCTTCAGCGCTTCGCAGCTCGAATGGTTCCGCCAAGGCTCGGCGCTCAACCTGTTCCATCATTGAGAACCGGAACAGGGTCCCGTCCCGTACGTCATCTAGACTGCGGCGCGCCTGAACCCCTGGAAAGAGTGCGGCACGCGGCGGATGTCTTGGATCAGATCGCGCGGCAGGTGGCCGGGCTGCGCTGCATTGGCCCGCGCGTTCAGCGCATCGGTCAGCCCGCCAAACCGTTCGGTGATGGCCTCAACTATCTGGTCGTAGCGGCCGACCGCCGCGAACAAATGCACGACGTCGTCGGGCACTTCCTTGGCCATCTCGCTCCACTTTCCCTGCCGAGTCATCGCATTGAGCTTATGGCCGAGATCCTCGAGCCCATGCACCGCAAAGACCGGCCAATAGGCCTGGGTCGAGCCGTAGAAGGCGACGCGCTCGCGCACCCATTCGAACATGCGCGCAACTGTTGCGTCGTCAGGGCCGGTCGCGAGAAAGCCGCCGCCTGAGATTTCGTAATTCTCGCGCTTGCGCCCGCTCTTTGCGAGCCCCTCGGCAAGGCGCGGCATTACTGCCTCCTCGATGTATCTGCGGGTGCAGAAGCCGTGCAATTTGACGCCGTCGCATTCCTCGGCCGCGACTTTGAGCATTGCCGGACCCACTGCCGCGATCATCACCGGGGGCGGCGGCGCGTCGATCGGCTCGGGCGCGAAGTTCGGGGTCATCAACGTAAAACGGTAGTGCTGACCCTCGTAGCCGGGTCTTTCTCCGGTTTTCCAGCAATGCCAAATCGCGCGCAGGACTTGCACATATTCGCGCATGCGCGGCGCCGGCGGTGTCCATGGGACCGAGAACCGCCGCTCGTTATGCGCCCGGACCTGCGAGCCGAGGCCGACGACAAAGCGGCCGCCGGTCGCGCCCGCGAGGTCCCAGCCCACGTTGGCGACCGCCATCGGCGTGCGGGCGAAGGCGATCGCGACGCTGGTGTGGAGCTCGATGCGTTCGGTCGCGGCGCCCGCCACTGCCAGCGCCAGGAACGGGTCGTGCTTGTTTTCCATCGAGGCGACGCCGTCATACCCCTCGGCCTCGATCGCGCGGGCCGCCGGCGCGACCTTGCGCAGATCCTCTTGCGGCAGTGTCGTGAATACTTTCATCCGCTGCCCTCCCGACCAACCGGCTGGGATCGGGCCACAACTCGACACGCGGAGGCAAGCTCAGGCTGCCAGATCGATCCCGAATGTCTCGAAGAACCCCAGTTTGCCCTCCGGTGTGAGGAGCAGCGCGCGGGTGTCGCGCATGCGGGCGACCCAGTGGAGATCGAAGCAACGCGCCGCAAGAACCGCCCCGAGGGCACCTGCGAGATGCGTCCGGCGCTCGCTCCAATCCAGGCATGGCCGGCAAAAGGGACGGCGAGACGGGCTCTTTTCGCGCAGGTCGATGCCGAATTCCAACAAGAACGCCTCGCCCTCCGGCGTGACCATGCCGCCGTCTTCAGACAGCGCAACATGGTCCCGCGCCGCCAGCGCATCGGCCAGCGCTACGCCGAGGCGCCCGGCCAGATGATCGTAGCAGGTGCGCGCATTCCGCAGCGCGTCGCCGCCGCGCCATCGCGGCTGGTAGCGCGGCGGGCCATCTGCGGCAACGGCCATGATGCTTTCGAGCATCCGGCCGATCCTCGGCGAGGCGATCCGGTAATAGGCGTGCCGGCCCTGCTTTGCCAGGCTGAGAAGCCGGCCTTCCGTCAGCCGGGCCAGATGGCCGCTCGCGGTCTGCGGCGCGACGCCGCCGGCAAAGGTGAGCTCGGTGGCAGTCAAGGCGCGGCCGTTGAGCAACGCGGTCAACATATTGGCGCGCGCGGGATTGCCGACGAGCGCGGCGACTTCGGCGAGCGATGGCTGAATTGGTTCCATGCCGGCAAATTAAGCCTGCGCCGCCGTGATGTCATCACGCGATACTACGGAATTGGCCGTATCGATCGCGTTGGACCGCCCGCCAAGCGAGCGATACATCGTCACCAGGAGCAGAGACCATGTTCGCGGTGATTTTCGAAGTGTACCCGAAGGCGGAGCAGTGGGAAGCCTATCTCGGCTACGCCAAACTGCTGCGGCCCGAACTGGAACAGATCGACGGGTTTATCGACAACGAGCGCTTTGCCAGCCTGCGCCGAAAGGGTTGGCTGCTGTCGCTCTCGATATGGCGGGACGAGAAGGCGGTGATTTGCTGGCGCACCCGCGCCCGTCACCACGAAGTTCAGCAAAAGGGCCGGACCGAGGTCTTTGGCGATTATCACCTCCGGGTCGGCGAGATCATCGCCGATAACCGGCCGCCTGCCGGCAAGGTGCTTTGCGAGCAGCGGTTTGACGAGACGGCGGCCGCGGCCAAGCTGATCGCGTTGTCGGAAGCCGCTCCGGAAGGCCTCCCGCCCGAACCCGATGCTGAAGCCATTGCCGCCCGGCTCGGAGAGCTCGACACGGCTCATTCCGGTCTAGTCGACTGGGATGTCTTCGAAAGCATCGTTCGGCCCGGGAAATTCATTCTCCTTACGTCATGGCGTGATGCGGCGGCTGCAGA
Organism: uncultured Alphaproteobacteria bacterium; assembly: GCA_963812675.1. Taxonomy (GTDB): domain Bacteria; phylum Pseudomonadota; class Alphaproteobacteria; order ATCC43930; family CGMCC-115725; genus AP-15. Next base: position 394,846 of record CAWEWR010000024.1, on the reverse strand, counting down.
GGCCTCGCTGCAAGGCGGCGCGGATATTCGCCACCGCCGCGTCCGGGTGATCCGCGACTACGGGATGTTTGACCGCGCCGAAGCGCCGCAATACTACCCACCTGTGGACAGAGAGAGGCCGGGCTCAACATAACGGAGGAGGCTACAATGCCGAGGAACGTCGCGATCGGGCTCGGTCTGATGGAGTTTCCGTTCTCCGGCGTCGGCGGGTTCTGGCGCTGGGTCGATTTGTGCGAGGCGGGCGGCGTCGACTCGCTGTGGCAGACCGACCGGGTCGTCAGCCGCGAGCCGATCCTCGAATGCATGTCGGTCATGGCGGCGCTCGCCGGGCGGACCCGCCGCCTCAAATTCGGCGTCAATGTTCTTTCGCTGGCGTTCCGCGACGCGGTCCTGGTCGCCAAGCAATGCGCGACGATCGACGTATTGTCCGAAGGGCGCCTGCTGCCGGCCTTTGGCATCGGCAGCCCCCTCGCGCCGGAATGGCGCACGCTCAACCTCGACACCAAGACGCGCGGCCGCAAGACCGACGAGGGGTTGGAGATCATCGGGCGGCTGTGGCGCGAAGACACAGTCGATTTCGAGGGGGTGCATTACCACCTTTCCGGCGCCTCGATCTTGCCGAAGCCGGTGCAGCCGGATCTGCCGATGTGGATCGGCGGCTCGTCCGAGGCAGCGATCCGGCGCACCGCGCGGTTCGGCACCGGCTGGCAGGCGGGCGCCGAGACGCCGGACCAGGTTGCCGGCGTCATCGCCGGCATCCGCGCCGCCGCAACCGCCGAGGGCCGCGCGATCGACGACGACCATTACGGCGCGGGCATCCCGTTCCGCTTCGGCCGTGCTGACGATCCCGGTCTCGATCGGCTGTTCGAAGCCTACAAGAAGCGCACCGGCCGCGATCCGCTGCGCTATTTCGCGATCGGCGACGCCGAGGCGGTCGTCGATCGCATTGCCGCCTATGTCGCCGCCGGAATCTCCAAATTCATCCTGCGTCCAGCCGCCCGCGGCGACGACGAGATGCTGTCCCAGACCCGCCGCCTGATCGAGGAGGTCTTGCCGCTCGTCGCCGCGCGCTGGCCGAAACCTGCGAAGCGCCGCGCCGCTGCGGAGTAAGGATAGCACGCAGCACCCAGCCTTATTTCACGACACCGCGGTCGCGCAGCGCCGCGATCTCTGCGGCCGAATAGCCGTGCGCGGCGAGGATCTCGTCGCTGTGCTGGCCGAAGGTCGGGGACGGGGAGGGCAGGGGACCCGACGTGTCGGCGAATTTGATCGGCTTGGTCATTGTGCGATAGCGGCCGACGACCGGATGATCGAGCGTGGCGACCAGGTCTTCGGCGAGAACCTGGGGATGGTCGAACATGTCCTCGATCGGCCGCACCGCCGCGCAGGGCACGCGCTCGCCGAAGATCTCCTCCCACTCCACCGCGCTGCGCTCGGCGAACGCAGCGCGCAGCTCCGGCACGAGCTCGGCGGCATGCGCGGCGCGGCTGCGCATCGTCGCGCAACGCGGGTCGCGGGCCAGTTCCGGCCGGCCGACCAGCTCGCACAGCGCGGCAAAGAAATGATTCGAATGAACCGAGATATAGAGAAACCCGTTCTTCGTCGGATGGATCCCGGTCAGCCCACCGGCACTGGAATCGCGCGCGACCTCGCGGCCCTCGCTCTCGGCCCAGACAAAACGCCCGGCCTGGATCGTCAATGCGCTGCGCAGTAACGAGAGGCTCAAATACTGCCCGACGCCGCTGCGCTCACGCTTGAACAGCGCGGCGGCGACGCCGTAGGCGAGGAGCGCCGAGGTGAAATAATCGAGGACCGAGCCGAGGACCACCTGCGGCTTGTCGGCCCCGCCGCCCTGAAAGAGCGCCATCCCGCTGAGGCACTGCAAGACCTGGTCGAAGCCGCCCTTCTCGCTCAATGGTCCGCCGTCGCCATAGCCGGTCAGCCCGCAATAGACCAAGCGCGGGTTGATCGCCTTCAGCCGCGGGTAGTCGATACCGAGCCGGGCCGGGACCGACGGCCGGAAATTCTCGACCAGGACGTTGGCGGTCTCGACCATTCTGTGAAGGACCGCCAGCCCTTCCGGCTGCTTCAGATCGAGCGCGAGCGCGCGCTTGCCGCGGTTGGTGCCGAGGAAGAAGCGGCTCTCGCCTGCAAGGCTCGACGGAAACTGGCGGAGCATGTCGCCCTGCGGTGATTTGATCTTGATCACCGTGGCGCCAAGATCCGCAAGCAGAGTGGAGCCATAGGGCCCGGCGAGATAGCTGCACAAATCAAGGACGGTGACGCCGTCGAGCGGACCGGCCGCAGCTTTTGTCATCACTGCCGCTCCCGCGCGCGGATCGCCGCGACCTTTTCCAACACCCGCTGCGCGCGGTAGAGGATCGGGTAATCGATGAATTTGCCATCGAGCTGGATTGCCGCGCTGCCCTCGGCCTCGGCCCGGGCGAAGGCCGCGACCACCCGCTCCGCGAAGGCGATCTCAGCCTCGCTCGGCGTGAAGACGCGGTTGACGACCGCGATCTGGTTCGGGTGAATGCACATCTTGCCTTGGAAGCCGAACCCGAAAGCGGTGCGGGCCGACGCTTCGAGCCCCTCCTCATCCGCCAGATCGACCCACACCGTGTCGAACGGCGCCTCGATGCCGGCGGCGCGGGACGCGGTGACGATCTTGGCGCGGGCATAGGCCAGCTCCGCCTCGCCGCGGCTCCACGCCATGTTCACATCGAGCGTGAAATCGCCGGCGCCGAAAGCGATGCGCTTGACCCGGGTGCCGGCCGCGAGGATCGCGTCGATTTGGTTGAGGCCGCGCGCCGTCTCGATGATCGGGACCAGGTCGATCGCGCGCGGCATCAGCCCGTGCTCGCGCTCGAGCTGCGCAAGAAGCCAGTCGGCCGTCGCGAGCCCGGCGGCGCTTTCGACCTTCGGCAGAATGATGCCGTCGAGCCCCGGGCGGACGATCGCCGCCAAATCGCCATAACAGAATTCGGTGTCGACCGCATTGACGCGGACATAGAGCAGCGCTCGCCGCGGGCGCGGCAGGGCCGCGATGACCGCATCGCGCGTCGCCCTCTTCTCGGCAGTCGCGACCGCATCCTCGAGATCGAGGATCACCGCGTCGGCGTCGAGGGACAGCGCCTTCTCGACCCGCCGCGCGTGGTTCCCCGGCGCAAACAGAAAACTCCGCAACGGCTGCATGGCTGTTTTCCTCATGGCAATCCGCGTCGCATGCCTTCATCGCCCCATCATAGCGGCGATCAATCGAAGCATCGAACCTCGCCGAGCTTCAAAAGAACATTGTCACCTGTTCCACCTGTTTTATCAGGTGCAGATCTGGCTCGGTTCTCCGCGCAGCTCTCCTAGTGCTCAGACTCGAACATATGTTTTACAATCGTCATGGCCGGGCTTGTCCCGGCCATCCACGTCCTTGCCTCGCACCGCATCGCCCGTCGCAGATGCGTGGATGCCCGGATCAAGTCCGGGCATGACGAGTTGGTTGGCATCATGAACATCCGAATGACTCTGAGCACTAGCTGTTTTTGCTGTTTTTTGCAGCGAATATCAGCCAAACCAATAATTGCAAAAATAGAAATACGAGGATCTCTTAGCGCCCTCGTGATCTCTATGCTCGGAATCCTGGCAGAGCGCCGGGGCCGAGCCTTCCGAACGTTGTCACCTGTTCCACCTGTTTTATCTGGTCCAGATCAGGCTCGGTTCTCCCAATAGGTGGAAGAACCGTGGGCGGGCCCGACGACACCGATAATAGCGCGCGATAATCGGCCATGCTCACGCGATAACTCCCTAATCATTGGCAACCGCCGACGTTAACATACGTTTGCTAAAAAGTCAATAAACATTAATGAGATTAAAGCGACACAAACGAGGGACGAGTTGTCTGTCGAGGATCAGCGCGCCGCCCGTGTCCGAGGGGCGGCCGACAGCACGACGTGAACAGCGACTTATAGTCGGTCGCCTCAAGGTCACCCTTCTGCCAATCAGTAGCGAGTGTCGAATTTACGCGTGTTCGCGGTGATCGTTAGGAGGGCTCGCCGGTCCCGAATCCGAGGAATGTCGGGCAGATGAACTTTTCCAAGTGTGAACTACCTCACACTTCCCGACCGTTTGCTGAACGACGCTGGCGGGCGTGGCCGGATGGACTGTCCATCTGGGAAATGTCGGATTACTAAGAGGCGACCCTAGTCGCGGAGGGAAGATGATCCTTGCCCAACTCTCGGACCCCCATATCGTCGCGGCGGGTAAGCTGTTCCGTTGCCCGATGCAGGGCACCGCGCCGGATGCCGAGCGAGCCTGGCTCGAGTTCGACACTGCGCCATATTTGGCGCGCGCAGTTGCAAGTCTAAACGCGCTGGTGCCGAGGCCCGATGTCACCGTCGTGACCGGCGATCTCGTCGACCACGGCGAGCCTGACGAATACGAACAGCTGCGCCATTTGCTGGCACCCTTGTCGATGCCGGTCTTCGTGATTCCTGGCAATCATGATGCCCGAGAGCCGCTGCGCGCGGCTTTTCGGGACGCCCGCTACCTGCCGGCCGAGGGCTACCTGCAATTCGCGATCGAAGATTACCCAGTCCGGCTTGTCGCGCTCGACACGCTCGTCTCCGGTAAGCATGGCGGGATGCTGTGCGCCGAGCGACTGGGTTGGCTCGACACTGAACTCGCGGCGCAGCTCGATCGGCCGACCGTGATCCTGATGCATCACCCGCCATTCGCGACGGGCATCACCTACATGGACAATTTCGGCCTCGACAATGCCGCGGGACTTGCCGAAATCGTCGCACGCCATCCCCAAGTCGAACGCATCCTGTGCGGCCACCTGCACCGCGCAATCGACCGGCGCTTTGCCGGCACGGTCGCCGGCACTGCACCGAGCACGGCGCACCAGATCCGGCTCAACCTCGTCGCCGATGCGCGGATCAGCTTCATTTTCGAGCCGCCAGGCTACCAGCTCCATCTGTGGCAGCAGGATAGCGGCCTGGTTACCCACACCGCCGTGCTCGACGAGTGGACCGGCGCCGCCCCGTCGAGCCCCGGTTTGTAACGTTTGGGTAGTTTGCCCGCCGCGGGCCATGTCGGAGACGGGCAGTCGCTCTCGATCGATCCTCGGCGGTCCCACTATCTATCAGCACGTTCAGCCGGCGAGGGGCGAAATCCGCAGTGCTTGGCTATCTGGTTCTCCCCGATTTAGCGGTCGCACAAGTCAGTCTCGAGATGACCCCCGCTCGTTGCATCAATCAAGACTTCCGGGAAATTTGTTCGCCCGCCCGATCAAAAGGTTACGTTGGCCGTAAGATATGACCGAAATTCACCCACAAAACCGCCGCCTCGGCTATGCCCGCGTCAGCAGGCGTAGGGCGGATGTAATCCGCCGTCTTATTTGCCGGGATACCAGAGCCTGATCGCAAGGTTGCTTGTCTCGGTTATCCGACAAGCGGGGATTCCCATGGAGGCAAAAAGGCGGATTACATCCGCCCTACCCTTGCTGTCTCCCAGGGCAATCCGCGCCGCATGCCTTCATCGCCCCATCATAGCGGCGATCAGGCACTAAAGCTCATCTCGTGGATCATCCGCCGGCGGGTCGGTCTCGTTTGACCGGGTTCGGTAATTCCCACACACTCGCGCGGGCGGGAGTGAGGTTTTAACCATGAGCGACAACGGCCCCCTTTATGTCGGCCGCTCGCTGTTGCGGCGCGAAGACCACCGGCTGCTGCGGGGCCAGGGGCAATTTATCGCCGATCTCGTCCTGCCGCGCATGCTGCACGCGGTCTTGGTGCGCAGCCCGGTGGCGCATGCGCGCATTCGCTCGGTCGACCTGTCGCGCGCTGCCGCGGCGCCCGGCGTCGTGCTCGCTCTCAACGGCGCCGATTTGTTGCAGCTGCTGCCGCCGGTGCCGGAGGGGCAAATCTCGTTGCCCAGCAAATGGACCTCGGTCATCCAGCATAAATTCCTCAATCCGCAGCAGCCGCTATTGGCGCACGACAAGGTGCGGCATGTCGGCGAGGCGGTTGCGATCATTGTCGCGGAGAGCCGCGACCAGGCCGAAGACGCGGCCGAACGGGTGACCTGGGACCTCGAAGAATTGCCGGCAGTGGTCGACCCAGAGGCGGCGTTGCGCGCGGACAGCCCGATTGTCCATGACCGGTTTCAGACCAATTTGATCGGCGCGTTTTCGGTTGGCAGGGGCGAAGTCGACGCCGTGATGGCGGGCGCTCCGCATCGGCTGCACCGCCGGTTTTATCACCACCGCTACGCCGCTGTGCCGCTGGAGTGCCGCGGCGTCGTCAGCGCCTATGATCCGCGCACCGACTCGGTGACGATCTGGTCCTCGACCCAGGTGGTTCACTGGGTGCGGCGCGAAGCCGCCGCGCTGTTGGGTCTGCCCGAGGCGCGGGTGCGCTGCATCGCGCTCGATGTCGGGGGCGGTTTCGGCGGCAAGGGGCATGTGTACCCCGAGGACCTGCTGGTCACTTTCCTCGCGCGCAAACTCGGGCGACCGGTGCGCTGGATAGAGGGGCGCAGCGAGCACCTGATGAGCGCGACGCATTCGCGGGACCAATTGCACGATGTCGAGGTCGGGTTTGACGGCGACGGGCATATCCTCGCGTTGCGCGACGATTACATTGTCGATTGCGGCGCGTGGAACCCGATCGGGTCCGGCGTCGCCTACAACACCGCGGTACACCTGACCGGCCCCTACAAGATCGGGAATTTGGCGGCGTCGGGGAGGATTGTCGTCACCAACAAGGTCCCGAACGCCCCATACCGCGGCGCCGGGCGCCCGGAAGCCGCCTTCGCGATGGAGCGGACCATAGATTTGGTCGCGCGAACCCTGGGCCTGGAGCCGGCTGAGGTACGCCGACGCAACATGATCCGCGCCGACGAGATGCCGTACAATGTCGGCATCCCTTACCGGGATGGCGAGCCGATCGTCTATGACAGCGGGGATTATCCCGCCGCCCTGCAGAAGGCGCTGGATGCGGTCGGCGGGGTCGAGGCGTTCCGCCGGCGTCAGAGCGAAGCGCGGAATGCGGGCCGTTACCTCGGGCTCGGCATCGGCTGCTATATCGAGGGGACCGGTGTCGGGCCGTTCGAAAGCGCCTTCGTCCGCATCGACCCGTCGGGGAAAATTTACGTCTCTTCCGGCGCCTGTCCGCAGGGCCAGGGGATGGAGACAATCTTCGCGCAGGTGGCGGCCGACCTTTGGAAGGTGGTGCCGGAGGACGTGGTGATCTCCCTCGCCGACACGGCGGCGATCGCGATCGGATTTGGCACGATGGCGAGCCGCAGCACAGTCACATTGTCGGCGGCGATGCACCACGCCAGCGAGCGGCTCCGGGACAAGGTCTTCGCCATCGCCGCCAACCTGCTGGAATGCGCGCCGGCCGATCTCGAGTTGCGTAATGGCGGCGTGGGGGTGGTTGGGGTCCCCGGCGCCAAGGTGACCCTCGCCAAGATTGCGCAGGCGGCGCGACCGGGCTGGGACAACGAACGCCCGCCAGGGGTCGATGCCGGCCTCGAGGAGATTTACTACTGGCAGCCGCAAACGGTCACTTGGAGCTATGCCGTGCATGTCGCGATTGTCGATGTCGACCCCGAGACTGGGCGTGTGGGCATCGAGGATTACGCCGTAGCCCATGATTGCGGCGTCGTCGTCAACCCGATGCTGGTCGAGGGTCAGATTATGGGTGGCGCTGCTCAGGGGCTCGGCGGCATCTTGCTTGAGGGGATCGCTTATGATGCGAACGGGCAATTGCTGAGCGGCTCGCTGATGGATTACGCGCTGCCGACCGCCGGCGACATCCCGGCCATGCGGATTGTTCACCAGCACTCTCCGTCGCCGCTCAACCCGCTCGGCGTCAAGGGGGTCGGTGAGGGCGGCGCCGTCGCCCCACCGGCAGCCATCGCCAATGCCGTCTGCGACGCCTTGGCCCCGTTCGGCATCGAGGTAAATGCGACCCCCATCAAGCCGGAACAGCTGATAAGTGCAATGCGACAGCGCTGACAGTAGCCGCGGTACCTGACATAAAGGCGTCGCGCCGCGAGGCTCGGAGCCCATGCGCACCGCGGCTTTCGGGCGGCCTTGCGGTAAGACCCTCACCCGCCTCGCTGCGCTCGGCACCCTCTCCCGCGGTGCGGGCGAGGGGGGGACCAAGCCCGGAGGGCTTGGTGGGGCTACGATCCGCGCGAACGCGGCAACTCGTCAAAAGGGCTGAGTGGCACTCGCATTCATCCGCGCCGAAATGCAGTCGTACCCGGCTGTTTTCGCTGTTTTCGGCCTTAATACACGGGAAGGCTTTGGCACCGTTACGCCTAGCCCAATTCGTGTGACAGACAATCATTATCTATAACGAACGCGCACCCGGCGCTACTTCCAGAGGCGCTCGCAACGGCTATTCTCGACAATGCCTACCGTCTATAGACTAACGCAGCGCCAAGCCCCTAAAGGAGAGACCGAATGGCCGAGGATTTTGCCGGGAAAGTCGCCGTCGTCACCGGCGGCGGGAATGGCATCGGCGCCGCCACTTGCCGCGCGTTTGCCGCGCACGGGGCGCGGGTCGCGGTCCTCGACCGCGATGCGGCGGCGGCCGAGCGCGTTGCCGGCGAGGTCGCCGGCCGTGGCGGCACCATCACGGCACATGCAATCGATGTCGCCGATCGCGCCGCGTTCAATGCTGCGGCTGCCGAGATCGCCGAGACGGCTGGCGGGATCGATATCCTCGTCAACGGCGCCGGCACCACGGTGCGGCGGATGATCCCTGACATGAGCCCGGAGGATTGGGACCGGGTCATCGCCGTCAACCTGACCGGCGCCTTCAACGGCATCCAGGCGGTGCTGCCATATATGCGAAGGCGGGGCGGCGGCGCCATCGTCAATGTCGCCTCGATCGCCGGCCAGCGCATCTCGTTCGGCGGCACCGCCAATTACTCCGCGTCGAAGGCCGGCCTGCTCGGATTGACGCGCCACGCGGCCTACGAGCTCGCGCCCGACGGCATCCGCGTCAACGCGGTCTGCCCCGGTCCGACCGCCACCGCATTTGGCGGGGCAATCCCGTCGCAGGAAGCCAAAGCGGTGCGGGCCCGGAAAATTCCGCTGGGCCGCATGTGCGAACCCGACGACATCGCCGACCCGATCCTGTTCCTCGCCGGCCCTGCGGCGCGCATGATCACCGGCGTCGCATTGACCGTAGACGGCGGCGTGCTGGTCAAGAACGACACGCCGTACGAGGAGTATTTCCGCCGCAGATAGATGCCGCTGCACGCCCGCGGCCGCGCCATGCGCACAGCGGCCGCCTGGTTGAAGACACCTGGTGGAGGCGTGGCGATCCTGATCGTCGCGACCTTCCTCGCCCGTTTGGTGCTTGCCTCCGCTCTCGGTCTCGGCATCGACGAGAGCTACATGGTCGCAGCCGGCCGTAAGCTGCAGCTCAGCTATTTCGACCACCCGCCGATCGCATGGTGGCTGGCCTGGGCAGCCGCGCATTTAACCGGCAGCGAGAGCGCGGTCGTCGTGCGGCTGCCGTTTATCGCGCTGTTCGCGGGCACGACATTTCTGATGTACCGCCTGACCTCGGCCTTGTTCAGCCCGCAGGCGGGCCTCTGGGCCGCGGTCGTGCTGAACATGGCGCCGGTATTCGGCATCACCAGCGCAAGCTGGGTATTGCCGGATGGCCCGCTGCTCGCCGCGCTGCTCGGGGCTGCCGTGTGCCTCGTTGCCGCGCTGCGCTCCGAGGGCCGGGCAGCGTGGGGGTGGTGGCTGGGGACCGGCATGTGCGCCGGTCTCTCGCTCTGTTCCAAATATTCGGCGGTGCTGACGATTATCGGCGCGGCCGGCTTTCTCGTGACCGAGCCGCGCAGCCGTCGCTGGCTGGCGCGGCCGCATCCCTACGCCGCCGGGTTGGTGGCATCGGTGATCTTTCTTCCAGTCTTGATCTGGAATGCCGAAAACGACTGGGTCTCGTTCCTGTTTCAGGCCGGCCGGGCAGAGGACGGATTTCATCCGTTTGGGCCGATCGCGACGCTTGCCGGTGCGGCCGCGTTCCTGCTCCCTTGGATATGGGCTCCTTTGGTGGTGTGCGGCTTTTTAGCGCTGCGCCGCGGGCCGTCGGACGGGGAACGCTGGCTGCTGATCTGCCTCGCCGCCCCGCCCCTCATCGTGTTCTCGGCAGCCTCATTGCGGGGCAACGTGCTGTTCCACTGGACGGCGCCGGGCTATCTGATGCTGCTGCCGCTGCTCGGGGACGCTATCGCGCGGCATTGGCGCGGGAGCCGAGCGGTGCGCGTTTACATCGGCGCCACTACCGGATTTGTCGTGCTCGGCTCCTCGCTCTTTGCCAGCGAGGTGAAGTTTAATTGGCTGCCCGCGGTGGTCGGAGATTTTCGCCTCGAGAAGGATCCGAGTCTCGATGTGGTAGACTGGACCTCGCTCAGAAATGACCTAGCCGAGCGGGGATTCCTCGATCGGCCGAAGCTGGCCGTCGCGGCGCTGCGATGGTCCGATGCCGGAAAGATCGACTACGCTTTGGGCGGCCGGCTGCCGGTGATCTGCCTCGACCCCGATGCCCACCAATATGCGCTGGCAGCCCGCCGCGATGATCATGCCGGAGCCGATATTCTGATCGTGACGCGCGCTTCTTTCGAAAAAATCGTCGGGCAATACTGGTTCTTGTTCGACTCCATCGAACCGATCGCGCCGGTAACGATCCTTCACGCCGGCCGTCCGGCATTGCGGCTGAACCTGTTCCTCGGGCATCGGCTGCGCAAAGCTGCCGAGGAATGCTGCGCCTCCTAGTGTTCAGAGTCATTCACACGATTCACCCGGCGATGAAGCACCTCGCTCAATACCGCTTCACCGGTGAAAGCCGGTGCCCACGGCAGAAGTGGATCCCGGCTTTCGCCGGGAAAGCGAGAAGGGGGATCTGCTAAATCATCTGAATGGTTCTGAGCACTAGGTCCGGCCCCTCTTAGGTCCGGCCGGGCGGATACCCCTTGAAGCCGCGCGCGACATACAATGTGTAGGTGCGGGCTGCGCCCGGCCCCAACGGGATGACGATCGGCCGGAGGCGTTCGATTGCGGCAAAGCTCGGCTCCATCTCGTTGGTCAATTCGTGCTCGGAGACGAGCAGAAAGCTGTCGCCGAGGCGTTTCCCGAGACCGTTGGTCAGGTCCCATTGGTCCTGAATGCGGCTGGTCACTTTCCATTTGACGGCATCGAGCGGATGCGGCCGGATATAATAGATCAGTGCCGCGAGCAGCTCGCGGTCATCGGCGAACAAGGTCAGTCCAGGATGTGCGGCAAGTTCCTTGCCGACTTCGGCGCCGAGCTCGCGCCAGCCCCGCACGCGGCGCAGCGGATCGTATTGGGCCGGCACCTCGAACCCGAAAGAGGCCAGCGTCTCACGGCAGGTAAAGAGCAGGCCGATCGCCGCGAGGTGCAGCGCAATCGACATAGCGAGAAGCCTGCACCAACCGCGCTGCAATACCCAGGCGACAACCAGCACTGTCGCCGCGACGTAAATCGGCGCCGCCCAGTTGGCATGGGCGCGCGACAGCAGGCTGACGCCCAGCATCATCGCCAAGGTCGGCAGGGTAAAGGCAGCAAGCAGGCAGCCGCGCGGTTCGGCGAGGCCGCGCGATGTTGCGGCGAGCAATATCAGGCCGGCGAACAACAATGGTCCGAAGACGCCGAACTGCGAGGCGAAAAATCCGAGAAACGCGTCCGGGTGGAACAGCGGCCCGCTCAGTGCGGCATTGTCTCTGGTGTGGAGGTAACTGACAAAGCCGTTGCTCCAATTCCACCAGAAATTCGGCGAATAGATCAGAACTGCCGTGCCGGTGGCGGCCAGCAGCGCGAGTAAATGGCGGCGCTCGCCGGGAAACACCAGGACAAAGCCGAGCGCCGACAGGAGCCAATAGGCCATTGCGTATTTCGCGAGCAGCCCCAGGCCCGCCGCCAGCCCGACCGCCAGCCACCAGCCCCATCCGTCCGTTTCGCGCGCACGGACAAACGCGTAGAGCGCCGCAGCCCAGAGCAACAGCAGCGGAGCGTCGGTCGAGATGATGAAAGCGGAGACCGACACGCCGGGCAGGCTTGCATAGGTCAGCGCCGACCAGAACCCGACGCGCTGGTCGTAGAGCCGCGCGCCGATGCCGTAGACAAACAGCGCGGCGCCGGCGTGGAGGAGGGGGGCCGACAGCCGGACCGCAAACTCGCTGTCGCCGAAAAGCCCGGTCGTCAATGCGATCAGCCAGGCGACCAGCGGCGGCTTCGAGTAATAACCGAGAGCGAGCTGTTGCGACCAGACCCAGTACTGGGCCTCGTCCGGGAAAAGGTCGGCAGGCTGCAGCGCCAGCCAAACCAGCCGCAACGCGGTGATCGCCGCAACGCCGATGAGCATCCAGGCGGCATAAGGGCGGACAGCCCCGATGTCTTGGTCCGCCCATTGGGCCAGTGCCACCGATTGTGCCGACCGCACGCCGGGCTCACTGGCCGAGGAGAGTAACCCCGGCCTCATTCATCGAGCGCATTGCCCGGTCGAGCGAGCCGTCGATGTCGATGCCGCGGCACGCAGCGGTCGCGACCGTGACTTCGAATCCGGCCTGACGGCCATCGATCGCCGAATAGAGCACGCAATAATCGGTCGCGAGGCCGCATAGCGTGATGCGTTCAAATCTGCGTTCCTTGAGGTAACCTACCAGCCCCGTTGGTGTGCGGCGGTCGTTCTCAAAGAACGCCGAGTAGGAGTTGATCGCGGTTCTAAAACCCTTTCTCAGCATGAGCTCGGCATGCGAGACATCGAGAGCGGGATGGAAAGCTGCTCCGCGGCTGCCCTGCACACAGTGGTCGGGCCACAGGATCTGCTCGCCATAAGAGACATCGATCGTTTCGAAAGGCTGCTTGCCGGGATGCGAGCTGGCAAACGACGCATGGCCGCGCGGATGCCAGTCCTGGGTAAGGACGACATGAGCGAATTCGGCGGCCAGCCGGTTGAGGGCGGGAACGATCTCGTCGCCCTGCGGCACGGCGAGCGCGCCGCCGGGGCAAAAATCGTTCTGGAAATCGACAATAACGAGGACGTCCCGGTCGTCACGCTTCATTGTTTGCCTCGCAGCCGCGGAATTATCTCACGGGCGATGATTTCGACCTGATCCATTTGATACCGATACGGAATGAAGATCAGCTTCTGGACGCCGACCGCCAACTGCGCCTGCAATTGCGCCACGCATTCGTCGACCGTACCGAAAATCGCCGCTTCTTTCGTCGAGTTGCTCCACGCGGCGTAGTCCCACTCCTGGCCGAGCCATTCGATCATCGGCGCCTCGATCGCCGCGCGCGACGGCCCGACATAGATCGGGAGCTGGTTAGCGTTGAGCAGAGCCGCCGGATTCTTCCCGGCCTCCTCGGCATAGCTGCGCACCTTGGCCCAGGACTTCGCGAAACCCTCGGGGGTGTAGAAGTAAGTCAGCCAGCCGCCGTTGAGCGCCGCCCGCTCGAGGACGCGGTCGACATAGCCGCCGATCAGCATCACCGGCAAGCGCGGCGGCTTGGGGGACATATTGGAGCCGCGCAGCCGGTGCGGCGGGTACTCGCCGTCGACCTGTTCCTCGGTCCACAGGCGGCGCAGGATTTCGAGGTTGCGGTTCATGATCCGGCCGCGCTCGTTGAACGGCACGCCGACCGCGTCGAACTCGCGCTTGTACCAGCCGGAAGCCATCCCGAGCAGCAGGCGTCCTCCGGCGATCAGATCGAGGCTGGACAGCTCCTTCGCCAGCACCACCGGGTTGCGCAACGGCAGTACCAGCACGCCGGTGCCGAGCTTGATCCTGGCGGTGCGCGCCGCCACCGCGCCGAGCAGGGTCAGCGAGTCGATGACCGGAAAGGGCGGGTCGACCCCAAGAAAAATGTGGTCCCACACCCAGACCGAGTCGAAACCCAGCTCCTCGGCCTTGACGGCATAAGCGATCAGCGCCTGCGGGTCCGGCATCTCCGGATACGACGTGAAGTTCCGCATCGCGAGGCCGAAGGTGTTGGAGAAGATCGTCACAGCAACGCTCCTACTCCCTCTCCGCCCGCTCGCGGGGGGAGAGGGTTGGGGTGAGGTGGGTGGAGGGGCAGCGCCTGAGGCGCCGGAAGGCCACCTCACCCTCCCACCCCCTTGGGGTGGGCCCCTCCCTCTCCCCCGCAGCGCGGCGGAGAGGGGCTATGCGCCTGTGCAGGATTTCGGTCACGCCGTGTAGAGCCTGTCGGGGTCGAGGTGGCGCAACGCCGCCAGCTCGTCTTCGGTCGGCGGGTCGGTCACCGGGAGATCGGGCGGGACCAGAAGCTCGAACTCCGTGCTCTCTTGCACTCGATCGGCTGTGATCCCGGGGTGCAACGCATGCAGCTGCATCCGCTTCGAATGCTCCTCAAAGCCCAAAACGCCCAGATCGGTCACGACGCGGTACATGCCGCCGGTAGTCAGCCCGGCCTCGCGCCGGCTCTCCTCGCCCGAGAGAAAGCCGGGGCTCGTGATAAAATCGACCCGGCTCACGAAGCGGCGCTTCTCGTGCTTCATCGCGACGATCATCTGCGTCAGGCTGGCAATGTCGTTGCCGCCGCCGGTTCCCGGCAAGCGGATCGTGGGACGCCCAATGGCGCCACTGGGATCGCCGATAAAGGAGCTGTTGAGGTTGCCGTATTGGTCGATCTGCGCACCGCCCATAAAGCCGATATCGACATAGCCGCGCTGCAGCAGAAGCAGCACGTCGGTGCTGCTCAGCACCATATTGGCGCGCCGCGTGCACCGCTGCTCATTGGTGGAGGGCGGCAATTTCCCCGGCTCGATGAACGCCCCGATGACGCCTCCTTCGAACAGAATGGTCAGACCCGGGGCGTGCAGCCTCTGCGCCAGAGTTGCGGCCAGAAGCGGGATTCCGACCCCGGCAAACACGACCTGGCCGTCACGCAACAGCCGAGCACTCATGACCGCAAGCAGCTCGCTCGCAGTGTAGTCTGCCGGGCTAAGCGTCATTCTATCCGGCACTCCGCTGCAATCTCCCTCTCCGCTCCCGAGGGGCGGAGAGGGTCGGGGTGAGGTGGGGGACTCCACAGCTGTTGCCGACGCCCACCTCACCCTCCCACGCCTACGGCGTGGGCCCCTCCCTCTCCCCCTGAAGGGCGGAGAGGGGCTCCATCACGAGAGCATGCCTTAGTCGTCATAGATGCTGGTCCCGCGGCGGCGCGCGTCGAGCAATTCCTCGAGCCCGAGCCGGTCGAGGTACTCGGCCCATGATTTGGGGCCGTAAAAATAGCGTTCGAGGTAGTCTCGGATGCCCTCGTCGGGGTCCCGCCTGAGCTGGGCGGCATACGCGTCGAGATGGGCGAACAGGGGCTCGTAGAGGCCGTAACATTCGTGCGGCGCCGAGCCGAACGGCGCCTCGACGACGGCATCGACCGCCATGAACGGGATCTTCGTCTGATCGGGCGCCCGGCGGATCTGGTCGTTCGAGACGATCCGCTCGGTCGTCAGGATCACCCGGTTCGCCGCCATCGCGAGATCGATGTCCATAAACGGCAGCCCGTCGATCTGCGCATTGCCGTAGGCATCGCACCGCTGCACGTGGATCAACGCGACATCCGGGTTCAGCGCCGGCACCAGCACCAGCTTCTCGCCGGTGAAGGGGCAGTCGATCAGCCTCGCGTCGGGCAATTGCCCGATGACATCCGAGCCCATCATCGAGCGCATCGGCAGGAACGGCACGCCCATCGCGCCGGCGCGAAAACGCAGGCCCACCGCCATATGGCTCCATTCCTCGAACCGCGCGCGGCCGCTTTCGGTATAGGAGCGCATGATGCGCGAGACGCCCCAGACAATGCCCTGGCTGAACCAGCTGGTCAGGATATGCCGGCTCGTCCCCGAGGCGAAGAGCAGCTCCCCTTCGCTGGAGGTGATGCTGCGCGCGCAGAAGAGATCTTTGCGGCCGGCCCTGATCAACGCCCAAACCATCGCCATCGGCGTGCGCGACAAGGTGCTGCCGCCGATGCCGACCGAGGCGCCGTCGGGGACGAGCGCCGCTGCCTCGTCGAGCGACATGACCTTCTCGCGCAGGCTGCGGTCGCGCTCTTTAGTGCGGCGGCAGAGCTCCGCGTAACCCAGCGTCACAGCCTTCTCCAAACCCCGCACTCGCGTTGAACTCGGCGATCAAGCCGTCCCAGGCCGAGGCGACTTGCCGCAACCCCCGCCAAAAGCCCTGGCTGCGCCGCCTTTCGAACTCGACGAGCGGCACGCCCTGCTGTTCGACCCAGGTGAAATAGCCGAGGTTGAATATCCGCGAGCGCTCGTCATGGGTCAATTCGAGAACGTCGTTGTCGGCCGCGCCGAGCAGATGCTGCCCGAAGATCTCGCCCGCGTTCACGCTGTCGAACCCGTTCGGGTATGTCGCCGCCAGAAACTTCCGGCGTTCGCTGCCGTAAAGCGCCGCGCTGTCGGTCGCAACCGTTATCAGGACGTCCTCGTCGCCGAGATCGAGGCGTTTTGCGGTCTTGATCGCCGCGACCACATTGGCGATGGCGGAGAGACCCAAATACCTGAGCTCGCCGATCACTTCCGCACCGATCCGACGGCGGTCCGCCAGATAGGCCAGCCCGGTCTCGCTGTTGAACAGCAGGTCGAGCGCGGCGACGCTGCGGTCAGAGACGCCGACGACGAGGTCGGTGTTCATGACGTTATGAATGTAGGGCACGTGCTTGTCGCCGATGCCCTGGATATTGTGCTCGCCGAAGCCGTTACGCAGCAAGGTTGGGCACTCGCTGGCCTCGACGGCGACGATGCGGGCGCCGAGCTTTTCCTTCAGGTAGTCGCCGGCCGCCAATGTTCCGGCCGACCCCGATGCGGCGATGAACGCCGCCAGACGGCAGCCCGAATGCCGCGCCTCGAACGCCTCGAAAGTGCGCGCAAGAGCAGGTCCGGTGCAGGTGTAGTGCGCAACATAGTTGCCGAACTCGGCGAACTGGTTGAGGACGAGATTGTCGGGATTGTGCGCGAGCTCGGCGCATTTGTCATAGATCTCCTTGACGCTGCTCTCCGAACCGGGGGTGCGGATGATGTCTTCGGGGTGGGCCGCCCAGGCGTGCAGCCACTCGAAACGCTCCTCGCTCATGCCGGCCGGCAGCACGGCGATGCCGCGGCAACCAAGGATGCGGGAAATCGCGATGCCGCCGCGGCAATAATTGCCGGTCGACGGCCAGACCGCCTTTTGACGGGCCGGGTCGAACCGGCCGGTCACCAGATAGGGGATCAAGCAGCCATATGCCGCCAACACCTTGTGTGCGGCGATCATCGGAAAGAAACAACCGAGCCCCACCAGGATCGGCGAGCGCACCCCGGTCAGTTCTGGTGGGAGCACAAGATGGGGCGGGGTCGCCGCGAAACCGGTTCGGGAGCGGTCGTTATGCCAGTGCACCCGGAAGAGATTAGCCGGATCGGGCCGATCCGGATCGGCGGAGCGAAGGGCAGCAACGCGCGATTGTGGAATGCTCGACGGATCGGCGAGCTCCGCGAATCTCGGCAACCTTGCTCCCGCCCGGCGCAACCACTGCGCTGCCCGGTCGCGCGAGGTGGCGTCGACGACCCTGGTCACAATGGCGTCGTTTGCCACGGCCTTTCCCTCACCCGCCTCGCTGCGCTCGGCACCCTCTCCCGCGGTGCGGGAGAGGGGCTACAACGCATTCAACTGAAAGCTCCTCTCCCGCACCGCGGGAGAGGGGGGACCAAGCCCCAAGGGCTTGGTGGGTGAGGGTAGCGCCGCCTCGATAAGAGGGGAAGAGCGATTACCTCTTCACCAGCTGAGAGATCTCGGCATTGCAACCGACGCATTTGGTCAGCGTAAAGGTGACTTTGCCGGTGTCGTCGTCGACGAGGAATTTGATTGGCACGCCACGATCGTCGAGCCACACCGTATATTTGGTATTGCCGTCGAGCTCGTATTTGACGGCTGGGATGTTTGCACTGTCGAGCTTGACCGCCGTTTCCTGACCGTTACCGATGCGCACCTGTTCGAGTTTGCCAGTATCGGGCCGCATCATCGTGTTTGAGTGCAGGAAATTCGACGACCAGGGGTTGGCAGGGTGAACGGACCACGGGGCCCTGGTAGTGCCCTGCGGCGAGGTGATGATAAAGCTGTTGCCGTTCGCCTCACCTTTCACCTCCACGGGACCATCTCCCTTGTCGGTGACCCCGCGAAATGCAACGAGGCGATTCCCCTGCCAATGCTCGGTACGTTCAGCATCTTCGCGGTGCACGCGAACGCCGAGCAGCTTTACTTCGAAATGCGCCTGGGTTTTGACCGTGACGCCGTCCCGGGTCGGCTCGACCATATTGGTGTAGGTGCCGATATCGCCGAACACCGAATGGTTAACCTGGTAAGTGAACTGAGCCGAATCTTGAGCCTTCGCGGGGCTGGCGATTAACAAGCCGCCGAGCAGGCCGACGATGCTCATGGCGAGCCGCGCCAA
Source organism: uncultured Alphaproteobacteria bacterium (assembly GCA_963812675.1). GTDB lineage: Bacteria > Pseudomonadota > Alphaproteobacteria > ATCC43930 > CGMCC-115725 > AP-15. The sequence goes on along the minus strand of CAWEWR010000024.1, from coordinate 376,341 downwards.
TGGGTTCGTCCGCGAATCCATTTCGCTCTCCTTGAAAATTTCCCCTCTACGATACGGGCGGCACCCACGCAGCGAGACCGCTCCGACCCCCAGCATTGGACGGATTTAACCATCCGTTAACTCACAGTACCCTGCTCGCTTCTCCAGTTCAAATGAAATATCGCCGGATCCAGATATGCAGGTCTCCCGGTACCCAATTCGATCACGCTCAACGTTAGTCGGCGAAGATTAGCTCAAATATCTGCGCAATTTTTGCCGAGACCGAGTGATATCCGGGCGGCGACTGATAAAATCACACGACACCTTCCCCCCGCATCGTTTCCGGGCTCGGCCGTTAATGCCGTCCCGGAATGACGACTGATGTCAATTCGATCCTCGCGGCTCGTCGCGGACCGTCTTCGCGATTTCCTTTTGCCGGTCGAACTCCTGTCGCCGCCGCTCGATCTCCTCTGGCGAGAGGCGCTCGATATTCGAATAATCGAGCTTCCATGACGGATCCGAGTTCCAGCGCAAGGGCGACTGCACAGTGGTGCGCGGCGCGGGCGCGGATCCGAGCACCCGCAATGCGAGCTCCAATGTGAAGGCCTGAGAGGGCGGATCCTTGGGCCGGCCCGCCGCATTGCCCAGCGGAAAGTCGCTGAACAGAAAGCGCGGCACCCCGCAATATTCGACGATGTCCTTGGCGCAGCCCATGACGATCGTTGCGATGCCGTTCTCTTCCAAATGCCGTGCGGCCAGACTCACGGTCTGGTGGCACACCGGTCAAACGGCGACGAGAATGGCCGCGTCTACCGCGTCGGCACGGCAGCGCGCCAGCAGCTCCGGACAGTCCCGCTCGATCGTCGTGCGATGGCTGCGGTTGGTCGGCGCGCCGTGAAAGCGCGGTGCGACCTCGGCGATCCGGCCAGCTGCCGCGCAACGGCGCAGTTCCGGCAAGGGGAACCAGGTGTTGCTGTCCTCGGCGCTGGTGTGGACCCGATCGATCCCGACATGGGAGATCCGCAGATCGTGATCGGCGGAGGTATCCCCCGAATAGACGGAATAGAACTTCGCGGCGGCGTTGTAGGGCGCGCCCGGACCCTGGTCGCCCTTGCCCGGCTGGTACGGGGCCGCCGTGGTGATCAGCGCGACCCGGCACTCGACAAGCGGCTTTTCCAGCGGCCGAAAAGGGACTTCGGCATAATGCGCCCAGCGATAGGGCGCGCCATACCCAAGCCCCTGATAATAATCCCGGATCCGCTGCATATAGGGGATCGGGGCATCGTGCTCGGGGGCGAACCCCGGATACGCCTCAACTCCGCTCATCTGTCCTCCTGTTGTCCATTGCGCTGCAGGTTAGGCCCCGATCGCTTGCGCAGGCAAGCGCAGAGGCTTGGCGGAGCGGCGCTCTGTTAACCAATTTTGAGCAAATGGACGATAGGAATGCACACCTAGAGAGTTATCGGCCACCGGTGTAGCGCAGTGCGACAGGCTCCGCTTCATATTCGCCTCGGCGCGTGGTTGCTGCTGGCGTTTGCCGCGGTCATATCCGGCAGCGCCGCGGCAGCCGCGCCCTCGGCGACGATCGAGACTTGCTTTGCGCCGGAGAGCGACTGCGCGGCTCTTGCGGTGCGGGCGATCGACCGGGCCGAGCACGAGATCCTGGTCGGCGCCTACGGCCTGACCACCGGGTCCGGCATCGTCGAGGCGCTGCTGCGCGCGCACCGGCGCGGCGTCGCAGTCAAGCTGATCGCCGACAGGAGCACGCCTTGCGGCCGCAACAGCGGCATAGACCCCCTAGCGGGCGCCGGGGTGCCGGTGTGGATCGACCACATCGCGCGGATTGCGCATGCCAAGACAATGGTCATCGACGGCGCCGTGACGTTGAACGGGTCCTACAATTGGACCCGCGGCGCGTCGGCGAATTCCGAAGATTTGAACCTTGTCGCCTCGCCGATTGTGGCCGGAGCCTACGCCGCGCATTGGCGCGACCGTCAGGCCGTCTCTTTGCGCTTCGACCGCCGCGAGGATTGGTGCGGCGCCGGTGTGCGCTAGGCAAAAGATCCCACTATAGTATCCATCTGCGACACTGCCCGACGGGAGGGGATGGATGCCGAGCGCGCTCGAAGAGAAAGACGCGATCCGCGAGGTCTTGGCCGAATATTGTTTCCGGCTCGACGACGGCCGCTTTGCCGAGATGGCGGCGTTGTTCACCGAGAACGGCACCTGGGACACCGCTTTCGGCCGGGCGACCGGTCGCGCAGCCATAGCCGATTTGGCCCGCAGCCTGCGGGAACGGGCAGGAGATCAGCGGCCCCGGGCGGCCCATCTGGTGACCAATATCTCGATTGCGCTCGACGGCGCGAGCGCGCGGGTGCGCTCGAATTGGACAGTCGTCCAGAACAGCCCGGAGGGTCCCAAAATCGGCTCCGGCGGAGCTTATCAAGACGAATTGGTCAAAGCGGGCGGGCAGTGGCTGTTCCGCTACCGCAAGATCGACCGCTTCATCGTCCCGTAAGCCCCCTCCCATTCCCTCCCCCGCGAGCGGGGGAGGGTTAGGGTGGGGGCCTTTGGGCGACTGCACTCCGTGGATTGAGGCTCTGGATATGGCCGCTCTCGGTGCCTGCCGTCGGGTCGATGACGGCATTGATCAGCGCCGGCTTGCCCGAGGCGAGCGCCTCGCTCACGGCCTTGGTGAGGCTCGGCGTGTCGGTCGCGTGGTAACCGGCGCCGCCGAACGCCTCGATGATTTTGTCGTAGCGGGCGTCGCGCAGGAGGCCGGTCGGTGAGTACGGCCTGTCCTTCGGGTCGCCGCGGTAGACACCGTTGTTGTTGAAGATGACCGTCGTCACCGGCAATTCGTAGCGGCAGATCGTCTCGATCTCCATGCCGCTGAAGCCGAAGGCGCTGTCGCCCTCGATCGCGACGACGGGCTTGCCGGTCACCGCGGCCGCGCCGATCGCATAGCCCATGCCGATGCCCATGACGCCCCAGGTGCCGCTGTCGAGCCGATGGCGGGGCTTGTCCATATCGATAATGTTGCGGCCGAAATCGAGCGTGTTGGCGCCCTCGTTGACGACATAGACATCCGGCTGGGTGGCGAGCGCATTGCGCACCGCGCGCAACGCGCTGGAAAAATTCATCGGGGTCGGATCGGCGTTGAGCCGTGCCGCCATCCGTTCGATGTTCTGCTGCTTGCGTTTGCCGATCTCGTCGACCCAGGCCGCCTGGCGCTTGACCCGTCCCGGCTTCATCGCGGCGTTGAACGCCGCGAAAACCGACTTGATGTCGCCGACGACCGGCGCAGCGATCGCCCGATTGCTGTCGAACTCGGTCGGCGAGATGTCGACCTGCACAAAACGCGTGCTCTCTGACCACAATGGCGGCCTGCCGTGCGACAACAGCCAGTTGAGCCGCGCCCCCGCCAATATCACGACATCGGCGTTGCCAATCGCATAAGAGCGCGCGGCGGCGGCCGATTGCGGATGGTCGTCAGGCAAAAGGCCCTTGGCCATCGACATCGGCAGGAACGGGATGCCCGTCGTCTCGATGAACGACCGGATCTCCTCGTCCGCCCGTGCGTACGCCGCGCCCTTGCCGAGGATCACGAGGGGGCGCTGGGCATTCGCCAGCAATTCGATGGCGCGCGCGACCGATTGCGGCGCCGGGGGCTGCGGCGGTGCGGGGTCGACGACCTTCACCAGCGACTTCTTCGCCGTCTCAACGTCCAGCGCCGAGCCGAGCACTTCGGCGGTCAGGTCGAGATAGACCCCGCCCGGGCGCCCCGAGGCGGCGGCGCGGATCGCCCGCGCGATGCCGACGCCGATGTCCTGCGGGCGGTTGACCCGGTAGGCCGCCTTGGCATACGGCCGCGCGGCGCTCAGCTGGTCCATCTCCTCGTAATCGCCCTGCTCGAGATCGACGATCGCGCGATCGCTCGATCCACTGATCATGATCATCGGAAAACAGTTCGTCGTGGCGTTGGCCAAGGCGACCATCCCGTTCAGAAAGCCGGGGGCCGAGACCGTCATGCAAATGCCCGGCTTCTGGGTCAGATACCCGGCGATCGCGGCTGCGTTCCCGGCCGACTGCTCGTGCCGGAAGCCGAAGTAGCGGATGCCTTCGGCTTGCGCCAGCCGCAGCAAATCCGTGATCGGGATGCCCGCCACCCCGTAGATCGTGTCGACCCCGTTCAGCTTCAGAGCCTCCACGACCAGGTGAAAGCCGTCCGTGATGTCCTCAGGCATTTCCTCTGCGCTCATATCGTCCACCCATTCTTAGCCGGTGCGCACCCGGGCGTTCTAAGCCACAAAGGGCTGCATCACCGTCTTGCGTCCTTCGAGACGCGCGCCCCGCTGGGCGCTCCTCAGGATGAGAGTAGGTTTTTAATGGCATCAAGAAAATTCCTCATCCTGAGGAGGCCGCGCAAGCGGCCGTCTCGAAGGACGCACTGCGTCGATCCAGCCGATTGTTTTCTTGTCGAACTCAGCTCGTGCCTTGGCGATGTGCCGCACATGACCCTGCGCCCACTCGCCGAGCGGCTTGACAGCCTCCCATAAAGACCGTCCGAGCTCGGTCAACTCGTAATCCACGCGCGGCGGGATCGTCGGGAATTGGGTTCGTGTCACCAAACCGTCCCGCTCCAATCCGCGAAGCGTGAGGGTGAGCATCCTCTGGGAAATGCCGCCCACTATCCGTTTGATCTCGTTGAAGCGCTTCGGGCCATCGCCCAGCAGGACGATGATGAGGACGCTCCATTTGTCGCCGACACGCGCCAACACCGAACTGACGGCGCGGCAATCATCGCTCGCGGGATCGGGAAGCTCGACGGTCACCTCGGTGTGCTCCAGTACCAAATGTGTGCCTTCTTGCACAGCTTAGCATAGTTACTAACCTAGTCTAGGACACAGTTTTATATGTATCCTCGGGTCTCGCTCGACCCTGATTGAGCTGCGACCTTCGTTTCCAACCATCATGAGCAAAACATGACCCTTATCTCCGTGATCGTCGGGAGCACCCGCCAGGGCCGCTTTTCGGAAAAGCCGGCGCGGTGGATTCTTCAACATCTGAATAAGCGCAGCGGCATCGACGCGCAGCTGCTCGACCTCCGGGATTTTCCAATGCCCTTCTTCGACCAGCCCATGCCGCCTGCGATGCCGGGCCGCCCGCCTTACGAGAATGAAGTCGTCAAGAAATGGACCGCCGAGATTGCCCGGTCGGACGGCTTCATCTTCGTCACGCCGGAATATAACTTTGGTCCCTCCGCCGTGCTCAAGAACGCACTCGACTGGGTCTATCCGGAGTGGAACCGCAAGGCGGCTGCTTTTGTGAGCTATGGCGGTGCCGCGGGCGCGCGCAGCGTCCAGCAACTCCGCGAAACAGCGATCGAGCTTCAGCTCGCGCCGATCCGCTCGTCCGTCCACATCCCCGCCGCGACCCTCTGGGCGCACTTTCAGGGCGGTGATGTCGATGCCGGACTCGCCGAGCTCGAGGCTCCCGCCAAGGTGATGATCGACGACCTGCTGTGGTGGACAGCGGCGCTGAAAACGGCGCGCGCGGCCACATTCTGATCGGCGGCCAGACCGGATCCGTTTCATCCGCGAACCGGCGCCAACCGTGCGAGGCGCCGGACCGCGCGCAACCGGGCCCGCCCCCGCAGAGCGATCCGCGCGCCCTCGGCGGGGCGCGATCTTGCCGCGAGAAAGGGCCGCCAGAACCGTCGTCTGGCTTTGCCGGAGTTCACCTACCCTACAAATCGCACCAGGGCGGATCGGCAACTATTCCTTCCGACATCGGCGGCCGCCAGCTGCGGCCCGATGGCCGTCACTCGCCGGGCAGTGTGAACTGAAAGATGGCACCCCGTCCGGCGTTGGGGATCGCCCACAAGCGGCCGCCATGCAACTCGATGATCCGCCGGCTGATGGACAGTCCCATACCGGTGCCGTGCGGTTTTGTGGTGAAGAAGGCATCGAAAATCCGCTCGGCTTGATCGACAGGAAGCCCGATGCCCGAATCACTAACCGAAACCAAGAGCTGACCATGCTCGGTCCTCCTCGATGCGATGGTCAGTTCGCCACCCGTCTCTCGCATCGCCTCGATGCCGTTGAGCATGAGGTTCATCAAAACCTGCTGCAGCTGTACGCGATCCGCGGTGGTCCGCGGGGGCTCCCGGCCGAGTTCCCGGCGGATTGAAATGCAGTGCCGATCCGCCGCATCCCCCAGCAAAACCGTCATCTCCCGGAGGATTTCGTTCAGGTCAACCACTTCCCGTTGTGGCGTACCTCGCCCGTAAAGTGAGCGAACCCGGTCGATGATGCCGGCGGCGCGCGTTACCGCCGCGACCATTGCCGAGGCAGCGCTGCATGCTTCCTTAGCATCGGGCGGATCACGACGAAGCCATCGCATGCAAGCATTGGCGGCTATGGTGGCGGCGGCGAGCGGCTGCTTGATTTCGTGAGCCAGCGAGGCGGTCAGTTCTCCCATCATGCTCACGCGGTTGATGTGCGCGAGATCTGCCTCGAGCTGACGCAATCTTTCGCGCTCTTCTTCGGCGCGTTTACGCTCGGTAATATCCGTTATCGCACCTACAAAGACCAAACGCTCCCGATCTTCGCCTGTCAAGCGATGAGCCACGGCTTGAACGTATTTGACAGAACCATCGGCCATCAACAGGCGATGCTCGGCAATAAATTCGGTGCCCTCCTCCGCGGTGTGATTAATGATTTGACGCAGACGCATCCGGTCCTCCGGATGAGTGCGGTCGATCATCAACTGAACGGTGGGCTTTGTTGTAGGCTCGCATTCAAATATTCGATAGGTCCCATCGGACCAGTAGATTTCCCCGGTCGAAGCGTTCCAGCCGATGCTCCCCGTATGGCTCAATCGCTCCGCCTCTGCCAGGTACATCTCGCTCCGGCGCAGCGCTTCCTCGGCCTTTTTGCGTTCGGCTCGTTCTCGGCCTTCGCGCAGCGCGCGCTGGACCGATGGAACGAGCCGTGATAACCGCGTCTTCAGAACATAATCCGTGGCCCCGCTCGTCAGCGCCTCGATCGCGATCTCTTCGCCGAAGCCCGAGACAAAGATGAAAGGCAGATCAGGGCGGGCGCTCAGCGCAAGCTTCAATGCGGAAAGGCCGTCGAACGAAGGAAGCTTGTAATCGGCGAGAATCAGGTCAAATCCACCGCCTTCAAGGGCGGCGAGGAACTCGGCGCGGGTTTGGACGCGGGTGAGGTCGCAGACGAAATGATCCGCTTCGAGGAGGTCTTGAATGAGCTCCGCGTCCTCGATGCTGTCCTCCAGCAACAGAACGTGGAGCAGCGCTTCCTCGGGCTTCTTGCGTTCAGCTCGTTCCCGGGCTTCGCGCAGCGCGCGCTGCACCGACGGCACGAGCCGCGATAACCGCGTCTTCAGAACATAATCGGTGGCGCCGCTCGTCAGCGCTTCGATCGCGATCTCTTCGCCGAAGCCCGAGACAAAGATGAACGGCAGATCGGGGTGGGCATTTAGGGTCAGCTTCAATGCGGAAAGGCCGTCGAACGAAGGAAGTTTGTAATCGGAGAGAACCAGGTCAAATCCACCGTCTTCAAGAGCGGCCAGGAACTCGGCGCGCGTTTGGACGCGAGTGACTTCACAGACGAAATGATCCGCTTCAAGGAGCTCTTGAATGAGCTCCGCGTCCTGGATGCTGTCCTCCACCAACAGAATGCGGAGCGGAGACGTCACGGGGCCTTCTTCACGCTGCCCGGCGGCGGTTCATTGATGACCGCCCAGAAGACGCCGAGCTCCTTGATGGCGTTGACAAATTCGTGAAAATCGACCGGCTTCACAACGTAGGCGTTCACGCCGAGCTTATAGCTTCTGACCATGTCTTTTTCCTCGCGAGAGGAGGTCAGCACCACCACCGGTATCAGCTTCAGGCGCTCGTCAGACTTGATTTGCTGTAAGATTTGCAAGCCATCGATCTTCGGCAGCTTTAGATCCAGCAGCATGACCGCGGGGTTGTCGTTGGAGCGAGCGCTGAACTCTCCCCGACAGAAGAGGTAATCCAGCGCTTTTTCTCCGTCGCGGGCAACCACGACCTCGTTTGCCAGGTTGTATTCGCCCAGCGCCGTCAGAGTAAGTTCCACGTCTCTCGGGTCGTCCTCGACGAGCAAAATGCGTGCCAGTTCGCTCATAGCGTGTTCGCGGTCCTCTCCGCCGCATCTTGTGCCTTAGGGAGTGAGAAATACAAAGTCGCGCCTTGATCGACAGCGCCCTCGGCTCGGACCTCCCCTCCGTGGCGGTGGATGATCCGCCGAACGGTCGCAAGTCCAATTCCCGTGCCTTCAAACTCTTCCGGGAGATGCAGGCGTTGAAAGACGCCGAACAATTTATCTACATACTGCATGTCGAAGCCGGCGCCATTATCCCGCACGAACACCTCGACTTCGTGTTCCCCATCCACACAGCCAATCTCGATTTCGGCCTGGGCGCGCATGCGTGTGAATTTGACCGCGTTGGAGAGAAGGTTGCCGATCACCAGCCTCAGCATGGAACGGTCGCCGTAACAGACCGGCAGGCGATGAATCGTCCACACGATGTCTCGCCCCACCGCGTCCAGCCGCATCTCCGCAACGACCTCCTTGACGAGCTGGTCCAAGCTCACCAGCGTCTTTTTGGTCTCGGTCCGCCCGATCCTGGAAAACGCCAGCAGATCGTCGATCAGGTTACCCATTCTTTTTGATGATTCGAGAATTGTCTGCATGAACCGGCGACTCTTGTCGTCGAGCGAGCTGGACGCCTGTCTCTGTAGCAGCTCCGAGTAGCCGACCACATGGCGAAGCGGCGCGCGAAGGTCGTGCGAGACCGAATAGGCAAAGGATTCTAATTCGTTGTTGCTCGTTTCGAGGTCCCTGGCCCGCTTGGCGAGCTCATGGTTGAGTTTCAGAATTTCGTCTTCTCGGCGCTTGCGTTGTTCCACCTCGACCTGAAGGTGGTCGCGAGTGTCGCGAAGATCGTTCTCGATACGGCGTCGAACAGCTACGAACCAGGCAATGATCGCCGCCGAGGCGGTGAAAATACAAAAGTACGGTAGATCCGCGCTGGAAACTTCGAAGGTGTAAAGAGGCTCGGTGAAAAAGTAATTGAAGCAGGTGGCGGATAGCACCACCGCCAGCACGGAAGGCCCAACCCCCGCGTACCAGGTGGTGACGACGATGGCCAGGTCGAGAAGCGGCAATTCCACGTCGCGAAAGCCATAGTACTGGAAGGCCAGCGCCACCCCGAGCGCAACGACTACGCAGACGACCGCGAAACCATAGCGGATCGCCGGGCCGCCCCTGTGCAATGCCACGTTCCAGCGCGCCAAGCTTCGCCTCACCGCCACTCCCGTGGACGCTTCCGCAACATGGATCGTCATAAACGCGGGCCCCCATGTGTTTGGTCGCCGTCCCGATAAAGGACCAACGCAGCATCCTCATGGGCATCGAAAAGGTCGGCTGAGAGGTCCACCCCAAGATCCTTCGCTTCGACAGCCGTCTTATCGCTGGCATCAATCCCGATCGCCACCACAGACGACCTCGATTGTGGCGAATTCACCCTCCGCCCGCCAGTCGAATCGGGCTATCACCGCGATGGACATTTACTTCGGAGGGGCTTGAGGTCGGAATTGTAGGGCGGGTGCAGCACAGCGCAACCCGCATCGGTTCCGTGGCGGGCACGGCGGGTCACATGCGCCCTACGCTCTGCCTCCAGACGGCGCTCGGGGCTACCCATCCGCAGCAGTATCGGGATGCAGCTGCATGAATGCCGCAGTCGCCTTGGCGGCCCGCCGCTCGGCCTCGGCCGGCTCGGGCCTCGCGGCAACCCCGAGCAGCAAGCCCACCATCAGGTCCTCCCAGAGAAGTCCCAAATATTGCATCGCCATCTCCGCCGGCTCTCCCGGGCCGATGAGCCCGTTCGATTGCGCGCTCGCCAATAGTTCCGTAAGGGCGCCGCGCGTGGCACCACGGCCGGCGACGTCGAGAGCTTGGGCTATTTCAGGCGAGCGTGTCGCCTCGGCGATCGCCAGGCGGAACGTGGCGATCACCGATGGGTGGGACACCTCACACACCAGATTGGTCGCAAAGCTGGTAAGCGTCGACGCAAGCATCTGCCGGTTTCGTGGGGTAGGCAGGTCCGGCGGCAGACGCATTCGCTCAGCGCGGCTCTTGATGCAGGCGACGAGCACCGCATGCTTGCTGCTGAAATTCGCATAGAGATCGCGTTTGGAGATTTTGGCCCGCCTGGCGATTTCGAGTGTGCTGGTCTCGGCATAACCGTCTTCTGTGAACGCCTTGAATGCGGCGCCCAGAATGCGGTCTTGCATCGGGTGTTCGGCGGAGGACTGATCGGGGATGACGGACTTGTTCATGGCCTATCTTGCTTTGGTACCCACCCGTACCCTAATTTGTAGGTACGGACAGGTACCCAGAGCTTGCACGGAGTTCCCCATGAGTGTCCAGGCTTCCCGGTCCACGGCTGTCGAACTTCGCGAGACCGCCCAGCGGCGCGGCGGGGTCGCCACCGCCCACCCCTCGGAAACGCCGAGGGAGGCTTGGCTGATCGTCGCTCTGTTGTTCCTGTTCATGCTGATCAACTTTGCCGACAAGGCGGTGATCGGGATCGCCGCCGTGCCGATCATGAAGGAGCTTCAGCTCAGCCCGCGCCAGTTCGGATTGATCGGCTCGAGTTTCTACCTGTTGTTTGCAGTTTCCGCGATCGTTACCGGCTTCATCGTCAATCGGGTGCAGACGCGCTGGGCGTTGCTGACGATGGGCCTCGTCTGGGCACTGACCCAGTTTCCGATGCTCGGGACGGTCGGGTTCGCGACGTTGGTCGCCTGCCGGGTCGCCCTCGGCGCCGGCGAGGGACCGGCTTATCCGGTGGCGCTGCATTCGGCCTACAAATGGTTTCCCAACGAGTTGCGCACATTGCCCACCGCGATCATCGCGCAGGGAGCCGGCATGGGCGTCATGGTGGCGCTGCCGCTCCTCAACTGGGTCATCGTGCATTATTCCTGGCACTGGGCCTTCGGTGTGCTTGGCATTGCCGGCCTCGCCTGGACTGCGGCGTGGCTGGTGCTCGGCCGCGAAGGCTCGCTGACCGCTGCCGCAGGGACGGATGCGGCGCCCACACCCGAAAGGATTGCCTACGGACACCTGTTGCTCAGCCCGACAATCATCGCGTGCTGGTGCGCGAGTTTCGGCGCCCAGTGGGGGTTGTCGCAAACCCTGACTTGGCAGGGGGCGTTTCTGATCAAAGGGCTCGGCTTTACGCAGGGCTCGATCGGCCTGTTGGGCGCGCTTCCGGCGGGTGCCAGCGTAATCCTGGTGATCGCCGCCGGCTGGTATTCGCAGCGCCTGCTCGCTCGCGGGGTCTCGAGCCGGGTCGCGCGCGGGATCTTCGGCGGCGCCTGCGTCGCGCTCGGCGGCGCGGGGCTGGCGATCATGCCGTATGTGCCGGGCGTTGCGGCCAAGATCGCGCTGACGACGATCGGGGTGGCATTGCCTTCGGTGATCTACGTGATCGGCAATGCCGTCGTCAGCGAAATCGCGCCGGTCGCCCAACGCGGGGCGCTGCTCGCCATCGGCACCGCCGTCAGCACCTCGGCCGGGCTCCTGGCCCCCTACGTCATGGGCAGCGTCGTCGAGACGGCGGCGACGCCGCTCGCCGGCTTCAACACCGGCTTCATGATCTGTGGCGTCATCATGCTGGTCGGCGGCGTCATCGGCATGGCGCTGATGCGTCCGGAGCGCGAAACGATATGGTGGGCGAGCGAAATGTCAGAGGCTGCAGCTGGGTCCGCTTGAGGATGCTAATGCCGCGCTGCAGCGGAAAGGGGACGGGAGGCGAGATATGTGGAGGTTAGGCCTGCAACGGCACGGCAAGATAGCAGCCGAATTCCTTTGCGAAATCGACTGAGACGCGGGCGTGTACGCGGCCCTGGCGATCGAGGAATTCGGCATGATTGTCGAGCGGTACGACCGCGCCGTGCCAGATGTTCGGATGGATGTAGAGCCCTTTGCCGCCGTCGCAGTAGAACGCGACGAACCGCTCCGGTGTCACATCGTCCCCCGGCAGGGCAAGCGGGATTATGAATCTCTCGCCGTGCAGGGGGTAGAATAGCTGTCCGCCGTCGGGGTGATAATTGGCACGCCAGATCAGCGCGCGCCGCCGCGGCTGTGCCGGGCCGTCAATTGCCGCCTCTTCCGGCCAGTTGCTCCAAGCGAAGAGGTAGCTGTCGCCCACCGCGTTGTTGCGAGCGTAAAGGGTCTCGCCTTTCCACCAGAACTCGAAGATCCCCTCGGTGACGCCGCCCTGATCGCCCGAGTTGTCGTCGATCGGCCGCCAGCCTTGGGCCGGCCAGCGGACGATCTCGATCGGAAAGGTCTCGGGCTTCTCGACCAAGCGTCCATAGCCTTCGAGGGTAGCCTCGCTGGCAGCGATGACTTCCGTTTGTCGCACCTGTCGCACGCCCGTCGTCGGCGCGTAGGCGATCTCCGCCGGATCAAATTCCCTCATGCTTGCCGCTCCATCGATCGAAACCCACAGCCCTGTTCACGCGAGCCGCGCGCGGATCAGCGCCGACAGGCGCTCGGCAGCGATCACGATAACAAAAGTCACGATCAAATAGAGCGAGACCAGCCGGTACTGGAACAGGCTCATCGCCGACAGCAGCTCAAAGCCGATGCCGCCGGCGCCGACAAAGCCGAGCACCAGCGAGGAACGGATGTTCTCGTCCAACCGATAGAGCGCGATCCCGAGCAGCGAGGGTAGGATCGATGGAATGACGCCGTGCGAAAAGACCTGCATCCGCCGGGCGCCTGTCAGGGTCAACGCATCGATCGGCGCCATGTCCATATGCTCGATCGTCTCGGCGAAGAGCCGCCCCAGCATCCCGATCGAGTGCACCGACAGCGCGAGGGCGCCGGGAAATGGCCCGAGCCCGACAGCAGTCACGAACAGCAACGCCCGGACGAGGTCGGGAACGGCGCGCGCGAAGCCGATCACGCCGCGCGCCGCGTAGTAGAGAGAGCGCGACGGCGTCACGTTGATGGCGGCGAGGATGGCAAGCGGCAGCGCCAGGATGACCCCGCCGAGCGTGCCGAAAATGGCGATATCGACGGTTTCGAGCGCCGGCCACCACACCTGCTGGATCTGGGTAAAATCGGGCGGTATCGCGCGCCGGATGATGTCGGCCATGCCATAGACGCCGGTGATCAAATCCTGCGGCCGCGCGTGCACGACGATCGCCGATTGCACGACGATCAGCACGAAAGCCAGCAGCCCCACCAGACGCAGTGCCAGACCGAGCGCGCCGGACCAGCTACGCTCGACAAAAGGGTTGGCCGTTACACCGAGACTCAACCGGCCTCGCTCGCGTAAAGCTGGCGAACCGCTTCGCGCGGCAATTCGCAAGACGGCAGGTTGAAAGCGATCCGGCCATCGCGAATACCGACGACGCGGTCGGCATAGGCGTAGGCGAGGTCGACTTGATGCAAGACGCACAGCACCGCGAGATTGTCATCGGCCGCCAAGTGGCGCAGCAGGCGCATGATGTCGTCGGCCGCTTCGGGATCGAGGCTCGCCACCGGTTCGTCGGCGAGCAGCACCTGGGGGCGCTGCGCCAGCGCGCGGGCGATTGCGACCCGTTGCGCCTGCCCGCCCGAAAGGGTGCCGGCGCGCTGTCCGGCGAGCGCGGCGAGACCGACTTCGTTCAAGTGGTCGTAGGCGGCGCGGCGCTCGACCGCCGGCAGGCCGCCGAGCGCCGTCCACAGCCCGCTGTGCCGGCCGAGCGCGCCGGCCGCGACATTGCTCAGCACGCTGCGCCGCCGCACGAGGCTTGCATGCTGCCAGATCATCGCCAGCCGCAGGCGCGCCTGGCGCAGCCGCTCGCCCGAAAGAGCGGCCAAATTGGTGCCGTTCAGCCAGATCTCGCCGGCGGTCGGCAGGAGCATCCGCGAGATGCAGCGCAGCAGCGTGGTTTTGCCGCTGCCGTTGCCGCCCAGCACGACGACGAGCTGACCCGCTGGAACGCTCAATTCGAATTCGGAAAGCGCCACCTTGCCGTTTGGGTAGCGCATCGATAGGCCGCGCACGAGCAGCATGAGGCTGTGCCCGGCCCTTGCCGCGGTCAGCTCAGCTTCTGCAGGTCGATATTGAGCGTCTTGACGAGGTCGCGGATGCCGTCATAGGCGCGGTCGCTCTGTGGCACCAGCCGAGTGATCCCCGCTCCGACCATGATTTTGCGGTCGGCCGGGTCGAGCATCGAAAGATCGAGGTTCTGCAGCACCTCCGTCACCCTTTCCTTGAAGCCCGCCGGCAGATCACCGCGTACGGCGAACGGGTCGGTCGGTATCGGATCCGATTTCCACAAAACGACCAGATCGCCATCTTTGTAATGGCCGCGCTGCTTGGCTGATTCGAGTTGCTCGCTGTTCAATTCGCCGGCGTCTACCTTATGGTTGTAGAGGGCCTCGAAGGACGAGGTGTGGCTGCCCGCGTAAATCGCCTTGATGTCCTTGTCGGGGTCGATGCCGCCTTTGCGCAGCCCGTAAGCGGGAAACAGATGGCCGGAGGTCGAGGCCGGGTCGGAAAACGCGAAGCTGTGCCCCTTGACCTCGGCGACCGTCGTGATGGCCGAACCGGGATAGGTGACGATGCTGGCCCAATAGGTGTTGGGCTTGCCATCGTTGGTGCCGAAGGCGGCGACGGCTTCCGCCTTGGCTACTTGATGGGCGAGCACGTAGCCGAGCGGCCCGAATTCGCCGATTTCGAGCTTGCCGTTGCGCATCGCTTCGATCTCGGCGTTGTAGCTGGTCGCCACGAACACTTCGACCTCGCAGCCGAGCTTTTCGCCGATCAGCTTTCCGACCGCCTGATAAATCGGCACGAGCCGCGCGGCGGTATCATAAGGTTCGACGCCGAAACGGATCTTGCCGCCGTTGGGACAGTCGTTCGCCGCCGCCATCGCGGCGGGAGCCCTCGCCAACAGCAGCGCGACGGCAACAGCCGTGATCCAAAGATATGCTCGGGACATCGCTTTTCCTTGTCAGATGGAATTTCGGTCGGATGGAATTTCGGTCGGATGGAATTTCGCGGGACGGGCACAGAGGAAAACCTCGGCTGTTAAACACCCGTTTGATGACACTCTTGTGATGGTTGGATGACGGTCTTCCCCCCGATCGGAAGAGTGCAGCAAGTCATCGGGGTCTCTGCGTTGAGAGCACGGCTATCGAGCGCCGCGGCGGCGGACCCAGATCTTGCGATGATCGCACAGGTTTTCTACACTGCCACCAGCCGCTCAAAAGGAGAGTCCAGGCATGGCACAAGCATCGGAAAAATTTACGGCCGGTCCCTTGACGTTCACCGTCAGGCACGAGTTGTGGGACGGCAACATCCAGGATCATGCGGACCAGGGTGTCTCGATCGCCGTGATGGCGGATGTCGCTGGCAAAGCGACGACCCTCTTACGGTTCAACTGCTTCGACTTCGAAAAAAGCTACGAGTACGGCCCGGAGAATCCCGATCTGAAGGTCGCCGGGCCCGAGATGCTGGGTGGCGCATCCCTGACGAACCTCTACCGGATGGACCCGATCACCGACGGGAACCCGATCGGCTGGACCATCAAGACGCTCGGGACGAAGCTGCCGAAAATGCTGGAGCGGGCCGGCTATCCGCAGATCGCCAAGGCGACCGATATGTCGGAGGTGCGGGACATCCTGCCGGACTTGGAAGCCTGCGCCCGCGAGCTCTATGCGACCAAACGGAATACGGTCAAACACAACCGCGGCACGCACATCTTCGAGGCCGGCAACATCCGGTTTGGGCTCGAGATGCGGCGCCTGCCGATGGGCGATGGCGGTCTCGCGATCCACGTCCTGGCCGATATCGGCGGCACGCCGGGCAAGGCCTACACGGAAGAGACGGAGCTCCTGGCGTTCGATCACTTCTGGAACGGCGCGCATTACCATTATGGGCCGCGCAACAAGAACCATCGCATCTATTGGGACCGGACATTGGTCGAAGATCCGCTCGCCTGGACCTTGGAGCAGTTCGAGACCGGAAAATTGCGGGCGATGATCGAGCGCGCCGGCTATCCCGGGATCGCGGCCGATCTCGACATGGAGAAAATCGCCTCCGTCTTTCCAGTGATGAAGAAACAGGCGCTGGAGATGTGGGCGGAAGGCGAGAGGTTGACCGGCCACCCGGGGCTGCCGCTCGACCCAACTCCGAACCTCGCAGCCGCCGAATAAGAGCGCGAGGCGGCCGTCTCCCCGTCAGAGGAACGTGCTGATCGGGGCAACTGCCAACCCTGCCTGTTTGCATCACCGCGACGAGACTGACTGGCGGCTCCCGGCCGGAGCCGTCATCCACCCGTGCGGGGGAGCTTCACGGCATCATGTTGTAGTGGAGATTGGCGATGATCCAGACCGAGCCGGTGATGACGAGAAAGACGATCAGCACGCCAAAGGCGAGGGCCAGGATATTGTTCGTGTTATCGGACCCGCTGCCGAGATGCAGAAAGAAGACGAGGTGGACGCCGATCTGCGCGAAGGCGAGCACGACCAGCCCGACCGGGATGCCGGGGGCCCACAGCAAGTTGGTTTGCGACACGACGAACGAAAAGATCGTCGCCAGGATCGCGAGCCCGAGCCCTGCTGTGTACGACAGAAAGTTAGCCGTGGACTCTTCGTGCTCGACACCCGGCGTGCGGTCGTCGAACACGCGATCGTGACCTTCCATCACCGGAAGTCTCCGATAAGGTAAACCAGCGTGAATACACCGACCCAGACGATGTCGAGCGCGTGCCAGAACAGGCTCCAACACAGGAGGCGCCGGAGTACGGCGGGTCGCAAGCCCTTCGTGACAACCTGAGCCACCAGATAGATGAGCCAGATCAACCCGCTGGTGACGTGTACGCCGTGTGTGCCGACCAGTGTGAAGAAGCCGGACAGAAAGCCGCTGCGCGAAGGCCCGGCGCCTTTCGCCACCATGCCGGCAAATTCCGTAGCCTCGATGTAAAGAAAAGCCGCACCGAGCACGAATGTGAGGGCGGCGAAGATGAGGAAACGCCCCGCCTGCCGCCGCTCGGCGGATAATGCCCCCAGCCCGCAGGTATAGCTCGAGAAGAGCAGACACATCGTCTCGATAAAGACACTGCGGAGATTGAACAGCTCGGCGCCGGTCGGTCCGCCGGCGGTACTCCTCGACAGCACCGCATAGGCCGCGAACAGCCCCGAAAACAGGACGAAGTCGCTGAGGATAAAGATCCAGAAGCCGTAAGCGACAACGACCCGCTTCGGGGCCGGCCCGCCGCCGCCGCGCCCGCGCGCGAGCTCGGTTGGAACTGCGGTCGGGAGTGTGTCGATCGTTGCTATCGTCATGCGGGCTGCCTCATGCCCCCAGCCGGGCCCGTTCCATTCGCGCGATTTCGGCGGCCGAGATTTCGCGCTCGCGGTCGTCGCTCCAGCCGGCCATCAGGACCGTGACTGCAGCGGCGAGGAGGCCGAGGATCACCACCCACCAGATATGCCAGATCAGCGCAAAGCCGGTGACCACTGCAAAGAACGCGGTGATGAAACCGGCTGGGCTGTTGCGCGGCATCTCGATGTTCTCATAGGCGGGTTCAACTGGGGCCCGCCCGGTGCGCTTCATGTGCCATAATGCGTCGATCGTCTCGACTCTGGGCAGCACGGCAAAATTATAGGCCGGCGGCGGCGAGGAGGTCGACCACTCCAGGGTTCGACCGTTCCACGGGTCGCCGGTCAAGTCGAGGCGCTGCTCGCGCGTGCGGATGCTGACATAGAGCTGCACGATCTCGCAGAGAACGCCCAAGAAAATGACCACGGCGCCGACCTCCGCGACGAGCAGCAGCGGTTGCCAGCTCGGGTCGGGAATGTGCTGCAGGCGCCGGGTCATGCCCATCATGCCCAGCACATAAAGCGGCATGAAGGCGAGATAGAAGCCGATGAGCCAGCACCAGAAGCTGGCCTTGCCCCACCACTCGTCGAGGGTGAACCCGAACGCCTTCGGGAACCAGTAATTGATCCCCGCCAGCACGCCGAACACCACGCCGCCGATGATGACGTTGTGAAAATGGGCGACGAGGAACGCGCTGTTGTGGAGCACGAAATCGACCGGCGGCACCGCCAAGAGAACGCCGGTCAAGCCGCCGATGACGAACGTGACCATGAAGCCGATTAAAAACAGGACCGGCGTCCTGAACACGATCCGGCCGCGGAACAGCGTGAACAGCCAGTTGAAGACTTTGGCGCCGGTCGGTACCGCAATGATCGACGACATGATGCCAAAGAACGCGTTGACGTCGGCGCCCGCCCCCATCGTAAAGAAGTGATGCAGCCAGACCATAAACGAGAGGATGCAGATCCCCAGTGTCGCCCACACCATCGAGCGGTAGCTGAACAGCCCCTTGCCGGAAAACGTCGCGGCCACCTCGGAGAAGACGCCAAATGCCGGCAGGATCAGGATGTAGACTTCGGGATGGCCCCACGCCCAGAACAGATTGACATACATCATCTGGTTGCCGCCGGCGTCATTCGTAAAGAAATGCATGCCGAGGTAGCGGTCGAGCAATAGCATTACGAAAGTCGCGGTCAGGACCGGGAAGGCGGCAACGATCAACAGATTTGAAGCCAGTGCGGTCCAGCAGAACACCGGCATGCGCATATAGGTCATGCCGGGTGCGCGCAATTTGAGGATCGTGGTCACGAAATTGACGCCGGTCAGCAATGTGCCGATGCCCGAGATCTGCAACGACCAGAGGTAATAATCGACGCCTTCATCGGGGGAGAAGGCGAGCTCGGAGAGTGGCGGATAACCCATCCAGCCGGTGCGCGCGAAACTGCCGATGACGAGCGACACATTGATCAGCAGCGCGCCCGTTGCGGTCAGCCAGAAGCTGACCGAGTTGAGCGTGGGGAAGGCGACGTCGCGCACACCGAGCTGCAATGGCACGGCAAAGTTCATCAGCCCAATGACGAGCGGCATCGCCACGAAAAAGATCATGATCGAGCCGTGCGCCGAGAAGATCTGGTCGTAGTGATCAGGCGGCAGGTATCCCTGCGCGTTGCCGACCGCGATCGCCTGCTGCGTGCGCATCATGATCGCATCGGAGTAGCCGCGCAGCAGCATGACGAGGCCGAGAATAATGTACATGACGCCGATGCGTTTGTGGTCGACGCTGGTGATCCACTCGCGCCATAGATAAGGCCACCAGCCCTTGACGGTGACGAGCGCGAGCACGGCCAGAATGACGATGCCAACCACCGCCATGGAATAAAGCGGCAAGGGCTGGTCGAAGGGAATCGCTGCCCAGGTGAGTTTGCCCAGCATCTCAACCTCCTGCTTGCACCGGCGGACACCAGGCCGCGCCGGCACGTGCCTTTTCGGGCACCGCCGTCGTCTGGTCGATGATGCGCTCGAACATGTTGGGCTCGACCGAGCGATAGGTCCCCGGCGGCACGGCTATGCTCGGCTTCGCCAATTGGGTGTAGCCGGCCTCGTCCAGCGCAGGCCCGGTTCCGTGCACCCGCGCGACCCAAGCGTCGAAATCGCCGGCCGGCACCGCCTTGGCGATAAACCGCATCTCGGCAAAGCCGTCGCCGCTGAAATTCGCCGAAAACCCGGGATATTCGCCTTGCTCGTCGGCGAGCAGGTTGAGGTGGGTGGTCATGCCGCCCATCGTGTAGATCTGGCTGCCGAGCTGCGGGATGAAGAACGAATTCATCACCGTCGCCGAGGTGAGCCGGAAATCCACTGGCGTTCCTACCGGCAGGACCAGTTGGTTGACTGCTGCAATGCCCTGATCGGGGTAGATGAACAGCCACTTCCAATCGAGCGCCACGACCTCGACCCGTAACGGATCGGCCTTCCCCTGTATCGGTGCCCGCGGATCGAGCTGGTGGGAACCGATCCAGATGACCCCGCCCAAGAGGATCACGATCAGCGCCGGGATCGACCAGACGACGAACTCGATCCGCCCTTCAAAGGACTCGTCCGGGCCGCGGATGGCGCGGGGGTTCGACGCCCGGTACCACCAGGCGAACCCCAAGGTGGCCAGGATCACGGGAACCACGACGACGAGCATGATCGCCGTCGAATTGATCATCAGGAGCCGCTCCGCCAACGCGATCGGCCCCTGCGGATCCATTACGCCGGCCGGTTGACAGGAAGCGACCAGTAACGCTGCGCATGCGCCCCATGCGCGAAGCGAGCCCGAGCGCCGACGCCCGTGTGGTGCGTTAGATGCAAGGCCGTGCGGCCGGTCAGGAGTGGAGTAAGGCCAGTCGAGCATGGGAGGCCCCGGTACAGAAGGGTGCAACCGAAAAACGCTGCTTACATCGCGCTCGATCCTCAACCATTAACTCTAGTGAGAATCGCGCGACTTGCCAATCCCGCGCGCTACCGTGCCGTGGGCGCAAAACCGGGTTGCCGGGCCCTCTGGTACGCCATATACCTCGGTTATGCCCGAAATCGGCCCTACTCTCGACGCGCCGCGACTGGACACCACGGTCCGTGGGTGGCCGGGCCAATGCCGGCCATAACGATGGTGGGCTCAAGCTGAAGAGAAATTTGATGAGCAAAGCTCTGGAAGGTGTTCGCATTCTCGATCTGAGCCACGTCCAGGCGGGCCCCACGGGGACCCAACTGCTGGCCTGGATGGGCGCCGACGTGATCAAGGTCGAGATGCCCGGCCGCGGCGACATCACCCGCGGCCAATTACAGGACGTCAAGGGCGCCGACAGTCTCTATTACACGATGCTGAACTCGAACAAGCGCAGCATCACGGTCAATCTAAAGTCGCCCAAGGGTAAGGCGGTCATCGAAGAACTCGTCCGCCGCTCTGACATCATCGTCGAGAATTTCGGCCCCGGCGTGCTCGATCGGCAGGGCTTCACCTGGGAACGATTTCAGCAGCTGAACCCGCGGATCATCTACGCCTCGATCAAGGGGTTCGGTCCCGGCCCTTACCAGGACTGCAAGGCCTATGAGAATGTCGCTCAGTGCATGGGCGGGGCGGCGAGCACGACCGGCTGGGAGGACGGGCCGCCGACGGTGACCGGCGCCCAGATCGGCGACAGCGGGACCGGCGTCCACACCATCGCGGGCATCCTCGCCGCCCTCTACCAGCGCGAGCGTACCGGGAAAGGCCAGCGGGTCGAGGTCGCGATGACCGACGCGGTGCTCAATCTGTGCCGGGTCAAGATGCGCGACCAGCAACGCATCATGAAGGGGCCGCTGACCGAATACCCGGTCAAGGAATTCGGCGACGCGGTGCCGCGGGCTGGCAACGCTTCGGGCGGCGGTCAGCCGGGTGCGGCATTGCGCTGCGCTCCGGGCGGCCCCAACGATTATGTCTATGTCATCATCCAGCCGCCGAGCTGGGAACCCCTGATGAAGCTCGTCGGCCGCGAAGAGCTGATCACCGACCCGGGATATGCGACGCCGCAGGCGCGTTTACCAAAGATCCCGGAATGCTTCTCGATCATCGAGAAGTGGACGATGACCAAGACCAAATTCGAGGTCATGAAGGCGCTGAACGACGTCGATGTGCCGTGCGGACCGATCCTGTCGATGAAGGACATTTACGAAGACAAGTCGCTCTACGAACGCGGCTTTCTGGTCGAGGTCGACCATCCGACGCGCGGCCGCTACGTCCAGGTCGGCTCGCCGATCAAGCTTTCCGACTCGCCGGTCGAGGTGAAGCGCTCGCCATTGCTCGGCGAGCACACCGACGAGATCCTCGACTGGCTCGGCTACGGCAAGGACGACATCGCAGCGCTCCACGAAGAAGGGGCGGTGTAGACCGGCCATGACTTGCTTCAAATCCTCCCTCTCCGCCCCTCGGGGGGAAGAGGGTCGGGGTGAGGTGGGGGCGATCGCGAGTGAGGGCCGACGCCCACCTCACCCTCCCGCGCTTCGCGCGGGCCCCTCCCTCTCCCCCCTTGAGGGTGGAGAGGGGTTTACTGCGGCACTCAAATGCATGCGCCCCTAAAACACGACCGCCGGATCCATCCGGGCTCGGGCCGGCGGCGCGGGCCGGATCATCCGAAGGGGCGGCAGGTCGATCCAGCCGCGCTCGGCGAAGTGCAGGGACTGCTCGGTGAACGCGAACGCCGGCGCGATCTCTTGATCGAACACCTGCATCTATTGCAGGACCATTTCGGGTGCTTGCATGCGCGGCATCTCGCAGCGCTCGCCGAGGAGATGCGGCTCGCCCTCGTCGAGGTTTACGAGGTCGCCTCGTTCTATGCTCATTTCGATATCGTCATGGACGACGAGACGCCGCCTCCCCCGCTGACCGTGCGGGTTTGCGACAGCTTGAGCTGTGAACTCGCCGGTGCGGCTCGGTTGCTCGAAGGTCTGCGCGCCAGGCTCGGCGACGGAGTCCGTGTCGTCCGCGCCCCCTGCATGGGCGGGTGCCATCGTGCGCCGGTCGTGGCAATCGGGCACGCGCTGCACGAGCACGCTACCGTAGACAATGTCGCCGCCGCGGTTTCCGTGGGTGAGCAGCACCCTGCAATCCCGGATTTCATCGGCCTGGATGCCTATCGCGCCGCCGGCGGGTATCGCCTGCTCGCGGCCTGCCTCGCCGGGGAGCGCAAGCCGGAGGAACTGATCGAGATCCTCGAGCACGCCGGCCTGCGCGGGCTCGGCGGCGCCGGGTTTCCGGCCGGACGCAAGTGGCGTCTGGTCCGCCAGGAACCGGCGCCCCGCTTGCTGGCGGTCAACGCAGACGAGGGCGAGCCCGGCACCTTCAAGGACCGTTATTTTATCGAAACCGACCCGCACCGGTTTCTCGAAGGGATGCTGATAGCCGCCTGGGTCGTCGAAGCGGCAGAGGTTTATATCTATCTGCGCGACGAATACCCGCAATGCCAAGCGATCCTGGAAAGCGAGATCGCCGCGGTCGAGGCGGCGGGGTTAGCGCGTCACACCCGCGTTCACTTGCGCCGCGGCGCCGGCGCCTACATCTGCGGCGAAGAATTGGCGATGCTCGAAAGCATCGAGGGCAAGCGCGGTCTGCCGCGGCAGCGGCCGCCCTTCCCGGCGCAGGTCGGGTTGTTCGGCCGGCCGACCCTTTGCAACAACGTCGAGACCCTCTACTGGGTGCGCGACATCGTCGAGAAAGGGCCGGAGTGGTTCACCAGCCAGGGCCGCAACGGGCGCAAAGGGCTGCGCACCTTCTCGGTCTCCGGCCGGGTCCGGGATCCCGGGGTCAAGCTAGCGGCGGCGGGCATCACTGCGCGCCAGCTGATCGACGAATTTTGCGGCGGCATGGCCGAGGGCCATGAATTCAAGGGCTACCTTCCCGGCGGCGCTTCGGGAGGCATTCTGCCGGCTGCGCTGGCGGACATCCCGCTCGATTTCGGGACGCTGGAACCCGAAGGGTGCCTCATCGGCTCGGCTGCGGTGGTGGTCCTCTCCGACAAGGACGACATGAAGGCGGTGGCGCTGAATCTGTTGCGGTTCTTCGAAGACGAGAGCTGCGGCCAGTGCACGCCGTGCCGGGCGGGCACCGAAAAGGCGGTCAAGCTGATGACGGCGCCCCACTGGGACGAGCCTTTGCTGCAGGAGCTGACGCAAGTCATGAGCGACGCCTCGATCTGCGGACTGGGACAAGCCGCAATGAACCCGGTCAAAATGGTGCTGAAGCATTTCCGCGAGGATCTGACGTGATTGGCGTATCCGCGCAAAGAAACCCAATCATCATCCCGGCCTGCGCCGGGATGATGTCATCGCGGGGGACTTCCCGATGACGGAGCCCATCCGCTTTTTTCTCGACGGGACGGAGGTGTCGGCCGAACCGGGTGAGACGATCTGGCAGGTTGCCGACCGGCAGGGCATCGAGATCCCGCACCTTTGCTGGCTGCCGAAACCGGGCTATCGCGCCGACGGCAATTGCCGCGCCTGCATGGTCGAAATAGAGGGGGAGCGGGTGCTCGCCGCCTCATGTGTGCGCAAGCCGGCTGCCGGCATGAAGGTTCAGACCGCGAGCGAGCGCGCCCGGTTTTCGCGCCAGATGGTCTTCGAGCTGCTGGTCGGCGATCAGCCCTCGCGGGCGGCGGCGCACGACCCCAATTCGCGCCTCTGGCAATGGGCCGATACGCTCGGCGTCGCGGACAGCCGCTTCCCGCGCCACGCGCCGCCGGCGCCCGACCGCAGCCATCCGGCGATGGCGGTGCAGCTCGACGCCTGCATCCAGTGCAATCTGTGCGTCCGCGCCTGCCGCGAAGTCCAGGTCAACGACGTGATCGGCATGGCGGCGCGCGGCTATCACGAGAAGATCATCTTCGATTTCGACGACCCGATGGGCAACAGCACCTGCGTCGCTTGCGGCGAATGCGTGCAGGCCTGTCCGACCGGCGCGCTGATGCCGGCGACCCTGGTCGATGCGAACGGCGTCTATGCCAACGCCCCCGACCGGGAGGTCGACAGCGTCTGCCCCTATTGTGGGGTCGGCTGCCAGCTGACCTACAAAATCAAGGACGCCCGCATCGTCGCGGTCGAGGGCAAGGACGGGCCGGCCAATCACAACCGGCTCTGCGTCAAGGGCCGTTTCGGTTTCGACTATGCTCACCACCCGGACCGGCTGACCGAGCCGATGATCCGCAAGGACGGTGTCCCGAAGCACGACACCGATATCGACCCCGCCAACCCCTATACACATTTCCGCAAGGCGACGTGGGAAGAGGCGCTCGATCTCGCCGCCGAAGGCTTGAAGCGCATCCGCGATCGTGACGGGCGCCGTGCGCTGGCCGGGTTCGGCTCCGCGAAAGGTTCGAACGAGGAGGCCTACCTTTTTCAAAAGCTGGTCCGCACCGGGTTCGGCAGCAACAATGTCGATCACTGCACGCGGCTCTGCCACGCCTCGTCTGTGGCGGCGCTGATGGAGGGGATCGGGTCGGGTGCTGTGACTGCCCCCTTCACTGCGGCGGCCGATGCCGACGTCATCATCGTCATCGGCGCGCGGCCGACCGAAAACCACCCGGTTGCGGCGACATTCTTCAAACAGGCGGCAAAGCGCGGCGCCAAAATTTTCGTGATCGACCCACGCGGCTACAGCTTGACGCGGTATGCGACGGCGACGTTGCGTTTCAATCCCGGGCGCGACGTGGCCCTGCTCAACGCGCTGATCCACACGATCATCGAAGAGGGCCTCTACGACCGGCAATACGTGCAGGCCCACACTGAAGACTTCGAGGCGCTGCGCGAACACATCCGCGACTATTCGCCGGAGAAGATGGCGCCAATCTGCGGCGTCGACGCTGCGACCCTGCGCGAGGTCGCGCGCACTTACGCCCGCGCCGAGGCGGCGATCATTTTCTGGGGCATGGGCATCTCGCAGCATGTCCACGGCACCGACAATTCGCGGTGCCTGATTGCGTTGTCATTGATCACCGGGCAGGTCGGTCGGCCCGGCACCGGGCTTCATCCATTGCGCGGGCAAAACAATGTGCAGGGCGCCTCGGATGCCGGGCTCATTCCGATGGTTTTTCCCGATTACCAACCCGTGGATGATCCGAAGATCCGCGAAAGCTTCGAAGCGCTGTGGCAGACCCCGCTCGACGACAAGCGCGGGCTGACCGTCGTCGAGATCATGGATGCGGTGCACCGCGACGAGATCCGGGGCATGTACATCATGGGCGAGAACCCGGCGATGTCGGACCCCGATGTCGACCACGCGCGCGAGGCCCTCGCCAAGCTCGAACATCTCGTCGTGCAGGATATCTTCCTGACCGAGACCGCGAAATACGCCGATGTCGTATTGCCAGCCTCGGCCTGGCCGGAGAAGGACGGCACCGTCTCGAACACCAACCGCCAGGTGCAGATGGGCCGCGCCGCATTGCCGTTGCCCGGCAATGCGCGGCTCGATTGGCAGATCATCCAGGAGATCGCGCAGCGCATCGGGCTCGACTGGTCCTACACGCACCCGCGCGACGTCTTCGTCGAGATGAAACTGGCGATGCCGTCGCTGAACGGCATCACCTGGGAACGGCTCGAGCGCGAGAGTTCGGTGACCTATCCCTGCGACTCCGAGACCGAGCCCGGGCACGACATCGTCTTTGGCGAGGGTTTCCCGACGGCGTCGGGCCGCGGCCGGCTGGTCCCCGCCGCGATCATCCCGCCGGCCGAGGAGCCCGATGCCGAATACCCGATGGTTCTGACCACTGGCCGGCAGCTCGAGCACTGGCACACCGGCGCAATGACACGGCGCGCCAGCGTGCTGGACGAGATCGAGCCCGAGGCGGTCGCCAGCCTCGCCCCGGCCGAACTGCGCCGGCTCGGCCTCGCCGCCGGCGATCGCGTCCGCGTCACCACCAGGCGCGGCACGATCGAACTCAAGGCGCGCAGCGACAGCGCCGTCGCCCCGGGGCAGGTCTTTATCCCGTTCTGCTACGCCGAAGCCGCCGCCAACATCCTGACCAACCCGCAGCTCGACCCGATCGGCAAGATCCCCGAATTCAAATTCTGCGCCGCAAAGGTAGAACCCGCCGTCGTTCGCACAGCAGCCGCCGAATAGAGGCGAAAATGAAAATGATGCTGGGGGCGGACACGCTTGACGCGGTTCGGGTTCTTGAGACTTTCGTGTCCCTCGCCTATTGTCACTTGTATGGATTACCAGAATCGGATCGTCATAAACCCCGAAATTCGGTTCGGGAAGCCGAGCGTAAAAGGAACGCGCATTACCGTCGGT
The DNA here is from genome assembly GCA_963812675.1 of uncultured Alphaproteobacteria bacterium. GTDB lineage: Bacteria > Pseudomonadota > Alphaproteobacteria > ATCC43930 > CGMCC-115725 > AP-15. The sequence goes on along the minus strand of CAWEWR010000024.1, from coordinate 349,622 downwards.
GACGTGCTCTCGTACCTTGCCTCCGGTATGAGCGAACAACAGATCCTGACCGATTTTCCGCAACTGACGCGCGAGGATATTCGCGCTTGCCTGGCGTTTGCCGCCGAGCGCGAACGTCGGATAGTGAGCATACCCGTCAGCTGAGCAGCAGATGCTGCTCTTCGACGAGAACCTCGCGGCGCGGCTCGTCGCAGAACTCGCGGATCTCTACCCGGGCTGCACCCACGTCGCCGAACAAGGTTTGGCGAGTGGTTCTGATCGTGCGATCTGGCAGCACGCCCGCGACCTTGGGCTCATAATCGTCAGCAAGGATGAAGACTTTCAGCGGCTCAGCGTCCTCTACGGGGCACCGCCGAAGGTAATCTGGATCCGGTTGGGCAACTGCGCGACGGCGGACATTGCTCGGTTGCTCAGCGACCGCCGCAGCGAGATCGATCGTTTCGCCGCTGACGAGGAGGCTGCGTTTCTCGCGCTCGCCTGAAGGTTCTATGCGGCTCTCACCGAGATCGCGGCAATCAATCGCTCGCCGCTTCGATCAGCCGCGCGCGGAACCAAGCCTGCGCCGGCTCGCTTGCGGCTCGGCGGTGCCAGGCCATCGACGCGGTCGTCGAGAAATCGATCGGCAATGGCATGATCTCGATTTCGGCGGTGGCGGCGATCTGGCGGGCGGTTCGGCTCGGCACGGTTGCGACGAGATCAGAGGCGGCAAGCGCGACCGGCAATGCCAGGTAGGTCGCCACCAATAGCGCGATGCGGCGCCGCAGGCCAAAGTCGACGAGAATACGGTCGAGCGCGCCACTGGTATCGCCGCGCGGCGATACCAGGATGTGATTGAGCGCCGCGTAGTCCTCGATCGACAGGTTTTGCCCGGCGATCGGATGGCCACGGCGGGCGATGACGACAAACGGGTCGCGCAGCAGCAGGATCGACTCGATATGCGGCGGCACGGTGCCGAGATGGGCGATGGCGACATCGATTCCGCCGCGGTCGAGCTGCTCGGCGGCGTCTATGCCGGTCAGCGGCGTCAGGCGCAGGGTTGCTCTCGGGGCCTCTCGGGCAAAGGCCTCGGCGAGCCGCCCGACCAGCGCAACCTCGGCATATTCGGCCATGCCGGCGGTGAAGATCCCGGTGCTCTTTGCCGGTTCGAAGCCGAGGCCGAGGTTGAGCGCGGCCTCGATATGTTCGATCGCCGCCGCGACCAGCGGGGCAATCTCGCGCGCGCGGGCGGTCGGCTCCATGCCGGTCGGGGTGCGGACGAACAGATCGTCGGCAAAGAGGCCGCGCAGACGCGACAGCGCGTGGCTCATCGCCGGTTGAGACAGGCCGATCCGTTCGGCGGCGCGGGTCACGGCGCGCTCGGTGGTCAACGCGTCGAAGGCTTTCAGTAGGTTGAGGTCGACTGCCCGGATATCCATGTGACGAATTGATAATATATAATCTATCGATTTGATAGATGGCTCATGATCCTATCTTATGCCAGCAGTAAGCAACCCGATCGGGAGTCACCCCATGCCGCAGGACACCGCGCCGCGCCTCAGCCATGTCGGGCTTTATGTCCACGATGTGCCGAAGATGATCGACTTCTACTCCAACGTGCTCGGCTTTGTGGTCAGCGACGGCGCCGAGGACGGCCGCATCACCTTCCTCTCGCGCAACCCCAGCGACCATCACCAGGTCGTGCTGGTGCGCGGCCGCACCACGGATGCCGAGGTGCCGATGGTGCAGCAGGTGTCGTTCAATGTCGGCATGCTCGCGCAGGTGCAGAAGGCGTTCCGCAAGGTGCGCGAGGCCGGCTGCGAGGGCATCCGCCCGATCTGCCACGGCAATGCTTGGTCGGTCTATTTTCAGGATCCCGAAGGCAACCAGATCGAGATGTTCTGCGACACGCCCTGGTATGTGCCCCAACCGTTGGGCTTCAAGATCGACCTCGACAAGCCTGAGGACGAGCTCGTCCGCGAGACCGAGGCCTATTGCCGCGACCGCGAAGGGTTCAAGCCGATCGAGGAATGGCGCGCCGAGATCAGCAAGAAGATCGCGGCCAAGCTCGAAGCGTAAATATCGAGGCGAAGGGCTGCATCACGGTGGTGCGTCCTTCGAGGCCTCGCTTCGCGAGGCACCTCAGGATGAGGCAAGTTTTTTGATGGCACTGAGGAAAATTCGTCATCCTGAGGAGGCCGCGAAGCGGCCGTCTCGAAGGACGCACCTCGGTTGGCCAGCCCGATCTCAATTTCTTCAGGAGGATCTGCAATGACCGAACTCAAAGGCTATCACGCCCACGTCTATTACGACACCGCCACCCGGCCGACCGCCGCACGCCTGCGCGAAGCGATCATCAGCCAATTCGCTGTCCGACCCGGCGCGTTCAGCGATGAACCGATAGGCCCGCACCCGATCTCGCAGTTCAGCGTCATCTTCGAAACCGAGGAGTTCCGGAAAATCGTGCCCTGGCTGATGCTCAACCGCGAGGGGCTCGACGTTCTCGTCCACCCGCTGACCGAAAGCTCGTACGACGACCACAGCAAGAATGCGATGTGGCTCGGCACGCCGGTGCCGATGCGGCTCGAAATTCTGCGGCCGACCTATCGCACCGAGCTGCTGCCGACCGCCGCGGCCTGACTGGCTTCAAGGCCTGGCCGGCTTCAACCGGAGCTGGCGGGGGCGGTGGATAGCCACCACCCTTCGCCCGTGAGCCAGCATGTGTGATCCGGCTCATCGGGGGCGCGCCGCAGAGATCGGATGGCCGTGAAATCGCCTCTCGCCAAGGCCGCGCTCAATCTTTCCTCCGCTGCCGGATCCCGCCCGCCGACACACGGGATGATCCCCACTCGGCCGATGAACCGAGCCGGGTAGCGGCACGAGTCACCGGCCTGCCGGGTGATCATCAGAAAGCCACCCCACCGTTCGGCATTGGTCAGCGGGACGAGGAGGCGGCCATTCTCTGCCGCCAACGCATCGAGCCAGACAGGAGAAAAATGCGTCACCCCGGCGTTGACAACGATGGCGTCGGCTGGCCGGTCGGGTCGGAATAGAAAGCCGTCTGCTGCTACGACGGTCGCCTGCGGCCAACTGGCGGCGAGATTCTCCTTCGCTCGGGCGGCAAGCATGGGGTCGATTTCGATCGCGGTGACCCATCCGGCGCGGCCGACAATGTCGGCGAGGATGGCGCTGTAATACCCGGTGCCGGCGCCGACATGGACGACATGGTCGCCACGGCTCAACTCGAGATGATCGTACATGCGAGCCCAAAGGCTGGGCTGCCCGTTGTTGAGCCGGCGCGCCTCGTCGATCGCGATCAGCACGTCATGATAGAGGTGGCGCGGATCGGCGTCCTCCGTCGTCCAATACTCGGGCATGGCCATGGGGCTGAGGATGCGCCAAGGCCCCGGTCCGAAGAAGCACTCCCGCGGCACCGTCGCGAAGGCCTCGACGACCGCGCGGGAGCGCAATTTGGCCGTGAACCGTAATTCTTCTGCGTAGCTCTGCCGGGCCGCCTCGATCGAATGACGCATCCGCGACTCCTGCGCAATCATTTGCTGGGCTCAGATCAATTCGGCGCGATCAGCATGATCCCCGGGAAATAGGTTCTATATCGAGCGGCATCGCGCGTGATGAGCAGCGAATGCGATATCACTGCGTGGGCGCCGATGAAGAAATCGGGCAGAACACTCGTCTTCAATCCACCTGCAGAGCGATATCGTTGGAAGGCTTTGCCCGCGAGGAACAGGGCGGGGCGCGGGATCGCTGCGCTGACAAGGCTCGCTTCGCGGATCATCGCGTCGAGTTCCTCTATTGTCGTATAACGTACCGACAGCTCGGCGTAGACAATGTCATTGATCGCCAGATCGTCGCGTACAGCTGCAAGTGCCAGTTGCCGTTGCGACCATTCGGCCCAAAGCGGGTCGTCGGTGACGACATCCACTAGGACGTTCGTATCGACGAGAATCAACCCGTGTCCTCACCTCGTGTCAGCCTCATCAGCTCGTCGGTTGTCATGCCGGGTTTGGCGCTGCCGCGTAGCCGGGCGAATCTGCTCTCGGGCGCGCCGGGATGAATTTTCAGGAATACCCGCCCATCCTCCGCGAGCTCAAAATCGATATTCGATCCGGGCTTGAGGCCGAGATGGTTGCGCAACCGCTTAGGTATCGTTACCTGTCCCTTCGTCGTCATCTTTGTCATGTTCGCCGCCACTGTAATACCAAATCCTCTATCGTAATACATGGCGTGGAACCGACGTTCGTGCCAGGATCGGCGGCGATGACCAGTGTCGTCGGGAACCTCATTTCGGGTGCGTCAAGATGCTGGTAGAGATTGGCCATTTCGCGCTTGTGCTTGCGCTCCTCGTCGCGCTGGTGCAGGGCACCGTGCCGCTGGTCGGCGCGTCGGTGCGCAGTGGGCCGCTGATGGATTTGGGACGATCGGCGGCGTTGCTGCAGCTCGGGCTCGTCGCGCTCGCCTTCGCTATCTTCATGCATGCCCACATCGTATCGGATTTCTCGGTACGAAACGTGTTCGAGAACTCGAATACCGCGAAACCGATGCTCTACAAGGTGACTGGGGTCTGGGGCAGCCATGAAGGCTCGATGATGCTCTGGGTCCTGATGCTGACCTTGTTCGGCGGGCTCGTCGCGGCTCTCGGGCGTTCATTGCCGGCCACCCTGCGGGCGCGGACTTTGGCGATCCAGGGGCTGCTCGGCTTCGGCACCTTGGCCTTTATCATCGGGACGTCGAACCCGTTCGACCGGCTGTTCCCGGTCCCGGCTGACGGGCGCGACCTGAACCCGCTATTGCAGGACCCGGGCCTCGCCTTCCACCCGCCATTTCTCTATTTCGGTTATGTCGGGTTCTCGATCACCTACGCCTTCGCGATCGCCGCGCTGATCGAGGGGCGGGTCGGCGCCGCTTGGGCGCGCTGGGTGCGGCCCTGGGCATTGACGGCCTGGTGCGGGCTGACGATCGGCATCGCAATGGGCAGCTGGTGGGCCTATTACGTGCTCGGCTGGGGCGGCTGGTGGTATTGGGACCCGGTCGAGAACGCCTCCTTTATGCCCTGGCTGCTCGGAACGGCGCTCCTGCATTCCGCAGCTGTCGTCGAAAAGCGCGAAACCCTCCAGCGCTGGACTGTCCTGCTTGCCATCCTGACCTTCGGCATGAGCCTGATCGGGACCTTCCTCGTGCGCTCCGGCGTCCTGACCTCGGTGCACTCCTTCGCGGTCGATCCGACCCGCGGCGTCTTCATCCTGGTGCTGATCGCGCTGGTGATCGGCGGCGGTCTCGTGCTTTACGGGCTGCGCGCTCCCGGTCTCGAAACCGGCAACCCGTTCGCGCCGGTGAGCCGCGAAGGCGCCCTCGTCCTCAACAATCTGCTGCTCTGCGCAGGCATGGCGACGGTTTTTCTGGGGACTTTCTACCCGCTCTTCGCCGAGGTGTGGAGTGGCGTCAAGCTGTCGGTCGGCCCGCAATTCTTCGACGCGACCTTCGTGCCGATCCTGGCACCCGCCATCGTCGCCTTGGTGATCGGACCGGTCCTGGCGTGGCGCCGCGGCAATCTCCGCGGCGCCCTGCGCCGTCTCGCTCCGGCCATTGTCGGCGCGCTGCTCGCCCCGGTCATCATCTTCGCCTTCGACCGCGCCGCACCGCCGGCGGCGCTGGCGGGCATTGCGCTCGCGGCCTGGGCGATGCTCGGGGTGCTGACCGATCTCGCCGATCGCAGCGGGCTGGCAAAGCAGCCTCTAGGCACAGTCTGGCGGCGGCTGTGCCATTTGCCGCGCGGAACTTGGGGATACGCGATCGCCCATTTCGGCGTCGGCGTGCTGATTGCCGGCGTCACCGTGTCGACCGCTTGGCGCAGCGAGCGGATCGAGACATTGCATCCCAGGGAGAGCATCGAGATCGCCGGCCGCACCCTGCGCCTGGTCGGGGTAACCGAAGGAGACGTCGCCAATTACCGTGCGCAGCGCGCCGAGATCATCGTCGAGCGCCCCGGCCGCGCGCCGATGACGCTGTATCCCGAGCGCCGCTGGTATCCCGTCGCAAAGAGCCAGACCACCAATACGGCGATCGCCACAAACGGTTTCGGCGACCTCTATCTGGCGCTCGGCGATCCGGATGGCCAAGGCGGCTGGGTGTTGCGGGCGTATTACAATCCGCTCGTGCCGTGGATCTGGTTTGGCGCAATCCTGGCCGCCCTCGGCGGGCTCGTCTCGCTGAGCGACCGCCGGCTCCACCTGCGCCTGCCGGCGGCGAGGACCTCGCTTGCGGTCACGTCGGCGGGCTCGGCCGATAACTGATGATCCGCCGGCTTGCTTTGGCGGTCGCGGTGGCGGCAGGCCTCGTCGGACCTGCGGCCCATGCTGTCGAACCCGCCGAGCGGCTCGCCGATCCCACGCTCGAGGCGCGCGCGCGGGCGCTGAGCCAGGAGCTGCGGTGCCTCGTCTGCCAGAACCAGTCGATCGACGAGTTGAACGCCGATCTCGCCCACGATCTGCGCGTATTGCTGAGGCAACGCCTGGTTGCCGGCGATACGGATCAGCAAGTGCTCGATTATGTCGTCGCCCGCTACGGGGTCTTCGTGCTGCTCGATCCTCCCTTTGCGCCGGCGACATACCTGTTGTGGCTGACACCGCCCGTGCTGGTGGTGGGGGCCGGCATCTTTCTGGCGCTTCGGGCGCGGCGCCGCCGCCCCGACCCCGGACTCCCGGCCTTGACCGAGGAAGAGCGCGCCCGTGCTGAGCTATTGCTTGGCGAACGCGGATGATCTGGTTCTGGATCATCGCGGGAGTGCTGGTCCTGGTGGCGCTGACTGCGCTGCTCAAGCCCTTGCTGTGGGCAGCCCCGGACAACGCGGATCAGAGTGAACCCGTCGCCGCGGTGTTTCGCCGGCAACTCACGAACCTCGATACCGAGATTGCGCAGGGCAGGCTCACCGCGGACGAGGCCGCGGCGGTGCGCGCCGAAATCACCCGGCGCATGCTCGCGGCGGCCGACCAGGAGACCCAAAACTCCCGGCCGGCGGTCTTGGGCTCGGCCGCGAGTTCTTGGCGCATCGGCGTCGCCATCGGTATAGCGGCCCTGCTGCCGGCGGCGGCGCTCGCCATCTACTCGGCGGTCGGCGCGCCGGCGGCGATCGAGCGGGGCGTAAGTGCCGCAGCAGCCCCTGCGGCCGATGACCGGGCAAAACTCGCCGCCGCAGCCGAACAGCTCAAGGCGCGGCTTCAGCAGGAGCCCGGGCATGTCGAAGGCTGGGTCCTGCTGGCTCGTACCTTCGCCTCTCTCGAGCGCTACCCGGAAGCGCGTGCGGCTTACGGCCAGGCCATTGCCTTGGCGCCGAAAGAACCGCGGTTGCATGCCGAGCTCGGGGAATTGCTCGTGCTGGCGGCGGGCGGCGATGTCACTGCCGAGGCCGAGGCCGAGTTTGCCAAGGCCGGAGATGACCCCCGCGCCCGCTTCTATGGCGCAGAAGCCGCGCTGCAGCGCGGCGATCGCGAGGCAGCCAAGGCTACGCTGCGCGCCCTGCTGGCCACGGCGCCGGCCGAGGCGCCATGGCGCAAGGTCGTGCAAGAACGCCTCGCTGAGATTGCCCCGGATGAGCAGCCGCCCGCTGCGAAGGGATCCGGGCCGACGGCACAGGACGTTGCCGCGGCTCAATCGATGTCGCCGGAGGAGCGGCAGACAATGATTTGCTCGATGGTCGACCGCCTCGCCGCTCGGCTCGAGCAGAACCCGAACGACAAGGACGGGTGGACCCGCCTCGCCCACGCCTACGATGTGTTGGGCGAAACTGAGAAGGCCGAAGCAGCGCGCACCCGCGCCACACAAGTTCCCGAGACCGGGAAGTAGCCTCGACGCTGTGCATTGCCTTCATCATTACAACTGCGAGTAAATCTGCCGGATTGCGCGAGCCACGATCGGAGCGGTTGAACTTGGGCGCTACCAGCCGTTAACCTCGAAGAACAATGCCACTCCCGCCGGATTTGAGCCTCGTGACTGGAGCGACCGGGTTCGTCGGATCGGCTGTGGTGCGCGCGCTGCTGGCGCGAGGCCACCCGGTGCGTGTGCTCGCCCGGCCAAACAGTGATCGGCGCAACCTTGCGGGTCTTGCGGTGGAAATCGCCGAGGGGGCGATGGAGGATCCCGGCTCGTTGGCGCGCGCGGTCGCCGGGTGCCGACACGTGTATCATGTAGCGGCCGATTACCGGATCTGGGTACCCGATTCCGGGCCAATGTTTCGTGCCAATGTCGACGGCACTCGGGATCTGCTGACCGCGGCCCTCGAAGCCGGCGCCGAGCGGGTCGTCTATACGAGCAGCGTCGCGACCCTGGGGCTGGTGGCGGGCGGGTCGGCCGATGAGGAGACGCCGAGCAGACTCGACGACATGATCGGGCCCTACAAGCGGTCGAAATTCGCGGCCGAAGAGGTGGCACGAGGGCTTGCTCGGGAGCGCGGGCTGCCGGTAGTGATCGTCAACCCCTCCACCCCGGTCGGGCCTGGCGACATTAAGCCAACACCGACCGGCCGGCTGATCGTTGAGGCCGCGCGCGGCCAGATGCCCGCCTTTGTCGACACCGGTCTGAACATCGTCCATGTCGATGACGTCGCCGAAGGCCATCTCGCCGCGGCGGAGAAGGGACGGATCGGCGAGCGATATATCCTTGGGGGCGAGAACCTGGCGCTCGCTGAGATCCTCGCCGGGGTTGCACAGGCGGTCGGCAGGCGCCCACCCTGGCTCCGGCTCCCGCACAGTGTGCTGTTTCCTGTCGCTATCGGAGCGGAGCTGGCGGCCCGCGTTACCGGGCGCGACCCGTTCGTCACGCTGGACGGGGTTCGAATGTCGCGAAAAAAGATGTATTTCAGCTCGGAAAAGGCATCGCGCGAGCTCGGCTACACGCCGCGGCCAGCGCGCGAGGCGATTGCCGACGCTGTCAGCTGGTTCGGGGCTAATGGATATCTGAAATGACGGCTTTGCGGGACGAGCTGCCGTGGCACCGCGCCGAGAGCCTCGAAACTCCCTCGGGCAAGTGGCGCGGCAGCGAAAATTTCCCGGTGGGATCGTTTCTGATTCGGCGCGACTTGCGGGCGCATGTGCACGCGTTCTACCGCTTCGCCCGAAACGCCGACGATATCGCCGACAATCCCGCCTTGGCTGCCGATGAAAAGATCGGGCGGCTCGACCGCATGGGCGCCATCCTCGACGGAGCCTCGGGCGAGGATTCTCCCGCCGCCGCCGCGATGCGTGAAAGCCTCCGCGAAACTGGCATGACTGCTCAGCACTGCCATGACGTGCTGCACGCGTTCCGGATCGACGCCGTCAAACTGCGCTATCGCGACTGGAACGACCTGATGGGGTATTGCCGCTACTCGGCCTCCCCGGTCGGGCGGCAGCTGCTCGACCTGCATGGTGAAAGCCGGACCACCTGGCCGGCCTCCGATGCCCTTTGCTCGGCGCTGCAGGTGCTCAATCACCTGCAGGATTGCGCCGACGATCACCGACGGCTCGATCGCGTTTACCTGCCGCTTGAAGATCTTGCCGCGGAAGGAACCGGGATCGAGGTGCTGACGGCCCGTGTGTCGAGTCCGGGACTGCGGCGCGTGCTCGACCGGCTGCTGGACCGCACCGCGGAATTGATCGAACAGGCCCGCGGCTTGCCGCCGCTCGTCGCCTCCCGCGGATTGCGGTGGGAGTCCGCGGTCATCGTCGGCCTAGCTGGGCGGCTGTTGCGCAGGCTGCGCCATGGCGATCCCGTTGCGACCCGCGTCGCGCTGAGCAAATCCGATTTCCTCGCCGCCTTTGCAATCGGCGTCTCGAAGGGTTTTCGGGGTTGAGCGACGCCGCGCTCCATGCCGCTGCCGACCAGCTGGGCGAAGACGCGCTGCGCGAGACTATCCGGCACCGGGTCGAGGCTGCCGGGACCTCGTTTTACTGGGCGATGCGGCTGCTGCCGCGGGATCGACGCAACGGCATGTACGCGATCTACGCGTTCTGCCGTGAGGTCGACGACATCGCCGATGGCGAAAGGCCGGTCGAACACAAGCTCGCGGCTCTGGCCGGGTGGCGAGAGGAGATCGATGCGCTCTACGACGGGCGTCCCCGCCACCTCCTGGCTCGAGCATTGTCGGGGCCGGTGCGGAGCTATGAGCTTCGCAAAGAGGACTTTCTTGCGATCCTCGCCGGCATGGAGATGGACGCTCGGGGAGACATCAGGGCCCCGGATTTGGCGACCCTGGACCTCTATTGCGCGCGCGTCGCGAGCGCCGTCGGCCATCTCTCGGTCCATATATTCGGCGATCCCAGCGCCGCCGCCCACGCCGTCGCAGAATCTCTCGGCCGGGCGCTGCAGCTGACCAACATCCTGCGCGACCTCGCAGAGGACGCCGCTCGGCAGCGTTTATATCTGCCTCGCGAAATCCTCGATCGGTACGGGATTCAAGCTGCCGAACCCGCGGCCGTCCTGGGGCATCCGGTATTGCCTGCAGCGTGCCGCGATGTCGCCGCTATCGCCGAGGGCCACTTCTGCGAGGCAGCGCGGGCAATGGAGCACTGCTCGCGCCGCGCCATGCGTCCAGCCGCGGTGATGGCGGCACTCTACCGCGCGACACTCTCAGCTCTGCAGCACTCGGGATGGCGCAATCCCAGGCAGCGCGTCAGCGTGTCGACCTCATTGAAGCTCTGGCTGGTGTTGCGCCACGGCTTGCTATGACGACAGCGGCGAGTACGGGTTGCGTGCATGTTGTTGGTGCAGGCCTTGCCGGGCTCGCGGCGGCGATCGCGCTCGCCGATACCGGGCGGTGCGTCATTATTTATGAGGCTGCTCCCCACGCCGGCGGACGCTGCCGCTCCTATTTTGACGCCGAACTCGGATGCCGCATCGACAACGGCAACCATCTCCTTTTGGCCGGCAATCAGGCGGCGCTCGATTATCTCGGCCGGATCGGCGCTTGCGGTTCTCTTGAAGGCCCCCCTGAAGCTGTCTTCCCGTTCGTCGACGCCGCAACCGGGGAGCGTTGGACGGTGCGGCCGAATAGCGGCGCTCTGCCCTGGTGGGTCCTGTCCTCCAAAAGGCGGGTTCCGCATACGCGAGCGCGTGACTACCTCGCCGCGTTGGCGCTGCGACGGGCGGATCCGTCGGCAACGATCGCCACCGTCCTCGATCCGCGGCAGGAATTGTTTCGCCGGCTGTGGGAGCCGCTCGCCGTTGCCGCCCTGAATACCGGCGCCGAGCAGGGTTCAGCCGCTCTCTTCTGGCGCATGCTCGCCGAGACGCTCGGGCGCGGTGGCGCGGCATGCCGTCCGCTGCTCCCTCGCGTCGGGCTGTCGGAGAGCTTTGTCGAGCCGGCGCTCGCCCGTTTGCGCGCCAAGGGCGCGGAAATCCGCTTTGGCGCTCGGCTGAGGGCGTTGACCTTCGGGCCCGACTCGGTTTCGGATCTCGTCTTTGAAGCGGCTTCGATCGCGCTCGACCGCGCCGATAGCGTGATCCTTGCCGTCCCCGCCGCGATCGCTGCCCGTCTTGTTCCGGGCCTCGTCGTCCCCGATCGGCACTCGCCGATCGTCAACGCACATTTCCGCTGCACTCCCCCGGCCGGCGCCCCGTTTTTTGCGGGGGTGATCGGCGGCGCGGCGGAATGGATCTTTCGCAAGCGTGGAGTGTTATCGGTGACGGTCAGCGCTGCTGACCGATTTGTCGAGCGCGACGCGCAGGAGTTGCGTGATCTCTTCTGGCGCGATGTGTCAGTCGCCTATGAGCTTCCGTCGCGTCCGGTTCCGCCGGCGCGGATCGTCAAGGAACGTCGGGCCACGTTTCTGGCGAGCCCGGAGCAGCTGCAGCGCCGTCCGCAACAGACGACAGCCTGGAGGAACCTTCTACTTGCCGGCGATTATGTCGATACGGGCTTGCCTGCAACGATCGAAGGCGCTATTCGCTCCGGCTTTGCTGCGGCCGGCCTCGCAACTGGTTGCCGGCTTCAGGCGTTCTCTCAATCTGTGCCGAGCGGCGGCCGGGGCCCCCGCGCACTAACCACGGAAATTGCACAAGAACGACACCGCGCCCTTCCATGAATGAAATAACCACGAAAGAAGTCGCGATGCTGCGCCGTCGTGTCGACGCGGCGCGCCTCGACGAGGCGATCGCGCGCGCCAGCGAATCGCTGGTCGCGCTGCAACACCCTGATGGACATTGGGTGTTCGAGTTGGAGGCCGACGTGACGATTCCGTCGGAGTTCATCCTGCTCCAGCACTATTTCGGCCGCATCGAGCCGGAACTGCAAGCGCGGATCGCCAAGTATATTCGCGCAACCCAAGGCGCGGACGGCGGCTGGCCGCTGTTCCACGGGGGTGCTGTCGATCTCAGCGCTTCGGTCAAGGCCTATTTCGCGCTGAAGGCGGCCGGCGATCCGGTCGATGCGCCGCATATGGTACGGGCACGGGGGGCGATCCTGGCCGGTGGCGGCGCCCGGCGCTGCAACGTCTTCACCCGCATCCTGCTTGCATTGTTCGGCGAGGTTCCGTGGCGGGCGGTCCCGGTCATGCCGGTCGAGATCATGCTGCTTCCGAGCTGGTCTCCCTTTCACATCGCCAAGGTTTCCTACTGGTCACGCACCGTTCTCGTGCCGCTGCTCGTCCTCATGGCACTGCGGCCGCGGGCCCGCAACCCGCTCGGCATCAGCGTCGGCGAGCTTTTTCTGGAGCCGCCGGAGACGGTGCGGGATTGGATCGGCGGTCCGACCTCCTCGCCACTCTCGGTGGCGTTCGGCATGCTCGACCGGCTGTTGCGGGTCGCCGAGCCGTTCTTTCCAGCGGATGCGCGACGCCGGGCGATCGACAAAGCCGTCGCCTTCGTCACCGAGCGCCTCAATGGCGAGGATGGCCTTGGCGGCATCTTTCCGGCGATGGCCAACGCCGCGATGATGTTCGACTGTTTGGGATACAGCCCCGATCACCCCGGCTACGCATCGGCTTTGGCCTCCCTGCGCAAGCTGCTGGTGCTCGACGGCGAGCGCAGCTATTGCCAACCCTGCTTGTCCCCAGTGTGGGACACCGCCCTCGCTTCCCATGCGCTGATGGAGGTCGAAGACATCCGCCTGGAAGCGACCGTAAGGCGGGCGCTAGACTGGCTCCAGACAAAGCAGGTGCTCGAAGTCGTCGGGGATTGGGCGTCGGCCCGCCCTGGCCTGCGGCCCGGCGGGTGGGCATTCCAATTCGAGAACCCCTACTACCCCGATCTCGATGACACGGCTGCGGTCGCTCTTGCCCTCGACCGCTTCGGCTCGGCGCGATATCGGGTGGCGATCGACCGGGCCGCCGAATGGGTCATCGGCATGCAGAGCCGGGGCGGCGGATGGGGATCTTTTGACGCCGACAACACGCATTTTTATCTGAACCACATCCCGTTCGCCGACCACGGCGCGCTGCTCGACCCGCCGACGGCGGATGTCAGCGGACGCTGCCTTAGTTTCTTGACCCAAGTCGGCTACGGCTCCGATCACCCGGCGGTAGCTGCGGCGATAGCCTATCTGCGAGCCGAGCAGGAACCCGACGGCAGCTGGTTCGGCCGGTGGGGGACCAATTATATCTACGGGACCTGGTCGGTGCTCACCGCTTTGAACAGCGCCGGGCTGTCGGCGGATTCGCCCGAAGTGCGGCGCGCTGTCGACTGGCTCCTCGCTCGCCAGCACAAGGACGGCGGCTGGGGGGAAGGCGGCGAATCCTACTGGACAGGAGCGCCCCACGGCGAAGCGCCCTACAGCACCTCGTCGCAGACTGCCTGGGCGCTGCTCGCTTTGATGGCCGCCGGCGAGGTTGGCAATCCGGCTGTCGCTCGCGGGATCGCATACTTGATCGACAGCCAGGACGAAGACGGCAACTGGGACGAGCCCTGGTACACTGCGGTCGGTTTCCCGCGCGTATTTTACTTGCGTTATCACGGCTATCGCGCCTTCTTTCCGCTCTGGGCTCTCGCCCGGTTTCGCCGTCTGTCGCGGGGCAACTCGCGGCAGGTCCCGTTCGGCATTTGAGGCAGGGTGGGACGCGAATGAGCCGGGCCGCGTCCTTTTGTCCATGGCCAAACGCCCGGTGGGCGGCTAGGGGTTTCGCCCGATGCGGCGGCCGCCCCAATTGCGATAACGTGCCGCTTGCCTCCAGACTTGACGTTGTCAACCGTTAAGCGAATATCGGGCGTCAGCCCGGTCCGGGTGCGGTCCGAACGACCGCTTTTTGAGCTGTGGCTATTTGGGAAGGTGCGGATGCACCGATTGTCGACCGTGCTCTGCACCTCCGGCCTCGCTGCCGAAGCCAAGATCGCGCGCGCAGCAGGGTTTCCCGTGGTGATCGGCGCAGGCGACCGGGAACGCACGGCCGCTCTCGTCGAGAACGCGGTCCGTCACGCGAATTGCCTGATGAGCTTCGGCATTGCCGGCGCCTTGGCGCCGCATTTGCGCCCGGGTGATGTCGTCATATCGGCGGAGGTCGTGTCCGCCGGCCATCGCTGGACCGCGGCGGAACCTTTCCAAACCCGCGTTGCTGCTCTCGCGCGCCAAATCGGCGCCTTTGAAGGCGCCGTGTTCGGCGCCAGCGCGATCCTCGCAACCGAGGCAGAAAAAAGCCGCGCTTGGCGTGATACAGGTGCCCTCGCAGTCGATCTCGAAAGCGATGTCGTCGCCCGCATCGCGTCGCAGGCCGGCATCCCCTTTATCGTCGCCCGGACGATTGCCGATACCGCCTGGCGGGAGCTCCCTCCGGCTGCACTGATCCCGCTGTCCGAGGCCGGCACCCCGAACCTCGCTCGCGTTCTCGGCTCGGTCCTGCGCCGCCCGCGGCAGATCGCGACGCTCATCGGGCTGGCCCGGGAAACCCGGATGGCTTTGTCGGCGCTAGCCGGACCCGCTCACGTTCTCCGCGGGCTGGCCGCGGCCTTTTAGCCGCGCCACCGCCTCCTCGACGTGCCGGGAGAATACGTATTTCGCCGGCCGTTGCCGGTCCAGCGGGATTTCCGGCGCCATCTCGCCCTCGGTGCGAAACCCGCGGAGCGCCACCGCCGCCGCTTTCAGCGGGTGCTTCACCGAATCCATGACGGCGGTCGCCTCGTACCCGCTATGCACCATGCAATCGGCGCATTTCTCGTAATTGCCGGTGCCGTAGGCGTCCCAGTCGGTCTCCTCCATCAGCTCCCTGAATGTCTTCGCGTAGCCTTCGCCCAGCAGGTAGCAGGGGCGCTGCCAGCCGAAATAGTTGCGCGTCGGATTGCCCCAGGGGGTGCAATGATAGGATTGGTTCCCGGCGAGGAAATCGAGAAACAAGCTCGACTGATTGAACGACCAGCGGCGCCGCGGATCGCGCTTGAAGATCTCGCGGAACAATTCCTTCGTGCGTCGCCGATTGAGGAAATGCTCCTGGTCCGGCGCCCGCTCATAGGCATAGCCGGGTGATACGGTTATGCCGTCGATCCCGATCTCCATCACCTCGTCGAAAAACCGGGCGATGCGCTCCGGGTGGGCGGTATCGAACAGTGTGGAGTTGATGTTGACCCGAAAGCCGCGAGCCTTTGCCAATTTGATCGCCGCGACGGCGCGATCGTAAACCCCGCTCTGGCATACCGAGCGGTCGTGATCCTCGCGATCACCGTCGAGATGGATCGTCCACGCGAAGTAAGGGCTCGGCTCGAAGAGGTCGATCTTCTTTTCGAGCAGTAACGCGTTCGTGCACAGATAGACGAATTTCTCCTTTGCGATCATGCGCCGGGTGATCTCATCGATCTCACGGTGCAGCAAGGGTTCGCCGCCCGCGATGACCACCATCGGCGCGCCGCATTCATCCGCCGCCGCGACACATTCGTCGACGCTGAGGCGCTGATTGAGGATGGCGTCCGGATAATCGATCTTACCGCAACCGGCGCAGGCCAGGTTGCAGCGGAACAGCGGCTCGAGCATCAGAACCAACGGATAGCGCCGGACACCCTTGACATGCTGAGCGACGACGTAGGCGCCGACCCGAATCGTTTGGCGCAGCGGAATTGGCACGGCGAAACCTCTTTACCTGAGTTTGAGGGGGAACCGGCCTCAGCCGGCGACGTCTGCGAGTTGCGTAGGCATCCGGAAGCGGACGTTCTCAGTGACGCCGGGCAGGATCGATAGCTCGACTTGCGTCAGCTCTCGCAAGCGGTCGATTACCTCCTCGACGAGTTCTGCCGGGGCCGATGCCCCGGCGGTAATGCCGACGGCTCTAGCGTTTTCGATCCAGCTCGGGTCGAGCGCGCGAGCATCTTCGATCAGATAGCTGGGCACCCCGCTTTCCGCCGCGATCTCGCGCAGCCGATTGGAATTCGAGCTGTTCGGCGCGCCGACAACGAGGACAACGTCGACAATCTTTGCGAGTTCCCGCGCCGCTCTCTGGCGATTTTGCGTTGCGTAGCAGATGTCCTTGGTGTCGGGGCCGACGATCGTCGGAAAGCGGACCTTCAGCGCTTCGATAACGGCGCGCGTGTCGTCCACACTGAGGGTGGTCTGGGTAATAAAGGCGAGCTTGTCCGGGTCGGCGACTTTGAGCCTTGCTACCTCTTCCGGGGTCGAGATCAGGTGAACGCGGCCGTTGATCCGTCCCATAGTGCCGACGATTTCCGGATGTCCGGCATGCCCGATCAAGATGATCTCGCGACCCTGGTTGGCATAACGCTGCCCCTCGATGTGCACTTTCGAGACCAGCGGGCAGGTCGCGTCGATGACCGGAAGCCCGCGGTCTGTCGCGCGTTCCTCGATTGCGCTGGCAACCCCGTGGGCGCTGAAAATCGTCACGCTACCCTTCGGGATTTCGTCGATCTCGTCGACAAAATGTGCACCTTTGGCGCGTAGGCGTTCGACGACGTGGCGATTGTGCACGATCTCGTGACGGACATAGATCGGTGGGCCGTACTTTTCGAGCGCGCGCTCGACGATTTCGATCGCGCGTTCGACCCCCGCGCAAAAGCCTCGTGGCTGGGCTAGCACTACCCGCATGACATCGCCTCGTTGCCGCGCCGCTAGCAGACCGGACCCGAAATCGGCCCGTACCTTCTCGAGCCACTATATGAACGCGCAACGTCCCTGACACAATCCGTAGCGCAATGCACGCGCAATCAGCATACGCAGGAACACGCGCGGCAAGCGATTGGGCTAGCTGTGCAGAACACCGGTCGACCTTGCCATGGGAGTAAATCTTGCTATCGCCATCGTGCTGTTTCCCGCCTGGGTGTATCTGATCGGGGCGGCCGCGGCTGTCATGCGGTTTGCCCGTCGTGCCCCCTCCCTAACCCTCCCCCGCTCGCGGGGGAGGGAGGGGTGGGGGCCCACTCAGCCGGCGGTCTCGGTGCTGAAGCCGTTGCACGGCGACGAGCCGGGCCTCTATGAAAATCTGCGCTCCTTCGCCGAGCAGGATTATCCGGCGCTGCAGATCGTGCTCGGCGTTAATGACGCGCAGGATGGTGCGCTGTCCGCCGTTCATGCCCTGATTCGCGATCTCCCGGCCTGTGACATCGCCCTCGTGGTCGATGCGCGGGCCAGCGGGTCGAACAAGAAGGTCGCCAATCTCGAAAACATGTTCGAGGTTGCGCGGCACGACGTGATTGTGCTCGCCGACAGCGACATGCGCGTCGATCGGCATTACCTCGGCGCGGTAACAGCGCCGCTGCGCGATCGGCAGACCGGGGTCGTGACCTGCCTCTACAAGGGTGTGCCGGACAAGGGTGTGCCGGCCGGCGGGAAATGGTCGGAATTCGGGGCCATGCACATCAATTTCGGGTTTCTCCCGAGCGCGCTGGTCGCTGAATCGCTGGGATTGGGCGGCGGGTGTTTTGGCGCGACGATCGCGCTGCGCCGCGAGACCCTCGAACGTATCGGCGGATTTGTGCGTCTGCGGGACGAACTCGCCGACGATCACCGAATCGGCGACGAGGTCCGTGCGCTCGGGCTTTCTGTCGTCCTGTCGCCTTATATCGTCGAGGCTCGCGTCTGTGAGCGCAGTCTGGCAGATCTGTGGCGGCACGAGCTGCGCTGGGCGCGCACGGTGCGGGCAATGGCGCCCGCCGGCTTTGCCGGGTCGGTGCTGTCCCATCCGGTCGTCATCGCCGCGCTCGCTGCTGCAATCGCGGGATTTGGCTTGACCGCCTCGACCTTTCTTGTGATTTCCTGGGTCCTGAGGTGGGGCACGGCGCGGGTCATTGCGGCTGCACTTGGCCTTCCGCCAGCCAAGCCGTGGCTGCTGCCGCTGCGCGATGCCTTGTCGTTCGCCGTGTTCGTCGCCAGCTTTTTCGGGCGAACGGTCTTCTGGCGGGATCAGGTTTTTCACGTCGAGGCGAGCGGCCGCATGACAGCCGAGGGATAAGCTCCTATGATGAAGACCCTGTTCCTGCACCCGCCGTCCTTCGACGGCTTCGACGGTGGCGCCGGTTCGCGTTATCAGGCCAAGCGCGAGATCCGGTCGTTCTGGTACCCGACCTGGCTCGCCCAGCCGGCAGCCCTCCTGCCAGACAGCAAGCTGATCGACGCGCCTCCGGCGCGGCTCAAGCTCGATCAGGTCCTGCCGCTCGCCCGAGAATACGAACTGGCGGTGCTTCACACGTCGACGCCGTCCTTTGCTTCGGATGTGCGCGTCGCCGAGGCGCTAAAGGACACTAACCCGAAGCTCAAGATCGGGTTTGTCGGCGCCAAGGTCGCGGTTGAGCCCGAGGATAGCCTCAATGCCTCCACGGCCGTCGACTTTGTCGCGCGAGAGGAATTCGATTTTACGATCAAAGAGGTCGCGGACGGTCGGGAGTACGATGAGATCGACGGTCTGAGCTACCGCAGCCCGAGCGGCGCGATCGCCCACAACCGCGACCGCGCAGTCCTCGAAGACATGGACCAACTGCCCTTTGTCACCGAAGTCTACAAGCGCGATTTGCGGGTCGAAGATTACTTCATCGGCTATCTGAAGCACCCCTACGTGTCGCTCTACACCGGGCGTGGCTGCCGGTCGAAATGCACGTTTTGCCTATGGCCGCAGACCGTCGGCGGTCACCGCTACCGGGTGCGCAGCGTGGGCCACGTCATCGACGAAATCCGCCTTGCGAAGAGCTATTTCCCGCAGGTGAAGGAATTCTTCTTCGACGACGACACGTTTACCGATGACCGGCCGCGCGCCGAGGCGATCGCCCGCGAGCTCGGCAAGCTCGGCGTCACCTGGTCGTGCAACGCCAAGGCCAATGTGCCGCGTGCGACGCTGGAGGTGCTGCGCGACAACGGGTTGCGACTGCTGCTCGTCGGCTACGAGACAGGCAACCAGCAGATCCTCAACAACATCAAGAAGGGGATGCGGATCGACATCGCGCGGCGGTTCACCAAGGACTGCCACGAGCTCGGGATCACGATCCACGGCACCTTCATCCTTGGATTGCCCGGCGAAAGCAAGGAGACGATCGAGGAAACGATCCGGTTCGCCGCGGAAATAAATCCTCACACGATCCAGGTTTCGCTCGCCGCGCCTTATCCGGGCACCTATCTGCACCGGCAGGCGGTCGAGAACGGCTGGCTCGACGTGGGTCATGCCGAATTGATCGATGATCGCGGCGTGCAGATCGCGCCGCTGCACTATCCGCACCTGTCACATACCGAGATCTTCGAATCGCTCGAGACCTTCTACAAGCGCTTCTATTTCCGGCGCGGCAAGATCGCCTCGCTGGTCGCCGAGATGCTCAAGAGCCCAGAGATGATGCGGCGCCGGTTGCGCGAGGGTGTCGAATTTTTCCAGTTTCTGCGCAACCGCGAGATGGCGAGCTGAGAAGCCTGATCGTCTGCGCCGACGATTTCGGGCTCGACGCCGCCGTCAACGAAGCTGTCGAGGAAGCGCACCGGCGCGGCATTCTGTCATCGGCGAGCCTGATGGTCGGCGCGCCCGCCGCGGCTGACGCCGTCTCGCGTGCCCGTCGCCTGCCGAGCTTGCGGGTTGGCCTGCATCTGGTGCTCGTCGATGGGCTTCCGACGCTCCCTTGCGCCGAAATCCCCGGCTTGGTGCGCCGGGATGGCCGCTTCGATCCGAATATGGGCCGCGCCGGCATCCGGTTTTTTGCTCTGCCTCAGGTTCGTCGTCAGGTCGCGATGGAGGTTCGCGCGCAATTCGAGGCATTTCGCGCCACCGGCCTGCTTCTCGACCACGTGAACGCCCACAAGCACATGCATATTCACCCGACGGTCACACGGATGATAATCGAAATCGGGCGTGATTATGGCATTTCGGCCGTGCGGGTGCCCTTCGAACCGGTCGAGCCATTGCGCGCCGCTTTCCCCGGCGAGCACCACTCGGCGCCGCTCTACCGCCCATGGATCCAGTGGTTACGCCGCCGATTGCAGAGCGCCGGTCTGTTCGTCAACGACAACCTTTTCGGCCTCGCCTGGACGGGTGCGATGGTAGAGGAGCGGCTGTTGCGGCTCCTTCCGCACCTCCCGCAAGGGCTCAGCGAGATTTATTTTCACCCCGCAACCATACGCAGCGCAGTGCTGAGTGCGGCGATGCCGGGCTACCGTCACGAGGAAGAGCTCGCGGCCTTGTTGAGCTCTTCCGCCAAGAGCCTAGTTGCCGAACTCGGCATCCGGCTGGGCGGCTACAGCGATTTCGTGACGGTGCCCGGCAGCAGACAACCAGGCAGGCGTTGACGCCGTATTGACGCTACCAGCGGGATAATAACGGCAGGCGCCCATACGAATTGCCGCGAAATCATCGATCTGCGGACATAAAGCGGACATGCTTCGCGGTCATCCTGCGTAAAATCGGACAGGTAAGGAGGGGAGTCATGGACGAGCGCTTTGAGTGCTGCCGTTATGAGCCGAGCCTCGAAGATCTGCTCGCGGACGAGGTGATGACGCCCGTGCTGCGCAGTGCCGGTCTCGAGGCCCGGGAGTTCCGCGAAATGATGGTGGAGACCGCGCGCCGCATCGAAAAGCGGGAGCGCCGGAGGGACAAGGGCTGAGGAGTTCGCGGCCGAAGCCTACATCGGCAGTCTCGCGAATTGCAGCCGGACTCGCAGCCCCGGTCTGTTGTCCTGCAGCGTAACCGAGCCGTCGTGCCGCCGGGCGATGGCGCGGACGAGGCTCAGGCCGAGGCCGTTTCCGGGGGTCGTACGGCTCGGCTCGAGGCGGACGAAGCGGTCGAGCACGCTGTGCCGATCCGCCTCTGGAATTCCCGGCCCCTGATCCGATAATTCAAGAACTGCTTGCCCGTTTTCGGGAAATACCCGCAGCTCGATCTGGCCTCCGCCGGCGTATTTGAGCGCGTTGTCGAGAAGATTGGCTACTGCTTGCGATAGAAGGTGCCGGTCGCCGCGGATACTGACGCCGGGCTGGGCCACGACAGTCAGAGCGAACCCCTTTTCCTCGGCGACTGGCTCATAGAGTTCGGCGGCTGACCGGGCGACTTCAGAGAGGTCCAGCGGCGCGGTTTGGTCGCGGCGTGCGCCCGCTTCCAATTCGGCTATGCTGAGGAGCGCGTTGAAGGTCGCGAGCAGACGGTCTGCCTCGTCGATCGCGGCGCGAATTGCCTCGCTCTGGCTCGCACCGGCGGCTGGATAGGTCGCGGATGCATCGGCCTCAGATTGACCAACCAACGCGCGTTCGAGCCGGGTGCGCAGCCGCGAGAGCGGCGTCCTCAGATCGTGCGCGACGTCATCCGTGACCTCGCGCATCGCCGTCATCAGCCGTTCGATCTGGTCGAGCATCCGGTTGAGGTTGGCGGCGAGCTGGTCGAACTCGTCACTCGTGCCGTGCAGCGGGATGCGGTCTGAAAGATTTCCGGCCATGACCCGCTCGCTCGTCCGGTTCACCTGCTCGACACGCCGCAACAGGTTGCGGCTCATGACTGTGCCGCCGATCAGGCCGATGCCGAGCGCGATCGACCCGGCCCACAAAAGGGTCGTTCTGACTTCGCTTCGGAAGGCCGCCGCGTCGCTGATGTCACGCCCGACCAGCAGCCGATACCCGCCGGGGATGACGAACAGCCTACCCCGGGCGGGATGGAGCTCGCTGCGGCCGTTGACTGTTCGCTCGAGGGCGAAGGACAACCAGGCGGAACGGGTCGGCACACCGGCTGGCCAAGCGGCGATATTGCCGACGAGAGGCTTTCCGTCGGGGTCGGTCACCAGGTAGATCATGGCGTCGCCGCGATCGCCGGCGCTGCGCGCCGCCACGATCTGGATCAGCCCGCTCAAACCTCGCTGCGCGTATTGCTCGGCAAGCCCGGTGATCTCTGCGTCGAGCGTTGCCTCGGTCTGCCGCTCTACAAAACCTGCGCTGGTCAAGTAGACGAACAGCAAAACGCCGAGCACCGAGGCCGCAAAAACGAGAAAGTAAAGCGCCGCTAGCCGGAACGCATGAGTCCCGACGATCAGTCGGGCATTGCGAAGAATTTGTGCCGCCGATAGGCGTCCCTCAGAGGCGAACCGAAGTTCTTCGATGACCATCGGTGCCCGCCTCGCGGTTACTCCGGGGATCGCAGGCAGTAGCCGGCGCCGCGAACCGTGTGCAGCAGCGGATGATCGAAGCCCTTGTCGATCTTCTGGCGCAGGCGACTGATATGGACATCGATGACGTTGGTCTGCGGATCGAAATGATAATCCCAGACATGCTCCAGGAGCATCGTGCGGGTAACCACGTGGCCGGCGTTGCGCATCAGATATTCCAGCAATCGGAACTCGCGCGGCAGTACCTCGATCGCCTTGCCGCCCCGCCTGACATTGCGGGTCAATAAGTCCAGCTCGAGATCGGCGACCCGCAGCCTAGTCGTGGCTGTCGGCCCGGCGCCGCGCCGCAGCAGCGCCTCGAGGCGGGCGAGCAGCTCACTGAAGGCGAATGGCTTGACCAGGTAGTCGTCACCGCCGGCGCGCAATCCCTTGACGCGGTCGTCGACGCTGCCGAGCGCGCTGAGGATCAGCGCCGGCGTGCGGATCTCGGCTGCGCGCAGCGCGCCCAGCACCGAAAGGCCGTCCATGCTCGGCAGCATGCGGTCGAGAACCATGGCGCTGTAATCGCCGGAAGTCGCGAGAAACAAACCTTCGCGTCCGTCAGCGGCGCAATCGACAGTATAGCCGCTTTCGCTCAGACCTTTGGTCAAGTAGGTCGCCGTCTCACGATCGTCTTCGACGACAAGGATCTTCATCTTACTCGTCGGGCAAGGTGCGGTGGCGGCAGGCCCGAAGATCAAGTGGTATGCGTGCGCGACCGCAGCAAGCTGTGCGCGCCGCATCACCTACAACGAGAACCTTCCGGGCCGATGAGTAGCCGGGCGCGGCCGCGTCGATCGGTGGCTGTAGATGCCGGCGTGGCTGCAGACACCACAGCCATCTGCCGCGTATATGTCAGCCCGGGCTCAGTTGCCGGAGCTCGCCGAGCCACGGTTCGTAGTTCCGCCAGCGTTCGACCGAGTGGCGGTAGATCGGCTGGCGCGCTTGCCAGAGGCTGGCGGTGCTCATCGGGTCGCGGTTGCGTTCGGGCTCGAGGCAGGCGGAGTCCCAGTCGAGCCCGCAAAAGGCAATCAGCCGTCTTGCAGTTCCCTCGGGATCGGCCGTCAAGTCTTCATAATCGACGTCGAGCAGCCGGTCGGGCGGGAGCACCGTTCGCCAGTGATCCATCAAGCGTAGGTACTGACGATAATAAAAGACGAGATCGCCGCGGTCGCTGGCAAAATCCCAGCGCATGGCGAACGCGTTCGTGTAGATCGACAGGCAGGTGTCGATCGGGTTGCGCCGGCAATGAATGATCCGCGCGTTCGGCAAGAACAGATGGATCAGCCCGATCCAGAGAAAGTTGAACGGCATCTTGTCGGTGATGCGGAGCGCACTGGGAGCGACGCTGCGCAGTAGCTGGCGGTAGTCCTTATGGAGCCGGTCGGCCGCTGCAGCGAGCCGGACGGTCTCGGTCTCGACCATAGCCGGTCCGTGCTCGTTCCAGAAGTCGAGCTCGCCACCGCCCCCGACCAGCGAATGGCTGGAGATGATGCGTTCGGTCAAGGTCGTGCCGGAGCGCGGCATGCCGAGGATCAGGACCGGGATCTCGTCATCCTGGCCGATCGCCCGGTTGGCAGCGAAGAATTCGGCGGTAAAGCGCCCGATCAGCCGTTCGATCCTTTGGGCGAAAAGGGTGCGGGGGAGGCAGGAGAAGCCGTGGCGAACCCGATTCGCGGCGTCGAAGTGCCGCATCGCGCCGGCATAGTCACCCAGATCGTCGAGCGCCTTGCCGACCCCAAAATCGAGATTCATGCGATCGACCTCGGTCAGGTCGCCGTCTTCGAGCCGCGCCAGCACGCGCGCGACCAGCGGCCGGTCCGCCTCGGTGAGCCGCCGCGATGATATGAGACCGTTGTAGCCGCTGACATCCCGCGGCGCCAACGCGATCGACCGCTCGAAAGACGCGGTCGCCTCGTCGAACCGCCCTACTGCGGCCAGAAGGTTGCCGAACAGCCGATGGGCCTCGCTGCTTGTCGGCTCTTGCGCAATCAGCCGTCGCAGCTGGTTCTCGGCTTCGTCCATCTGGTCCCGCACCATCAGCGCGTTGACCCGACAAAGGCGGCCGAAGCTCGTTCCGCCGGCAGCGGCAGACGCGCGCTCGTACGCTTCGGTCGCTTCCCGCCGCTTGCCTTTCGCCATCATCAAGCCGGCCATACGGTAATGGGCCTCGGCCAGCTTTGGATTCAGCGCGATCGCCCGGCGACAAGCGGCCAGTGCCGCTTCCTCGTCTCCGGTCCGTTCCAGGGCGGTGGCGAGGTGATTATGGGTGCGGGCGAAATTCGGCCGCAGTCCGAGCGACCGCCTGAACCAGCCGATCGCTTCCGCCGGGCGCCGGCAGCGCAGGCAAGCGAGCCCGAGATCGCTGAGCACCGACGGGTTGTAAGGAAGGAGCCGTGCCGCCTGCTGCAACGGCGCAATCGCCTCCTCGTACCTGCCGGCCCTCAGCAAGCTCGCGGCATGCTGAACAACTCTCTCGGCGGAACCGGCCGGAGCCAAGAGCTTTGTTGTGTTTTTCCTGGCCGCAGGTGTGGCCGCTCCGCAGCAGAATTTGTACTTGCGCCCGCTGCCGCACGGGCAGGCGTCGTTGCGGCCGACCCTCGCAGCGCCGTGCGCGCTCGGCCGCGGCTCGGGAATGTCCATGGCCAGAAACTATCATCTTCCCCGCGCGAGCGGGAAGGGGCACCCACGCCCGCCACGGGGCACTCGGACGGGAGCGAGCCATTGGGGTTCGCGCGGAAACCGGGTCGTCCGCTCGGCTCGCCGTATATATCGCGGCGTTGGGCGCCCGGCCCCTCACAATGTCACGAGGTCGGAAATCTTTACACAAAATTGCCTCTTCGTGGACTTTGTTGTGACGCCATCTTCTATCCTCTAATACCACTAAAAGTAGTATATCTTAGCTTGAGGTTCTGAATTTTAACCATATAGAGGGCCGAATGGCGAAACTCTCTCTGTTGTAAACCGGGTAGGCTGCAGCATCGGCCGAAGGCGCTGGCCTTGGCTTCCGCGGACGTGAGTCGGAAAACTTTACACATCTGCGGGAACCACTCAGGGCTCGTGCCGAAGGCTCTGAAATGCGCACAGATTTGAGAATGGCATAGATATTGCTGCTCGTTAATCATCGGCATCGTCAAACTTACATCCGGCAAAATGGAGATCATCCGATGAAGAAATTGCTGTTGGCCGGAGTGGCGGTCGGCGCTTTGGTCGGAATTGCCGGAGCGTCCCAAGCGGCCGTCGAACGCACCTTCAGCGGGTCGGGCGCGAGCGGGTTCCTCGGACCGGGCGCCACGCAGGAGCCGTGGTCCTATGGCACGGGCTCGCCCATTGTGGGTGGCACCATGGATGTCGGCTGGGGCAGCCCGGGCTTCAGTAAGGGTCTCACGGCATCGGGTGAAACCGTGACCGTAAGCGATTTCGAGATCACGTTCCTTCACCCGCTCGATCCGGCAGAGGTTACCCGCGGTCTTGGCCAGGACTGCGGCGGCACCGAAACCGGCGGCACGGTGTTCTGCACCACCACTGGTGTTGCCTGGACGCCGAGCTTCAGCGCGGCCAGCCCGGACAGCATCACGTTCACCGCGCCGAGCGCGACTGCGGACTTGTCCCCAGGGGAGGCCTATTTCGTTAACATTGCACTGCTTCCCGGTACAGGCGTATCAGGAGGGGCCTTTACCGGTGCGTGGACCACCGCTGTTCCCGAGCCGGCCAGCCTCGCGCTACTGGGCGTCGGGCTGGCCGGGCTCGGTGTGATCCGCCGTCGCAAGAAAATCTGAACCACAGCTTCCACGTTCTTTGCACATGCCGGCACCCTCGGGTGCCGGCTTTGTTTTTGGTGAGGGCTGGTTGGAGTGTCGGAATTTTTGACATTCGAGTTATCCTTCGCTCGTGCAATCCCCCTTATACGGGTGGTTGACGATCCGACACGCCCTTGCGTGAGCTCTCCGGCTTTTGGACTTGACCGGGGCGCACCGAGCGACGATGTATTAACGGACCAAATCGGTCCGAATTCAGAAGTCAGGCCGCAAGAGCGATGATCATTCTCAGCAAACTCGCCGATTACGGCGTCATCGTCGCCACTCACCTGGCGGCCCACCCCGACCGGCAGCTCACCGCCGGGACGGTGGCGACCGAGACACGGCTGCCACAGGCCACCGTCGCGAAGGTCCTGAAGGCGTTGGCGCATGCCGGCCTCGTCACGGCGGCACGAGGCGTCGGCGGCGGATACCGCCTGGCGCGGATCGCGACATCGATCTCCGTGGCCGAGGTCGTGGCCGCTATCGACGGCGACATTGGGCTGACCCAATGCTCGGTCCATGTCGACGAATGCGCGCGCACGAGCTACTGCCCGACCCGGCCGCATTGGGCGGCGATCAATCGGGCGGTGGGGGAGGCGCTGTCGGCGGTTTCCCTCGATGCGATGCTGACCCCGGCGGCTTTCGCGCCTCGAATTTCTCCTTCGGCCAATCCGTCACAACCCGACGAGCCCAGATATTCCGCATGACAGCCTCAAGCGAAACTCTGCACACCGTCCGCTCGCTCTCGCAAGCGGGCTACAAATACGGTTTTGTCACCGATATCGAGGCCGAGACGGCGCCGCCGGGTCTCACCGAAGATACGGTGCGCTTCATTTCGGCCAAGAAAGACGAGCCTGAATGGCTGCTCGAATGGCGGCTGGCGGCATACCGCGCGTGGCGAGAGATGGTTCAGCCGAATTGGGCCAAGCTCAATCTCGCGCCGATCGATTATGAGGCCGCCACCTATTATTCGGCGCCAAAACAGAATACCGGGCCGAAATCGCTCGACGAGGTCGATCCGGAACTGCTGCGCACCTACGAGAAGCTCGGCATCCCGCTGCGTGAGCGTGAGGCGCTCGCCGGGGTCGCCGTCGACGCGGTGTTCGACAGCATCTCGGTGGCGACGACGTTCAAGGGCGAGCTCTCAAAGCTCGGCATCGTCTTCTGCTCGATGGGGGAGGCGGTACGCGAACACCCCGAGCTGGTGCGTAAATATCTCGGCACTGTGGTGCCGCAGAACGATAACTTTTTTGCAGCGCTGAACTCCGCCGTCTTCAGCGACGGCTCCTTTGCGTATATCCCGCCGGGCGTGCGCTGCCCGATGGAGCTGAGCACCTATTTCCGCATCAATGCCGCCAAGACCGGTCAGTTCGAGCGCACCTTGCTGATCGCCGATGCCGGCGCCTATGTCAGCTATCTCGAAGGCTGCACCGCGCCGCAACGCGACGAGAACCAGCTCCACGCGGCGGTCGTCGAGCTGATCGCGCACGAAGACGCGCAAATCAAATATTCGACGGTGCAGAACTGGTACCCCGGCGACGCCGAAGGCCGGGGCGGCATCTATAATTTCGTGACCAAGCGCGGCGCCTGCCGCGGCGCGCGATCCAAGATCTCGTGGACCCAGGTCGAGACCGGCTCGGCGATCACCTGGAAATATCCGAGCTGCGTGCTCGAGGGCGACCACTCGGTCGGCGAGTTCTACTCGGTGGCGATCACCAATAATCGCCAACAGGCCGATACCGGGACCAAGATGATCCATATCGGCAAGGACACGCGCTCGACGATCGTCTCGAAGGGCATTTCGGCCGGCCGCGGGCAAAACACCTATCGCGGTCTCGTGCGCGTGCAGCCGAGGGCGCAGGGCGCGCGCAATCACACGCAATGCGACTCGCTGCTGATCGGCGACCGATGCGGCGCGCACACCGTGCCCTATATCGAGGTGCGCAACCCCTCCGCCCGAGTCGAGCACGAGGCGACGACGTCGAAGATCAGCGAGGACCAGCTGTTCTATTGCCGGCAGCGGGGCTTGAGCGCTGAGGACGCGGTGTCGCTGATCGTCAACGGCTTCTGCAAGGAGGTCCTGAAAGAGCTGCCGATGGAATTTGCGGTCGAAGCGCAAAAGCTGCTCGCCGTCAGCCTCGAGGGCAGCGTCGGTTGAGGCAGCCTGATCTGCTCCTGATAAAACAGGTGAAACAGGTCCGGCCGCTTGCCCGATGGTAGGAATTGAATAGTGGAAATGATGCTGGAAATTAATAATCTGCACGCGCGGCTGGCTGATGGCCGCGAGATCCTGCGCGGGATCGATCTCTCGGTGAATGCCGGCGAGGTGCACGCGATTATGGGCCCAAACGGCTCGGGCAAGAGCACGCTCGCCGCGGTGCTCGCCGGCCGTGAAGGCTACGAAATCAGCCAAGGCACGGTGACCTATCTCGGCCGCGACCTCCTCGCGATGGAGGCCGATGAGCGGGCGCGCGAAGGCTTGTTTCTCGCCTTCCAATACCCGGTCGAGATTCCGGGCGTGAACAACATGTATTTCCTGCGCACCGCGATCAACGCGCAGCACCGCCACCGCGGCGAGCCCGAGATCGATGCCGGTCAGTTCCTCAGGATCGTGCGCGCCAAGCTCAAGCTTTTGGACATCGGCGAGGACCTCTTGCAGCGCGCCGTCAATGTCGGTTTTTCGGGCGGCGAGAAGAAGCGCAACGAAGTCTTTCAAATGGCGATGCTCGAACCGCGCCTCGCGATTCTCGATGAGACCGACAGCGGCCTCGATATCGACGCATTGAAAATGGTGGCGCGCGGGGTGAACCAGCAGCGCGCGCCCGACCGTGCGATCGTGATGATCACGCATTACCAGCGGCTCCTCGACTATGTCGAGCCGGACCGGGTGCACGTGCTGCAAGGCGGCCGTATCGTCCAGTCGGGCGACAAGAGCCTCGCCCTGGAGCTGGAGCGGCGCGGTTACGGCGTCGAAGACGCGGCCTGAGGAAACGGGAACAACTCCGATGAGCGCCGTCGTCGATTTCCCGGTCAAGCCCGAGACGCGACCCTATCTTGAAACGTTCGGGCGCGCCCGCCACGAGGGTGATCCAGAGTGGCTAGCGGGCTATCGCAACCGCGGCCTTGCCCGCTTCGCCGAGCTGGGGTTTCCGTCTCGGCGCAGCGAAGCTTGGCGTTATCTCGATCTGCACCGGCTCGAGCAACGGCCGATGCTGCCGGTCGGGCGGGAGTCGTCCGTCATCACATCCGCCGTACGCGCTCAGCTCGCGGAAATTGGCTTGGCCGAACCGGCACATAGGCTCGTGCTCGTGAATGGCAGATTTTCGCCGGAGCTGTCTCGGCTCGATCAACTTCCGTCGGGCGTGTGGCTCGGGCCGATGGCGGCGGCCATCGCCGAGCGGCCGGACTTAGTACGCGCCGGGCTCGAGACGCAATCGCCGGACCGGCCGTTCGTATCGCTCAATGCGGCATTTTTCGCGGACGGGTTTGTGCTTGATGTCGCGCCCGGTACTGCCCTGGAACGGCCGGTCGAGATCGTCCATCTGTCCGATGACAACACCGGCGGCTCGCTGCACACCCGCAGCCTCGTCGTCGCCGGTCGAGACAGCCGTGCCACGCTCGTCGAGAGCTATGCCGGCGTCGGCGATTACTGGCGCAACGACGTGGCCGAGCTGCGGCTCGGCGCCCGCGCTGAGCTCGCCCGAATTACGCTCGTCGAGGAAGGCGTGGAAGCGGTGCATTTCGGCGAGACGCTCGCGACGCTCGACGCAGCCTCGCGGCTGTCCAGCTTTGTCCTGTTGCTGGGCGGCCGGACGGTGCGGCACGAAGCGACTGTGCGCAGCGAGGGCGAAAAGAGCCGTTGCGATCTCAACGGCGCCTTTTTGCTGTCGGGCCGACAAGAGGCCAATATCCTGACGACGGTGGATCACATGGCGCCGGGCGGCGAGACCCGCGAGACCTTCAAAGGGGTAGCCGCGGGGCGGGCCCACGGCGCCTTTCAGGGCCGCATCACCGTGCGCCCCGGCGCCCAGAAGGTCGACGCCCATCAGCTGAGCCGCAATCTGGTGCTCGGCCCACGCGCGGCGATCGACACCAAGCCCGAGCTCGAAATCTATGCTGACGACGTCAAATGCAGCCATGGCGCCGCGGTCGGCGATCTCGACGAGGCGGCCCTTTTTTATCTGCGTGCCCGTGGCATCGCAAGCGACGAGGCGCGCCGAATGCTGATCGAAGCTTTCGCCCGGGAGGCGGTCGAGCTGGTCGAGCAGGCCGCGCTGCGCGAACACCTGCATGCGCGGCTCGTCCGGTGCCTGGCGACTTTGGAGGAGTAGGAATGAGGCCGGCGAGTTTGAGAACGGTTTATCCCGGGGCCCCCACCCTTTCCTCCCCCGCAAGCGGGGGAGGGTTAGGGTCGGGGTTTGACCCGCAGGAGATAAAGCGCGAGTTCCCGATCTTCACGAGCAATCCCGGTCTCGTATTTCTCGATAGCGGCGCCAGCGCGCAGAAACCGCGCTCGGTCATCGACCGGATCTCGAATTTCTACAGCACCGATTACGCGAATGTGCATCGCGGCGTTTATCGGCTGAGCGCTCGCTCGACCGAGTTGTTCGAAGAGGCTCGCGAGAAGATGAGGGCGTTTTTGAACGCCGCCGACTCGCGCGAGATCGTCTTCGTGCGCGGTGCGACCGAGGGCATAAACCTCATCGCCCAGAGCTGGGGCGCGACCTTCCTCAAAGCCGGCGACGAGGTATTGATCAGCGAGCTCGAGCATCATTCGAACATCGTGCCGTGGCAATTGCTGCGCGACCGCATCGGCATCCGGCTGGTCGTGGCGCCGATCGATATGACGGGAGGTTTGGACCTGGCCTCCTTCGAGGCGCTTCTGTCGCCCCGAACCCGGCTCGTCGCGATGACCCACCTCGCAAATGCGACGGGTGCGCTCGTGCCGATCGAGACCATCACCCGGCTCGCCCACCGGCACGGCGCGAAGGTGCTGATAGACGGCTGCCAGGGGGCACCCCGGCTCACCGTTGATGTGCAAGCCCTCGATTGCGATTTCTACGTCTTTTCCGGACACAAGACCTACGGACCGACTGGCATCGGCGTGCTTTATGGCAAGTACGAGCTGCTGTCGGAGATGCCGCCTTGGCAAGGCGGCGGCGAGATGATCCTCAATGTCACTTTCGAAAAAAGCGAGTTTCAGGACCCGCCGCATCGCTTCGAAGCCGGCACCCCGGACATTTCAGGTGCGATCGGGCTCGGCACCGCGATCGACTTCATCGAGGAATTGGGGCGCGACAACATTCTCGAACATGAGGAGGCGCTGACCGGCTACGGTGTCGACCGGCTGTCGCGCATTCCGGATCTCCGCCTGGTCGAGGCCGGCCAGCGCCGGCTGGGCATTCTCTCCTTCGACCTCGAAGGGGTGCATCCGCACGACCTGGCTCAGGTGCTCGATCAACATCACGTGGCGGTGCGCGCCGGTCATCACTGCGCGCAGCCGCTCGTCGAGAAACTGGGGCTCGCCGCCACCACCCGCGCCTCGCTCGGCGTATACAATGACGAGAGCGACATCGACCGGCTGGCCGAGGCGCTCGAAGCCGCCCGGGAGATGTTCCTGCGATGATGGATTTGCGCGAGCTCTATCAGGACATCATCCTCGACCACGGCCGCCACCCGCGGAATTTCCGAGCCATCGAGCATCCGACACATTTCGCGCAAGGCCACAACCCGTTGTGCGGCGACCGGGTGACGGTCTACGTGACCCTGGATGGCGACCGGATCGCCGATGTCAGCTTTCAGGGGCGCGGCTGCGCGATCTCGACCGCGGCGGCGTCACTGATGACCGAGGTGCTGAAGGGCAAGACGATCGCCGAGGCGCGTGCCCTATTCGCGCAATTCCACGCGCGGGCGACCGGCGGCGAGCCGGGGCCCGACCTGCCGGAGCCGTTGGCCGAGGAGATGGACCGGCTCGAGCCGCTGACCGGGGTCAAGGCCTACCCGGCCCGCGTCAAATGCGCGACGTTGTCATGGCACGCGCTCGAGGCGGCGCTGAAAAGCCCGGGCGCGACGGTCAAGACGGAGTAAGAAAGATGGATCGCGATCCGTTCGACTTCGATGCGAACCCGCCCGCTGCCGGTGAGGACGTCGAGCGCCCGGAGGGCGGCGAGGACGACCCGGCGCTGATGGGGCCGGTGCTGGAGGCGCTGAAGACCGTGCGGGATCCTGAAATCCCGATGGATCTCGTCGAACTCGGCCTGATCTACGAGCTGATCGTCAAAAAAGGCGGCATCGTCTATGTCGAGATGACCCTGACGACGCCGGCCTGCCCCGTCGCCGCCAGCATGCCGGGTGAGGTCGAGACCGCGATCCTCTCCGTCCCCGGGGTCGACGACGTGCGCGTCAAGCTCGTCTGGTCGCCCCCTTGGGGACCCGACCGAATGAGCGAGGAAGCCCGGCTCGAACTCGGGATGCTGTAACCAGCCGCCGCAGCCCTTACCGGCCGCGGCGCACGAAGGCACGGGTCGGTGTTGTTGCATACTCCCGATGCAGAATAGGCTCATGAAATTCAGCTGCAGGCGAGTAAGATGTTGAGTAGCGGCGCTGATAAAAACGAAAGGGGAAACGATGGATCCGATCGTCGGCAGCGGCAAGTATACCTACAAAGTGCGCGAGGATTGGGCTCACCCTCCCGAAAGTATCGAGGTGAGGGCGTGCGCCGTTTCCGTTGATTCACGAGACCGCGTCTACTGCTTCAACCGAAATGCCGAGCACCCCGTCGTAATCTTCGATCGGGACGGCAGCTTTCTGTCGTCCTGGGGGACGGGGATGTTCACGTTTCCCCACGCGATCCGCATCGACGAGAACGACTTTGTCTGGCTCACCGACGAGCATCACGGCCAGTTCATAAAATTCACGACCGATGGCCAGCTGTTGCAGACCATCGGCACCAAGGGCCAGCGCTCCGATACCGGGGTGCCGGCAGACGATTTCAGCTCGTCGGCGTGGAAGAAAGTCACACATGGCGGCGGGCCGTTCAACCTGCCGACCGACATCGCGTTTGCGCCGAGCGGCGAGATGTTCATGACGGACGGTTACGGCAATGCCCGCGTGCACAAATTCTCTGCCGACGCGAAATATCTATTCTCCTGGGGTGAGCCGGGCAATGGGCCCGGGCAGTTCAACCTGCCGCACGGCGTTTGGATCGACCGCCGCGGACGCGTGCTGGTCGCAGACCGCGAAAACGATCGGGTGCAGGTCTTCGACCAGGACGGCAAATTGCTGACAATCTGGCCGACCGAGCTGATCGGCCCGGCATTCTTCTATGTCGACGAAGACGACACAGTCTACATCCCCGAGCACAATGGCGGCATGATCAGCATCCTGACGCTCGACGGCGAGCGCCTGGCGCGCTGGGGCGACGGGCCGGTCAACCGGTCGTGCCACGGCATCTGGGTGGATTCACACGGCGACCTCTACGTCGTTCAGCCGGGCGAGTGGGGCCGGGTGCGCCGTGTCGTGAAATACGAGCGGCAGTAGAGGAGGAGAGGTCCAATGACCGAAGAAGAAGACGTTGGTTTGACCTTTAGTGACGAGGATTTCGAGCGCCGCTATTCCGCCGAGGAGGCATCGGGAATGGCAGCTTCTTCTGCTCCCCAGGCCCCTGCAACAAAGCCTCTGTTGGCGCAGACGGGCCGGAGCCGTAACAGGTTCATGCGGACACTGCTCCGCCGCCGCCTGGCCGCTTCCGGCCGCTGCTGACCCGCGCTATACGGCGCTCACCTCAGGCCTGGTTTTCGATCAGCCTTCTTATCAGCCGGTTGACCTCGCCGGCTTTTTCCATATGCGGCAGGTGTCCGGTTTGCTCGAGGATGTGAACCGGCAGGCGCGACGCGAGTGCTTCGGCGTGGGCGACGGGGATGATGCGGTCTTCCCGACCCCAGATGATTTGCACCGGCAGTTTTAGCGTGGCGACGGCTTCACTGAGGCCGGCCCGTTGCCGGCCACCGGGAAACCATTGCTCGGCAAAAGCTGCCAAGGCCTCGGGCACCCCGTCCAGTCTCTTGTAGCGCAGTACATCCTCGACCATCGTACGGCTGACGAGCGCCGGATCGTGGACCAGGAGCTTGAGTGCCTCGATCGCCTCGCGGCGGCGCGCCGCGCGCACAAAACCGTCGATAAAGGCCGCGTTGATCTCGGGCCCGAGCGAGGCCGATGATATGAGCGTCAGAGTCGCCACGCGCTCGGGCTCGCGCAGGGCGAGCGAGATGGCGATGCCGCCGCCCATCGAATGTCCGACGAGGTGCAGCCGTTCGATGCCGAGCGCGTTCAGTGCATGGTCGACGATGGCGGCCAGGCTCTCCGCATCGGCGCGGTCCAGCTGTTTGGCAGATCCACCGTGGCCCGGCAGATCCAGGGCGACGACCCGCCTCCCTTCCGCTAGAGCGGGCTGCGTGAACATCCAGGTGTTGAGATCGGCGCCGAAGCCGTGCAGCAAGAGGACCGGGACGCTGTCGCCCTCGCCGAGGGCGAGATAGCGCAGGCGCAGGCCGGCGGCCTCTAATTCGCGAGGCCTTGCAGCTTCGGTGTCGGCTTTCGCTTCGGCCGACGGTTCGGGGACGGCAAACCCGGCGACGAAAGTGTCGATCTCGCCTTCCGCCACCTCCTCGGGAGCGACTACCGCGAGCAAGCCGCCGACCGGCAGGGTCGCACCTGCCGGCGCCACGATCCGCCGCAAGGTGCCCCGTGCCGGCGCTTCCATGACGTTGGTAATTTTGGTCGTCTCGATCTCGAGGAGTTCCTCGCCCTCGGCAAAGCTCTGGCCCGGCTGCTTGAGCCACCCGACGACCTTGCCCTCGGTCATCGTCAGGCCCCATTTCGGCATCGTGATCGCTGTAATTTCCGCGCTCATTGGGCACCTCGTTCGTCATTCCCGCGAAAGCGGGAATCCAGAAGGGGCTGGCACATTGCCTCGGGCTCCTGGACCCCCGCTTTCGCGGGGGCGACGAATTAAAGTCTGATTCTCACCGTCCGTACCCGTGAACTTCGCGTACTGCGTCGGCGATCCGCTCGGGGCTCGGGATGTAGAGCTTTTCCAAGGACGGCGCGAAGGGCACCGGGGTGTGCGGTGCGGTCACCCGCTTGACCGGGGCCTTCAGCGACGCGAACGCCCGGTCGGCCACGAGCGCTGCGATGTCCGCCGCCATGCTGCAGCGGGGTGTCGATTCGTCGACGACGACCAGCCGGCCGGTGCGCTCGACACTTTCGAGGATCGTGTCCTCGTCGAGCGGCGAGGTCGTGCGCGGGTCGATCAGCTCGCACTCGATCCCTTCCTTCGCGAGCGTGTCGATTGCCTCACCAGCGTAGTGCACCATGCGCGAGAGCGCGACGACGGTCACGTCGTCGCCGTCGCGCACGATATTGGCTTCGCCGAACGGGATCACATAGGGCTCGTCCGGCACCTCGGTGCGCAGATCGTACATCAATTTGTGCTCGCAGAAGATCACCGGGTCGTCATCGCGGATCGCCTGGATCAACAGGCCCTTGGCGTCATAGGCATTGGAAGGGACGACGCATTTGAGCCCGGGCACCGAAGTAAAGATATGGTAGGGGCTCTGGGAATGTTGGGCCGCGGCGCTGCGCCCGGCGCCGATCATCGTGCGGATGACGAGCGGAGTCTTGGCCTTGCCGCCGAACATGTAGCGGAACTTGGCCGCCTGGTTGTAGATCTGATCGAAACAGACGCCGAAGAAATCCGAGAACATCAGCTCGGCGACCGGGCGCAGCCCGGTTACCGCGGCGCCGGCGGCGGCGCCCATGATCGCCGACTCGGTGATCGGGGTATCAATGACGCGGCCCTCGCCGAATTCCCCGAACAGCCCCTTCGTCACGCCGAGCACTCCACCATAGGCGTCGCGCTGGCCCTGCGAGCCCGCGCCGCCCGCGACGTCCTCGCCGATGACGACGACGCGCGGGTCGCGGCGCATTTCCTGCGCGAGCGCCTCGTTGAGCGCCTGGCGGATCGATTTCAGTGCCATCGCGCGCTCCCTCAGTAAGAGACATAGACGTCGCGCAACAGTGCTTCCGTATCGGGGGGTGGCGCCGCCCGCGTGACTTCGACCGCATGGTCGATCAGCGCGGCGATCTCGCTGTCGACGCGGTCGAGATCTGCCCCGTCGAGGAGTCCGGCCTCGCCGACGCGGCGACGGAAGTGTTTCAGGCAGTCGCGTTCTTCGCGCAGCCGCCTGACTTCATCCTTGCCACGGTAGAGCTGGGCGTCGCCCGAGTGGTGGCCGTAGAAGCGGCAGGTATCGACCTCGATCGCGCTGGGGCCGCCGCCCGCGCGGGCGCGCTCGACCGCCTCGCGCGCGGCCTCGTGCACCTCGAAGAAATCGTCACCGCTGACCTTGACGGCGGGTAATCCGAAACCGGCGGCGCGGCCGGCAATGTCGCGGCTGCCGACCGCATACTCGAACGCGGTGCCTTCGCCGTACTGGTTGTTCTCGAACACGAAGATCGCCGGCAGCTTTAGCACTACCGCCATGTTCATTGCCTCGAAGGTGGTGCCCTGGTTGGATCCGCCGTCGCCAGTGAACGAGACGGCGACGGTGTTGCGGCCGAGTGTCTTGGCGGTCAGCGCCGCGCCGATGACGAGCGGCGGCCCGCCGCCGACGATGCCGTTGGCACCGAGCATGCCGCGGTCGAGGTCGGCGATGTGCATGGATCCGCCCTTGCCTCCGCACAACCCGGTCTTCTTCGCGAACAGCTCCTGCATCATCAAGACAGGGTCGCAGCCCTTGGCGATGCTGTGGCCGTGCCCGCGATGGGTGCTGGCGATGTGATCCTGCGGCCCCAAATGCGTGCAGACGCCGACGGCGGAGGCCTCCTCGCCAGCGTAGAGATGGACAAAGCCCGGTATGCCGCCTTTCGAGAACTCTTCCTGCACGCGTTCCTCGAACTGGCGGATCGTCGCCATGTCACGATAGGCTTTGAGCAATTCCTCGCGGCTCAGCTGCACGTGATCCTCCCTGTGCTTGCGGTTCAGGGCGGATACTGCCTCCTTCGCCGCTCCTTCACAATTGCGGCTTCACCGAGGCTCACTCGTGCGGGATTTCCGGTGCTGTCCGTCGCGGCAGCGCGCGCCTGACGGCGGCCTGCACCTCCGATGGCTGGGCCGCAAGCGCATCGCACATCCGGCGCAAATGGCGACGCAATTCGTAGACCTGGTCGAGGAGGCCGAGGACCAGCGGCAGCGCCTCCTCGTCGATCGCGAATTCCTGGCGGATTTCGAGGATCAACTCGACCCGGGCGACGTCGACCTCGTGAAAGATCCAGGTCTGGTCCCGCCGCTCGGGCAATACCCAGCGATTTTCGACCCACCGCACCAGGTCGCGGCGGTCGAGCCCCTTCATTTGGCGCAGCAACTCGTCAAGCGCGATCATGCGGTGGGCATTCCCTGCCTCGGATCGAAACGGTGTTGCGGCGCCCATTTTTCGAGAAATGCCACGAGCTCGGGATCAGAGCTCTGCCCGATGAACACCTTTAGCGTCACGATTTCGTCGCCCGGGCTCTTCTTTTGGATGCCTTTGCCGCGCAGCCGTAATTGCCTGCCGGTATCCGATCCCTTCGGTATCGTCATCGTTACCGGACCCGTCACCGTCGGCACCGACACCCTGGCTCCGAGCACCGCCTCGGCAAGGCTCACCGGCAATTCGAGCAGAACATTGTCGCCGTCCCGGCGGAACAGCGGATGAGGTGCGACGTGGACTTCGATGAGGGCATCACCAGCCGTGCCGCCGCCAAAGCCCGGGCCGCCCTTGCCTCTGAGCCGCAGCACCTGACCGTCTTCGACACCGGCCGGTATCGTTACATCGAGCCATTCCTCGGGGGCGAGCGATAGCCGCTGCTTGCCGCCGGTCGTCGCCGTGACAAAATCGACGGTCAAGGTGAAATGCCGGTCGGCGCCGCGCGCCCTGAAGCCCGCTCCCGCCTCGCCGCGTCGCCCGCGGCCCGCGGACCCGTACGCAGCGAACAGATCCTCCAGATCGCTCAAATCCATCTCGCCTTCGGGCTGGTATCGCCACCCCTGAGCGCCTTCCGCATGGCCTCTATAATAGCCCCGCGGCGGCCGCTCGGCGCCGGTTTCGTCGATTTCACCTCTGTCGTACCGCGCCCGCTTATCGGGATCGGAGAGCAGATCGTAGGCGGCGGAGATCGTCTTGAAGCGTGCCTCCGCTTCGGGTTTCCCGGGGTTCAGATCCGGGTGAAACTGCTTGGCGAGCTTGCGGTAAACTTTGCGTATATCATCCGCACTGGCGTCCGGCTTGACGCCGAGCACCTCGTAAGGTGTTTGCGCCATGCGCGATCAGCGCTGTCTTGTGCGCACACGCTGCGCAGTGGTCGTGGCCTTTTCGACTCGGACCGTCACACTGCGTTCTGCGCCGCCGCGTTCGACGGTGAGCTCGACCTCGTCGCCGATCCGTGACAGACCAACGCGGTTGCGCAGCTCGGTGCCGCTGCGCATCGGCGCGCCGTTGATCGCCACGACGAGATCGTTGGTTCGCAACCCGGCTCGCTCGGCGGACGAACCCGGTAAGACGCGAGCGATTACCGCCCCTTGGGTGTGCCTGGTGCCGAGCGCCTGGGCGAGGTCGGGCGTCAGATCCTGGATCGCCACCCCGATGCGGCCGCGCTTGACCTCACCGTAATTGACCAGCTGATCCATGACCTGGCGAGCCATGTTGATCGGGACGGCAAAACCGATGCCGATATTGCCGCCGCCGGGCGCTAGGATCGCCGTATTGATGCCGACAACGCGGCCCTGCAGATCGACCAATGGGCCGCCGGAATTGCCGGGATTGATCGACGCGTCGGTTTGGATGAAATCCTCGTAGCCTTCGATCCCCAGACCGCTGCGCCCGAGCGCGCTGATGATGCCCGAGGTCACGGTCTGGCCGAGACCGAAGGGATTGCCGATCGCCAGCACGAAATCGCCGACCTGCAGGCGGTCGGAATCGCCGATCGGCACAGCCGTCAGACCACTCGCTGGGATCTGCAATACGGAGATGTCTGTGTCGGGGTCGCGGCCGATCAATTTCGCGGTCAGCCGCCGGTTGTCCTTGGTCGTCACTTCGATGCTGCTCGCATTCTCGACGACATGCGCATTGGTCATCACGTAGCCCTGCGCAGCGTCGACAATGACGCCCGAGCCGGTTGCCTGTGTCTCGCGCTCGACCGGCTGCTGTTGCAGGTTGAAGAAGCGGCGGAACATCGGATCCTGCAGTAGCGGGTTGTCTTCCCGCACTCGACCGCGCACCGAGATGCCGACGACGCCCGGGGTGATCCGGCTGACCACCGGCGCCAGGGTTTGGACCGGCGCGCCATCGGCCAAGGGTATTGGCGCTCCGGCGAGCACAGGGGATACGATGCCCGTCGTCAGGGCGATTCCGCCGGAGACAACGAGCGCTGACAAAACCCGCTTCATCGCTGTGGAGACCTTAGGACTGGCAGACACCGGCTTCCGGTAAACAAACCGCCAGCATGAATGTTTCCGGTAGTGATTTAATTAACCCCTCGCGCCAAGGCTTCAAGGGATGCTCGTTCCCAGGATTGGCAGCACTCCTCCCTGCTAGCTGCTAACATCCTGTTTCAGCCGAGTTTTCTGTTGCTGCGGCGAAACCGGCGGAGCATGCTCACGGTAAGCGGGAACGAGCCGAGAGGAGACCCGAATGACCGACGCCATTCCCCGCCTTGGTGAGTATCGGCTGACCACGGCGGAGATCATCTACCGGATGCCGGACCACCCCGATCTGCTGCAGAGCTTTATCTGGCAGAAGCTCGACCTCGCCCCGGACTTTCCCGAGCTCCGGCGCTTCCTGGAATTCTGGAGCCGCAACATCGAGGGCAAGCTCCATTCGGTAAAAGTCGGGCAGGCGCGGGCTGCCGGCCGCGGCCGGTTCCGCCACATCAGCGCATCGCTGCGCCTGCATTAGCCGCAGGCTCGCGGACGATGCCGCCACAGATCGGGTATCTGCTGCCGACCCGGGAGCGGGTCATGGAAGGCCGGCCGGGGACCGGGCCTTTGCTGGAGCTGGCGGCTCGCGCCGAGGGATTGGGCTTTGACTCGGTGTGGGTCGGCGATTCGCTGCTGGCTCGGCCGCGTCATGACCCGCTCACTCTGCTGGCCGCGGTGGCGGCACGTACGCGAAAGGTGGCGCTCGGTACCGCGGTCTTTCTGCCGGCGCTGCGCAATCCGGTTGTGCTGGCGCATCAGCTCGCCACACTCGATCAAATCAGCGAGGGACGGCTCGTCCTCGGGGCGGGGATAGCCAGCGATGTGCCCAACATCCGCGCGGAATTCGCGGCGGCGGGCGTACCGTTCGAAGGCCGTGTCGGGCGCATGATGGAAGGCCTGCGGCTGGCGCGCGCCTTGTGGGCCGGAAAGCCGGTCGACTGGCAAGGCCGCTGGCCGGTGCAAAGGGGCGTGCTGGGGCCGACCCCATACCGTGCCGGCGGTCCGCCGATCTGGATGGCGGGGTCTGTCCGCCCCGCCCTCGAACGGGCGGCGCGGCATTTCGACGGCTGGTTCGCCAACGAGGCCGACCTCGCCCGCTGGAAGCAGCAATGGGTCGAGGTGCAGCAGATCCTTCGCGAAGCGGGGCGCGACGCCGGCGGGTTCGTCGCCGCGATTTACGTGACCTTGGCGATCGACGAGGATGCCGGCCGCGCCGGGCAACGGATCGACGCCTTTCTCGAAAGGTATTACGGGCAACCGGCCGCAGTGCTGCGCCGGAGGCAGGCGTGCTATGCCGGGTCCCGCGAGGGTGCGGTCGAATTCCTGCGCGGATTCACCGCTGCTGGGGCCACTCACCTGATCGTCCGTCTGGTCGGCGATCCGGACCGGCAGCTTGAGACCGTGACCGGGTTTCGTGCACAGCTCGGTAGGTGATTTCTAGAATTCCTACCGTCATTGCAAGGCGCGCCTCGCAATGACAGCGCCAATTTGGTAGAAATCTGCCTACACTGGGAAGCCGGCGCGCCGCGGCGACAGGCGAATGCCGCTGCGGGCGGCCTCGATCATGTAGTAGCGGGTCATCTGCACGATGTCGATGCGCCAATAGAGCTGCTGCGGCTCGTTTTCGAGAAAATCGGGGCCGGCAAACGCGTAGCAATAGGTCTCGACATAACGCCGGGCGGGATCGCCGGCAATCGCCGGGTCGCGTCAACCGAATTCCCAGCCGGCATGCTCGGCGCCGATGCGCCAGCGCTCGAGCCGCACTGCCAACGTGCTGGCGTCCAGCGCGTCCAGCGCCGGCACGCGATAGACGACGACCAGCCGGTCCACATTGAGCTGCAATTGCATCAGGAGCTCGTCGCCAAAGGCATTGACGATTTGGGTGGCGTCCGAGGCGCCCCGCACGTGACGGATCTCCACCCGCGAGCGCGCCACGTCCGCGAACTCGACATCGACCGGCTCGGTGTCAAAGCTCGGCGATTCATATTCGACCGTGCGCAACGCCTCCAGCATCTGGCCGGTCAGAAAGAACTCGGTCCGCCGCTGCGCCTCGGCAATCGTCAACATTGTGTGCTCCCGCGAACAACGGCGAAAACACGGCCTGGAGCAGAGGCGTTCCTACCGCGACAGTTACTCGGCGGCGGCGAGGGTCGGGGTTTGGGCTGCGGCGAGCACGGTGGCTGCTTCTTTGGCGACGCGGGTGCCCTCGAAGAAATGCGGGTTCTGTGTGCCCCACAGCTTGACCGCATTG
This sequence comes from uncultured Alphaproteobacteria bacterium, assembly GCA_963812675.1. GTDB lineage: Bacteria > Pseudomonadota > Alphaproteobacteria > ATCC43930 > CGMCC-115725 > AP-15. The sequence goes on along the minus strand of CAWEWR010000024.1, from coordinate 307,573 downwards.
GCGAATGTGAAGTCGCGGAAATTGTCGGCGGTGATGTGGCCGTCCTCGACCAGCTCGTAGGCCTCGGGCAGCGGATGGCGCATGTCGATCACGTCGAAATGCCCGATGTCCGAGCTGAAGATCGCGTTGAGCTTTGACCCGAACGGGTTGTTGCGGCCGAACGCGGTCGCGTTCATCCGGTCGTCCGCCTCGCAGCCGAAATAATAGGGCTTGGCGTAGAGATCGACCCAGTCTTCCTTGCGGGTGATCCGGCAGGCCGTGAAATCGTCGATGTTCTCGAGATTGCCGGTGAGATACGCCTGTTCGGGGTCGGGCAGTCCGCCGCGCTCGCGCAACGCCGCGGCGATGTCGCTGTAGCCGTATTTCTCGACGAGGCTCATCAGTTGGGCGCGGTCGAGCTTGTCGGGGTGCATGCGCTCCAACGCCTTGGCGCTGCGCCGTTCCCAATGCTCGATCAGATCCCCGAACAGCTGAGAAGCCCAGCCGACGCCGCCTTCGAGGAACGCAAAACGCAATTCCGGGAAGCGCCGCGTGACGCCGCCCAAAAAGATCGCCTTGGCGGTCGCATGGCCGGCGGCCGCGAAATGGCCGATGTGGTTGTAGGTGAAATTGGTCGGCGACAGCCTGAGACCCTGGTTGCTGCTGGCGCTGTGGAAGGTCGGCGCAATGCCGAGCTCGACGCATTTCGCCCAGACCGGGTCGTAATCGTAGTCGCTGTCGAGGCCGAGGACGTCGTACCACACCGCAAAGCGCGCGGTGTCGGGGTCGTTCGCCGCGGCGGCCGGCACCTTGCGGGCCATGTTGCTGCCGAACATGCCGACCTTCGAGCCCAGTTGCTTGGTAGCGAATTCGAGCTCGGCGATTGCCTCGTCCGGGGTGTGCATCGGGATGATCGCCGCCGGGGTCAGGCGGTCGCCGAGGCCGCTGAAGTAATCGGCCGAGACGATGTTGTAGGCGCGGATCACGGCGCGCCGCGTCGCGTCGTCCTGGATGCGCGGCAAGCGCAGCCCGGCGGTCGGATAGACGACGACAAAGTCGAGGCCCAATTCGTCGAGGCGGTCATAGAGCAATCTCGGCATCATCGCGGTGGCGCGGTCGAGCGTATTTTCCGCCTGGCGCGCCCAGAACGCCTGCTGACCCAAGCGTTTCTCGCGCCGCTCGGCGACTGTCATCGAGAGCAGCTCGCGCGTCGTTCCCATCGCCTTCAGGAAGCCGTCCGCGGCCAGATCGCCGCCCACCTTGCGCATCTTGTCGCTGAACACCGGGTCGTATTCGACCCAATGCCCGTCGCCGTCGACGATCGGATGCTCGATTTTCGAACGGACCTGTTCAGGGGTCATATGCGCGCTCATGATCTGCTCCGGATAAGTGGCGGCTTAAACGCACGGATTGTGCAGCCAGTACGAGCGCAGCGCCACACCCGATCGGCGCCGAGCATTGCACCCAGCGCAAGGCCACCCGTCATCTGCGCCGGGTCAGCCCGCTTCGCGTACATGGACGTGCAGATGGCGCCGTTCCGGCACGCCGCCGTGCGCGTGCTTCTGGTTGTCGAATTCAACCGGAACAGTAACGAGTTTTCCGTGCCGCACGCCACGCTCGGCAACGACATGCTGGGCGAAGCGGCGGACGTTGCGCATGGCGCCTTTTAGCACCGCTACCTCCATGCAACTGTCGTGGTCGAGGTGGACGTGCATCGTCGCAACCGACAAATCGTGGTGCTCGTGAGAGGATCTGGCCAGGCGCTTCGCCAGTTGGCGCTCCTGGTGATCATAGACGTAGACCAGCGCCGCCACGCCAGACTGCAAGCTATTGCTGCGCTCCTCGAGCTGGGCGATCCCCGCGCGGGTGAGATCGCGGATTGCCTCCGATCGGTTCTGATACCCGCTCGCGGTAACGACATGATCGAGAGCCGCCGCGAGCTCGTCGTCGACAGTGATCGTGATGCGCCGCATGGTCGATTTCTCCTGGCCCGTCGTGGCAAGTGTATGATGTTTTCATGTAGACGTCATACCATCCTCCACCTATTCTAGGGGATGCGGTGCAGCGGAGCCAATCACTGGAGCGTCCGCGCCGCTTGCCTGATCCTTTGGCTTGGGCTCGCACCCTCAGCACAAGCGCAAGAGGCGGCGACCACCAGCGACGGCGGGACTTCGCTGACGCTGCCCGAATTGAGCGTATCCGCTCCGGCAGCTACGGCATTTTTCGCGCCGGATACCGCCTCTCAAGGGGTTGTCACCGGCAAACAGATCGAAGAGGAGCCGAGATCTCGGGTCGGCGAAGTGCTCGAGCTCGTGCCGGGATTGATCGCCACGCAGCACAGCGGCGAGGGCAAGGCCAACCAGTACTTCCTGCGCGGCTTCAACCTCGATCACGGCACCGACATCGATATCACGTTGGACGACATGCCGGTCAACATGCGCACTCATGGGCATGGCCAGGGCTACGCCGATCTCAATTTCATGATTCCCGAGCTGATCAGCACCTTGCATTACAGCAAGGGCCCCTATTTCCCCGATCTCGGCGATTTCGACACGGCGGGGGCGGTGCAGATCAATTACGTCGACACCCTGCCTCACGACCTCGCCGTACTGACGGCGGGCACGCTCGGCTATTACCGCGGGCTCGGCGCGATGTCGCGGCCGGTCGGCGCCGGAAATCTGCTCGCCGCGGCCGAGTATGTGCATGCCAACGGCCCATGGACGATTCCCGACAATTACAACAAGGGCAACCTGGTTCTGAACTATAGCCAGGGTAATGCGGAGAACGGGTTCTCGGTCACCGGCATGTACATGAACGATGCGTTCCATGCGACCAATCAGATCCCGCAGCGCGCCGTAACCGAGGGGCTGATCTGTCTCTATTGCCCGCTTGATCCGATCGATGGCGGCAGCTCGGAGCGCTACAGCCTTTCGACCAGATATGCCGCGACAACCGACACCGGGCAGCTCAACGCGAATGCTTATTTCATCGGGTATCAGCTGCAGCTGTTCAATAATTTCGATGGCTTCGTGACATTTCCGCCGCCGATCGGGGATCAGTTCGTGCAACAGGACCGGCGAAAGATCTACGGCGGGAATGTCAGCTATATGATGCCCGGCAACCTCCTCGGTTTCGACGCGAAAAACACGATCGGTTTTCAGACCCGCACCGACGACATTCATATCGATCTGGCGGAAACCACCGGCCGGGTGGTGCGCTTCACCGTGCGCGACGACCATGTGATCGAGTTCGAGCGCCGGCGTCTATATCGAAAATCGGGTTCAGTGGCTGGACAAGTTCCGCACGATGACGGGGCTACGTGAGGATCTCTACTACGGCTCGGACGAAAGCACCCTCCAAGCCAATTCCGGCAAGATCGTCCAGGCCATCACCAGCCCCAAGGGCAATCTGATCTTCGGCCCTTGGCAGGGTACCGAATATTACCTCAGTATCGGCCAAGGCTTTCACAGCAACGATTTACGCGGCACCTTGACGAATGTCGACGCGCTGGCGACCGAAATCAACTTCCAACAGGGCAACCCCACCGTCGTCGCTCAGGGGAGGACGCCGCTATTGACCAAGGCAACTGGCTATGAGGTCGGGATGCGGTCGGAGCCTTTGCCGAACCTCAAACTCGAGGGAGCGCTCTTTGTGCTCAATCTCGCCAGCGAGGCGACCTTCGACGGCGACGAGGCGGTGACCACCCCCGGGCGGCCGAGCCAGCGCAAGGGGATCGAGCTGACCGCGTCCTACAAGCCGCTTCCCTGGCTGCGCCTCGACGGCGATTTCGCCGCCACACACGCGCGCTATGCGAATGGCGACAACGGCGCCGCCGATACCGAGCCGGGCCACCCCGGCAGCTACATCCCGAATGCTGCCAATGTGATCGCCACGGCGGGTGCGACCGTGGAGGATGTCGGTCCCTGGTTTGGCGCGCTTAAATTGCGCTATTTCGGCCGGCGGCCGCTGATCGAGGACGACAGCGTGACCTCGAAACCCACAACGCTCGTTGATCTGCGGGTCGGCTATAAATTCTCCGATCAGGCGCGGCTCTGGCTCGACATTCTCAACCTGTTCGACAACACCGGAGCCCATCAGATCGACTATTTCTACCCCTCGCAATTGGCCAACGAGACGGCCTCCGTCTACGACGTCCACTTCAAGCCCGTCGAGCCGCTCTCGGTGCGGCTCACTCTGAGCATGACGTTTTGACGAGTGCACCGTGGCGTGATTCAGGCGGCCTGGGCGAACGCAGTCTGCACCTCCTGCTCGTAGGCGAGCAATTGGCGCACGCTTGGCCGCTTTTTCATCCGCTCGAAATGCGCCGTGCAATTGTTAAATTGGGAAAGATCGAGGTTGAACTGAGTGCCACGTCGAAAGCACCAGAAGAAGTGGGCATCGACGGCGGTGAAATGATCGAAGAACCATTCACGACCGGCGAGCTTGTCGTCCGCGATCTGGTAATTCTCAAACAGCTGCTGTTGGGCGAGCCGCCGGACCGACTCCTCGGCGCCGGGGAGATCGCAGACGCGCGGGGGCGAATTGATCCGCGACAGGAACGGGTGGATGCCCGACGCGCACCAGGCCAGCAGCGAGATCGCACGCAATTCCTGCATCGGGTCCGCGGGAAGCAGCTTCGCCGCCGGAAAATGCCTGGCGATCCAGATTTGGATCGCAACATTCTCGGTGAGCGGCGCCCCGTCGATCACCAGCACCGGCACTTTGTGCTTGGGATTGAGCCGCAGATATTCGGGCGTCATGTGCTGCGACTTGCGGAAATTGAGGGGGTGCACCTCGAACGGCGCGCCAGCTTCGGTCAAGGTCACGTAGGGCACAAGCGAACACGCGTTGGGTGCGTAGTAGAGGATCAATTGCATTTCTAAGCTTCCCCTGAAACGCCGCAGGCGATGGCGTTGCGCAGCAACGTAATGAACGCATCGGTTTCCCACGAGCCGTGAAAGGTGGGCGGCGTCCTGTCTGTCGGGTCGGGGGCCCGGGCGGCGCGGATCGCGGGGTTGTGGCAATGACCGAGCGCAAAGTAGGTCACGCCGCCATTGCCGACCGCTCGGGTATAACCAAGCACGCGGGTCCTGCCGTCGGGTTGCAGCGAGGTGTCCGACGGGTAAAGGGTGCCGATGGCGGGTGAGGTGGCGCTCGGGCCGTAATCCGCGGTCAGCAAGATTTGCGTCGAGCCCGGATCCTGCAGCTCGATGAAGTACGGCTCGTCCTCGACGACGAAGGATTTGCCGAGCCCTCGCGTGAGGGGGGAATCAGCGGTGCTCACCTCGACGCGAAATTCGCAGATCGGGGGATGGGTCAGGAAATAGCTCCCGAGTAGGGAATGGTGCTCGATCTTGACGGTGCGGCGCTGGCGGACGCCCTCCACCCGCTCGGCGCGGCCGCCGCTCGTCCCATGCAAGGCCAGCCAATGGCCGCCCGCTTCCAGCCAGCGCTCGATGGCGCGGGTCTGCGCGGCGTCGGGATAGGGGCCGGCGACATAGGTGATCAGCAACCGGCTGACCGGCAGCCACTTCTCGACATCCGCGAAGTCGTTGGCGACCGAGGCCGGAACCTCCCGTTCGGCCAGCAGCCCAAGCAGCCGCAATCGGGCATAGTCGTGGTCGTGCCCGGCGAACGAGCCGGGCGGGAAACCGCCGGCAATCAGATGCGCGCGGCCGGGTTTCGTCTCTGTCATCGGATCACCTCGTTCGCTGTTCAGCGCCTTCAAAAACTCTGCGATCAGTCTCTCACCTTCCCCTTGGTTGCGCCATGTGCGAGATTCCATGGATCGCACGTCACCCGGTTGTGCGCCTGAGGTTATCCAGGAGACCCGACATGCCGCGTTTGAATTTCGGCGCCTTTCTCGCCCCGCACCATCCGGTGGGCGAGCATCCGATGTTGCAGTTCCGCCGCGATCTCGACCTCGTTGAGCATCTCGACCGGCTCGGCTACGACGAGTTCTGGTGCGGCGAGCACCATTCGAGCGGCTGGGAGATGATTGGCTCGCCCGAGATGTTCCTGGCTGCGGCGGGTGAGCGGTCGAAGCGCATCAAGCTCGCCACCGGCGTCATCTCATTGCCCTACCACCACCCGTTCAACGTCGCGCAGCGCATGGTGCAGCTCGACTGGATGACCGGCGGGCGGGCGATCTTCGGGTCGGGCCCCGGCGCGCTGGCATCGGACGCGCACACGCTGGGGATCGACCCGATGGTGCAGCGCGACCGCCAGGACGAGGCGATCGGCATCATCCGGCGGCTGTTCAACGGCGAGCGGGTGACCACGAAAAGCGACTGGTTCACCTTGCAGGATGCGGCGTTGCAGCTCCTGCCATTGCAGGAGGAAATGCCCTTCGCCGTCGCCTCGCAGATCAGCCCGTCCGGCATGACATTGGCCGGCAAGCACGGGATCGGCATTATCTCGATCGGCTCGATGTCGAGCGAAGGCCTCAACGCCTTGCCGACGCAATGGAGCTTCGCCGAGGCGGCCGCCGCCAAGCACGGCAAGACGGTCGACCGCAAGAACTGGCGCGTCCTGTTGAGCTGGCACATCGCCGAGACCCGCGAGAAGGCACGCACCGAAGCCCGCGAGGGGCTGCTGCGCCATCACAACCAGTACGTCGTCGGGACATTGCAGCGGCCCGATGCCAAGCCGTTCAAAGATCCGGACAAGGCGGTCGACAAAGCCGCGTTCTCGGACGGAGCCTCGGCAACGATCGGCACGCCGGACGATCTGGTCGCGCGGATCAAATCCGTGCTCGAGATCAGCGGCGGCTTCGGCACGCTCGTCGGTTTCGTGCACGACTGGGCCAACCCGGAAAACACGATGCGCAGCTGGGACATGGTGGCCCGCTACGTCGTGCCGGAGATCAACGGCTATCTCGCCGGGCTGCGCCAATCGCAGCACTTCGTCGCGACCAACCGCGGCGTCTTCGACCGCGCCAAGGACGCGATCATGGCGAAGATCACCGAGAACGAAGCCGCGGTCGCTGCGCTCGCGGTTACACGGGGTTCGCGGCTTGGCGACGTGGCTTCAGCCAGCAACATTCCCGATCTCGACAAGGCCCGCGCGCAGGCTGGGGTGCGGTGACGGAAGCCGGGCAAATTGGCCCTATCCGTCCCCAGACGCCCGCGCGTTACGCCGGAGGAAATATCATGCCGGATTTGCTCGGATATCGTGCCAAAATCGGCATCGTAGTTCCATCGACGAACACCACGATGGAACCTGAAATGCATTCAATTAAGAGGACACGGCGATTACAGGGTGTGCTGCTATGACCGACCTTGAACCGGAAGCTGAGCAGAAAAAGAGCCAATATAGTTCGCAAATGAAATAAGATCAGCCACTTAATTGACACGAAATGAGGTAAAAAAAAACATGAAGATAGAATTATGCCTATCGCTACTGGCTGCGATGCTGATCAGGGTGCTGGTCGCCCACGCGCAGAACCACATCACCGAGACCGTCACGGTCGCGCCGGCGCCGGCTGGTAACGCGCTCGCTCTGTCAGTTGCTCCAGGCGGTCGATATCTGCAGAATGGGTTAGGCGGTCCCTTCCTAATAGCCGGCGACGCGGCCATGGCACTCTTCCAAGCACTGCCGCTGACCGGCTCGAGTTCCGGTGACGCGAGGGCGAATGCGGCGTTTTACTTCTGGACTCGGTCGAGCCAAGGTATCAATGCCGTGTGGGCCACCGCAGTCTGCAGCACATACGCTGCGTGCACGAGCAATGACAGCCAGACTTATGACGGGCTCGTGCCCTTCAATGGGACTATATCGTCCTGCGGGTCGACGATTCCGAATTGTTGGGACATGACGACGGCGGGGCAAGGCAGCTCGGCCAATTATTGGGCCCGTATGGACGCAATGGTCAACCTCGCCGCCACTTACGGTATCGTGATCTTCTGGAACCCCGTTACCACAGGTGGATGCAATACGTTCCCCAGCAGCGGTAGTAACCCCGTTTGGATAACCCTGGTCAACAATCACAATGCGGCTAACGGGTCGCACACGAATGCTTATGCGTTCGGTCAATTCCTGGGCAACCGTTACAAGAGCTTCCCGAACATCGTCTGGCTGCATGGTGATGATTACATCTGCAACGGGCAGGGCGGGGGATCGCCAGCAGCAGATGATCTGCCGGTGATGGACATAATGAACGGCATCGCCGCGGCCGGCGACACACATCTGCAAACAACAGAGTTGTGGTCGTTGCCGCCGTCCTCCTCATTCGATAATGCCGACTTTATCCCCCCCAATGGGAAATCGAATATAAACGGCGTATATACTTACAATCCAACCTATGTAGAGACGTTGCACGCCTGGAACCAGGCAACAGCGCCAGTATTATTATTGGAGGCCAATTACGAGTGGGATAACATTCTCGGCTACGAACCCAATGATCCGAATTGCGGGTATCGGGGCCGCGCTAGCGCATGCGAATACGAGTATACGCTGCGTAAGGAGTATTGGGATGCGGCCCTCGCCGGCTCCACCGCCGGTTTTATCAATGGCAACAGCCTGACAGCGGGCGACTTCTGCCTCTCTCCGTCAAGTTGCACACCGGGGACGGGATGGACCAACAATATGAGTTCGCCGGGATTTGTCAATTTCGGGTATTGGAAATCGCGTTTATTGAGCCTGGTTAAGATGGCGGGCGGGTTTTGTCTCCATCCGTCAAGTTGCACACCGGGGACGGGATGGACGAACTATATGAGTTCGCCGGGATTTGTCAATTTCGGGTATTGGAAATCCCTTTTATTGAGCCTGCCGTGGTGGGTGTTAACCCCAGATCAGAACAATAACTATGTGACCAGTGGGCGGGGGACGGCATATTCGAGTTGGGCATCTTGCACAATCAACAGTCACGCCAATTGTTTCACCCCAGACAATTATGTCACTGCGTCGAGCTATTCTACGTCATCCACCTCGGGCTTGGTGGCATACATCCCATGTTATGCAACGACGGCGAAGTATCGCTGCACGGGAACCGGTGGCCTTACCGTGGCAATGAACCAAGTTGGTGCCAATCCTACCGCGCGCTGGTACGATCCAACTGCCGGTACTTTCACAACGATCTGCTCACCAAGCGGCACGCCGTGCAGTGGCAGTTCACAGACTTTTACGCCTACTGGCGTGAATGGTGCGGGTGACCCGGACTGGGTGCTGGTCGTTTCCGCGCAAGCCGTTTCCCGCGGATAACCGGCATCACCATGCCTAATACATCTTTCACCGCGGGCACCGGCGGGACTGTTGGCACGGCTACTGCTAGCCTATCGCAGGACTCGCCAAGCGGTGGCTCTTGGTCCACGCCCAACAACCGGCACCGACCATTCCGGCACGGCATGCAATAATTACAGCAGCGATTTTTCGATAAATTCGTCGACCGGCGTTGTTTCCAAAACAGCGGGCGGGCCGGCACGCGTTATCCAGGAATCTGCATCCAGTACGCCCAAAGCAATCAGCAGAATTCGCCATACACCCAGGCGTTCACGTTCACCGGAGACCCATCGTAACAGGCCAATGCCCCGGCACAATACCAGCCCTGGCGCAGGCGGTGGGATTCACGACACTCGCGCGCTGCGATTCACACAAACGCGACCCAACGGCTGGATCAACTGAACCGTCGCGGACCCGACACAGACTGGGAGACAAGCCGCAAGATACAAGCTTTGTTGTGTAACTTCACGACGATGTTGAATACAGGAGCGCCCCTTGATTGCTTGAACACCCAGTCGCTTATCTTTCGAACGCCAAATGAAGCCATCCCAAAGAATGCATCGGTTGCGCGAGATACCCATCTTTTGCGAACTCGGTCGGCTTACGGGATCTCTAAAAACGGCAACCGGACGAACAGCGTCGCGGGCCTGCAAACCATCATGGGTTTACACGACGCCTTCATTCCTAGGATCATAGATTGGAGTGTTCGTCACTGCTCCTTGCGGGTTGACGATGGCTAATTCGTGCTGCATATTGCGATGGCTGTCTCTACCGCTGATACTAAGCAAGCGCTAACGCCAGAACCTGAAGGGAACTGACATGCTGAAAACGAGCGTGCCGGGTGTTTGGACGGCGGAGAAGCCACCGGAAGATTTCGACCAGAGAGGGCCTCATTATCTGAGCTGTTAGATTTTGGGCTTCTGCCACCTGTTGCAACATTTCGTGCTTATCCGGTTGACACCCAAGACTACAGTTGGTAGTTTAGCGGCGGAAACGAGATGCCGCCATGCCCGCCGTTGTCTTGCTCCGCGCGGATCTGCCCTTTCCGGGTTCACTGCCCGAGTTCCAACGCCTGTTTCCTGACGATACGGCTTGCGCTGCTTACCTTGAAGCCATCCGCTGGCGCGACGGGTTCGTCTGCGGATGGTGCGGCGAAGCCAGCGAACCCTACCGCTTCGCCAACCGGCCGCAGGTTCTGCGGTGCCGCAAATGTCAGCGGGATAATGCGCTGACGGCCGGCACGGTCATGGAGCGGACCCGCACGCCGCTGTCGATCTGGTTCTGGGCCGCCTACCTGGTTTCGAGCCATACGCCAGGCATCTCGGCCGTCCAATTCCAACGTCAGCTTGGCTTGAACCGCTACGAGACGGCGTTCCAGATCCTCCACAAACTCCGCGCTGGCATGGTCCGACCCGATCGCGACCGCATCGGTGGCCAGCCGCGGGATCATGTCGAGATCGACGAGTCATGGGTCGGCGGCAGGACGCGCGGCGAGGGCCGCGGGGTCCATGATCAAAGCCTCGTTATCGCGGCTGTCGAAGTCCGCCAGCGCAAGCCCGAGAACGTCAAAGGCGTGCCGCGCCGCAATGGCCGATATGCCGGCCGTATTCGGATGGAAGTTGTGCTGGATCGGTCGGCAAGATCGCTGTGCGGCTTTGTCGAGGCGGCGGTCGAGCCAGGAGCCGTGGTGGTGACCGACGCCTGGGGCGGCTATGCGACGTTGCGTGATCGCGGCTATCGGCATCTGCCGGTCGCAGCGCAAGGTGATCCCAGCGTGGCCGAGGACTTTCTGCCGATCTCCCATTTGATCTTCAGTAATCTGAAAAGCTGGCTGCGAGGTTGCCACCACGGCGTCAGTCCGCAGCACCTTCAAGCCTACCTCAACGAGTTCACGTTCCGGTTCAATCGCCGTTTTTACCCGTTCAATGCGTTCCGGTCATTGCTCGGGATCGGCGGGCAGGCGGTGGCCCCGACGTATGACGGGCTGTACACCGGTTCATGGCAACATCCAAAATGCCGCGGCGAAAACCCGGCGAGCATCCACTGAGCTAGGGTACCGACAAACCGCCACCAAATCTGGTGCTCTTGGGTGTCAACCGGACAAGCATGCAACATTTATCCAAATCATTCAGGCTTAAATGCTAATTCGGCACTCAGTCCCCCACTTGGCACAAATTATAATGTGAGTAATGTAAGTATGAGTGCGACCCAAACTAATCCCAAGAACGTATCAGGCGGCAATAAAAGTCGTGTTGGTGTATTTACTTGCACAATTGCCTTATCGATGTCATTTCTATTGTTGATCCCAGCGTTATACAATGGATTTCCTTTGGTATATGGCGATAGCGCGAGTTATTTGCTGGGGCACACCCCATATCGATCAGTAGGCTACCATATATTTAACCGGATCTTTGACATGAAAGGTATCGCCTTGGCCAGGCGTCGTTCTGCAGTCCTTGATAGTCTCGTGGACAATTTGGCAATTTGCCTCTGCTTTGTTCGATATAGCCGACTTTCCGAGGATGTTTTTATTGGCCGTCTTTTTGACGGTTGGGACTAGTCTACCGTGGTTCGTCAGTTGGATAATGCCCGACATTTTCACTGCGTTGATGATTATGGCACTTGTCTTACTTTGCTTTGCCCAGGACGCACTCTCAAGGCTATCAAAAATAATTTTGGTGATGCTGGTCGGTATGGCGCTCGCATTTCATCACGCAAACCTCCCTGTCGCGCTTTGGATATTTCCGGCTCTAGGTTTGTGCGCCCTTCTGGGTTGGCGTCCGTCAAGACCCTTTTTCCACGGCTTTTTCGCAAGCGGTATCGGCCTTACACTGGGCGTGGTCGCGATGCTCACAATGAACCTTGCGTCTGGTCAGGTCGGATTGTCGAGATCCGGTTCCGTCTTTTTGCTTGCACGGATGCTGGAAGATGGCACCGCGTTGAGTTACCTTGAACAGACTTGCCCGCGCCAGCACTTCGCCGTGTGTGCCGACCTCAATGAACTGAAGTCCTACAACTCACTACATCCCTATCCGACAGCCTATCCGCAAAACACCCTTTTTAATTATTTTTTTTTCGAAGGTCCTCTCGAGAGATTGGGCGGATTTACCGGAGAGGAAGCAGAAGCTAGTGCGATAGTCCGTGGCACATGTTGATGTATGCGCCTGCGCAATTCCGTGCCAGTGTCGTTAATGGTTGGCGGCAACTTCTTCTCTTCTCAACCGGCAGCGATATATTTGCATATTCTGACAAGAGTTGGGTATCGACTGCTATCCTAAGTCGCTTTGGCCCGCACGTTTACGAAAAATACCGTAATTCGCAGCAAAATCGTAATAGTCAGGCGTACCCGAAGAACCCGTACCCGTACGTAGACGAACCCGTAAAGGTGCGAGAGTGGATAGGTCCCGCCCTTGCGCCGTCTCTTGACTTCTCCTTGATCAGCCGTCTTGATACAGTAGTCGTGGCTGCATCTTCATTGCTTCTCATTGGTTTCCTAATTTTTGCGTGGGCGAAAAAGCAGCCTCGGTCGTTTTATGCCACTATTATGACGACAGCTATGGTCGTAGGAAACGCGTTCACGTTAGGAGCACTTTCCGAACCCTCTGATCGGTACCAGGCCCGGGTGATATGGCTGGTGCCGCTTCTCGCGGGCTGTTTTGTGCTCAACCGTGTGATCTACCAAAGCATCAAAAACAAAGCGGGCGAGCGCTTGAAGTATGAAAGGCTTATCTCGCTAACCGCTGAATCAACTATTGTGCCTCGGCCTCTTAGGCCGTCCTAATTACCATGTCGGCGCTCCGGGGTCGGATATGGAAAGCTGCAGTTGCCGAAGCGGCCGCCCAGCAAAACCGAGCTGGCCACAGGCGCCGGCCGCCGCCTGCCATCCCTCAGCTGGTGAGGCCCGGGACCGCTCGAATATCGATGGCCTCCGGCGGAGCGATGGAAGGATGAGGTCGGCGACGTCAAATGCGCGCTCGGCTGGGTGGTCCTCAACGCGACGCGCGCATCAGTATCTTTCGGCTTTCGGCGGGCGGGCACTTGGCCATGCTGGCCGCCTACAAACATGGGTGTCGCGAGGCTTCCGCCTTCAATGGCGCCCCCCGGCGTCACGTTCCACAGGGCGCGCCTGTACCTCGCTCAATCGTCGATACGCACGCCGGAGGAAGCACAAAACGGGGCTGCGTCCTTTCAAGGCGCGCTCAAGATCGCTATTCGCGATGTGATGACTGCCGAGGTCGATCACGTGATGATTGGGGTTTCAGCCTTGTCTTTCATGGGCGGCGTTGTAGGCGGCCAGCGTTTCGAGGAAAGTTTGAAGAAAATGACCAGCGTGCCGATTACATCGGCGTCCGCTGCAGCGATCGCCACCCTCCGCCTATCCGAGGTCAAGCGAATAGGGATCCTATCGCCGCACCCGGCAATGTTCGAAGAGACTACCTTCGTTTCTTCTCCGAATCCGGATACGAGGTTGTTAAGCTGTACCGCATCGACTGTCCGACGACGCTAGCGATCGCGATGGTCGAAGGGGCGGGAATTCGCGCGGCCTTGCAAGACCTACTCGAAGCCGGCAGCGAGGCGATCGTGCAGGTGGGAACCGACCTCGTCTTCGTCCGTCTCGCCGAGGAAGCCAAACGCTGGCTTGGAAGGCCTATCGTTGCGGTGAATGCAGCCATGCTCTGGCACGGGCTCCGAGCACACGACACCCAAGACCGGCCGCCCGGCCTAGGATCAATTTTGCGTATGCGCTGAGTGAGCCGTAGAGCCGTAGGGTGGGTTGAGCCTGGAGGCTGGGCAAGATTGCCGTAGAGCTGGAAGAATGTCGTGCGTCCTTCGAGGCCTCGCTTCGCGAGGCACCTCAGGATGAGGCGTTTTTCTTAATGCCATCAACAACATATCCTCATGCTGAGGAGCGACCCGGCGCAGCAGGGGCGCATCTCGAAGCACGCACTGCACCCGATGGAGCGCTTTCTTGCCCAGCCTCCTGGCGAAACCCACCATTGTCGTCCAAGAATGACGGGTTTCGCTCCGCTCAACCCATCCTACGGAGAGAACATGGCGCTGCTCCTTATTGATCTCGACAAGCGTATCGGCAACGCGAAGGCGTGGCGCGACACCTTCGCGGAACAGCTTCCCGATCTGGAAATTCGCATTTGGCCCGATCCGGGAAGGCTGGCGGATATCGAATACCTCGCCTTCATGCATCCCGACTTCGATGCGCTTCCCGAATTGCCGAATTTGAAGGCGATGTTCAGCCGCTCGGCCGGGGTGGAGGCGTTCGTTAACCATCCAAAGCTGCCGAAAGCCCCGCTCGGCAAGATGGAGCCGCCGGGCGGCGATCCGATGATGACGGAATACGTCGTCATGCATGTGCTGCGCTTTCATCGCGACATGCCCGGCTATCAGGCGGCTCAGGCCAATCGGGAGTGGCGCCGCACAAGGATAGTCCGGCCCGAGGAACGGCGCGTCGGGTTTCTCGGCTACGGCATGATGGCGAAAGCGCCGGCATTGGTGCTGAAGTCGCTCGGCTTCCCGGTCTCGGCTTGGGTCCGCTCGCCGCGCCAGAGGGAGGAGGTGCCGATTTTTCACGGGAGTGACCAGCTCGAGCCGTTTCTCAATCAGACCGACATCGCGGTCTGCCTGTTGCCGCTGACGCGGGAAACCGAGGGCATCTTCTGCGCCCGCACTTTCGCGATGATGCCGAGAGGGGCGATGCTGGTGAATGTCGGGCGCGGCAAGCATGTCGTGGCCGAGGATCTGATCCGCGCGCTCGATTCGGGACAACTGTCCTACGCCGCATTGGACGCACTGTGGCCCGAGCCCCTGCCGCCGGACAGTCCACTGTGGCTGCACCCGAAAGTCACAGTGATGCCGCACGTCGCGCGCCGCCCGACCGTCGCCCAGCTGGTGACGGAAATTGCCGCGAATATCCGAAGCCTCGAGGCCGGCGGCCGGCTGTTGCAGGAAGTCGACAAGACAATGGGATATTGACCGACTATCCGCCACAAGCAGGCTCTGACGCTCCGTGCGGCCGTTGCCGTCATTCGAACAGGTGGATTTCGAATAAATCGGGAACCTGCGTCAACAACGCCACGGTCAGTTTCCCACTCATGTGTGATCCACCTCACACGGTAGAGATTTGCTCTGCTCTATTCTAACGCTCATCAGAACAGCCGAAAAACTCGGCCAAGCTGATTTTTAAAATGAAAACAGGAGAACCTCGATGAACAAGCTGTTTAAGATTTCGACCATCGCGGTAACGGCTCTGATCGCCGTGGCCGCGCTCGGCATCGGCGGAGCCCATGCAGGGTATTTCGATGCGTTGGGAATCTACCATCCGACCTGCGTGTGGACGATCTTTGGGACCGTCTGCGGCTGACCTCCAGCGGGGCGGCATCGCATTGCGCGGTGTCGCCCCTCATGTCCCAAAGCCCAGCGAGACACCCATCATGAACAGGTATTTTGATCGCCGCTCGCTTTTCAATGCGTTCGCAGTCGGGCTCATGGCTGGATTGGGCGCGACCGGTGGCGCCAGTGCTGCCGACTCCGATCGTCCGGTCGCGAAGCCGAAGCCTGTCGTCGAACTTGTTCCAGCAAACCAAGCTCCACCCGTTCACATCATCGCGCCGCGACCTGCTTTTTGAATCGCCTTTACAGCCGGCAGCGACAATTTCTTCGCACATTTTCTTGGCGTCGCCGAACAGCATCATCGTGTTGTTGCGGTAGAAGAGGTCGTTCTCGACGCCGGCGTAGCCGGAGGCCATCGAGCGCTTGACGAAGAGGACGGTCTTGGCGCGCTCGACATCGAGGATCGGCATGCCGTAGATCGGCGAAGTAGGATCGGTCTTCGCGGCCGGGTTGGTCACGTCGTTGGCGCCGATCACGAAGGCGACATCGGTCGACGCGAAATCGCGATTGATCTCTTCGAGTTCGAAGACCTCGTCATAGGGGACGTTGGCTTCGGCGAGCAGCACGTTCATGTGGCCCGGCATGCGCCCGGCGACCGGGTGGATCGCATACTTCACCGTGCCTTTGGCACGCGCCCCCTGTTCGGCCTGTTTTATCAGGTCGAGATCAGGTCTCGCCCACCCCCTTTGGTGATTTCGCGCCCGTTGGCGCTCGATGGCGTGAGCCCATGACGGTGGCGGCCCACCCCGAAAGGAGTTCAGCATCAAAATGACGACCGGTATATCGGCCCCGCCGATCGGCACGAGTTTGCAACCAGAAGTCGCGCAAGGAATCGTTGGTGGCTGCCTCTGCAGCAAATCTGCAGTAGCATTTCTTCTAAAGGTTGTGACTTCCGCCGAGATTCCGGTACGCCAACCGCTGTTCGGCTACGCATATGCGAAAACAAAACCATACTGTCCAATCCGTTCTCAACCGACCGTCTATTGACATCCTTTTGCGGCGATTTTCCGGACGCCCCGACCGGGTCCGGAGAAATTATAGTTCTGATTTAGTTAAACTTCTTCCGACCAGGATTACGATGACAGTTTGAGGATTACGGCGGGCTTCCCGTTCGCGCGTTATGGCGGCTCGTGTCCGCGCTGGGTGGTGCACACCGCATTTTCGGAGCCGGACGCTGTCCAAGTGCCGGTCGCCGAGCTCCCCGACGGCGACGCCTACCTTTGTTTCGCGCGGGCGGTGGCGCGGCCGGCGACCCATTGGGGCGAACCCCGCCCCGTCCATGTCGTGGCGATGGGTTGCAGTGTCGCGCATGCCGAGGAGGTCACTTATGCCGATGGGCTCGACCTCGAGCGAGCCAAGGTCGGCATCGGGTTGTCGTGCCGCCTGTGCAGCCGCTCCGACTGCCGCAGCCGGGCCTTTCCCCCGCTCGAGCACAGGCTCGCACTGGATCCGCTGACCTCGAGCGCCACACCTTATAGGTTCGAGCCGCGCGAGGGCTGATCGGAATAGCCGTAGGGATCGTCGAGTTGCGTCGTGCGACCCGTTCTCGAGACCGTGGAATTGTGCGGCGTTCAGCCAAACTCATATCCCATCTAAATGAGCCTGGACGGTGAGTGCTCCCCCTTCGAGAGGTGGACGGAGTTTGAGTCACCCTATTCTGATTGGTCTCTTGGATCGCGATCCGGTTCGTCCTGCACGCATTTAAAGCTGCCGGCGTTTGTTGGATCGCCAACCGTGTACCGGGCGACCTGTGGGAACGGACACAACGGCCGCTGGAATTGGACGCCGCTTGCCGGATTGTTGTTAACGTAGTGCGTGGCAATGATCTGTTGCGGAGCAACGCCCTGCTCCACCCAGCGCTCAAGAGCCTTCAGGAGGTCGTGGTCGGCGTCGATCACCGGGCCGTTGACGCCATTGCCGAAAGCGTTCGGACCGTCGCCACCGCCGCAATGCGCCATGCCTGGCACCATAAAGAGCCGATAGAATTCCTGAATTTCCTGCCACCGGTCGCCAGTCTGCCGGCCAGGTTCCACGCCTGCCAACTCGGCTCTGACGCTGTCGTAGTAGTTGACGCTGTTTGCCGGAGCAATCGCCGAGTCCGCCCATCCGACATAGTGGATGACCTTGGCGCCGTGTGCCCGAAGAGGCCGGAGGTCGGGATCGGTGGAATTGAGGATCGCCGCAAGGTCCTCATCTGTGAGCGTCACATCGGTAGTAAAGTTGAGCGTGCGAAAATCAAAATTCGGGTCTTGAAAGACTAAGTCGGCGAAGAACCCGTTGCCAAAGAAATCCTGCAGCGCCTGGCCCGGACTGCCCGACAAATCGGCAGCTTGGGACGCGCCGACGATCCAGGCGGGCCAATTGGAGGGATTGGATTCGCTTCCGGGCTCATAGCCGGGAAAGATCAACTCGCCGGTGACGGGATCGTGAGGCCCGCGATAAATCTTGCGGGCCGCTGTCACCTGGGCTGATGAAAGACAGGTCGTGGGATCTTGTCCCGGTACGCATTGAACGGAGGCCGGATCAAAATGGCAGTCTCGCGGGTCGTTCAAGAACACGTCCGTCTTGATGCCGCCATCCTGACCGACACAGTGCGCAAGCGCTGCCTTGCTGAGCACCGGGAGGAGGCTCGGCGGAATATAGCTCGCCGGGTCATTGAGAAGCGCCTGCTCGTCCCAGATAGTTCCGATGAGCAGATGCGTCCAGAAGTTAGCCGGCGAGCCGACGATGATGCCGTCGAAATCATCGGGATAACGCTGCGCCTCCATCAAGGCCTCGCGGCCACCGTCCGAACAGCCATTGAAATAAGACCGCTGCGCCCCCTGGCCGGTGAGCGCTCCTATGATCGATTTGGATTTGTCGGTCGTTTCTTTGAGTGCTCGATATCCGAAGTCGATAATCTTCTCGGGGTGGCCCAGAGCGAAGGTCGCTTGCCCTCCGGCCTGGCTGCCGTCGTCCGTCGCCGCGGCCGCATAACCCCGCCGGATCGCGTTGGCAAGGCCGCTATAACCGATGCTGCCGCAGAAGCCGCCGCAGCCGAGTTGCTCGTATTTTCCGTTGAAGCTGCTGTCCGTCGGGATCCAGACCTCGAAATTGATGATCGAATCATTGGTCGGCGTCGCGGTGCCGGCAACCCGGCAGAATTGCGGGAGCCCGGTATTCGTGGTGCAGCCGGTACTACCCGTAGTACAGCCAGGCGGCGTACTGAATGTGCCGCCGGTGATGGTCTGGGCGGCGGTGATCTGCCCATGGGGCAAGGACAGGTTCGCCAGCCCCTCACACGTGGTCGCCGCAGGTACCGCTGTGGCGCCGAGAAAGACGGTGACGAGCGAGGCCGTCGCAAGCACGACCGGCTTCCGGTGGTCCCTCATGTCGTTCCTCCCACACTCTTAATCTGATCCGGCTCCGTCGCGCACGGTGCCGGTCGATGCATTGCGCATGGTGGCCCAGTTCGGGTCGGCCTACCTTGGAGGAACAGTTGGTTTCCTTGATCGGCCTGGCGCAGGGCATTAACCAAATGCGCTAGCCATAGTTAACATGCGCGCCCGAGAGGCGCAAATGGTTTGCGATTTGCTGCGGCAAGACTTCCGCCATAGTATCACTTCGAGCAAAGTATGGACTTTGTCTAGCAGAGGTAATTCATGACGGGCTGTGGCCGAGCTCCCTTCCTCGCGGATGACAGCACATTGCCCGACGAGGAGCGCGCGATGCTGGGTCGCGCGCGGGCGATCGTTCCTCGGCTCGTCGAGCGCGCCCCCGCTGCGGCTGCGGTCCGGCGGCTGCCGCCGGAGAGTATCGCCGAGTATCACGCGGCCGGCATCCTGCGTATCTTGCAGCCGAAGTGCTTCGGGGGCATGCAGGGCCGGTTCAGCCTGTTCTCCCGCATCGTCGAGGAGTTGACCTATGGCTGCGCGTCCTCGGCCTGGGTCTACGCGGTGCTCGCCGAGCACCAGTGGATCATCGCCCAGTATCCCGAAGAGGCGCAGATCGATGTCTGGGGCGATGATCCCGAGGCAGTCGCCTCGTCCTCGTTGGCGCCTCGTGCGGCCGCCAAGCGTGTCAGCGGGGGCTGGCGGCTGAGCGGACGGTATTCGTTCTCTAGCGGCTGCGACTATGCGCAATGGGCAATCCTCGGCGCTTTCCTTGGGGAGATGGGCGACCCGCGGCACATCGCCTACCTGCTGGCGCCGCTCGCCGAGGTCGAGATCGTCGATGATTGGCAGGTGCTCGGCCTCGCCGGCACCGGCAGCAAGTCGCTGGTGTTGCACGATGTCTTCATTCCGGAGCACCGCTGCGTGATGGTCAGCGACCTCTTTGCCGGGACGCCGCCGGGTGCGCTGGTGCATCCCGAATATCCGGTGCTGCGCGCGCCG
This sequence comes from uncultured Alphaproteobacteria bacterium, assembly GCA_963812675.1. Lineage (GTDB taxonomy): Bacteria > Pseudomonadota > Alphaproteobacteria > ATCC43930 > CGMCC-115725 > AP-15. The sequence goes on along the minus strand of CAWEWR010000024.1, from coordinate 287,600 downwards.
CGCGGGTTCCTGGTGTCCTACTCGTTGCCGCCGGTCGCGATCGCGCTCGGCCGCTGCGCGCTCGATATCGCCTGCGCCACGTTGTCGGGCCGGGTATCGCGCGGCGTGACCAAGCTCGCCGATTCCGAGGCCGTGCAGATGGCGATCGGCGAGGCCGCCGCCGCGATCGACGTCGCGACGATGTTGCTTCACACCGGGCGCGAATCCAGCACCGCCGCAGTCAGCTCGGGGCGCAAGATCACCGAGGCGGAGGCATTGCGCGCCCGGCGCGACATGGTCTACGCCCAGCACCAGGTGAGCTGGGCGGTCGACCGCCTGTGCGAATTGAACGGCGCCCGCTGGGTCTACGACAACGACGAGCTGGGCGCGATCCGGCGCGACGTGATGACGATCCTGACCCACCACGCCGCGAGTTGCCAGGCCGCAATGGCCCCCTACGGCCGCATGCTGCTCACCCGCGTCGCCGATTGAACACAATGCAATATTGCTGTGTTTTTTAGTAGCCGACTAATGAACTTGCTGGCTTGAGCTAAACCCAGGAGGAAAATATGCTTTTGCAAGCAAAGCTGTGCGTTTAGAGGATGTGCCAAGACTTATCAGAGAAGCATCGCGCGGCAATGAGCGAGGTCGAGGTTGAGTTGGATACCAGATTGGCTGATCCGTGCTCGCCTTAACGAGTTTCCGTTGCCTCCAAGTATCGGATAAAGGACATTATTATAGACCGGCCCGGGGTGCTCATTCATCGGTCGGATAACGCGCGATTACTCAAGCGCCTGGACGATTTCCCCGCACATCTTTTTAGCGTCGCCGAACAGCGTCATTGTGTTGTCGCCGTAGGAAGAGCTCGGTGCGACGCCGGCGTAACCGGAGGCCATCGAGCGCGCTTGACGAAGAGCACGGTCTTGGCGCGCTCGACATCAAGGATCGGCATGCCGCAGATCGGCGAGGAGGGATCGGTCTTGACGGCGGGGTTGGTAACGTCCTTGGCGCCGATCACGTCATAGGGGACATTGGCCTCGGCCAGCAGCACGTTCATGTGGCCCGGCATGCGGATGGCTTCTATTTAACTGGCTGTTGTGCTACATTGTGGCTCAATCTGGAGGATTTGGCCATGACCGCGAATTCTGTCGTGCGTGCGCGTATCGACGAGCAGACCAAGAACGAAGCCGCCGCCGTGCTGAAGGCTATGGGCCTCACCGTGTCCGATGCCTTCCGCCTGATGATGGTCAAGATCGCCAAGGAAAAGGCGCTACCGTTCGAGCCGCTCGTGCCGAATGAAGAAACGATCGAGGCGATGAAAGCCGCGCGGCGCGGCGAAGTGACCACTGCGGGCTCGCCGGGAGAGCTGCTCGCCTGAATGCGGATTGTTAGATACACCAGCCGCTTTCGCCGCGACTACAGACGCGAGAAATCGGGACGGCACAGCAGGCGCCTCGATGCAAGCCCGACGACAATGAAAGCCGGGAGCTTGTCCGGCTCGGCTCGCACAGCGAGCTTAGTCTTTGACCCATCTCAGGGTGGGTGATCTTCCAGATCCCGGTAATGCGCGCCATTACTCCAGCGCTTTGACGATTTCTTCGCACATTTTCTTGGCGTCGCCGAACAGCATCATCGTGTTGTTGCGGTAGAAGAGCTCGTTCTCGACGCCGGCGTAGCCCGAGGCCATCGAGCGCTTGACGAAAAGGACGGTCTTGGCGCGCTCGACATCGAGGATCGGCATCCCGTAGATCGGCGAGGAAGGATCGGTCTTGGCGGCCGGGTTGGTCACGTCGTTGGCGCCGATCACGAAGGCGACATCGGTCGACGCGAAATCGCGGTTGATCTCCTCCAATTCGAAGACCTCGTCATAGGGGACGTTGGCTTCGGCGAGCAGCACGTTCATGTGGCCCGGCATGCGCCCGGCGACCGGGTGGATCGCGTAGCGCACATTGACGCCGTCTTTCTTCAAGATATCGGCCATCTCGCGCAACGCGTGCTGCGCCTGCGCCACCGCCATGCCGTAGCCCGGCACGACGACGACGGAGCTGGCATTCTTCATGATGAAGGCGGCATCTTCGGCGCTGCCCGATCTGACCAGGCGATCGCCGACCCCGGCCCCCGCCGCCACCGTGCCGCCCTCGGTGCCGAACCCGCCGAGGACCACATTGAAGATCGAGCGGTTCATGCCCCGGCACATGATGTAGCTGAGGATCGCGCCCGAGGAGCCGACGAGGGCGCCTGTGACGATCAAGAGGCTGTTCGACAACGTAAAGCCGATGCCGGCGGCCGCCCATCCCGAATAGGAATTCAACATCGAGATCACGACCGGCATGTCAGCCCCGCCGATCGGTACGATCAGCAGGAAGCCGAGCGCCAGCGATACCAGCAGAAGCAGCCAGAAGGCCGGCGCCGCCTCGGTCGACACGAAGAGCGCGATCAGCAGGATCAGCAGCGCGGCCAGTGCGGCGTTGACCAGGTGCTGGCCGGGGAAGACCAACGGACGGCCGGTGACGAGACCCTGCAATTTGGCAAAGGCAACGACCGAGCCGGTGAAGGTGATCGCGCCGATCGCCATGCCCAGCGACATCTCGACCAGGCTGCTGCCGTGGATCGAGCCGCGCACCCCGATGCCGTACAATTCGGGGTAGGTGAAGGCGGCGGCGGCGACGCACACCGCGGCAAGGCCGACCAGGCTGTGAAACGCCGCGACCAGTTGCGGCAGGGCCGTCATCTGGATGCGCAACGCAATGAACGTGCCGATCGTCCCGCCGATCAGGATGCCGAGAATGATCAGCCAGAAGCTGACGACATGCGGCGTGAGCAACGTCGTGACCACCGCGATCAGCATGCCGGCGATGCCGTAAACGTTGCCGACCCGCGCCGTTACCGGCGAGGACAGCCCGCGCAACGCCAGGATGAAACAGACCGAGGCGACCAGGTAGAAGAAGGCGGACAGGTTCTCGCTCATCGCGGGCCCCGCTATCGCTTTTTCTGGAACATCTGCAGCATGCGCTGGGTGACGATAAAGCCGCCGAAGATGTTGACGGCGGCCAATGTCACCGCGACGAAGCCCATGATCTTGGCAAAGCTGACGCCGAGCGGGCCCGCCGCAATCAAGGCGCCGACGATGATGACGCTCGATATCGCGTTCGTCACGCTCATCAGCGGCGAATGCAATGCCGGGGTTACCCGCCATACGACGTAGTAGCCGACAAAGACTGCAAGCACGAAGACGGTCAATTCAAAGACAAAGGACGGGCCGCCGGCCACGGCCGGGGTTGTCTGCACCGTGGTCAGCTGGTGGGTCAGCAGGTCGAGATTGCGCGCGAGCGCGCTGGCCTGGTCGGCGAGCTCGCTGGCGCGGTCGGCCAGGGAGGCAGGGTCTGCCATCGCGTGTCTCCGTCAGTTCGAGGCTGCCGCCTCCGCCGCGGCCGGCGAGCCGAGCAGCGGGTTCACGACTGCGCCGTTCTCGGTCAGCAAGGTCGCCTTGATGATCTCGTCGGCAGTGTCGATCTTCAATTCCTTGTCTTTGACCAATAGAGCGAGGAACGACAGCAGGTTGCGGGCGTAGAGCTGGCTCGCGTCGGCGGCGATGCGGGAGGGCATGTTTACAGGCCCGATGATCTTCACCCCGTTCGGGGTGAGGACAGTTTCCTCCGGGCGGCTGCCCTCGACGTTGCCGCCCGCCTCGACGGCGAGATCGACAATGACCGATCCCGCGGCCAGCTCGCCGACCATCGCGCTGGTCAACAGAACCGGCGCCTTGCGTCCGGGGATCAGGGCGGTGCAAATGACGATGTCGGTCCGCTTCAGCGCCTCGGTGATCCGCTCGCGCTGCCGCCGCTGATAATCTTCTCCCATCTCGCGGGCGTAGCCTTCGGCGGTCTCGGCCGTGCGGGCCGCCGCCTCGTCGACGGTGATGAACGTCGCACCGAGACTCTCGACCTGCTCCTTCGCCGCGGCCCGCACATCGGTCGCCGAAACGATGGCGCCGAGGCGTCGCCCGGTGGCGATCGCCTGCAACCCCGCGACACCCGCGCCCATGACCAGAATGCGCGCCGCCTTGATCGTTCCGGCCGCGGTCATCATCATCGGGAAGGCGCGGCCGAACTCGGCAGCGGCATCGACAACCGCCTTGTAGCCGGCGAGGTTGGCTTGCGAGGACAGCACGTCCATGGTCTGCGCGCGGGTGATCCGCGGCACCAGCTCCATCGCAAAAGCGGCAATCCCGGCGCCGGCATAGGCCTCCGCATCGGCGGGGTTCTGGGCCGGCTGCAACAAGCCGATCAGCACCGCGCCGCGTTTGAACAAGGCCAGCTCGTCGATATCGCCCTCGCCGCCGATCAGCGGTCGCTGGACCTTGAGCACGATATCCGCATCGCCCAGCGCCGTCGCCTCATCCGCCGCGATCGAGGCGCCGGCCTCGGCAAACGCGGCGTCGCTGAACCAGGCGCCTTCGCCGGCGCCGCTTTCCACGACAACTTCGAGACCCATCCCGATGATGCGCTTGACGGTGTCGGGCGACGCCGCAACCCGGTGTTCGAAGGCGCGCCTTTCCTTGACGACGGCGACTTTCATGGACCGGATATTCCCCAATGGCAGGGCCGAGTGGCAGGCCGAAGGCACCGCCGCACAATGCCGTGCGGTGTCCGATTTGTGAAGAGCGAACCCGGGCACACGCCGGCGCTTCCGCGCCCGTCTGCTTTGGTGATAGGCTCCAGCTGTCGCCAGCCGCGTACGCGACGGGTGCAGCCAACTAATGCCTGCGCCGGGGACACCTGCTAATTCAGTTGCGTATCAAAACGGGGCGAGGATGTTGGGAATAACTCGTCGGGAGGTCCGTTGTCACCCAGTCAAAATTTGGCGGAATCGCCGGTACATCTGATTCCAGGCAGAGATCCGGTGAGCATCCGTTTCGGCGATCAGCTGATCGCTGTCCTGCCAAGGCTGCGGCGGTTCGCGCGCGGGCTTACGGGCTCGGCCGTCGAGGCCGACGATCTGGTTCAGGCGGCATGTGAGCGCGCCCTCGCACGCCAGCATCAGTTTCAGGAGGGCACGCGGTTCGACAGCTGGATGTTTCGCATCGTGCAGACGGTCTGGATCGACCAGGTCCGCTCGCGCGATGTTCGCAAGGAGGGTGGCGAGATTGCCGAAGAACGGATGGGCTCGGACGAGGCGGTGCGCCGGGTGGAAGCTCGGCTCGCTCTCGGCGAGGTTCGCCGGGCGGTCGACCGCTTGCCGCCCGATCAGCGCACGGCGCTGTTGCTCGTGACGGTTGATGGACTCAGCTACAAGGAGACTGCCGAAATCGTAGGTGTGCCGGTGGGAACGATCATGAGCCGTCTCGCGCGCGCCCGCATCGCATTGCAGCTGCAGCTCGAAGCGGGCGGCGGGATGCGCAGGAGTACCGACAATGCAGAAGCGCAGTGACGACCGTCTGATCGCCTATCTCGATGGCGAGGTCGACGTGTCGGAGAGGCGCGAGATCGAGGCGTGGCTCGACACCGATCCGGCAGCTCGCGACAAGCTCGCCGCGCTCGCCCAGTCGGCGGCTCTGGTGCGTTCGGCGTTCGACGAGGTCATGCACGAACCGCTGCCGGACCGCCTGATCGCGGCCGCCCGGGGCGAGAGGGTTTCGGCGGGACCAATCGCAAAACTCGTACCCTTGAGGCGCGGGCAGGGGACGGGGAGCACCCCGGCCGCGCGCAGCTGGTGGCTGGGGTTGCCGCTGGCCGCCTCGCTGTTCGGCTTGCTGCTGGGCGGCGCTGTCACTTATCTGAGTGTCGCCAAGCTGCTGCCCGGGGGGGTCGGAGCCAAGCAGGCGGCGGTCGAGATGGCCGCCGCCGACAATCTTTGGCTCGACAATGCCGTCGGCTATTTCAAGCTGGCCGCCAGCGCCGGCGACGGCGCCCTGGTCGATGTGCCGGCTACCGGCGACGCCCGCGAGGCGTGGCAAAAGATCAGCCAGAGCTTGCCTCAGGAGGTGCGCTGGCCGGACCTCAACCTCAAGCCCTGGGGGCTCAATTTCCGCGGCGCCCGGCTCGTCGTTGCCGACGGCCGGCCGGCCGCGCAGTTGATGTACACGACCGACAACAAGGCGATCGGGCCGCTGACCTTGATCATCGGGTCGTCGAAAGAGCCCGACACCCCGCCCACCCTGGCGCAGCGCCAGGATGTCAATCTGCTTTATTGGCGCCACCAGGGGCGCGCCTATGCGCTCGTCGGCCAAACCGATGTCGGCTATCTCTGGGGCATCGCCAACGACGTCGCCTGGCAGCTCGACGCGATCTGACGAACCGGTTTGGTGCCAGTTTGGTGAAGGCGGAGGGAAAGATGCGCGTCGGATTTATCGGCCTCGGCATGATGGGCAAGGGCATGGCGGCCAATCTGCAAAAGGCCGGGCACGAGCTCGTCGTGCACGATCTGAGCCGCGCGGCGGCCGAGCCGTTCCTGGTGAAAGGCGCAATCTGGGCCAATTCGCCAAAGCAGGTCGGCGAGCAGACCGAGGTCGTCTTCACCTCATTGCCGGTGCCGGCCGATGTCGAGCAGGTGGCGCTGGGCTCGAACGGTCTGATCGAGGGCATGCGCCCCGACACCGCCTTCTTCGACATGTCGACCAATTCGGTGGCGACGGTCCGCAAGATCCACGCCGCGTTTGCCGAGAAGAACCTCTACATGCTCGACTCGCCGGTCAGCGGGGGCCCCTCGGGCGCCGCCAGCGGCAAGATGGCGATCTGGGTCGGCGGCGACGAGCAGCAGTTCAACCGCCACAAACTCGTGCTCGATGCGATGGGCGACCAGGCGGCCTATATCGGCCCGATCGGCGCCGGCTCGATCGCCAAGCTCGTGCACAACTGTACGAGCGCGGTACTGGGGGCGGCGCTCGCCGAGGTCTTCACGATGGGCGTCAAGGCCGGGGTCGATCCGGTCGATCTGTGGGCGGCGGTGCGCCAAGGCGCGACCGGCCGGGTGCGCACCTTTGACCGGCTCGGCGACAAGTTCCTGCAGGGCAAGCACGACCCGGCCGATTTCGCATTGCGCCTATTGCACAAGGATGTCGGGCTCGCGGTTGGTCTCGGGCGCGAGGTCGGCGTTCCGATGCGTCTCGCGAACCTGGTCTATGAGGAATTGACCGAAGCGATGAACCGCGGCTGGGGCACCCGCAACAGCACCGTCGGCCAGCTGTTGCAGGTCGAGCGCGCCGGCATCCCGCCGCTCGCCGCCGACCCCCAGCGCATCGCCGCCGTACGCGACACCGACAAGCAGAAATAAAGCCGCGACCGGCGGAGTCGTCCTTGTACGTCGGGGGCGGCAGCAAATTTGTGCAGCCCCCTCCTCTATTTGATAATCCGGTTAATCGCCTGAGGATCCGGCAGGTGCTGATTTGGGTCTAGCCGGTCAATTTGTGATCGCAATTGAACCAATGGCGGCCCGTGGAAGGGCAAAGGGCCCCCATCCCCTTCCAGTAAACGATTGGATATCTGCTTCGACATCAGCCGTCGCTTTTTTTCATGAACGCGCACGAGGCGTCTTTCCTTTTGCCGAAATTGCATAGCCGCCACCCGCCTTTTTCGCCGAAGGTAGCAGCCGTAGACAGTCTTTTGGCTGAGAGAGGCCGGCGGCCAAGTGAACGAAAATGCCCGGTAGCCGCGCTTCGGTGTTCGGCGAGCCGGAGGATTTTGAGGACGCCTTGCGCGCCGAGGGCGTTGCGGGCCTGCTTGTTACCGGCGGCGGGCGATTTCGGGCACGGCTGACACAGATCTCGCTCGACCGCTTGCGCCTGGCAAGCGGCGAAGAGGAAATAGCCCGCGTCGCGGTCGTCGCGGTGCCGGCAGATACTGTCCTCGTCTCGTGGCCGATCGGCGACAAACCGGCGCCGGCCTGGGGCGGGATCGAGATACGGACCGGCGAAATGCTGACCCTCGGTCCGGGTAACAGGGTGCATGCGAGAACCGGCGGGTCTTGCCGCTGGGACACGATCCGACTGCCGGACAAGGAGCTCCTGTGTTATGGCCGCGCATTGTGGGGTCCCAGCTTTTTTGTTCCGGCCGCACCAGCGATCTGGCGGCCCGCACCCGCGGCTGGTCGGCACTTGGCCCAACTTCAGCGTGCCGCCACCCGCATGGCCGAAGCTCGGTCGGGAGCGCTTACCGATGCCGAAGCCGCGCACGGGCTGGAGCAGCAATTGATCGATGCGCTGATCCAGTGCCTATCAGCCGGTCCGGCAGCACAGGAGACGTTGGCCGGCCGTCGGCACCGCTGCATTCTCGCCAGGTTCGAGGATCTGCTCCGGGCTGACGCGTCGCATAGCATGGCCGAAATGTGCGCGGAGCTAGGCATATCGGAGCGCTTGTTGCGCGCGTGCTGCAGGGAATACCTGCAGATAGGTCCAAACCGGTATGTTCGCCTCCAGCGGATGCAACAGGTGCACCGCGCCCTGCGAAGCGGAACCCCGGGCCCGGCGAACGTTTCTGAAGTTGCCCGGAGATACGGCTTCCGCGATCCCGGCCGGTTTGCCACCAATTACCGGGCCGTCTATGGTGAGCTGCCATCAGCCACCTTGCGGCGAAGTTTGCGAGGCATAACGGCGCTGTCGTTGCACCGGCCTGTGTGAAACTGACGCATGGATTTCCCAAGGGATAACCGTCAGACAACCGTCTTATAGATTGCGGTTACTGACGGAGGGCCGGGGGGATGCCTTCGAGCGCGGTGCGCGCCTTCACCGATCCGGACGATTACGCAGCGGCGATCCGACAGGGAACGTACGAGCTGACCGTCACCGAGCGCGGGCATTTCGCCGCGAAACTCACTCGTATTGATCTGCATCGTCTGTGGATGCAGCGGTTCTATGACAATTTGCCGCGGATTTCCGAGATAGCCGGTTGGGGCGGGCGGGCCGTCATCGCATTCCGGACCGAACCTGGACCCAGCCTGCTCTCGAGCGGCACCGAGATGCAGCCGACCAGTATCATACGTTACAGCGAGGGTCAGAATTATTATCGCCGCTCCTCCGGGTTTGCTGCATATGGGAGCATGTCGCTGCCGCTAGTGGAAATGGCTGCTGTGGGCGAAGCATTGGGCGCGGTCGACCTGACGCCGCCGCGTGACGCAATGCTGATTACTCCCTTGCCGGCGGCCATGGCTAGGCTTCAGCGGCTGCACGCGGCCGCCGGAGATCTTGCGGAGACGGGCCCGGAAATTCTGGCCAATCCGGATGCCGCGCGGGGACTGGAGCAGGCGTTGGTCGAAGCCATGGTCGCCTGCCTCGCTCATCAAAACGCTCGGGAGAACAGTTTGGCGCAAGGGCAGCACGCGATCATCATGCACCGCTTTTGCAGGATCGTGGAGGAGAACCCGGAGCAACCACTCTACATCCCGGAGATATGCAAGGCGATCCGGGTCCCCGACCGCACGTTGCGCCAATGCTGCCAGGAGCATTTGGGGATGGGACCGAAGCGTTATTTGCTGCTGCGCCGTTTGCATCTGGCACGGCGGGCGTTACGCCGGGCGGATCCCGTCGCAACGAGCGTAACCGACATGGCGACGCGCTATGGCTTTTGGCAGCTCGGCCGCTTTGCCGTCGAATACCATTCGCTATTCGGCGAGCCTCCGTCCGCCACGCTTCGGCGCCAACCCGACTAGCGTTACGCATCCGTTTGCCGAAATTGCATAGTGGTCCGACAAGCCGGACGCCTAAGGTTGAGGTGCTCCGGAGCTCGCATCGGCATTGGCTCCCTGTCTCGAACAAGTTGAGCCAGAGCTGAGGAAAGTTCCAAGCACTCGCATCACAATGGGGGAGAAGAATGAAAACTGTTCACCTGTCGCGTATTGCCACTGCAGCATCAGTTATGGCGTTGATGCTTTCGGCTTGTGTGCCGGCGCAGCAATACAACGCACTCGAAAACGACTACAACCAGCTCAACCAGCAGCTCTCGGGCGAGATCGCCTCGCAGCAAGTGCACATCACGCGGCTGCAGGGAGCGATCAAGGTGGCCGTGAACAGCGATCTGCTGTTCCCTTCGGGGAGCTGGCAGATGCCCCCGCAGGCGGCGCAGCTCATTGCCAGGATGGCCCCGATCCTGGCGCCGTTCCAGCAGACCACGATCGTCGTGACCGGCTACACGGATAACGTTCCGATCGGCCCCGAACTGCGTGCGCAGGGGGTCGACAGCAACCAGCAACTCTCGCTGAAACGGGCGCAGACCGTTGGAAACTTCCTGATCTCCCAAGGGGTCAATCCAAACCTGGTTTCGGAGCGAGGCCTTGGGGAAGCTGACCCGATCGCCCCGAACGATACGCCGCAGGGGCGGGCCCAGAACCGTCGCGTCGAGCTTACCTTGGCCGGCCCCGGCACCTGATAAGGAGCCCGCAATTATGATTGAAGACAGTCTTGGGCGGTTCGCCCTTGTCGCAGGAACAGTCGCCGTTCTCACAGGATGCGCTCAACCCAATCCAGGGACCGCCGCAGGTCGCTCGGATATAGCCGGACAGCAATGCGCCCTTTGCATTGCAGAAAACCCCGGGGATTACGATGCGTGCCACGCAATCTGTGTTCGGCGCGTGGAGGATGAAACGGCTTATTTGAAGGCCATTGGGCGATGAATCGGCTCATTCTCGCGATCTCCATTGGCGGGTCGCTCTGGATGCCAATGATGGCAGGCGCCCAAACGCCGACCGCACCCGCCTCGAGCGCGTCCGCTCCCGGCAAATCGTCGGTCAAGGTCGACATGGTGCCGTCGCTTTTCGTCATGAACGCACGCGGCGCCAGTCTGCAAGGCCAGACTCTGACACTGGCTGGCGTAAGCCCGACGTTCGATCGTGTTTGCCGACCGGCCGGTGCGAGCCGCAGGGCACCTGCCGACCGAGGCCCTGCTCGAGGAATGGACTACCGGCGACTTTGCCAAAGACGCGCCGAATGCCACCGTATCGGTGCTCGGCAAGGACGGCGTTTCGGCCCGCGACATCGTTGTCGAGCTGAAGAGCCCGCATCTCGACGGCGACCGGCTAACCTTCGATGTGCGCGTGCTGGAGGGTGACTTGGCAGGCGCCGACGGCCCAGCCGCAGTGTTTATCGACATCATCGGCATGCCCCTGACGCCACTGTCGTTTGCCGGCGTGGCCCGGCGCGCGGCGCGACGAGCCTATTGGTATGGCGCCGCGACCGCGCCATACCGACCCTATGGATACCCGGGCTATTACCCGCCGCCCTATGCTCCCTATCCTTACCCATACTGATCGGGAAAGGTCGTACCGTCATGCGTGAATTTTACGCTTATGTCTGGCGGTCATCGGCGCGAGGCCTTGGGGATGCTGACCCGATTGCCCCGAACGGTGAGCTCGACACGGCGGTTCTGCGCCCGCCCTCGTGGCGTGTCGTAGCGCGCCCGTGATTCCCGCGGTGAAAGCGAACCGCCCAAGACTTGCTCCGGTCATCTTCGCTCCCTTCTGGATCAGGCTTTTGTGCGGCTGTGTTCCTCGCACTCTGTGTCATCTTGCGAGCGCCCAAGCGGCGGACCCCGATGGACGCCCTGCTTTCAAGTGCGGTTCCTGTTTCCGAGATAAGTTTGTCCACCGTCAAAGGAGGCTTTCTTTCTGCCGAAATTTCATAGACCGCGTCTCGGCTCATCGTTACGATCGATTGCGGTCCAGCAACGCGTTTCGCTCTCGCGCGGCCGGCCGCATCAAGGACGCTGATCGCTCGTGTGAGACGGTCTCATCGAGCGGCCCGTCGAACTGCTCAATGTCGGAGGTGACAGATGAAAACGAAGCATCTCTTTACCGGCGTTGCGGTGATTGCTGCGCTTGCCTTCTGCGCGCCAGTGTGGGCGCAACCGGCCAATCCATCGGGCGGAAATGCGATGGGAATGCCCGGCCCCAACCCCGGCGGCGGCGGCCTGACCCCTTATAGCACCGGCGCGCCACCCCCTGCTGCTAAGGCGGCGCCACCGCCGGCATCGACCTCGGCGATGCCGCCGACGCACCATCATGCGCACCATGTCACCCATGCGGCCGCGCACCACAAGATGGCGCCGCTGACGGGATCTACGGCCAATCAGCTGAACCAAGAAGAGGTCGCCCGTCTTCAGGCGGGTAGCTCGACGCCGCCGCCAGCGGCCCCAATGAGGGCGATGCCGCCACCGGCCCCGATGGCTAACCCGTCAGGGGGGAACAGCATGGGAATGCCCGGCCCGAACACGGGCGGACCAGGCCTGACGCCCTATAACACCGGTACCCCGCAGCGTTGACCCACTTGCGAGCTGTGTCGAGAGCCTGAGCATTGCGGCAAGGGGGGGTGGGAGCCTCCCTGCGATGGCGGGCGAGTGCATAGTCCGGCGGCACCAAAGCGATACTGCTGCTGCGGCGCGCTTGTTTTCCGCGCCGCGCGGCCAAAATCCGGCGGCGCGGAGGATTGGCCGGAGCATGGCGGGTTAATGTTCTAATTCTCCGGTACCCGCTGGAGGCCGGCGTGCCTCTCGGCTGTCGGCCGCGTCTGAATTATCGATCGGAAAAGTCGTACCGCCATGCGGGAATTTTACGCTTATGTTTGGCGCTCAACGGCATCACGACAAATTGTCCTGATCATCTTGGCGGTCATGGCCGCCCTGCTGGCGATGGCACCCCTCGAACTGCAACGCCACATTATAAATACCCTCGCCGGGCACGAGAAAGCTGAGAGACTGGCTTTGTTGTGCGGGGCTTACCTGATTGCGGCGCCCAGCATCGGTGGCCTCAAATTTATGATAAATATCAAAAGCGCGGGCCTGGGAGAGTCGATGATCCTGTCCCTGCGCAACGACATCTTCAGAAGCAGCTTGCCTCTTAGATCGGGTGAGGCGCTCGACGAAACGGCCAAAGATAAGGCGGGCACGTTTGTTGCGATGATCGCCAGCGAGGCGGAAGCGGTCGGCAAGTTTGTCGGAGATTGCATTTCGACCCCGACGGTGCAGGCAGGGACTTTGCTTAGCGTGTTAGGTTACATGCTGTATACCGAGCCTCTTCTTGGACTGGTCGTTTTGTTCATCGCCGTCCCGCAGGTCGTGGCCGTTCCAATCATCCAGCGCCGCATAAACACACTGGTTAGAGAGCGTGTCCGCACAGTGCGTCGGGCCGGTGACCTGGTCGTCGACAACATGCAAGGTGGTGGCGGATCATCCGTCAGTTCTCTTGCAAGCGAGATCGGCAAAGCATTTGAAGCGATCTATGGGGTACGTCTTCGCGTGTTCAAGCTCAAGTTTGGGCTGAAATTCCTTGTCAGCGGACTGCAATCGGTCGGTGTCTTCACCCTACTGTTTGTCGGCGGGATCATGGTTCTCGATGGGAAAACCGAGATCGGCATCGTGGTGGCCTTCATCAGCGGGCTCGATCGCGTCATTGATCCGTGGCGTGAGCTGATTGCTTTCGTGCGATCAACCTCCGCTGCGAAGGTCCAATTCGACCTGATCGAGGGCACCTTGGGAAGGAAGTTATGAATCGCCGAGACCGTCGAGCTCACCGGTCTCGGCGCCCCATCGGCCAGCACAATCCCTCTGGGCGAGCCAGATGAACTTGCTCGATGCGATCAGGTCGCACGTCCTGATGCTCGCCACCTCCATTCTCGGCCCGGTACTGACGGAACGCTTCGCCCTCCGCATGCTGGAGGGCGCGGTGCGCGATACTCGGCAGGCCAGCGCATGAGCAGCGCGCCGTTGGGGGCTAGAAATAGGGTCCGGATAAAATGAGGTACAAACTCCTTATCATCGCTGGCGTGCTGATTGTGATAGGCGCGGCCGCAGCGGGCGCGCTCTACTACGCCTACCCGGTCCAGATGTCCACCTATGCGGGTATGACGCGCAACTATTTTATTTCTTGGTCTGCACCTCCAGGCACGATAACTATGGAATCGAATGCGGCTTACAAAGGCGCCGGGGTTGTTGCGCCCTCGCCTCCCGCCGAGGCGGCATTGGAGGGCCCCAGCGCCGGAGACTGGCCGAGCTACAACAGAACTCTCACTTCGGAGCGCTACTCGCCGCTCAGCCAGATCAATACGAAGAATGTCGGGAAACTGAAGGTTCTTTGCACTTACGACGTCAACCAGTTCACCGCCTTCGAGTCCGGTCTGATCATGGTGGACAACGCCCTGATCGGCACGACCCAATTCGATATTTTCTCGCTCAATCCGGCTAGTTGCGCCGAGAATTGGCGAACCCACGAGGACTACCCCCCCGCCTTTCTGCCCGCCAACCGAGGCGCCGCCTATTTGGACGGCATGCTGTTCCGCGGCACCCAGGACGGGCGGGTGCTGGCTTATGACTTCAAGACCGGCAAGCGAATTTGGGAAACGACGATCGCGGACCCGAAACATGGCGAGACGGTGCCGGCGGCACCGATTGCCTGGAACGGCCTCGTCTTCATCGGCAATGCGGGCGGCGACTTCAAGGGTGGGAAAGGGCACATGTTCGCGCTCGACGCGAAGACCGGCAAGGTCGTCTGGGAGTTCTTTCTGGTTCCCAAAACCGAGGGCGACGTGGTCCGCGGACCGCTGGGCGCGACGCCCCTCAACATGGCGACTTGGAAAAACGCGCCCGGGATACCCATCAGCGGCGCCGGGGTCTGGACATCGTTCACCCTCGACCCGAAGACCGGGCTGCTGTACGTCCCCGGCGGTAATCCCGCTCCCGACTTCGCAATCGTCGCCCGCGAGGGAGAGAATCTCTATTCCGGCTCGGTTGTCGTGCTCGACGCCAAGACCGGGGACTACAAGTACCATTTCAAGCTCGTGCCGCAAGATTGGCACGACTGGGACGTCTCCAATCCGCCCGTCCTGACTAAAACGATCGGCGGCAAGCAGCTCATGGTGGACGCTCCTAAAGATGGATACCTGTACGGCTTCGATCTCGCCGACAACAAGGCGCTCTATCGCGTGCCGGTGGACCACGTCGAGGATGTCGCGGCAGGTTTCTCGCCGGGCAAGGACGTCCATTTCTGTCCTGGCGCGGTTGCCGGCGCGGAATGGAACAGCCCGGCCTACGATCCGCAGACGAACCTTATCGTTGTCGGTGAGGTCGATTGGTGCGGCACGGTATCGCCGAGGGATCTCAATGAACTGCGGTCTGTTGCGCTCGGGGAGCCATGGGCCGGGATGGCGACATGGAACCCGTTCAATAGTTTCGGCCGCATGGACGGGTACTGGGCTGGGTGGGTCTACGCCGTCGACGCGGACACCGGTGTGTGGAAGTGGCGCCTCAAATCTAACTACCCGATCGTTGGCGCTGTGACTCCGACGGCCGGCGGGGTCGTGTTCTTCGGCGATCTGGGCGGCAACTTCTACGCGCTCGATGCCGCCAACGGTGAGAAACTTTGGGGCCAGGAGCTCGGCGGTGCGATCGGCGGCGGGGTGATCACATATACCGCGAACGGTGCGCAAAAAATTGCCGTGGCGAGCGGCTTTACGATGCTCGCCTGGCCGACAAAGATCGTGACCGCCAAGATCGAAGTGCTGGGCCTCAGCGCCTCAGCGAGCCGATAACCCGCTCTTGCGCGGTGAGACTCGGTCAGAAGAGGTGGAATTGGTGAGTTCTCGAGTGCGGACTGAACGGCTTGCCGATGATTCGACCCGGGCGGCACCTCTGTATCGGGACATGGTGTGGATCGAGGGAGGCGAGTTCCGGATGGGCTCCGATGTCCATTACCCGGAAGAGGCGCCGGCGCATCGCGTGCGGGTTGGCAGCTTATTTATCGACCCTTACCCGGTGACTAATCGCCAGTTCGCCGCCTTTGTCGCCGCCACCGGTTACCGCACGATTGCGGAACGGCGGCCGAAACCGGCGGATTACCCCGGTGCCTTGCCACAAATGCTCAAGCCCGGCTCGCTGGTCTTTCGCAAGACGCGCGGGCCGGTCGATTTGCGTGACGTCCGCAATTGGTGGGCTTGGACGCCGGGCGCGTATTGGCGCCACCCGGAAGGCAAGGGCAGCTCGGTTGCCGCGAGGCTGGATCATCCCGTCGTGCAGATCGCGTTCGAGGACGCAGAGGCTTACGCCGCCTGGGCAGGCAAGACCCTGCCGACCGAGGCCGAGTGGGAGTTGGCGGCGCGCGGCGGATTGGACGGCGCCGAGTTCGTCTGGGGCGACGAATTCGCCCCGGGAGGCCGCCAGATGGCAAACACCTGGCAGGGCGATTTCCCTTGGCAAAACCTCTGTGCTGACGGTTTCGAGAGGACTTCGCCGGTCGGCGTCTTCCCGGCAAACGGTTACGGGTTGTTCGATATGGCGGGAAATGTCTGGGAATGGACCACCGATTGGTTCAGCGCTCGTCATATGCCGAACGCCGAAAGCCCCTGCTGCGTACCGAACAATCCGCGGGGCGCGCCGTTAGAGGCAAGTCTCGATCCCGCTCAACCACAGTTCTCTATCCCACGCAAAGTTGTAAAGGGCGGCTCATTTCTTTGTGCCCCCAACTACTGCCGGCGCTACCGCCCCGCGGCGCGCCACGCGCAAATGGTCGACAGCGGTATGAGCCATATCGGGTTCCGCTGCGTTGTGCGACCCTGACGGCAGGCAGAGGGGAGCACATCGATGGCGGATGCCGGGCCACAGAAACTGAGCTTCCTGGCGAAACTGATCATTGCGCTCATCCTTGCGCTGATCGTCGCGGGCATCGTGTGGCACGGCGTTTCGATCCCTACCTTCCGGCGCATCTGGCACGACCTCGTCGCGCGGCCGGACGCGCCAATGCGGTTCCGGTTCATCCTGCAGCCGTTGATGGTCGCGATCACCGCGATCCGGCATGGTCTCAATGACGCGCGGGCTGGCCGCTTGCCCTATTTTTGGACGGTGCTGGGTAACCCAGGCGAGCGCGCCCAGCGGCTGAACGAAGGGTTGAACGCGACCGCCAGGATCATCCTTCTCGGGCTTTTGATGGATGCGATATACCAGGTCATCGTGCTGAAACAGTTCTATCCGGCCGAGGCAGTCATCGTCGCACTGCTGTTTGCGTTTATCCCGTATGTGATCATCCGCGGGCCGGCGGCGCGCATCGCTCGCCGGTGGCAACGCGGATCCCCGCATCAAACGTCGTAAGAGCACCGGCATGTCAGATCCACGCAGCGCGCCCGGCACGGAAAGGTTCGAAGTGAGGGTAACGGCAGACACTCATTTTGGCTGGATTCGCACTCGCCTCAGCGTCGAACGCACGATGATGTCGTGGCTGCGCACCGCCACCGCGCTGATCGGCTTCGGCTTTGCCATTGTCCAGTACCTAAACCACTTGCAACAGACACCTGCAGTCCGGCCCGCCTATCTTCCGACGGCGCCGGAGTATCTGGGGCTCGCATTGATCTCGTGCGGCGTCCTGGCGCTTGTGATTTCGCTTTGGCAGTACTTCTGGACTCTGCGCTACCTGTGGAGCGGGTCGTTCGCACAAATTGCCGGGATGACAAAGGAGGGGATGCAATCGCCGGTCATCGCGATTGCCATTCTCCTGATCTGCATCGGCCTATTCGCGTTCTTTGCCGTGCTATTCCGCCTCACTTAGCCAGACAGGCCGAGCAGCCGAGACCGATAAGCACTTTCGAAACCACCCGACCAACGAAAGGAGATCGAGATGGCTAGATCCAGAGCAGCAGCCAAGCCGAATATCGTCGTCATCTGGGGCGACGATATCGGCATTACCAATTTGAGCTGCTACAGCGACGGGTTGATGGGCTACCGTACGCCCAATATCGACCGCATCGCCCAGGAGGGCATGCGTTTCACCGACTGCTACGCAGAGCAAAGCTGCACGGCCGGACGATCGTCGTTCATCACCGGTCAGCAGGGATTGCGCACCGGGTTGACCAAAGTCGGCATGCCGGCCGCTCCTGTTGGTCTGCACAGGGAAGACCCCACTATCGCCGCGCTGCTCAAGCCCTTGGGCTATGCGACCGCGCAGATTGGCAAGAACCACCTCGGCGATCGCAACGAATATCTGCCGACGGTGCACGGCTTCGACGAGTTCTACGGCAATTTGTACCACCTGAACGCGGAGGAAGAGCCGGAACTGCCCGATTACCCGAAGGGGTCGGATTTTCCTCACTTTCGCGAAAAATTCGGTCCGCGCGGGGTCTTGGACTGCAAGGCCACCGACACCGACGATGTGACGGTCGACCCGCGCTTCGGCAGGGTCGGCAAGCAGACCGTCCACGACACCGGCCCGCTGACGAGGAAGCGCATGGAAACGATCGACGACGACATCGCCAGCCGCGCCGTCGACTACATCAAACGGCAGGCCCAGGCCGGCCAACCGTTCTTTCTGTGGGTCAACTTCACCCATATGCATTTCCGCACGCATGTGAAGCCGGAAAGCCGAGGCCAGTCGGGCCGCTGGCAGAGCGAATACCACGACGTTATGATCGATCACGACAAGAACGTCGGCGCCGTGCTCAAGGCGCTCGACGACGCCGGCATCGCCGACAACACCTTTGTCATGTACAGCACCGATAACGGTCCGAATATGTTTTCTTGGCCGGATGGGGCGATGACTCCGTTCCGCAACGAGAAGAACACCAACTGGGAGGGTGCCTATCGGGTGCCGTGCGTGATCCGCTGGCCCGGCAAAATCAAACCGGGCAGCGTGTCGAACGAGATGGTGGCCCATCACGACTGGCTGCCGACATTCCTGGCCATGGCCGGCGACGCGGATGTCACCGACAAGCTCTTGAAGGGCTACACGATCGGGGACATGACCTATAAGGTCCACCTCGATGGCCATAATTTGGTCCCCTATTTGACCGGTGAAGCGGAAAAGAGCCCGCGGGTCTCGTTCATCTACTGCAACGACGACCAGCAGCTCGTGGCACTGCGGTACGACAACTGGAAGATCGTGTTCGCGGAACAGCGGCAGCCCGGCACGTTGCGGGTCTGGTCCGAGCCGTTCGTCACCCTCCGCGTGCCAAAGTTGTTCAATCTCCGCACGGACCCCTTTGAGCGCGCAGACATCACGTCGGTTACCTACTACGACTGGCTGGTTGATCACGCCTACCTGTTTGTCCCAGCACAGGGCTATATCGGCGAATTTCTCGCCACCTTCAGGGAGTTCCCGCAGCGCCAAAAGGCCGCCAGCTTCAACCTCGACGAGGTTCTCCGGAGGCTGCAAGAGAGTACCCACACATAACCCGGCCGAACCGGTTTGGCGGGCGGCCGGCCGGGTTCTACGGTCGGCCGCCCGCTGCAGGGTGCGAAGAGACGCAGATGGCTCGGCAAGAGACGAGAACACCGGTGCCCTCCGATCCCGCCGATGAGGTGCGCGCGTTCTACGAAAGCCACCCGTATCCGGCGCCGATCGTCAACCTGGATCGGCACCGCGACCTCTATCGGAACCCCGATCGGCGTCGGGCATTGTCCCTTCTGCTGTGGCCAACGGAGGCGCCGCGGGCAGATCGAGAGATCCTGGTCGCCGGCTGCGGAACATCCCAGGCAGCCATTCATGCGCTGCGCGAACCTGATGCTCGTGTGACGGCAATCGACATCAGCGAAACCAGCCTGCGCCACACGCGCGATCTTCAGCAAAAATATCGATTGCGAAATCTCGATCTCCATCGGCTCGCGATCGAGCAGGTCCGAGAGCTCGGCCAGACGTTCGACCAGATCGTCTGCACCGGCGTCCTCCACCACCTACCCGACCCGGATACCGGCCTGCGGGCGCTACGCGGTGTCCTTGCGCCCAACGGCGCGATGCACTTGATGGTCTATGCAACATATGGACGTACCGGTATCTATATGATGCAGGAGTACTGCCGCCTGCTCGGGGTCGGCGCCACAGAGACGGAACTGCGAGACCTCGGCGCCACGATCGCTGCCCTGTCTGCCGACCATCCGATAGCGGGCGTGGCGAGGCGGGCGAAGGATTTCAGACATCCAAACGCGCTCGCCGATGCGCTGCTTCACCCTCAAGACCGCGCCTACACCGTGCCGCAGCTCTATGCCTGGCTAGAGCGCTGCGGCCTATCGTTCGGGCGCTGGTTCGAGCAGGCTCCCTATCACCCGCAATGCGGGGCAGTGGCGAGCACGCCACACGCAGCTCGTCTCGTCTCGCTGTCGCCGCCATTGCAGCACGCCGCGGTCGAATTGCTGCGCGGGACCATAGCCAAGCACAACTTCATCGCCTATCGCGACGATCGCCTGGGCGACTGCCAGCCCATTACCTTCGACGGGGATGCCTGGCGGGAATACATTCCTTTGCGTCTGCCGTGGACCTTGTGCGTCCGCGACCGGGTGCCTCCCGGCTCCGTGGCCGTCCTGATCAATCGGGCCCACACCTACCCCGATCTCGCCCTCCCGATCGACATGGCGGAAGAGCGGATCTTGGCCGCAATCGACGGCAGCCGCTCGGTCGATGAGATCCTGCGGGGCGCGGGAGCGGCTGGTAATGAGCAAGCCCGCAGATTTATCGAGCAGCTCTGGGAGTACGACCAGATTGTGTTCGACGCGACCGGGCCGCACTAACCTCTGTGTCCAGGGAGCGGATCGCGGTCAACCAATGACCCCAGTAGTCAAGCGAGAGGAGAAGCGATCGATGCAGCGAATCTGCAAACTGATTGCCGTCATCGCCGCATTTATTGCCGGAACCGCGTCCGGGCTGGAGGAAGCCTCCGCGCAGGACGCGACCACCCCGGGCGGATACCAGTTTTTCGTTACGCCCTATCTGTGGCTGGCGAGCGTTCACGCAACCACGACGACGCCGCTGGCGCGTGTGCCCGAAGTGAATTCCAGCGTGAGCACAATCGATCTGCTGTCGCATCTCGAAGGGGCCCCATTCATGGGATCATTCGAAGCCCGCTACGGCAATTTGGGCTTTCTTGCGGACGCGATCCACCTGCCGGTCAGCACCAAAATTACGACGCACAACATCTTGTTTCAGGGCGGCAACGCCGCGCTGGAGGCGGATACGGGCACCGGGATCGCCCTCTACCGCTTTTTCCAGGACCCGGTGCAGTTTGCCGATGCCGGGCTCGGATTTCGCGCCTGGGGGTTCTCCGCGAATCTGAGCCTGAACCCGGGGCTGCTTCAGGGGGTCGCGGTGAACCGCTCCGGCGGCTGGGCCGATCCGCTGATCGGCGGGCGTTATCACCGCGAGCTTGGCAATGGCTTCGGGCTCACGGCCTATGGCGATGTTGGCGGTTTCGGGGTCGGCGCGCATACCGATTGGCAGGCGCTCGGCACCATCGACTATACCCTCAGCCCATCGTGGAACCTCCACCTCGGCTATCGCAGCCTCAATTTCAATATCACGGGAAGCCAGGGCAATTTTGGCTTCGACGTCCATATGAGGGGGCCCATCCTCGCCGGCACCTTCCGTTTCTGAGCCCGATAATCGGAAACGGGCTGGTCGAGGGCATGCGCCCCGCTACCGCGTCCTTCGACATGGCGACCAACTCGGTGGGAACGGTGCGCGAGATCTACGCCGCCTTCGCGATAAGAACCCCTATATGCTCGACTCGCCGGTCAGCGGTGGCCCCGAGCGGCGCGGGGGATTACGCCGCGCTCATTCGCCCTATAAGGGTTGTTTCCCTCCAGGGTTGTTTATTGTGCGGCGGCCCTCATCGGCACATGCGCCTGCAGGAAATTGCGGACCCGGTTGATTGTCCGTTCCTTCAATTCCGGGGGCTCGCGCCACGGAAAGACCGTGATCTCGGCGTTGGGCGCCAATGACGCGACATCGATCGAGGTCTGCAGCGGATGCGCCGGGGTGTCGTCCGGCAGGACCAGCATCGGCGTCCGGCAGTTCTTTATGAAGTCGCGCGACACGCTGTAGAGGAAGTCGGGCCGGACGCGGTAGAGGTTGTGAAAATACTTCTCGATCGCATCCATCGCCACCTCGGGCCGGCGGGCGCGGAACTCGGGGGCCCAATTCTCATGCCCGTGCCGGTACATGACGTCGGGATCCTCCGGCCGGTGCCCGACCGTTTGGCAAAACACCGCGGCGACGACGCGCTCGGGCGCCCGTTGGAGGAGCTTCCCGGCAAAGCAGCCGCCGATGCAGTAGCCCATATAGAAGAACTCGCGGATGCCGAGGTGGTCCATCAGCCCCAATTGGTCGTCGGCGAAGGCGTCCCACGGGTCGCCGATCGGGATCGGGCCGCTGCTCTCGCCGCCATTCGCGTTGCGCTGGTCCATCGTGATGCAATGGAAGTCGTTCTTGAAGGCCTCCGGAGCGTTGAACACGGCGGTCGGCCAATTGCCGACCCGCGAGTTCAAGCCGCCGCCGGGGGTGACCAGCAGCGGGAAGCCGGAGCCGGCCTCCTCGTAGCGGATGCGCACGTCGCCTTTTTCGTAGAACGGCATAGCAGTCTCTCCTTCCATATGTGTTGTCCGGCAAAAGCCTTTCGGGCGAGAGTTCAGCCCAAATTTCGCATCTGCTCAACCCCGTTGCGCCGGCTTTCTGCTATCCTGGCGGCCATGTCGCATGACGGGGAGAGCGAAAATTATGGCGCATGATCCGAGGCTGATCAAACACCAGGACACGATCGAGGATTTGAAACCGGCCATCCCCGACTGGATCAAGAACCTGAAGCGGCCGGCGACCCCGTGCGTCGCTCCCGCCTTCGGGCCGCTCGAAGGGATTCGGGTGGTCGGCACCGGCCAGCTGGTCGCGCAGCCCTATATCGGCACGAAGCTCGCCGAATTCGGCGCAGAAGTGATCCATGTCGAACGTCCCGGCGGCGATGTGTTCCGCTTTGCCGCGCCGCACTTGACCCGCGGCCCGCGGCCTCACGGCTGCGACGAGGCCGAGGTCACGAAGAACAAATTGTCGATGGGCCTCGATCTCAAGCACGCCCGCGGGATCGAGTTGTTGATGGCGCTGTGGAAGATTTCGGACGTTTGGATGGAATCGTCGATGCCCGGAACGCTCGAACGCAACGGGATTACCAACGAGCTGGCGCTAGCGGTCAACCCGAGCCTCGTCATCGTGCGGGTCAGCACCTATGGGCAATACGGCAAGGAGGAATATCTCGGCCGCCCGGGCTACGACGCGATCGCGCAGGCTTTTGGCGGCATGATGAACCTGACCGGCGACCCGGCCGGGCCACCGCAACGGGCCAAGACCTACACCGGCGATTACGTCACGGCGCTCACCGGATGGGCGGCGACGATGATGGCGCTGTGGGAGGTGAAGAAGAGCGGGCGCGGCCAGGTGATCGACCTCGCGCAGTACGAAGCGGTGGCGCAGACCAATGGCAATACCCTGCCGCTCTTCACTGGCGAAGGTGCGGTCTACGGACATACCGGGAACCGGCCGCCGGGGTTCCAGCCCTACGACACATTCAGATGCAGCGACGGGTGGGTTTACATCGGCGCGCTGGGCGGGCCGATTTATGACCGGGTGCCCAGGTTCCTTGGCCTCGACCCGGTCGAATACGGCTATGACGCCTGCTCGAAAGACGCGGCGGCGGTCAATTCCGAGAAGGGCTGCGAGCTCGACCGGCGGCTGCGCGAGTATTGCGCGGCGCACACGGCGCTCGAGGTCGAAACCGAGCTGAATGCGGCGAAGATCGGGTGCGCGCGGGTGTTCAACACGCGCGACCAATATGAGGACTCCCACTACGCGGCGCGCGAGATGACGGTGCCGGTGCTGGACCGGCAGTCCGGCGTGCCGATACGCGTCTACGGCGTCGTGCCGAAAATGTCGCTGACCCCCGGGCGGATTTGGCGCGGCGCGCCGTCGATCGGGGACGACACGACCGACATTCTCGCGCACATGCTGGGCCTGGCCGAGGGGGCCATCGACAAATTATACGCCGACGGGGTCGTGCACCGCACCGAGCCGTTCACCGAGCCGCAGGTCGCGGCCGTCAACCCCTAGGCGCTCTCGAACGGCCGAAAGGGGGGATTGCGGCGGCCGCGGTATATCCCGAATATGAACGATATCCGATACGGGTGCCCGCGGAAATCTACCTGCATCCGCCAAGCTCGGGTGGAGGCGCCTGATGCCAGAAGTAGTCGATTGGTCCAAATGTGAAGACGTTGAGAGCGTGCCGGGCAGACTATCCGGCGCCTGGGTCATCAAAGGCACCCGCGTCCCGGCTCAGGCCGTGGTCGACAACGCGAGGGCCGGGTGCACGGCTGAGGAAATCGCGACCGAGATATTCGAGCTGCCCCTTGAGCGCGTAAGAGGTGTTCTGCGGTTCGCTAAAATCGGCACGCACTCGAAGGGATGAGGATTCTGCTCGACGAGAACACCCCGCGGGGCGTGCGCCGCATTCTAACGGGCCATGAGGTGCGCACGGCCCCCGAAATGGGCTGGGCCGCCTACTCCAACGGGCAACTGCTCGGTGAAGCGGAAAAAGCAGCTTTCGACGCACTCCTTACTTGCGACCAGAACGTCGTTTTTCAGCAGAATCTCACCGGCCGAAATATCGCCGTCGTGGTCCTTTCGACCAATATCTGGCCGATCATACGCGCCCAGCCCGAGCGGGTACGGCATGCCGTACCCAACGCAGCAGCCATTCCTCCGACCGCAACCGAACTCACAGATCTCAGCGGAGAAATTCGTCGAGAAACGGATAGACTTCGCGATACTGGTCATCGATCGGGATCCCATGCGGCGCTCCGGGGAACTCTTTGAACCTATATCGCACGCCAGCGGCTCTTAATTTCTCAGCAAAGGCTTCGGCCTGCTGAACCGGAATTCGTTCATCGGCTGTCCCATGGAGGAGCAGTATGGGTGCCCCGATCTGCTGCACATGGTAAATCGCCGAACGCGCCATAAAAGCCTCGGCCGACATACCTGCCTCGGCAAAAAGATTGCGAGAGATGCCCGGTAGTGTCGGGCGCCATGTGAAGAAGTCGTAGGTACCTGCGCCCAGCACCACGGCCGCCAGTTTCGGGTCCAGCGTCGCTACCATGGCCGCGACAATTGCGCCGCGGCTATAACCAAAGAGTGCCACCTTGTCGGGCCTGACGAAGGGTTGTCGGCGCAGAAAATCGATTGCGACCAACGTCGCCTGCTGCGTGTAGGGTCCGCAATAGTCCGGCGGACCCGAGGAATTGCCATAGCCGGGCTGCGAAACGGCTGCCGCTACATAGCCATGGCGCGCCATAATGCCGAGCCGGCCGGTTAGGACGTAAGCCTCGCCACCGTTCCTCTGCCTCTCTTGATGCCCGTGAATGAAGAGCACAGCTGGGAATGGACCTTTGCCCTCGGGCTTGATCCAGAACAGTTCGATCACCTTGCTTCGATCCTGGCCATGAGGCAGCATCTCGCGGTGAATGGGCCATCCGCCTGGGTCAACCAGCGCGTCCTCTGCCACGCTAACGCGCCCCGCCATCAAAAGCACCGTTGCAACAAGAAAGATCCGGATCCTGATTGGGGTCGTTTTCGCCAAGAACGATCGAAGCAGTCTTCGACAGTGAGGGGCGAACCCTGTAGGCCTTGCTCTCGGTACGCTTGCCGAAGCGGCCAGAGATAGCTTTTCCATTTGCCAGAGCATAGTTGTATTCTGGAGAAGTGGCGAGAGGGATTGCGCCACCACGTGCAAAAGTCAACGACTGCTGTCGACCTCGCCTTGCTGATCCTCGGTGCGCTCATGGAGGACTGCTCAGGGGCGATTGTGTTGAAAAACTCCTCAGTTGAATAGAGTGCGAAATATTTGTTCCGTCGGAGGTCAGCTTTAGTAATAAATGATTAAGCCTGACTACGTTGCGCAATAATAATACCCGAACCGCGTTGCTATTGAGCACTTACCGACTTTTTCAACACAATCGGGCAAATCCTGTCGTTGACGAAGGCGACGGTCGCCTTTCGAGATAGCCGCTGCCCCCCGACCCGCGCGGACGGCAGGAAAGTGGCTCCTCGCGAAGAACATTGCGCCGCTACACCTCGATCTTCGAGAACAGGTAAGCGCTGATCGCGAGTAGGATCGCGGCCAGGCCGCCAAGGACCGCGAAGTCGGTGGCGACGCCGAAGGCGAAACCGCTGCTGAGCGCGCCGCGCAGGCCGTCGACGCCGTAGCTGAGCGGGTTGAGCCGCACGGCCAGCCGCACCGCCCCCGGCAGGTCCGGCACCGGGAAGAGCGCGCTCGAAAAGAAGAAGAGCGGCAGCACGATGAAGTTCATGATCAGCTGGAAGCCCTGCATGTCCTCTAACACCGAGCCGACGGCGGTGCCGATCGCGGTGCACATGATGGCGATCAGCGCCATGAACAGGAGCCCCAATGGCAACAGCAGCGGATGCGCCGGCCGGAAGCCGGCGGCGAGGCAGACGAGAAAGACGATGCTCCCCTGGATCAGCGCGACCGTGGCGCTGCCGAGTGTGCGCCCGAGCACGATCTCGAGCCGCGACACCGGCGCCACCAAGGTTTCCTTCAGAAAGCCGAATTGGCGGTCCCAGATGATTTCGATGCCGCTGAACACGGCGGTGAACAGAATCCCCATCGTGACAATGCCCGGCGCCAGGAACTGCACATAGTCGCCGCGGCCGGCGCGGGCGAAGGTGGGCCCGAGCCCAAAACCGAGCGCCAGCAGGAACAGGGTCGGCTGGCCGAGCGAGCCGATCATGCGGGCGCGCGAGCGGAAATAGCGCTTCAATTGCCGCAGCCACAAAATATAGACGGCGTTCACCGGTTGCCGAGCCACACCCGGCGCATCATGCGCATGCGGTCGATCGGCGCCGCCTCGGCCTCACGGATGCTGTGCCCGGTCAGCGCGATGAACGCGTCCTCCAGGGTGCGCCCGCCGGTCTCTTGCCGCAAGGCCGCGGGGGTGCCCTCCGCGACGATCCGGCCGTGGTCGATCACCGCGATCCGGTCGGCGACGCGCTCGGCCTCCTCCATGTAGTGCGTCGTGAAGAACACCGTCACCTGCTCGTCGCGGCAGAGCCCGCGGATGAATTCCCAGATCTGGTTGCGGGTCTGCGGGTCCAGCCCGCTGGTCGGCTCGTCGAGAAACAGGATGCGCGGACGGTGCTGCAAGGCGCGAGCGATTTCGAGCCGGCGCCTCATGCCGCCCGAGAAGCGCTTGACGTAGTCTTTGCGTCTCTCCCAGAGGCCAACGAACCGCAGCAGCGCCTCGATGCGCTCGCGGCGCTCCGCCCGCGGCACCCGGTAGAGGACGCCGTGCAATTCCATGTTCTCGGCCGCCGTCAGCTCGCCGTCGAGGCTCGGATCCTGGAACACGATGCCGAAGGCGCGGCGCACCAAGAGCGGCTCTTTGACCGGGTCGTGACCGGCGACCCTGAGCCGCCCCTCGCTCGGCGCGAGCACCGTCGTCAGCATCTTGATCGTCGTCGTCTTGCCGGCGCCGTTGGGGCCGAGAAAGCCGAAAATGACGCCCTCCGGCACGGCGAACGAGATGTGGTCGACTGCGACGAAGCCATTAAAGCGCTTGACCAGATCGCGGGCATCGATGATCGCGGCCGTCATCCCTATCCAACAATCCTCCTCGGCCTAAATGTCGTGGTGCGGCATTCCGCCTTTACCAGCAAGCTAGCTAAGCCTCGATGGGCTGGGAACAGGTTTGCATCTTCGCCGTTGTGTGCCCAGCAAAGCCGGTTCCGGAGAACGCAATGCGTCTGTTTCTGACCTGTCTGATCGGCGCGGTGGGTCTGGCTATCGTCGGTTTCGGGCCGCCGGCTGCCGCTGAAAGCCTGAAGTCAGTCGTCGGTACGCTGAATGCGATCGTCAATCCCGAGGATGCGTGGCGGCTCGAAGATCAGGCGCGGCGCTATCGGCGGCAGGATGATGCACGGTATTGGCGCAACTACGGGGAAGGACTCGAGCAGCAACGGCGCGAGCGAGGAGGCCCGGAGCCTCAGCACGGGGACGGGAGGCGGTATTCGGGACCAATCGATCCGGATGAGGCTTATCGCTTAGAGGATCAGGCCCGGCGCTTCGGCCGGCCCAAGGCGGAGCAATATTGGGGCCGGTATCGCGAGGGCCTCGACAAGCGATAATGCCTCGCCTGTTAATCAGGGCTGGGTAGTTTCGCTCACTTGACTATTGAATCACCGCGCGACAGCGGCTTTCATGTTGCTCGGATGCGGCCAGAACAGAACAATGATGGCGAGCGTGGAGGCTGTAAGAGCCGTGCTCAGCGGCAACCCGAGATCAAGCCCGTGCCGGCTCGCGAGTAAGTCTCCTAATGTGGTGCCCGCGGTGCGCGCTGCGACAATGCTTGCCCAATACCAGGGTTTCGACATGCCGCCGAAACGCCAGGAGGTGATCAGCACGACCGCGAACAGCGCCGTCAGCACAGCGGAGCCGAAAAAAAGCCCGAGCCCAATGACATCGGCGGTGAAGTCGCCGCTCGCAGTGCCGAGCGTGCCAGCCGTGAGCATCGCCAGCCAGTAGTTCCCATTCGTGGTCGGCAGCATGGGGCGATCTTGCTGTGCAATGGAGCTTATGGAAGGGTCACGGCTGCGATCAGTGACCAGAAACGCAATCAGAAGAAGTGTCAGACCGATTTCGGTCGCTGCATAGCCCAGCTTCAGGTCATGGGTGCACAAATCGGCGAGATTGGTCGCCGCAGTGCGAAGGACGATGATGGCGAGCCAGTAATAGACTTCCGTCGGGACCCTTGCGCGCCGTTCGGCCCATAGGATGAGAAGAAACAAGGCAGCCAGCGGCAGTAGTCCGCGAGTGTGCCCAAGATGCAGATTATGCGACAGGAAATCGCCGGTATTGGCGCCGCACATGCTCGCTACGAGAATGGCGGCCCAGTACCGGCGCGTAATAGCCGGGACATTGCTGACCTGCATCAAAACACCTCAGAACCGGGAATGGTTAGGCAGGCTTAGCTCCGCACTCAAGCGGCGCTCGATGCTGCCGGATGCCGGCCGGCGCGTTGCGGGAGCAAAAACAAGCACAGGATGATGAAGGCGGCGATTACGGCCGAGGCGAGCGGCCGGCTCAGCGCGAGCCCACCAAGTTTCTTGGGCTTGTCGAGAAAGTCTCCGACCGTAGCGCCGAGCGGACGCGTCAAGATGAAGGCGGCCCAGAACAATAGGACCCGCGACACGCTGCTCCAGAAATAGAGACCTGCGATGACTGCAAGGCCGGCTGCGAAGACTACCGCGCCGCCTCCATACCCTAGGCCACCGGTATCGGCCATCCAGTCGCCGAGCGCCGTGCCGAGCGTTTGAGAAAAGGTGATCGCCGCCCAGTAAAAGGCTTCGACCTTCGGGGTGCGCACCGTGTTGACGGAGATCGTGCCTTCAGACCAGTACCAGAGGCCCAGCACGACAATCAGGCAGGAAAAAAGCAGCGTCGAACCGCCTGTATAGCCGATGCCCAACGATCGATCGGCAAAATCGGCCATCGTGGTGCCGAAGGTCGTCGAGGCGACGATCGTCGCCCAGTAGAGGAGCGGATGGAACCCCTTGGCGAAAATTTGCGCCACGACCAGGACAAGAAGAAGGCCGACGAAAATCGCGGTACCGTCGAGATAGCCCCAATTGAGGGTCATCGTCACCGAGTCGCCGCCGGTCTCCCCCAACGTGGTTGCGGCGATCTTGATGATCCAAAATGCAAGGGTGACTTCCGGCACCTTGCTGAGCGCCTCTCGCTTGAGAGCATCATCCATTGCATTGCCTCACTTTTGGTTTGCTGATGCCGTCTCGACCAGGATAGTGGAACAGCCGAGAGTGCCTGCGGCAAGGTGCGGACGAATCCACAGGGGGCTAGCGATGCAGCTCCTAATTGATGTAGTATATACAACGATCTCACACTCAATAAAGTTGTGAACACGACATGCGTCAAAACGCGGCAGCAGCGGCCCCGACCTTCGACGAAAGAGTGGCGCTGCGGGCGGCAGACATGAGCCCGGCCGAGCGGCGCGTCGTGCGATATTTTCAGCGCAATCGCGAGGAGGTGCTGATCAGCTCTGCTGCAGCGCTAGCCGCTGAGGCGGAGACGAGTGACGCGACGGTAGTGCGTGCAACGCGCGCGCTCGGCTTTTCCAGTCTTGATGAACTCCGGCGGGCGCTGGCCGACGAGCTCCGAAGCTCGCTATCACCGGCAGAGCGACTGAGCCGGACGTTGGGGGAAGTCGGCAATGACCTCTTTGCGGCATTTAGGATGACGCAGGAGATCCACACGGCGTCTCTGGCGAGCCTGCGCCGGAGCATTACTCCGGAGCTGTTCGAGAAGGCTGTGGACGCTGTTGTGGGCGCCGCCCGCGTGCTCGTTTTTGGTCTCGGGCCATCGAGCGCCATCGCTGATTACCTCGTTATCCAGCTCGGCAGATTTGGGCTGTTCGCAGAGGCTCTCTCGAATACCGGCGTTCTGTTCGCGGACGACTTGCGACGGCTGCGCGAGGGCGATCTGGTCATCATCCTGGCCTATGGCCGCGTCTATGCCGAGCTCGCCGCGCTCCTGGACGAAATCGCTCGGCAGCGTCTGCGGTCGTTTCTCATAACGGATAGTCTTGCCGATACGGTACGACGTCGGGTGGATTTCGTTTTACCCGTGCCGCGCGGTCGGGCGGAGATGCTCAGCATGCATACGGCCACGCTCGGCTTTATCGAGGCATTGCTTGTCGGTGTGGCGACGAGACGACCAGCAGAGACGCTCGCAAGTCTGAAAGCGCTCAACGAAGCGCGCGCGAAACTGGGCGGAGGAGCAGCGAATTTATCTATAACCCCGCCGCCTCGCTGACGACTCTCCGGCCGCACGGCCGGGTTTAAAGGGTCAAGTTCGCATGACTTGCCATCGTGGTCGATCGCACCAAACGACCATTCTTGACATTCAGCTTTCGCAGATGCAGTGCAGGTGCATCTTCGCCGTACCCTCCGGGATACGGAGTTCTCGCGCAACCGTTTTGTTGGGCCGGCCATGCGCAATGGCGCGAACGATTTCCGCCTGACGGGGGATCAGGGACGCGGCCGTTCTCGGCTGCGCAGAGAGGCGGGATCGGCTACGTCAGCGATGCTCGCCGCCAATCAGCGCTTCCCAAGAGTTGTCGCGGCCGTAGTCTTGGTGAACCTCGCGGTTCAGCCGCTAACAGCGCGAAGTGCGACTTACGACTATGTGGCGCCACAGGTTGCTCCGCCAGTCGCGGCCAACCTCGGGATCGCGGACATCGCAGCGATATTGAACGAGACGGCGCCCAACAAGCCCTACTTTGTCGCCTATCAGCTGACAACGACGGACGCAAACAACAACCTCGCCGGCGCCGCGCCGCTGAAAGTCGTCCCGACCGACGATGCGTCACACCCGTATCTCGGGGTATTTCACAACCAGATCAACAGCACGCAATTTGCGACGTATCTTGGCTACTCGACCGATCTGCGGGTCTGGCACACGATCGGCCAAATACACAGTCCCGCGAGCCAGCCCGACTTGCGGATTCTCTCCGACGACAGCGTCCTCTATGCCGAAGAATACAATCCCTCCGGCCGGCCCTACGTCAGAGTGCAATATTACGGCAATGGCGCGGTCAGCGGGCTCGCGGCGTTGATCGCCAATCCCGCCGTCGCTCCGACTCAAGCGATCACGTTGCCGGGAACGGCGCTCGCCAAGGCCGACGGGACGCCTGAATTCGGGCGCATCGGCTACAGCGGCGCGATCGCCGGCTCGACGCTCGAGGTAACCCACCATTTCTATTATTTGGGGCAGCGCGATATCGAAGCCGACGGCACCTTGACCAATTTCAAAAGCTGGTCGAGCCCGACGGACACGACGGTCGACAATCTCGTGACCAATGCCGGCGGCAACGGAAAGATTGGCGATCGCGAGATATTCAAGGTCGGCAATCAGGTGTTCGAAGTGGTCGAAGCACAGGTCAGCCCGACCTCGAGCGGCGATTACGGTTCGTGGCGGCTTTTCCTGGTCAACAAGACGGCGAACACCGTTCAAAAGCTCAGCCCCTTGCTCTCCGGAGGGGCTCAGTCGCTGGGCAATCCGACCGTCTCGTTCGTGACATTGCCGACCGGGGTTCCTGCACTGGTGTTCACCTGCTTTGTTTTCGGCACCAACAACGGCACAACGCCGCTCGGCGGACACATGTTCGTCTATCCGCTCGAGTAAGAAGGGGCCATGAAGCACTGCGGCGCGCGACCGTATGACCGGCGCGCGCCCGCCAAGATGCTCTGGTTCGGGTTACGCCGGAGTGCGGTTGGCGCGCTCGTCGAGGCGCGTCTCGATCGCATCCCAGATCTTCGGCGCAATCTCAACGCCGTCGAGCCGCGCAATCTCCTGGATGCCGGTCGGTGAGGTGACGTTGATCTCGGTCAGCCAATCGCCGATCACGTCGATCCCGACAAAAACCAGACCCTGGGCGCGCAAGGTCGGCCCGATCGCCGCACAGATCTCGCGATCGCGGGCGGTCAGCTCGGTCTTGACCGGGCGGGCGCCGACATGGAGGTTGGCGCGCGCCTCGCCCTCCGGCGGCACGCGCAGCACCGCGCCCATCGCTTCCCCTTGGACCAGGATGATGCGCTTGTCGCCCTGCCGCACTTCCGGGATATAGCGCTGCACCATGACTGGTTCACGCTGGATCAATTCGTAGATTTCCAGCAGCGCCGTCAGGTTCTCGTCGCCCGGCCGCAGCCGGAATACGCCGGCCCCGCCATTGCCGAACAGCGGCTTCAGGATGATGTCCTCATGTTCTTTCCAGAATGCGCGGATTGCGTCGCGATCGCGGGTCAGCAAGGTCGGCGGCATCAGCTCCTTGAACCGCAGGACAAAGAGCTTCTCCGGCGCGTTGCGCACCGCGCCGGGGTCGTTGACGACGAGCGGCCCGTTTTCCGGTAACAACTCCAGCAGATGCGTCGCAGTGATATAGGCCATGTCGAAGGGTGGGTCCTGGCGCATCAGGATGACATCGACGCCGGCGAGGTCGAGCTCCTCGAACGAGCCGAAGCGGTGGTGGTTGCCTTGCCTGCGCATGACTTCGAGCGGCCGGGCGCGGGCATAGAGCCGCCCGTCGTGAAGCGTCAGCGCGTCGGGCAGATAATGGAACAGGGCATGCCCGCGGGCCTGCGCCTCGAGGGCGAGGGCAAAGGTCGAATCCGCATCGATGTTGATCGTATCGATCGGATCCATCTGGATCGCGACGGCGAGAGCCATGCCGACCTCCTCTGCCCACCTCGGCCTGACACAACTCTCCCTCTCCGCCCTTGGGGGCGGAGAGGGTCGGGGTGAGGTGGGGGGCACCCCGCTCCGAGCTGCCGAGCCACCCACCTCACCCTCCCCGTCGCCAATGCGACGGGTCCCCTCCCTCTCCCCCCTGAAGGGCGGAGAGGGCAAGAATGCGGGCGAGGGGACGGGCGTCTCAATTCAATTTCGACCGCAGCTGCTGCAGCAGCGCCGCGGCCTGATGCCGTGCCACGTCGTCCGGAGCGCGCAGGACGACCTGCTCGAATGCCGCGGCGGCCGAACGCATGTTGCCGAGCTGGGCATGCAGTAATCCCGCCTCGCGCCACAGTTCGGCGAGCTCGGGAGCCAGCATCAGCATGGTCTCGGCAACCATGACTGCCCGCTCGTACTGCTCCGCGTGGATGAGGCGCGCCTTCAAATTGTTCTGCAGCCGTAGCAGCACGTCGCGGTCCGATACCGCAGCGTAGTGCTCGGTCTGGAGTTCGCTGTCCAAGCCCGCGGTCGCCTTCAACAGCTCGCGCAATTCCGCTGCGGTACAGATCCGGCCACCATGGAACGGGTCGATGATCGCCCGCTCGGGACCGTCCGAGAGGCGGACAAGGAAATGCAAGGGGAAGGCGAGCCCAACAGTCTCCCAGCCCTGGGCGCGGCCGGCATGCATGTAGAGAATGCCGAGCGTGACCGGCAGACCCTTCCGGCGGTCGACGACGCGCATCAGATTGGCGTTCTGCAGGTCGTCATAGGTCAGCGCGTCGCCGGAATAGCCGTATTTCAAAAGAATAATCTCATTGAGGGCGCGAACTCGCTCGGCGACATCGCCGGCCGCCCCGGGATGGCAGCCGACGTCGCGCGCGAGCAGTTGCAAATGCTCGCGGTAACGCGTCGGGCCGACCCGCGGGCGTTCGAACGAGGCGAGCGCCAGGGCCGCCTCGGCGATCGGCAGGATGCGTCCGCCCGAAGCGCCGAGCTCGCGCAGAAAATTTGCGCAAGTCTCTGGATCGTATCGCTCGGGCGGTCTGCTCATCCCTCTCCTATATCAGAGTTTCTGCACCTCGACAGCCGCCGCCGGTGCGGCGGCGGGAGGCGCGTCGGGCATCTGCGCGCTGGCGGCTGGCGGCGGCGCTCCCGGCTGGGCGGCGACGGGTGCGCCCGGCCGGATCTCGACGTAAGAGACGACCCGCTTCACATTGGGGACGTTCCGCGCCGCCTCGGTGACGCGGTCGAGCTCGACCTGGCTGCGGGCTGAACCGATCAGGTAGACCGATCCGTTGACCGTATCGATCGTATAGTTGACCGAGCGGACCCGGCTGGCGAAGGTGAGGTTCGAGCGGATCTGAGACGAAATCCAGGTGTCCTTGACGCTCGCCCAGGCGCCTTCGTGCGGCGCCACCTCGATCTCGTTATAGATCGCTCGAACCCCCGGAATCTGGCTCGCCACTTGCGCGGCCTGAGCTTTCAACTCGGGGCTCGGCGTCATGCCGGTCAACAGAGTGCGCCCTTCATAGACGGTGATGGTGAAATCGCGTTGCATCAGCGGGTTCACCTGCAGCCAGGCGTTCTGAATGTTGGTCTTGATCGCCATATCATCAAAGGCGCCGGTGGCGCCGCGTTCCTGGTTCGCCGTGTAGCCCGCCCCGCCGGCGGCGGCGAGCCCGCCGACGATCGCTACCGGGCAGCCGCACAGCGTAACCGGCAGCGCAACCGTGCTGGCTAGACAAAGGACGGCACGTAATCTCGACATTTTGGAACCCCCGCGATATTCCCCGCAGGCATTGTCCGACAAAAAGGATGCCGCTTCCACTTGCGGCGAGGCACAGGCGGGCGAAGTCTCGAAGCAAGGCTCCCCGCTTCGCTAATTCGCGCGCCAGGCACCGGGCCAGTGCCGGGGAACCCGCAGCGGCGCCACCAGCATCAGGTCGAATTGCAGGTCAAGCGGAGCGAGATCGGGGCGCGACAGCAGAAAGGCTTCCGCGGCGCGCGCAATCCGCCGCCGCTGCCGCGGCGACAGCGCCGATGCCGCGGCGTCGAGTTCGTTTCGCGACTTGACCTCGATGATCGCGAGCACGCGGCCGCGCCGCGCCAGGATGTCAATCTCGCCCGAGGGGCACCGCCAGCCGCGGGCGAGGATACGCCAGCCGCGCAGCCGCAAGTGCCACAGGCACAGCCATTCGGCGAACCGCCCGCGGCGTTGCGCCCGCTGCCGCCGCTGCGTGGCGGCGCCGCGTCCCCGGCTCATTTTTTCCCGTCGCGCATCGCCAAAGCGCGCCGATAGAGTTCCCCCGCGGCACTCCGGTCTCGGCCGCGAGTTTTGCCGCTGCTTCCCGCACGCCGAGTTCGGTGAGTACCGCCCGCAACCGTTCGTCGACCTCGGCCTGGTCCGGCTCCCGGTGTTCGGGTGGGCCGACAACGACCACGGCCTCACCGCGCGGCGCCCCCGCGAGACGGTAATGCACCGCCAGACCGGCGAGCCGCCCGCGTCGTACCTCCTCGTGTATTTTGGTCAGCTCGCGCGCGACCGCGGCCTCCCGGTCACCAAGCCCCTCGGCCATGTCGGCGAGCGATTCCGCGAGCCGCGGGGTGCTTTCATAGAACACCAAGGTGGCGTCGACGCCGGCCCAGCGCGCGAGTGCGCGACGCCGCGCCGCTTGCCGCGGCGGGAGAAAGCCAGCGAATAAGAAGGCGTCCGGCGGCAGCCCCGAGAGAATCAGCGCGGTCACCGCCGCGTTTGGCCCGGGAATAGCGGTGACCGGCAAATCTTCAGCAAGCACCGCCCGCACGAGCTTATAGCCGGGATCGGAGACGAGCGGCGTACCGGCGTCCGACACCAGCGCGACCCGCTCGCCGCGCCGTAACGCCGTCAGAACAAGGGACCGCACCTGTTCGGCGTTGTGGTCGTGATAAGCCCCGAGCGATGACGCGATCCCGTACTTAGCCAGCAGCTTCCCGGTGACCCGGGTGTCCTCGCAGAAGATGCGGTCGGCGCTGCGCAATACCGTCAGCGCCCGCAGGCTGATATCTCCCAGATTGCCGATCGGCGTTGCGACGAGGTATAGCCCAGGCGCCAGCTCTGTTTCTTCCGCTGGGCGCAGCCCCTCCGCCGCATGCGCAACCGGCGGCGCCGTCGGGTCGGGTTTACTCTCATCCGGACGGCGGTTAGGGTGCCGGTTCCTGCCTTCTTTCCTCTCGGAGCCCGCTCTTGCCGCGCCCGTCGCTTTCGCGGTTCGCCTCACCCTTTGCTGTCCTCGCCGTGGCCGCGCTCGCCTGTTGCGCCCCGGCGATGGTACCGGCCCCGGTCGCACGCCCGCAACCGCCCTATTACGGTTATGGCCAGGTCCCGCCGCTTCCGCCCGGCCCTCCGTCGCCGCCGGCCACGGCCGGACCCGCGAAGGTAGCCTTGCTCGTTCCCTTGTCGGGCGCCAATGCCGAGCTCGGTCAGGCCCTCCTCGATGCGGCGCAACTGGCACTGTTCGAGAGCGGTGACCGCCTGATCCTGGTGCCGCGCGACACCGGCGGAAATGCAGCCGGCGCGGCCGGCGCCGCACGCGCGGCAATCGGCGACGGGGCCCGGCTGATACTGGGCCCACTGCTCGCCCCCGAAGTCGAGGCGGTAAAGCCGATTGCCCAAGAGGCGCACATCAACATCATCGCATTCTCGACGGTTACCAGCCTCGCCGGCGGCAACACTTACTTGATGGGCTTTCTGCCGCGGCAGGAGGTGGTGCGCGAGGTCGGCTATGCGCGCGAACGCGGCCTCGCCCGGTTCGCGGCGCTCGCGCCCAACTCGCCCTATGGGCATTTGATGGCCGACGCGCTGCGGGAGGTCGCATCGGGGAGCGGCGCCAGCGTGACAAAGGTCGAGTTCTTCGATCCGCGAGCAGGCGATGTATCGCCGTCGATCCAGCGCCTGCTGCCCGGCGGTCGTGCCGAGGGCAGCGCCGAGCCGCCTGCCGCATCGCCGCCGGCCGCCTCCGTCGATGCGCTGTTGCTGCCGGAAGGCGGCGCCAGGCTTAAGCAGATCGCCGCTCAGGTCAAGGCAGCGGGCGCCACTGCCAAACCCGTGCAATTGCTCGGCAGCGGGCTCTGGGATACTCCCGACATCGGCAGCGACCCGGCGCTCGTCGGCGGCTGGTTCGCCTCGTCACCCCCCGAAGCGCGTCAGGAGTTCGAGCACCGGTTCAACGCCACTTATGGCCACAACCCGCCGCGCCTGGCTTCGCTCGGCTACGATGCGGCGGCGCTCGCCGCAGTGCTCGCACGCAGTCAGGCCGGCGAGCCGTTCTCGCAGCAAGCGATCCTCAACCCGAGCGGCTTCACCGGCGTCGACGGACTGTTTCGTTTCACGCCGAATGGTCTCGTGCAGCGCGGCCTCGCCGTTCTCGAAGTCGAGCCGCAAGGCACGAGCGTCGTCAGCCCAGCGCCGCAGAGCTTCCAGGACCTCGGTTACTGAGCTGATGAATCGTTGCGCCGCATGCGATGAACGTAGGAGCGCAGAACGGCATTGATGCGGGTCTGGTAGCCTTTCCCGGTGCTCCGAAAATAATCGAGCACGTCGCGGTCTACCCTCATGTGTAGATCGGCCTTGGACTTGGGCAGCTCGATTGAGACACTTTTCCAATCCACTACCATGCCAGCCTCGTCGGGATCGGCTGACACCTGGGCCTCGATTTCATCGCTGGTCGCGGCTGCGGCTCTAGCCCAATTCGAGTGGGTCTCGCCTGTTCTTCTCTTCTCGGCCAATTCCTCAGCCGTGTATTTTACGGTACGTCCTTTCTTCAACATCTCTTGCTCTCCGAAATGAGATAATCCGCTGATTTCCTTCTCTCCACATCCATACGACTGTATACAACTTATTGTTGATTTCCGCGGTTGAAACGAATTGACTCTCGTCATTGCGCCGTGACGGGGCGTGGATTACGGGACGGCCATCAAATATTCGCGCCGCATCCCGGAAATCGAGACTGCGTTCTCGGAGGACTCTCAGCCGCTTTGCTTCATCCCACTCGAACATCGGTTAATGTGGGCATCCCGTGTACACAGGGCATGTTGTACGTGTACGCATGAGAGGTCGGCTCGGGATCTGCGGCGCAGAACCGTCAGATTTTCTCTATTCGCCCTCCGGGTCAGCAAAGCAGGGCAGCGAGCACGGCATTGAGGCGCTGGCGGCCGGCGCCGGTTGCTGCGAGGCGCTCGGGATCGAGGGTCAGAAAGCCGCCTTCGATCAGCGGCCTGAGATTGCGGCCGAGGACGGTCTCGGCATCCCGGCCGGAGATCTGTTCAATCCGCTCGCGCGACACGCCTTCAACGAGGCGCAGCCCCATCATCAGCATTTCCTCGATTGCGGTCTCGCGTTCGATTGTTGCTGTCTCTTCGAGGCCGGTTCCTTTCGTCTCGACCATTGTGAGCCATTTCTCGGGCAACCGGTACTGCCGCATAGCGTATTTTGTGCTGCCAATGGTCAGCCGGCCATGGGCGCCCGGGCCGATCCCGACGTAGTCCTGGTAGCGCCAATAGGTGAGGTTGTGCCGGCATTCGGCGCCGGGACGGGCGTGATTGGAGATTTCGTACGCCGGCAGCCCGGCAGCGGTGAGCCGCTCCTGCGTCGTCTCGAAGAGCGCGGCCGTGCTGTCTTCCTCCGGTGGGACGAGTTCGCCGCGCCGCGCGAGCGCGGCGAAGGCGGTGCCGGGCTCGATCGTCAGTTGATACAGCGACAGGTGCTCGCCGGCGAGGGTCAGAGCTTCGTCGAGCTCGCTGCGCCAGGCCGCATCGCTCTGGCCGGGGCGGGCATAGATCAGATCGAACGAGTACCGAGGAAAGATCTCGCGAGCATGCTCGATTGCGGCAATTGCTTCCTCTCGGTCGTGGACGCGGCCCAAGAGGTGCAGGGCCGCCGGGTCGAGCGCCTGCACTCCGAGCGACAGCCGGTTGACACCGGCTGCCGCAAAGGCCCGGAAACGATCGGCTTCGGCGGAGTTGGGATTGGCCTCGAGGGTGATTTCGACATCGGGCATGACGGCCCAATGCAACCGTACCCGGTGGAGCAGCTGCTCAACCGTCTCAGGCGGCATCAGCGAGGGTGTACCGCCGCCAAAGAACACCGAGCCTACTGCGCGCCCCGCAGTCAGCTCGGCGTGGTGCTCGATATCTCGCATGAGCGCCTGCGTCCACCGCGCCGCATCGACCCCCTCGCGGACATGGCTGTTGAAATCGCAATAGGGGCACTTCGATCGGCAGAACGGCCAGTGGATGTAGACCGCGAGCGGCTCGGTAACAGCTCCCTCACCCACCCAGCCCCCCACCCTAACCCTCCCCCGCAAGCGGGGGAGGGAAGAGGAGGGGGCTGGGTCCCCCCTCTCCCGCGGTGCGGGAGAGGAGCTTTGAACGAGCCGGTCATGTAGCCCCTCTCCCGCACTGCGGGAGAGGGGGCCGAGCGGAGCGAGGCGGGTGAGGGGCTTCACCTCAGCGCGCACCGAAATAGTGCTCGACGAGCTTGGCGAAGGCGCGGGCGCGGTGGCTGATACGGTGCTTCTCGGCCGGGTCGATTTCGCCGAAAGTCAGGGTGGCGCCTTGCGGGATGAAGATCGGATCGTAGCCGAAACCCCGATTGCCTCGCGGCGGCCAGGTCAGCCTACCTTCGACCTCCCCACGAAATAGTTCGGTGTTGCCGCCCGGCCAGGCGAGGGCGAGGACCGCAACAAATCTGGCGCTGCGGTCCTGGTTGCCGAGCTCGCGGTGAACCCGCTCCATCGCCACCTGAAAATCCTTGGCCGGGCCAGCCCAGCGCGCGGAGTAGATCCCGGGAGCGCCGCCCAGCGCCGGCACGACGAGGCCGGAATCATCGGCGAGCGCTGGCATGCCGCTCGCTTCCGCAACGGCCTTGGCCTTAAGCGCCGCATTCGCCTCGAAGCTGTCGCCGGTTTCCTCCGGCTCGGGAATGCCGAGCAAGCCCGCGGGAATGGTTTCGACGGCGAACGGCGCGAGCAGCGCTGCGATCTCCTCGACCTTGCCCGGGTTGTGACTGGCGATGACCAGCCGAGCCCCCACCCTAACCCTCCCCCGCTTGCGGGGGAGGGAATGGGAGGGGGCTCGGGGCATCGCGTCAGGCAAGCCCGAGCGCCACTCGCTGGCATCGGGTAAGGTCCGCAATCCCTTGCCGCGCGAGGCGCAACATCTCGGTGAACAGCGTATCATCGAACGGCGCGCCTTCGGCCGTCGCCTGGATCTCGACAATCCCACCCATCCCGGTCAGCACGAAATTAGCATCGGTCATCGCCTGTGAATCTTCGGCATAGTCGAGATCGAGTACGGCGGTGTCGGCAATGACGCCGCACGAGACCGCGGCGACATTGTCGCGCAATGGCAGCACCTTCAACACACCCGCCGAAAGCAACCGCTGAAAAGCTAGATGAAGCGCCACATAGCTGCCGGTGACCGCGGCGGTACGGGTGCCTCCGTCCGCCTGCAATACATCGCAGTCGATCTTGATCTGGCGCTCGCCGAGCTGGGTCAGATCGGTCACCGCCCGCAGACTTCGGCCGATCAGCCGCTGGATTTCCTGCGTGCGGCCGCTTTGCCGGCCGCGGGCCGCCTCGCGGTCGGTACGCGTCGCCGTCGAGCGCGGCAGCATCCCGTACTCCGCAGTGACCCACCCCTTGCCGGTATTGCGCAGAAAGGGGGGCACGCGCTCCTCTATGGATGCGGTGCACAGCACATGGGTGTCGCCGAACTTCGCGAGGCACGATCCTTCGGCATATTTGGCGACACCGGGCTCCAGGGTGACCGGTCGCATCGCATCGCGGGCGCGTCCCGAAGGCCGGCTCACGCCTGGTCCCCGGCAAAGGCTTCCCAGCCGCGACGGCGCAGCTCACAGGCCGGACAGTCGCCGCAGCCGTAGCCCCAGGGGTGGCGATGGGACCGGTCGCCGAGATAGCAGCTGTGGGTTTCTTCGAGGATCAGTTCGACGAGCGCGTCACCGCCGAGAGCGTGGGCCAGCGCCCAGGTCGCCGCCTTGTCGCGCCACATCAGCGGGGTGTGAATGATAAAGCGGTGGTCCATGCCGAGCGACAATGTCGCTTGCAGCGCCTTCAAAGTGTCGTCGCGGCAATCGGGATAGCCCGAGTAATCGGTCTCGCACATGCCGCCGACGAGATGCCGCGCCCCGCGGCGATAGCCGATGGCGGCGGCAAAGGTGAAGAACAGCAAATTGCGGCCGGGGACAAACGTATTCGGCAATCCACTTTGCGCGAAAGCGATCGCGGTGTCACCGGTCAGCGCCGTGTCGCTGATCTCGCCGAGGACGCCGAGATCGACGGTGTGGTCGTCGCCGAGCTTGCCGCTCCACTCCGGGAATTCGCGGCGCAGGCGCTCGATCGCCGCGGCACGGCAATCCAGCTCAACCCGATGGCGCTGGCGGTAATCGAACCCGATCGTCTCGACCGCGGCAAAGCGGGCCAGCGCCCAGGTCAGGCAGGTCGTCGAATCCTGCCCTCCCGAGAAAAGAACGAGCGCCCCTTCCGGGCGTGTGTCGATCAGGTTTTGCGGGGCCACTCGACACGAGATAGCGTGTCGGGCTGCCCCTATCAACACGCCGCTCAGCGGCGGGTCATCGTTGCCAGCAAATAACCCACCGCAAAAGCGACCGCCGGGCTCATCATCGGGTTCTGCTCGACCTGCCGCGATACGGTCCCGACAGCCTGCTCACCCTGCACCCGCAAGCCCTGCGCCATTTCTCGCCTACGATCGTAGCGCAACTATGGCG
The DNA here is from genome assembly GCA_963812675.1 of uncultured Alphaproteobacteria bacterium. Classification (GTDB taxonomy): domain Bacteria; phylum Pseudomonadota; class Alphaproteobacteria; order ATCC43930; family CGMCC-115725; genus AP-15. Next base: position 245,820 of record CAWEWR010000024.1, on the reverse strand, counting down.
CCGACGGCGTCCTGCGCTGCTATAGTTCAGGCTGATCGATGCCGGGGGTGCCATGAAAGCCAACGCCAATCCCTATCTGATGCTCGGCGTGCGGCCGTTCATCAATTGCTGCAGCGTGCGCACGATGCACGGCGGCAGCCTGATGCTGCCGCAGGTCCGTGAGGCGATCGCCGAGGCGTCGCGCCATTTCGTCAATCTCGACGAATTGATGGAGGCGGCGGGGCAGCGGCTTGCCGAGCTGACCGGCGCCGAATGGGGCATCGTTACCTGCGGCAGTGCCGCGGCGGTTGCATTGGGGACGGCGGCCTGCGTTGCCGGCAACGACCCGGTCAAGATGCTGCGCCTGCCTTTTACCGACGGGATGGTCAATCGGGTACTCATTCCGCGGGCCCAGCGTTTCGCTTATGACCAGGCGGTGCGAATGATCGGCTGCCACCTCGTCGAGATCGACACGCGCGAAGATCTCGACGCGGCGCTCGCCGAGCCCGTGGCGATGGTGGTGTTGCTCGGCAAGCAGGAGCATGTGGGCAGCCTGCGGCTCGAGGAAATCGCGGCGGTCGTCAAGCCGCGCGGCATCCCGATCATGGTCGACGCCGCCTCCGAACATCTCGAGCGGCCGAGCCCGTGGCTCCAGCGCGGCGCCGATCTCGTCGTCTACAGCGGCGGCAAATTCCTGCGCGGCCCGCAGACCAGCGGTCTTCTCCTCGGCTCGAAGCAGTTGGTGCAGGCCGCCTGGTCCAACGCTTCGCCGCACCAGGCGCTAGGCCGCCCGATGAAGGTGTCCAAGGAGGATATCATCGGGGTGCTGACCGCGGTCGAGCACTGGTTCGAGGACCGCGACCACGAAGCCGAGCAGCAACGCTGGTACGATGATCTGGAGGTCATCGGCGAGCGGCTCGGCGAAGTGCACGGCGCCACTTTGGAGCTCATCGAGCCCGCCGGCGTCGACCGGGTGCCGCGGCTGCGCGTCTCGTGGGACCGTTGGGAATACCCGCTCGACGGGCTGGCACTGCGGCAGCAGGTGCTCGAGGGCGAACCGCGCATCATGCTCGACGACAACTCGGCGACCGAAAACTCGATCGCGATCGACCCGTTCCAATTGCAGCCCGGCGAGGCGGTGCAGGTCGGCGACGCGATCGCGTCTGCGCTGCGCGAGGCCAGCCGACACGCGCCGGCCGCCGCGCGGCCGCCCGAGACCGAAATCGCCGGCGATTGGGAATTGCGCATCGATTTCCTGCAGGGCTCGCGCGTCCACCGCCTCCGTCTCGAGCAGCGTGGCCCCGAATTAGCCGGCCATCAACATTCGGCCCATTTCGAGGGCCCGGTCAGCGGCTGGCTGAACGGCGACCAGATCCAGCTCTCGTTCACCTCACGCTACGAAGGCAGCACGATCTGCTACTTCTTCGACGGCGAGATCCGCGACGGCAACATGATCGGCACGGCCATGCTCGGCGCCGCCAGCGACCAGAACCACGGCATCGTCAACCGCAGCCAGTTCGGCCCCGGCCGCTGGGAAGCGAGCCGCGTGGGGTGAGCCTTAAGACGAGGGTTCACAAAACTTCGTCGCATTCGCCCTCTCCCCCGCAAGCGGGCGGAGAGGGCAGATTCCGACAACCCAACCGTTTTGCTGATCAGGCGCTCAGAACCAACGGGCCTTGTCGACGAGGTTACGGAGCGGCTGACCGGCCAGAAAACGGCGGCAGTTGTCGAGGATGATCTCGTAGCGGCGCTCGTCCAAATAAGGGCCGTAGCCGGCGGTGTGCGGCGTCAACAGCACGCCGGGCGTGGTCCATAGCGGGTGATCGGCGGGCAACGGCTCCTGCTCGAAGACGTTGAGCCCGGCGCCGGCGATCTCCCCGGCCTGCAATGCGTCGACGAGGTCGTCGAGGCGGGTCGTCAGGCCGCGGCCGATGTTGATGAAGAACGCGGTCTTCTTCATTTCTTGGAACCGCGTCCGGTTCACGAATCCTTCGGTTTCGGGCGTGTGCGGCACAGTCAGGATGACGAAATCGGCCGTGGGCAACAGCGCGTCGAGTTCATCGCCGCGATGGAGCTCGGCGACCCCCGGCGGCTTGTCGCGGCGACGTTCGTCGACGCCGATCACCCGCATGCCGAAGGCGGCAGCGAGCCGCGCGACCTCGCTGCCGATGCCGCCGACACCGACGACCAGCGCCGTAGCCTCGGGCAGATGGATGACTCCGGCATCCTGCGGCAGCTTCTTCCACTCGCGTTTCAGCTGCTGCGGAATGTAGTGGTGCAGGCCGCGCGCAAAGGCCAGGACGAAGGCCATCACATGCGCGCCGATGTGGTCGTTGTAGATCTCGCGGAAGTTGGTGATCGCCACCGGGTGTGCGATCAGCTCGGGATAGTAATAGCCGGCCGGCGGCGCCGCCTGAGGCGCCTGCAGCCAGCGCAGCCGCTGCGCGCGGGCCAACAAATCGGGCGGGATTACGCCCAAGGCGGCGTCGGCATGGGCGATGATCTGAGCCGCGTGGCTGTGGTTTTCGGCAACCACGACTTTCAGCTCGGGCAACGCGGCGGCGAGGCGGGTACCCCACTCGCGGGTCTTGTCGCTCTGCGGCGGCAACATCACGAATTCGGTCGGCATGGCGAATTCCTCCCGGCTGGCACTGATCACCTCAAACGAAAATAACACGACCGAGGTGGCAAGGAGGACGACGACGCGATAGGGTTTCGGCATAACAGCAAGAGAGGGACGGACCCATGGCGACGAGCACGACCGGAACCAACAGAAAAAAGCTTCTGCTGCCGACGACGATGTCGAAGGCCGGCTGGGCGCTCGTCGAGGGGCGCGACGATGTCGAGGGGGTCTCCTTCGTGCCCACCGTGCCGAAGGCCGAATTGCACCGGCTGTTGGAAGATGTCGCCGGGGTCGCGCTCGGGGTGCAGCCGTTCAGCGACCCCGAGCTCGATGCCGCGCCCGAGCTCGAAGTCGTCTCGCGCATCGGCGTCGGTTACGACGCGGTCGACGTGCCGGCGCTGACCCGCCGCAAGATCCCGCTGATGATCGGCGGCACCGCCAATTCGGTCACCGTCGCCGAGGCCGGGGTGTTCCTGATCATGTCATTGGCACGGCGGGGCGCGGCGATGGACCGGCTGGTCAGGGAGGGCCGCTGGCAGGACCGCTACAAGGAGATGCCGGTCGATCTCTACGGCAAGACCGTGCTGATCGTCGGCTTTGGCAAGATCGGCACCCGCTCGGCCAAGCGCTTCGCGGCGATGGAGACGCACGTGCTGATCTACGATCCCTATACGTATTCCGCGACGATCCACGGCATGGGCTACGAGCCGGTGCAGGACCTCGACTCCGCGGTGGCGCGCGCCGATTTCATCACGATCCATTGCCCGAAGACCCCTGAGACGACCGGCCTCTTCGACGCCGCGCGGCTCGCGCATATGAAGCGCACCGCCTTCATCGTCAACACCGCGCGCGGCGGCATCATCGACGAAAAGGCGCTCTACGACGTGCTGAAGGCGAACCGCATCGCCGGCGCCGCGCTCAACGTCTTCGACCAGGAGCCGACCCCGCAGGATAACCCGCTCCTGACCCTGCCGAACTTCATCGCCGCCCCGCACGTCGCCGGTGTCACCCGCGAGGCGGTCGACCGCATGGGCGTGGCCGCCGTCGAGAACATCCTCAGCGTCCTCGACGGCAAGCCGATCCGCGACAACGTCGTTAATAAGGAAGTGCTGGACTAGGAATGAAGGCTGCACAGATCCTTCAGACAAGCACCACCATTTTGCCTCCGGCTTGGTTCGATTCCACCACTCGATGTGCTTCCCGAATGTCCTCAAAGCGAAACACACCCGCTGCAATGATGCCGCCCAGCGCCACATCGAGGTTTGGGTTTGGCCCATGGCCGGAATATCCGGTTGCGGCAATGACGACGGCAATGAAGGAGAAGCTGGAGCCCAAGTAGCTCGGTACACGTCCTGCGACAACGACAAAGAAGATCAGAGTGCCAACGCCCGAAAAGAGCAGTGCCCGGTTAGGATCAAAACCCATGATGAGCGGCGCGATAATCGTTCCGCCCGCCATCGCGACCCCGTGCTGCAGACCCGAGACGATGGTCTGGCCCCACGGCAGACGCTCCTCGGGCATGATCACGCCAGTTGTCTTCAGCTTCCAATGCGGAAAATAGCCTTCGCGCCCTTCAGGAAGCATGGGCGTCGACATGTTCCCGCCCCTTCATTCAAGCAACGCACTCAATCTGATAATGAGCAAGGGCGAAAGCGAGCGAAACGCGCCGCGCTTCACCCCGTCCCCTGGTGAGCTTGGCGAATAGCCTCGCAGCTGACTTCACTCCGCGGCGTGGGCGGCAGGTACCGTCGTCTTTTTCCGCGCCTTGCGGCGCTCCTCGAAGCCCTGCAACAGCGCAAAGAACGAGGGCACGAACAGCACCGCGAGGCAGGTCGAGGCGATGATTCCGCTCAACACGCTGAGCCCTAGCGAGATGCGGCCGTTGGCTCCGGCGCCGGTGGCCAGCACGAGCGGCACGACCCCGAGGCCGAAGGCGAAGGAGGTCATCAGGATCGGGCGGAACCGCAGGCGCGCTGCATCCACCGCCGCGTCACGGATCGACTTGCCGTGGATGATCCGCCCTTCGCGTGCCATCTCGACGATCAGGATGCCGTTCTTGGCCGATAGAGCGATCATCAGAATTAGGCCGATCTGCGTGTAGAGATTGTTCGCGACGCCGAGGCTCGTCAGCGCAATGACCGGTCCCAACAATGCCAGCGGCACCGCCGAGAGCACCGCCAGAGGCAGGATCCAGCTTTCATACTGTCCGGCGAGACAGAGATAAACGAGGAGGACGGACAATCCGAACAAGTAATATAGCTGATTACCGGTCAGTTTTTCCTGGTAGGCCATCGCGGTCCATTGGTAGGAGACGTTGCTCGGCAATGTTGCTTTTGCAATTCCTTCGAGCGCCGTAAGACCCTGGCCCGAACTGACGCCGCGCGCCGGTGCGCCGATGATCGTCGACGACGGATAGAGGTTGTAGAGGGTGATGAGCGATGGCGCGACCTCCGAACCCAAATGCGCCACCGCGCCGAGTGGAACCATTTGGTTGTCTTGGCTGCGCACATAGAGGTTCAGGAGATCGTCCGGCTGCAATCGGAACTGCGAGTTGGCCTGTGCGTAGACCTGGAATACTTGACCGAATTTGTTGAATTGATTGACGTAGGTTGATCCGAGGTACGAACTCAGCGTCGAGAACACATCCCCAACCGACACCCGCAACGTTTGGATCCTGTCACGATCTACCGTCACCGAGACTTGTGGCGCGCCCGGGCTGATCGTTGTCAGCACGTGTTGCAATCGGGGATCACCATCGGCCTGCTTGACGATCTTGTCGGTGAGCTCGCTCAACCTCTGAAAATCATAGCTGCCGCCGAGCAACTCTACCTGCATCTGCAGCCCGCCAGCATTACCGATGCCCTGGATGGGCGGCGGCGGCACAATAGTAAGCCTGCCATCCGGCGCCGTGCTCAGTCCTTTTTGCAGCCGCTCGGCGATGGTCAGGATGTCCGTTCCTGCCGCCTTGCTCCGCTGATCCCAGGGCTTCAGGACGACAAAGCTGACACCGGCATTAGCGAGGTCGGCGAAATTGTCGAGCGCCGACAGGCCCGATATCGCAATCACCGTCTCCACTCCCGGCGTGTCCTGGGCGATCTTGGTTGCCTGGTCGAGCGCCGCGGTCGTGCGGCCGAGCGCCGCGCCGTCGGGCAATTGCGCGACGATCAGCAGGTACCCCTGATCTTCATTCGGGATGAAAGCAGTCGGTAAACGGGCGATGCCCCAAATGCCGGCAGCCGCGAGTAATAGCCCAATCAATACCGTCAGTCCGCTGACGCGGACCATCCGGCCGATGAACCCGGTATAGGCGTTTTCCATCCCGCCATAGACGCGCTCAAAGCCGCGGGAAAACCCGCGTGAGAAGAAGTTCCGCTGCTCGACCGGCCGGGGGGGGCGCAGCCAGAGCGCGCATTGGGTCGGCTTGAGCGTCGCCGCATTGACGGCGCTGATCAGCGCCGTGACTGCGATGACGAGCGCAAATTGCGCGAACATCTGACCGCTGAGACCCGGCACAAAGGCAGAGGGCAGGAACACCGCCATCAGCACGAGAGTGATGCCGATGATCGGCCCGAACAGCTCATCCATTGCCTTGACAGCGGCGTCGTGGCCCGACATGCCCTGCTCGATATGCTTCGACACGCCTTCGACAATGACGATCGCGTCGTCGACGACGATGCCGATCGCCAAGATGAGGGCAAACAGGGTGGACAGGTTGACCGTGTAGCCGAGCGCCGCCATGCCGGCGAACGCGCCGATGATCGTGACCGGGACTGTCGTCGCCGGAACCAAAGTCGCGCGAAAGTTCTGCAGGAAGACCAGGATCACGATCAGCACAAGAACCCCGGCCTGCCACAAGGTCTTGTAGACCTCGTTGATCGAATTCTTGATGAAAATCGTCGTGTTGTAGGGAATGCTGTAGTGCAGTCCCGGCGGAAACCGGCGAGACAATTCTTCCATCTTTGCCGCAACGACGGCTGCAACATTTAGGGAATTGGCGTCGGGTGTCTGATAGATGGCGATGCCGGCAGCCGGCTTGCCGTCGAGCTTGAAGTCCTGCGAATAGGTCTGCGCGCCGAGGTCGATACGCGCCACATCCTTGACCTTGATGAGGCGGCCGCCTTGGGCCGTCTGATCCTTGACGACGATTTCGGCGAATTGGTTTGGATCGTTGAACCGCGACAGAATGTCGACGGTATACTGGAATTGCTGGTCTTTCGGCGCCGGGGGCATGCCGATCTGCCCCGCCGCTACCTCCTGGCTCTGTTCTTTGATGGAATCGATGACGTCCTTCGGCTGCAGCCCGAACGAGTATAATTTTTGCGGATCCATCCAAATCCGCATCGAATACGCGCCGGAGCCCATCACCGTGACATTGCCGACACCCGGCAAGCGCGCCAGCTCGTTGACGAGGTTGATCGTCGCGTAGTTCCACATGTAGAGCGCGTCGCGCGATCCGTCGGGTGAATCAAGTGTCACAAACTCCAGGATCGACGCTGATTTCGCCCGGATCGCCACACCCTGCGCCTGTGCCGCCTGCGGCAGCTGGGCCATCGCATTCTGCACCCGGTTCTGCACCAGCACCTGGTCCATATTCGGGTCGGAGCCGATTTCGAAGGTGACCGTCAGCACATAGGTGCCGTCATAGGCACTGGTCGACTGCATGTAGAGCATGCCGGGAGCGCCATTCACCTGAAGCTCGATCGGCAGGGCGATGGTGTCGACCACGGTTCGAGCGCTCGCCCCTGGATAACGGGTCGTCACCTGGACGGTCGGCGGCACGATATTCGGATATTGCGCGATCGGCAGACGGAATAGGCACAAGGCGCCGATTAAAACCAGCACGATCGCCAGTACATTCGCCAGGACCGGATGTTCGATGAAAAATTTCGACATCATGGCTTCGGCCCCCCAGCGGCTGTGCCCGGCGAACCAGCGGAAGTCGTATCGAATGTGGTCAGCTGCGGCGTCACTTTGGTGCCAGGGTTGGCGCGCCAGAGGTCGCCGATGACGACCCGGTCGTCGAGCGTGAGACCGGAGGTGATGACCCGCAAAGCGCCGATCAGTTGGCCCAATTGCACATAGCGCTGCTCGACGACGTCGTCCTTGTTGAGGACGAGCAGGTAACGGCCGCCCTGGTCCTCCTGCAGCGCCCGGTCGGGCACCAGCAATGCGCTGCGGTCAACCTTGCCCATGGGCAGGCGGATGTTGACGAAAAACCCGGGCAGCAAGGTCCGATCCGGATTTGGAAGAATCCCGCGCACCAGCAATGTCCCTGTCGCCGGATCTAGCCCAGGCTGGACAAACTCGATCGTACCCTGATGGGGGAACCCGGTCTCATCCGCAAGGCCGACATCGACCGGCACCTTTTGCAGGTCGGCGAAGGTAAGCCGATGTTGGTTCAAATTCGCACGGACCTTGAGAACCTGCTGTTCGCTCAGATTGGCAACCACATAGATCGGATCGAGTTGGGTAATCTCGGCCAGCGCAGCCTGCTGGCCTCCGCCGCCGACGACGTTGCCGGGGTCGATCAGGTGCTTGCCGACGATGCCGTCGAAGGGTGCCCGGACTTCCGTATAGCTCAGGTTCAACTTGGCCAGCGCGACCGACGCCTGGGCGGAAAGCAGGGACGCCTCGGCGCTCGCCCGTTCGAAGTTCCAGTGATCGACCTCGGTCTGGGTCGCGGCATCCTGCTTCACCAATTTGCTGTATCTGACGAGCTCAGTCTTGGCGTAGATCAGGGACGCCTGGGCGGTAAGCACCTGCGCCTGGGATTGCTGCAGCTGATCCTTGTACTGGTCCTGCTGGATTGTGAAGAGCAGATCGTTCTTTTTGACGAATTGGCCGTCTTCGTAATGAATTTTTTCTAGATAGCCCTCGACGCGCGCGACGAGCTTGACGGCATTCACAGCGGCAGCGTTCCCGGTCACCACCATATAATCGGCGACGCTCTGTGTCTTGGGCCGGACGACCGGGATCGGCGGGGACGGTTGCTGCGAGACCTGCGCCACTACGATCCCGGATGGTGAGGGTGGCGCCATCCCGAAGATGGCCAATCCCCCGATGAAGGCGGCAACCAAAGGAAGCTGAAGCCTGCGGGGAGTTGCGGGAAAGATTCTCACAGCGACCTCACCATTCCGGCGCCCGTGGGTTTGGACTTACGTCTTGCGGTGTGGGGAGCGCGGGGGATGGCGGCTGCCGCGTGCCTGGGGGCGGCAGCAGCTCACCCCAATTGGTGCGGTTTCTCATCTCCTCCGCGGTCGCGGCAGGGACGAACTCATCGTCAGCGCGTATTTGCCATCCGCCCCCCAAAGCGCGGTAGACCGAGGCAAGCCCCGTCGACACGCCGCCTTCTGCCATCGCCAGGTTGTTCTGCGCGGTGTACAAATTCTGCTCCGCCGTCAGTACAGTCGTAAAATCACGGGTTCCGAGATTGTATTGCAGCAGCGCAATCCCGAGTGCGGCGTTTGCCGCGGCAACGCTCTGGCGTAAATAATCCACCTGGTCACGCCCTTGCAGAAAACTGGTCAGGCCATTTTCGACTTCTTGCTGCGCCTTGAGCACGGTATTTTGATAATCTACCAATAATGTCTGTAGCGCGGCATCCTCGACCCGAACCTGATTAGTGATCTGCCCATAATTGAGGATGTTCCACTGGAAAGAGGGTCCGAACGCGAACCCGATGCCGCTTCCCTCGAACACTCGCTTCAGCTTGCTGTGACCTACGGTGCTGGCAGATGTGCCAAAAGCCCCGGTCAAGCTGAACGCCGGATAAAGATTCGCCTCGGCGATGCCGATTTGCGCGCTTTGCGCCATCGCCGCCAGCTCGGCAGCACGGATATCCGGCCTGCGGCGGACGAGGTCGGCGGGAATGCCGACCGCGACGGTCTTGGGCGGAACCGGGATCCCGCTCGAGCCTCTCAGCAGCGCATCCATCGGCTGCGGCGCCACGCCGAGCAGCACGGCCAGCGCGTTGAAACCTTGGTTCAGCTGGATGGTCAGCTGCGGGATCGTCGACTCGGTTTGCGCGAGAACGTTTTCGGCCTGGTAGACGTTGAGCTTGGTCGCAGTGCCGCCATGATACTTCGCCTCGGCGATGGCGAGCGCTTTCTTCTGCTTGACGATATTCTCTTCGGCGATCTGGATCTGCGTTTGCAGGGTGCGGATGCCGATATAGGTCGTCGCGACGTCGCCGAGCAAGGTGGCCAGCACGTAGTCGTAATTGGCGATCGAGGCGAGATAAGAGGCATCGGCGGACTCGATGGCACGCCGGAATTTGCCCCAAAAATCCAATTCCCAATTGACGGTAAGACCAAGCGAGTCGCGCCAGAAATTTCGGGTGACGCCCGATGGAAATGCCGTCGTATCGGCATGGCTTGGGCGAATGTAGGTTACCGAGCCGTTACCTTTCTGCAGCTGCGGGTAAAACTCGCCGATCGCTACACCCAGTTCTGCACGCGCTTGAAGCACTCGGGTTCCGGCGCTGACAAGAGTAAGGTTCTGATTATAGGCGGTTTCGATCAGGCGGTTGAGCACCGGATCGTGAAACACCGCCCACCAATCGCGGTATTCTTGATTTCGGGTGTCGACCGACGGGTCGTTGGCTTCGAGCCATCTCTCGGCTGCCGGAGCCGAAGGCGAGGAAAAATCAGGACCGACGAGACACCCGGCACAGCAAAGCGGCAGCAAGACACTTAGCCATGTGCGAAATTGCATGACCAGTAAGCCAGACTTCCGGCGAGCGGAGCTGCAAAGAAACATTCACCCCCCGGGTGGGCAAAAATAGCCGCAGGCTATTTTTGCTAGACCGGTAATTTACCCTGTCGAGATTTCTGCTGCAAGGATCGTCAGGCGCCGGGCCCCTCGAGCACGATTTCGATCCGGCGATTCTGCGCCCTGCCTTGCGGCGTATCATTTGGCGCGACCGGGTGCGTCTCGCCAAACCCTTTTGCCGAAAGAATATTTGGATTGACGCCCTGCGACCGGAGAAATGAGACGACGGTCGCGGCCCGGCGCGACGACAGATCGATGTTATCGGCGATACCGGCGCGCTGCAACGCAGGCCCGACCGGCACATTGTCGGTGAAGCCGTAGACGACGATTTTGGTGTTTTGTGCCGACCTCAACTGCGGCACGTGCTCGCTGAGCGCCGCCTGGCCGGCGACGCTCAGTTGATAGCCGCCCTCGGGGAAGAGGAGGTCGCCCGCCATGACCCACTTGTTTTCTGATTGCATCTTGGCGATTTGCGCCTGTTGGGTCGCCACTTGCGCCTGGGCCTGCTCGAGCTGCGAGGCTTGTTCGTTATAGGCCGATTGGGACACGCAAGCCGCCAAGATGAGCGCCGCGAGCGGCACCGCGGCCGCCCCCGGAACGATCTTCCCGGCCATCCAGGAGCCCCTCCGTACCCGCATTACGCTCCGGCCGCGCCGGGACCCTGCACGGTGATTTCGATACGGCGGTTTGCCGCGCGGCCCTGCGGGGTGTCGTTGGACGCGACAGGGTGGGTGTCGCCGAAGCCCTTGGCCGAAACGATGTTGGCGTTGATCCCCTGCGAGACCAGGAAGGTTGCCACGGTAGCTGCCCGCCGGGTCGACAAGACGAGATTATCCGGGACTCCCTGGCGCTGCAGCTCGGGACCTACCGGAGTATTGTCGGTATACCCGTACACGACGATTTTGGCATTCTGCAGACCCCTCAGCCGAGGCACGACGTTATTGGCGATCTCGGCCTGCCCGGCAGGGCCCATCTGAAAGCCGCCTGACGGGAAGAGCAGATCGCCGGCTTCGACGAATTTTTGCTCTGCTTGCGATTGCGTGAGCTGCGCTTGCGATTGCGCAAGTTGCGCTTTCAGCTGGTTGTTCTCCGCGACCACGGCGTCATATTGTTGTTGCGACACACATGCCGATAGCAGCAGCGCGCTGAATGGCACCGCAATTGCCGCTCCGACCGCCTTTCTGTTCATCGCAAGTCTCCTATTTTGTAGCCCTCTAGCAATCCCAATTTTTAACCATCGTTTATGTTGGAGTAAAGCAGAAGTTGCTCCGGTGCGGCGTATAGAGCGTGCAGGTTATATGAAAGTAGGCGGACAACCATGAACCGGCCTTTGCTCGTCGTCGACGGCGATTTGTTCGCGCACCGCTCCTATCACGCCTTGCCGAAATCGATTCGGCGGCGCGGCAACAAGGGCGGCGGCGCGATCGTCGGCTTCGCCAATTTCCTGCTGCGGCTCTACGCGCAGGAGCAGCCCCGCGCGGTGCTCGCCGGCTGGGACACGCTCGACGCGCCGACCTACCGGCACCGCGCACTCGAAGGCTACCAGAGCGGGCGCGTTTTCGACGCCGAGTTGCTGGACCAGCTCGATATCCTGCCGCAATTCGTCACAGCCTGCGGGTTCGCCGCCGCGAAGGCGCCGGGCTACGAGGCCGACGACTTCCTCGCCGCCGCGGTCGCGCAGGAAGAACGGCGAGGCGGCGCTGCGGTCGTAGCCAGCGGCGACCGTGACGCCTTTCAGCTCGCCTCCGACAGGACGGTGATCCTGCAACCGGTGCGCGCCGGCGAGATGGCCCGGATCGGCCCCGCCGACGTGCGCGAACGCTACGGCGTCGAACCCAAACAGGTCCCCGATTTCATCGCCCTGCGCGGCGACTCGTCCGACAAGATCCCCGGTGCGCCGGGTATCGGGCCGAAAACCGCCGCCAGCCTGTTGCGCCGCTATGGTTCGCTCGAAGCCGCACTCGCGCAGGGCAAGTTCACGGCGCAGGCCGAACAGCTGCGGCTCTACCGCTCGATCGCCACAATGGACGCCTCGGCTCCTCTTCCTTCCTTACCCGATCAGACCCCAACCTGGGACAAGGCAGCCGCTTTGGCCCGCGAGTGGGAGCTGAACCGTCTGGCCGATCGCCTGGCCGAGCTTGCGTCGGCAGACTAGGCCGGCCCTCAGTCGCTCCGCAGCGCTAGCTTGACGCATATGGCCAGGCCATCCACTTCTAGGCCCAGCAGTCAAAACGGTAGAGTATGTCTCCTCGCTCGTCATGGCCGGGCTCGACCCGGCCATCTACACATCCACCGCGCAAACCTCGACCGGTGCCCGCGGACGCCGAGCTTCAACCCGGGTATGACGAAGGGCCGCTGACTCTGCGACATCCCGAAAAGGCTTGGCGCTCCGACAATCCTATCCCTCGTAAGCCCGATTGGTTACGCGTCAAGGCGCCGGGCGCGCCGGAATATCATGCGACGCGGCGGCTGATGCGAGATCTCGCGCTGAACACGGTGTGCGAAGAGGCGGCGTGCCCGAATATCGGCGAGTGCTGGAAACAGAAGCACGCCACCGTGATGATTCTCGGCCGGGTTTGCACGCGGGCTTGTACATTCTGCAATGTCGCGACCGGCCGGCCGGATCTGCTCGACCCGCACGAGCCGGGGCGCGTGGCCGAGGCGGTTGCGGCACTCGGCCTTGCCCATGTCGTCGTGACCTCGGTCGACCGCGACGACCTCGACGATGGCGGCGCCGGACATTTCGCGCGGACCATCACCGCCATTCGCGCCGCCGCTGCTGGCACGACGATCGAGGTTCTGACCCCTGACTTCCTGCGCAAGGAGGGAGCGCTCGAAACCGTCGTTGCCGCCCGGCCCGACGTGTTCAACCACAATCTCGAGACGGTTCCGCGGCTTTATGCCGAGGTCCGGCCGGGCGCCCGCTATTTTCATTCGTTGCGGCTGCTCGATCAGGCCAAACGGCTCGATCCGACACTCTTCACAAAATCGGGAATCATGGTCGGGCTCGGCGAGGACAAGGGTGAGGTGCTGCAGGTCATGGACGATCTGCGCGCCGCCGACGTTGATTTCCTGACAATCGGGCAATACCTGCAGCCGACTCCGAAGCATCATGCGATCGCGCGCTTCGTGACACCGGAAGAATTCCGCAGCTATGCCGGCTTTGCCGCGGCCAAGGGTTTTCTGCTGGTCTCGGCCTCGCCGCTGACGCGGTCGTCCTATCATGCGGGGGAGGATTTTGCGCGGTTGCGTGCCGCGCGCGCCGTCAGGCTCGCTGCCGCCAGTTAGGGCCCACCGCAATGCCGACCCATGCGGAACAGCGCGTGCTGCCCTACACGCCCGAGCAGCTCTTCGCCATCGTTGCCGACATCGAGCGCTATCCCGAGTTTCTCCCCTGGTGCGTTGGTGCCCGGATACGAGAGCGTGAACCCAATCTGGTCGTCGCTGATTTGATCATCGGATTTCGTATGGTCCGGGAGCGGTTCACCTCGCGTGTCTCGCTCGACCCGCCCCAACGGATTGATGTCGCTTATACCGATGGGCCGTTCCGCCATCTCAACAATCACTGGAGCTTTTCACCGGGCCCGGGCGGCTGCCGGGTTGGCTTTTTTGTCGATTTCGAATTCAAGTCACGTTTGCTGCAGAGACTGATCGAGGTGCTGTTCAGTGAAGCCGTCCGTCGCATGGTCGGAGCCTTTGAAAAGCGCGCACGCGACCTCTACGGCGCCCCGTCTCAGCGCGGTGTTGACCGGCCCGCGACCCCAATCGAATTATAACTTTATGCCGCGGGTTCTGCGATTATCGGAATCGCGCCCAGCCCTCTGTGACATGGGCGATATCGCGGCTGGGACAGAAAGTTTCGGCCAGATCGGGTTCTCAATCGCATCGCCCAAGGCCGGCCGTTCATCACCGAGGCCCGCTGCGATCAGAGAATGATATGCGGCGCCGCCATAGTCGCCCGCCCTCGGCGACCTGCCACGTCCCGAGCGCGGGCAGACCGATCATGAGGTCGCGCGCGCGCTTCAAGAGTGAAATGGCGAGCGCCATCTCGGGTGTCAGGCCGAATGCGGCACCTATCAGCACATACGCCCCTTCCTGCACGCCAACTGCATTGGGGATCGCAAAGGCGACCGTTCGGATGGCATAGAGCAAACTTTCTATGACCAGCACAGTTGGAAAGCCGAGCGGCGCGCCGGCAAGGCGAAGCGCGATCCAAACCTCGACGGCGCTGACCATCCAGCACGCGAGGTGCAGAACAAATCCGCCCCACAAGCCGCATCTGCGTTGATACGTCTCGGCAAGCGCGGCGTGGACGGCGGCCACCCCGGAAGCGGTCCGCTCCGCCCAGCCTCGTCCCAACATCAGCGCGATTCGATCAAAGAATGCAAAGCCGTGCCGCTGGACGATGACAAAGGCGATTGCGAAGAGCCCGGTTGCGGCAAGGCCGAACGTCACCGGTAGCGAGACCGGCATACCGGGCCGAATATGAACGAGCAAGATCAAACCTATGGCCATATAGGCCAGCTTGGCCAGAAATTCGAGGGTCAGGTCGACCATCGTAGTCGCCGCGGCGACCGAACCTGGCACACCGGCGAGCGCCACGGCGCGGGCGCCCAGAACGCAGCCTCCCATTTGAGACAACGGCAGCACTTCGGACCCGGCGTCACGGATCAAGCGCCCCCATATGAATGCCCAAACCCGCGCCCCAGGCACGAGCAGTCGCCAGGCGATCCCTTCGAGCGAGATCACTACCAGATGAATCGCGCAAATCACCGAAAAGCCAAACCAACCGATCGCGCGCAGCGATCGAATCACGGCGCCGGCCCCGAAATACCCAACGAGCGCCCCGATCATCGCCAGCCCTGCAATCGCGGCGATGATCGGAATGACTTTCATGATATTACACCGTTCCAAACGCCAGCGCTCGCCATTGCAGGGATCGCGCGGACTATTGCGCCGCGCTGGTGTCCCGCTTTGCTACCCAAAGCAGCCTGGCGTCCTACGCGTCACCCTAGGCTCAATGTCGAATAGGGCCCCCGTATACGGTGGGCCGGACTGTTGCCCGCAATCCCGGCAACGGGCTTTCTTCTTGACCTGCGAGGCGGGTGGGTACACTTTTTGCGAGCGCGTTTCAAGCTCTCTTTGGGCGTCCGCAAGTCCCATGGATTAACTCTGACGCCTCGAGTTGGGTCGATGTCAAAGATACTGCTGTTGGAATTCAACGAGATTTGCCCGTCGCTCCTCAAGAGGTGGATGAACCAGGGCAAGCTTCCCAATTTTTCTGTTCTCTACAATTCCTCTCAAGTATTCACCAGCATAGCCGATGTGTCCGAGCCCGACTACCTCGAACCGTGGATTCAATGGTATTCGATCCATACGGGACTCCCCTATGACGAGCATAGAGTTTTTTACCTGACAGACGGTCCCAAATCCGACCATTCCGACATCTGGCGCCGTCTGGCTGGCCTGGACAAATCGGTAATGAACTGCGGCAGCATGAATGCCCGAGCCCTGGCCGGCACCGGCGTGTTCTATCTTCCTGATCCATGGTGCAGCAACGAGCCCGCTTGGCCGACCGAAATCGAGGTGTTCAAGACGGTAATGGCCAAATTGGTTCAAGAAAGTACGAGAGGCGTGGCGCTGGCCCTGAACGAATGGCTGCCGTTCATGACGTTCTTGGTTCGCCACGGTCTCGCGGCGGACACGGTGCGAGCGATATTGACGCAGCTCGGCAGCGAGCGCCTTTCGCAGGCAGACGTCAAGTGGCGGCGGGTAGCGCTGGCGGATCGCCTGCAGTTCGATTTGTTCCGGCACTACTATCGTCGAATGCGCCCCGATTTTGCGACCTTCTTCATCAATAGCACGGCTCATCTGCAACACGCATATTGGCGTCACATGGACCCCGACGCGTTTCCGCTCAAGCCGGCAAAGGACGAGATCGAGAGCTATGGTGATGCGGTCCTGTTTGGGTATCGGTCGATGGACGCCTTGCTCCGGCGTTTCTTCGCTTTGGCGCAGCCGGATACCACCATCATCCTGTGCTCGGCACTGAGCCAGCAGCCGTTCTTAAAGCGCGAGGGGAGGGGTGGCCAGCATTTTTATCGACTGCGCGATATTCCGCATTTTCTTAAGCTGCTCGATATCGCGCCCCGCATGGTCGAGCCGGTAATGACCCATCAATATCTTCTCCGGTTCGCCGATCGTGCCGGGGCTGAGAGAGCGCTTGCCGTCCTCAGGCAATTAAAGCTTGGGGAGGAGACAATCTTCGGAGTACGCCTTAGCGGCACCGATATTCATTTCGGTTGCCAGATATACGATAGGCTAGAGGGTAATCGGGAAATTGGTGGGGTGCCCGGGCGCGACGAGTGCATGTATTTTTTCGACCTGCTTTATGCGATTGATGCCATCAAGAGCGCGCGCCATCATCCCGAGGGAGTCCTTTGGATGCATACCGGCGAACACGCAATACACAGCGCGCCGGTGTCGATACTCGATATCGCCCCGACGATCTACGATCTGATGGGCGTTTCCAGTGCGATCGGAGACGCGACCGCCCGTGGCGTCAGCCTCGTTCCGCGTTTCCGCTCCACCGGCCAGGCGGAGGAAAAGCAGGTCGCTTAATCGGCGCATGCTACGCCTTACCGCGATTTTCCGGTCGGTATCCGTCCTGCTGCTATGGGTGGACGGTCGCGGCCCGTCTTAGCAGGCGGATTACGCGGCTTTTCGAGCCAGCCTCTTAGAGAACGCGCCACGGTGGTCAGACGACCCGGTATCAAAGGGCGGGCTTGTTCAGCCCGTTCGGCAATCCAATCGCCGACCGCAAATCGGCGAAAGGTCGACAGGTCCAAGCGATGGCGGGTGGTGGGCACGATTTCACCGCCAAACTTTAGCAAGAATAGGTGGGCGCCGCCGAGACTGTAGTGGGTCATGCCCTCCCGGCATCCCCACTCGATCGCCCGCCAATGCAATAAGTCGTTGGGCCGCAGATGTAGCGCGTTCTGCAGCGAGCTGTTCGCCGCATACTCCATCACCCCCTGGGGCGAGAACCGGATCACGACGCCAGCGATGATTTTTCTCGCGTGATGCGCGAGAAGCAGCAGTCGGTTATTCCTCAACGCAATGGTCTGGTGGAACTCCTCTTCTTCTTGGATCGGCAACCCCTTCCGGCGAGACCATTCGACGCAGATCGAATAATAGGCCGAGACCTCGGCGGGCTTGTTCGCGGGCTCGACAGAAACCCCATTCTTGATCGCTCTTCTGATGTTCCTGCGCTTATTTTCCGAAAACTTTCGGAAGAGCGCATCCGGACCGCGCGACAGATCCAGCATCACGACGCCTTCGTACTGCTTCTTGCGAAAGCGGGTATCGACCAAGGTTGCTGTATCGGACCACACGAAGAGGTCCACCAGCTTTGCGGATGCCGCCTCTACAAGAAGGCCCTCGACCAGATTTGCCATCGCTCGTACACGATCGGCGTGCCGTGAAAAGACGATCTGAGGGCGGACGGATAGCCCGGATTGAACATATTCGCCGTCATTGGTTCCGGTCAGCACCGCTGTCACCTCCTCGCCACTCAGGCTCAGAACGGCAAACGGCCCTTTATTGCGGAACCCGGGCTCCAAGAAATATTCCGGCGCAGTGTAGTGGGTTGGAAAATCGGCACCTGCCAAACAGGCCCGCCAGCGCTCCTCGATCAGACCGCCCGGTTGAGGGTGTAATAAGCGATACGACGGGTCCCTACAGTTCATTACGGCTCGTTCCTGGGCGTTTATGTCCGAAGAACAGAAACCATCCGCCCAGCCGAGAAAAAGTTTGAATCCCTAGAAAGCCCATGAGGTCACTGAGATTATCTCTACTCCACCGCAAATTGCGCAAGTAGCTGCTGATGCGGCGATCTGGTATAATCGGTCGTGGTATCTTGATGATCCCCTCGATATCGATGAGCCCGCTGTAGCGTGTCGTAACCTCGTCAGTGGTGCTGAAAAAACGGACATGTCCTGCGTAGTCAAAATTTGGGACCGAACAGATGCACCATGTTGCGTCTCGCCAAAGTCGAATAATCTCGAGATCGCGATCGACGTGTTCCAACGTCTCCATGCAAACGATCGTATCGTAGTCGCCCATATAAGATCGGCTATCAAGGGCGTCGCCGACAAAAAAGAGTTCCGGGCGCCCGGTGCGATAGCTCGCATTACGGATCGCTTCGGCGCTGAAGTCGAAGCCGCAATAGATGCCGTTATACTCTTGGAGGATCATCTTCGCCAAGAAGCCACTCCCGCATCCGACTTCGAGGATCGAACGGCTCCCATGATTCCGAATATTGGCGACAACTTTGCGAAACAGCCCATCATAGCGCGTTCGCGTCACAGATTGGTGGATCTCCGCATGCATACTATCATAAAAATCTGCGCCCAACTGCCGCATGTTCGCAACCTCACCTCTTCAATTATGCGCCGTTACTGGCGCTCCGGTGCCAGGCACAGGACTGCTCTCCGCACCAGGCGCAGGGTAGATCAGTGCGCGTCCCCGCGGTTTGTCTTTGCATCAGGCGATGCATCTTAGCACTACGGTTCTGGCATTTGACAAAAGATTCCCAGGAGGTTGGGAGTGCTCGAGGTCTGACGACGCTGGAGGGTTCGAGCGGGCGGCCGAGCCACGCCGCTGAAATGGCTGCTGTGGCGGTCGCAATATTTTGAAGTGCCCTCGACAACTGCGCCACCCTTCGCATTCCAGCATTAAGAGATCCCTGCGAGCGTTAACCCATGCGCGAAAACGCCGTCCAACAGCTTGCTCCCGGTAAACAAGCGTTGGTTCCACCACGCCAGTCCGGTTAACCGGTCCTCGAAAGGGTTTTGTCGAGGCGTTGAAAGCTACCGCGTTAAAGCGAACCAAAAGTTAACCTGTCTCGCGTACTTCGGAGGGCGGGATCAAAATCGGGACACGTCATGCCTTTGCGAGCCTAAAGGCCTCTCGGACCATTTGCAGTCGCGCGGCGGCGACTGCACCAGGGCTTGTTTGAGCAAGTGATCTTCGTTAGGATTTGCTCAATCGGTGTAACGAAATATATTGTTGTGCTGGATTTTTTTATCACAACAACAAGAGGTTTTCCAATTCCAGAAAAATGAGACTGTCCCGTCAAGCAATATCAGCAAGCGATTCGTGCTCACCGCAGCAACTGGCATGCGCCGGACGGAAGGTGCACGCCTACCGAGAACCATGGCCCCGCCGCCCCCGCCGCCCCCGCCGACACGAGCCGTAACGGTGACATTACTGGAGCATATGCGAGCAATCGGCCGTTTCGTGATAAGGTTGGGTTTGGCAGCGAGATGCAGCGACATATAGCGGCGCCCTTGAGCGGTCTCGACGGGATGCTCCACAATATCTACGCGGTCGGCCTGTGATTCTTCTACGCTTCAAATCCACAATTCTGAAGACGACGCTAACCGTCACAATCGCAATCCCAAACCGGACATGATGCTCTCTCAAGAGAAATCGTCATTGAGGGGCCGCGTGGCCCGCTCCATTTTCTGGATCACCTGGTCGCGTGGGGTGCTGCAATTACTGAACTTTGCCACCACCCTGCTGGTCGCACGAATACTGATGCCTGCTGATTACGGTCTGATGGCGCTCGCGGGGTTTTGGACTGGCATGGCAGGTATCCTGGCCGATATGGGCTTGGGCTCGGCGATCATCCAGTTTCGCAACTTGGATAAACGGGAAATCGATACCTGCTTCTGGTTGACGATGACGCTCGCCACCGTGTGCTGCATCGCGCTCTCATTGAGTTCGCCCGGGATCGCCCGTTGGTTCGCCGCCCCGCGTCTCGCCGAGGTTCTCCCCGTCCTTTCTCTGGTCCTGCCGCTGACCGCATGCCGCGTGATTTCCGACAGCCTACTTCGCCAGCGGCTCGCGCTCGATCGCGTGTCGCAAGCGGAGGTCATCAGTAGTGTGGTGTCGATGCCGCTGACAATAGGGTGTGCCCTCGCCGGTTTAGGAGTGTGGACCTTGGTGATCGGCTCGCTGGTCACCCCGGCGGTCCGCAGCATCGCGACGTTTGCCTTTGCCCCGTGGTATCCAGGATTGCGCATCGGGGGCGCACGGGTGAAGGATGTCGTTCATTTCAGTCTGGCGACCCTCGGCGTAAAAATGATGTGGGCGCTGCGGGAGTGGGGTAACACGCTGGTCATCGGCAAAGTGACCGGCCAGGTCGACATTGTCGGGCTCTATTCGATGGCCGAAGAGATCGCACTGTTGCCCGCCAGCAAAATTACCACGGTCGTGAACATGCTGAGTTCGCCTGTCATGGCTGAGCTGCAAGCAGATATCGATGCCATGCGCACCGCCTTTTATCGAGCCGTGCGGCTCACAGCCGCCTTCGTCCTGCCGGCTTCGGCTGGAATGGCCCTTGTCGCCGAGGAAATGGTCGCGGTCCTGCTGGGTCCGAAATGGTTGCCCGCCGTCCCCATCCTCCGGCTGCTGTGTGTGTACGCCGGGGTGCGGGGGATCGACATCATACTGCCGCCTGTCCTGTTCGCGCGGCGCCGCGAAAAATTTCTGTTTTGGTATTGCCTGGCGCTGCTGATCCTCGCGCCGGCCGCGGGAGTGATTGGCGCAATATGGAATGGGGCGCAAGGCACCGTAATGCTTGCCACTCCGGTTTACTGCGCAGTGATGGCGATCATGGCGAGGGAGGCGCTGGCCGAGATGAAAGCAAAATTTTCGGAATTATGGTCCGCACTATGGCCGATAATAGCGGCGACCGCGCTGATGGCCCTGACAGTGCTGCTGTTGCGTGAGTTTGTCTTAGCGGGGCGGTCGGACCCTCCCTTACTCAGGCTGCTGTTCCTGTCGGCGGGTGGGGCGATCGCCTATGGCGCCGCCCTGTTTGCGATTGGCAGTCCGGTAATAGCCGAGGGCGCCGAGGTGCTCGGATGGATCCTCCGCCGTCGCCGCGCCGAGGGTTGAGCTTGTGTGCCGATGCTGGTTGGAGTTGAGGTCATCCCCGTATGATCGTCGCAGATTGTGAATGGCGTCTGTCTGCTGCGGACAGTCGGCACTTCATTGGAAAGCAGAATTATTTCCTGCCTCGGGTAACGGCAGACTGCGCAGAATGGGATTGACTGACGTTTGCGAAGGCCGATAAGGACTCAGCTACCTATCCGATAGGTGTAGTATTTCTGGAATCCCCCAAAATGGCTTAGGTAGCCGCCTTGTGCGATGAGGTGAAATGTATCCAACCTTTCTTTTACGGCGGGCGGAATAGGGGTAAGGTATATCAAAATTCCTTCATGCCCGGTCTTGCGAAGGGAGCACTGCAGGTTGTTTAAAACACGAAGCGCCAAGTTTGCGGTAAACGGATTGTAGCAAAAAGCTACCTTGTTTCCAAATTGTGAAAAATCAAACTCGCCTGCATCCATATTGTAGGAAGTCGGACGCGTCTTAGTCACGGCCTGCCCTACAAATTTGGAAATGTTGGACTCAGCGATAGCGTGCAAAGTCTCCGAAAATTCTACTCCGACTACGGATTTGAAAGGATACTGCGCGGCGATTAGCAAAACTCTGCCTTTTCCCGAGCCGAGGTCGATGAAGGTAAAGCGCGAGAGATCGGTTCTCAACTGACGAAGTATTCTGTGGACGAGCGGTATCGCCGTCCCCTCGTACTGAATTGCATATTGCGCACCGGGTGCTGACGTTTCTAAATTACGAATTGGGATTGGTGTTTGGGTGTCGAGTCCGTATTTTGAGTCAAATTCCTCGTGTGCCCGAATGCTACGTCGGATCAACCAGCCGCAGTATGGCCAGACAAGATTCTTTCCCAGCAGTGCTGCGGAGCTCCGTAACCCGTTGGTTCTGATGTGCTGGCCAAATTTCGCGGCGTAATACTTCGCGGAGACGTACGGCTTAGTCAACTTGAAGTCCTGTGTGCTGTAGCGGTGCGAGCCGTCGCGTCAGGTGTTTGGCCAAGTCGTGTGGAAGGTCGGCCGACAGAGCTTACCTAAAAATCGCGAGAGCGCCAGCGGATTTCAAGTCAATCTTGACACCATCCGTTCGTCGTGGCATCTTCCGTCGGCAATTAAATTCTTTATACGGTGCGTTAGGCACAGCCCCTTGTGTCGTGAGAGCAGTCCATTTCCTGCCAATCTCCGGTGAACTGCAAAGCGTCCGCGAGATTACCAGCCTCCGTTTGCTGCATCTGGACGTCCCGGCGGCAGAGCTCTTCAGCAGTTTGGAGCAAGACCATTGACCGGGCAATGTTTGAGGCAGGTTGGCAGAGCGTACAACCCGTTGTCAGCAGATGAGACGGGAGTAAATCCGGTCTGGGAGATTCGGTCCGAAGTCCTCCACTTCCAGCTTGGGCCATTTACGCTCGGTGAGGCAAAGGTCAAAGCGTTCACGCTCGTGTCAAACCCGTTTGTGGTTGATGCGGAACTCGAGATACCGATATCTGAAGCCGCGGCGCTGGGCTGTCGCGCGGTGGTCGTTTCTGCCATGCCGGTCGGTAAGCGTTTTCCGACAATGTGCTTCGACCGGCGCGCGTTGCGGTATGCGGCGCGCTACGGTGATCGATATGTGGTGGATCTCCGAGGTTCATTTGCTGAGTACGTAAAGAGGTTCTCAAAGAAATCTCGCGGCAACCTACAGCGCGCAGCGAGAAAGTTCGCGAAGAGCACCGACGCGGTTGCACCTATCGTAGAATTTAGAAGCCCAGCCGAGATGATTGTATTCCGTGAGATTGCAATCGCGATCTCACACGCATCATACAAAAGCGACCCGGGCTGGGGTTTTCGAGAAGATGAAAGCTTCGCTCGCCAGATTGAGCTCGATGCTGTTGCCGGTCGCGTGCGCGGTTACGTGCTTATGTCGTGCGATGAGCCCGCCGCTTATGTCTTCTGTCGAATCGACCATGATGTTATCGTCTATAAGCACATCGGATACGACGAGAGGTTTTCGCACAGCTCGCCCGGCACCGCTCTTTTGTATTTAATGCTGCAGCGGCTCTTCGAGGAAGGTGAATTCCGACTCCTCGACTTTGACGGCACCGAATATTACGCATACAAAGAATTCTTCGCAACCCGTGCGATAAGTTGTGCACGGGTATTTTGGTTTACGCCGCGGGCGCCGGAGATCGCGCTCTTTGGCGCACACTGGGTCCTAACAGCGACATGGAGGCTTGCCTCCGCCCTCCGCCGTCAACTTGGGCGACGGAACCGAGGATGGGTCAGTGCTCGCACACAGCTGCGCAGAACCCGGCGCTGAGTACTTGGAGTTTAACACATGGCCGCTGCCCCACCAGCATCGAGCGTCTGCAGCACGCCGTCGGCGATGAACAGGAGCGCTGGAGCCTCCTCGGCGTAGTCTTCTAGCATGACAAGGCGCAGTGCCAAGACGAGCTGGTCCGTCGTGCCTTCCGACAACTGATCGACTCCCTTTGTCGTGGTCCGATCCGGACGCGGCACGAAAGCCGCCACTATCGTGACCTCGGCCCTGAGGTGCCCCCCAGGGCCGAAATCCACCCTGTCCGGCGCCGACGCACCAGTCAACGGCCTATAGCCCGTTGTGTGGTGCCGGCAGCCCCGGAACCACTATCGACGGATCCCACCATTCGCTGGGCAGCGAGCTATTGTAGTAGCTGTTACCAGCGCGAATATTAAAGTTACTCAGCGCATGAGCGATGTCATATCCTAGAACGTTGAGGCCAATGATGGTTTGTCCTTCATATTGGGTATAACCATTATTGAAAAACCCCGCGCCCGGACCTGGATCAAGTAGGGGTCTGTACTTGAATTGCTCACCCGTCTCGCCGGCAATCGACACACCGCCACGGGTAAAATCGGTGAAAGCGGCGCCTGGAGTGGGACAAGTGGCATCAACCGCGTGGCCCAGCGGGCATTGGACATAAAACGAACCTCCTCCGGAACCGAACGGTCCGATGACGTTGTACCAATCGAGTCCGCTGAGCTGGTCGATCAGCCCCACCCCCAGCCATTCGTTCATATTTTTCAACGTCCCACCGGAAGACATGTCATATCGGTCATTGACCATTTGCCCCCCGGTCAAAACGTTTGTCAGAGCAGAAAACGCGCCAAAATCAGACGCGTCTGTCCCATTAAAATACTGACCTTGGTTCCCGCCAAAACCCACTATGGAAGCGTCGCCATTATGGGTGGCGTGGTTCAAATTATAATCTATGGCATAATAACCCACCGGGGCTCCAGGCAACTGTGCACCAAGGACTCCTTCGTACGATCTTTGCAGTGTAGAGTTCCACAGATTGCCCAGCGGCGCATGCTGAAACGTCGTCATTATGTAAGCCACCGCCGAGACGTAACTCGAGATAAAAGTATCGGCAACAACGCCGCTGCCGGGATTGTCGGGAGGCAATATCGAGGTGCTGTAGTTAGTGCTGCCCGGCCCGTCTTTGTAGGATAACCATAGCGGATAGTAGTTGCTGTTCTCGGTCAAGAAGTCGGCGTAGTACGACCGCTCGATGTTGCTGTCGCCGCCGAAAGTCGCCGGATAGGTGATGTCTCGGATCATCCAAGCGGAGCCGCGCGTCTGGCAGCAATCGATCAGCAACCCCCAATAGTGGTAAGTGGTGCCGCCGAAAACCGCATTGTTATCCCGGTAGTACCCCTGTCCAAGTTCGGGTCCTGGCCCCGCCCGCTGTTGTAGAAAGTCCCGGTTGCCATGCCACTGCATCAGATCCAGCATGTAGCGGTCGCCGAACACCGCATAGGTGAAGCCGTCGAAGGAGGGCATGTGGCTGATATAGGTGCCGCCATGGTAGGTGCCGCCGGAGATGTCGTATTGCGGTAATGGCTGATTATGCACGACATCTGCCAATCCCACCGGTGGGACGACGGCCCACTGAAGTTGGTTCTGCGGCGCGCCCAGACCTGCATAAGAGCCGCCGTTGCCGTTGCCCCCCGGCCCCGTCGGGGGGCCATTGTTGAGAACGGGTATGCGGCCGGTAGCCTCGTTCAGCAATGTGCTCGGACCCTGACTGGATGTACCCAGCGTGAACAGGCGCGCCCAATCCCAATCCTGCTGCGCCTGAGTGATCAATGCCTGCGCCGCCCACTCCCCGCTGATCCCCAGATCGGGGCGAGTGCCGGTGCCCGTCGTCCCAATGACATTCCCCTTCCCGAAAGGCTCGTAATATTGCGCCAGCCCGTCACGCCAGCTCGGCGAAACAGTGGTCGACTGCCCCAAGTACACTGGGACGATCAACCCCGACTCTTGCCAATAGGTTCTCTCGGCAGTCGTAAGCGCGGGGTATATTTTCCGAGTTACCCTCGTGGTGGTGCCGAAAGGCGACCAGTTATCCTGACCGCTCGCGTCGAGCGTCTGCCACGATTCCCAATGATAGTGCTGGAACCGCGTTGAAAAGGTCGTGGTGCCGGTACCCTGTGACCCGGTCATGAAAAAGGTGCCGCTGTCATTGGCCCATGGCGACAGCTGCACCGCAACATATTGGGTATTGGAGCCGCTGCTTACCGCGCTGCTCGACGGCCAGACATAATAAAGCTGGCCATTATTGACCCCCGCGACGCAAGTTCCCGAGCACGAGGCTCGCGTCGCTTGTCCGGCGTACCATGCGTTCGCGCCAACCGAAGACGGGACGGACATACAGTAATTGCCTGCGGTCGTGTCGCATCCGCTGCTGCTCGGCAGGATCGGGTTGCTGGCGCTGCTGATCGTCGCGTCGAGACCGCTCCAATCGAGCACATCGGCGGCGCCGTCGTCGATTTCCGCCCGATAGGAGATCGCCTGCGGATCATTTGGGAACCCGGCGGGGCCTGGGTTGCCGGGGTTGCCGGTCGAGCCGGCCGCGACATTCTCCCACGAATTGTGAACATGGCAAACCCACCGGGCATCCTCGAGCGAAGTGCCGTCCGAAGCATTGGTAAACAGGTCGACGATGCATTGTACGTAGAGGAGCGGGTCTTGATGTCCGCTCGTAGCGTAAGTGAAAAGCCCGCTGACCTCGTACTCGTCGTAGACGTTTCCGGCGCGAAAGTGCCGGGGCGCATCACGCCCGGTGTTCGAGATGTTGTCGCACACCCGAAAGGTCGTATCGCCGCTGTCGCGGGCCGTTTCGTCCTGGTTGCGGACATCGCTAAGGTGGATCTTGAGATCGTGCGCCCCAGGACCTGAGCACAGCGCCGAGAGCGCCTGATGCGAAGTCTCGGAGTAGGTACCTGCGGTCGTCACAAACTCGATCTGATAGCTCGCCCCCGCCGCGAGAGAGTTGGGTAGCCAGATCGCCCATACCGCATGACGCCATGAGCCGTTGCCGCCGTTCTCCCGCCACGTCGAGATCTCGTCCCACTGCTGACCCGGCAGTGCAATGTGCGTTGTCGCATCGCGAATCAGCGGATAGGTGCCGGGCATGATGTCGCCGTAGCGGAACCCCTGCCCCATCGTGACCGGCGTTCCGGCGGGAAGCGCCGCACCCGTGTTATTGACAAAGGTGAATGTCGTCAGCGGCGTTCCGTGCGTGACAATAATGTCAATATTTTTAGAGGTCGTCGTTACTGCACTGGCGGACAGGTAAAAAAATGAGCCAACGACTAAGGCCAGATAGAAAAGAGATTTCTGAATCAAGGAGTTACCTCTAGCATAATTGGGTCAATATGAGCAATATTTGGGCGAATTCGCGGAAATCTTGGCATCCACTATGCTTGAAGCTGGCTGAGCATGAAGGCGTCAGTCGGCGCGCTCCACCTATCAGACGTTAATTGACGATTGTGGCTCGATAATACCTATCGATTTTGGCGTTGTCAATATAATTATTTAATATATCATCCATAAACGCTTGTCCTCGATACCACAATTTCATTGCTATTTTAGTTACAGTGTGCTATCATCGTTGACGTGAATGCCCAAAGCGGACGCGCGATACCCAAACAGCCGATAACAGCCAGGATCAGCGACCACGGCCGCTGTTTTTTCGGGCGCAATGCGGCTGGGCTCAAGGATTTCTGCGGAAGAGACGAGATCGATGGCTGATATTTTGATGGAGAAACAGCAAAAGCAGCGAGGACGAGGCCGCGGGCGACCCTTCGAGAAGGGGCAGTCCGGCAACCAGGCCGGGCGGCCGCCCGGGACCGGGAAACGCGCCACCGGGATTATGCAGCTCATGCTCGACGGCGAAGCGCAAGCATTGACCCGCAAGGCCGTCGAACTCGCTCTCGACGGCAATACGACGGCGTTGCGGATGTGCCTCGACCGCATCGGGCCGCCGCGCCGCGAGCGCGCCGTGCCGATCAAGCTTCCGCCGGTGCGCGATGCCGCCGATCTCGCGGGCACGATGACCGCGATCATCGCTGCGGCCGGGGAGGGCGCGATCTCGCCCGACGAGGGCGGCCGTTTGGCGCGGCTCGTCGAGATCTTCCTCAGAGCGGTCGAGACGCGCGACTTCGAACGGCGCTTGCAGCTATTGGAAAATACCGATCCAACCCCGTCCTATTGAGTCCGACCAGATCACACGTCGAGGTTGGCGACGCTGAGGGCGTTCGATTGGATGAAGTCGCGGCGCGGCTCGACGAGGTCGCCCATCAGGGTCGAGAAGGTTTCCTCGGCCGAGTCGGCATGGCTGATCTTGACCTGCAATAATGAGCGGATTTCGGGGTCGAGCGTGGTTTCCCACAATTGGTCCGGGTTCATCTCGCCCAGACCCTTGTAGCGCTGCACGTCGATGCCGCGGCGGCCCAGTTCCATGACCGCCTCGACGAGGCTGACGGGGCCGGTGATCGGCCAGGTCTTGTCGCGCGCGGCGAGGGTCCCGGCGCCGTCGTAGACCTCGCGCAGCCGGGCATTGTCGGCGTCGAGCCGGCGCGCCTCGGCGCTGCGCAGCAAGGCCGCATCGATCAGGCGCCGCTCGTCGACGCCCTGGCGGGTGCGGCGGAAGACCAGGCCTTCGCCGGCGATGACCTCGCCGTGCCAATTGCGCTCGTGCTCCGGGGCGAGGCGGTTGAGCCGCTCGGCAGTCGCATGGGCGGCCTCGATCGCGCGGTTCGGGTCGGCGAGCAATGAGGCCGACAATGCCCCGGCGATCGCCGCCTGCTCGACGACCTCCATGCTGCCGGCCTTGCCCGCTAGGGGCTGCAGCCAGCGGCGGTGGACCCGCGCCTGCTCCAACAGGTCGCGCAGGTCGAGGCCCCCGCGCTCCACGCCGTCATGCTGGGTGAACACTGAATCCCTGAGCGCCGCGTCGATGCAGTAGGCTTCGAGCGCGGCATCGTCCTTCAGATAAACCGCCTTGGCATTGCCGCGCTGCAGGCGATAGAGCGGCGGCTGGGCGATATAGAGAAACCCCTTGTCGATCAGGCTCGCCATCTGGCGGAAGAAGAACGTCAACAACAGGGTGCGGATATGGCTGCCGTCGACATCGGCGTCGGTCATGATGATGATGCGGTGATAGCGCGCCTTTTCGGGGTCGAAATCCTCGGTGCCGATCCCGGTGCCGAGCGCGGCGATCAACGTGCCGATCTCGGCCGAGCCCAGCATCTTGTCGAAGCGCGCCCGCTCGACATTGAGGATCTTGCCCTTCAAGGGCAAAATCGCCTGGAAACGCCGGTCGCGGCCTTGCTTGGCAGAGCCGCCGGCGCTGTCGCCCTCGACAATGAACAGCTCGCTCTTTGCCGGGTCACGCTCCTGACAATCGGCGAGCTTGCCCGGCAGATTGGCGATGTCGAGCGCGCCCTTGCGCCGGGTCAGGTCGCGCGCCTTGCGCGCCGCTTCGCGCGCCGCGGCCGCCTCGACGACCTTGGCAACGACCTTTTTGGCGTCTGCCGGGTGCTCTTCGAACCATTGCGTCAATTTGTCGGCGACGATGCCTTCGATGACCGGCCGGACCTCGGAGGAGACCAGCTTGTCCTTGGTCTGCGACGAGAATTTCGGGTCCGGCACCTTTGCCGACAGGATGCAGGTCAGGCCCTCCCGCATGTCCTCGCCCGACAGCGTGACCTTCTCCTTCTTGGCAATGCCGCTATCGTTGGCATAGGCATTGACCGTCCGGGTCAACGCCGCCCGGAAGCCGGCGAGGTGGGTGCCGCCATCCTTCTGCGGGATGTTGTTCGTAAAGCACAGCATCGTCTCGTGATAGCTGTCGGTCCACTCCATCGCGACTTCGAGCAGGATGCCCCCGGCCTCCGCCGGGGCAGGCTTCTGCTCTCCGCGGATCACGATCGGCGGCGAATGCAATGCCTGCTTCGAGCGGTCGAGATAGCGGACAAAGGCCTCGAGCCCGCCTTCGAAATGCAAGATGACGGTCTTCGGCTCGACGCCGCGCAGATCGCTCAGCACCAGGGTAACGCCGCTGTTGAGAAAGGCGAGCTCGCGCAGCCGGTGCTCCAGGGTCGTAAAATCGAATTCGGTTTTGCTAAAGGTCGCCGTGCTCGGCAAAAAGGTGATCTCGGTGCCGGTGACCTGACCCTCGCGGGTCGAGCCCGCCGGCCAGGCGGGAGCCGAACCTACCTCGGCGATGGGCGCCTCGGGCACGCCGTCGCGGAACCGCATGAACCACTCCGACCCACCGCGATAGACGCGCAAATCGAGCCGCGCCGAGAGGCCATTGACGACCGAGACGCCGACCCCGTGCAGCCCGCCCGACACCTTGTAGGCGTTCTGATTGAATTTTCCGCCGGCATGCAGGTGAGTCATGATCACCTCGGCGGCCGAGACTCCCTCCTCGTCATGGATGCCGACCGGAATGCCGCGGCCGTTGTCGGTGACGGTGACGGAGCCATCGGCGTTCAAGGTCACGGTGACCGTGTCGCAGTAGCCGGCGAGCGCTTCGTCGATCGCGTTGTCGACAACCTCGTACACCATGTGGTGCAGGCCGGAGCCGTCATCGGTATCGCCGATATACATCCCCGGCCGTTTGCGTACCGCGTCCAGCCCACGCAGCACTTCGATCGATTGCTCGTTATAGGTCGCGTCCTCGCCGTTCGCGGCGCCGTTCCCGCTCGGCCCAGCGGCAGTGTCACCCGGCGGCAAACCGGGGTTCGCCGAGCTCTTGCCTGCGGCAGAGCCGAGAGGATCGGATGCGGAGATGTTTGCCATATCGGCCTTATTCAAAATTTCAGGGTTCAGAAGCTCGCGGCCAGCTGGCCATCGCGCACCAACAGAAACTGGGCGTCGCGCCGCAATGGCGCGAACAGCGCCTCGTCGGTGCCGGTCAGCCATGCCTGGCTGTCGAGCCGCAGCAGCGCATCGAACAATGCCGCCCGCCGGCTCGCGTCGAGATGTGCGACAATTTCGTCGAGCAGCAGCAATGGCGGCTCACCGCGCACCGCCTGCTGCACCCTCGCGTGAGCGAGGAGGATCGAAATGAGCAAGGCTTTCTGCTCGCCGGTCGAGGCCAGCTCGGCCGCAATTTCTTGCTCGGCCAAACTGACATGCAGGTCGGAGCGATGCGGCCCGATCAGGGCGCCGCTGGCCTGCGCATCGCTCTGCCGATTGCCGGCGAGCGCCGAGGCGAACTCGGCCTCGACGGCCAGCGCAGGCACTTCCTCAAGCCAATTCTCTACCGTGCCGGCGAGAACCAGCCGGGCGCGCGGAAACGGACCTTCGGCCTCGGCGCAGGCACGATCGAGCCGCTGCACGGCCTCGCGGCGGCCCGCCGCGATCGCCACCCCCTGTTCGGCCATGACCTCCTCGAGGGCGGTCAGCCAGGCGGGGTCTCTCGGGCCGTCGCGCAACAACCGAGAGCGCTCGCGCAACGCCTGTTCATAGGCCGCGACGCGAGAGCCGTGCGCCGGATCGAGACCAAGGACGAGCCGATCGAGAAAACGCCGCCTTCCGCCTGGACCCTCGACAAACAGGCGGTCCATCGGCGGGGTGAGCCATAAGACGCCGAGTTGCTCGCCGAGCGCCGCCTGGCCGCGCACTGGCTCGCCGTCGATCCGCACGATCCGCCGCTCCCCTGCCGTCGCGTCGTGCCCGGTGCCGATGCGCAGGCTGCCGCGGCGAGTCGCGACGACCGCGGCGACAGCCCAGCCGCTGGCCGCGTCATCCTGCCCTGGCCGAGGCTGACGATCGATTTCGGCCAGCTTGGCCCCGCGCAATCCGCGACCAGGCGCGAGAAACGACATGGCCTCCAGGAGGTTGGTCTTGCCCGCGCCATTGGGTCCGGTCAGCACCACCGGCGCGGTGCCGACGGTGAGCCTCGCCTCGCGATAATTGCGGAAGTCAGTCAGCACGAGTCGCGTCACACCGACGCGATCTGCCACGGCACCAGCATCATCCCGGGGTTGCTGTGCCTCGGCAAACATAGGAAACATATGGGGTCGAAGGTGCCGGTTTGCGAGCGTTCCGCTCCATTGGCGTCATACCGCCTGGCGCCCTTGCCCGCCCGTTTCACGGATCCCTCCCTCTCCGCGCTCGCGGACACGGCGGCGGAGGCGGCGACGGGCGTTTGCCCTCGTCCGATGGCCAACTCAAACCCGCATTGGCATCAGCACGTAAAGGGCGCTCGCGTCGGCGCTGTCGCGCACCAGGGTCGGCGAGCCGGCATCCGACATGACGAATTGTGCGCCCTCGCCCTCGATCTGCTCGGTGATGTCCAACAGGTATCGGGAATTGAAGCCTATCTCGAGCGGACTGGCGGAATAGCGCACCTCGAGCTCCTCGACGGCCGTGCCGTTTTCGGGGCTCGTCGCCGAGACGACCAGGCTGCCGCTTTCGATCGTCAGCTTGACGGCGCGGCTCTTCTCGGTCGAAATCGTCGAAACGCGGTCCACCGCCTCGGCGAAGGGTTTGCACTCGACCTCGAGAACCTTGTCGTTGTTCGACGGGATCACGCGGTCGTAATCGGGGAACGTGCCGTCGATCAATTTCGAGGTCAGCGCTGCCTCGCCGATCGCCAGGCGGATCTTTGTCTCGCTGAGCCCGATCTGCACCTCGTGCTCGCTCTCCTCGACGAGCTTTCTCAGTTCGAGCACCGTCTTGCGGGGGATGATGATGCCCGGCATGCCGGCGGCACCTTCGGGCAAGACCATTTCCATCCGGGCGAGCCGGTGTCCGTCCGTGGCGACTGCGCGAATGACCGGCACTTCGTCGGCTTTGGTCGCGTGGAGATAGATGCCGTTCAGATAATAGCGGGTCTCCTCGGTCGAAATCGCGAATTGGGTGCGATCGATCAGAGTCCGAAGCTCCGTCGCCGACAGCGAAAAGTTGTACGGCAACTCCCCACCCGCCATCAGCGGATAGTCCTCCGGCGGGAGACAGGCGAGGGTAAAGGTCGAGCGACCGGAACGCAGCACTATGGCGTTGCGCTCGCCGCTCGTCTCGATTTCGATCTGCGCGCCCTCGCGCAGCTTGCGGACGATGTCGTAGAGGGTGTGGGCCGGCGCGGTGGTCCGACCCTCGCGTTCGATCTGGCCCGGAACGCGCTCGACGATCTCGAGATCCATATCGGTCGCGCTCAGCGCCAGTTTGCCCGGTTCGGCGCGCAGCAATACGTTCGACAGTATCGGAATCGTCGTGCGCCGTTCGACGACACTTTGTACATGGCCCAACGCCTTCAAGAAGGCTGCCCGTTCGATAGTCAGTTTCATGTTGGCTACACAAGAGTTGCCGACCCCGGCCTGCGCCGCCCTCGGGTTATGCCCAAGAGGGCGGTCAGTGCCCCCGCCGCGTCATTCCGGCTCGACGGGACAGCACTATAGCACGATCGGCCGCCCGCCTCAGCACCCGCTTTTGCCGCGGACGCCTCATGGGCGCTCAGCCCTGCAGCATTCGGCGCAACAGCTCGACATCCTCGGCGAGGGACGGGTCGGTGCGCGTCAACTCTTCGATCTTGCGCACCGCGTGCATGACGGTGGTGTGATCACGGCCGCCGAACTTGCGGCCGATTTGCGGCAGCGATCGCATCGTCAACTGCTTGGCCAGATACATCGCGACCTGACGCGGGCGGGCGACAGCGCGGGCGCGGCGATCGGAGGTCATCTCGCCCAGTTTGATATTGAAGTGTTCGGCGACCTTTTTCTGGATTTCATCGATCGTGATTCGCCGCTCGTGCGAGCGGAGTAGATCGTGCAGCACCTCCTGGACGCTCTCCAGCGTGATGTCGCGCCCGATCAGCTGGACGTGAGCGGCGATTTGGTTCAATGCCCCCTCGAGGTCTCGAACATTCGAGGCGATCTTGTGGGCTAGAAACTCCATCACCTTTGGCGGAATCCGCAGGCCGCCCTGCTCGGCCTTCGACTGCAAAATTCCGAGGCGTAATTCATAAGTGGTGGGGTGCAGATCGGCGACCAGCCCCCAGCCCAGCCGGGATCGCATGCGCTCTTCCATACCTTCTAGATCGGAGGGCGATTTGTCGGCCGAGATCACGATTTGCCGGTTTTCGTCGACCAAAGCATTAAAGGTGTGGAAGAATTCTTCCTGAGTCGATTCCTTGCCGATGATAAATTGCACATCGTCGATCATCAGCAGATCGACCGAGCGGAATTGTTCCTTGAAGTCCATGGTCGACTTGAAGCGCAATGCTCGAATGAACTGATACATGAACTTTTCGGCCGAAAGATAGATCATCTTGCGATCGCAGGCATGCTTGCGGACGTGCCAAGCCACTGCGTGCATCAGATGCGTCTTGCCGAGCCCGACGCCGCCATAAAGAAACAGCGGATTGAACGGCACCCGGTTACCCGGACACGCGCAAGCCTCGGCGACGCGCCGCGCCGCGGCGTGGGCGAGTTCGTTGGGCTTGCCGACGACGAAATTCTCGAAAACGAAACGGTGATCGAGAGCCAAGAGCTGCGCCTTGTCGTCACCGATTTCGAGCGGCAGCATAGGTCCAGCGGAGGCGGGCAAGGCCGCAGGGGCTTCCGTCTCATCGTCCGAGCCGGCGAAATCATCACCGTTTGCCGGTCTCGAAGGCACGCCGACGACGACGAAGAGGCGCTTGACTTGCTCGTTCTCCGCCCGCCACAGCGCGAGAAGCCGATCTGCATAATGGGTCGCCACCCAGTCGCGCAAAAAACGCGTGGGTGCCGCGATGACGGCCTGCCCGCCGTCGACCTGCTCCAGGTTCATCGGTTGCAGCCAATTGCGGAACGCGTCCTCGCCCACTTCAGCCCTGAGCTGACCAAGAACCGCCACCCACTCCGCCTCGCACGCCGTAGTCGTGTTGGTCGCATCTTCTTGAATTGTTTGCGCCACCCTCTCCCCCATCAATAGAACAGACACAATTCCGGCCGCCTGCCGGCAATATTTCATCCTACAGAGGCGCCAATCTGGCTCTGCGATACTACTCAATACGGAAGAGACGTTCTCCCTGTCGCTAATTAGAGCCGGTTAGATGTCAATAGCTTGACGTTTTATTGACGTCCACCGCCCATTTACACGACATAGCCGTACTTTCGGGCACCGTTATTTGAGAGTTTACCTATATGGCGGATTAGTGGCAATGGGATCGAACAAGGAACGCGCTATTATTTTTTCTCCGTCAGCGCCGCCGGTTCGTCCGCCTAAGAAACCCAGGCGATCCTCACTTGCGGCATTCCGCCGCGGATAGCTCGGCGCAATCTCTGGTCAGAGCGCGTTGATTCTCGCCGCCAGCCGGGACAACTTGCGCGCGACCGTGTTCTTGTGGAGCACGCCCTTAGTTGTCGCCCGATGCAGTTCGGGCTGCGCTAACCGCAGGGCTGACTGTGCCGTCGCCTTGTCGCCGGTTGAAATCGCCGTCTCGACCTTTTTGACAAAAGTGCGCACGCGGCTCGCCCGGGCGCGATTGATAGCCGTACGCTTGGCCGTTTGCCGGATGCGCTTTTCCGCCGATTTGTGATTAGCCATGCAGTTCGCCTTGACCGAAAACGAAACTTATATCGGGGCCACGTCGATGGCGTCAACTTCACGCGCGGAACGCGAATGGCAATCGATCTGGAAGTAGCGGTCCGTTGGTCGCTCACCATCTAGGTATCAAAGGTGCTGCCTCCGATGACCGCCGGCCGGGACATGGGGGTTCCGGTGAGCACGATCACCAAGCCGGTGCAGCGCCTGCTGTGGAATATGTCGTCATGGAACGACCGTGGGTGGGCTGGCTGTTCAATTCAAACGGTCTGGCGCTTCGAATTCCGACAACGCTCGGCTTCAAGGATCCGAAATTCGTTATGGTGTCGTCGGTAACGAACTGCTATCCGGGCGGCTTCTGGAAAGATTACTGATACAATTGGTTCAGTGGCTCCTGAGGGGCTCTGCGATCCGGGGGAGGGCCGTCTTGCCTGAAGAACGCTGCGCGGTTGCAATCATGGCCAAGGCATCTGTCGTCGGAACCGTCAAGACCCGCCTTGTGCCGCCGCTGACCAGTCAGGAGGCTGCCGAGCTTAACACCTGCTGTCTGACGGATGTCGCGGCGAACATCGTGGCTGCGGCCGGGCGAGTGCCGATCCAGGGTTTTGCCGCGTACTATCCGCAGGGTTCCGAGCCCTTCTTCGATGACCTGCTGCCCGTCGGCTTCAAATTGCTGCCGCCCAGGGAGCCGACAATTGGGCGCAGCCTGATCCACGCGGCGCGAGACCTCTTTGCTACAGGCTACAGCTCGGTTTGTCTCGTCAACGCTGACAGCCCGACCTTGCCGACCGAATTCCTCGTCGAGACGGTCCTCCGGCTGCGGGAACCGGGCGATCGCGTCGTCCTCGGGCCCGCCGTAGATGGCGGCTATTACTTGATCGGTTTGAAGCAGTTTCACCGGCGGCTGTTCGAGGAGATCAATTGGAGCACCGAACGGGTGTTCCAGCAGACACTCGCCCGGGCCGGCGAGATCGGGGTTAAGGTCGTGGCGCTGCCCGAATGGTACGATGTCGATGACGAGGTGACGCTGAGGATGCTTGCGCGCGAGATTGGACCCTGCCGGAGCGCAGGAGGCCCGTATCTCGACGGCTATCCGGCGCCCAGCACCACGGGTTTTCTCGAGAAGCTGGCGGCCGAGAAAGGCGACATCGAGCGCGTGTTCGAACGAGCCGCCCTCTTACGTTGCTCCCTCCCTCGGGCAGCGAAGGGCTAGGGTTGGGGCGACGAGCGGCGCGGTCGAAGCCGCTGGTGTTGCTTGCCGGCTTGCTGCTGGCAGGCGGGGCAGGCGGGCTGGCTGTCCAATTCGACCGTGATCTGACCGCCTTTGTCATCATCGCCTTGGTCCAAGGAGCGGTCTGGGCGGTTGCTGCAGCTCTCGTCCTGCGCGGCCGCGGCCAGCGGCCCGCATTGGCCCTCATTCTGGGAACGGCGGTCCTGCTGCGCCTGATCGCGCTCGCGGCGCCGGTCTTTCTGTCCGACGACATCAACCGCTACATCTGGGACGGGCGGGTCCAGGCCGCGGGGGTCAATCCGTACCGCTACATTCCGACCGATCCCGCGCTTGAGCCGCTGCGCGATCCGCTGATCTTTCCGAACATCAATCGCAACAATTACGCGCCGACGATTTACCCGCCGGTCGCCCAGATGCTGTTTCTGGTCGCGAGCCGGTTCGGGGAGACGGCGCCCGCGGTGAAGCTCGTGTTTGTGACGATCGAGGCTGTCGGGATCGGGACCTTGCTCTTTATCTTGCGCACGGCAGGGAGGCCACCGGAGCACATCCTGCTTTATGCCTGGCACCCGCTGCCCGTATGGGAGATTGCCGGATCGGGGCACGTCGATGCGGGGGTGGTCACATTTACCGTCCTGGCACTTGCCGCTGCCATCAGCGGACGGCACGTCTGGTCGGCCGTGGCGCTTGCTGCCGGGACGCTAATAAAGTTTTTCCCGCTGGTTCTGGTGCCGGCGCTGTGGCGGCCGGCTAAGTCAAACTCCGGCGATTGGCGATTGCCCGCCGCGTTCATCGCCGTAATCGTTGCCGCCTATCTCCCCTATATCGGCGCCGGGTCGCGGGCTCTGGGGTTTCTGCCCGGCTATGTTACCGAAGAAAATCTGGGCTCGGGCAGCGGTTTATGGCTCCTCGGCATTGCCCGGCGCGCCATTACCATACCGCTCGCCGCCTATCTCGGTTTGGCGGCGAGCGTCATGGCCGGGCTTGCCATCGGTGCTCTGCGTCGACGGCCAGAGCCGCGCTCCTGCCTGAACTGGGCGACGGCGTTGGGCGCAGCGGCGCTGTTCTTCGCGTCACCCCATTATCCCTGGTATTTCGTCTGGCTCGTCGCGCTCTTGACCGCCGCACCATGGTGGCCGGCCTGGTGGCTCACTCTCGCGGCTGTCCTGCTCTACTGGGACCACAAGACCGGCAATATTCCGTCTTGGGTGGGGTTCACTCTGTACGGCGGGTTTGTCATACTCTGCGCCGTCGATATCGTCTGGCGAACTGTTTCCAACAATCGGTCCGGAGGACGGCGTGCCATTGACTGCGCAACCTAGACCCGACCCGCGGCGCTATTTCGAAGCCGTTGGCGCCGCGCGCGGCGAGATTGCCGAGCAGGAACCGGTCTGCCTCTACATCGAGACGACCAATCGCTGCAACCTGTTGTGCAACACCTGCCCGCGCACCTTCGAAGATCTCGAGCCATCCGCCGATATGAGCTGGCAATTGTTCACGCGCATCGTCGACCAGTTTCCGCGCATAGCGCGCGTCGTGTTGCATGGGGTCGGCGAGCCGATGATGGTAAAGGCGCTGCCCCGCATGGTGCGCTATCTGAAGGACCGCGGCACCTACGTGCTGTTCAACACCAACGGCACCCTGCTGACCGAGCGCAAGGGCAGGGAGCTGATCGCCGCCGGTCTCGACGAATTGCGGGTGTCGCTCGACGCTGCCGAGCCCGAGGCGTTTCTCGCGGTGCGCGGAAAGGACTTGTTCGATCGGATTGTCCACAATGTCCGCGCCTTCACCGCGCTGCAGCGCGCCGAGGGCATCAAGCACCCACTGGTATCCCTGTGGCTGACCGGGCTCAAAGAGACGGTCGATCAGCTGCCGGGATTTATTCGGCTGGCGCACCGAATCGGCGTCGCGGAGATCCACCTTCAGCGCCTGGTATTTACGCCGGAAGGAGAGGGCTTGGCGCGCGCCCGATCTGCCTTGTTCGAAAAGCTTGAAGGCGACGAGCCGAGGCGGCTCGAGGAGGCTGCCGCAGTTGCCGAGACGCTCGGGGTCCGCTTCAACGCCTCCGGTGCTACCGAGCCTGGCACCAGCCTGAAGCGGACAGTCGAGGACCAGCCATGGTCGCTGTGCCGGCGGCCTTGGACATTGATGTACTTCACCGCCCATGGCCGAGCGATCCCATGCTGTATCGCGCCGTTTTCGATGCGCGGCTATGACAATTTCACTTTGGGGAACGCAACCCAGGAGAGCCTTCGGCAGATCTGGAACGGGCCACGCTACCAGGAATTCCGCCGTGCATTATTGAGCGATAAACCACCAGCGGCTT
Organism: uncultured Alphaproteobacteria bacterium; assembly: GCA_963812675.1. Classification (GTDB taxonomy): domain Bacteria; phylum Pseudomonadota; class Alphaproteobacteria; order ATCC43930; family CGMCC-115725; genus AP-15. The sequence goes on along the minus strand of CAWEWR010000024.1, from coordinate 207,093 downwards.
GTGCCTCTTGCGGAGTCCGCTGGAGCCTGTGACGGGGTGTGACCCTCACCCTCCCGCTAACGCGGGTTCCTCCCTCTCCCCGCTGCCGCGGGGCGAGGGGACGAACCGGGTTGCTCCCTCGCCCCGCTTGCGGGGAGAGGGGCAAGGCGCAGAACCGACTACCCGACCTCGCATCGCCGTGATCATCCCGGTGCTAGACGAGGAAGGGGCGATCGGCCCGGTGATCGCGGCGATGCCGTCCGGGTGGGTCGACCAAGTCATCGTCGTGGACGGCGGCAGTCGCGATCGCACCGTCGCAGAGGCCCGCGCGATCGGAGCAACGGTGCTTGTCGAACGAGAGCGTGGTTACGGCCGGGCCTGTGCCAAAGGGGCTGCCGCGGCGATCGAGGACGGGGCGGAGATCCTCGTTTTCCTCGATGGCGACGGTGGCGACCGGCCCGAAGCAATCCCGAAACTGGTGCAGCCGATCATAGAGGACGAACACGATTTCGTGATCGGCTCGCGCAGCCGGTCCAGTATTGGAGCCCATCAGGCGCTCGCCGGCCAGGCGATTGGCGCTGCGATCAGTCTGGTCTACGGGGTGCGCTTTACCGACATGTGCGCTTTCCGGGCGATCCGCGCCGATGCGTTGAGGCGGCTCGGCATGCGGGAGATGAGCTATGGCTGGAACCTCGAGATGCAGATGCGGGTGGCGCGCGCCGGCCTGCGCGTCCTTGAACTCCCCGTACCGCACGGCAGCCGCCTCGCCGGAAAATCGAAAGTCGCGGGAACCTTCCGCGGCACCGTCAAAGCCGGATTTCGGATTCTCGCAACCTTCGCCCGGGTCGCCTGCGAACGCCGCTGACGCGAAGCAGGTCGATTACCGATGACGCGGATTCGTCGAACCGCGTTAATCAATTTGGGGAGACGACTCATCGAGACCTCGAATAATCGGATTGACTGAACTTTCGGGCCGAAGCCCGCCGGAGGGTGGTGCGCGCTTGCGCCCTTTCGCTACCACGATGGCACCCGCTCCGGAGGCCCAATGAAGGATCGTCTTTGGCAGGCCGTTTATATCGCGCTCCGCCCTCTGCGTCGCTGCGCAAGCGACGCTCTAAAATCGTATACGTGCACGTACCGAAGACCGGCGGCACGTCGATGTGGGCGTCACTGACACGGGCGTTCCCGTCGCATGTGTACTATCCGCGAGCTTTCGTGCCTATCTCAGCAACCCGCCGACGCAGGAAGATTATGATTTGATCGGATTGCACTTTTCGCCAAGCGTCCTGTTGTCGTCTTTGCGCGAAGACGACTGGGTTATTGGGTTGGTACGCGATCCGACGCAGCGCTTGCTGTCCGCAGTCATGCATTCCCGGCGCGAAACCGAAGACCCCGACACCTTCACTGCGTCTGCCAAGGCGATGCGGGAGATGGATCTGGCCCAGTACGTCGCAACGGGTCTTGGCCGGCTCGAAGCACGCCTGCAATTGATCACGTTCGGAACCGATTATCGACGGCCGGCCGATGCGCTCTCGGATCAGGAGACGCTCTGCGCGGCTCGCGCCTTGGCTCAGCGGGAAAATGTCATCCTCGCACCCTCCGAGCGCCCATCCGCATTCATGGAGCTGGTCGCGAGGCGATTGGCATTCCGGCCCGGCCCATTGCGCCAACTCAACGCCAACGAGCCGGCCGTTCTCACGGCTTATCGACCCGAAGTTAACAACGCCATCGAGCTCATCAACTCGATCAATGTGCGCGAACGCAAATTCTACGACTTCGTTTGCCGAACCTTCAGCGATCTCCGAACGGTTAGCCGCTGGAGGCGGGGGCGCGAGAATAGCCGATTTCCATTGCTCAACGCCTCACCTGCTAGTCCGGTCAGAATGCGGACCGCCGGTGGCTAGACCGGATCGCCAAGCGTTATCGCCCTCTGCTGGATCGGGCTCAAGCGGCACGGGCGGGCCACACGGGCTCGTTATAGCCCAGCGGGACGGAGGGGCGGGCCCAGCGCGGCGGCGTCTCGGAGAGGCGCACTGTGGGTCCGAGATGCCGCAGCCGCCCGACCGGGGTATCGCTCTCGATCGACCAGCCGTCGATGTCGGCTTTCGGGATCTCCTTCGGCGCATCTCTCAAGGCCGTCTCGGGCACCTCGCCGCGCTCGACCAGCCAGCGGCCGGTCTGCGCCAATGAGATGCGCACGAGCCAACTGCCGCCTTCACGGGCGCGGCGGCCCAATGCAACCATTGCACCGAACGCCATCAGATAGCCGGTCAGGTAATCGATCGCCGAAACGGGATAGAACTGCGGGCCAGGCTCGGCGCCGGGGAAGAGTTCGCCCTGGCGGGTTGTGATCCCGCTAACGGTCTGCACGACGGTATCGAACCCACGGCGCGAGGCCCACGGGCCCACATGGCTGAACGCGCACATCGATACGTAAACGAGCCCGGGGCGGAGCCGTATCAATTCATCCGGCGAAAGCCCACGATTCCCGAGGGTCCCCGGGCGATAGCCTTGCGAGAACACATCGGCTTCGCGGACCAGCCCGCGCAAGATTTCGAGATCCCGCGGGTAACGAAGATCGAGGTGGGCCGACAGTTTCCCATGGCCGGTGTCGTATTCTTGGTAGCCGATGTTTGGCAGGTGCGGCGCAGTGATCTTTAGGACATCCGCGCCGTGCTCGGCGAGGGTCCGGGCCGCGGTCGGTCCGGCGAGGACGCGGGTCAGATCGAGCACGCGAATGCCCGACAGCGGGCGATCGCTTTCGGGCAGCCTTTCGCGCGGGCTGTCGCCGATCTTCAGGATCTCCATCAAAGGCAACGAGGCGATCGCCGCGGCTTGTGGATGCTGCGCCCACTCGGCCATGCTGCGCGCCATGCCGCCGGCGCCTTTGGCCTCGATGATCGCTTCTTCGAGCTCGAGCGCGTCCCAGCTTGCCACGGCACGCCGCACCGCGTCCCGGTCTTCCGGCACGCCGAGGACTTTGAGGGCGGCCTCGCGGTGGTTCGGAAAATTGGCGTGGATATAGCTCCAGCGCCCGTTCTTCGCCGGATAAACGCCCATCACCCTGTTGCGCTCGGTCGACACGGAAGCGCCGTCCATCTGCATGTAATGCCCACTGCGCAGCGAGGCGACCGCTTGGCGCAGGTCGACCGCGACCTCCTGTCGGCGTCCGGTGCGCAATTTCCACAGATCGGCTGCGGCGAGGCCGGTCGCGGCGAGCGCGGCGGCGCCCGCCGCCCCGATGCGAAACGGCGTAGGCAATATCGGATCTGCGCCGCCGGTGATCTCGACAGTCCGCGCCCGCTCTTCGGGCCAGCCGGCTACGGGCAAAATCGTGCGCAATGCATCGCGTGCCATGGTCGAGACCTCCCCACTCCGGGGCCGGTGCTTGCCTACGCACCAGCCGATATCCGATGATGCCGCGGAATCATACCGCAGGAAATGCTCATGAGCCGCATCATGATCGTCGTCGAGTTCGAGGTGAAACCCGAGCACCGCAATCTATTCATCGAATTGATCAAGGGGCACGCGCAACGTTCGCGGGCCGAGGACGGCTGCCAACAATTCGACGTGCTGTTACCGCAGGAGGATCACAACCGCGTCATGCTGGTCGAGGCCTGGCGCGACCAAGCGGCGCTCGATGTGCACTCGAAATCCCCGATGCTGGCCCGGACGCGCGAGACTTATCAGCCGTGGCTCGTCAGCCGCAAGGCGACGCGCTGCACAGCGGACTGACGATTGCGGGCCAGACCGACGCAATCGGGTCTGACGCCTATCGTCTGCTTCCGGCGGCGCTGCCTCCAAACCCGGAAGTGTTGCCGGCGCCGAAACTCGTCGAGCTGGTGCTTGAGCCGGTGACTGTGCCGGCCGTGCCGCTCGTGCCATAGCCACCGGGTAATCGGGTCGTCTGGCTGCGTCCCGTCGGGCCCGGTGCGGGGCCGGCGGGGCCGAGGTCTTGAAAGGTCAGGTTCCCCGGGGTCAGATTCCCGGGATCCTGAGTGCTGCTGCCTTGAGCACAAGCGATCCCAGCCGCTCCGGCAAGGAACGTTGCACTTACCATTGCCGCTTTGGTCAGCATCCACATTTTGCAATCTCCTGGCACAGCTCAGGCTTAGGATCGTAAATCTCTCCCATTGTGGAAAACGCTCGCCTGATGCCGGTTGAGCCCCAAGCTGTTCCTAAATATCTCCGGCGCTTGCGGGCTCGAAGATCGGTCGGTCAGCGATGCGCGGCGTTGTAGCGGGCGAGAGCGTCGCGGCCGGGGCACAGTTCGGTCTCGCCGAGCGCGTTGAGCGGCGTCTCGACCGTGTCGAGAAACTCATGCATGTCGCCGGAATCGGGGTCGACAAAGAGCAGGCCGGTGACGACCTCCCCAGCCGCGTGACGCTGCTGAAGATAGGTCAGGGCCGAGATCCGGTCGCAAGGATCGTAATCGACGGCGAGTTTCCGCAGCCGCAGGATCGAGCCGTCGTGCTGGACCACGGTCTCGACGGTTCCCGGCGCGTAATCGGCGACGATCTCGTCGCGGCTGACAATCACGTCGAGCCGGTTGACTGCCTCGTTATGGGCGCGGACATAATCGAAGCTCTTGGTCGATTCCGGGTTGTTGTTGAACGCGACGCAGGGCGAGATCACGTCGATAAAGGCCGCGCCTTTGTGCTCGATTGCCGCCTTGATGAGCGGAACAAGCTGCGTCTTGTCGCCGGAGAAGCTGCGGGCGACAAACGAGGCGCCGAGCTGCAGGGCGAGAGCGACCAGGTCGATCGGCGAATCGGTGTTGACGGCGCCGCGCCTTGCCTTCGAGCCCTTGTCGGCAGTGGCCGAGAATTGGCCCTTGGTCAGGCCGTAGACGCCATTGTTCTCGACGATATAGACCATGTCGACGGCGCGGCGAATGCAGTGCGCGAATTGCCCGAGGCCGATCGAGGCCGAATTGCCGTCGCCGGAGACGCCGAGGTAAATCAGCTCGCGATTGGCAAGGTTGGCGCCGGTCAAAACCGACGGCATGCGCCCGTGCACGCTGTTGAAGCCGTGCGATTTGCCGAGAAAGTAGGTCGGCGTCTTCGACGAGCACCCGATGCCGGAGAGCTTGGCGATGCGGTGCGGCGGCAAATCGAGCTCGAAGCAGGCCTGGATGATCGCGGCGCTGATCGAATCGTGGCCGCAGCCGGCGCACAATGTCGACACCGCTCCTTCATAATCCCGGCGCGTGTAGCCGAGAGCATTCGTCGGCAGCTTCGGGTGATGCAGCCGGGGCTTGGCGATATAGGTCATGCGGAAACTCGCAGGTGAGCTCCTCTCCGCCCATTGGGGGGAGAGCGAGGGGCCCGGCGCGCCAGCGCCGGGAGGGTGAGGTAGGAACCGCCGCGGCCCCGCCCCGCGGCCCACCTCACCCCGACCCTCTCCCCCCAATGGGCGGAGAGGGGGATGCGGGGGGAGCTCGGTTCAGAAGCCGTCACGGCAGGGCCTTTTTCAATGGGGCGAGGGTGACTACGGAGAGCATGTCGGCGATCGCCTTGACGATAAACCGAGCGGTAACCGGCGTGCCGTCGTAATGGAGAATAGGCACAAGCCTTGCCGGATCGACGTCGCCCTCACTGATCAACAAGGTGCGCAACTGGGCATCGCGGTTCTGCTCGACGACAAAGATGCGGTCGTGCCCGGCGATGAAATCGAGGATGTCGTCATGAAACGGAAAGGCGCGGATGCGCATTGTGTCGAGATGGGTGCCGCGCGCTTCCAGGGCTTCGAGCGCTTCGGTCATCGCTGCTCCGGTTGATCCGAAATAAAGTGCGCCATAGCTCGTCGGCTCACGTGCCGCGCGTCTGATCGGGCGCGGCACCAGCCGTTTCGCGGTTTCAAATTTGTGCAACAGCCGCTGCATGTTGTCGACGTAATCCGGCCCTTCCTCGGAATAGCGCGCGTAGCGGTCTTTGCTCGTGCCGCGCGTGAAAAATGCCCCACGGGCCGGGTGGGTCCCGGGATAGGTGCGGTAGGGGATGCCGTCGCCGTCGACATCGAGGTAGCGGCCGAATTCGACCCCGGCTTCGAGCATCTCGGCGGTCATGACCTTGCCGCGGTCGTAATGCCGCTCTTCCCAGGCGAGCGGCTCGACCAGCCAGTCGTTCATGCCGATGTCGAGATCGAGCATGACGAAAATCGGGGTCTGCAGTCGGTCGGCCAAATCGAGCGCGTCGGCGGCAAAAGTGAACGCCTCTCGCGGATCCTCCGGGAACAGCAGGACGTGCTTGGTGTCGCCGTGTGAGGCGTAGGCGCAGGACAGGATATCGGCCTGCTGGGTGCGCGTCGGCATGCCGGTCGAAGGGCTGCCGCGCTGGATGTCGAAGATGACCGCCGGGATCTCGGCAAAATAGGCGAGCCCGATGAATTCCTGCATAAGCGAGATGCCGGGCCCCGAAGTTGCGGTGAAAGCCCGCGCGCCGTTCCAGGCGGCGCCGATGACGATCCCGATCGCTGCGAGCTCGTCCTCGGCCTGGATAATCGCAAAGCGCTTCTTCTTGCTCTCGGGGTCGCGGCGCAACCGGTGACAATGCCCGGAGAACGCCTCTGCGAGCGAAGACGACGGGGTGATCGGGTACCAGGCGGCGACGGTCGCCCCGCCATAGACGCAACCTAAGGCGGCGGCATCGTTGCCGGTGATGAAGATCCGATCGCCGACCTTGTCGGACTGATTCAGGCGCAGCCCGATCGGGCAGTCGAGCTCGGCGAGCGCCCACTCGCGGCCGAGATGCAGTGCGTGCAGGTTGGGCTTGATCAACGTATCCCTGCCGCGGAACTGCTCGCCGATCAGCTTTTCAACCGCAACCACATCGATGTCCAACAAGGCCGACAGCACACCGAGGTAAATGATGTTTTTGAAGAGCTGCCGCTGCCGGGCGTCGGTGTACTCGCGGTTACAGATCGCGGTCAGCGGCGCCCCTATAATATTGATGTCGTCGCGGAATTTCGACGGGGGCAGAGGTTTCGTCGAGTTGTAGAACAGGTATCCGCCGTGCTCGATCTCGGCGACGTCCTCGTCCCAGGTCTCCGGGTTCATCGCGACCATCAGGTCGACGCCACCGCGGCGGCCGAGATGGCCGCTCTCGCTGATCCGCACCTCGTACCAAGTCGGCAGACCCTGAATGTTCGAGGGGAAAATGTTACGCGAGCTCGCCGGGATGCCCATGCGGAGGATCGACTTCGCAAACAGCGAATTGGCGCTCGCCGAGCCCGACCCGTTCACATTGGCGAATTTGACCACGAAATTGTTGACGCTTTGGATCGCAGGGATTTTCAGTTGCGGCTGTGTTGCCATCGGTTCAGCGCTCGTGGAAGACGACGAAGCCGGTTATCGGCTGCGGCATGCCGGCCCGGCCCGGGTGATGTCGAGAAGAAATTTGTGCATGTCCCAGGCTCCGGTCGGGCAGCGCTCGGCGCACAGGCCGCAATGCAGGCAGACATCCTCGTCCTTGACCATGATGCGCCCGGTCTTCAGTGAATTGCCGATATAGAGATCCTGCTCGCGGTTGAGCGCCGGGGCCATCAGCCGGCCGCGCAAATCTTCTTCGGTGCCGTTTTCGGTAAAGGTGATGCAATCCATAGGGCAGATGTCTACGCAGGCGTCGCATTCGATGCAGAGCTGGCCGGTAAACACTGTCTGTATATCGCAATTGAGACAGCGTTCGGCCTCGAGGAACGCGAGCTTCTCGTCATAACCGAGCTCGACTTCGACTCGGATGTCCTTCAGCGCGACCGCGGTATCTCGGAGCGGCACCTTGTAGCGCAGGTCGTTCGAGATGTCGTTGTCGTAGCTCCACTCGTGGATGCCCATTTTCTGGCTGACCAGGGTCACGCCGGGCGGCGGCCGATCGTCGACATCCTCGCCATGGCACAATTTGTCGATCGAGATCGCAGCGTCGTGGCCGTGCGCCACGGCCCAGATGATGTTCTTTGGCCCAAAGGCGGCGTCGCCGCCGAAGAAGACGTTGGGCAGGGTCGACTGCATCGTCTTAGGGTTGACCTTGGGCATGTCCCAGCGGTCGAACTCGATCCCAATGTCGCGCTCAATCCACGGGAAGGCGTTCTCCTGACCGACCGCGATCAAGACGTCGTCGCATGGGATGTGCACGTCGGGCTCGCCGGTCGAGATGAGATTGCGGCGGCCCCGCGCGTCGTATTCGGCTTTGACCTTCTCGAACAGCACCCCGGTCAGCTGGCCCCATTCATGGGTGAATTCCTTCGGCACCAACCAGTTGAGGATCGGGATGCCTTCATGCATCGCATCCTCCTTCTCCCATGCCGAGGCTTTCATCTCCTCGAAGCCGCTGCGCACGACGACTGTGACCTCCTCGCCGCCGAGGCGCCGCGACGAACGGCAGCAATCCATCGCCGTGTTGCCGCCGCCGAGCACGACGACACGGCGGCCAATCTTGTCGATATGGCCGAAAGAGACGCTGGAGAGCCAATCGATGCCGATATGGACGTTGGCGGCGGCCTCCGCGCGGCCGGGGATGTCGAGATCGCGTCCCCGCGGTGCTCCGCAACCGACGAACACGGCGTCCCAACCCTCGGCGAGCAACTCCTTCAGGCTCGGGACAAACTTTCCGAAACGGGTCTCCACCCCCATGTCGAGGATTAGATCGACCTCTTCGTCGGTGATCGACTCCGGCAGCCGGAAACGCGGAATCTGCGTCCGCATCATGCCGCCGCCCTTCACGTCGCCGTCGAACAGCACGCAGTGATAACCGAGCGGCATCAAATCGCGCGCAACGGTCAAAGATGCCGGCCCGGCACCGATGAGCGCGATCCGTTTGCCGTTCTTCTCGCGCGGGATGGCGGGCAAGTAGGGGCGGATATCGCCCTTGTTGTCGGCCGCGACGCGCTTCAGCCGGCAGATCGCCACCGGCTCCTTCTCGACCCGGCCGCGACGGCAGGCCGGTTCGCACGGCCGGTCACAAGTGCGACCGAGAATGCCAGGGAAGACGTTCGATTCCCAATTCACCATGAACGCGTCGGTATAGCGCCGATCAGCGATCAGCCGAATGTATTCCGGCACCGGCGTATGCGCCGGGCAAGCCCACTGGCAGTCGACGACCTTGTGAAAATAATCCGGGTTACTGATGTCGGTAGGCTGCACTAGGCTCCTCCTGGCGACCGAGGGACACCCGATCACTTTGTCGTCTTGCGCGGTCACTCGCCCCCGGTCATCGGCCGGCGCCTTATACATATGCAGCGTGTGACCGTCATCTTCCCTTTCGCCCGGTCCATCATGCCCGTTCTGCAAACCCTCGTCAGGGTGCGTCAGCTTGCCTCATCTCCCCCCACGGCGCAATGGTGCCGCGGCGAAAACGGGTCGGCGGCCTGGTCGTTCCCATTTGGGTCGGCCGCAGCCATTGCGCCACCAGAGAATTGTCCGATACTGATTTTGCCGCCGCCCGAGTGAAATCGCTCTTAACATTCAGGGCGGAGCAGGCTTCAGGTCTTCGGGACGAGACCGCGGCAGGAGAGGGCGACCGCGACGAACGAGCGTGCTCCGTCGGGACGGCCGGTAAGATAGGCCGCGCGCAGGTGCTGCTCGAGGCGGCCTCGCCGGGCATTATCGAGCGTCGCGACATAGGCTCCGAGCCCGCCTTCGCCGCTGGCGAACGGCGCCCAGTAGTCCGCAAAATCGGCAAAGTCCATGCGGATCATCAATGATCGCTGGTCGATCTCGACGAGCCCGGCCTCGGTCCACATTTGCTCCAGCGCGCCCGGGGCATAAACCGGCCGCGACAACGTGCTGTCGCGCGCCGTCCCGGCGGAGTTGTCAAGGGCCGCGGCCGTGTCCCAGAACATGCGTTGATGAGGCGTCCCGCCGGGCGTGTCCCAGAAAGCCGCGGCGACAACGCCGCCCGGCCGGGTTACCCGGCGCATTTCGGCGACCATTTGCTCGGGCTGCGGTACCACCGAGGGCAGCACCAGCATCGACAATGTGCGGTCGAAGCTGGCGTCGCCAAAGCGCAGCGCACAGCCGTCGCCTTGCTCGAGATGGATGCGCGGGTCGCGGTTCTTGGCCTGCGCCGCCGCGAGATAGACCTCCGATTGATCGATCGCGGTCAGCCGGGCGAACCCGCCGGCCTCTGCGAGCGCGAAGGTCAGGCTGCCGGTGCCGCAGCCGATTTCGAGCACCTCCTCGCCATCCGCGACGCCGGCGTGCTCTATAAAGAGCGGCGCCAACCGCCGGCTCCACCTCCCCATCAGCTTTTCGTAATTGCCCGCGTCCCTGGCGTTATAGATGGTCGGCATAACTCTGAGGCTACTCGGCAGCCATTGCTGCGGACTGCAATCCCGAAAGCGGCGCGCGCATCGAGCGGTCCACCGGCTGCGGCCACCACCGGTCTTCCCAATCGGCGAACACGTCGTGCAGCTGCGGCATGACCTGGTTGGCGAACAGTTGCGTATTGTACTTGGCCAGATCCTTCTTCATGTTGCCGAACTGCAGCAACAGCATCAGATGGGCGACATTGAGGTTCCTCGCCACCTCGCGCAATTGAGCGGCGACCTCGTCGGGCGAACCGATGATGACATAGCCCTTGTCGACGATGGCATCCATCTCGCGGGCCAGCATCTGGAATTTCGATTCGTATCGCGACAGCTGCGCGGCTTGCGCCACCTGGCTCTGGGCGCCGCGCCGCTGCGTCTCCTCGGTGGTGTAGCCCGGCGGACCGGCGAAACGCGGATCGATGTGTAGGCAACGGCCGTAGAAATACTCTGCCGGCTCGCGGTAGAGCCGATAGGCCTCCTCACGGGTTTCTGCGACGCCGACGAACTGAAGAAAGCCGGCCTGATACGGGTTTCGGTCTTTGCCGAGCCGCTGCATTTCCTTCCAGAACCCGTCCATCGTCGACTGCCCGGCCTTGTAGCCGTAATATGAGAGATAGCAATAGACATAATCCATCTCGGCGCACCATTGCCACGTCTCGACCGAGCCGCCACCGGGAATCCAGATCGGCGGGTGGGGCTTCTGTACTGGCCGCGGCCAGATGTTGACATAGCGCTGCTGGTTGAAGCGGCCATTGAACGCAAAGGTGTCCTGCTCGGTCCAGGCCCGCAGAATCAGATCATGCGCCTCGTGGTACCGCTCGCGCAGCAGGCTCGGGTTCTGGCCGTAGGCGTAACAGGTGTCCATTGGCGAGCCGACTGGAAACCCAGCGATCAGCCGCCCGCCCGAGATGCAGTCGACCATTGCGAACTCTTCGGCAACCCGTGTCGGTGGGTTGTACAGCGCCAGCGAGTTGCCGAGGACACAGAGCGCCGCGTCCGTGGTACGGCGGGCCAGCGAGGCAGCAACCAGATTGGGCGACGGGATCAGCCCATACCCGTTCGAGTGATGCTCGTTGACGCAGATCGCGTCAAACCCTCACTCGGCAGCGAATTCGAGCTCGTCCATAAAGTCATTGTACATGTGATGGGCGCGCCGCGGGTCGAACAGCGAGGAATGGATGTCGACCCATACCGAGGGGTTCTTGTCGCGGAAATCGTCGGGCAACTCGGTGTACGGCATCAGGTGAAACCACATCAGCTTCATGCTGGTCCTCCAATCTCGGTTACAGTCTTGCCCGATGATAGCCGACACGGGCCCTTACTTTGCCTAGAAACACCCGGGATCACCACCCGGTGTACATCTGGATGACCGGCGATGTGGGGTTCGGCTACAGGGCCGGCGACACCCTTCCGCAGCGCTGCCGGTCGGCTTATCCTCGTTTTCCGATGACGAGGGTTTTTTCCGATGCCATCTGCTGTCTCGGCTGCGGTCTTCCTGGCTGCCCTGCTCACCTTCGGCGGAGGAGTGAGCGCGCAGACCACCGATCTGCTGCTCGTGCTTGCCGCCGATGTGTCACGCAGCATCGACGAAAGCGAATTCGCGCTGCAGCGCAGGGGTTACTCGGCGGCATTGACCGACCCGCGCGTGCTCGCGGCGATACGCGGCGGGACTACCGGCACGATTGGGATCTGCTTTGTCGAATGGTCGGGCGCCGGCGAGCAGAACGTCGTTGCCGACTGGACGGTGATCCACGACGAGGAGGATGCCGGCGGGCTCGCGGCAGCGATCCTCGCCGCGCCGCGCTCGTTCATCGGACGCACCTCGATCAGCGGCGCCATCGACTTTGCGATGGAGCGTTTTGCGGCGGCGCAACCGCGCGCCAACCGGCACATCATCGACATCTCCGGCGACGGCACCAACAATTCCGGCCGGCCGGTCACCGACGCGCGCGATCAGGCGGTGGGGCAGGGGGTGACGATAAACGGGCTCGCCATCGTCAACGATAAGCCGAACCCGGGCTATGCGTTCCACACCCAGCCGCCGGGCGGGTTGCCTGAGTGGTATCGGCAGAACGTCATCGGCGGTCCGGGCGCTTTTCTGCGGGTCGTCGAGGATTTTCATTCCTTTGCCGACGCGATGACCAACAAGCTGGTCAGTGAGATTGCCGCAGCCGCCCCCGAGATCCGCTCGGCAGGCCGCTGAGCTGTGGCGGGGTTCCGATCGGAGGTCGATATCGCGATTGTCGGCGCCGGCGCCGCCGGGATCGGCGCAGCACGGCGGCTGGTCGACAGCGGCACGGTCTCGGTCCTCGTGCTCGAAGCGCGTGACCGGGTCGGCGGCCGCGTGCACACGATCGAGCCGGCCGGTTTTCCGCTCGACCGCGGGGCCGAATGGCTGCATTCGGCCGACCGCAACCCGCTGTCGCCGATTGCCCGGGATCTCGGCTTCGCGATCCACCGCCGGCCGCCGGAATGGATCAACCGACTGCGCCGCAGCGGCGAGACGGTCGAGGCCGAAGCCGATTGGCTCGCCACCCGTGAAGCGCAAGGCCGGGCGCGCCGGAAAGCCGCTGCCGAGCCGGTCGACCGGCCATTGGCGAGCCTGGTCCCGCCGGGCGGGCGCTGGAACGAATTGCTCGATGCGACCAGCACCTGGGGAAACGGTGCCGAGCTCGACCGCGTCTCCGTCAAGGACTATGTCTGCTACGAGGACAGCGGGACCAATTGGCGGCTGCGCGAGGGCTATGGCCGGCTCTTCGAAAGGCTCGCCGAGGGCCTCCCGGTGGCGCTCGGCGCGGCGGCGGCGCGCATCGATCACGGCGGGCGGGAGATCCGGCTCGAAACGCCGCGCGGCACGTTTACGGCGCGGCGGGTCATCGTCACCGTGCCGACCTCGATCCTCGCCGCCGAGGTGCTGCGCTTCGACCCGCCCTTGCCCAACAAGCTCGCCGCAGCAGCCGGTTTGCCGCTCGGGGTCGACGACAAGCTCTTCATCTCGCTGAAGGGCCCGCTTCCCGGCATCGAGCCGGACATGTTTCTCGTCGGCTCGACGACCTCGCGCGAAACGATGACCTACCAGGTGCGGCCCCTCGACAGGCCGGCGATCTACACTTTTTTCGGTGGGCGGTTCGCGGCGGCGCTCGAGCGGGAAGGGCAGGAGGCGATGTTTTCCTTCGCCGCCGGCGAGCTCGCACGCCTCTTTGGCAGCGACATCCGCCGCAAGATAGCGCCGCTCGCCTCGACGGCCTGGCTGCAAGACCCCTGGGCGCGTGGCTCCTATTCCTATGCGCTGCCGGGCCACTCCGCGGACCGTGCGGTGCTCGCCGCACCGGTCGACAACCGCCTGTTCTTCGCCGGCGAGGCCACCTCGCCCAATTTCTTCTCGACCACCCACGGCGCTTATCTCTCCGGCCTCACCGCCGCCGAAGCCGCCCTCTCTAGCTTGCAACCCCAAATCGAGTGATTTATGTCAGCGCGCTGCTCCTGCAGCAAATCTGCAGCAGAAACTCGCTCATTCGTTGCAATCACGCCGGAGCCCGCCGCCCTCTGCATGGTGTAGGATACGATAGGAATTTGGCAATTTTGCGTCGAGGCGGATTTCGGATACTTTGAACCAGTCAACATGAGGAGACAGTCACCATGAAGGTGGTTACGCTTAAAGACATTCCGAATGTCCCAGTGCAAGGCGCCGAGCGGATCGAAGGCTGGACCGGGCCGGTTTCCCGGTCGCGTCAGACCATCATCGAGCCCGGGGATTCCGCGAACTACAACTGCAGCGTCGTCAACTTCAGCCAAGGCTGCACGACAGGGTGGCATACCCACACTTGCGACCAGATCCTGGTCGTGACCTCGGGCTCCGGCATGGTGGCAACGGAGCGCGAGCAGCGCGAGATCAATATCGGCGACGTCGTGCACATCAAGGCCGGCGAACGCCATTGGCACGGCGCCAAAGCCAATACGACAATGGGCCACATCACGATCACCGCCGTCGGCGGTCAAGCCATCTGGGGTTAATCTCGCTCTGCCTGGCATGGAAGCCAGTGTGGGCCACGTCAGGCCGGATGCCACAGTGGCCCCCGGCCCCGGCCGAGCCGTGGCCCAGCACGGCCGGCATCAGGCGGCCGTGCGGCGTGGTGGTGTCCGCCCCCGGGCGTCGCCCAGGGCCAGCCCTTGGGAAACCGCCCACGCCCGTCCCTCGCTCCTGCTCCTCCTGTTTTATCTGGTCGAGATCAGGCAGCGGCAGCTCCTTTAATCGCAAATCTCGCGCCGGCTCACGGAGGGGAATGTCCGCGAGTGTATGATGCGATTGCGGCATTTAGATGATTGTCTTTACGCCAATCCACGCGCTGCGGGGGCCAAGCGGTAAGGGCCTGCAGTTCGGCAATAACTTCGCTGACCGGATTGAACGATGGTCCCGATGAGCGCGGATGGCAACGGAGGATCCGAGCGGGCCTTTTCAATAGCCGCTCATCGACGGCATAGTCGCCGTGAGTGGTGCTGATGGTGTTGCCGTTTGAGCCCAAGAAACGCTGTAAATCACGGCTCGTTGATTTTCTCGTTGGTTTCCTGAACGCCGAGCCGCTCCCATATCTTACCCGACTCACGTGTCGAGCGCGGTGCTGAGCCGCACAATATACTTATATTATGAGAAATCACCGGCAGCGCTCGTCTGGAAAAAGTTGCGGAAGTGGCCTTATGGAAAAATCGCCGCGTGTCGCCGCTCCCGTTACCTGGGGTCTACTTTATATCGTTGCCTTCCCTACAGTATAAAATCGCTCCATGTGCAAGATGTCTCAAACAGAATGTGGTTTCATATTTTTGACCGTACGCGCCAAAGTACGTAATCTCACCTGACACTCCGATAGCCTCATCTGTTGCCATAAGTCTCCGAAACTGCACTGGGGTGACACCCGGTTGCGAAACAACGGACGAAAAATCATCTTTGCTTGTTGGAAGTGGTGCTCCCGTCGATCCAGCGGGAGTAACGCCATAGCTTCCTTCACGTCGGTTCTCAATAGTCATGAATTGGTGAAACGACACGTGAAGGGCAGGGGTCTTTCCATAGTTTGTAAAATGCCAAGCCCACACGATTTGGCCGGTAGTTTCATCTGCTGGTTTCTTACTGAACATAAAGTCCGGCGCACCCAGACTGTTTGTAAGCCAGATGATTGGCCGTTGCTCTGTGCGGAAATTCCTCACGTGCGGTTTGCAGGGCAGTCTCAGCAGTGGTAGCCGATTTCACAGCGGTGCGGATGGCTTCTCGCGAATCGGTTCGCTGTTCATAGGTAACGAAAGCTAAAGCAAGGGTACCTAATGATAACACGACGCTCGCGATACTGGTAACCGCGGCGTGGCTGAATTTATAGGCTAGTATCATCACCAGTATTACGGTGAAGGCACTAACAATTATCAATCCGAATTTATACAGTTCTACGTCGCCCATTTACGATGCGTCCGTCATTCGGTTAGCCGAGGTGCGAGCGCGGATCAAATCTATCTCGAACTCCGCCGGGCCGCCTAGAACGGGGAGCATCAAGCGTCGGTGCGCCGTAGTGGGTGTCGGCCCCTGCGTCGCCGGGCGAGCGAAAACCGGCTTTCTCTCGGGGATCGCCACGAGCGTGTTCAACAGGTCGCGGGTAAATCGTTAACAGCACGTCAGCGGCGTCGAGCTTGCCGAGCAAGCGGCGAAGCTGCGCGCGGTCGGTCTTGGCTGCGCTCGCCACTTCACGGAACCCCTTGCTAACCCGCAGAAACAGCTTGGGCACGATGCGAATCTGAAAATCCTTCCTTTCCAGATCTATATTTTTGCGCTTGATGCGCGTAACCCGTCACGTTACGAGTGTCACGATGATTGTGCGGTTTCGTCACAAAGGGTTGGAACGGTTGTTCATGTCCGGCGAAACCAGCGGGGTCACTGCACAGCATGTGCGCAAGCTGCGGCAAATCCTACTGGCTCTGAACAACGCCACCGATCCGGCAGGAATGAATTTGCCGGGTTTGCGGCTTCACCCATTGCGAGGCGAGCGGCGCGGGCAATGGGCCGTTTCGGTATCGGGCAATTGGCACGCCGTCTTTGAGTTCGATGGGCCGGACGCCACCGAAGTCGATCTGGTGGATTACCACTGACTGCACGCGAGGAGGTGAGAAACGATGTCGAGAATGCATAACCCGCCGCATCCCGGCGAGATCATCAAGGAACTGTGTCTCGAACCGCTCGGCCTTTCCGTCACTGACGCGGCGAAGGGCCTGGGTGTGACGCGCAAGGCGCTGTCGGAACTGCTCAACGGCCACACCGGCGTGTCGCCGGAAATGGCGATACGGTTGGAACAGGCATTCGGCAGCACCGCCGAAACGTGGCTCAAGATGCAGCTCGAATATGACCTGTGGCAGGCGAAACAGCGCGCGGGCAATCTGAAGGTGACGCGCTTTGTCAGCCCGGCTCCGTGCTGAGCCTCAAAGGTTTGGATAACTCAGCCGGACAATTGTCGTCGTCAACCGGTCGTGGGGTGCGCCAGGCTCGAGGTCACGCCTTTAGCAAGGCCGCCATGACGCGGTCGCGGGTCAGGGGCAGGTCGCGGAGGCGGGCGCCGAGGGCGTGGGCGACGGCGTTGCCGATGGCGGCGACGGTCGGGCCGCCGCTGGCTTCGCCGACGCCGAGCGGCGGGAGATCGGCGGAGGGGTTGACCAGCTCGACGAGCACCTCCGGCACTTCGCTGAAGCGGAGCACCGGGTAGCTCTCCCAGTCGCGCGAGCTGATGCCGCCGGTGTCGAGCCGCACGCCTTCCTTCAAGGCCCAACTCGCAGCCTGGATGATGCCGCCTTCGAGCTGATTGATGGCGCCATCGGGGTTGATGACGAGCCCGGCGTCGGCGGCGCACCACACACGCAGCAGCCGGACGCTTTCGTCAACCTCGACTTCGGCGACCACCGCTGCGTAGGCGGCGAGGTTCTTGTAGCGCGCGAAACCGATCCCGCGGCCGCGTCCGGTGCCGGGCGGCAGCCCCGCTTTCCAATCCGCGAGCCGGGCGGCGTGTTCGACGACCGCCCGGGCCCGCCCGTCCGACAGAGCCGAGAGCCGGTAAGCGACCGGATCCATGCTGGCCCGCTCGGCCAATTCGTCCATGAAGGACTCGATCGCGAAGACGTTCAGTGTCGCTCCGAGCCCGCGCAGCGACGAAGTGCGCACCGGCGTTTCGGCGATCAGGTGATGGAGGATGCGCTTCGCGGGGAAAGCGTAGAGCGGCTCGCCGTTGCGGGTACCTGCCCCCGGCGGATATGACGATTCGGAAGCGGGCGGCGCGGGTGGCGGGTTCGGCAGGGCTTCGGCGGCGAGCAGGTTGCCGCCGCCACCCGGCCGGCTGGTGTGCCGGCCGCTCCAGATCTCGGTGGTCCAGTCGGCCGGCCGCTGCGCGCCGTCGAGCGCGGCGCTGACCGTCACCACCATCGCCGGGCTGACCGGCTCGAAGCCGAATTCCTCCTCGCGCCGCCAGCGCACCCGGACCGGCTTTCCCGGCCGGCGAAACGCGATGACCGCCGCATCGGCCGCCGCATCGTCGGCGCCGTTGTGGCCGTAGCAGCCCGGACCCTGGACGTGCTTGACCGAAATTGCCGCCGGATCGAGCTTCAAAGTCCGCGCCAGCGCATCGCGCAGCGAATACACGCCCTGCGAATGGGTCCACACCGTGAGCCGCCCGTCGCGGTAGAGAGCGAGCCCGCAGGACGGCGCGACCGAGGCGTGGGCGATGTGCATCCGGGTATAGGTCGCCGATTGCCGGCTGGCCGCGGCTGAAGGGTCGGGTGGGGGAGGGGGGCCGATAGTCCGGTCGATCGAGGGCTGTTGCAACAGCCACCGCGCCTCTTCCTGGAACGGATTGATCGCATCGACCCTGTCCCAGGTAACGTGATTTGGCGCCACGGCGGCGGCGGCTTCGACGACCGTCTCGTCCGCGCCGAGGATCGCCAGGAAGTTGCCGTCGCGAACGATTTCGATCGGCCCTTTGGCGGCGCGCCGCAGCGCGGCCTCGTCGACCGTCGCGATCGTCGCGTCGCGTCGCGGCTGGCGCACGACGCGGGCATGCACCATGCCGTCGAGAGCCATGTCATGCGCAAAGACGGGTTCGCCAAACACCTTGGCGGCGAGGTCGAGGCGCGGCGCGCTCTGGCCGACGACGCGGTAGTCTCTGACGCTCTTGGTTGCCGGCAGGCCGGAGGCATGCCGCCCGAGATCGACGGCCCCGGCGAGCGACCAATAATCATGGCCGGTCGCCTCGGCGCGATGAATTATGGCTCCATCGCGCACCGCCAAATCCGGGCGCGAATAGCCGAAATTCGCCGCGGCATGGTCGAGAAACGACGCGCGCACCTCGGCGCATGCCTGGCGCAATGCGACGCCGCCGAATTGGATCGACTGGCTGCCGGCCGTGTAGCCTTCATTGGGTGTCAGATCGGTGTCGCCGGTCTGCAGCAGGATGCGGTCGGGGACGACGTCGAGCTCCTCCGCGGCGATCTGCAGCATCGCGGTCAGCACGCCCTGGCCGATTTCGACCCGGCCGGTCGAGACCGTGACATGGCCGGGCGAGGGAAATCGGACCCACTGATCGAGGCGCGGGTTGGCGGCGAGCAGCGGCGGCAGAGACGGTGTCGCGCTCATCGCGCAGCTCCTTCACGCAGCAAACGGGCGGCGCGTTCGACGGCGCGCAGGATGCGGATATGGCTGCCGCAGCGGCAGATGTTGTCGTCGAGCGCCTCGGCGATCTCGGCCCGCGACGGCGACGGGTTACGGTCGAGCAGTCCCTTGGCGGTCATCAGGATGCCTGGGAGGCAATAACCGCACTGGCCGGCCTGCTCATCGATAAAGGCTCGCTGCAGCGGATGCGGCCGGTCCGGCGTGCCCAACCCCTCGATTGTGACGATTTCCTTGCCGGCGACGGCCGAGAGCGGCTTGCCGCAAGATTTCTCCGGTTTGCCGTCGACCAGCACCATGCAGCAGCCGCATTGTTCGAGCCCGCAGCCGAATTTGGTCCCCATCAGACCGAGATGGTTGCGCAGAACGTCGAGCAGCGGAGTTTGTTCATCCGCCGCTATGCTGACTGCCTTGCCATTCACCTTCAGACCGATCAGCTCCATCGACGGCTCCTTGCACCCCCTCGCCGGCACGGCTTAGTTTGACCTAACCCGCGTCATCTCTCCAGGCAAAGGAAATTCCTCATGATCTGCGACGTCCACGCGCATTATACGCCGAGAAATTTCAGCGAGTTTATGGGCGACCGGTTTGCGTCGCCAGTTCATCTGCCGGTCAAGCGCGGGATGGCCCGGCACCCGTTCTCGGACTCGCCGGCGGACATCGAGGGCCGGTTCAAGCTGATGGATGAGGCCGGGGTCGAGAAGCAGGTGTTGTCGCCGAACCATCCGCCCTACCTGCCCGACGAGGCGGAGTGCGTCAAAGCGGTCCAGATGCTGAACGACGGCTACGCCGACCTGGCGCACCGCTACCCGAAGCGGATCGCCTCATACGTGATGCTGCCGTTGCCGCATATCGATGCCGCGCTGAAAGAGATGGAGCGCGGCTTCGACCAGCTCGGCTGCGTCGGCGTCAACATGAACATCATCTGCCTCAACCGGTCGGTCGCCGAGACCGAGTTCGAGCCGATCTATGCCGAGATGAACCGGCGCGGCGCGGTGTTGTTCGTGCATCCGGCGGGAACCGGGATCTGCTCGCCGTTCATCGTCGATTACAATTTCCGCGCGTCGGTCGGCACCTCGCTGGAGGATGCGACCTTCGTGTTGCACATGATCGCCAAGCAGATCCCCCATCGGTATCCAAATATCAAATTCATCGTGCCGCATCTGGGCGGTCCTATCCCGATGCTGCTCAATCGCCTCGACAAGCAAGGCCAAAATCAGAGCGGCCACCCCAACCTCGCCGAGGCGCCGAGCGTCACCGCCAAGAAATTCTATTACGATACGGTGTGCTACGGCTCCAAGCCGGCGTTCACCTGCGCCCTCGAAGCCTTCGGCGCCGATCATCTGGTGACCGGCAGCGACTACCCGGTCTTGCAGGATTACGAAGAATACAAGGAAACTTTCGCCTACATCGAGCGACTGGGATTGCCAAAGGCCGACACCGACAAGATCCTGCACCACAACGCGCAAGGACTGTTCGGATTTAGTCATTGACGGTGACCCCCGCCCTAACCCTCCCCCGCAAGCGGGGGAGGGAATGGGAGGGGGCGCCGCTTGAGATCACCAGGTCACAAACATCGCGGTAACGGCAGCGGTCATTACGGTGGTGGACAGCCAACCCATCGCCCATAGCAGCCGCGGCAGCGTGAAGGCTCCCATCACTTCGCGCTGCATTGCCATCAGCATGATGACGACCATCAATGGTACCGCCACCACGCCATTGATGACGGCGGACCAGAACAATGCCTTGATCGGATCGAGGTGGACGAAGTTGATCAGGACGCCGACCAAGGTGGCGGCCCCGATCGCGCCGTAGAAGGCCTTCGCATCGAGCGGCCTGCGGGCGAGCCCGGTCGGCCAATCCAATGCCTCGCCGAGCGCATAGGCGGCCGACCCGGCCAGCACCGGCACAGCCAGCACTCCGATGCCGATAATGCCGGCGGCGAAGAGCGCAAAAGTGAAGACGCCGGCGATCGGCCGCAACGCCTCGGCCGCTTGAGCCGAGGTCTGGATGTCGGTGATGCCGTGCGCATTGAGGGTCGCCGCCGTCGTGATGATGATGAAGAGGCTGATCAAGTTCGAGAACCCCATGCCGAGATAGGTGTCGATCCGGATGCGGTTGATCTCGGACCGGGCCTCATCCGGCGCGTCGATCAGCGCGTGCGCGGCGGGATCGACGCGCTCGTCCTCCGCTTCCTGCGAGGACTGCCAGAAAAAGCAGTAAGGTGTGATCGTCGTGCCGAGCACGGCGACGATCGCAACAATGTAATCCCTGTCCCAGTTGAGGGTGGGCACGACGAGATCATGGGCGACCCGAGCCCATGGCACGTCGACCACCAGCGCCGTCGCGACATAGGCGAACAATGAGACGCTCGTCCATTTGAGGATCGAGACATAGCGTTCATAACGCACGAAAATTTCGAGGAGCCCACAGCCGACCGCGAAGGCCACGACGTAGAGATGCGGCGGTCCGCCGATGAGCAGCCGCAAGGACTCCCCCATCGCGCCGAGATCGGCCCCTAAATTGATGATGTTGGCGACGAGCAGAAGCGCGACGATCCCCCGCAGCAGCCAGGGCGGGTAATAGCGCCGGATGTTGCCGGCGATGCCGTGCCCGGTGACGCGGCCGATGCGGGCGCTGATTTCCTGGATGGCGGCCATCAGAGGCCAGGTGAACAGCATGACCCAAACCATGCTGTAGCCGAATTGCGCGCCGGCCTGGGAATAGGTGGCGATCCCGCTCGGATCGTCGTCGGAGGCTCCGGTGATCAAACCGGGGCCGAGCAAGGCCATTAGGCCCCGTCTCGGGCGGCGCCGCGCCCAGTGGCGCGCGACGCGCGCGGCGAGCAAGCCCCTATGTCTTTCTCCGGGCGGGCTCGCCCGCGTGCGCCTTTTCATTGATCAGCCCCCACACGTCCCCGCAGTGAGTCGTGGTTTAGACGATTGCCTCGGCGCTTGGCGAATGCTGCATCGCGGCGGTAGTTTGCGGGGCGAAGGAGATGACGCATGGATGATTTCGTCGATCCGGCACTGCTCGATCTCGACAGATATGCGATCGGACAGCCGGTGCCGCGCAGCGAAGACCCGGTGCTCGTGTCCGGAAAGGGCCGGTTCACAGACGATATCAATCTTCCGGGGCAAGTCTATTGCGCGATGGTGCGCAGCCATTATGCGCACGGCATCATCCGCGGGATCGACACCGCGGCGGCGCGCGCCATGCCGGGGGTGCTCGGGGTTTATACCGCGGCGGATCTGGAGGCGGGCGGCATCGGCCCGTTGCCGCCGCGGCAGATCATGAACAATCGGGACGGGACGCCGATGCTGAGCCCGGTCCGCTACGCGCTGGCGACCGACAAGGCCCGCTATGTCGGGGACTCCATTGCTGCGGTTGTTGCAGAGACTGCCGCGCAGGCCAAGGACGCCGCGGAAACGGTGGTCGCCGATATCGACCCGTTGCCGGCCGTCACGTCAGCCCGGCAGGCGGCCGCACCAGGAGCGCCGCTTATCTATGACGATGTTCCCGGGAATGTCGGGCTCGATTTTCACTATGGCGAGAGCGAGAAAGCCGCCGCCGCCTTTGCCGCCGCCGCTCATGTGACACGGCTCGAGCTGCGGAATAATCGCATCGTCGTCAATGCGATGGAGCCGCGCGCCGCGGCCGCGCGGTACGACCCTGAGCGACAGCACTGGACGCTCCACGTCCCCGGTCAGGGGGTGTTCGGGTTCCGCAATTACATCGCCGGCGTGTTCGGGGTCGGCCGCGACAAGCTGCGCGTGATAACCGATCGGGTCGGCGGCTCGTTCGGCATGAAGCAGCCGACCTATGCCGAATATTACTGCATCATGCACGCGGCCCGCGAGCTCGCCCGCCCGGTCAAATGGACCGACGACCGCTCCGGCAGCTTCCTGTCCGACACACATGGCCGCGATGCCGAGACGACGGCCGAATTGGCGCTCGACCGCGACGGCAATTTCCTGGCGGTGCGGCTGACCATCTACGGCAATCTCGGCGCCACTTACGGCGCGCCCGGCCCGCCGACGCGCAATGCGGTCAGGAACACCCTCGGCGTCTACAAGACCCCGCTGATCGAAGTCTCGACAAAGTGCATGTTCACCAACACCACCCCTGTCGGCGCCTATCGCGGCGCCGGACGGCCCGAGGCCAATTATTACATGGAGCGGCTGGTGGACGCGGCGGCGGCTGAAATGGGGATCGACCGCGTCGAGCTGCGCCGGCGTAACCACATTCCGCCGAAGGCGATGCCGTACAAGGCCCCCAACGGCACGACCTACGACAGCGGGGATTTCACGAACCTGCTGAACAAAGCCTTGGCGTTAGCCGATTGGGACGGCTTTGCCGCGCGCAAGGCGGAAAGCCGGGCGCGCGGGCGGCTGCGCGGGCGCGGCATCAGCGACTACCTCGAACTGACCGGCCCACCCGGCCGCGAGATGGGCGGCATCCGGTTCGAGCCGGACGGCACCGTCACCATCATCACCGGCACGCTCGATTACGGGCAGGGCCACGCATCGCCCTTCGCGCAGGTGCTGAGCACACGGCTCGGCATCCCGTTCCAGAAGATCCGGCTGCTGCAGGGTGACAGCGACGAGCTGATCGCGGGCGGCGGCACCGGCGGCTCGAAATCGATGATGACGAGCGGCACTGCGATTGTCGCAGCTGGCGACAAGGTGGTTGAGACCGGCAAGCAGATCGCCGCGCATGTGCTGGAGGCGGCGGTCGCGGACATCGAATTCCGCGCCGGGCGATTCGTGATTGCGGGCACCGATCGCTCGGTCGGCATCATGGAATTGGCCGAAAAGATCCGCTCCGGCCTGAAATTGCCGGCGGAATTGCCGCAGAGCCTCGACGTGCAGCTCGTCGCGGAAGGCCCGCCCTCGGCTTTCCCGAACGGGTGCCACATCGCCGAGGTCGAGGTCGACCCCGAAACCGGCATGACCGAAGTCGTCCGCTATGCGTTCGTCAACGATTTCGGCACCGTCATCAACCCGCTGCTGGTGAACGGCCAGGCTCATGGCGGCATCGTGCAGGGCATCGGCCAAGCGTTGCGCGAGCATACGATCTACGACGAAGAGGGCCAGTTGCTGACCGGCTCGTACATGGATTACGCATTGCCGCGCGCCGAAGACGCCCCGATGTTCACGCACCAATTCCATCCGGTTCCCGCCACGACCAACGTCCTCGGCGCGAAGGGCTGCGGCGAGGCCGGCTGCGCCGGCGGGCTCCCGTCGGTGATGAACGCGCTCCTCGACGCGCTGTCGGAATACGAGGTTCGCCACATCGACATGCCGGCCACGCCGGAGCGCGTCTGGCGTGCAATCCAAGAAGCCCACCGATCGTGAAATTTCTTCTCGTCAAACTTTCTAACCTTCTCCCCCGCCGGCCGGGGGAGAGCGTAGGGTGAGGGGGCCGAGCGCCTGGTCTGCGGCGCCGCCCACCTCACCTTCCCGTTGCTCCGCAACGGGCCCCTTCCTCTCCCCCCTAAAGGGCGGAGAGGGGCTTTCGAGTAGCAGCAGGAGGGAAGAATGGAATTCGGCGCGTCGATCTTTTTCACCGATTACTCGATCTCACCAACCGAGCTCGCCATGGCCATGGAGGAGCGAGGGCTCGATGTGCTGTGGGTGGCCGAACACTCGCACATCCCGGTGCCGCGGCGCACCCCGGCGCCGGGCGGCGGCGAATTGCCGAAGCGGTATTACGATGTGATGGACCCGTTTGTCACGCTGAGCGCGGCGGCGACGGTGACCAAGCGGCTCAAGCTGGGCACCGGCGTGTGCCTGGTGATCCAGCGCGACACGATCCAGACCGCCAAGCTCGTCGCCTCGATCGATCAGGTATCGAAGGGGCGGTTTTTGTTCGGCATCGGCGGCGGCTGGAATGCCGAGGAGATCGAGAACCACGGCACGGAGTTCACCTCTCGCTTCAAGAAGATGCGCGAGCAGATCGAGGCGATGAAGGAGATCTGGACCAAGTCGACTGCCGAATACCACGGCGACATCGTCGATTTCTCGCCTATGATGACCTGGCCGAAACCGGTGCAGAACCCGCACCCGCCGGTTATCCTCGGCGGCGCCTTCCCTTGGGCGGCCCGCCGCGCGGTGCGCTATGGCGACGGCTGGTACCCGAACGCCAGCAGCGGCAATCCGCAGGAGTACCTGCCGCGCTTCCGGCAGATGGCTGAAGAGGCCGGCCGCGACCCGAAATCGTTGCCAGTGACATTGGGCGGCGCGCCGGAGGACCCGGATATGCTGAAGCGCTTTCGCGACCTCGGCGTCGTGCGGGTCAATTTCGCGGTGCCGCCGGCCAAAGCGGACGAGGTTCTGCCGATCTTGGACCGCGTCGCCAAGCTGAAGCAGCAGGTGGGAGCATAGCGATGAGCAAGATTGTCCGTGCGGTCAGCCCCGAGGTGGCGGAGCCTCAGGCCGGCACCTGGTCGAACTGCCTGGTGGCGAACGGGGTCGCCTACGTCGCCGGCATGACTGCCGGGGGGAGCGAAGGCGACGAATACGCCCAGGCCAAGGTGATCTTCACGAAGATCCGTAATCTCCTCGCGGCGGCAGGCGGCAGCATGGCGGACGTTGTCAAGGTGACGATCTTTGTCACCGACATCACCCAGCGCGAGAAGGTGTGGCAAGCGAGACGCGAATTCTTCACCGGCAACTTCCCGGCCTCCACTCTCGTCCAGGTGGCGGCGCTGGCGAATCCGTCGCTCAAAGTGGAGATCGAGGCAGTCGCGCATATCGGCGCCGGTCAAAGCTGATCCGCGGGACGGAGCGAGTATGACGGTCACGGCAGCCGATTTCCCGGCGGGGACCGGTGAGGCTGTCCGTTCCGACTTCGTTAGCGAGCAAGAACCGGCCGTTCCCTTCGCCGCCAGAAGCCCGCGCCGAAGAGCGCCGTGGCGAGGAGTGCGAGACTCGCAGGCTCCGGGACAGAACTCGGCGTCACCGTGAGCGAATGTAGGAGCACATCCGCGCCGCTCGTGATGGCGTTGTCGGCGACAAAGAAGAGGTAATTGCTCGTCGGCGTTATCGTGACATTGCCGCCTAAGCTGGTGGCGTCGGCGAGTTTGGCGCCGAGCGCGTTGCCGGCCGCGTTGCCGGCAAAAATGCCGAGCACCTCGCCATCGGTCGCGGAGTCGGCGTTTATGGTGAAGGAGCCGAAGCCCGAGCGAAGGCTCGATATATCGAGCCGCACCGCTTCTCTGCCACTGGCGTCGATTTCGGGATCGTCGATGCGGTGGTCGCACCCGCTCCCGAAGCAGACGCCGACGCCCATCTCGTCGGTGCCGCGGTCATTGCCGACCAGCTGGCCCCCCGCAGTGAACGTATCGCCGGCGACGGGTGCCCCATTGCCTGATTGGACGTACGATCCTGAGATGGCGGTGAGAGTGGGCCCACCCAAAGCCGTATAGGTCTGGCTCGGTCCAAGCGCTTGGTTGCCCGACGCCGTGCCGGTAAAGTCGTACGTGATCGGCGCCGCAGTTGCACCGTTCGTCATGCCACCGACTGCGCCCACGACGAGCGCGAGTGTTACTGCGGAGAGAGTTTTCATAGCTCTGCCTGACCGAATTGTTCTTCGAAAGAATGCGTGTAATTAACTTGAATACGCGAGAAATCCTATACAGGAAGATAGTTAAGCGCAAACAATCGTGATTAAATATTCGGCATCTGCGTTAGTATTAATAAACTGTGAATCACGTTTCTAGTATGCCGGTTGGCACGGGCTCCGGCGCTCGAGTAGGCCGCGCGCGTTCATCGTCACCGCTGGCTGGGAATTCGGACCCTCAGACGATCTTGTAGCTTGATGAGTGTGTCCGCCTGAGGGAGTGAGGGAGATCGCCATGCAGACTAGAAAACAGGATCCGGAAGCGATCGCTGAAGAGGCTGTTGGCCAAAGGCATGGGGACCCGCCGCCGTACGCCGTCAAGGAACAGCCGAACATGTCGCAGGAGGAAATCGCCCGGCAGCTATCAAAGCCGGCCGGACCTCAAGCGAGCATTCCGGAGAAGACCGCAGAGGCGGTCGGCGAGCGGGTCGGAGACGCGTATGCCGACCCTGGCGGCGCCGGCGCGCGAAATCTCCCCGGAAACATCGCTCGTCTCGCTCTACCGCACGAGAGATCAGATGCGGTGCGCCGGGTGCTCGACGAACCGCCGTTCCTGATGGCGGCCGCCGGCTTCGCCCTGGGCTACATGGCTGCACTATTGCTTCAGCGCCGCCGGTAATCCAGCCGGATACCGATCGGCAGCGAGGAGCGCCGGGTCGATATCCGCGAGCATAAGGAGCTATGCCGGCCGGCACGGCATGGTGCTATAGTCCGGCCCATGTGCGGGCGCTTTTACCTCACAGCCGGCGCGGCTGAAATAAAGAAGAAGCTCGTCGTCGACCAGGTGCCCGAATTGGTGCCGCGGTACAACATCGCTCCGACCCAGCTCTCGCCCATGGTGGTCGCGGCGGAGAAGCTGAGGACAGTTCGTCTGGGGCGCTGGGGCCTGGTGCCGCCCTGGTCGCGCGATCTTTCGCTCGGCGCTCGGATGATCAACGCGCCTGCCGAGGAGATCGACGACAAGCCGGTTTTTCGGTCGGCGTTTCAGACGCAACGGTGTCTCGTCCCGGCGAACGGGTATTACGAATGGCGGACGAGAGGCGCGAGGAAACAGCCCTACAAGATAATGTTGCGCAATGGAGCGCTGTGTGCGTTTGCCGGACTTTGGGAGAGATGGACGCCCGAGACCGGCGACCCGGTTGAGACGTTCGCGATCATCACCACGCGGGCGAACAAACTGGTCAGTGAGTTGCACGACCGCATGCCGGTGATCATTGCGCCGGCCGATTATCAGCGTTGGCTCACCGGCCCCGACGCGACGGCAAAGCGGCTGCTGGTCCCCTATACCGGCACAATGACCATCGCTCCGGTCAGCGATCGGGTCAACAACATCAAAGAAGATGATGTGGGACTCATCGCGCCAATGCCGGCGTGAGAAGTATTGAGCTCCTATGACGGTCGCCCGGGAATTGGCCGAGTTTCTGACTCGGGTCGGCCCGGCCGACGTTCCGCCTCAAGCGGTCGATCATGCTGCGATGTTGATCGCGAGCACGCTCGCCAGTGCGGCGCTCGGCGCCGGGATAGAATCTTCGGTCATCATCCGCGACCTTGCGCGAGAATGCGGCGGCATCGCCGAAGCCTCGCTGTGGTTCGATGCGGGGCCAAAACTGCCGGCAGCCGAGGCGGCGCAAGTCAATGCCGTGATGAGCGACGCGGCGGCTTCGGACGACAGCGATCTGCGCAACGTCGTCCATGCCGGCACGACACTCGCCGCTACCGCGCTCGCGATGGCCGAGCGGACGGGTGCAAACGGCGAAGAGGTGCTGGCGGCAGTCGTCCTCGGCTACGAGGCGGCCGGGCGCATCGGAGAGGCGATCACCCCAGGCTTTCGCTCCCGTGGATTTCACGGCTGCCTGGTTGCGATCTTCGCCGGCGCGGTTGCCGCCGGCCGGCTGCTGAACCTCGACGCAACGAAGATGGCGCAGGCGATCGCGCTTTCCGCTACCTCGATCGGGGGATTGATGGCTGCCGCAAACACCAGCACTGCGCGCGAATATCACGCGGGGCTGGCGGCACTGCTGGGTGTTCGAGCCGCGCTCGCGGCGCAGCGCGGATATCGGGCGGAAGAAAGCATTCTCGAGACCAAGCGCGGGTTTATCAAAGTCTACGGCGGGGCCGATGGTCCCTCGGTCGGTGCGAATGTGACGCGTGACCTCGGACAGTCCTGGGACAT
This sequence comes from uncultured Alphaproteobacteria bacterium, assembly GCA_963812675.1. Classification (GTDB taxonomy): domain Bacteria; phylum Pseudomonadota; class Alphaproteobacteria; order ATCC43930; family CGMCC-115725; genus AP-15. The sequence continues at coordinate 178,333 of CAWEWR010000024.1, read as the reverse complement.
CATCACCGACATGGCCGTCAAGCTGGTGCCCGGCGGCCATCCCTACCATGCGCTGGCCGAGGCCGCCTCGAACGCGGCGAAAGAAAGGAATATCACACCTCAGGAAATCGAAAGCATTACCGTGTCGCGTCCCGGCTTCACTGCATTAACCGGTCCACTACACCCGACCGATCTGATCGGCATGGCGCATAGCCCCGCCTATTTTCTTGCCGCGGGGGCGGCCGATCACGACTTCTCGTGGGTGCACGCGACCCCGGCCAAGATCCTAGACCCGGTCACCCATGAGCTGATCGACAAAATCCGGGTCGGGCCGCCGCCGACCGGTAACGCGGAGCTTTATCGGCAAGGCGCGACCGTGACCATTCGGACCACCGACGGCCGAGTCAGCACGAGCACGGTCTTTGTACCCAAAGGTGCGGGTGCAAGCGGGATTGCGTGGGCCGATATCGGTCGGAAATACCGCACCTTGATGCCTCACGCCGGCTTGCGCGATCAGCAGATCGAGGCGAGTTTGGCGGCGATCCACGATTTCCGCCGCGTCGCGCACGTCTCCGAGTTGATGCGCTTGCTGCACACCTGAGCTGTTTTGGAGGGGACCATGGATGTCGGCCTGATGATGATCTTCGCCAGCTATGGCTGGGACAACATCGCTGACGATCAGGTCTGGGATGAAGATCTGCGCTTGGCACGCCAGGCGCCGGCCCTGGGCTTCGACGTGCTGTGGTCGGCCGAGCACCATTTCTTCGACTATTCGTTCTGCCCCGACAATCTGCAGCTGATGACCTACCTCGCCGGCATGTGCCCGGATATCGATCTCGGCACCGCCGCCGTGATCCTGCCTTGGCACGACCCGCTGCGCGTAGCCGAGCAGGCGGCGGTCCTCGACCTGCTGTCCCAGGGCCGGTTGCGGCTCGGGTTCGGCCGCGGCCTGGCACGGCGCGAGTTCGCCGCCTTCCGCGGCACGATGGACGAGAGCCGCGGTCGGTTCGACGAGGCGGCGCCAATGATCGTCAATGCGCTGCGCACCGGTTGGATCGAGGCCGACGGCCTTTACTACAAACAGCCACGAGTCGAGCTGCGACCGCGCCCGAAATACAGCTTCGACGGGCGCATCTACGCCGTCGCGTCGAGCGAGGATTTGGTGGATTCGGCGGCCCGGCTCGGCGCCCACATGGTAATGTTCTCCGATCGCCCTTGGCCGATGCGGCTCCCCGCCATCCAACGCAACCGCGAGATGCACCGCAAATTTCACCGCGCCGACGCCCCGACCATGATGATCACCGATTTCTGCATCTGCGCGCCGAAGCTCGACGATGCGGAGGCGCTGGCGCGCAGGCACATGGGAAAGTTCGTCGAGAGCAACTTCGATCATTACGAGTTCCTCGGCGAGCATTTCGCGAGCGTGAAGGGCTATGACGCTTATGCACAGAAGGCCGAGATCGCTCGCAAGGGGGGCCTCGAAGGCGCCGTCGATGGCTTCATGAAAGCCGCCGTGTGGGGCACCCCGGACCGCATACTCCGGGAATTGGAGGCGCGTCGCGAGGTGATCGGAGATTTCGAGCTGAACGCCTCATTCCGCTTCGGCGGCATCCCTTACGATAAGGCGGAGGCGTCATTGCGGCTGTTCGCCACGGAGGTGTTGCCCGTATTGAAGAGCTGGCAGTCTCCGGCGGCCAAGGCTGCGGAATAGAATCAGCCAAACCACGGGTGCCGATGTCTGCCATGCCTCGCCCACGTCGCAGTCTGCTTTATATGCCGGGCTCAAACCGGCGGGCGCTGGAGAAAGCGCGGACTTTGCATGCCGACGGGCTGATCTTCGATCTCGAAGATGCCGTGGCTCCGGAAGGGAAGGAGAGCGCGCGGGCGATCGTCGCGGCGGCTCTCGCCGAGGGCGGCTATGGCGGACGCGAGCTCGTGCTGCGCGTCAACGCGATCGACACGCCGTGGGGCCATGCCGATCTCGCGGCCGCTGCCACGATGCCGATCGACGCGGTGCTGTTGCCGAAGATTGAGAACCCCGATCGGGTGCCGTTGACTGTGTCGTTGCTCGACACCTTTGGAGCTCCGGAGACGCTCGCGGTCTGGTGCATGCTCGAAACACCGCTCGGCATCCTCTATGCCCGCGAGATCGCCGCAGCCACCCCGAGGCTCGCCGCGCTTGTCCTCGGCACCTCGGATCTGACCAAAGACCTGCACGCGCTCCCGACCCGCGATCGTCTGCCCCTGATTACCTCCCTCAGCCTCGCCATTCTGGCGGCCCGCGCACACGGGCTGGCGATCCTTGACGGAGTCCACCTCGACCTCACCGAGGATGACGGGGGGTTCGCGGCCTCTTGCGGGCAAGGCCGCGAGCTCGGCTTCGACGGCAAGACATTGATCCATCCGAAGCAGATCGCTGCCGCCAACGCAGTGTTCGCCCCGACCCCCGAGGAGGTCGAGTGGTCGCGGCGGATCATCGCGGCGCATAGTGAAGCGGCAGCCGCGGGCAAGGGCGTCGTGCTCGTGGAAGGCCGGCTGATCGAAAACCTGCACGTAGAAAATGCGCGCCGGCTGTTGGCGTTAGCCGATGAGATCGAGCGGCTCTCGAGCGAGAAGTGAAGCGGCCGCTTTGGCGAGCGTGCGTTGACACTCCGCGGCACGCGGGCTAATTCACACGACCGACCGCGAGAGAAATCCGGAATTGCCGTAAATGAGATCCGCCGACCGGCCGCTTTCGCCGCACCTTCAGATCTACCGATGGCAACTCACCTCCGTTCTGTCGATCCTCCACCGCGCGACCGGCGTGGCGCTGAGCGCCGGGGCAATTCTCCTCGTATGGTGGCTTATTGCCGCCGCTTCGGGGCCGGAGGCCTATGAAGGGGTCCAGGATTTCCTCGGCTCCTGGATCGGACTCTTGCTGTTGTTCGGCTGGACGCTGTCGCTGTTCTATCATTTGTGCAATGGCATTCGGCACCTCGTGTGGGACACCGGCCATGCGCTTGATCTCAAATCGACCTATATTGGTGGCTGGATCGTCGTCGGGGCGACCGCCGTCCTGACTTTGGTTGCCTGGATCGCCGGGATAGCTCGCTGGGTTTCCTGACATGATGGCATCGCGGATGCGCTCGCCGCTCGGCCGTGCGATCGGTCTGGGCTCGGCGAAGGAGGGGGTCGAGCACTGGTTGGCCCAGCGGATTACCGCGATTGCTCTGGTGCCGTTGAGCCTTTGGTTCGTAGCCTCCGTCATCGCCTTGGTCGGCGCCGATATCGAGACTGTGCAGAACTGGGTCGGCCTGCCGCTGCCGGCCATCCTGCTGGTGTTGCTGCTTATCGCGACTTTTTATCACTTGTCGCTCGGGCTCCAGGTGGTCATCGAAGACTATGTTCATACCGAGCTCGCCAAGCTCGGCCTCGTGGTCGCCGTCCGCCTGCTCAGTTTCAGCTTCGCCGTGGCGGGGATCTTCGCAGTGCTCAGCATTGCCCTTGGATCGACGAGCTGATCGGAGCCCCCCATGCCACCGGCCTACAACATCACGGATCACAGCTACGACGTGGTCGTCGTCGGGGCCGGCGGCGCGGGCCTGCGGGCGACATTGGGAATGACCATCGAGGGGCTCCGGACAGCCTGCATCAGCAAGGTCTTCCCGACCCGCAGCCACACGGTTGCCGCCCAAGGAGGGGTCAGCGCGGCGCTGGGCAATGTCGGCCCCGACGACTGGCGCTGGCACATGTATGACACGGTCAAGGGTTCGGACTGGCTCGGCGACCAGGACGCGATCGAGTACATGTGCCGCAATGCGATCCCCGCGGTGATCGAGCTTGAGCATTTCGGAGTGCCGTTCTCCCGCACCGAAGACGGGCGGATCTATCAGCGGCCGTTCGGCGGCCACATGATGGAGTACGGCGAGGGCGATCCAGCGCGGCGCGCCTGCGCCGCTGCCGATCGCACGGGTCATGCGATTATTCACACGCTATATCAGCAATGCGTGCGCAATAATGCCGAGTTCTTTGTCGAATATTTTGCGCTCGATCTTATCATGGACGAGGAGGGCGCCTGCCGAGGTGTCATGGCGTGGAACCTCGAAGATGGCAGCCTTCACCGGTTCCGCGCTCATCTCGTGGTCCTCGCCACCGGCGGGTACGGCCGGACCTATTTCTCCTGCACCTCCGCGCACACCTGCACCGGCGACGGCAATGCCATGGTATTGCGCGCCGGGTTGCCGCTGCAGGACATGGAGTTCATTCAATTCCACCCGACCGGAATTTACGGCGCTGGCTGCCTGATCACCGAGGGCGCTCGCGGCGAGGGCGGCTATCTGACCAACAGCGAGGGCGTGCGCTTTATGGAAGCCTACGCGCCGCACGCCAAAGACCTGGCGTCGCGCGACGTCGTCAGCCGGGCGATGACGATCGAAATCCGCGAGGGCCGCGGCTGCGGACCGGAAAAGGACCACATCCTGCTTCACCTCGAGCACCTCTCGCCCGAGGTGCTGCACCAGCGCCTGCCGGGGATTTCGGAGACGGCCAAGATCTTCGCCGGGGTCGATGTCACGCGCGAGCCGATCCCGGTATTGCCGACCGTGCATTACAACATGGGCGGCATTCCGACGAACCATCACGGCGAGGTGCTGCGGCCAACCGCCGACGAACCGGACGCGACCGTTCCTGGGCTGATGGCGATCGGCGAGGCGGCGTCGGTCTCGGTGCACGGCGCGAACCGGCTCGGCTGCAACTCGCTGCTCGACATCGTCGTGTTTGGCCGCGCCGCAGCCCAGCGTGCCGCCGAGCTGGTGCGCCCCGGCACGCCGCAGAAACCGATGTCGAATGGCGCCGGCGTGGAGGCGGTGGCGCGGCTCGACGCGGTGCGTGGGTCGCACGGGCCGCGCAAGACCGCCGAGATCCGCCTCGACATGCAGCGCGTCATGCAGACCAACTGCGCCGTCTTTCGCACGGCGCAAGTGCTCCGTGAAGGGGTCAGCCGGATCGACGTGGTGGCCAACAGCTTCGGCGACCTCGGCATCTCCGACCGGTCGATGATCTGGAACACCGACCTGGTCGAGGCTCTGGAGCTGGAAAATCTCCTCGAGCAGGCCGTCGTCACTCTGCACTCGGCCGAGAACCGCACCGAAAGCCGCGGCGCGCACGCCCGGGAAGATTACCCCGAGCGCGACGACCGGAACTGGATGAAGCACACGCTCGCCTGGCTCGACGGCGATGGCGGCGTCAAGCTCGGCGATCGCCCGGTCCACCTCTTCACGCTGTCGAACGAGGTGCAGACCTTCCCGCCCAAGGCGCGCGTGTATTGAGGTCAACCATGGTCTGCACCTCACCTGGCTACCTCCACGGCCGCTTACCTTACCCTCTCCCCCCGTCGGCCGGGGGGAGAGGGCAGGGTGAGGGGGGCCGAACTGCTGGCTCGCGGCCTTCCCACCTCACCCTCCCATCGCGATGCGATGGGCCCCTCCCTCTCCCCCCTGCAGGGCGGAGAGGGGCTTTTCGGCATCGTGCACCATCATTGCGGTGCGGAGATTAAGCCCGTCGATGGCCGAATTCACGCTGCCGCGGAACTCCAAAATCGGCACCGGCAAGAGGTTTGACGGACCGCCCGGCGCCACCCGGTTGCGCGAGTTCAAGATCTACCGCTGGAACCCGGACGACGGGAAGAACCCGGTCATCGATACGTTCGAGATCGATCTCAACGATTGCGGCCCAATGGTCCTCGATGCGCTGATCAAGATCAAGAACGAGATCGACACGACCCTGACCTTCCGCCGCTCGTGCCGCGAAGGGATCTGCGGGTCCTGCGCGATGAACATCGACGGCACCAACACACTGGCTTGTCTGAAGGCGATCGAGGACATGGAAGGCGCGGTGCGAATCTACCCGTTGCCGCATATGCCGGTCGTAAAGGATCTGGTGCCCGATCTGACTCATGTCGTTGCGCAGTATCAGTCGATCCGTCCTTGGCTGCAGACGGCGAGCCCGCCGCCGCCCGACCGCGAGCGCCGGCAATCGATTGCGGAGCGCGAACAGCTCGACGGGCTTTGGGAGTGCATTCTATGCTTCTGCTGCACGACCTCGTGTCCGAGCTATTGGTGGAACAGCGAGCGCTATTTGGGACCCGCGGTGCTATTGCAGGCCTATCGCTGGATCGCCGACAGCCGCGACGAGAAGACCGGCGAGCGTCTCGACGAGCTCGAAGATCCGTTTCGGCTTTACCGCTGCCACACGATCATGAACTGCACCCGAACCTGCCCGAAGAACCTCAACCCGGCCAAAGCGATCGCCGAAATCAAGAAACTTTTAGTGCTCCGCCGCTGAGCAGGGCCCAGAGGCGATGCGGCGCCAGGTCATCATCGATACTGATCCCGGCCTGGACGATGCCGTCGCAATCCTTTTCGCATTGGCGGCAGTCGATGAGCTGGAGGTGCTCGGCATTGTCGCGGTCGCGGGAAATCTCCCCCTCTTTGAAACCGAGCGTAACGCGCGGCGCATTTGTGCTTTGGCGGGGCATCCGGAGCTGCCACTTTATGCCGGCTGCGAGCGGCCGTTGCTGCGCCCCCTGGCCACCGCCGATCGGATCCACAATGATCCCCGCCTCGAAGCCATATTGCCTGAGGCAGCAATGCCGCTGCAGGCCCAGCATGGCGTTGACTTTCTGATCGAGACATTGCGCTCGGCCGACTTTGGCACGATCACATTGTGTGCTCTGGGACCGCTGACGAACATCGCGATGGCGCTGGTCAAGGCGCCGGACGTTGTTGGGAAGATCCGCGAGCTGGTTGTGATGGGCGGCGCTTGTTTCGAGCTCGGCAATGTGACGCCGGTCGCCGAATTCAATATCCATGTCGACCCGCATGCCGCGGCGATCGTCGTCGACAGCGGCATCCCGATTACGATTATCCCCCTCGATGTCACGCATCAGCTGACCACCACGGAGCCGCGCCTCGCAGCGCTGCGCTCGCTTCCAAATCGCTGTGGCGCGGCGGTTGCCGCGTTGCTGGCGACCTTTGAGCAAAACCGCCGCGCCAAATTCGGGGCGCGCGCCAAGGCGCTCCACGATCCTTCGGTTATCGGATACCTGCTGCGCCCGGACCTTTTTGCGGGACGGAAGGTCAATGTTGCGATCGAGACCGATAGCCCGCTTACAATGGGGATGACGGTAGTCGATTGGTGGGGCGTAACCCTTAAGGAGCCCAACGTTCACTTTATGAACACGGTCGATGCCGACGGCTTTTACGATCTCTTAACGGAAAGGCTCGCGCGCCTACCTTAACCGGGATTCTTGCTTTAGAGTGCTTGGGGCCAACTCAGAAAAGGAGTGAGGTCGATGATCTTCGAGATGCGGACTTACCGTTTGCAGCCCGGGTCGGTCCCGGAGGCCGAGAAGCGGTTCGGAGAGGCCCTGACCGAGCGCGTGAAGGTATCGCCGCTCGGCGCGTTCTTTCATACCGAAGTCGGGCCGTTGAATCACATCATCCACATCTGGCCCTATGACGACCTCCAGCACCGGTCACGGGTGCGTTCGCAGTCGATCCCGAACTGGCCGCCAAAGATCCAGGAATTCATTGTCGAGATGGAGAGCAAGATCGTCAACGCGGCGCCGTTCTGCCCGGCGTTCACACCTCGACAGCACGGCAATCTCTATGAGATCCGCACCTATACGATGCTGCCCGGAGCGGCGCCGACAGTTATCGAGCGCTGGGCCGAGAGGATCGAAGGACGGGTGAAGCTGTCGCCTCTGGCGGCCGCGGGTCATACCGAGCTCGGCCCGCTCAATCAATGGATTCACATCTGGGCCTACAAGGACGCGGCCGAGCGTTTCCGTATCCGCGACCAGGCCCGCGCTACGGGTGCTTGGCCACCGAACACGCGTGGTCAGTTCATCAAGCAGGAAAACATGCTGGTCGTGCCGGCGTCGTTCTCGCCGTTGAGGTAGGAGCCCTACTTGGGTACCCTCACCCGCCTCGCTTCGCTCGGCACCCTCTCCCGCGATGCAGGAGAGGGGCTACAAGGCGTTCAGCTTAAAGCTCCTCTCCCGCACTGTGGGAGAGGGGGGACCAAGCCTGCAGGGCTTGGTGGGTGAGGGGGCCCATCACCTCGGCCCGAAGAGTCGAAAGAAATTGTCGAAGAACCCGCCGCTCGGACGTGACGGTGCTGCGGCGACTACGCCAACTGCCGCCGGCGGTACGCTCGGCAGCGGGCGTACCGGCATCGCCTGGGTCGCAGCCAGCATGAAACGCCGCCAGGTCTGCGCCGGCAGCGAGCCGCCCGTGACCTTGTTCATCGGGGTATTGTCGTCATTGCCGACCCAGACCCCAGCGACAAGGTCGGCGGTATAGCCGATAAACCAAGCGTCGCGATAATCCTGCGTAGTGCCGGTCTTGCCGGCCGCTGGGCGGGGCAGTACGGCGCTCTTGCCGGTGCCGCGCTCGATCACGGCACTCAACATCTGGTTCATGGTTCCGGTTAGTTCCGGCGTCACGACTTGCCCGATCCCCGAGCCGGAGCGGCGAAACACGACCCTTCCCGCGCCTTCGCGGATCTCGGTTATGCCGTGCGGCCACACCCCGAGACCGCCATTTGCGAACGGCGCATAGGCCGAAACCAGCTCCAATAGGTTCACCTCGTTCGTGCCGAGAGCAAGGCTGATCTCGGGTGTAAGCGGCGATGAAATCCCGAGCCGATGGGCGACCGCCACGACATTGCGCAGGCCGGCACGCTGCGCGACCTGTACCGCGATCGTGTTGACCGACTGGGCCAAGCCTTCGGCCAAGCTCATTTCGCCTTGATAATGCCCGGTGTAATCGCGGGGTTGCCAATTGCCGATGCGGATCGGCTCGTCGACGAATTGGTCGGAGGGTTGCAATCCGGCCTCCAGCCCCGCCAGATAGACGAACGGCTTGAAGGCGGAACCGGGTTGCCGCTGTGCCTGGGTCGCGCGATTGAACTGGCTCTGGTCGTAATCGCGGCCGCCGACCATGGCACGGACCGCTCCGTCCGGCGACATCGCCACGAGCGCGCCCTCCTTCACTGCCATTTTCCCGCCCCCGCGAGTGATGACGTCCGCGATCGTCGCCTCGGCCTGCGCCTGCATGCGCGGGTCGAGCGTCGTCACCACCGTCAAGTCACGATTGCCGGTTTCGGCAAAATCTCCCAGCTGCTCGGCTACCCAATCCCCGAAATAACGAGCGCCCGGCCGCGTCACGGGCACCGCCGCAAGCGAGGTTCCGCCGCTGAGCGCGGCCATCGCCTGACTGCTGGTGACAACCCCGGCATCGACCATCTTGGCAAGGACTTGCGCAGTCCGGGCCACGGCCTTGTCGCTGTCGCGAATTGGGTTGAACCGGGTCGGTGCTTTCAACAGGCCCGCAATGGCAGCGCTTTCATAGAGGCTCGTCTGCCTAGCCGATTTGTTGAAATACCGATGTGCCGCGGCATCCACGCCATAGGTGCCGGCCCCGAGATAGACTCGGTTGAGGTAGATCTCGAGGATCTGGTTCTTCGAGAAACGGTGCTCCAGCCACAGCGCCAGCAGCGTCTCCTGGATCTTGCGGGAGAGGCTGCGCTCGGGTGTCAGGAACAGGTTTTTGGCGAGCTGCTGGGTTATCGTGCTGCCGCCCTGGACTATATGTCCGGCGGCGAGATTAGCGAAGGCGGCCCGGACGAGCCCGATCGGATCGACCCCGAAATGGCTGTAGAAGCGGCGATCTTCGGTCGCGACCACGGCCTTCGGCAGGTAGGGCGACATTTCCTTCAGGGTCAACGGCTGACCGAAGAGGTCGCCATAGGTCGTCAGCAGGCTACCGTCCGCCGCTAGAATCATGACGCTCGGGCGCCGCTCGGCGCGGGTGAGGTCGCCGGTGTCCGGCAAGGTTAGGGCGAAATAGCCGAGAACGACGCTGCCTACGATCGCCATCCACAGGAGCACCAATAGGCCGAGCTTGGAGGCCCGCCGGAGGAATCCCTTGCCGCGAGCGCGTTGCCGCGGCACGCGTGTGCGCGGCGCCGGCCGGATGCGGTCGGCGGGGTCGAGCCGCAATCTCGGCTCAGCCACCGGCTCCCGCCGCTATCGTACTGGTTTTTAGCACTCCAGCCCCCCCGCCCGACATGCTCTCAATTATTAGGCAAACTATGGCAGCGATTAGACAACGAAATTAGCGGGAATTCCCTTTGTGCCGCAGGAACCTGAGGTCGAATAAATCCGTTGTCCGAGGAGGATGTCAGGTTATTAGTTTTCTCGGAGGACGACGCATGGCTGACAGAGATGACGCCTCCTCGAGCATGATCACCCCGACTGGGGCGGCGGGCCGGGTTGATTCGGCGGACAGCGGGAGTGTCGTCACGGAATTCTTGGACGCCGCCCGGTCGGCTGCCGAATTGCTGCTCGAAGAACAGAAGCGCCAGATCGCCGATAGAATTTCGGGAATAGCCAGAGCGTTGCGAAACGCTGCGCAGCCGCTCGAAGAGTTGCAAAGCCATGTTATCGCACGCTACCTCGAAGAAGGGGCAGCGCAGGTCGATAGCCTTTCGCTCACGATGCGTGAGAGGCACTGGGGCGAGCTGGTCGCCGACACCGAGGATTTCGCACGACGCCAGCCGACATGGTTTGTGCTCGGCGCCGCTGCCACCGGCTTTGTCCTCGGGCGCCTCTTATGGACCTCGATCGGAGGGCGGCGGCACGAGGCCGCGGGGTTTTCTCAGAGCCGCGATCCGGCGCGCACGGTTACGGCAGCCGTGTCGAGCGGAAGCGGCACCGCTGCCGGTGAGCTGAGCGGGAACCCGCACCCGATCACCGGAGCCATGGAGACCCGTTGATGCTTTCCGGTAACGGCCGTCTCGGCCCGGACATCGAACAGCCGCGCGTGCGGTCCGGACGCCCGGTTGCTGCGCTGCTCTCCGATCTCGCCGGCGAGACCAGCACACTCGTCCGCCAGGAGATCGCGCTATTCAAGGCCGAACTTAGTGAGAGCTTGTCTCGTATTGGCATGGGCGCCGGGGCGCTTGCCGCGGGAGGGGTGATCGCCTTCAGCGGCTGGCTCGCGCTGGTGGCGGCGGCGATTCTCGGCCTCAGCTATATTTTGGCGCCCTGGCTCGCCGCCCTGATCATCGGCGTGGTCGTTATAGCGCTCGGCGCCGGGCTTGCGCTGTTCGGGAAGAGCCGTCTCAAGGCGGACGCCTTGGTTCCGCGGCGGACCTTGAACTCGCTTCGGGAGGATGAAGCTTGGATCCGGGATCAGGTCTCGTGACCTCGCTGAATTGAAATGGAAGGAATGGGAATGTTTGCAGATTCACTGAAAGGCGGCGGGCTCGGCGAGGTAATTCAGGCCAACAAGGTGCCGCTCACGTTGATTGGCATCGGTATCGCATGGCTCGTGGCCAGCAATACGGGTTTGGCGGATCGGGTTGCGAATGACGAGCGTGTTCAAGGGGCACGGCGGCGGATCGGCGAGCTTGCTGGCGATATCGGGATTGGGAGCACGAGCGAAGGGGCCAGCGGACAAATCCTGGGAGCCGACGGTGAGCCACTGACCCGCTCCGATTCCGGCCGGGGCAATGGTTGGGTTCATCAGGCCGCGGGAGCGGCGCGCGGCGCCATCAGCACAGTGCGCGACGCCGGCAGTGCCGTGCTCGATCGGGCCGGCGCTGCAGGCGACCTAGCGAACCGGGCCAGCAGTCAAGTGACCGAGAAACTGTCGACCGATCCCTGGCTGATCGGCGTTGCCGGCTTGGTCGCGGGTGCCGTTCTTGCAGCGGTGCTGCCACCCACCAGAATAGAGGAGGACTATATCGGCGAGGCCCGCGACGGATTATGGAACAAGGCCAATGAGCTCGGCCACGAGGCTGCCGAGCGGGTCCGGGAGCTGGCCGATTCCGCGACTCGGACCACGACGCATTAGTCGCCCGCCGACCTGGACGATGGCTGGGACGATGGCGTACATGACCGGGTGGACGCGCGGGGTGGCATTGGGTTTGGGTCTGCTCGCTGTGCTTGCGCCCGGAGCAGCGGGGGCCCAGGTGCCATTGCCGCCCGAAATGGCCGAGATCGCGGCTTGCCTGTGTCTGCAGAAGGCGGTCTCGACGCTGTCGGCGGATATGAACGCCAAGAAACAGGCGTTGGACACAGTTACGCAGCAACTCAGTGACTTCGACGCGCAGCTCGCGCGCGAGCGATCGGCGATAAATGTCAACAACCCCGATGCGGTCGCTCGTTACAAGGCACTGCTCGAGCGGCGCGATGCCGCGTATCGCCAGTCGATCGGCCCCGTTCACGCGGAGGCCACCCAAGCCACGGCGCGCTACAACGCACGGGTCAGCGAATACAATGCGCGCTGCGCCAACCGCCCGTTCAACTCGGCCATCGTGGCGCAGATGCAAGTCAACCTGGCGTGCCCGCCACTCCCGCCGCCACAGTAGGCTGAAGAACCAGCAACGATCACTGAGGGACAGTTCAGTTCAGGCTCAGGCTCCGCACTGCGAGTAGGCCGTTCACCCCCCTTCCAGCTTCGGGATGAAGAAGATTTCGCACCCCTCCCGGACCGGCTGGAAATAGGCGGTTTCGTGGATCGCGCCGTCGATTGCGACGGTAGTTTCTTCTTCGAGATGCTCGCCGAGGCCGGGGTAAAGGCGGTCCATTTCCTTGATGACGCCGCGCAGGGTTCCGCGCCCGCCTGTTCCGCCTGTTTTATCAGGTCGAGATCAGGCATCGCCAATTCCTTCGATAATCTCGCACCCGCCAGAAGCGATCGATACCGCAAGAGTACGATGCAACTATGGCAATTGCATGGTTGTCGATGTCGGCCGTTCCGGTCGTAGATGTACTCCTCGTTGAGCGCCCAGCCGATGCCTTGCGCGACGCCGCCCTGGATCTGCCCCTCGACATAGGAGGAATGAATTGCGCAACCGGATCGCTGGAAATAGGCGGTCTCGTGGATCGCGCCGTCGATCGCGACGGTGGTTTCTTCTTCGAGGTGCTCGCCGAGGCCGGGGTAGAGGCGGTCCATTTCCTGATGACGCCGCGCAGGTTCCTTCACGGGTGGCCGGAGGGGAATAGCTTCAGCACCGCCAAGATCGTTGCCACTTGGGCGAACCCAACCCCGACGACCCATTTGACGAGCTCGGCTTTCATATCGGCCATCTCGCGTCGCACATCGGCGATGTCGGACTTGGTCGCGATCATGGATGCTGTTAGCCGCCTTCGAGTTTGGGGATGAAGAAGATCTCGCAGCCTTCGCGGATCGGCTGGAAATAGGCGGTTTCGTGGATCGCGCCGTCGATCGCGACGGTCGTTTCTTCTTCGAGATGCTCGCCGAGGCCCGGGTAGCGGCGGTCCATTTCTTTGATGACGCCGCGCAGGTTCCGGGCCTCGACCGTGAATTCGCGCACCCCGCCGGTGTAGCGGCGGCTGAACCCCGAGGTGAAGACGACCCGCGCGGCCATGTTCAACTGCTCCCTACGAACCCTCACCCACCCCAGCCCTTGCGGGCTGGGGTCCCCCCTCTCCCGCGGTGCGGGAGAGGAGCTCTACTCGCGCAACCACTAGCCCCTCTCCCGCATTGCGGGAGAGGGTGCCGAGCGCAGCGCGACGGGTGAGGGTGTCGCTGCCGCCATCATTAATCGTCCGCCTGGCCCTGATCGAGGGCGGCGCGCACCTTGGGCGGCGACATCGGCAACTCGGTGAGCCTCCGGTGGATCGCGCTGTCGATCGCGTTGGCGATCGCCGCCATCGGCGGCACGATGTTGACTTCGCCGACCCCCTTGGCGCCGTAGGGGTGGGCCGGGTTCGGCACCTCGACCAGGATCGGCTCGATCATCGGCATGTCGGAAGCGACCGGCACCCGGTAGTCGAGGAACCCGGCGTTGTCGAGCCGGCCCTGCCGGTCGTAGATGTATTCCTCGTTGAGGGCCCAGCCGATGCCCTGCGCGACGCCGCCCTGGATCTGCCCTTCGACGTAGGAGGGGTGGATCGCCTTGCCGACGTCCTGCGCCGCGACAAAGCGCAGGATCGTCACCTTGCCGGTCTCGGGATCGACCTCGACATCGCAGAACTGCGTCGAGAAGCCGGGCGCCATGCCGCCGGCATTGACTGAAGCGGCGGCGGTGATCGGACCGCCGGTCAACGCTTTCTTCGCCGCCAATTCCTTGAACGACAACGGCGCGAAATCGCCGACATTGCTGCTCGCAGGCTTGGCCTGGCCGTCCTCCCAGACCACACCCTCGACATCGACGTCCCAGATCATCGCGGCCCTGGCGCGCAATTCGTCGACCACTTTCTTGCTGGCCTCGACGACCGCCATGCCGGTTGCGAAGGTGACCCGCGAGCCACCGGTCACATGCGTGTAGCCGACCGATGAGGTGTCGGCGACGATCGAGTGGATCTGATGGTAATCGATCCCCAAGGTCTCGGCCGCCATTAATGCCATCGAGGCGCGCGAGCCGCCGATGTCGGGGCTGCCGGTGGCGATGATGACGGTGCCGTCCTCATTGACCTGCACCGAGGCGCTCGACTCGCCGCCGCCGTTGAACCAATAACCCGAAGCGACACCGCGCCCCTGGTTGGGTCCGAGCGGCGTCTTGTAGGCCGGGTGATTGACCAACGCCTCGAGGGTCTCGGCATAGCCGCCATGGCCGAGCTTTGGCCCGTAGATCATCGGCGTGCCGGCCCGTGCGGCGTTCTTGAGCCGCAATTCGAGCGGGTCCATGCCGATCTTCTTCGCCAGGATGTCGAGCACGCTCTCAGCCGCGAAAGCCGAGATCGGCGACCCCGGCGCCCGGTAGGCGGCCGATTTCGGCCGGTTGCACACGACATCGTACCCGACCGTGTGCTGATTCGGAACGTTGTACGGCGCGAAGGCGCACATGCAGGCGTTCATCACCGGGGAGCCTGGGAAGGCGCCCGCCTGGAACTTGAACTCGCCCTCGGCGGCGGTGATCGTACCGTCTTTCTTGACGCCGATCTTGACCCGCATCGACGAGCCCGAGGTCGGCCCCGAGGCCTTGAATACCTCGTCGCGGCTCATCACGATCTTGACGGGCCGCCCCGACTTCTTCGCGAGCAGGGTCGCGACCGGCTCCAAATAGACGATCGTCTTGCCGCCAAACCCGCCGCCGATCTCGGCCGGCGTCACGTGGACATTGCCGACCGGCATCTCGAGCAGTTTCGCGGTCAATGCGCGCACGACGAAATGCCCTTGGCTCGACGCCCATATCTCGGCCTTGCCGTCGTGGTCGAAGCGCGCGGCGCAGGCATGCGGCTCGATATAGGCCTGGTGCACTGCCGCTGTCTTGAACTCCTTCTCGACGATCACGTCGGCCTCGGCGAAGCCGGCATCTACATCGCCGATTTTGAATTCGACCCGTTTGGAGATGTTGGAGGGCCGGGTCGGCACCGGCTCGATGCCGCGGGTGATCTGGTTCTCGAAGAGCAATGGCGCGTCCGGATGCATCGCCTCGTCCACATCGATGACGTGCGGCAGCACGTCGTAATCGATCTCGATCAGCGCAGCGGCTTCCTCGGCGACACTTTTGTTGATCGCGGCGACGGCGGCGACGGCGTGGCCCTCATAGAGCGCCTTCTCGCGTGCCATGACGTTGCGCGTGATGTGCCAGAAATTCTGCGCGACCCGCTCCGGACCCTGATACTCGAACTTCTGGTCCGGAAAGTCCTTGCCAGTCACGACCGCCTTGACGCCGGGCAATGCCTCCGCTTTCGAGGTGTCGATCGAGCGGATGCGGGCGTGCGCATGCGGCGAGCGGATGATCTTGCCGTAGAGCGTGCCGGCGGTCGCGAAATCAGCGCCATACATCGCGCGCCCGGTGACCTTCGGCACGCCGTCCGGACGGATCGGCCGTGTTCCCACCCACTTGAACCGCGTCGGCGCAATATCGTTCACCGCACCCTCCATTCGTCAGGTCGATCTGTTATGCATTAGCGTCGCGCGACCGCGCAGCAAATGCAAGACCGGAGGAAAGCCATGGCACTGGAAGTAAGGCGGATCGTCACCGGGCACGACGCGAACGGCAAGGCTATCGTCAAGACCGATGAACGGCTGCAGGCGGTCAGCCGGCTCGGGCGCCCGCATATCGCGGGCTGCGAGATCTGGTCGACCGACAAGATGCCGGTCGACAATTCCTCGGACGAGGCCGAGGCGGCGCAGCGCGCCGGCTTTGTCAAACGATATAATTACGTCGGCACCGGGCAGGGTACGGTGATCCGCATCACCGAATTCGCGCCCGGCGCGCCGAAATTCATGCACCGCACCGAGACGGTCGACTATGCTCTGCTGCTGTCCGGCGAGTGCGACCTCGAGCTCGACAGCGGCGAGGTCGTCCATATGAAGCCGGGCGACATCGTCGTGCAGCGCGGCACGATGCACGCCTGGGTCAACAACGGCACGACACCCGCCGTCTTCGCCTTCATCCTGATCGACGCCGATCCGGCCAAAGTAGGGGGTCAGGAGCTCCGCACACATTTCCCGGCTCCCTGACGCCGGGCGGAGTTTATGCCTCGACGAGGTTGAGCCGCCGCTCGATCCGATCGAGGCGGTCGTGCATTCGATCGAGCCGCAAGCCCATCTCCGCTATTTCGCGCGTCATGTACGAAATGCTGCGCTCGATCGAGCCGAGCCGGGTCCGCTGTTCGCGCTGCTCTTCGCGGATCTCGTGCAGCTCCGAACGGATTGCACGGAGGTGCTCGAGAACCAGGTTGGGGGTGTCCTCGCTCATCGCGATTATTGTGTGTTCGCGACAGTCGCTTTGCAATATTGCTCTTATTTCGAGCCCCGAACCGGAGAGCGGCGCCATGGAATTCGGCATGTTTCACCAGTTTCCAGCCCTGCCCGGCCGCAGCGAACGAGACGCCTTCGCTGAGGCGTTCGAGCAGATCGATGCGGCCGAGCGCTGGGGGCTCGACGCGATGTGGCTCGCCGAACTCCACTTCGATCCGCAGCGTTCGGTCTTGTCGGCGCCGCTCAGCATCGCCGCCGCAGTCGGAGCGCGCACCGAGCGCATCAAAATCGGCATCGCCGTTCAGGTCCTGCCATTGTGTCATCCGCTGCGTCTCGCCGAGGAGGCCGCGACGGTGGATCACGTCAGCGGCGGCCGGCTGATCTTCGGCGTCGGGCGCAGCGGGTTGCCGCGCACTTATGAGGATTACGGCGTCTCGTATGCAGAAAGCCGCGACCGCTTCACTGAGATACTGGATATTGTCGAGCTGGCGTGGTCGCAGCCCAGTTTTTCCTATGAAGGGAAGTACTACAAATTCCAGAACATCACAGTGGCGCCGCGCCCGCTGCAGGAACCGCACCCGCCGATCCGAATAGCCGCTGCGAGCCCGGACACTTATCCAGCCGTTGGCGAGCGCGGGCTGCCGATCTTCATCAACGCGCGCTACGGGTCGTTTTCCGAATTCGCCCCGGAGATTCGGGCCTATCGCGAAGCCTATAGGGCGGCCGGCCACCAGGGCAGGGGGCAGGTCTATCTGCGGGTCCCGACCTATCTCGCCGAGACCGAAGAGCGGGCCTATTCGGAGCCGCGGGAGAGCCTCATGCATTTCTACCGCGAGCAGGCGCAACGGCTCAGGGATTCATTGAGCCGCGCCGGTACCCGGGCCATCGAAGGGAGGGCCGAGCGGCTCAAGCGCATCGAAAACCTGACCTACGACGAGGCGCTGACCGGCCAAGTTCTGGTCGGCACGCCGGACGAAGTAACCGAACGCCTGCATGGCTTGCAGGACGAGCTCGGCATCGACGGCATCCTGGCGGAGCTCAATTGCGGCGGCCTGGTCCCGCACCGGCAGGTGATGACCGCGTTGGAGTTGCTCTGCCAGGAAGTCATGCCGCGTTTTCATTGATCTTTGGGAGGAAAGGTAAAGCATGCCGGGTCCACTCACCGGATACCGCATCGTCGATTTGACCTCGAATGTCGCGGGGCCGCTGGCGACGATGATCCTCGGCGACCAGGGCGCCGATGTGATCAAGGTGGAGGCGCCGGACGGCGGCGACGCGACACGTGGAGGCGCCGACCGCCGGGGCGGGTTTTCGGCCTCATTCCTGAACAACAACCGCAACAAGCGCTCGATCGTCCTCGACTTGAAGACCGCGGGTGGCCGCGAGGCTTTGCTGCGGCTCGCCGCCGGCGCCGATGTGTTTGTGCAGAATTTCCGTCCCGGCGTTGCCGATCGCCTCGGCGTCGGCGAAGAGCCCGTTCGCGCCGTCTCGCCAAAGATCGTCTATGTCTCGATCAGCGGGTTTGGCGAGAAGGGGCCATATGCCGAAAAGCCGGCTTATGACCCGGTTATCCAAGGCTTTTCGGGGCTGGCGACAGTGCAGGCTGGCTCCGACGAGACGCGCCCGCGCCTGTTGCGGACGATCCTACCGGACAAATTGACCGCGATCACCGCCTCGCAGGCGATCACCGCCGCGCTATTGGCGCGCGAGCGCACCGGCGAGGGACAGCATGTGCGCCTCTCGATGCTCGAGGCCGTGCTCGCTTTTCTGTGGGCCTCCGATATGAGCAATCAGACTTTTGTCGGCGACGAGCCGGCGCGTCAGGAGGCGGCGCCCGCGTTCGACCTGATCTACGAGACGGCCGACGGGTATATGACGGTGGCGGCCTTGACCGACCGGCAGTGGGCCGGTTTGGCGCGTGTCGTCGGCCGACCGGAATGGCTCGAAGACGAGCGTTTCAAGACCCCGGCATTGCGCCAGAAGAACATCGAGGCGCGGCTGGAGCTGACCCAACAGGCACTGCTGGCCCGCCCGGCTGCGGATTGGCTCGAAGCCTTGACGGCGGCCGGCGTGCCGTGCGGCCCGGTGTTGACCCGCAACCAGGTCATCCGGCATCCGCAAGTGGCGGCCCTCGGCCTTGTCGTTGAAACGGAGCACCCTCGGGCCGGCCGCTTGCGCCAGACGCGGCCGGCGGCACGCTATTCGCGGACCTCGCCGGAAATCCGCCGCGGCGCCCCGGCGCTTGGCGAGCACACGCAAGAAATTCTCGCCGAACTCGGCTATTCGGCCCGGGAAATCGCCGAGCTCAGCCCGGAGAAGGTCCGGTGATCGACTTTTATTATTGGCCGACCCCGAACGGTTGGAAGGTCGCGATCATGCTCGAGGAATGCGGCCTCGAATACCGGATGATTCCGGTCAATATCGGCCGCGGCGACCAGTTCAAGCCCGAGTTCCTGGCGATCAGCCCCAATAACCGCATGCCGGCGATCGTCGATCACGACGAGCCGGACGGTCCGATGCCGGTTTTCGAATCGGGTGCGATCCTTATTCACCTCGCGGAAAAGGCCGGACGCTTCATGCCGCAGACCCGGCGCGGCCGCAAAGAAGCCCTGGAGTGGCTGTTCTGGCAAGTCGGCAATCTCGGCCCGATGGCCGGCCAGCTGAGCCATTTCGTGAATTACGCGAAGGGCGAGCACCCCTATTCGCACAAACGCTACGCCGACGAATACAACAGGTGCCTGGGTGTCTTGGAGCGGCGCCTCGACGGGCGAGAGTTCATCCTCGACGAGTATTCGATCGCCGACATCGCCAGCTGGCCCTGGGTGCTGATCGCCAAGCCGCTCGGTCAACCGCTCGATGGCTTCCCGAACGTTGCCCGCTGGCGAGAGACGGTCAAGCAGCGCCCCGCCGTGCAGGCCGGCGTCGATTTGGGCAAGGACCTGCGCCGCTCGGCCCCACCGAGCGACGAGGAGCGCCGGGTCCTGTTCAACCAAACCGCCCGGGATGTGCTGCGGCAGCGTTGAGATGATATCAGCCCGGCATCTTGGGGAAGCGTTTTCTGTCGCCCCCGAGCTGCACCCAGGGCTGCCCGCTATCGCAGAAGATCTCCATGTTCGGCTTCACCCAGCTCGCATCGTCGAGTGTCCCGGCCATGATCATCGTGACGTTCGGCATCGCCTCCGCCTCGTCGGTAACCGACGACCCGCATTCGGGACAGAACCGCCGGTAGAGCTTCTTGCCGCTGTCGCCCTGGTCCTCGAAAGACTTTAGCGTTCCTCGGACGCTCAGAAATGGCGTCGGCACCGCGACTACCGTCGCAAAGGCTGTTCCCAACGCCTTCTGGCAATTCTTGCAGTGACAAACGCCGACAAAAGCCGGCTCGGCGTCGGCCGAATAGCGCACCTTGCCGCACAGGCAGCCACCCTCGAGCTTCATCCGATCCTCCCGTTCCTGGAGAAGCGACCGCCGCTTCCGCACCGCGAGAAGATTGGCGCAGCACATCGTCCCGTGCTAGCGTGATCTTGCGATGCGACAGGGAAGTCCGGTGCGAGACCGGCGCTGCCCCCGCAACTGTTAGCGGCGAGTCCGCGGCAACCGCCACTGGCTGGGGAGACCCGGCTGGGAAGGCGCCGCGGGCGACGACCCCGAGCCAGGAGACCTCCGCATCGCGTGAAGTGGGACGAATCCTCGGGCGGAGGAGAGACCAATGGCGATGCCGGCCGCGAGCCGACCCTGTCTACCCCCTGTCACCTTGATTCTGGGCGGTGCCCGCTCGGGCAAGAGCCGCTATGCCGAGCGCCTCGTCGCGAACGCCGCGAGCCGAGGCACCTATTGCGCGACCGCCGAAGCGGGCGATGCCGAGATGGCCGAGCGCATCACCGCACATCAGGCGCGCCGCGGCCCCTTCTGGCGCACGGTCGAGGCGCCGCTGGCGCTGGCTTCGGCCATCGCTGCGCATGCCGAACCCGAGCGCCCCATTCTCGTCGATTGCTTGACCCTGTGGTTGTCTAATCTGCTCCTGGCCGGCAAACAAGCCGACGACGAGATTGGCGGGTTGTGCAGCACGCTGCGGAAGGCCGCTGGCACGGTCGTACTCGTCAGCAACGAGGTCGGGATGGGGCTTGTCCCCGAGACACCGCTCGGCCGGCGATTTCGCGACGCCGCCGGCCTCCTCAACCAGGAGGTCGCAGTGCTGGCCGACCGTGTCGTCTTTGTCGCGGCGGGCCTGCCCCTCGTGTTGAAGGAGAACTGACCCGATGCGCCGCGTACCGGCGACGGTGATTACCGGCTTTCTCGGCGCCGGCAAGACAAGCCTCGTGCGGCATTTGCTGGCGCATGGCGAGGGGCGGCGGCTCGCCGTCATCGTCAATGAATTCGGTGAGCTGGGTATAGACCGCGACCTGCTGCTCGGCTGCGGCGACGCGGCGTGCCACGAGAACGACGTTGTCGAGCTGGCCAATGGATGCCTGTGCTGCACCGTCGCCGAGGATTTCGTGCCGACCCTGACGCATCTGCTCGACCGTGAGAGGCCGCCCGAACACATCTTGATCGAGACCTCGGGTCTGGCTCTGCCAAAACCGCTGGTTCAGGCCTTTGCCTGGCCGGAGATCCGCACCCGGACCACCGTCGACGGCGTACTGACGGTGATCGACGGCGCAGCAGTTGCCGCCGGGCGGTTCGCGACCGACCCCGAAGCCGTCGCCCGGCAGCGCGCGTCGGATCCCGCGCTGGCTCACGACAACCCTCTCGAGGAAGTCTTCGCCGACCAGCTCGCCTGCGCCGATATCGTGATTCTCAACAAGACCGACCTGATCTCCCCAGACCGCCTGACGGCATTCTGCAACGAGATCGAGGCGCAGCTTCGCTCGGGTGTGAAGCTCCTCACCGCGCGCGAGGGCAGGGTGCCGCCGCAGGTGGCGCTGGGGCTGGCGGCGGCTGCCGAGGATGATCTTGCCTCCCGGCCCTCGGTGCACGAGCTCGAGGCCGGGCACGATCACGACGATTTCGAGAGTTTTGTCGTGACCGCAGGTTCGGTTGAGGACGGGAATGCATTTCTTGTCCGGTTGCGGGCCGCGATCGGCTTGCACGACATATTGAGGGTCAAGGGTTTTGTCGACCTGCCCGGCCGCGATCGCCGACAGGTCGTGCAGGCGGTCGGGGATCGGTTGCAGCAGCATTTCGACCGGCCTTGGCGTGTCGGCGAGAAGCGCGAGACGCGGCTCGTCGTGATCGGCAGAAAAGGGCTCGACCGTTCTGCAATTACTGCAGCTCTGAGCGGCTGAATGCACCTGCTCGCGACGACACCGGGGACGATCGCCGATGGTTCGGTCGCGATCGATCTCGCCCAGACCCCGGGTGATATTGTACTGCTGTCGAGCGCCGATACGGAGATTGCGCTGCTCGTGGCTGCACAGAAGCGGCGCCGCGCGCAAGATCCGTCAGCACCCCGCCTGCGCCTCGCGCCAATCTCGCGTCTCGGCCACAATTTCTCGGTCGACCTCTATATGGAGACGGTCGCCCAGGCCCGTCTCGTCGTGGCCCGGCTGCTCGGCGGCAGCGCCTATTGGCCCTATGGGATCGAACGCCTGGTGGAGACCTGTCAAGCGCACGGCATCCCGCTGGCCCTAGTGCCGGGGGACGACAAACCCGATCCGGAACTCGAGCAGCTCTCCACCCTGGCGCCTGACCGGGCCCACCGGTTGTGGCGGTACCTCGCCGAAGGCGGCCCCGCCAATGCCGACAATCTGCTCCGCTATGCCGGATCTCTGATCGGCTGCGAGGAGCAATGGGCGGAGCCCGTGGCCCTGCTGCGGGCTGGGCTATACTGGGCCGATCGCGCCTTGCCGAGCCTCGACGAAATCACCGCGTTGTGGCGCGGACACGGTGGGATTGTGCCGGTCGTGTTCTATCGGGCACTGGTGCAGTCGGGGAACACCGCGCCGGTCGATGCACTCGTCGAGGCTCTGTCGGCCCGGTGCCTTCGTCCGCTGCCCCTTTTCGTGCACAGCTTAAAGGATGGCGAAAGCGCCGCGCTGATCGGTGAAATCCTCGCCGCAGCGCCGCCCGCAGTGATCCTCAATGCGACGGGCTTTTCCGTCGGCGCCGGTGGTGCCAAGGACCCGCTGGCAGGCGCAGACTGCCCGGTCCTGCAGGTGGTCTTTGCCGGCGGAGACGAGGAGAGCTGGCGCACCGGAACGCGAGGGCTCGGCCCGCGAGACCTCGCGATGAATGTGGCGCTGCCGGAGATTGACGGTCGCATTCTCTCGCGGGCGGTGTCGTTCAAGGCGCCGCTCGGACGCGACCCCGAGACCGAGGCCGATCTCGTCGGCTACAAGCCGGTCGCCGACCGCGTCGCCTTTGTCGCTGACCTCGCGCGCAATTGGGCGCGGCTTCGAGCGAAGCCGTCTGCGGAACGCCGTGTTGCGCTCATTCTCGCCAATTACCCCAATCGGGACGGCCGGATCGGCAATGGCGTGGGCCTCGACACGCCGGCTTCGGCGATCGCCATCCTGCATGCGATCTCAGAGGTCGGCTACCGGATCGCAGACGCCCCGGACGATCCTGAAGAATTGATCCACCGATTGCTCGACGGTCCGACCAACGGCAACCCCGGTAGCCGTGCCGAGGAGTCGCTGTCCTTCGCCGATTACTCGGCTTTTTTCGCGACCCTGCCGATGGCCGTGCAGCAGGCGGTAGCGGTACGGTGGGGCGCCGCCGAGCGCGATCCGTTCTTCCGCCCGGGCCGGCTCGATTGCGGCCGCTTCGCGATCCCCGGCTTCCGCGCCGGCAACGCCGCGGTGCTGATCCAGCCGGCGCGCGGCTACAACATCGACCCGAAAGCGACCTATCACGATCCGGCATTGGTGCCGCCGCACAGTTATTTCGCCGTGTACGCTTGGCTCGCCGACCAATTCCGTGCCGATGCCGTGATCCACCTTGGCAAGCACGGCACGCTCGAATGGCTGCCCGGAAAAGCGCTTGCTCTGTCGGCCGAATGCTTCCCGGAGGCGGTGCTCGCGCCGTTGCCGCACCTCTATCCGTTTATCGTCAACGACCCGGGCGAGGGAACGCAGGCCAAAAGGCGGGCTCAGGCGGTGATTATCGACCATTTGACGCCGCCTCTGACCCGCGCGGGCAGCTACGGGCCGATGGCCGAACTCGAGCGGCTCATCGACGAGTATTACGAGGCCGCGCTGGGCGATTCCCGTCGGCTCGCCGTGCTCGCCTCGGCGATCCTCGAACAAGCCCGCGCCACCGGGCTCGAAGGTGATTGCGGCATTGTCGCGGGCGATGAAACCGCCGCCGCGCTGCGCAAGCTCGACGGGTTTCTCTGCGAGTTGAAAGAGCTGCAAATACGCGATGGGCTTCACGTCTTTGGGCAGAGCCCGAAGGGCGAGAGGCTGCGCTCGCTGCTGGTCGCCTTCGCCCGGCCGGGCCGCGGTACTGAACCGGAGGATGCCTCGCTGCCGCGGGCGCTTGCTGCCGATCTCGGCCTCGGTAAGGATCCGCTCGGCGAGGATCCGGCCGAGCCCTGGACCGGGGCGCGTCCTTCGGCGCTCGCCGGTCCCGAGCCGTGGCGCAGCTGCGGCGACACGGTCGAGCGTCTGGAGGAATTGGCCTCGCGTCTCGTTGCGGGCGAAGTGGCGCCAGAACCGAATTGGTCGCATACCAACGCGGTTCTCCACTGGATCGAGCGGCAGCTATGCCCGGCGGTCACGGCGAGCGGCGCCGCTGAAATCGCCGGCCTCCTCGCCGGGCTCGACGGGCGTTTTGTTCCGCCCGGGCCTTCCGGCGCACCGAGCCGCGGCCGTCCGGAGGTGTTGCCTACCGGCCGCAATTTTTATTCGATCGATACCCGCGCCGTGCCGACGCAAGCGGCCTGGCAGCTCGGCTGGAAATCGGCCGCATTGCTGCTCGAGCGCCACGCCCAGGAATACGGAAACTACCCGGCGCGAATTGCGCTGTCGGCGTGGGGCACCGCGAACATGCGGACCGGCGGCGACGACATCGCGCAGGCGCTGGCGCTGATGGGCGTGCGCCCGGTCTGGGAACGGTCCAGCGGTCGAGTGACCGGGTTCGAGATCCTGCCGGCCTCGGTGCTCGATCGGCCGCGCATCGATGTCACGTTGCGCGTTTCGGGCTTTTTCCGCGATGCGTTTCCGGGCCTGATTGATTTGTTCGATTCGGCCGCGCGTGCCGTCGCGATGCTGGATGAACCGCCATCGGTCAACCCGCTCGCCGAGCGCGTCGCCGAGGACCGGCGTACGCTTGAAGCTCAGGGCATTTCGCCGCAAGAAGCGGACCGTCGTGCCGGCTATCGGGTGTTCGGCTCGAAACCCGGCGCATACGGGGCGGGGCTTCAAGTCATGATCGACGAGCGGATCTGGGACGGCGAAGCCGATCTCGCCGAGGCCTATCTCGGCTGGAGCGGGTACGCATATGGGGCAGGTTGCGAGGGCCGCTCCGAGCGTGAAATGCTGGAAGCGCGTCTGGCAGAAACCGATGCGGTGGTGCACAACCAGGACAACCGCGAGCACGACCTGCTCGACAGCGACGACTACTATCAGTTCGAGGGGGGGCTCGCCCTTGTCGTGCGATGCCTCTCGGGCCGCGCGCCGGCAGTGTGGCACAACGACCATTCGCGCCCGGAGAGGCCGCGCGTCCGCAGCCTGCGGGAGGAATTGGGACGCGTCGTTCGCGGGCGCGCGGCGAACCCGCGCTGGATCGCGGGCGTGATGCGCCACGGCTACAAGGGCGCCGCCGAGATTGCCGCCACGGTCGACTATCTCTTCGCCTTCGCCGCGACATCGCGAGCCGTCGACGATGCGCATTTCGATGCGCTCTACGACGCCTACCTGGCCGACGATTCGGTGCGCGATTTCATGACCGAGCACAACCCAGCCGCCTTAGCCGAGACCAGCCGCCGCTTCATCGAGGCGATCGACCGCAGCCTGTGGCGCCCGCGGCGCAATAGCGCCCGCGAGGATCTGGCGAAATGGAGCGCGGGATGAGTGTGGGCGGCGCTTATTTCTCCCTCTCCGCCCCTGGGGGCGGAGAGGGTCGGGGTGAGGTGGGGGGAGCCCCCGCACCAAACGGCGGCCTGACCCACCTCACCCTCCCCATCGCTGCCGCGACGGGTCCCCTCCCTCTCCCCCCGCAACCGGGCGGAGAGGGCGCAAGTGTCGAAACTGAGGAGGAGGTCGACCGCCGCCACAATGAAAAGATGGCCAGGCGCAAGGCGGCCCGTGATCGCATGCTGGCGACCAAGACGGAAGAACGCGGCCTCTTGATCGTTCATACCGGCAAAGGGAAGGGCAAATCGACAGCCGCCTTTGGCATCGTGCTCCGCTGCCTGGGGCACGGCATGCGGGTCGGCATCGTCCAGTTCGTCAAGGGCGTGTGGTCGACCGGAGAACGCGTCGCCCTTGAGCGGTTTGGCGATCTTGTGACCTGCCGCGCGATGGGCCAAGGCTTCACCTGGGATACCCAGGACCGCGCTCGCGACATCTCCGCCGCGCATAATGCGTGGGCGACGGCGAGGGCAATGCTGTCGGATCCGACCTACCGGCTGGTGTTGCTCGATGAGCTCAATATCGTATTGCGCTACGATTACCTGCCGCTCGACGAGGTCGTGGCGGTGCTGAAGGCAAAACCGCGTGGTCTTCACGTCGTCGTCACCGGCCGCAACGCCCGGCCCGAGCTGATCGAGGCGGCCGATCTCGTCACCGAGATGACCCTCGTCAAGCACCCTTTCCGCGTCGGCGTCAAGGCACAGCCCGGGATCGAGTTCTGATGGCACGGGCGCTGATGCTGCAGGGGACCGGGTCGGATGTCGGCAAATCGTTGCTGTTGGCGGGTCTGGCCCGCGCTTTCACGCGGCGAGGCGTCAGAGTCCGGCCCTTCAAGCCGCAGAACATGTCGAACAACGCCGCGGTTACGGCCGATGGCGGCGAGATCGGCCGGGCGCAGGCATTGCAGGCCCGCGCCTGCGGGACCGCTCCAGTCACCGACATGAACCCCGTGCTGTTGAAGCCGCAATCGGAAAGGGGGACCCAAATCGTGCTGCAGGGCCGGGTCTGGCGCGCCGCCGGCGCCGGCGAATATCGCCGGCTGGCCCCGAGCCTGTTGCCGGCAATTCTCGGCTCCTTCTCCCGCCTCGCTGAGGCGGCCGACCTCGTCCTCGTCGAGGGCGCGGGGAGCCCGGCCGAGATCAATCTGCGCGACGGCGACATCGCGAATATGGGGTTTGCCGAGGCGGCCGACGTTCCGGTGGTGCTGATCGGCGATATCGAGCGCGGCGGCGTCATCGCCCAGCTGGTCGGCACGTACGCGCTGCTGTCGGCGACCGAGCGGGCGCTGCTCGCGGGCTACATCGTCAACAAATTCCGTGGCGATGTCCGGCTGTTCGATGGCGGCATCGCCGCTGCTAACGCACGCACCGGAATGCAGTGCTTTGGCGTCGTGCCGTTTTTTGCCGCTGCAGCCGCGTTGCCGGCAGAAGATTCTCTCGCGTTATCCCACCAAGCCCCCACCCATTCCCTCCCCCGCAAGCGGGGGAGGGAATGGCAGGGGGTCCGATTGCCCCTCCCCCGGATTGCGGGAGAGGGTGCCGAGCGCAGCGAGGCGGGTGAGGGCAGGGGCCCGGTTCGGATCGCGGTGCCGCTCTTGCCGCGTATCGCCAATTTCGACGACCTCGATCCGCTCCGTGCGGAGCCCGGGGTCGAGCTGGTCATGCTCCGACCCGGCCGGCCGCTGCCGCGGGACGCCGCGCTTGTCATTCTTCCCGGCTCGAAGGCGACGATCGCCGATCTGGAATTTCTGCGGCGTGAGGGATGGGACATCGACCTCTTCGCGCATCGCCGCCAGGGCGGACGAATCCTCGGCCTTTGCGGCGGATATCAGATGCTCGGCCGGAGCATTGCCGATCCGCACGGTGTGGAAGGGCGGCAACAGACGGTGCCCGGGCTCGGTCTCCTCGACATCGAGACCGTTCTGACCGACACAAAACGGCTCGCCGAGTCTTCCGGCATCGAGCTTGTGACCGGAATGCCGGTCCGGGGCTATGAAATGCACATTGGAGAGACCACCGGACCGGGCCTCGCCCGCCCGATGCTGCACCTGGCAGACGGCCGGGATGGCTGCGTCAGCGGCGATGCGCTGACCGCCGGCTGCTATCTCCACGGATTGTTTGCGAGCGACGCTTTCCGCCGAGAGTATCTCGCGGGATTGGGCGCTGAGCCCAGCGAAATCGCCTGTGACCACAATATCGAGACCACCCTCGATTCTCTCGCCGATCATCTCGATCGCAGTCTCGATCTTTCGGCGCTCTTGGCCGCAGCTCGGCCGCCCCGCTTCAGGCGAGCAGCGTAGCATGGGCCGCGAGCCAAGCTCCCACCAGAACCCCGCCTTGGATCAAGCATGCACGGCGGTAGAGGTGCAGTCCCCGCACGATATCGGATACCCCGGCCCGGGCGCTCCCGTCGCCGAGCCACGGATCGGCAACGAGACCCTCGGCGTAGCGGCGCGGCCCCGCCAATGCCAGACTGAGCGCCCCGGCCATCGCACTCTCCGGCCAACCCGCATTGGGCGAGTGATGTTTGCGCCCGTCGCGCAGCATGATCGTGAAGGCGTGACCCGGCCGGCCGTTCTTGGCGAATACCGCCGCCGCGGCGAGGAGTACGCCGCTGAGCGGCGCAGGTACGGTGTTGAGAACATCATCGAGGCGCGCGGCCGCCCACCCAAAGGCGCGGTAGCGCGGCGTACGATGGCCGATCATGCTGTCGAGGGTATTGACCATCTTGTATGCAAAAAGGCCGGGCAGGCCGAGCAGCAGGTACCAGAAAACCGGAGCGACGACGCCGTCGCTGAAATTTTCCGCCAGGCTCTCGATCGCCGCACGGGCGACGCCGTGCGCGTCGAGGCTCGCCGGGTCGCGTCCGACGATCTGCCGTACTGCCTCGCGCCCGCCATCCAAACCGCCGCGAGCAAGCCCCGCTGCCACCGCGGCGACATGCTCGTGAAGGCTGCGCTGCGCAATGAGCACGGCGATCATGAAGGCTTCGAGCACCGCGCCGGTCAAGCTGCCGCGGCAGGCTTGTTCGAGGATCAGTCCGATCAACGCCGCGCCGCCGACCAGCACAATGACAGTCACGAGGCCGCGTTCGCGGCGGGACGCCTCGCTGCGGGTTTCACGGTTGAGCTTGCGGTCGAAAAATGCGATCGCGCGACCGGCGAGGATGACGGGGTGCGGGACATAACGAAAGATCGCCGGCATATCGCCGAACAGCGCGTCAATGACGAGACCGGCGACAAGGAGCAGCACCGGGTCGACCGCCAGCGGCGTCATTGTGGGCGCAGGAGAAACGGCCGATGACCGAAACGGCGGTGCTCCTCTGCGGACACGGCAGCCGTGATCCCGAAGCGGTCGCGGAATTCGAGCTGGCGGCCAGGGCATTGCGCCCGCGCCTGCCGGAGTTCGATTTCGCGACCGGTTATCTCGAATTCGCCCGCCCGACGATCCGCGACGGCCTCGCCCTCTTGGCGGGGCGCGGCGCGCGGCGGATCTTGGCAATCCCGGGCATGCTGTTTGCCGCAAGTCATGTCAAAAACGATTTGCCTTGGGAGATGAACAGCTTTATCGCCGAAAATCCCGGTATCGATGTGCGCCTGGGCCGTGATCTCGGGATCGACCCGAAGCTGTTGCACGCCGCGGCCGATCGTATCGCAGCGGCGGCCGACAGCCGAATACCTCGCAGCGAGACCTTGCTCGTCGTGGTTGGACGGGGCACGAACGATCCGGACGCCAATTCCAACATCTCCAAACTCGCCCGCATGCTCTGGGAAGGCATGGGTTTGGGATGGGCCGAGGTCGCCTTCAGCGGCGTCGCCCATCCGCGGGTCGACGCCGCGCTGATGCGGGCCGCTGCGCTCGGTTTCCGCCGCATTATCGTGTTTCCCTATTTCCTGTTTACCGGGGTGCTGGTCAAACGCATCTACGCCCAAACCGATACTGTCGCCGCTCTGTTTCCGGAAATCGAGTTCGTCAAGGCGCTATACCTGCGCGATCATGAAGCCGTACTCAGCGCGTTCCGAGACCGTGTCGTCGAGCTCGGGGATGGTCAGCCGGCGATGAACTGCCAGCTTTGCAAATACCGGACGCAGATCATCGGTTACGAGCATGACGCCGGCGCACCGCAGGCTGGGCACCACCATCACGTGCGCGGCATCGGCACCACCGATCACCATCAACACAGATGATGTTCGATACCTTCGTGATGGTCGATTGGAGCGCGGAGAGCCAGCCGAAAAGGGGGCCTGACAGCATCTGGATCTGTTGGAATGCCCCGGATGGGGAAAGGCTCGAAAACCCGCGCACACGGCACGCCGCGAAGCTCCTGCTGGCCGAATGGCTGGCGGCCGCGCTCTGGCGTGGGGAGCGGATTCTCGTCGGTTTCGATTTTCCGTTCGGGTATCCCGTCGGCTTCGCCGCGCGGCTCGGCCTTTCCGGGCCCCCCTGGCGCGCGGTGTGGGATGAGATTGCGCACCTCCTAAAAGATGACGAAAACAACCTTAGCAATCGCTTCGATGTGGCCGCTGCTCTGAACCAGCGTGTCTCGAACGGGCCCTTCCCGTTTTGGGGATGCCCAGCCGCTCGAACAGGACCGTTCCTTAGCCCCAAGCACCATCGGCGACATGATAATGATGGATTGGCTGAGCGCCGACTAATTGACAAGTACATGCGAGGGGCTCAGCCATGCTGGAAACTTTCTTACCCCGGCTCGGTCGGCAGCCAGGCGTTGACTGGGATTCCGATCGTTCGGGAGTTGCACGACGACCCGCGCTGGATCGACCATGTGCGTATCTGGCCATTTGAAACCGGGCTGCAGGCCCCCGAACAGGGGGCGGTCGTCATCGCCGAGGTCTATCCTTCCCTCTGGGCCGTATCGCCGGCCGATGGCGAAACCAAGGATGCGGCCCAGGTTCGCTCTGTCGCCCGATTTTTTGCTGAAAGCGACCGCGCCGGTAATCTCGCCCCATTTTTCGCCGGTGATCCGTCGCTGACCACCGCGCAGCGGCATCAGGTCGAAACCGAGGAGGCTTGGACCCTCGGGGTGACTGCGGCAAGGCAGCGCCCGATTACTATACCGGCGATTGTTTCTACCCTCACCCACCCAGCCCGGCGGGCTGGGTCCCCCCTCTCCCGCAATGCGGGAGAGGGTGCCGAGCGCAGCGAGGCGGGTGAGGGCAACGGAGCACGATCGTATATCTACGTCCGCGACCCGGCGGAGATTTCGCGCCGCTCGTTTGCGCTGATCCGCGAGGAAGCGGATCTCTCGCGCTTCCCGAGCCAGGTCAAGCCGCTGGCTTTGCGCCTGGCGCATGCCGCCGGCGACAGCGCGATTCTCGGCGACCTCGAGTGGTCAGAGAGCGCGGTCGCGGCGGGGCGCAAGGCGCTCGCTGCAGGCGCGACGATCCTGGTCGATTCGGCCATGGTCGCCGCTGGGGTCATGATCGAAGCGAACCGGATCGTCTGCACTCTTCGCGATCCCGAAACGGCACAGCTGGCCGCGGCAGAGCGGACCACGCGCTCGGCTGCCGCCGTCGAGCGATGGCGACCGCTTTTGCCGGGGGCGGTGGTTGCGATCGGCAACGCGCCGACGGCGCTTTTTCGATTACTCGAGCTGCTGGCATGCGGCGCGCCCAAGCCCGCGCTCGTTCTCGGCTTCCCGGTAGGGTTTGTCGGTGCGGCCGAGGCAAAGGCGGCACTTGCCGTCTTTGGGCGTGGGCTCGAGTTCATTACCCTCCGCGGTCGTCGCGGCGGCAGCGCGCTCGCCGCTGCCGCGGTTAACGCGCTCGCGAGCGCCCGGTGAAACCTTGGCTTGCCGTCATCGGCATCGGCGAGGATGGGATGGTCGGCCTCGGGCCTGCGGCATGTGAGCTAATCGAAACGGCCGAGGTTCTGGTCGGCGGCGCACGCCATCTCGACATGGTGCCGGACAGCGGTGCCGAGCGGATCCTTTGGGCACGCCCGCTTGCCTCGACGATAGACGCTATCGCAGGTCGCCGCGGCCGCAGCGTGGCTGTGTTGGCCAGTGGCGACCCAATGTGGTACGGCCTCGGCGTCACCCTGGCCCGGCGCTTTCCGCGGGAGGAAATGACGATTCTGCCGCAGCGGAGCGCTTTCAGTCTCGCGGCCGCGCGGCTCGGCTGGCCGCTCGCCGATTGCGCCTTGATCACCTTGCATGGCCGACCGCTGGACAGCCTGCGGCTGCATCTCGCCCCCCACCGACGCATTTTGATCCTCTCGGAGAACGGCGGCACGCCCCGAGAGGTGGCCGAGTTGCTCACCGGGCTCGGTTGGGGGCCGAGCCGCCTCACCGTGCTCGCCCATCTCGGCGGCCGCCGCGAAACCATTGTCGCCGACGAGGCGCGGGCTTGGGGTGATCGGCGGGTTCCCGATCTCAACACGATCGCGATCGCCTGCTGCGCCGGCCGCGGCGCCCGAGCATTGCCGCGGAGCGCCGGCCTCCCAGACGATGTCTTCGAGCATGACGGCCAGCTCACGAAGCGCGAGGTTCGCGCCGCGACCCTCGCGGCGCTCGCCCCGTTGCCTGGCGAGAACCTATGGGATGTCGGCGCTGGTTGCGGCTCGATCGCCATCGAGTGGCTGCGTCAAGGCGAGGGCTGCTCGGCGGTCGCCGTCGAGCGGGATCCGGCGCGTGCCGCGATGATCGCCCGCAATGCGGCCGCGCTCGGGGTCCCGGAATTGCGTATCGTGCTCGGCGCTGCTCCCGAGGCGCTGAACGACCTCTCCCCACCGGATGCGATCTTTATCGGCGGCGGGATCGGTAGGGCCGGTTTGCTGCCGCGGGCGTGGGCCAGCCTTCCCCCCGGCGGACGCCTCGTCGCCAATGTCGTCACGACCGAGGGCGAAGCGCGGCTTCTCGAATGGCATGCCCGATACGGCGGTGCGCTGACCCGTATCGCGGTCAGCCGCGCCGAGCCGGTCGCGCCGCATCACCTGTGGCGGCCGTTGGCACCCGTGACCCAGCTCACTGCCGTCAAGCCGGGCTGAAATTGCGCATATTTTGGTTCGTGCCAGCCCCCACCCTCCCGCTAACACGGGTCCCTCCCTCCCTCGTGCTCACGGGGGAGGGCAGGGGAGGGGGGTGGCTGAACGGCATTCGGCCCTATGCGCTGCTGTGTCTTCTGTGCGTGATCCTTTATGCACCCGGGCTGGCGGCGATTCCGCCGCTCGACCGGGACGAAGCGCGTTTCGCGCAGGCGACGCGGCAGATGCTGGAGAGCGGCGATTTCGTCCGCGTTCGCTTCCAGGATGAGGCACGCAACAAAAAACCGATCGGGATTTATTGGCTCCAGGCGGCAGCCGTGGCGGCATTCAGCTCGCCGGGTAGTGCCGCGATCTGGCCCTATCGGTTGCCTTCCGCATTGGCGGCAACCGCCGCGGTGCTGCTGACCTTCGGCTTCGGCGCCCGGCTTTTCGGCTCGCGCCCGGCCGGCTTTATCGCCGCCGTGCTGACGGCAAGCGCATTGGGCGTGGTGGTCGAGGCGCACCTCGCGAAGACGGACGCGGCACTTCTCGCCGCCGTTGTCGCGGGGCAGGGCGCGCTCGGGCTCGTCTACACTGCGGCCCGGATCGGCCGCCGGGCCGGCTGGCCGCTTCCGTTGCTCTTTTGGCTGGCCGAAGCCGTCGCGATCCTACTAAAGGGGCCGCCCGGCCCGGTGTTGGCGCTGTTGACGGCGGGTTGCCTCGCGATCGCGGACCGCGACCTCCGTTGGATCAAAGAATTGCGGCCACTTGCCGGTGTCACGATCATGGCGGCGATAGTGGCCCCGTGGCTGATCGCAGTGCAAAGCGCCACCGCAGGTCATTTCATCTCGGACTCGCTGGCGCACGATTTTTTGCCGAAGCTGGTCGGCGCCCAAGAATTGCACGGCGCGCCGCCCGGCTATTACCTGGCGGTGGTGATAGCGACCTTCTGGCCGGGCTCGCTTTTCATCGTACCGGGGCTGATCTGCGGCTGGCGGCAACGCCGCGCTGGAGTCTGCCGTTTCCTGCTCGCCTGGCTGGGTCCAGCCTGGGTCGTCTCCGAGCTCATTCCGACCAAGCTGCCGCATTATGTCCTGCCGCTTTACCCGGCGCTGGCGCTCCTCGCAGGGGGCGCTTTGGCGGAAGGGTTTGCAAAACATCTCGCTGGTTCGGCGCGGTTGGTCGACAGCGCCGTCGGAGTGCTTTGGGGAGCGGTCACGGTGGTCCTCGGATTCGCGCTACTCCTATTGCCGCTGTGGTTTGGCGGCAGGGTTTCGCCGACGGTTATGGTCGCCGTCCCGGTGATGCTGAGCCTAGCGTGCCTGCTTCTCTTTAGAGATCCGCAGCCGATGCGCGCCGCCGGTCTGGTCGCCGCCATCTCTGCCGCCTTCGTGGTGCCGGCTGCGCTCATGGTCGCGCCCGAGCTCAATTACCTGTGGCCCAGTCGATCGGCCGCGGCCGCGCTCGTCTGCCATCCGCCCGGGCCGGGTGAGGCCGTTCTGTCGGTCGGCTACAGCGAACCGAGCTTGGTTTTTTTGCTCGGCACCGCAACTCGGCTGGTTACCGCGGACCCGGGCGACGCCCAGTTGGCCGGCGCCGGTTTGGCGCTGGTCAATGAGCGCAACAGCCCGGAATTCCTGCGATCTTTGGCCCACCGCGGGTTGACCGCCCGAGCACTCGACCATGTCGAGGGGCTCGACTATTCGGCGCGAGCCGGCAAGCTCGTTCTTACGCTCTATCGATTGGAGCCGGGCTGAATGCCGGTAGCGTGCGGTCGGCTCTACGGGCTCGGTGTCGGGCCGGGCGATCCGGAGCTGCTGACGTTGAAGGCATTACGGTTGCTGCGGGCGGCGCCGGTGGTCGCGTATCCGGCGCCGGAGCACGGCGATAGCTTCGCGCGCTCGATCGTTGCCGCCTGGGTCGAGGGGCACCAACGCGAGATCGCGATCCGCTTTCCAATGCGCCCGGGGCCTCCCCCAGTAGAGATTTACGATGGTGCAGCCGCCGCGCTCGCCGCCGAGCTCGATGACGGTCGTGACGTGGCGCTGTTGTGCCAGGGCGACCCCCTCTTCTACGGGAGCTTTATAAATGTATTCACCCGCTTAGCGGGCCGGTATCCGATCGACATCGTCCCGGGCGTCTCGTCGCTGACCGCCTGCGCTGCGGCCGCGGCGGTCCCGCTGGTCTCGCGGGATGACGCGCTAGCGGTGATCCCAGCGACGCTCGACGAAGACCAAATCGCAGCGCGGATCGCCGCGAGTGATTCGGTCGCGATCGTCAAGCTTGGTCGCCACCTCGCCAAAGTGCGTCGGGTGCTTGACCGGCTGGGTCTTCTCGACGACGCGGTTTGCATCGAGCACGCGACCTTGCCGACGCAGCGCGTCGCCCCCTTCGCTTGCATCAATCCAGACCTGGCTCCCTATTTGTCAATGGTGCTCGTTCGTTGCGCGGGATAGGACGTGGGAGCGGAGCGACCGCGTCAACGATCACTTTGAGCGACGGTCGGTCTTGTTGGTAAATGCTCGATCTGCTCGGCAACCTTAGCTTCAGCGATGCGAATGTCATAAGCGGCCTGCAGGTTGAGCCAGAACTGCGGGCTTATCTGAAACCAATGACCAAGCCTGAGTGCTGTGTCGCCGGTGATCCCTCGCTTGCCCTGGATGATTTGGGTAATGCGGTTAACGGGCACATTAAGCTGACGTGCGAGTTCCGTCGGGGTGACGCCGAGTTCCGACAGCTCATCGGCAAGGATCTCGCCGGGGTGAATGGCAGGACGGGGCATCGGCTTCCTTTTGGTTTAATGGTAATCGACGATCTCAACGTTCAACGGACCAGCGCCCTGCTGCAGCCACTCAAAGCAAATCCGCCACTGGAGGTTTATCCGGATGCTGTACCGCCCATCTCGGTCGCCTTTGAGCGCTTCAAGGCGGTTGCTCGGGAGAGCGGCGAGATCGGTTAGGGTCGTAGCAGCGTCGAGGACCTCCAGCCGTTTGTAGGCTTGTCGAGCAAATCCCTGGAATTCCCTAACGAACTCACCTCGCGCAAACGCTTCGGTTCGCTTGTCGCGGTAACTCAGGATCATGCAGCTTGAATATGCAGGATTGACGCTGTACGTCAATCGTAATTATGGGTGTGCGCCTCTGGGGACGTAATGGACGAAGTTGAGTGCGTGGTTGTCGGAGCCGGCGTCATCGGCTTGGCAGTGGCTCGGGCGCTCGCACTGGCCGGCATCGAGGTGCTCGTGCTCGAGCAGGCCTACACGATCGGGTTCGAGACCTCGTCACGCAACAGCGAAGTCATCCATGGCGGGCTCTATTACCCGGTCGGCAGCTTGAAGGCGCGCAGCTGTGTCGAAGGGCGCCATCGGCTCTACAGCTATTGCCGCGAGCACGGGGTGCCACATGCCCGGTTGGGCAAGCTGATCGTCGCCACCAGCGAGGCACAGATAGCTGGTCTAGAAAAGATCGCCTCCACGGCCCGCGGCAACGGGGTCGACGATCTGGAGTGGCTGGATCCGACACAGGCAGGTCAGCTTGAACCTGCCCTCAATTGCCTGGCGGCGCTGCTGTCGCCTTCGACCGGCATTATCGACAGCCATGCGTTGATGCTCGCGTATCAGGGCGAGGCGGAGGCCGCCGGTGCGATCGTTGTGCTACGTACTCCGGTCCTCTCCGGCTCTGTGCGCCATGACGGTTTTGAGCTTGCTATAGGTGGCGATGAGCCGACCGGGATCCGCTGCCGCTCTCTGGTCAACGCCGCCGGGCTGCACGCGCCGACACTGGCGCGAATGATCGAGGGGATACCGCCGGAGACGATCCCGCCGGCCTATTTCTGCCGCGGGGTCTATTTCACGCTGAGCGGGCCCGCGCCATTTCACCGGCTCATCTACCCCGTCCCGGTGGCCGGCGGGCTAGGAGTGCACATCACGCTGGATCTGGCAGGGCAGGCGCGCTTCGGGCCCGATGTGGAATGGATCTCCTCGGTCGATTACGCGGTCGAGGCGGCGCGCGGCGAGGTGTTCTATGCCGCAATCCGCACCTACTGGCCCGGCTTGCCGGATGGCGCGCTGCAGCCGGGTTATGCCGGCATCCGGCCGAAGATCAGCGGGCCGGGCGAGCCAGCTGCAGACTTCGTGGTGCAGGGCCCCGATACCCACGGTGTGCCGGGTCTGGTAAATTTATACGGCATCGAGTTGCCGGGGCTCACAGCGTCCTTGCCGCTGGCCGACGAAGTGGTGCGAAAACTCCGGTTAGCCGAGACTTAATCGAAAAACTGCCCCCGCCGGCAAAGGCGCCAGAGCACGAGCGGCCAAGTGAGGACCTCTGGCACGCTGTCGCGGAAGACGTCCGCCTGATTGCGCCAGTGGAAATCGCAGGGCATCGCCTGACCCGGGATCAACGCAAACAGGACGGCGCCCACTGCGAGATAAATAAGAGCGAGCTCGACGAAGGTTTCCAATGGTCATCACCTGTGCAAGAAGGCCGGAACCCTACGGGACGAGTGTCGACGACTTTCGGAGGGGGTACACGGTAATTCAGCCAAACGCGACAGAGTGTCGCGGGAGCAACCTAAACCGGAAACCGGCGTTCGCCGCCCCCGCGGCGATACCGGCCAAGTGGAGATTGTCATGCTTATCGGTGTCCCGAAGGAGGTGAAGACCCACGAATACCGTGTCGGCCTCACGCCCGGCAGTGTTCGGGAGATCGTGCATCACGCCCACGAAGTGGTGGTCGAGACCGGCGCGGGAACCGGCATCGGTTTCGAGGACGCGTCGTACGAGGCCGTCGGAGCCCGCATCTTGCCGAGCAAAACGGCGGTGTTCGCGGCCGCCGAACTGATCGTCAAAGTCAAAGAGCCTCAGCCAAAGGAGGCGGCAGCGCTGTGCGAAGGGCAAGTGTTGTTCACCTACCTGCATCTCGCGGCGGACAAAGCCCTCGCTCAGGCTCTTGTCGGGTCGGGTGTAATCGCGATCGCCTACGAGACGGTCACCGACGCGCGGGGCGGGCTGCCGCTCCTCGCGCCGATGAGCGAGGTCGCGGGCCGGATGGCCGTACAGGTCGGAGCGCACTGCCTGGAAAAGGAGCAGGGCGGCATCGGCGTGCTTCTTGGCGGGGTTCCGGGCGTCCCCGCCGCGAAGGTGGTGATCCTCGGCGGCGGCGTGTCGGGGACCAATGCGGCGCGAATGGCGATGGGCATGGAAGCCTACGTGACCGTTATCGACCGCTCGCTTCCGCGGTTGTACGAGCTCGACCTGCAATTCGGGGCGCAGCTCCACACGCTGTTCTCGACGATGGAGAATATCGAGCGCGAAGTGGCCGCGGCCGATCTTGTCATAGGCGCAGTGCTGATCCCGGGCGCGGCGGCGCCCAAACTCGTCAGCCGCGCCCTCGTCCGGGCGATGAAACCCGGGGCGGTGGTGGTCGACATTTCAATCGATCAGGGCGGCTGCTTCGAGACGAGCAGGCCGACCACGCACGCAGCCCCGACCTATGTCGAGGAGGGCGTCGTCCATTATTGCGTGACGAACATGCCGGGAGCGGTTGCCCGCACCTCGACGGTCGCGCTCAACAACGCAACCTTGCCGTACGTGCTGGCAATCGCCGATCACGGCTGGCAGCGCGCTCTGCGCGACGACGCGCATCTGCGAAATGGCCTGAACATTTGCCGGGGGCGGATCACCCATCCCGCGGTCGCCCGCGATCTGGATTTTCCGTTCACGCCTCCCGAGCAGATAATCGCAGGTACATAAAGCCTAGAGTTTTGGGTATCTTGCTATGGATTGAGCTTCGAGCAGTCCCTATCTGAAGCCAAACCAGGCTGGAGAGGGGGGATATGGCGCTCCTTCCGATCACTGCACCAGCGCACCTTGAACTCCGACCCGATGCGTTCGCAGGTTCCGAACTGGCGCGCGCGCGGCGGATCGATGCGGCCGCGATCGCCGCGGTCACCGAGCTTTACCGCGAGGTCCTGCCAGCGGGCGGCGCCATTTTGGATCTGATGTCGGGTTGGGTCAGCCATTTGCCGCCGGAAATCCCTTATTCGCGGGTCGTCGGGGTCGGTCTCAATTCGAGGGAGCTTGCGGAAAACCCGTTTCTCGACGAGTGGCACGTGCAGGATTTGAACCGCGATCCGCGCCTGCCTTTCGCCACCGCGGAGTTCGATGGCGCAGCAATCTGCGTCGCCGTCCAGCACTTGACCCGGCCCTGCGAGGTCATCCGCGAAGCCGGGCGAGTTTTGAAACCGGGCGCTCCACTGATCGTGACCTTCTCGAACCGTTGCGTGCCGACGCGCGCGATCGGGTGCTGGTGTCTGCTCGACGACGCAGGGCACCTCTGCCTGATCGCCCAACATTTCGTGCAAGCCGGGAATTGGGGCGATATCCGCTGCCTCGACCGGACGCCGCCCGGCGGTGGCGATCCGCTATACGCGGTGATCGGGCGCAGCTTGGGTTCTGCGCCGGCGATGGCGGCCGACTAGCTCTCAGGTGATTAGCTCTCGTACGCGACCATCGACTTGAATGGCACGTCGATGCGGCTGCGGCCCTTCAAGAAAGACAGCTCGATGATGCACGCCGCGGCGGTGACTTCGCCCCCGCGCTGACGCACCAGGTTGATGGCAGCCTGCATCGTTCCTCCGGTTGCCAGCAGGTCGTCGAGCACGGCGACCCGCTGTCCAGGCGTGATCGCGTCCTCCTGGATCTCGATGGTGTCGGTGCCATATTCGAGATCATAGGTGAAGCGGGCGGTCCGGCCGGGCAGTTTGCCCTTTTTGCGAACCATCGCGAAACCGCGGCCGAGCTGATACGCCAATGGAGCAGCAACGAGAAATCCTCGGGATTCGATGCCGACCAGCAGGTCTGGCTCGTGGGGTCGGAGCGCCTCGGCGAGGCGGTGGACGGTGGTCTGCCAAGCCTCGGGATGGGCGAGCAGGGTAGAGATGTCGTAGAAGAGGATACCCGGCTTCGGAAAATCAGGTATCGACCGAATATGCTGCTTGAGGTCCATAGGTGTCGTCCCTCGGTGGCGACGATCCGGCGGCGGCGATCGAAACGGAGGTCGTTGCGGCATAGCCGCTTTTCTTGTAGTTGGGAAGGCCTCGCTTGGCGGCGGATAAGCGCATTCTGAACCCGTGAACCTCATGGCGTCCGTCGCCGCGACACTCGTTGAATCCGAAGAGCCTGGAGCGCTGGTCTTCGCAGCGGCCGGTGAATGGCTGGTGGCGACCGCCGCCGAAATCGATCGGCGGCTGCGTGCTATCCAGATGCCCAGCGGCAAGCGAGTTACCCTCGATTTGGCCGGGATCGACCGGCTCGATACCGCCGGCGCCTGGTTGTTGCTGCGAACCGAACGTGATCTGAGCGAGCGCGGCAATGCCGTCGAGATGCGGAACTTGCAACCGAGCTTCGAGCCGCTGATCGATCAGGTGCGCGCCGCCGGACTGGTTGCGCCAGCCCGCCATCCGCGGCCCGCACACCATACCATCGCCGGCTTCATCGCCCGAATCGGGGAGATTTCGCTCGCGCTGATCGCCCGCGCGTACAGCATCCTCGGCTTTTTCGGCGTGGTCTCCGCAACCGCGCTTCGGCTGGTGCGCCACCCGCGCCGGCTGAACATGACCGCGATCGTCGCGCAGATGGAGCAGACTGGGGTCAATTCGCTGCCCATTGTCAGTCTGCTCACTTTTCTGATCGGCGTCGTGATCGCCTATCAGGGCTCCGATTATTTGCGTTTCTATGGGCTGGAGAGCTACACGGTCCAATTGACCGCTGTGAGCATCCTGCGGGAGCTCGGAGTGCTGCTGACGGCGATCATCCTCGCTGGCCGATCGGGCAGCGCCTTTACCGCCCAGATCGGGACGATGCGGGTCAACGAGGAGATCGACGCGATGCGTACCATCGGCCTCGACCCGGTCGAGGTCCTGGTGCTCCCGCGTCTTTTCGGTCTTATGCTGACCTTGCCGATGCTCACCCTCTGCGCCAATTTTATGGGGATTTTGGGCGGTGGTTTAATGGCGTGGGCTAAGCTGGGCATCGGTATTCCGGAATTTCTCAACCATTTGTCCACGATAGCCTCGTGGTCCTATTGGATCGGAATGATCAAGTCGCCGTTCTTTGCCATCATCATCGCCTTGATCGGCTGCTACGAAGGGTTTCAGGTAGCACGCAGCGCCGAAAGTGTAGGCCGCCTCACGACGCTTTCGGTGGTCGAAGCGATTTTTCTCGTAATCGTGACCGACGCAGGTTTTTCGATCTTCTTTTCCGCATTGCAGATTTGAGCATGCCGGGTCAGCCGGGCGAGCCGATCATCCGCGTACGTGGCCTCGTCAACCGGTTCGGGGCCGAGACGGTACATGACGGTCTCGATCTCGACGTTTTCCGCGGCGAAGTTCTGGGCGTCGTCGGCGGGTCAGGGTCGGGGAAATCGGTCCTGTTGCGCACGATTGTCGGGCTCAACCGCCCAGTTGCAGGCGATGTCGAGGTCTTCGGGAGGCGAATTCTGACGATGAGTGGTAATGATCAGAGGGAGATCGAACAGCACTGGGGAGTGCTATTTCAGGATGGCGCGCTGTTCAGTTCGCTGACAGTCGCACAGAACGTCGAGGTGCCGTTGAAAGAATACTACGACATGCCGCTGCGATTGATGGATGAGATCGCGGCGTTCAAGGTCGGCATCGTCGGGCTTCCCGACGGCACCGGTGAAAAATACCCTTCACAGTTGTCGGGGGGGATGCGCAAGCGCGCTGGCCTTGCCCGCGCCCTCGCGCTCGACCCGGAGATCGTTTTTCTCGACGAGCCCACGGCAGGACTGGATCCGATAGCGGCCGGCGACTTCGACACCCTGATTCGGGATTTGAGAAGCAGCCTGGGCCTCACCGTATTCATGGTAACCCATGATCTCGACAGCTTGTTTGCCATTTGCGACCGCGTCGCGGTGCTGGTCGACAAGAAGATTCGAACCGGGCCTCTGGAGGAAATGCTGCAAGACAATCATCCTTGGATTCACTCCT
The DNA here is from genome assembly GCA_963812675.1 of uncultured Alphaproteobacteria bacterium. Taxonomy (GTDB): domain Bacteria; phylum Pseudomonadota; class Alphaproteobacteria; order ATCC43930; family CGMCC-115725; genus AP-15. The sequence continues at coordinate 136,570 of CAWEWR010000024.1, read as the reverse complement.
ACTTTCACGGCCCACGCGGGCGTGCAGCGCTGCTGTCCGAAACCGCGCAATTAGGAAAACAAGGGATGCGGGCGCCGGCTTCTGTTTGAGCTGTACTGCATTGGGAGAAAATAGATGGAGACACGAGCCCATTATGTCGCAGTCGGCGCCTTTGTTCTTGCAGCAATTTTGCTTGCCTTTGTAACAATTCTATGGCTCGGGCGGGCCGAATTTTCCGAGCAGGCAAAGCGTTACTACATATTTTTCAGGGGGTCGGTGGCCGGGCTCAACAAGGGTTCACAGGTGCAATATAACGGCATCCCCGTCGGCCGCGTCGTCGATATCCGGGTCGATCCGGACGATGTGGAGAAAATACAAGTGACGGTCGAGATCGACACCAGCATTGTCGACATCAAAACTGACGCTCGTGCATTCCTCGACGCCAACCTCCTCAACGGCGTCGCCACGATCCAGATCCGCGGTGGAACCAAGGACGCCAAGGAGCTGCAGCCGGAGCCGAACCATCGCTATCCCGTAATCGCCGCAGGACAATCGGAACTCGAACAATTGAGGGCCAATCTTCCCGAATTGCTGGGGGATCTGAAAGAGGTTGCCCACAACCTCAATACCGTGCTCGACGAGCAAAACCGCAAGGCGATTGCCGATAGTCTTCAGAATGTCCGAATGGTAACCGAAAATTTTATCGCGCCCAGTAAGGAGGTGAGCGAGGTGGTCGAGAATGCCAACGCGACCGTACTCGCGCTGAAATCGTTTTTTGCGCATGTCGATCAGAGCTACATCGGCAAAGGCGGGTTGAAAGATGAGCTTTCGCAAACGCTCAGTGACGCCGACAAGCTGGCCAAGAATCTCGGCGACACCAACCGGCAGCTGCAGCAAGTGCTGCAGGAGAACCGCCCGGGTCTGCATGAATTCACGCAGTCGACCTTGACCCAGGTCAGCAACTTGGTGGGCGACATGCAGCATTTCATCGCAGGCCTCAGTCGGTTCGTTTCATCGGTCGAGCGGGATCCGGCGCGGCTGCTGTTCGGCGAGAGGCGGGAGGGATACAAGCCACAATGATACGGCCGACGGCTCGCCTGTCGCGCCGATTCGTCCCGAGCGTCCTGATACTCACCCTCGCCAGCTGCTCGGGGTTGCTGGGGGGTGGCGACCCTGCACACCTTTATCGCCTCACCCCGAAGAGCACCTATCCGCCGAATTTGCCGCACCGCTCCGTGCAGCTCCTCATCAACGAGCCTCTCGCGCCGGCAGGGCTCGACAAATCGCGCATCGCATTGAGCCGGTCCCCGGTCTCGATCGACTATTTTGCCGATTCGGAGTGGACGGATCGTGCTCCCCTGCTGGTTCAGACAGCAATTCTCCAGTCTTTCGAGAACAGCAAGGCGATCACTGCGATCGACCGGGATTCGGTTGGGCTGCGAGCGGACTTCATCCTCGATCCCGAGATTCGTCACTTCGAGGCCGTGTACGATTCGGCTAATGGGCCGCCCGAAATCTGGGTGGCGGTCAACGTCCGGCTCGTCAACCCCGCCAGCCGCGAAGTCGTCGCGCAAACCTTGTTCGAGCAGCGGCAGCGCGCTTCGGCCAATGACGTTCCGAGCATCGTATCGGCATTCGATGAGGCTCTCGGCGGGGTGATGAAGGAAATCGTCGTTTGGACAGTTACCAATCCCGCTTTGTCGATGAAGCGCGGTTAGCTATCCTGGACGCGTTTTGTTCACGCGAGGTGGTCGGTTGGCGAATTCGGATCGCGACGAAGGCTTGCGCGTCAGCCAAGCCGAAATCGAGCAGATGATAGCCGCCGCGGCGATGATCCGGGATTGTCGGCGCGACCTTGCCGCCCGCAACACCAATCTCGTCCGCGAGGTGATCGGCAGTTCGACGATTTGCGCTTGGCGTCATTATCCCGACGGGGAAGTCTTCGATGCGGCAAGTCATGCGCAATATTTTTTTCATGCCCATGCGCCGGATAGCCGGCCACTCTCGGAGCGCGGCCACTTCCATACCTTTCTGCGAGCCGAGGGCATGCCGAGCGGCGTGGTGCCGTTGCTGCTTCCCGAGCTGGCCGTCGCCGATGTCGCAGCGCTGCCGCCGCAAGCCGCGCCTCTCAAGCGCGGGGAGCGAGCCGAAGTGAGCCACCTGATCGCGATCGCCATCGATATTCGCGGCGAGCCGACTCGCTTGTTTACCACCAATCGATGGGTCACCGGCGAGACGTGGTACCGGGCCGAGGATGTGACCCGAATGCTGGAGCGTTTCGTGATCGGCGGGGAGGAGCCCTCCGCGGTGCTCAACCGCTGGATCGGCGCGATGATCCGCCTCTTCCGTCCACAGATTGCGGCGCTGTTGCACGCGCGCGACGAGACTGTCATGGCGTGGCGCCGCCGCCGCCGCACGCATGTGTTCGAGGACCCTCGACTCGAGATTACCTCCAGCCTGGATATCCACCTCGACACTCAGCTCGCTCTAATCGACAGAGCTTGCGACAGATCGGACGAAGGTGCTTTTCGGCGCGTTGCTGCGTTGCCGCCGATGGCGGAAGGCTGGGAGGAGGGCCACGCCGGCTGAGTGCCGCCGGCGGTCAGCACCTGATTATCTGGACCCGGGCTGCCCGAGGGGCGCTCGTGGGGGGAGGCCATTGGAATTCAAGCATTCTTTGAGCTTGGCGCCGCGCTTGGCGTTGGACTCGGCGCTGAAATCGGGATACGCGGTCTGCGCCTGCCTTGCGCAGGTGTCCGCCGTCCTCCAGCTCCTCAACGCCGCCTGACCCTGTTGGGTCGCCCCCACGCCGATCGGCCACAGGAGCGAAACGGCGACGATCGGGAAAGCAAATCGGCTCATCGACATCTACCTGCTCCTCCAATCATGCGGCGGCTCGCCCGCCGCGCTGTTGCGCTTCGCGAAAAACTGAGGCTCCATAGGGCCGAAGCCAATCGGAGAGACTGAATGCTGAAGATCTGGGGGCGGACCACGTCGTCCAATGTGCAGAAGGTGCTGTGGTGCTGCGCCGAGCTCGGGCTCGAATATGAACGCGTCGATTTGGGCGGCCCATTTGGCGGCAATCAAGATCCGGAATACCTTGCGCTGAACCCCAACGGGCTCGTGCCGAGCGTCAAAGACGGCGATCTGGTCATGTGGGAATCTAACACAATCTGCCGTTATCTCTGTGCGACGCGCAACGGCGATGGGCTTTACCCGAAAGACCCCGCGGCGCGAACCCACGTCGAACGATGGATGGATTGGCAACTCTCCAGCGTCGGCCCGCCGATGGGCGCCTTGCTGTTCGGCCTGATCCGCACAAGGCCGGAGCAGCGGGATCATGCCGCGGTGGAAGCGGCGCGCCGTAAGGCGCTGGCGGCCTGGACGATCGCGGATGACGCGCTCGATGGCCATCCTTACCTCGCCGGTGCGGAGTTCAGCCTCGCCGAGATCACATTGGGAACCCTGGTCTATCGCTGGCACGCCTTTCCGATCGAGCGGCCGCCGATGAAAAACCTCAAGGGTTGGTTCGACCGGCTGCGTGAGCGCCCCGCCTTCAAAAAGCACATCGAGATGCCGATCACGTAATAGTGAGGCAGTGACGGTGGGTATTGCCTCGCCATCGCCGCGATGTAGTCTGCATCGGAGCTGATTAAGACAGGGAGGGAGCATGTTCTCCGTGACGAAATTTCGGATATTGGGAGCGGCATTGGCGGTTGTTGTGGTGGGCGCCAGCGGGCCGGCTCTTGCACAATATAAGGAGACCGTCCTCAAGGATCGTCAAGCGACGATGAAGGAACAAGGTAAGAACGCCGGGGCCGTAAAGGCCTACCTCGACGGCAAGGGGGATCTGGCGCAAGCCAAAACGGCTGCCGCTGATCTTACGCAGACCACAAAGAAGATCCCGGCATTGTTTCCCCCAGGTACCGGCGGGCTGAACCCGACCGGCGACTATGTTGCGAAACCGGTGATTTGGACCGACTGGAACAAGTTCCTCGACGCCCAAAAAACCGCTGCCGCCAAGGCCGACGCGCTCCTCGTTGCGGTGAACAGCGGCGATAAGACCGCGATCGAAGCCGCCTTCAACGATCTCGGCAAGAACGGCTGCGGCGGCTGCCACACGACGTTCCGCGAAAAGATCGAGAAATAGGAGCCTCTCACCCTTCCCTTGCATCGGGTTAGACCGGCGGCCGGTCCAGCTGGTACTTTCCACCGAATATTATGGGCAACGGCAGTTGCATTGCTGCCGGTTCTGAGCCTCTCGGCGGCATCAGAAGCAGTGTCGCAAGGGGCGTATCTCGCGAATGCCGCCGGGTGCGAGGACTGCCATACTGATCGCGAGCATGGCGGGCAGCCCTATGCGGGCGGACGGGCGCTCGCCACGCCATTCGGGATTTTTTATAGCCCGAACATTACCCCGGATCCGGAGACTGGTATCGGCCGCTGGAGCGACGAGCAGTTTCTGCGGGCATTGCGCGACGGCGTGCGTCCCGATGACGCCAATTACTTCCCAGTATTCCCGTATCCCAGCTTTACGAAGATTACCGATGCAGATGCTCGGGCGATCAAAGCCTATCTCTTTTCACTGCCGGCAGTTCGGCAGGCCAACCGAGCGCACGACATCTCCTTCCCCGTCTCGTGGCGCTTCCTGCAAAACGGATGGAAATTGTTGTTTTTCAGCCAGGGCCCATTCCGGCCGGCGCTGGAGCGCTCCGAAGCGTACAATCGCGGCGCCTACCTCGTTACCGCGCTCGCCCACTGCGGCGAATGTCACACGCCCCGCAACTGGTTCGGCGCGATGGAGCCGGATCGTTTTCTCGCCGGGAACCCGGACGGGCCGGACGGCAAGAGTGTCCCGAACATAACTCCCGACCCGCAGACCGGCGTCGGCAGCTGGAGCGAAGAGGACATTACGACCTTGCTAAAAACCGGCCAGACCCCGGAATTCGACTTTGTCGGCGGCGCGATGGGCGAGGTCGTGCGCAACACCTCTCGTCTCGACGATTTCGACCGGCACGCGATTGCGGTTTACCTGAAATCGATTCCGCCGGTTCATTCGCAAAAAAAGGGGCGGTGAGCGCGGCTTTCGAGACTGGACGCGCCGGCAGGAGTTCCTATGATGTCGGGCCGCGCCAGATCGGGATCCTGCGGGTAGTCTTCAGGCGTTGACTGATCGAGCAAGTGGGCGACTGACGATAGGGAGTGCGTCTTGGCGCGAGGGCGACCGGATAAGAGCTTGGCCCGTTTTGAGCGGGTCGCGTTGGTGCTGTCGGGCGGGGGAGCACTCGGCGCTTATCAGGCCGGCGCCTATTCGGCGCTCGAGAAATGCGGTGTGCGGCCAAACTGGATCGCGGCTACCGCCATTGGCGCGATCAACGCCGCGATCATCGCCGGCAATCTGCCGCACGAGCGCGTGACACGGCTGCGCCAGTTTTGGCGCGAGCTGAGCAAGTGCACGGCAGCGCGGCGCCCCCGCGGCCCCGCCCGGTGGGCCAAATCGGCTCTCACGAATTTTCTGTCGGGAGGGCCGCGCCCCGCGCCGATACAGGTTCGCAGCGAGGAGCCTGTCGTTTCCGCCGCCCAATTGCGGGCGCTGATCGCAGAGACGGTCGATTTCGAACGAATCAATTCGGGAACCATCCGAGTTGTTTTGGGCGCATTGAACCTCACGACGGGAGCCGAGACATTCTTCGACAACGACCGCCACGTGCTCACCGCCGAACACGTGTTGGCTGGCACCCCTCTGCCGGGATTGCCGCCGACCCCGATCGATGAGCAGCTCTTCGGCGGCAGCGCAATCGCGGTTTCGGCGCTGGACGATGCGCGGCCCGCCGATACTCTTTGCTTCGCGATCGATGGTTATGATCCCGTCCCCGGAGCGCACGGTGGCATCAGCCGGACTGCGCGAGAGATCACCGCGATGCGCCGCACTCACGATCTGCGCCGCAGAATTGCGTTGCTCGGTGAGCGGCTTCCCTCGACACAGCGCAGCGATGTCGACATTAGGCGATGCCTGTCAGAGGCGAGCAATGCGACGATGACCATTCTGCATCTGGTTCACGAGGTCAGCGCCGCCGAGTTTGCCGTCAAGATGGCCGATTTCTCATCGGCTGCGGTTACCCGGCGGTGGCGAGCCGGAGAAAGCGATATCGGGACCAGCCTTGCGCATCCCCGATGGCTCGCGCCGCCGCCGCGCCTCTCCGGCATTGTCGTGCACGAAGTCCGCGGCGGCTTGGCTGCCCCGCCGCGCTAGTATTGGCAGATGTCAGCCGCCCGCATTGCCCGTAATATAAGCAGTTATATCCATCTGCCTAATAAAGCGTCTTATTAACCAAGTTCTAAGACATTACAGCCGTCGGTTGCAATGGTCGGGGAAGAGATCTTCCGCGCCCTTGCCTAAATGACTGGCAATACAAATATACCCTTGAAATATCAAAAGTTTTGCGATGGGATGATTTCGCCTTCAGATGGATCGAAAATGGGAACCGTTTCGACAGTTTGGAGGTCCCCGAGCACGGGGGCGGGTAAATTCGAGGATATATGCTCTACGACACTTACCAGGTACACAGCGACGTACTCGCCCCGATTCGCCTGATGGCCGAGTTTTTCCGCGGCGTGCTGACCCAGCCATGGCCGCTGATCGAAAATGCGCCTCTGGTGCGGAGCGCGGCGGCGGCGATGGAGCTGCTCTCCAATGCCGGAATGTCGCACGACCGGCCGGAATTCGGCATCCGCACGGTGGCCGTCGACGGCGAGGAGGTTGGCGTGACCGAAGAGGTCGTCGCCTCGCATCCTTTTTGCCGGCTGTTGCATTTTCGCAAGGAAAATACCCGCGACGAGCCGACGGTCCTCGTCGTGGCGCCGCTTTCGGGGCATTTTCCAACGCTGTTGCGCGGCACCGTCGCGACCCTGTTGCCCGACCACAATGTCTACATCACCGATTGCGTGAATGCGCGGAACATCCCGCTGCTTTATGGCCGGTTCGATCTCGACGACTTTGTCGATGTGGTGAGCCGGTTCGTTCGTCTGTTGGGGCCGAAAATCCATGTCATGGCGGTGTGCCAGCCTTCGGTACCGGTGCTGGCCGCCGTGTCGCTGCTGGCGGCCGCCGGCGACCCTTGCCAGCCGTCATCGATGATCCTGATGGGCGGCCCGATCGATCCGCGCGCGAACCCGACCGAGGTCAACCGCTTCGCGATGGCGCATTCGCTCGACTGGTTCGACCGCACCGTCATAACCACGGTGCCGGCGCGGTATCCCGGCGCCTTCCGCCGGGTCTATCCCGGCTTTCTGCAGCTTGCCGGCTTTCTCAGCATGAATTTTGACCGGCACGTTTCGGCGCACTGGTCGATGTTCCACAATCTCGTCAAGGGAGACGGCGACAGCGCGGCGGCGACTCGCGCTTTTTACAAAGAGTACAGTTCGGTCATGGATCTGCCGGCGGATTTCTATCTGCAGACCATCAAACGGGTCTTTCACGACCATGATCTGCCGCTCGGGCGCTTTCGGGTGCATGGCGACCTGGTCGAGCCGCAGGCAATCGAGCGGACGGCCTTGATGACCGTTGAGGGCGAGAACGACGATATTTGCGCGGTCGGGCAGACCGTCGCCGCGCACGATCTCTGCACCGGCATCCCGCAGGCGAAAAAGACGCACCACCTCCAGCTCAAAGTCGGCCATTATGGCGTGTTCCACGGCCGCCGCTGGCAGACCGAGACCTACCCCAAGGTCAAGGCCTTCATCCGCGCGCAGGGCTGAGAAGCAAGAGCCAGCCGATAAATAGCCAGCCAAGCAACGCCATGCTGAACGCTTGATCAGCCAGTTGATGACAGTCACGCCAATGCCGCGCCATTGCTCAGCCACCCGATGCAGCGCGCCGAAATCGACCTTGAGCAGCATCGGCACGATCATCAGCCAGATCAGCACGGCAACCGGATGTTGACTTCGGGCACTGTCATGCGGCCGAGCGTCTGGAAAGGCGCGGGCAGCAGGCGGCCGAGCACGATGCCGGCGATGATGCAGAGCGCGACCCAGACCGTCGGATATCACTCGAAGGTGCCGAGTGCCGGCGCCGCCCTGCGCCGGGTAATTTCAATGACGGATGTCATGAAAACTCCAGCCTTGGAGCCGCCTCGCGGCGGCCGATGTCATCGACGTCGCGTTTAATCGCGGCGTGGTCGATGACCGGCTCAAGGCTTGCGGGCTTCGACCACGGCCGAGACGATGTGATCCTCAATGTTCCGGCCCGGCGCCCATGTCTTGATCAGCTCGCGGCTTTCGGGTTTCGGCGCGACGCGGACATCGACAAATCCCGCGGTCGCCAGCCAGCTCTCCACGCGTTCGGCCGGGGCGGCGCCGGCAATGCAGCCGCACAGCAAGGCGGGATCGGATTGCAGCTCGGCCGACAGCGGAGCCGCGTTGATGATGTCCGACACGGCAAGACGCCCGCCGGGCTTGAGGACACGAAAGGCCTCGCGAAACACCTGCTCCTTATCGGGGACCAGATTGATCACGCAATTCGAGATGACGACATCGGCTGTGTTGTCGGCGATCGGGAGGTGTTCGAGTTCGCCGAGACGAAATTCGACATTGCCCGCGCCGATCCGGGCGGCATTGTCGCGTGCCTTATTCAGCATCTCATGGGTCATGTCGACGCCGATGACATGACCCCTGTCACCGACTTGCCGTGCCGCGAGAAAACAGTCAAAGCCGGCCCCGCTGCCGAGATCGACGACGGTCTCGCCCGGCTGTATGGCGGCAATCGCCTGCGGGTTGCCGCAACCGAGCCCGAGATTAGCGCCGTCGGGAACGGCCGCCAGCTCCGCCTCGGAATAGCCCATCCGGCGCGCTTTATCGTGCGAAAGGGCCGCGCCTTCCGGGCCGCAGCATGATGCGGCGGCCGGTACGCAACAGCTCGTCTCGCTCGCCGCCGCAATGCCGCCGTAGCGCGCACGCACCATTTCTTTGATCTGAGCGTCATCCATTCAACTCGTCTCCTCATGCGGCTGTGGTCTTGGCCGCGGTGCCCGCGCATCCGCTGGCGGGATCGCACAGCGGCGCACACACGGTATCGCGCCCGCAGCAGTTTTCGGTCAGGTAGGCCAGCAAAGCATTCATGGTGCCGTATTCGGCCGAGTAGATGACTTGCCGGCTCGAGCGGCGCTGCGTGATCAAGCCGGCATGCACGAGCTGGGCGAGATGGAACGAAAGTGACGAAGGCTGGACGCCCAAGCGTTGGGCGATTACCCCAGCCGGCAGCCCCGCAGGGCCGCAGGTGACCAGCAGCCGGAACAGTGAAAGCCGGGTTTCCTGGGCAAGCGCGCCGAGAGCTGCAATCGCGGGTTTCTCATCCATAGCCGCCAATTCCAAGGTTCAACGATCGTCAAATTATCCAATATTGCCTGCCCGGTCAAGCGGTCGTCCTGGCCCCCCCTTCGCGGGGTTGCCGGCGACTCGTTCCGACATCAAGCGACGGACCGCTTCGGTTATCTCGGCCGCAGGGACTTTATAGGGCCTGCGACAGCACCCAGACCAACTCGCAAAGCACCGGTAAGGCCAACCCAATCCCATCCGCCTTTGCCAATTCCGCCTGCGCCAGTTACTTTCGAGAGCGATCGACCACTTGCAACCCAGCCAACGCGATCACGCGGCGGCGCGGGAATGGTCCTTTGGAAGCGCCAGCCACTGGGCCATCAGCTTGCCGCTGTCGGCCTTGAACCTTTCGTCGAGCAGCTGCGAGCCGAGAATGCGGTCGACGCGAAAATTGCGAAAGTCTCCCCGCAACTCGCACCACGCACCGAGAAGGGTTACATCGACATAATACGCCATCGCGATCGGCCAGATCGTTCTCTGCGTGCGGCGGCCTTCTTCGTCGACATAGGCGATGGCAAGCTTGCGCGTCTCACGGATCGCTTTGCGCAGCTGCGACTGGTCGATCCCGTTGACCGCCGGAGCGCTGCCCTCGGATACGAAAAGCGGTGCCGCGACAAGCTGCGATTGTAATTCCCGAGGAACCACGGCGGCCAGCTTGGCGAGCACGCTTTCTGCTGCTTTTTGGAGTTTCGGATCGCGCAGGCGGCGCAATAGCCGCACTCCGATCGCAATCGCATCGGTCTCCTCGAGAGTGAACATCAAGGGCGGCAGATCGAAGCCGCGGCGCAGCACGTAGCCGAGCCCGGGCGCTCCCTCGATCGGCACGCGGCTCGCCTGCAAGGCGGCGATGTCGCGATAGATCGTGCGGACCGTAACTTCCAGCTTCTCGGCGATCGCCGCTGCCGTGAGCGGGTGCGAGGCCGAGCGTAACGTCTGGATGATATCGAACAAGCGGTCGGCGCGGCGCATTGACGGCTCCTGACAGAACGCTGTCAGTATCACTCTGTTAACCTCCTCTAACAACACCTGAAAGGAGGAACGGATGGTTTCGACCCATGTCGATATAGAGCACGCCGAGTGGACGCCCGGCATCCCGTTTTATGGAGCGGCAGCGCGCTATGACGGCAAAGACATCGTGCAGCTCAAGGTGCTCAGCGACCGTCGGGCGGAGGGCGGCGGGATCGCGTGGCTCGGCAAATTCTCACCCCCGGCGGGGAAGCTGATCAAGATCGTCGCGATCGCCCTTTCCGACGAGCATGTCTTCAATCTCGAAGGCGGCCGCGCAACAAAATCGGGCGCACCGGCGCGCGCCTCGGGCGGTTACACGTTAAACCCGACAGGCCAGCCGCATAGCGCCATGATTGCGGCCGAAACGGTCAGCCTCATCATCTATTCCGGCGAGCCCGACCAGATCGTGTCGATGGAAGTCATCGATGTCGCCGCCTGAGACGGAGATCCGGAGCCGGCCGGCAACCCAGGACGATTTAGCCATTCTTTGGGATTTCGTCGCGATCGCCGCCTATGAGCCTGACACGGACGCGGCCAAAGCGGTGCCGTTCGTCGCTGCTCATCTCGCGGGATGGCAGCGGCCCGACGATTTCGGATTCATTGCCGAACGCGACGGCGTAGCAATAGGTGCGGCGTGGGCGCGGCAATTCGCCCGCGATGAGCAGCCGGCATTCTTCGTCGATGAGCGTACGCCCGAGATCACGATTGGGGTAGAGCCGCACATTCGCGGCCGGGGGGCCGGAGCAATGCTGCTGCAAGCCTTGTTTGCCGAGGCGGCGCGGCGGGGCGTCGGCCTGTGCCTCAATGTCCGGCACGACAATCCGGCGCAACGGCTCTACGAGCGCGTCGGGTTTCGCCTCGTGCCGGGGTCCGGCGTTCCGAACCGGGTCGGCGGTACGTCATTCGGTATGCTATGGGCCGCTCCTCGGTAAGGGGGGACCGCGCGCAGCAAGCTGCCTAGGGTTCGTGATGCAGCCGGCCATTTCGGCCTATCTGAAAGGGTCCGTATTCGGCTTCGCTGCAGTATCGATCTGGGCGAGCTGGAGCGTTATCACGCGGCTGGCCGTTACGACCAGCCTGGACGCGTGGGACATCGTGGCGCTGCGCTTCGGTGTGGCGGGTCTCCTCTTGTCGCCGGTCCTCGTGCAGCGAGGCCTTGCCCGCGATCGCCTTGGATGGCTTCAACTGGCCGTGATCATTGCCGGGACGGGCGCGCCTTATGCACTGGTGGCGGCGGTCGGGCTGCGCTTTGCACCAGCCTACGATGGCGGCGCGCTCAACCCGGGTTGCATGCCGCTGTTCGTTGCTCTAATCGCAGCGCTCGTTCTGGGAGAGAAGCTTTCGAGCGCGCAAAAGTTGGGGCTCTCACTGATATTGGCTGGCGCTCTGATTATCGTCGGCTGGCACGCCGCAGCCTGGAGCCCGTCGCGCACTTTCGGCGATGGGCTCTTCCTGTTCGCGGCGTTCTTGACGGCATGCTTCACCGTGGTCATGCGGCAGGCAAAACTAGATCCGCTTCACGTAGTAGCCCTCGTCTCCACCGGATCGCTGGTGATCTACCTACCAATCTACCTAGCAGTGTGGGGAACCCGCCTCGCTCAGCTACCGCTCGCTGAGATCGCCGTTCAGGCGATTTTCCAGGGCGTTCTCGTGACCATTGTTTCCCTGCTTCTCTATGGCCGTGCGGTTGCCATCCTTGGCGCTTCAGGTGGCGCCGCCTTTGGAGCTTTGGTGCCGGCGCTGTCGGCACTCTTCGCAATACCGCTCCTCGACGAATGGCCAAATGAAACAGACTGGGTCGGCATCGTCCTCATCTCCGCCGGCGTCTATCTGGCAAGCGGAGGACCCTTGCCGAGCTGGAACCAGCGAGAGAGCCATCCCTAGATGGAGCCACTGCGCAATGCCAATGCGGAGGATACTGGTCGAGGCGCGCGGGCGTTGGTATTTCGGCGCTAACGCCGAAGGCAACCACTCGTCGGGAAAGATGCTGTGGTCGATCACTACGAGAGGTTGACCGGCATCTTGCGTGCGACGCCGCAACTGATGCAGGTGCTGCGGACCGTACGCACTCTTGGGCTGCCCGATTGGCTGGTATTTTCGGGCGCGATCTACCAGCCGGTATTGAACCATCTAACCGGGCGTGGGGCCGATCATGGGATCAAGGATTACGACCTTGCCTATTTCGATGGCTCCGACCTCTCCTATGAGGCCGAGGATGTGGTGATTCGGCGTGTCGCAGAGGCTTTCGAGGAACCGCTAAGGAGCATGGTCGAGGTTCGCAATCAAGCACGCGTTCACCTCTGGTTCGAGGCCAAGTTTGGCGAGCGGTATGCGCGGCTCTCCTGCACCGCAGAGGCATTAGAGCGTTTCACCTCGACGGCGTTCGCGATCGGCGTGCGCCTCGAAGCCGATGATCGGCTCTATATCGAAGCGCCGTTCGGCTTAGACGATCTGTTCGCCTTGCGCCTGCGGCCTAATCCGCGCCGCCATTCGCTCCACTTCCTGCGGAGCGTCTCCGCTGTCCTCCGCCGCTGGCCCGAACTCGTGGTCGAGGCAGCAGACGGGAATAATTAAGTCAATTTTTGGTTGCAGGAGCGAAGGCCGCGGACTTGCTCCCGCAAAAAGTCGCACCACCTCCGGCCCAAACTCGGCCATTATGGGGTAATCGTGGCCGTCGGCAGGAGGGAGGAACAAGATGCCGCTGCGTGGCAAGGTCGTCATCACCTGCGCCGTTACCGGGTCGATCCATACCCCGACGATGAGCCCATTTCTGCCGCTGACGCCGGATGAGATCGCGCGCGATGCAATTGCCGCGGCAGAGGCGGGGGCAGCGATCCTGCATCTCCATGCGCGCGATCCGAAGGACGGGCGGCCGACGCCGGACCCGGATGTCTTCATGCAGTTCCTGCCGCGGATCAAGCAGGCCACCAATGCCGTCGTCAACATCACGACCGGCGGCGGCCACGGCATGACCCTCGACGAACGCCTCGCCGCGCCGCTGCGCGCCAAGCCCGAAATGTGCTCGTGCAATATGGGCTCGATGAATTTCGGGCTGTACCCGGCGCTCGATCGCTACAAGGAGTGGAAATACGCGTGGGAGCCGGCCTATCTCGGGATGACCCGCGACTTCATCTTCCGCAACACGTTCGCCGACATCGAGCGCACCTTGAAGGAGCTGGGCGAGGGCTGCGGCACCCGGTTCGAGTTCGAGTGCTACGATGTCGGCCACCTCTACAACCTGGCGCATTTCCTCGACCGCAAGCTGGTGCAGCCGCCAGTCTTCGTGCAGACGATCTTTGGGATTCTCGGCGGGATCGGCGCCGACCCGGAAAACCTGATGCACATGAAGCGGATCGCCGACAAGTTGTTCGGCAACGGCTACGAATGGTCGATCCTCGCCGCCGGCCGCCACCAGTTGCCGCTCGTCTCGATGGGCGCGATCATGGGCGGCAACGTCCGCGTCGGCCTCGAGGATTCGCTGTGGGCCGGGCGCGGCAAACTGGCCCAGAGCAACGCCGAGCAGGTCCGCATCGTGCGCTCGATTATGGAGAACCTGTCGCTCGAGGTCGCGACACCCGACGAAGCACGGGCGATGCTCGCGCTGAAGGGCGGCGACGCGGTCGCGTTCTGATGATCGACAAACGCGTCGAGAGCCTCGCCGAAGCTGTCAGCGGCATCGCCGATGGCGCCACGATCCTGTGCGCCGGGTTTGGCGGTGCCGGACTGCCCGATGCGTTGTGCGAAGCGGTCGTCGACCAGGGGGCGCGCGATTTGACCGTCGTTGCCAACAATGCCGGGACCGGGAGGAGGGGGCTCGCCGCCTTGCTCGCGGCCGGCCGGGTGCGCCGGATCATCTGCTCCTTCCCGCGCAGCTCCGGCTCGGTCGTCTTCGAGGAGCTCTATGCCGCGGGCCGCATCGAATTGGAGCTGGTGCCGCAGGGCATCATCAGCGAGCGCATGCGCTGCGCCGCCGCCGGGCTCGGCGGCTTCTACTCGCCGGTCTCGGTCGGGACGCGGCTCGCCGACGGCAAGGAGCACCACGAGATCGACGGCCGAATGTATGTTTTGGAAAAACCGCTGAAGGGCGACGTCGCGCTCCTATCCGCCGATCGCGGCGACCGTTGGGGCAATCTGACCTATCGCAAATCGGCACGTAATTTCAATCCGACGATGGCGATGGCGGCGGATCTCTCGGTCGTGCAGGTGCGCCATATCGTCGAACTCGGCGAGCTCGACCCGGAAATGATCGTGACGCCCGGCATCTTTATCGACCGATTGGTCGAAGTGGCGTTTTAATCGTTTCACAATGAGACGGTGAGGCGATGAGAAACACCACCGCTGCTATGCGAACAGACGACGAGGGTGCGCTGGATCTCTCACTGTCTCACTGCCTCATTGTGAATAAATCCGAGGAGAAAAAATGCCTCTGAAACGTCGCCAAATCGCCTGGCGGGCCGCACAGGATCTCGCCGACGGCGCTTATGTGAACCTCGGGATCGGGCTCCCGACGATGGTGTCCGATTTCATTCCCGCCGACCGTGAGATCGTCCTGCACAGCGAGAATGGCGTGCTTGGCGTCGGACCGGCGCCGGGCGACAACGAAGTCGACTGGGACCTGATCAATGCCGGCAAGCAGCCGATCACGTTGGTGACCGGCGGCAGCTATGTGCACCATACCGACTCGTTTCTGATGATCCGCGGCGGTCATCTCGACCTGGCGTTGCTCGGCGCCTTCGAGGTGTCGGAGAAGGGCGATTTGGCGAACTGGACGACCGACGATCCCGCCTTTCCGCCCGGCGTCGGCGGCGCGATGGACCTGGCGGTCGGCGCCAAGGAGATCCGCGTTCTGGTCGAGCACACGACCAAATCCGGCGCGCCGCGCATCCGCCGCCAATGCGGATACCCGCTGACCGCCGCTGCGGTGGTCCGCCGGATCTACACCGACCTCGCGGTGATCGACGTGACAGCGGACGGCCTCGTCGTGCGCGAGATCGTCGAGGATATCGATTTTCCAGCGCTGCAGGCCAAAACCGAGGCGGTACTGCGCCCGGCCCCCGATTTGCGCCCGTTGCGTGCGCCGGCGGTCTGAAGCCGCGGACCTTGAGCGCCACGTGGTTGATGCGCCATCCGCTTCTCTCCTACTCGCCGCTGCCGTTATAGGGCGCGATCACCGACCCGGTGCGGTATTCCTCTGACTCGAGGATGACCTCTTTCTTGGTGTCCTTGAACTCGTCGAGATTGTTGCTCTTGATGTTTTGCCATTGCACTTCGAGCACTCGCGGCTTTGACCACTCGCCGTCCTTGCCGAAACTGAGGTCGCCGACGACGGTCTTGAACGGATGGCTGCGGATGTAGTCGGCGACGGCGTTCTGGTCGAGGCTCTTGGCACCCTCGATTGCATCGCCGAGGACCTGGAGATAGGCATAAGCGAAGGGCGGCAGGTACCAGCCAAGCGGGTCGACCCCGGCCTCGCCGGCTTTCGACTGGTATTCCTTCAGGAAGTCGAGAATCCCGGTGAACTGCATCGTCGGCGCCGGAATCCACCAATCGTAATCGACGACGCCGTTGAGCTTGGGCCCGAACTGCAGCTTCACCGGCGTGAACTGCAATCCGACCATGCCGCCGCCGAAGAACCGGGTCTTGAGCCCGCTTTCCGTCGCCGCGCGCAGCATGCCGACCGAGCCAGGCGGGTAGGAGGCGACAAACACCATGTCCGGGTTCGTCGCCTGGATCGCGTGGACAATTGGCGTGAAGTCAGGCGTGCCCGGCGGGTAGGTCTTGTCGTAGACCAGCTGCAGCCCGTAGGTCTTGACGTGATCGTGGATGCCTTCGGAGGCGTTCTTCGGGAACTCGGCATCCTCGGCGAGCAGCGCAAGCGTCTTCGGCTTCGGGTTCGCCGCCATTGCGACCTTGAAGAAGGGCTCGGAGAAGGCGTGTTTCGGGTCCGGGCCGGTCGGCAGCATCGAGAAGTATTTCGGGTAATGGAACTCGCTGTTGACGGCGAGCCCGAACAACCCGAGGAACACCCGGTCGTGCGAGATCGCCACCGGCATCGCCGGCGCGATCAGGTTGGTGCCGTAGCCCGAGACAATGAAGTCGGCCTTGTCGATTTCGAGCAGCTTTGTATAGATGCCCGGCACGGTCGCCGGGTTGCTCTGGTCGTCGTAGTTGATCAGCTTGACCGGGCGACCCATGAGGCCCCCCTTGGCGTTGACGTTGTCCCGCCAGATCTGCATCGCCAGTAGCGCCGACTTCCCGCCGGCGGCGAGCCCGCCGGTCATCGCCATGCCGAAACCGATCGTGATCGGCTCCGCCGCCCTCGCGCCGCCCGCGACAAGCACCGAGGCCGCGACCACCGCGGCTGCAACGAAGCGCCGGTTCACCTGCTGGACCACTGCATCCTCCCTATTTCTTGTCAACGTTAGCTGAGGGCAGACGTATATTTCGAGGTTGGCCGCACGTCCAGTCTCCACAACACCCTCATTGCCGGACTCGACCCGCAGCTGTCCGGTTGAGCTCTGCACTGAAATCCGAAGTATCTGCCGGAAGGATGCGTGCAACCTCTGCTCCCCCGTGGCCGGATTTGGTCCGGCCACCCACGTCCTCGCCAGGGCGCCCGCTGGGCGGGGAGAAGGCGTGGATGGCCGGGCCCAGGCCCGGCCAAGGGGTGTCGAGAGTTGTATTATGCCGGTGATACGTCGATTTCGGTACCTCCTCGCGTGCCCTTGGCCCGTTGGCCTGCCGCGATCACGAATTGCAGCGGCGATTGCGCCTCGCTGCATCTGCAGCGAATCTGCAGCAAAATCTCGCCTGTGAGTTGGAGTACCCACCCGGCCCGGCGCCGTAGATGCACGCCGCGGCGCGAGCGTGGCTGGTCTCGACAAGCTGCAGCCACTGGTCGAAGTCGCTCGTCTCGACCGCGAGCAACAGCTCGGGAGCCCGAGTGGCTCGGTTGGTGGGCTCGCGGGGCCGCCCGGCAGGATTGCCGGACGGACCCTTGGTGAACCGCCCGCACCGGTCGCGCGCCCCTGTTCCCCCTGTTTTATCTGGTCGAGATCAGGCATCGCCAACTCCCTCAATCACAAATCTTGCACCCGCCAGCGGCCCTCCTGGCTGTTTTTGCAGCGAAATGTCAGTCATCGCTCCACCTCGTTCGCGCACCCTGCACCGGCCATCGGCGCCTCCCGGAGCGAACATGAAATAGGAACATTATGGCAATTTTATTGTTGCAGATGCAGCACCAGATCAAACCGACCGGCGGGCAACCGCTCGGGTGAATCCGGCCCTTACCGGGGTGCGGATCGCCTCGCGCCCGACAGGGGTGAGCTTGGGCCTTTCGGCCGAGATTTTGTCCTTTCAGACATTGAGCGAGTTGCGCACAGTGGCGTAAACCACAACATCTGAAGAAAGTCGGCGGGAGCTTGTGCTGAACAGCGAAAACATCAGTCTTCCCTAGGCAGGATGTATGATAATATACAGATAGTGTACGGGGAATTTTTATGGCCGAGAGCTATCAGTGACAAAACTTCTCGATCAAGCGCTCGCGGCCGTGCGCGGCCTTCCCGCGGACGCACAGGACCACATTGCCCGTGTCGTACTCCGGCTGAGCGGTGCGGATGACGAACCGCCGGTCTCGCTTACGCCCGAAGAGCAAGCCGCCATCGCCGCTTCAAAGGCTGCCGCTGCCCGTGGCGAATTTGCGAACGATGAGCAGGTGCAGACGGTGTGGGCCAAACACGGTCTGTGAGGCTTCGCTACACTCTTCCGGCCCTTGCCGATCTTAGCGCGATCCTCGATTTACATCGCCGTCCATCGCCGCAGGGTGCGCGGCGAATTGAGGCCCGTATTCAGACCCTCACCGACCTTCTGTCACAGCATCCTCAAATCGGACGCCGCACGAGCGATCCGGCGATTCGCCCGGATGACGGCGACGCCTTATCCCTATCTCGTTTTCTACGAGATCTCGGAGACCGAGATCATCATCCACGCCGTCCGTCACGCAGCCCGCGATCCATCCGGAATGCCCGGCTCTGCTTGAGCGGGTCATGACCGAGCCGTTTTACGCTCCACACCAATTGGCGGAATTGCAAGAAGGCTACTACGCCGTCAAGCGGACATATGAACTGAAAAACAAGGACACCTTCATGCCTCAAGACGATGAGAGCCAGACAGAGCCACATCCCCGGACTTTCGACGACGCGGCATTAAAAAGAGAGAGCGGCTACCGTGACACGGGTTTCCGGTCGGCTCGTTGTTGAGCTTGCGCAATCTGGTTCACCGTCATCAACTCCTTGAGGCGGTAGAGGATTGGAGCAGCACTTTTGTTGCCGCCTGCGGCGGCCAGAGTGAGCCACATACAGGCTTCAACGTAATCCTGAGGAATGCCCTGACCCATTAGGTAATGCCCCGCGAGGATGAACTGTCCGTCGGTATCTCCTTGCTCAGCCGCCTTGTGGGCCCAGCGCGCGGCTTCCGCGTCGTCCCGCGGAACGCCCCGCCCCTCATGATACATCACTGCGAGGTTGCCTTGTGCCGCGGCGTATCCTTGCTCTGCCGACTTGCGCGACCAGAGAGCGGCTTCCACGTCGTTCTGAGGAACGCCTCGACCGTCACGGTACATCACCCCAAGGTTGCCCTGGGCTCCGCCGCTACCCAGTTCGGCGGCCTTATGGAGTAATCGCAGGGCTTCCGCGTCGTCCCGAGGAACACCCCGACCGTTAGCGTACATGACAGCGCGGTCGAAAATCGCATCCGCGCTTTCTTCCTCAGCCAATCGTTCACCGATAGCGTTCTCTGCCTGCGCCGGCGGTGCCGAGTGCGGAAATAGCCACGACCTCCAGCTCATTGCGTCGCCTTTGTGGACACCGTTTCAAGTCTCCGTACCAAACCAAAACACATCATCTTTGACGGAAAGTTAATTGCCCCATGGGATGTTGCCGCTGAATCATAGCCTCATCAGCTCAGCAATAAGGCGCGAGGATCAATATGGCGTCCCCCTCTGGCACACATGCCGATGACAGCGAGTTGATGGCTCTGCTATATCCAGTGTGGTTCAACACATATTGGGTCAAAGCCGCGCTTGAACTATATGAAGGTGTTGCACGGCACGCTGATAAATTAGACGAGCACCAGCATTTTTTTGCTTTGGTGCAGAAATTTTCACTGGATGCCGCCGTATTGGGACTCTGTAAATTGTTTGATCGCAGTAACCCACAACATGAAAAGGACACAGTTCCGAGTTTGATCGATTATCTTACGACCAAATTGTCTGATGCTTATGTATCTCGATTAGATAAAAGTATCCTTATTGACCTTGGTGTAGATCACGAGTTGGCAAGCAGTATTGTAACGAATTTTCACTCGCGGGCCAATTTTGTCGAAACAAAAATGGCCATGTTGAATTCAGTAAACAATGCTCTCCTCGCCCGTAGGGAAGCTTCTTCACTTTCAAAACTTATAGTGATGAGAAATAAAGTTGTCGCGCATCAAGACCGTGTGAGCGATGCGATCAATGATGAAATGAAATATCTACCATCCATCGACGATATGGAGAAGCTCAATAAGTGGGCTAGCGATTTTTGTCAATTGGTGGCGTGCGTAGCGAGTAATGCGACTCTTATAACCAACGGCCCATCTGCAAGAATTGCGGCGCTGCACGTTGTTGCAAAGGTCTTAGGAAAGAATTTCAATCCATCGATGAGCGGAGCCGCTTACCAGGAGTGGGAAGAGTTTTATAGGAGACTCTAGAAGATGGGCCTTGTTACCAAAGTCACCAACAGCGCGACTAATCAGCGATATACCATATCGACCGTACGCTGCATGGGAGCGTGGCAAACCGCAGTGTTCAAGAGACGCCTCGGCCCATTTGCGTTCTGGGCGCCGGCGCTGGTTCTCAACACGCCGGAAGCGACCCACGCCGCCGCTCAGCATGACCGCGTCGCAACCATTGTCCGGGATATTAACCCGACCGATTGGAAAAAAGTAAAACGCGCACTGCTCATGGAGGATGCCCGAGACCGCGGCGACATCCGTCAAATCCTCGAACTCGGCGCTACGGCGAGCTTCGCTGAGGACCTCGCCGCTATGGGCTTTCCCGTGAAAGACAACGCCGAGGATTAAGCCAAGGGTCATGATGGCTCTCGTCGAGTGGGCAGTATTTGCCATAGCCGTGAGCTGGGTAATCTGTACCAATATCGCTTTGCGACAGCACTACAAGAACAGTGACCAACCGGCATTGCCTGCAAATGCGACTGCATTGGTGCAGTTCACAAGTGTTGTTGGTGTCGTCGCTGCCGGATACTCTTCGTTTCACCTACTTTGGTTGGTTCCGATGTCATATCTCACTGGCTTCCTCACGTTGCGATCTAGAGTTGTCGCACGCCTCGCATGGCTCTACGGCTATGTAGTCGCTTACACCATCCCATCTAACTGGTAAGTTAAGACGCCTCGTTAACTTTGCTCTGCAATGACGGGCGGGGAACAACGACGGTTATTGCGCCGGCAACAAGGTGGGCGCGGCTGCCTTCATTACCGGCGGCGGGTTCCATTTACCGGTCAGCGCGTCGCTCTTTGGCGCATAGAGGCGCATGGTGAGGTTGAACGGCCCTTTCGGCGCCGGCAGCCAGTTGGCTTCCTTGTCGGCGCCGGGGCTGTCGTTCTGGAAATAGAGGTCGAGGGAGCCGTCGGGGTCGTATTTGAACGGCATCCAGCTGCTGACGGCGAACCGGTTGAGGCTGTTGGGCACCTGGTAGCCCTCGGCGTCATAGAGCGTCACCGACCAGAAGGCGTTCACCGGCGGAATGGCGCTGCTTTCGAAATGGAGGACGTAGCGATTGACGCCATCCAGCGGCTTGCCCGTGTCGTCTGCGAGGTTGATCGGATAGATCGCGTCCTCCGGCAGGTTCGCGCCGAGACCAAGCCGGGTGACGATCGCGCGCTTCAGGTAATAGTTGCCGTAGACACCCATCGTGTCGGTGTTCATTGACCAGCCGTTGACGACGCGCGCGAGGCTGGCGACCTTCCACGCCATCAAGGCCAGGGCGTCGTTGGGCACGCTCTCCAGCGCGGTCTTGATCGCCGGATCGAGCTTGTCGATATCGAAACTCTTGCCGCGCTCGATACCGATCCGCCGCATCTGGGCGAGGATCGGCTCGTCGGTGATGTGCGGCGGCTGCAATTTGAGGATCTCGGCGGCGTAAGCGAAGAACTTACCGGCCGGCATCGTGTCGACCTGGGTCTTCGGCGGGGTCTTCATGTCGACGCCGGGATCGACGATGCCGACCACCGGCTCTACGGCCGCACCAAAGCGCGAGATCGGCGTGACCTTGAAGCCGGCCTGAATCCTGTGCACGGCGTCGTAGTCGGCCGGCCCGTCAGTCTTGGTGCGGCCGATGATCCAGACATAGGGCGTTGGCGCATCGATGCGAACGACGTTCGCCGGTATCGCGCCGCTCCAGCCGGGCGGCACCACGGCATAATCGCCGGCCTGGGTTCCGGTTGTGCGCCAGCCCGGTGAGGCGAATACGTCGGTCCACATATCGAGCATCGGCAGCAGGTAATAGCGCCCCTGCGTGTCGGGAACCGATACGATCATCGGCTCCTTGGTCAAGTCCAGCCAGGCGCTGGAATAGAGGGTATCAAAGTTCGGCCGGACCACGACCTTCATGGTCGCCGACGGGTATTCGGGGACATTGGCGAACGTGCTCATCGGCGCGTTGATGCCGCTGCCGGCCTTGGCGACGTTGGTCAGCTGCTTGCGCGTCAGGTCCATCGTGACCAGCGAGTAAAAGTAGAGGTACGCCGTCACGCCGATCGAATGGGCGTCCTGTGCACTGATCGGCTCGGCCGCGCTAACCGCGGGAAGCGGCCCACCGCCGGCGAGCGCCGCGCCGAGCAGCGCGGGAAATACCAAGCGCGCGAGCGGATTCGATGTCGCGACCATGCGTTCGTTCCCCTGGCAAAGCCGTTCCACGAGACCGAGGCTCTTAAAGCAAAGTCGTGTTCCCCGATAGGGTACATGGTCGCGACTCGGCGATCCCTGCGAACTCGACGCGGGTGTCGTCGCAGCACTATGGCCGGCCCGCCGATCTCGGCGAAGGCGACGCGCCGGCGCGGCTGCTGGCCCTTACCAATCAGCGCACCGCCGAGTGGCGACTAGAGGCGGGTCAAATTCATTGCACCGTGCCGTGCTGGCTGATGTGCGGGAGGTAGCCGGGTCCGTAGTAGACAGGCCCACTGTAGCCGTATCCGTAGTAGGCAGGGCTGTTGTAGCCATACCCGGTGCTGCCGTAGTAAGCCGGGGCCGCGGGAGCGCCAGCCAGGCAGCGGGCGCTATAGGCGGCGGCCATCTGGGCGTACTCGGGAGATAGCGGAGCGGTCTGGTAGAGCGCCGCTACGCGATTGTAATGATCGACGCAGCTCTCGGATTGGGCCAAGGCGGGTGGGGAACCAGCGGCGGCGCAGAGAGCAACGGCCGCTAGCATGATTGCGGGCTGTTTGAGCGACATGGAACATTCTCCTTCGAGTTCTGCATGATTGCAGAACTGTCGACTGCCGTGGGTTTGGGTAAAGCCGCAAGGAAGTTGCCCGGACCAGTGTTTAGACCCCCTTCACGAATCACTCAAAAATCCTGTCACACCGGCCAAGGCCGGTGCCCATGGCAGAGATGGGTCCCGGCCTTCGCCGGGAAGACGAGGAAGCGAGCGTCGCACTGAATCAGCCGAATGCATCTAAGCACTAGGACAAGGCTCCCGGCGCAAAACAGACGAAGTGACCGGATGGTTCCAGCCGCTTAAGGGCGGTCGATTTAAGACCGTCATTGCCGGAGTTGACGCTGTCTAGGCGGATGCCCGGATAAAGCGGTGGACGCCGTCCGCGCCGAGCCCGCGGTCGAGGGCGCCTTGGTGCATCAGGTAATTCAGGTGGGCGAGCGCCTCGCCGAGGGCGAAACTCATCTGGTGCCGGTCGAGGGCGCGCCGGAATAGAACCTTGACCAAATCGAGGGCGGTCTTCGGGACTTGGCACGAGGCGATCACCTCGCCGCAGCGCGCCCGGTGATGCGCGGCGAGGGTGTCGATCCGCGCGTGCAGCCCGAAAAACGGGAGATTGTGCGAAGGCAGGACAAGCGTCTCAGGCGGTATCGCAGCGCGCAATTTGGCCAAGGATGCGAGGTAGCGGGCGAGGGGATCGCCGTCGGGCTCGTGTGCCTGGACGCTGATGTTGGGCGAGATCCGGGGCAATACCTGATCGCCGGCGATCAGCACACCGGTCGAGGCGCAATAGAGGCATGCGAGCTCCGGCGCATGGCCTTCGCCGACGATGACCCGCCAGTCCCGTCCGCCGACCTCGATCGCCATTCCGTCGGCAAGGCGCTGAAAGCTCGCCGGCACCGAGGGCACGCCGCGGCGGTAGCTGTTCTCGCGCTCGCTGAAAAGCTCCGCTTCCGCGTCGTCGAGGCCCGCGCGGCGCGCGAAACGACGCCGCATCGTGACAAAATCCTCGGCTCCATGGCTCATCACCCGGGCGGACAGCCATTCCTTCTCGGTCACCCACAAGGGCGCCTGCCAACGCTGGGTCAGCCAATCGGCTAGCCCGATGTGGTCCGGGTGGTAGTGCGTCACGATGACCCTGGTGACCGGCAATCCGCCGAGCCGCTCGGCAAATATCCGTTCCCACAGCTCCTTGGTTTCGGCCATCGCGTAGCCGGTGTCGACGATGGTCCAGCCGGCGCCGTCTTCGAGCAGCCACAAATTGATATGGTCGAGCGCGAAGGGGAGCGGCATGCGCAGCCAGTGCACGCCCGGCGCGATCGCCAAGGTCTCGCCCGGCCCGGGAGGCGCCGCAACCGGAAACTGCAACGGGGTCAGGCTTCCGTCCATAATTTATGCTTTTCTCGGCTGGCGAATTGACCGGCAGGGTAGGACGCGGCATTAGTCCCGGACAAGCGGGATGACCGCCGGCGAGCGATGTGCCGATGGAGCGACCGCAACACCACGGCAAATGGCTCGATTATGCGTGACTTCAATGTTCCCGGGCGATCGGCGGCGATGGCGGCCAACGGAATGGCCGCGACCTCGCACCCGAGGGCGACCTTGGCTGCTCTCGACGTGCTGCGCTCGGGCGGGAATGCCGCTGATGCCGCGATTGCGGCGGTCGCGATGCAGTGCGTCGTCGAGCCGGAAAGCACCGGGATCGGCGGCGATTGCTTCATTCTCTACTCGCGGCAGGGCGGCTTGCCGGTGGCGCTCAACGGTTCCGGGCGGGCTCCCGCCAAGGCGACCATCGATTGGTATATCGAGCACGGCATCGGCGAGATCGGCGTGCAGACGCCGCATGCGGTGACGGTTCCCGGCGCTATCGATGCGTGGTGCACCTTCAATCGCGAGCACGGCACCCGGTCCCTCGCCGAGCTGCTCGAGCCGGCAGCGCGGGCGGCGGAGGAAGGTTATGTGGTGACGCCGCGTGTCGCGGCCGACTGGCACCGCGCCTGGGAGAAACTGCGCGATCCGGTTACTGCCGGGCTTTTCCTGCCGGGCGGAAGACCGCCCAACGCAGGGGACAAGATGCGCAACGCGCCGCTCGCCGCCACGTTGCGCCGGATCGGGCGGGAAGGCCGCGAAGCCTTTTACGACGGCCCGGTCATGCGCGAAATCGTCACGCGGCTCAAATCGCTCGGCGGATTGCACGAAGACGAGGACTTCGCTGCCCAGCGCTCGAACTGGGTCGAGCCGATCCACGCCTCTTATCGCGGCTACGAGGTCTATGAATGTCCACCGAATGGGCAGGGAATGGCGGCGCTGATGATCCTGCGGACGCTCGCCGGCTACGCGCTCGACGGTGATGCGTTCAGCGAGACCGACCGGCTGCATCTACTCGCAGAAGCGAGCAAGGCGGCCTATTGGGTGCGCGACAATTTCATCTGCGATCCCGAGCAGGTGCCGGTAGATGTCGCGGATTTCCTGTCGGAGGCGCGCGCCGAGCGTGTGCGCCGGACGATCCGGCTCGACTGCGCAACGCCAGGGCCGCGCTGGGCCGAGATCGAGCACAAGGATACGGTCTATCTCTGCACCGTCGATCGCGACGGCAACGCCTGCTCGTTCATCAACTCGCTGTTCTCGGCCTTCGGCACTGGCATCCTGGCGCCCGAATGCGGTGTTCTGCTGCACAACCGCGGCACCGGGTTCCGCACGATTCCGGGGCACCCTAATGCGATCGCGCCGGGCAAGCGGCCGCTCCACACGATCATCCCGGGGATGTTGGTCAAGGACGGCCGCGCGGTCATGCCGTTCGGGGTTATGGGCGGGCATTATCAGGCGGTCGGCCATGCGCATTTCATCCACCGGCTGCTCGACCGCGGCATGGATCCGCAGCAGGCGGCCGAGCAGCCGCGCATTCTGCCGCTGGGCGGCGTGCTGCAGGTCGAGCGCGCCAACCCCGAGCCGGTTGTTGCCGAGCTCGCGCATCGCGGGCACGAGGTCGTGATGCTGGAGGTCCCGCTCGGCGGCTGCCAGGCGATCTGGATCGACCATGAGCGCGGCGTGTTGATCGGCGGTTCCGAGCCGCGCAAGGACGGGCTGGCCCTCGGCTATTGACCGAGGGCGCCGCCGAAATCCGCTTCGACCGGCGCAACGGGGTCACCCGTCTGGACCGGCTCTATCAGCGCGACCCGCTGCGCGTGTTGTTCCCGGCGCCCGCCGCAGGCGATCCGCCGGTAGCGGTCATCGTCACGACATCGGGCGGGCTCGTCGCCGGCGACCGGCTGGATATCCGCGTCGAGCTCGCGCCGGGAGCGGCGGCGCATGTCACCGCGTCCGCGGCGGAGAAGATCTATCGGTCGACCGGCCGGACGACGACCATCGAGCAGACCTTGTCGATCGGGCCCGGCGCCGCTCTCGAATTCCTGCCGCCCGAGACGATCCTCTTCGACGGTGCCCGCCTGCGGCGCGAAACGACGGTCGAGCTCGCGCCGGGCTCTGCATTTTTGGGTGGCGATATCGTGATCTTTGGCCGCCGTGCGCGGGGGGAGCGCTTCGCCAGCGGCTTCCTGCGCGAGGTCTGGGAAGTACGGCACGATGGGGAGCTTGTTTGGGGAGACGCGCTGCACCTCGAGGATGATGTCGGACGCATCATCGATGATCCCGCCTGCTTCGACGGAGCGGCGGCGTTCGCGACAATGATCTTGTCGCCGCCGCCTGGCGGAGAGGTGCGCTGCCTGCTCGATTCTGCCCGTGTATTACAATCTACCGCCGCGACAGCGGGGCTGCGCACCGGCGCGACGGCGATCGCCGGCCTCGTCGTCGCTCGGTGGCTCGCTGCGGACCCGGCCGTGTTGCGCCGCGCTTACGCCGATCTCGCTTGCCACTTCCGCTCGGCGGCCTTGGGATTGCCGCAGCGCATGCCCCGGGTTTGGCACGTGTAGCTACGTTGAGCCTACTTGACCACCAGCACAGCGGAGGGCGCCAAGCGCACGAGCCGCTCGGTCGTGCTGCCGATGATCTGCTCATAGAGCCGGGTGTGGCCCATGAACCCGACCACAAGCAGTTCGTATTGCTGCTCATTGATGAGAGCTACGATCGCGTGCACCGGATGGCCCGGAACGAGGTGGGTTGTGATTGCGATACCCGCCGCTTGCGCTTGCGCGCGCGCCGCCTCGATGACGGGTGTGAGCCGATGGTTCGCTTCAGCCTTTTCTTCCTCGATCTCGTCGATTGTGGCGGGGAAACGTGGCAGTTCCTCAACCGTGGCCATGTGAAGCGCAGCGCCCTCCCGCTTTGCCAACTCGATCGCGGCCGCAAGAGCCTTCAGCGCGCCCGGCGAGCCGTCATTCGCCACCAGAATCTTTTGGTACATCTTACAAGTCTCCCTGTGCCACGACGGCGCTCTCGGATTTGGCTGGTGCGGCTGGCTTCAGCGCCTTGAATACCGGCTGGAACCAACGTTCCGCGATGATCGTCGGTACCACCGCACTCCCAATCACGGCGGTAAGCAGGATCGTATACTGGCGCTCGTCGATGATGTGATTGGTCAGGCCAAACAAAGCCGAGATCGACCCGAAGGTGAGACCAGTTGACATCAGAAGTGTCGTATACATGCCTTCTCTGGGCTCGAAGCGGAAGATCCGGGTCAAGGGCAGAATGCCGACGAACTTCGTCACCATCTTGACGGCAAGATAGATCAGAATGAGCCCGGCCGAGGTCACAATCACATCGGCGCGAACCAGCGATCCCGCCTTCAAAAAATAGAACGGAGTCAACATTGTGAAGGCGATGACACGTACACGATGCATAAGCTCCCTGTCTTTGAGAAAAATCGGCGCCAACACGATCCCGATCAGATAGGCGGGGAGCACCGCCTCGCTTTTGGCCGTATTGGCGAGACCCCCGAGAAGGAACAGGATCAGCAGCACGAATTTTATTTGCGGCTCGCTCACACGCGTGCCCACAAGGGTAAAGAACCAAGGTGTAAAGCGCGGCAGAACCAGCAAGGTCGCGACCGTCGCGGCGGCGAAACTCATCAGCCAGAAATTGTAGTTCGCGAACACGATCCCGAGCGCCAGGACAGTGCCCAAGTCGTTCACAAAACACGCCGCTAGGATAATCTTGCCGAGCTCGGTCTCGTTGAACCCGGTTTCGACCATGACTGCGTAGACAACGGCGACCGAGGTCGTCGACAGCGCGATGCCCGCGATCTGCGCTTGCGGCCATGGCCAGCCGGAAACAAAATGGGCAAAGGCCAGCACGCCGAGATAGGGAGCGAAAAAACCAACGACGCCGATGCTCATGGTCGAGCCGAAATTCCGCCGAATGACGTTTACGTCGATCTCCGCGCCGGCGAGAAAGGTCAGCAGGATCGCCCCGAACCCCGCTAGATAGTTTACCCACGGTGTCAGCGTCAGATCGATGACGTTGCCGGCGACGGCGCCGATGATGATTTCGAGTAGGGCGATCGAGACCGCAATCCAGCGCTGCATGACCGAGGCGGTCAGGGCGAGCCCGATCCACAGAGCTGAAGAAAACCAGATATTGTCCATCCTGCTACCTCCTAAGCGCCCGGCGTGGACAAGCGTACGCACAACAGCGGTCACTCGGCACCATCGCCCCGCGAAACGCCGAGCTGACGTGAGGAGGCAAAAATAAACCCGCCCCGCGGCGGGTTGCGAAAGCACTCCCGCCACGCGATCCTCACGCGGCAGGAGTCATCAGCCCTTTCGGGCGGTTTAGGGGGCGTTAGTGCCCGGTCGTTACCTCACAGGTAGGCGCGGATGCGCGCGGCGAGTTCGGCGATGTGCATCGGGTCACCCTTATTGTGGCGTGACCAGTTGATCGGCAGGTTATCTTCTTCGCGCCGTGGCAACACATGAACATGCAAATGCTGCACTGATTGGCCCGCAGCTGGACCGTTCGCCTGAACTACGCTAAGCCCCGCAGGTTGGAGCGCGAGACGCACGGCAGCAGCGATCTTCGCCACGGCGCGTGCCACTGACGCGAAATCCTCGGGCGGCGTCTCGAAGATAGTCTCGTAATGGTTCTTCGGAATTACGAGACAATGACCGTCGTTTGCTGGATGACTATCCATAAAGGAAAGCGTGCCATCGTCCTCGTACAGCTGAATGCACGGCTCCTCGCGCCCGATTATCTTGCAGAATATACACGACGGATGCGAGGGCAACTGCCGCACCTTATCGGTCGGCACGGTCATCGATCCTTATCACCAGGGCGCTGCGTCCTTCCGAAGACCTTCCCATTTCCGTCGAGATTATCGAGGGCGAGCAAGCATAACCGCTTTTTTGCCGCTGCTCGATAAGATAATAACAGACCGGCTGTCTCCTCCAAGACATGCCAACGCTCTGCGCTACGGTCTGGATCAGAGTGAACCCGGGCCGTCACATGGCTAGGCTCTGTCGTTTTAGTCAAAGCGTGTCTGGCACGTTTGATGCAGAAAAATTGGAACGGACGAGGGAGCACACCCCTGCGATGAACCTAACTCCGCGCGAGAAGGACAAGCTTCTAGTGTCGGTTGCGGCGATGGTCGCCGACCGCCGGCTGAAGCGTGGCGTCAAACTGAATTATCCTGAAGCGGTGGCACTGATCACTGATTACGTTCTCGAAGGCGCGCGCGACGGCAAAAGCGTGGCCGAATTGATGCGCGACGGGGCCGCGGTCGTCTCGCGCGATCAGGTCATGGAGGGGGTGCCCGAGATGATCCACGAAATTCAGGTCGAAGCGACGTTTCCGGACGGCACCAAGCTCGTCACGGTGCATGAGCCGATCCGCTAATGGAAACGGCGTCATTGCGAGCAACGCGAAGCAATCCCGCGCCAGCCGGAGTTCCCGTGCACGAGATTGCTTCGTCGTCTAGGGCTCCTCGCAATGACGGGGAGGGAGCATGATCCCGGGAGAAATCATCACCGCGCCGGGTGAGATCGAGATCAACGCCGGCCGCCCGACCGTGACCTTGATGGTGGCCAATACCGGTGATCGTCCGATCCAGGTCGGCTCGCATTACCATTTCTACGAGACCAACGCCGCGCTTGCCTTCGACCGCGAGCAGGCGCGCGGCTTCCGCCTCGACATCCCGGCCGGGACGGCGACGCGCTTCGAGCCGGGGCAGAGCCGCGAGGTGAGTCTCGTCGCTTATGCCGGAGAGCGACGGGTGATCGGCTTCAACGGCCGGATCAACGGCAGCCTGGGATAGGGCAATGCCGCGGGCGATTCCGCGCCAGGCCTATGCCGCGATGTTCGGGCCGACGACCGGCGATCGGCTGCGCTTGGCCGACACCGAACTTATCATCGAGATCGAGAGTGACCGGACGATCTATGGCGAGGAGGTCAAATTCGGCGGCGGCAAGGTCATCCGCGACGGCATGGGGCAGGGGCAGGCGACCCGCGCCGACGGTGCCGTCGACACGGTCATCACCAATGCCGTGATCCTCGACTATTGGGGCGTCGTCAAAGCCGATATCGGCATCCGCGACGGCCGCATCAGCGGGATCGGTAAAGCCGGCAACCCCGATATCCAGCCCGGCGTCGATATCGTGATCGGCCCGGGGACCGAAGCGATCGCCGGCGAGGGCCGGATCGTCACCGCCGGCGGCATCGACTCGCACATCCACCTCATCTGCCCGCAACTGGTCGAGGAGGCGCTCTACAGCGGCATCACGACAATGCTCGGGGGCGGCACCGGCCCAGCCGCCGGCACAGCGGCGACGACCTGCACGCCGGGTCCGTGGCACCTCGGCCGAATACTGCAGGCAGCGGAAGGGCTGCCGGTCAATCTCGGCTTCTTCGGCAAAGGCAATGCTTCGGACCCGCGCGCGCTCGTCGAGATGGTCGAGGCCGGCGCCTGCGGACTGAAGCTTCACGAGGATTGGGGCACGACCCCGGCGGCAATCGATACCTGCCTCGGCGTTGCCGAGCAACTGGACATTGCGGTCGCGATCCATACCGACACGCTCAACGAGTTGGGTTTTGTCGAGGACACGATTGCCGCGTTCAAAGGCCGCAACATCCACGCCTTTCATACCGAAGGGGCGGGGGGCGGCCACGCCCCCGATATCATCAAACTATGCGGGCTGCCGAATGTGCTGCCCTCGTCGACCAACCCGACCCGGCCGTTCACGGTCAATACCGTCGACGAGCATCTCGACATGCTGATGGTCTGCCATCACCTCGATCCCCGCATTCCCGAGGACGTTGCCTTCGCCGAGAGCCGGATCCGGCGTGAGACGATCGCCGCCGAAGACATCCTGCACGATCTCGGCGCGTTCAGCATGATGTCCTCCGACAGCCAGGCAATGGGCCGGGTCGGCGAAGTCATTATCCGCACGTGGCAGACCGCGGATAAAATGAAGCGGCAGCGCGGCCGGCTGCCGGAGGACAATGACCGGTCGGACAATTTCAGGGCGAAGCGCTATATCGCGAAATACACGATCAACCCGGCGCTGACGCATGGCCTCGCCGAGCACATCGGCTCGGTCGAGGTGGGCAAGCTCGCCGATCTCGTCGTGTGGTCGCCGGCTTTCTTCGGGGTCAAGCCGGACCTCGTGCTGAAGGCCGGCACAATCGCCGCGGCATTGATGGGCGACCCCAATGCCTCGATCCCGACGCCGCAGCCGGTGCATTACCGGCCGATGTTCGGCGCCTTCGGCCGCGCATTATCGGCGTCGTGCATGACATTCCTGCCTACGATTGCAATCGAGCGCGGGATCCGCGAACAGCTCGGGCTGCAGCGCACCATGCTGCCGGCGCGCGGCATCCGCGCAATCGACAAGAAGCGCATGGTGCTGAACGACGCGACGCCTCGCATTGAAGTCGACCCCGAGACCTACGAGGTGCGCGCCGACGGCGTTCACCTGACTTGTGAGCCGGCTTCCGTATTGCCAATGGCCCAGCGTTACTTTCTGTATTGAATAACGATGTTCACAATGAGGCGGTGAGGCAGTGAGATGACAATAATTTGCAAGTGGACGGGTTCATCTCACCGCCTCACCGTCTCATTGTGAATTCTTGATGCGGCGAGCGATTGCGGTGCATCGGCGGGGAGCGTGGCCGAAGGAAGCGGCATTCGACACTGTGACCCTCTCCTATCTCGACCGGCACCGTCGGCGCATCCGCCTCGTCGCCGATTCAGGCGAGTCGTTTCTCCTTGATCTGCCTCGCGCGCATCATTTGGTCGAGGGCGACGGTCTCGAACTGGAAGGCGGCGGCTACCTCCGCGTCAGTGCGGCCGCCGAACCCCTATTCGAGATCACCGCTGCAAGTCGCAAAGATTTATTGCGGATTGCCTGGCATCTCGGCAACCGGCACCTGCCGGTACAGATTGCCGGAGAACGGCTGCGCATCCGGCCCGACCACGTGATCGCCGAGATGGTAACCGGCCTCGGTGGACGGATTGTCGAATTGGAGGCGCCGTTCGACCCCGAAGCCGGCGCCTATCATGCGCATGAATGAGCCGCCAACCGCCTCTCCCGCAGTGCCGGAGAAGAGCTGCGGCGCTGGCCTTTACCGGCTGCTCACCTGGCTGTCGCCGGGATTTCCAACTGGAGCCTTCAGTTATTCGCATGGTCTTGAAGCCGCAGCGGAAAGCGGCACGGTACGCGACCGCGCTTCGCTGCAGCGCTGGATCGGCGCAGTGGTGGATGCGGGGAGCGGGCGCATCGACGCCGACATTCTTCGCGATGCGTATCGCGCGGCTCGGGCAGGCGACATCGGGGCGCTGACGATTGCCAATCGCCGCGGCCTCGCATTTCGAGCGACAACCGAGATGGCGGTCGAGGCGACGGCCCAGGGCGCAGCGTTCCTCGATACCTGCCGCGCGGCATGGTCCGAACCGTTCGTCGACCGCTGGGCCAATACACTCGACGGTAGCCCAGTCTGTTATGCCGCCGTTGTCGGCGCAGCGACAGCGCGGGTCGGCATTCCTGTCGAATGGGCGCTGCTCGGCTTTCTGCAGGCACTGGCGGCCAATCTGACGTCTGCCGGCTTGCGGCTGGGAATTATCGGGCAAACCGACGGCCAGCGCATCCTGGCGGCGCTGGAACCTGTGATTGGCGCCGCAGTCGCCCGCGCATTGAACCGCGAGCCGGAGGCATTCGGCAGTGCCACCTTTGCCGTCGAGCTCGCCTCGATGGCTCATGAAACCCAGTACACGAGGCTCTTTCGCTCATGAGCAATCCGCTGCGGGTCGGGATCGGCGGGCCGGTCGGGTCTGGCAAAACCGCGCTGATGGACTGGCTGTGCAAATCGATGCGCGGCCGTTACGAGATCGCCGCGATCACCAATGACATCTACACCCGCGAGGACGCCGAATTCCTGACCCGCAGCGGGGCGTTGCCGCCTGAGCGGATCCGCGGCGTCGAGACCGGCGGCTGCCCGCACACCGCAATCCGCGAGGACGCCTCGATCAACCTCGCCGCGGTAGCCGAGATGCACCGCCTTTTTCCGGATCTCGATCTGATCCTGATCGAGTCGGGCGGCGACAACCTCGCCGCGACCTTTTCCCCCGAGCTTGCCGATCTGACGATCTACGTCATCGACGTCGCCGCCGGTGACAAGATCCCGCGCAAAGGCGGACCCGGCATCACCCGCTCCGACCTCCTCGTCATCAACAAGATCGACCTCGCGCCGCTGGTCGGCGCCAGCCTCGAAATCATGGATCGCGACGCCAAACGCATGCGCGGCGAGCGCCCCTTCGTCTTCACCAATCTCAAAACCGGGGAAGGGGTCGACAGGGTGCTCGATTTCGTCGTGATCCAGGCTGGGCTTTAGCCTCGCGCCTCGCCGTCGAGCAATCGCAGGGCCACCGCCAACGCGGCTAGTCGCACTGCCTCGCGGTCGCCGGGAAAGACGCGGCGTTCGGTGCGGCATTCGCCGCCGCGCCGTGCCAAGCCGAACAACACCAACCCGACAGGCTTTGTCGGGGTGGCGCCGCCGGGGCCGGCAATGCCCGTGACCGAGACCGCCAAATCGACCGGGGCGCGCGCGAGCGCGCCTTGCGCCATCGCCGCGGCAGTCTCGGCGCTGACGCCGCCATGCTCTGCAATGATCTCGGGCGAAACGCCGAGCAATTCCGACTTCGCTTCGTTCGAATAGGCGACGAACCCGCGTTCGACCACGTCGGAGGAACCGGCGATCGCGGTCAGCGCTCCGGCGACCAGCCCGCCGGTGCAAGCCTCGGCGGTCGCAAGCTTCCAATTGCGGGCCCGGCAGGCGTCGAGAACCGCCTGCGCGAGGGTCAAGGTTTCAGCTTCGAACACCGAAGGCTCCGATAGTCACGAGCAGGATCAATAACGCCAGGAAAGCGTAAACCGCAGCCAACAAATCGTCGAGCATGATACCGAGCCCGCCATGGACCCGGCGATCGGCCCACCCTACCGGCCAGGGCTTCCATATGTCGAAGACCCGAAACAGCAAGAAGGCCGCGGCATAAGACAAAGGGTCGAGGGGCGCAGGAAGCAGCACCAGCCACTGCGCCGCGACCTCGTCGATTACGATCGCGCCGGGGTCTTTTACGCCGGTCGTTTTGGCGAGCATCCCGGCGGCCCAACAACCGGCGGTAAAGACGATCACAGCGGCGATCGCCAGCCCCGCGACGCCCCACCGACCCCGGATCGCCCAGGCGCAGGGCAAGGCGGCGAGCGAACCCCAACTTCCCGGCATGATCGGCAGCAACCCGGCGCCGAACCAGGTCCCGAGCACCAGCGCCGGGTGCCAAAAGGGCAGGCCGAGCGGACGAGGCGGGCTCTTCAGAGCGGCAGACGCACGGTGGCGACCGCCTGTGCGGCTATGCCCTCGCCGCGGCCGGTAAAGCCGAGCTTCTCGGTGGTCGTCGCCTTGACGCTGACGCGATCGGGGGTGATGCCGAGGATGGCGGCGATACGCTCGACCATCGCCGAGCGATGGGGCGCGATCTTCGGCCGCTCGCAGATTATCGTGACATCCACCGCGGCGACGGCCCCGCCGCGAGCCCGTACGAGCTCGGCGGCCCGGCTCAGGAACTGGTCGGACGCGGCGCCCCGCCAGCGCGGGTCGCTCGGCGGGAAATGCATGCCGATGTCACCGGCCCCGATCGCGCCGAGCACCGCATCGGTCAACGCGTGCAATCCGACATCCGCGTCGGAGTGACCTGCCAGGCTCATGCCGTGCGGGACCCTGACGCCGCAGATCCACAGGTGATCGCCCGGCGCGAAGGGGTGCACGTCGAAACCCTGGCCGACGCGGACATCGCCCTGCCTGGCGGCGAGCAGGCGCTCGGCCGCGGCAAGGTCCTCCGGAGTGGTAACCTTCAGATTGTCTTCGCTGCCGTCGACGATCAGCGGCGCCAGGCCCGCTGCCTCAGCGACTGCGGCGTCGTCGGTCAGCTCGCGCCCGAAGGCGGCGCGGTGGGCGGCGAGGATCGCATCGAAGTGAAAGCCTTGCGGAGTTTGAGCGCGCCAGAGCGCGGAGCGGTCGATCGTTTGCCGAATGGTCCCGCCCTCGGCGCGCTTGATCGTGTCGCGCAAGGGCAGGCAAGGGATCGCGGCGACTGCCCTATCCAGACCATCGATGACCCGGTCGAGAAGCTGCTGATCCGGAAAGGGCCGTGCCCCATCATGAATGAGTACACGGTGCGGGCGATAGGCGGCCAATGCTTCGAGGCCGAGGCGAACGGATTCCTGGCGCGTCGGGCCGCCGGCGACCGGCGGCACCACCGCCAAGCCCGCGACGCTGCTGTCGAACAGCGCTCTATCCTCGGGCCTGATCGCGACCATCACATTTGCGATGAGCCTGTGCCGGCCGAGCGCAGCGACTGCATGGCGCAAGATAGTCGTGCCTCCGAGCGGCATGTATTGCTTGGGACGAGAGCCGCCGAATTGGCTGCCCTGGCCCGCCGCGACCACGAGCGCGTAAACCGAGGACATCGCTCAGCTTAACCCACCTATCGGACTGATTGCCATTACGCCGCAATTTCCCTTAAGCATTGATGTTGCATCGCAAAATGAAAAGGGCTAACATCTGCCTATTAGATAGGCAAAGTGCATAATTGCGTAATCTATGGGCATCTCCATCGTCTCTGTAAGTCTGGACGATCCGGTCATCCTCGCTCCGATGTCGGGGGTCAGCGATCTGCCGTTCCGCAGGCTCGTCAAGCGGCTCGGTGCCGGTCTCGTCGTTTCCGAGATGATCGCCAGTGAGGCGATGATCCGCGAAACTCGTCAATCGATGACGATGGCGAAAAGCTGCGCCGATGAGCAGCCGATGGCCGTGCAGCTGGCCGGTTGTGAGCCGCGGGTCATGGCCGAGGCCGCCAAGCTCAATGCCGACCGCGGGGCGCGGATCATCGACATAAATTTCGGTTGTCCGGTCAAAAAGGTGGTCAATGGGCATGCCGGCTCCGCGCTGATGCGCGACGAGACCCATGCCGCGCGAATCCTCGAAGCAACGGTAAAGGCGGTCGACCTACCGGTCACCTTGAAGATGCGCACCGGATGGGACGAGCAAAACCGCAACGCGCCGCGGCTCGCCCGCATCGCCGAGGCCTGCGGCATCCGCATGATCAGCGTGCACGGCCGCACCCGTTGCCAGCTTTATGCCGGCTCGGCCGATTGGAAGTTTATCCGCCAGGTCAAGGATGCGGTATCGATCCCGGTCATTGCCAACGGCGATATAAGCACGCTCGACGAGGCCGACCGGGCATTGCGAGACTCCGGCGCCGACGGTCTGATGATCGGCCGGGGCTGCTACGGACGGCCATGGTTCCTCCATCAGGTGATCGAATGGCTGAAGACCCGGCGGCGGGTCCCGGACCCGCCGCTCGCGGTTCAGCTCGAGATCGTGCTCGGGCATTACGAGGAAATGCTCCTGCATTACGGGACAGCGGTGGGCTCCCGGATCGCGCGCAAGCACGTCGCCTGGTACTCGAAGGGCCTGCCCGGGTCTGCGGAATTTCGCGCAGCGGTCAACGAGACGATCGACGTCGCGCGCGTTTGGAACCTTATTCGGTCTTTCTACGAGCCGCTGCTGGCCCGCGAGACGGCATGATCAAGACGCCGTTTCGGCACCGCGGAAGCTCAAACCCGAAACGGGGTCTTTTCGGGAACGCCCAACCCGACGCCGCGGTAATACTGGCGGCTCTGGCGTTTCCGGTAATCGTTATCGATCGGGGCGGAGGCATTCGGTTCGTCAACCCGGCCGCCGAGCAGTTTTTCGGATCTGGCGCTGCCGCGCTGTGCGGCAGCGCGCTCGCCGATCTCGTGGCTCCCCACAGTCCCTTGCTGGCGCTCGTCGACTCGGTGTGGCGG
This sequence comes from uncultured Alphaproteobacteria bacterium, assembly GCA_963812675.1. Classification (GTDB taxonomy): domain Bacteria; phylum Pseudomonadota; class Alphaproteobacteria; order ATCC43930; family CGMCC-115725; genus AP-15. Next base: position 99,435 of record CAWEWR010000024.1, on the reverse strand, counting down.
ATCGGCAATACGATTTCCGAGTATGACATTCTCCTCGAAGGGCCGCGGTTTGCGGGCCGCCTGGTCACCATTCAAGGAGCTCTGACGGGCGAAGGCGCGGACATGCTGGTGCTCACGCTGCACGAGCGCTCGATGGCGGAGATGATGGACCGTCACCTGACACACCGGAACGCCGCCCGCTCGATTACCGGGATGGCGGCAATGCTCGCTCATGAAGTCAAGAACCCGCTTTCCGGGATTCGCGGCGCGGCGCAATTGCTGGAGGAGGATTCCGATCCGGCCGGGCGTGAGCTGACCCAGCTGATCTGCGACGAAACCGACCGCATCGTAGCGCTCGTCGATCGCATGGAGGCGTTCTCCGATCACCGGCCGATCGAACGCGAAGTGGTCAACATCCACGAGGTGCTCGAGCGCGTACGTAAGGCGGCGCAATCCGGTTTTGCCCGCCACGTCCGGCTCGTCGAAGAATACGACCCCTCGCTGCCACCGGTTGACGGCGATCGCGATCTTCTCGTCCAAGTCTTTCTAAACCTCGTCAAGAATGCGGCCGAGTCAGTGCCGAGTGTGGAAGGCGAAATCATCCTTACGACGGCTTATCGTCACGGTCTGCGCCTCACGCGTCCGGGCGGCGAGGGCCGGCAGCATCTGCCCCTGATGGTGTCGGTGACCGACAATGGCGGCGGCATTCCCGATGATCTACGGCCTCATCTCTTCGAACCGTTTGTCACGACAAAACGGAACGGCACTGGCCTCGGTCTTGCACTAGTCGCCAAGGTAATCGGCGACCACGGCGGCGTGATCGAGTTCGACAGCCAGCCCCGGCGAACCGTGTTCCGGGTGTTTTTGCCGGTGGTCGCGCAAGACGGTGCTGTTTGATGGCGTCGACGATCCTGGTGGCGGATGATGACCGCGCGATCCGGATGGTGCTCAACCAGGCGCTGATCCGGCTCGGGCACGACGTGCGAATGACCGGCAATGCCGCGACGCTGTGGCGATGGGTTGCCGAGGGCGAGGGCGATCTTGTCATCACCGACGTGATCATGCCGGACGAGAATGGCCTCGATCTGATCCCTCGCATCAAGAAGATCCGCCCGGAGCTGCGCATCATCGTCATGAGCGCGCAGAACACGCTGCTGACCGCCGTCAAGGCAACCGAGCGCGGCGCGTTCGAATACCTCCCCAAGCCGTTTGACCTGCGCGAGCTGGTCAGCGTCGTCGAGCGGGCATTGACCGCTCCTCATGACGCTCCTGCGCCGTATGCCGACGAGGAAACCGAAGACCAGCTGCCGTTGATCGGCCGATCGTCGGCAATGCAGGAGATCTATCGCGTTCTCGCCCGGCTGATGGGGACCGACCTCACGGTCATGATCATGGGCGAGAGCGGCACCGGCAAGGAGCTGGTCGCCCGAGCCTTGCACAATTACGGCAAACGCCGCAGCGGTCCCTTTGTCGCGATAAACATGGCCGCGATCCCGCGCGAGCTGATCGAGAGCGAGTTGTTCGGCCACGAGAAGGGGGCTTTTACCGGCGCGATGTCGCGCGGGATCGGACGGTTTGAACAGGCCCAGGGCGGCACGCTGTTTCTCGACGAAATCGGCGATATGCCGATCGAAGCGCAAACCCGTCTGCTGCGGGTCTTGCAGGAGGGAGAATTCACCGCGGTTGGCGGCCGCGTCCCGATCCGCGCCGATGTGCGGATTATCGCTGCGACACATCACGAGCTGCGGCAACTGATCCGGCAGGGTCTGTTTCGCGAAGACCTGTTTTACCGTTTGAACGTGGCGCCGATACGCCTGCCGCCGCTGCGTGAGCGAAGCACCGACATACCCGCGCTGGTCCGCCACTTTGCCACCCTGGCGGTACGGGAGGGGCTGCCGTTGAAGCGGCTCGACGATGCCGCAATGGAACGGCTGCGCAGCTATCGCTGGCCCGGCAACGTGCGTGAGCTGGAGAACTTGGTTCGGCGGCTGGCGGCGCTCTATTCCCAGGAGGTAATTGGGGTCGGGATCATCGAAGCCGAGCTCGGCGATGCGCCGGCGACGGGAGATCCCGCGGAGGGCGCGAGCGGAGAGGGGCTCGCAGCGGCGGTCGAGCGTCACATCAAGGGTTATTTCGCCGCGCACAAAGGCGGCTTGCCGGCGGCCGGACTCTACGATCGGGTGTTGCGCGAAGTGGAGCGGCCCCTGATTCTGTTGACCCTGGGGGCGACCCGCGGCAATCAAATCAGGGCCGCGCATCTACTCGGCCTCAATCGCAACACATTGCGCAAGAAGATCCGCGAATTGGACATCCCGGTGGTCCGCGGCTTAAAATAATAAGCGGATCGAAACTACCCCCCCGCCACGCCACTGAGGCATCGGCCGGAGACAATTTGAGTTGTTTGTATCAAAGCCGTCCGCGGCTGAATTCGGGTAGAAATCTTCAATGAACCCGATGCGGCGGATGGGAATTTGGGCCGGCCGTATCGGTTTGGGCCGCAAGCTGGCGATCGCGCTTGCGATCCCGGCCCTCGCTTCGGGGATCGCGACCTACCTCGCGCTGACCGGGGCCCCGCCTTTCGGGCCGCATCCCGGCGCCGTCCTGGCGCTCCTCAACCTCGACCTGATCTTGCTGCTGGCGCTCGGTGCGGTGATCGCCAAGCGCCTCATCGAGGTCTGGGTCGAGCGGCGGCGCGGCCTTGCCGGCTCGCGGCTGCAAATTCGGCTGGTTGTGCTGTTCAGCCTGATCGCCGTACTGCCGACGATTATCGTCGCCGGCTTCTCCTATCTTTTCTTTAGCTTTGGCGTGGAGTCTTGGTTCAGCGACAGAGTGCGTACGGCAATCACCGAATCTCTGGCCGTCGCTGAAGCCTATCTGCACGAACATCAGCAGGCGATCCGTGCCGATGTCTTGGCGATGGCCAACGACCTCAACCGCGATTCCGTGCAGCTGGCGCTCAATCCCCAGCATCTGCAGCAGGTGGTCTCGGCTCAGGCGGCCCTGCGCGGACTGACCGAGGCGGTGGTATTCGACCGCGACGGCCATATGCTGGCGCGGTCCAGCCTTTCCTTCACCCTGGGTTTCGAGCCCGTTCCGGACGACGCGATCCACCTCGCCGACACCGGCGACGTGGCGATAATGACCAACGACAGTGATGACCGGGTGCGAGCTCTGGTGCGCCTCAACCAGTTCGGCGACGTCTATCTTTATGTCGGGCGGTTTATCGAGCCACGGGTTTTAAACCATATGGAGGAGACCCAGCGCGCCGCTGCGTTGTACGAGCAGATGGAAGGCCAACGCTCCGGGTTTCAGATTACCTTCGCGTTGATCTTCATGTTGGTGGCGATGCTGTTCCTGGTGGCGGCGGTGGCCATCGGCATTCATTTTGCCGCCCAGTTTGCCGGTCCGATCAGCCGGCTGATCACCGCGGCCGAGCAGGTCCGCGGCGGAGATCTGGCGGCTCGGGTGCCGGAGGGGGAGACGGACGACGAACTGGCTTCGCTGAGCCGCGCCTTCAACCGAATGACATACCAGATCGAGAGCCAACAGCGCGAGCTCAGGGAGGCCAATCGGCAGCTCGACGAGCGGCGGCGGTTTACCGAGACGGTACTGACGGGTGTCTCGGCCGGGGTGATCGGGCTCGATAGCCTGGGCCGGGTCAATCTGCCCAATCGTTCGGCCTCGGCGCTGCTCGGCACGGATCTCGAACAAGCGATCGGACACGATCTCGCCGAGGTCGCGCCGGAAATGACGGGGTTGCTCGACGAGGCGGAACGCCGTCCAGATCGCCTGGCGCAGTCGCAGGTGGAACTGATCCGTGGGAACAGCACCCGAACCCTGCTCGTGCGCATCGCCGCCGAGCATAATGGCCGCGATATGACCGGTTTTGTCGTCACGTTCGACGATATCACCGAGCTGTTGTCAGCCCAACGGAAGGCGGCCTGGGCCGACATCGCACGTCGCATTGCCCACGAAATAAAGAATCCGCTGACGCCGATCCAGTTGGCTGCCGAACGATTGCGGCGGCGGTACCTGAAGGAGATCAAGAGCGACGTCGAGACCTTTACGATCTGCACGGATACGATCGTTCGGCATGTCGGGGATATCGGCCGGATGATCGATGAATTCTCGTCCTTTGCTCGGATGCCGACGCCGGTGTTGAAGCCCGAAAATCTGGTGGAAATCGTGCACCGGGCAGTCTTCCTGCAGCGCACCGCTCAGCCCGAGATCGTCTTCGAGCCGGTGTTCCCAGCCAGCCCTGTAGCGCTCAGCTGCGATGCGCGCCTGGTCGGTCAGGCGCTGATCAATATCGTCAAGAATGCAATCGAATCGATCGAAGCGGGCAGGGTGGAGGACAGCGCTAGCCCGCCAGGACATATCCGGGTCTCGGTTACGGAGGAGGGCGGCCAGGCCGCCGTTATCATCGAGGACAACGGCAAAGGCTTGCCGCAGCATGGGCGCGAGCAGTTGACCGAGCCTTATGTCACCACTCGGACAAAGGGCACCGGCTTGGGTCTGGCCATCGTCAAAAAGATCATGGAAGATCATCATGGAGAGTTGGTCCTGGAGGATGGGGAGACGGAGGGCGCCCGCGTCAGTCTCCATTTTGCCGCCACGGAGATTCGCGCTGCGCGGCGTCTCGATGCGGCGGATGAGCCCGTGGAATTGAGCCCGATCAGCCATGGCGCATGATATTCTGATCGTCGACGACGAAGCCGACATCCGTATGCTGATTGCGGGTATCCTCAAGGACGAGGGCTACGCCACCCGCGAAGCTGCCGACACCGCACAGACCTTGGCCGCGATCCAGGCGCGGCAGCCTACGCTCGTCATCCTCGATATCTGGCTGCAGGGAGGGGGGCTCGAAGGGATCGAGATCCTCAAGCAGCTGCGCGTCGAGATGCCGTCGGTGCCGGTGGTGATGATCAGCGGCCACGGAACGATCGAGACGGCTGTCGAGGCGATCAAGCTGGGAGCCTATGATTTTCTTGAAAAGCCGTTCAAATCAGACCGCTTGCTGCTGGTTGTCGAGCGTGCGATCGAGGCGGCGCAGTTGCGGCGCGAGAACGAGGAATTGCGGCTGCGCGCCGGAGGCGACCTCAACCTCGTCGGCATCTCGTCGGCGGCCAACCAGCTGCGGCAGCAGATCGAGCGGGTGGCGCCGACCGGCAGCCGGGTTCTGATCACCGGTCCGCCGGGCTCGGGTAAGGAGGTCGTCGGGCGTCTCCTGCATGCGCGCTCCCGGCGCTCTAAGGGACCCTTTGTTCCGGTCAACTGCGCAACCATGCGCCCCGAGCGGCTCGAAATCGAGCTGTTCGGGACCGAAACCCGGATCGACGGCGCGCCGCGCAAGGTGGGCACGTTCGAGCGAGCGCATGGCGGCACCTTATTTCTGGACGAAGTGGCGGACATGCCGCTGGAGACACAAGGCAAGATCGTGCGTGCGCTGCAGGAACAGACTTTCGAGAGGGTAGGGGGGTCAAGCCGCGTCGAGGTCGATGTTCGGGTGGTCGCCTCGTCGAACCGAGAACTCGGCGGTGAAATCAGCGCCGGGCGGTTCCGCGAGGATTTGTTCTACCGTTTGAGCGTCGTGCCGATTCGCGTGGCGCCGCTACGCGACCGGCGCGAGGACATCCCACTGATGGCGCGCCACTTTATGGCCCGGGCCTCCGAAGCGGCACGGCTCACCCCACGAGAGTTCGGCGAGGATGCGATGGCGGCGCTGCAGGCTTACACATGGCCGGGCAATGTGCGGCAGCTGCGCAACGTCATCGATTGGCTGTTGATCATGGCCCCAGGCGACGCGCGCGAGCCGTTGCGCGCCGATATGCTCCCGAACGAAATCACCGCGATCGCTCCAACCGTCGTGAAATGGGACAAGGGGAGCGAAATCATGACCTTGCCGTTGCGCGATGCGAGAGAGGTGTTCGAGCGGGAATATCTTATCGCTCAGGTTACCCGGTTTGGCGGCAACATCTCGCGGACCGCGGCCTTTGTTGGGATGGAGCGGTCGGCCTTGCACCGGAAGTTGAAATCCTTGGGTGTTTTCGGCAATGATCGTCCGTTGAAAGTCGGGGCTTGAAACCCCCGTCCCAGCTCTCGGGGGAGGGCGCGGGCGGTCATGGGGGAAAAACTAATGGCTCGTGTCGCTTACGCCGACGGGAGATATCTGCCGCGCCGCTCGGCAGCCGCTGATACTGAGGATCGCGGGCATCAGTTCGCCGTCAATCTGCAGGAGCATTATCTAGCTCATGCCGCGGAAGTGGCGTGAGCGCCGTCAGCGTCGCGGCGGCAACGCCGCAGGGTCTGACCCGGCCGCGGGCGATCTTGTTCGACTGGGACAACACGCTGGTGGACAGTTGGAAGACAATCCACGAGGCGCTCAACGCCGTCATGGCGGCCATGGAGAAGCCGTTGTGGTCGCTCCGCGAGACCAAAGGACGTGTCCGGCTCAGCCTGCGCGAGAGCTTCCCGGTTCATTTCGGCGATCGATGGGAAGAGGCACGGCGCATCTATCTCGACGCCTTCCGCGCGATCCATCTCGACCGGCTGAGCCCCCTGCCGGGCCGCGGTGAGCTACTCCGCGGGCTTGTCGCCGACGGTATGTTCCTCGGGGTAGTCAGCAACAAGACGGGCGCTCTGCTGCGACGCGAGGCCGAGCGGATCGGCTGGTCCGAACTGTTCGGCAGCGTAATCGGGGCAGGGGATGCCGCGCAGGACAAGCCAAACCCCGCCCCGGTCGCGCTCGCTCTCCAGCCGAGCGGCGTCGAGCCCGGTGAGAGCGTCTGGCTCGTCGGCGACACCGGCACCGATATGGAGTGCGCATACAACAGCGGTTGTATTCCGGTTCTGCTCGGCAACGGAGCAACCGAGGAGGAGTTTCTCGGTTGCGAGCCGCGCCTTGTCTTCCCCGATGGTGCGTCTTTGTTTCACTTTGTGCGGGGCTTGTGATTCGCCGGCGCGCGCCCATCTGGATTGCAGCAACTCGGGGGTCTCGTCCGAGTGCTTCGGCGTGAACTGGCCGGCTCGGTTCCAAGAAGGGAGTGGGGAAAGACCCATGACTCCGGAAAAATCGCAAAACGTTCAAGACGTTTTCTTGAACCACGTCCGGAAAAACAAAACTCCGGTAACCATTTTTCTCGTCAATGGCGTCAAGCTGCAAGGAATTATTACTTGGTTCGACAATTTCTGTGTTTTGTTGCGCCGGGATGCGCATTCACAACTGGTGTATAAGCACGCAATTTCGACGGTGATGCCGGGGCAGCCGATCCAGCTTTTCGAACCAAAGGAAATGGCCGAATCCTGAACCGGGCAGACACCCCAGCAATCGTCGACGCGGGCTCGACAGGTCGGGCTCTCGTCGTACATCCGGTGTCGAAAACAGCAGCTCGACGACACTTGAGAGAAATCTCCGGCCGTTCGGTCGAAGCGCGGCTGGAAGAAGCGGTCGGCCTCGCCAAGGCAATCCGCCTCGACGTAATCCGTGCAGAAATCGCCAGCATTACCCGCCCGCGCCCTAGCAGCCTCTTAGGCAGCGGCACGGTCGAAAACCTCGGCGAGCTGATCGGCGAAAACGACATCGGCCTCGTCGTCATCGATGCCGCGTTGAGCCCGGTGCAGCAGCGCAATCTCGAAAGGCGTTGGCAAGCCAAGGTCATCGACCGGACAGGCCTGATCCTGGAGATTTTCGGCGAGCGGGCCCGCACCTATGAAGGCCGATTGCAGGTCGAGCTGGCGGCGCTGAGCTATCAACGGTCCCGTTTGGTGCGCTCCTGGACACATCTCGAGCGCCAGCGCGGCGGGTTTGGCTTCCTCGGCGGCCCGGGCGAAAGCCAGCTCGAAATCGACCGGCGGCTGATTGGCGAGCGCATTGCCAGATTGAAGCGCGACCTCGACGCGACCAGGCGGACGCGGACTTTGCATCGCGAGGCCCGCCGCCGCGTGCCCTATCCCGTGGTCGCACTGGTCGGATATACCAATGCCGGGAAATCGACGCTGTTCAACCGGTTGACCAGCTCGTCGGTAACTGCCGGGGACATGCTGTTCGCGACCCTCGATCCGACAATGCGGCGTCTCGGTTTGCCGTCGGGGCGCCAGGTGATCCTGTCCGACACGGTCGGCTTCATCTCCGACCTCCCGACCCATCTCGTTGCCGCCTTCCGCGCGACGCTCGAAGAAATCACCGAAGCGGATATCATCGTCCACGTCCGCGATGCACATCACCCCGACAGCGAGGCGCAGCGCAACGATGTGCTGAACGTCCTCGTCGATCTCGGCCTCGATCAACCGGTCGAGGAAGGGCTGATCGAGGCGCTGAACAAGATCGACTTGCTCGATCCGACGATACGGCAAAACCTGCAGCAGCAAAAGCTGCGCAATTTGCAGGGCATAGCCCTATCGGCCGTGACGGGTGAGGGATGCGACGGGTTGATCGAGCTGATCGATAGCCGGCTCGAGAGCGATACCCGTGTCGTGCGGCTGGACGTGCCGCTGACCGACGGCAAGACATTGGCGTGGATATACCAGCGCGGCGAGGTGCTGGGCCGGCGCGACGACAATGAGGCGGCGCACATCTCGGCTCGATTGCCTGAAGAGGACATTGCTCGGCTCCGTCATCGGCGGCGCCTGCACTAAATATCAACAGCCGCGCCGTGCCGCGCAAACTCGGATCGAACGGCGGTAGCCTTCCGGCATTGCCAAATCCGGCAGCTCGCCGATCGTAAAAACGCCGAAATTCCGATGCTCCCGACTGACTCGGAACGCCCGCCGGTCGACGCGGCGCACCGCGTAAGTGACGATCAGCACGTCTTTTCCGGGCAGCACCTGATACAGCCAGCAATCGAGTATCCCATCAGCGACAATTTCGGCACCGAGTTCCTCGGCAAATTCGCGCTCGAGGCAGGCCACCGGATCTTCGCCGCGTTCCAGCCGACCGCCTGGCAACTCCCACTCGTCGCGTTCATTCAGCAGAAGCACGACCCGGTCGTCCTCTAGGAGGACACCCTTCACCGACACCGGGAAACGCATCCCGTTTTCGCCTTCAAAGCGCATTCTACCGACTATTCGTGCTCTTCGTGCTTGACTTGCTGCCACAGCGTTTCGAGCGCGTCGAGATCACTGCCGGCTGCGCACTCGGCGGCGAGCGTCTCGACGCGCCGGAAGCGCCGCTCGAATTTCGCGGTCGCATGCCGCAGTGCCGCTTCAGGGTCGATGTCGAGCTTCCGGGCGAGGTTGGCCGCGGCAAAAAGAATGTCGCCCATCTCGTCTTCCAAGGCACGGTGCTCTACGGGCTTCTGTAGCTCGGTCTCGAGTTCGGCGATCTCTTCTTTGAGCTTGTCGAACACCGGTCGCGCGTCGGGCCAATCGAAGCCGATCCGCGCGGCGCGTTTCTGTATCTTGTCGGCGCGCAATAGGGCCGGCAATGCCAGCGCGACGCCATCGAGGACGCTCCCCGGCGCTCCTGTTGCCAACGCCTGGTCGCGCCGCTCGGCCGCTTTGTGTTCCTCCCAGGCTTTGCCTTGCGCCGCGACCGAATTGATGCGGGCATCGCCGAACACATGCGGGTGGCGTCGCTCCATTTTGTCCGCGATCGCCTCGGCGACATCTTCGAACGCGAACAAGCTGGCTTCCTCGGCCATACGGGCATGGAAAACGACCTGAAAGAGCAGATCCCCGAGCTCGTCTTTCAATGCAACCATATCGCCGCGCGCGATCGCGTCGGCCACCTCATAGGCCTCTTCGATCGTGTAAGGCGCGATCGTCGAAAAATCCTGCTCCCGATCCCACGGGCAGCCATGCTCGGGATCTCGCAGCCGCGCCATGATTTCGATCAGACGGTCAATGGGTCTCATGCGCATGTTGCTCATTCATCTGATTGGATGCGGCGTTCTTCAGCAAAATGATAGCACGGGTCCCGCAAGGAGCACCCCTTATGGCAGAGTGGAGATTGGCAGGGATGACGGCGACCCGTCAGATGTCTCTCACGGATAGAAAAGTCATAATTTCTCACCGATAGAAATGTCACAAGGAGGTTGGGCTGGACGGACAACAATGCATTGATCTGATGGTGGAACAGGCTGCGGCGGGCGAGGCGCCTCGTCCGCCGCACTGAAAGCGCAGATCACAACCACCACCCAACGCCGCACCCACAATTTGGCCGCCACCTCGGTGCGGTCTGAACGTAGCCGAACCGCGAACTACCCCTCGAAATTGACCGGGGCGGCTGCTATATGTGCGCCATGTTTCGGCATCACGCCTGGATATTGCGAATTACCGGGGCGGTCCTCGTCTGAGGATCGGGGACGTTTCGCTTTTTCGTCTCTCATCCAGGGGTTCACGATGCCTACGGATTATCGTCCGACCGTATTCCTGCCCAGGACCCAGTTCCCGATGCGCGGGGATTTGCCGAAGCGCGAGCCCTCGATCCTTGCGCGCTGGGAGGAAATGGGACTCTACCGGCGGCTGCGCGAGCTGTCGCGCGGACGCGAGAAGTTCGTCCTTCACGACGGGCCGCCCTACGCCAATGGCGACATTCACCTCGGCACCGCGCTCAACAAGATTTTGAAGGACGTGGTCAACCGGGCGCAGCAGATGCTCGGCAAGGACGCGCCCTATGTGCCGGGCTGGGACTGCCACGGGCTGCCGATCGAATGGATCGTGGAAGAGCAATACCGCGCGAAAAACCAATCCAAGGACAGCGTGCCGATCGACCAGTTCCGCCGGGAGTGCCGCGAATTCGCCGCCCATTGGATCGAGGTGCAGAAGCGCGACTTCAAGCGGCTCGGTGTCGTCGGCGACTGGGACAATCCGTACACGACGATGGCGTATTCGGCCGAAGCGCAAATCATCCGCGAACTCGGCAAGTTTCTCGTCAATGGAGGCCTTTACAAGGGGGCAAAACCGGTCCTTTGGTCGGTCGTCGAGCAGACCGCGCTTGCCGAGGCGGAAGTCGAATACCACGACCACAGATCCACGACGGTGTGGATACGCTTTCCGATCCTGCATGCCGAGCAGCCGGCGCTTGCCGGCGCCTCGGCGCTGATCTGGACGACGACGCCCTGGACATTGCCGGGCAACCGGGCGATCGCGTTCAGCCCGAGCCTCGACTACGTGGTATTGCGAGTAGACCGGGCGGCAGAGGGAAGCCGCGCGCGGCCGGGCGAGACCCTGCTCGTTGCCGAAACCCTGGTCGAGGCCCTCGGGGCGAGCGCCGGCATCGAGGAATATTCGATTGTCGACCGGTTTCCCGGCGAGGCTCTCACCGGAACGAACGCATCGCACCCGCTGCGTGGGCAAGGCTACGATTTCGATGTCCCGCTGCTCGCCGCCGGTTTCGTCGAAGCCGACCAGGGAACCGGTCTCGTACACATCGCCCCCGGACACGGCACCGACGATTTCGAACTCGGCCAGACGAACGGCCTGCCGGTGCCGGACACCGTCTCTCCCGATGGAGTTTATCTCTCGTCGGTGCCCCTGTTTGCCGGCCGCTCGATCTATCGCCCGGACGGCAAGCCGGGCGATGCGAACGCCGCTGTGATCACCGCGATCGATGCAGCCGGCGGGCTGCTGGCACGCGGCACGCTCGTTCATTCCTACCCGCATTCGTGGCGATCGAAGGCGCCATTGATTTTCCGCAACACGCCGCAATGGTTTATCGGTTTCGAGGCCAACGGCCTGCGTCGCAAGGCGCTAGCGGCAATCGCCGAGACCCGCTGGGTGCCGCCGCAGGGCCGCAACCGGATCGAGGCGATGGTCGAGAGCCGCCCGGACTGGTGCGTCTCGCGCCAGCGCGCCTGGGGTGTCCCGATCGCCGTGTTCACCAATCGCAAGACGGGTGAGCCGCTACGCGATCCGCTCGTCGTCGAACGCGTCGCCGCCGCAGTCGAGCGGGAGGGGGCGGATGTCTGGTTCACCGCCGATCCGGCGGAATTCCTCGGCAACGCCTACGACCCCGCGGAATGGGAGAAGGTCACCGACATCGTCGAGGTATGGTTCGATTCCGGCTCGACCCACGCCTTTGTGCTCGAACAGCGCTCGGAGCTGCGCTGGCCGGCCGATCTCTATCTCGAAGGCTCGGACCAGCACCGCGGCTGGTTTCAGTCCTCGCTGATCGAAGCCTGCGGGACGCGCGGACGCGCGCCCTACGAGGCCGTGCTGACGCACGGTTTCGTGCTCGACGAGGACGGGCGGAAAATGTCGAAATCGCTCGGCAATGTCATTCCGCCGCAGCAGATCATGCAGCAGAGCGGGGCCGACATCCTTCGCCTTTGGGTAGTCGGTTCGGACTACACCGAGGATGTCCGCATCGGCCCGGAGATCCTCAAACGCCACAGCGACGCTTACCGCCGATTGCGCAACACGCTGCGCTACCTTTTGGGTGCACTCGACGGCTATACCGCCGCCGAGGCGGTTGATATCGAGGCGATGCCTGAACTCGACCGCTGGGTATTGCACCGTCTGGCGGAGCTCGACGATCTCGTCCGGCGTTCGGTCGAGGCATTCGATTTCCACGGCATGTTCGCGGCATTGCACAGTTTTTGTGCGACCGATTTGTCGGCCTTCTATTTCGACATCCGCAAGGACCGGCTCTATTGCGATGCGGCGGACGACATCAGGCGGCGGGCGGTGCGGACCGTGCTCGACCGATGCTTCGATTGTCTGGTGCGCTGGCTGGCCCCGGTAATTTGCTTTACCGCGGAGGAAGCCTGGCTGGCCCGCCACGGCGACTTGCCCGGACGGAGCATTCATCTCGAACTCTTCGCCGATGTCCCGGCGGGATGGCGCGATGACGCGCTCGGCGAACGCTGGACGGTACTGCGCGATCTGCGCCGCGTGGTCACCGGCGCGCTGGAGCTAGAGCGCGGCGCAAAGCGGCTCGGGTCGAGCCTGCAGGCCGTTGTCGAGCTGTTCGTCCCCGAGGGGGTGGCCGATCAGCTGGGCAAGGTCGATCTCGCCGAGCTCTGCATCACCTCGGCGGGAACGGTGAGCGTGGGACCGGCACCCGACGACGCCTTCACGCTTCTCGATGTTCCGGAGGTTGGTGTGCGGGTCTTGCCGGCGCCGGGGGAGCGTTGCGAACGCTGCTGGAGGGTGTTGCCTGAGGTCGGCCGAGTGCCGGATCACGCCGATCTCTGCCGGCGGTGCGCTGATGTCGTCGATCAGACCGGCCTCGAGTTCGCTGCGGCGAACGGGTGATGCTGGCACGCGGGCTCGCCACGGCGATTGCGGTCGCGATCCTCGACCAGCTCAGCAAGGCCGCGGTTCTCGCTTTCTTCGCCGGGCGCGGCTTTGGCGACCGCGAGACCGTGACGTTGTTCTTCAATCTCGCCCTGACCTATAATCGCGGCATCAGTTTTGGCCTGTTTAACGGCGGCGTCGGAGTGAATGCGCTGGTCTTTTCATTTGCCGCTGCCGCGATCGTCGCGGTCTTGATCTACTGGTTGAGCCGCGCTTCGAGCCCCTTCCTCGCCGTCGCGATCGGGCTGATCATCGGCGGCGCGGTGGGCAATGTCATCGACCGGCTGCGCCTTGGCGCCGTCGTCGACTTTCTGGATTTTCACGTCGGAGCCGTGCATTGGCCGGCCTTCAACCTCGCCGACAGCGCGATTTGTATCGGCGTCGCAGCAATGTTGCTGGACGGCTTGCTTCTGCGCCGGGAGGCGCACTGAAGAGAAGTCGTGACCAAACCGCCCGATCATCGCCAACCGTGGCTGTCCGGGATCGCCTCTAAGGTGATGTGATCTGTGATGGTCGCCCTGTTTGGCCCAATTCCGGGACCCTTTGGATTTATAACGATGTGGTTGTCAATAAGGGCGAATCTTCCATTGTTGTCATAATAGGGGGGGCCGAACCTCACGGTGCCCGTAAATCGAGAATTGTCGCTCATCCTAACTGAATAGCTCGCGACGACGGTCCCGCCTGACGCGGTGTCCGGTACTCTCGGTGTCTTCGGCCTTATCTCGATCACCGGCCGTAGCGGTCCGGCAGGCACCGGTGGTGGGGCGGCAACCCGAACTGCGGGCCGTGCACCGGCTCGGCCGAGGGGCAGGGCTGCGGGAGCAGTGCTCTCTCTGCCAGGCGCCTGGCGAGTAGCATGATTCGTGGGAACGACCTCGATCTGACCGTTCGCGCCACGCCGCAGCTCCGGCATCGATCCTCCACCGGAGGGCAACTCCTGCGCCCGGCCCGCCGCGACATCAGCCAGGAGAAGCGAAATGGCAGCTCCGACCGCCAATCTCGAGATCATGCGCCGGCGCGCGCCGGCGAATCGAGCCGCGGCTGCAGGCGTTCGTGGAAAAAGCCCGTCGATGCTCCAAGCATCAGCCAGAACAAGAAGTTCACTACTGTGGCGGCGACGATGAAGTGGTGGGTAACAGCGGCAGGCACCACCGCAATGTGCTCAGGGCGTTGGGGTGCCCCGTAAAGATGCGGCAATACGAACAGAATCGCCGCGAGGATCGTCCAACGCGCTCTAGTCGCAAAGGCGATCAGCGCAAAGGCGCAGCCGGTCGCCACCGCGGTAGCGAGCCACCAGAGCTGGCGATCGAACAGCGGCGCGGCTTCGCTTCCGGGCAGCTGCGGCGGCAATCCGAGGCTCGGGGCGACAGTGAATGTCGCAAATCCGGCCAGGCCCCAAAGGATCCCTTGCCGCCAACCGATCTCGCCCCCGCGCAGCGTTAGTCCGGCCCCCACTAGAAGTGCAAACCCGACCCCTATGAGGATGTCCGCAAGCAGGGTGTAGGCCGTACGCTCGGCGCCGTTTTCCGGTTCCCACGCGCTGGTATGCTCATGCGCCGCTGCCATCGCGCGCGCTGACGGATTTTCATAGGTTTCGGCTTGCAGGATCAGAGGCACTGTGGCGATTTGATGGGCCACCGTGGCAAAGACGCCGGACAATAATCCAGCGCAGAGCGCCGCGAACACCAGTCTGCGGAAAACAGCCATGGCGGCTCAATGGCACGGAAAGCCGGTGGAGTGGCGCGTGTCGTGAGCGGCGTTATGGGCGATGTCGATGTGCGAAAACCCGACCGCCCAGATAACGAAAGCGCCGAGCAGAGCAGCGCAAACCGCCGCGGCGAGAGTGTCGGACCGGCGGAGGGTATCAGACCCGGAAGCCGGTCGGGAGCCGATGACTTGCGTCTGCATGATCGTATCCGTGGCTGGGATGAGGCCGAATACCGTTTACCTGATATGGTCAGCCCTCCGCCAGGGCCAGAATTGCCGGCCGAGCATCAGCTTCACGCGAACCAGATCCATGCCCTGAAGGGAGGTGCCCCACCGCTGCCCGAGCCTAGTGGACCGGTTGGCCACCGGAAATGCCGCCTCAGAGGATCCTAGCGGCAGGCGCACCGAGTTGTTTGTGTACGACATACGCGGCCGATTGCGGTCGGGTGCGTCAAGTTCAGCGAATTGGTCATGGTTAGGGTGCGGTGGTTCATTCAGGTCACTAGAGCAGCATCCGGTCCCACAACGTGCCGTTTCGCTCCACAGGAGCTTCATTCGCCAACATCATGCTCGACGAGCCGCGCCGCCTCCGCCTCGGCGATAGATTGCAACAAGCGCTCCGGGTTGGTCGGATCCCGGAGCAAATGAAGGGTCTCCCTCCAGGCTTTCATATTCGGCCAGCGACAGCATGACGACAGCTTCACCATTTTGCCGAGTTACAACCAGCGGAGCGCGGCTGTCGCAGACGCTGTCCAAGTGTTTTTTCAGGATTTTGGCGAAGCTCCGTGTACGAAACGTAGCCCATTGGGGTCTCTTCTCGTACAGGGAGTTGTACGTGCTTCGCTCGGCGTCAATCACGAAATCACGGAATTTCGTAGACCGCGACTTCATCGGCGATGCCGCGCAGCGCACGGCTCTGCGATACCAGTTTGAGCCCGCTGGTTTCGAGCAAGGCGGAAGCCTGGGGGTCTGTTACGACAGAGCGGGTCGCCAGGATATTGCGTGAATCCGCCAGCGCCTGGACCCGCGCGGCGATGTTGACGGTTGTCCCGAAATAATCCTGCCGATCGTTGAGCACGACTGCGAGGCACGGCCCTTCATGGATGCCAATCTTCAGCAGCAGGTCCTCGCGGCTGTGCCCGTCATTGAGGTCCTGCATCGCCTCGCGCATGCGCAATGCGGCAGCGATCGCCCGGTTGGGGGTCGGGAAGGTCGCCATCACGGCGTCGCCGATGGTCTTGACGACTGCACCGGCCTCGGCGGCGACGATCTCGTTGAGCACGCGGAAATGGGCTTTGACCAGGTCGAAGGCGACCAGGTCGCCGACCCGCTCGTAAAGCTCGGTCGAGCCTTTGAGATCGGTGAACAGAAAGGTCAAGCTGGTGATCTTGAGCCGCTGCTCGACGTTGATCGTGTCGGTCCCGTAGATGTCCCGGAAGACTTGGTTGGTCAGCAGCCGTTTTGCGGTCAGGAACGGCCGCCGCCTGCCGAGCAGCTCGTGCAGCTTGTCTCCGGCGATCCACAGCCCCGGTAAGAGCCGGGTATCGGTGCGGTTTTCCAAGGTGAGGCGCAATGGCCCCGGGTGCAATGTCACGGTGCCGGTCGGCGCGCGCAATTTGTCGAAGACGAGCGAGAGGTTCTGCCGTTCGCGCGTCGGCTCGCCCTTGACGTCGAGGAACTGCGTCCCGTGCGTCACCGGGTCTACGACAATGACGAATTCTGCGGGCAATTGCAGTGACAGCAGCGCCTTTTCGCCGGGCGGAAGCTCGACCTGGTCGAGAACGATTTCCTCTACCAGCTGTTCGAAATCGTCCGGGACATCGATGCCCGAGCCCCAAAAGATCTGACGAAAATACTCGGCAAAGGGGAGCTCGTGCGGATCGTGCGCGTTGATTCTGCGCACCCGGCGGCTGACCGTGAACGTCACTTCGACCATTTCGTCGAGCGTCGGGCGATAACCCGCCGCGCACAGCGCGCAGTCGTACTCATCCTTGTTGACGCTCTTCAACGTCGTGCTGGTATCGAGGACGCCGCCGCAGCCGGGACACAGCACGTTCCATGAGAGCTCGAAGAGCCCAAGGCGCGCAGCATGCAGGAAGGCGGCGACGGCGCGCTCTTCATCGACCCCGGTCCGGCGCGCGAAGTCGATCACATTGACGCGGCAGAGTGCGCGATCGGGCGCGTCCCGCACCAGTTCCTCGATTGCCCCGGCAGCGTCGGGATCGGTCGACTGACGCAAAAGCGTGAATAAATTGCCAGCTTCGCTCATCTCAGGCTCCTACGCCAGTTCGGGTGGATCCTCAGGGAATCTCGTAGACGGCCATTTCCTCCGCGACGCCGCGCAGCGCACGCTGATGCGGGACCGGCTCGAGCCCGCTGGTTTCGAGCAGCTTGCAAGATCCGGGATGGTGGACGACCGACCCCGTCGCCAGGATCGAACGCGAGTTGGCCAGAGCCTGCACGCGCGCCGCGATGTTGACGGTGCGGCCGAAATAGTCCTGGCGCTTGTCGAGAACGACGGCGAGGCAAGGTCCCTCGTGGATGCCGATTTTGAGGAGCAGCCCGTCGCCGCTGCCTCCATTCTTGAAGTGGTGCATCGCATCGCGCATGCGCAGCGCCGCGGCGACTGCCCGATCAGGGGTCGAAAAGGTCGCCATCACCGCATCGCCGCTGGTCTTGACCACGGCTCCGGCCTCGTCGGCGATAATGTCGTTGAGGACCTCGAAATGCGTCCGGACGAGGTCGAACGCGACAAGGTCGCCGACCCGCTCATAGAGTTCGGTGGAACCTCTGAGGTCGGTGAAAAGGAATGTCAGACTCGTGATCTTGAGGCGCTGATCGACGTCGATCGTGTCGGCGCCGTAGAGATCGCGGAAGACCTGGTTGGTCAGCAGCCGCTTTGCGCTGAGGAAGGGCTTGCGCCGGCCCAGCAGCTTATTGAGCCCTTCCGTCGCCACCCACAGCCCGGGCAATACGCGGGTGTCGGTGCGATTTTCGAGCGACAGGCGCAGCGGCCCTGGGCTCAGCACGATCGTCTCCGTCGCCGGGCGTATCTTGTCGAAAATCAGCGAGAGGTTCTGGCGCTCGCGCGTCGGCTCGCCCTTGACCTCGAAGAATTGGGTCATATGGGTCACCGGGTCGAGCAGGACCACGAGCTCGGACGGCAATTGCAGCGAAAGCAGGGCCTTCTCGCCGGGAGGAAGCTCAACCGTGTCGAGAGTTATCTCCTCGATCACCTGAGCGAGATTTTGCGGCAGATCGATCGCCGAACTCCAGAACACCTGGCGAAAATACTCCACGAACGGCAGCTCGTTCGCATCATGCGCCGCAATCCGGCGCACCCGCCGGTTGACCGTGAACGTCACCTCGACGATCTCGTCGAGGACCGGCTCGTAACCGGCCGCACACCACGCGCAATGGTATTCCCCTCGGTTCACGCTTCGCAGTGTCGTGCCGGCGTCGAGCACCCCGGCGCAGCTCGGGCACAGCACATTCCATGAGAGCTCGAAGAGGCCGAGGCGTGCGGCGTGCAGAAAGGCGGCGATCGATCTCTCTTCGTCGAGGCCCCTTTTCGCCGCGAAGTCCAACACGTTGACCCGGCAGAGGTCGCGATCCGGCGCATCTCGCACCAGCTTCTCGATCGCACCCACGATGTCGGGATCAGCGGATTGCTGCAAAAGCGGAAACAGGTTTTTAGCTTCGCTCATTTTGAATCCTATCCCGCATCGCTGCGCGGAAAGACCTAGGTGAGCCTCGGAAATCGCACGAGTTTATTGCCGATCCGACGCAATCGCCTTCGCGCCCCGCCACCGCCATGCCGCCACCACTCGACAGTTAAATTTGGTTATGAATTACGCGCGCGCCAGCTACCCTGTTGCCACCATACTGTCAGCATTGTGTGGTGACGACGGCTCATGAGACCCGCTGACCGGCTTTTTCAAATCATTCAGATCCTGCGGCGTACGCCTAAACCGATAACCGCCGGCGCCCTCGCCGCCGAGCTCGAGACCTCAAAGCGGACGGTCTATCGCGACATCGCCGACCTCATCAGCCAGCGGGTACCAATCAGGGGCGAAGCCGGCGTCGGCTATGTGCTGCAGCCAGGGCTGGATCTGCCGCCTCTTATGCTGACGCCCGAAGAGATCGAAGCGGCCGTGCTGGGCGCCCAGTGGGTGGCGCGCCATGGCGATGCGGAGCTGGCGCGGGCGGCCCAGGATCTGATCGCCAAGATCGGTGCCGTCGTGCCGGAACGGCTTCGGCCCTTTGTATTCGAGCCGGTGACTGAAACGCCACCGGCGCGAGGCGTCGCGACCGACGGCCTCGACATGGCGCGGGTGCGCGCGCAGATCCACGCCGGCCGGAAAATCAAGCTGTGTTATCGCGACGAACAGGGCCGCGAGAGCGAGCGCACCGTTTGGCCGGTGACGGTGGGCTACCTGGAAACGGTCCGCCACCTGATCGCCTGGTGCGAACTGCGCCAAGACTTCCGAAGCTTCCGAACCGACCGGGTGATCGCCGCAGGGTTCCTCGACGAGCGCTACCCCGAGCGGCCGAGCGCGCTGCGGGCGAAATGGCGGCGGACGCTCGACCCCGCCAGAGCGACGAACGCATGACGTCGCGATCCGGTTCGGCAAGATTTGTCGCGGGGGAGGGCAGGGGTGGGGGTTTGGTGGGTGAGGGTACCGCCGCCTTCTTGGGAGGAAGAGCTATGACGTCTGCGCATACCGCCCTCCAGCCGCTAAGCCTCGGAGAGGCAAACAATTTTGCTTGCTCGGACGATTGAAGCCGGATATCTCTGCGACTCAGTCGCATTCGCTTACCTGGCAACTTTCCCGGAAATCCGAGGATGCTTCGCTTCGCTCGCCTCTCGCTCGCCCTGCTTCCGGCAATGGAACCTGCGTCGTGAAGACCGCGCGCGGTTACATCATCGCGAAGTGAGCGGGACGGTCGCGATGCTCGGAGCAGCCATCATCGTTTTTCGTGAAGTGCTGGAAGCCGCGCTGATCGTCGGCATCGTCCTGGCGGCCAGCATCGGCGCGCCGCGCCGCGGGTTCTGGGTCTCGATCGGACTGGTGGGAGGGGTCATCGGCGCCGGTCTGGTTGCATTGTTCGCCGCCGAGATCGCTTCGGCCGCCGCCGGCATCGGACAGGAATTATTGAATGCGGTGATTCTGCTCCTCGCGGTCGGAATGCTCGGCTGGCACAACATCTGGATGTCGCGCCACGGCCGCGAACTCGCCACGACTGCCCGGGAAGTCGGCGATGCGGTGATCTCCGGCGCTCGGCCGCTCTATGTGCTGGCGGTGGTGGTGGGACTGGCCGTGCTCCGGGAAGGCTCGGAGACGGTGCTGTTCCTTTACGGCATCGCCGCAGGCGGCGGTCTCAGCGCGGGCTCCCTGATCGCCGGAGGAACCCTCGGCTTGGCTGGCGGCGTCGCCGTCGGGGCGGCGCTCTATCTCGGGCTGCTGCGGATCCCGGCCCGGCGGCTGTTCACCGTCACCAGCTGGATGGTGCTGCTGCTCGCCGCGGGCATGGCATCGCAAGCCGCCGGGTATCTGGTTCAGGCCGACCTGCTGCCGCCGCTCGGCAACGCCGTTTGGGACACTTCGGTCATGCTGACCGAGGACAGCGTCCTCGGCAAAGCCCTGCATACGCTGATCGGCTATGTCTCACGCCCCGAGGGCATCCAGATCCTGTTCTATCTCGCCACCCTCTGCGCCATATGGCTGTTGACCCGACTAGTCGGCAGCCCGGTGAAACCGCGGCCTAGTTCTTTGAGCCGACGGGCTGCGATGCCGCTGATCGTCATTTTCCTGCTCGTTGCGGTCGCGGCGCCAGCCCTGGCCGATGACCCCAGTTTCTCGATTCTATTGAAAAACAACCAGTTTGTTCCGAGCGAGGTCCAGATCCCCGCGGGTGCCAAGGTCAAACTCGTCGTGCGCAACGAAAATCGGACGCCTTCGGAATTCGAGAGCACCCAATTTCATCGCGAAAAGATCGTGCCCTCCGGCCAGGAAATCACCGTATTCGTCGGGCCTCTCGATCCGGGCAGTTACGAGTTCTTCGACGATTTCCACCCGGAGACCAGGGGCCACCTGGTCGTGAAATAGGTAAGAAACGAGATGCTGGCGACCACAATAACCGTTTTCCGCGAGATCCTCGAGGCATCACTGGTGATCGCCATCGCTTGCGCCGGAGCGATCGCCGCCGTCGTCAGCCGGCCGGCCGTGACGGCGTCCATTTAAGCTCAGCTGTCCCCTCCCCCCTCAACCGGATTACTCCTCACATTCGCCGCGAGAAGTACATATGCGAATGCGTTTCATTAGCATCATCAGGATTTATATCGCCGGTGCAGTTTTGACACTGGCCATCGCGGTTCCGGCCGCGGCGGATTTCAAAGTGCGAATGCCCGACGCCGAAACCGGCGAGTTCGCCATCGAGCCTCTCGGCGACTACGGTCACGACCCGCTTCGCGCGCATAGCGGCGAGCTTAGCCTGACCCAGGAATTCGAATACGGCGTGAACGGCCTTTGGCGCACCGAGCTCGAACTCGAGCAGAGCCGGGACGCAGGTCCTGGACAATCGCTCAATTTCAGTCAAGTGACTTCCGAAAATATCTTTCAGTTCACCGACCGCGGTCAGTATTGGCTGGATGCGGGCTTTTTTGCCGAGTTCGGCAAGTCTACCCTCCAGAATAACCCGAATGAATTCACTTTGGGACCGATATTCCGAAAAGAGATCTTCGGAACGATCAATACCGTAAACCTGTTTATGCAAAAGGAAGTCGGCAATTCTTCCGCCGGACGACCGTTTTTTGTTTATGCATGGGAAACAAGGTTCGCTTTCGGCACGCCGATCGAGCCGGGCTTTCAGGCTTATGGCCAGCCGAGCGCTTTCGAGGGGTTCAATTCACACTGGCCGCAGGACAACCGCATCGGCCCGCAACTGTTCGGCATCGTCTCAAATATCGGGCCGGGCACCCTCAGGTGGAATGCCGGCATTCTATTCGGCGTGACCTCCGCCTCACCGCGCGAAACGATCCGTTGGCAGCTCGAGTACGAAATTCACTTCTGACCTTAGCCGGCGGCTTCAGCCTTCTCGGCCGGCAGCGGCTCGGTGCCGGTCCAGGGATGCTCGGCGATGTCGAAGAGCACGCCTTCGGGGCCGTAAAGCTTGACTTCGAACCCGCCGACGCGGTCGCCGGCCTGGTCCATGTAATGCGTTCCACCCATCGCCTCGACCTTCTTCGCAAACTTCTCGACGTTGTCGACGAGGATGCCGAAATGGTGCAGGCCGGTATAGTCGAGACCCTTGCCGATCTGGTCGGTTTTGAACCGCAGAATCGCCAGATCGATCGTCCCGTCGCTCAGGTGATAGCCATAAGCGAGCGGCCCGTCGGTCTTGCGGACCTCCTTGAAATCGAATGCCTTCTTGTAGAACTCGGCCATCGCATCGGGGTCCTTGGCGGCAATGGCGATGTGACGCAGCTTGGCCATTTTTAGCTCCGTAACCGTCACCCCCGCTAAAGCGGGGGTCCAGAGCGTGCGATGTGACGGGGGCCCTGGATTCCTGCTTCCGCGGGAATGACCGAACAAAAGGTTGCGATCTTCGGAATTACTCCGCCGCCTCTTTCACCTGCTCGGGGAGCGGCTCGGCGCCGGCCCAGGCGTGCTCGGCGATGTCGAACAGGACGCGCTCCGGGCCATAGAATTTCTTCTCGAAATAGCCGGCCTGCGGGTCCACTTGGTTGCGGTCGAAGTAGTGTTCGGCGCCGAGGCTCTCCAGCCTCTTCGAGAATTCGTCGACATCCTCGACCAGCACGCCGAAATGGTGGATGCCGCGGTAGTCCAGACCCTTGCCGAGCTGATCGGTCTTGAACTTGAGGATCGCCATGTTGAGCGTGCCGTCACTGAGGAACACACCGTCCGCGAGCACGCCGTTCGGCCGCCCGACCTCCTTGAAGTCGAACGCTTTCTTATAAAAATCGGCCATCTTCTCCGGGTCTTCCGCGGCGATCGCGATGTGACGCAGCTTGGGCATCGGAACCTCCTTAATTACTGATCGCGCTAGCGTATCACGACCTGCCGGATGGATGCCAACACCCGCGCGAGGTTCTTGCCGACCCGCGACAGCGCGTCTTCCCATGCGAAGAGCCCGAAGCGGTCGAATTCCGGCAGCAATGTTCCGTTGGGGAGAGCAAAGCGCGAGGTGCAGATCATACGTTGCGCATCGGGTAGTTGCGCCGGTTTCCACATGAACAGAGCCAGGTCCTTGCCGCGGAGATACGGATGTACGCCGAGATCGGTGAGGTCTTCGGGCGTAATCGCGAGGCCGGTTTCTTCAAGCAATTCTCGCGCAGCAGCGGCGGGAAGGGTTTCGCCCGGCTCCGCAATTCCCTTGGGGATGTCCCAACGTGGCGAGCGGGTCGCGTGTCCGAGCAAAACGCATTCCCCGTCCGTGACGATCACGCCGCAGCTCGTCTGGCGCGGAGTCACGGCGGCGTGCCGCCCGCCGAGACGCCGCCGTAAAACACCCCCCGCTTGTCGTTATCGGAGGCAGCGCCGGTATCGGCGCAGCCGGCGGTAAACAACGCCAGTAGGAGTCCAATTACGGCAAACCCGCGCCTTGTTCTCATCGCCTCTTGCCCGTTCCTGCCTCTCCGCCCTTTATCCGCTAATATGCCACGGAAAGGAGAACAAAAGTGGGTGCAGAAATGCGTTCCTACCGGCCGGTGATCATCGGGGCACGCGGGGCCGTCGCGGCCAATCATCCGCTCGCCGCCCAGGCGGGCCTGTTGGCGCTGCGGGCGGGTGGCAACGCCGTCGACTTTGCGGTCGCGACCGCGATGACGCTCGCCGTCGTCGAGCCGATGATGTCCGGGCTTGGCGGTGACGGGTTCTATCACGTCTACGATCAGGCGACCGGCCGCGCCGTCGTGTTCAACGGCACCGGCCCCGCCCCTGCGGCCGCGACAACGGAACGTTACGCCCATGGCATCCCGCGCACCGGACCGCTCTCGATCTCGGTTCCGGGCACAGTCGCCGGGCTCGGCGCGATGCACCGCAGCTTTGGCCGGCTACCCTGGCGCGACCTCTTCGCCGAGGCGATCACGTTTGCCCGCGAGGGGTTTGGCGCCACCCGAGCCTACAGCCATTTCGCCGAAGAATACCGGGCGACCTTGATGGGGGATCCGCGCAGCGCCGCAACCTTTCTCGCCGGCGGTGAGCCGCCGCCCCTCGGTGCTGCGATTGTCCAGCCGGACCTCGCCGATACGCTCGAAGAGATCGCCTCGGACGGGGAGGAAACCTTCTACCGCGGCCGGCTGGCCCGGCGACTCGCGGCCGGTCTCGAGGCGGCCGGGAGTTTTGTTTCGGCCGCCGATCTCGAAGCCTTCGAGGCAGAGCAGCAGGAGCCGATCGGCATCGACTATCGGGGTTTCACGGTGCTCGAGCCCCCGCCCAACTCGACCGGCTTCGTCTTGCTCCAAGAGCTCAAGATCCTCGAGCATTTCGATCTTACGGGCATGGGCCTCCTGTCGGCCGATGCGGTGCATGTCATGGTGGAGGCGAAAAAGCTCGCCTTCACCGACCGCGAGCGCTGGGGCGCCGACCCGAATACGCTCGAAGCGCCGCTCGCGCAGCTGTTGTCCGCCGACTATACCGCGCGGCTCGCGGCCCGCATCGACATGCGGCGCGCGGCGCCGGCCCGCAACCCGGCCGCCCGCGCGGGAGATACGACTTATTTCTGCACCGCCGATGGCGAGGGCAATGCCGTCTCGGGTGTGCAAAGCATCAACAGCGGCTTCGGCTCGGGCGTCATGGCAGGCGATACCGGTATTCTGCTCAACAACCGGATGAGCTATTGGCACCTCGAGCCCGGCCATCCCAACCGGCTGCAGCCCGGTCGTCGCGTCAGGCACACAATGAACCCGCCATTGGTTCTAAAGGACGGCGCGCTGTGGTGCGTCTTCGGCACACCCGGCGCCGACAACCAGGTGCAGATCAATCTGCAGGTCCTGACCGCAATGATCGATTTCGGGCTCGACCCGCAGCAAGCTGCTGAAATGCCGCGCTGGACCTCGAATGTCCCCGGCCAGTATGCCAACTGGCCGCATGACGGCGACGATGCGCTGACCATCGAGCGCCGCTTTCCAGAGGCGGTGCGCGCAGAGCTCGCGCGCCGCGGTCACCCGGTCAAGACGGTCGGCGATCTGGATGGCCCGTGCAGCGTCGAGATCATCCGCCGCGACGCGGCGGCCGGCATATTGCTAGCCGGTTCCGACCCGCGCCGCGACGGCTGGGCATTGGCGTGGTGATACGAGTTACGCCGGCGCGGTAGATTTATTCTCTCGAGACCGGCGTGATAGTGCCGAACAAGCCGTCGGTCTCCCCGTTGGGACCGGCCGTAAAGTAAAGTGTGTCGGAATTCGAGTTCCGGCCGCCGCCCAGAGTCAGCGTCCACAGCCCATCGATAGCGAGTGGCTTGCCTTTAGCGTCCCTGCTGGCGAACATCCCCGCCGTGCTCGTCGGCGACCGGATCGCCGACCAGCTCCCGGTGAAGCCCACACGCATCACGGCCGCCGTTATGTTCGCCCTACTCGGCATTCTCACTCTTGTAGGTGTTGGCGACTAAGCGATCTCTATCACGGTGGGCATCGGCGCAGCAACGCGGCATGGGCGGTGGGCAGCAGCCGGGCAAGGCGCTCGGCCCATTCTTTCTGACCCGCTGGGTGGGCGATCAAATCCTGGCGGATCTCGATCTCGACATGCGGTAGGCCGCGCCTTTCGCCATGCACCGGGACCGTATAGTCCGACAGATCACTGACTTGGTACGGCTCGTTCTCGCCGACCATCAGGTCGCCTTCGGCGCGCAACAGTTGCGCCAGGGCATGCGCCAGCCGCGGGTCGCGGTTGAACAGCACCGCCACATGCCATGGCCGCGGGGCGCCTTTGAAGACCGGCGTGAAACTGTGGAGCGCCACCAGCACCGAGGCACGGTTTGCCGCCGCTCGGCGGTCCAGAGCCGCCGCTATCGCATTGTGATAAGGGCGAAAGATCGCATCAATCCGGGCGGCTCGCTCAGCCTCGTCGAGGCCGCGGTTGCCGGGAATTTCCGTGTTTTCGCTGATCTCCGGTATCGAGGTTGGGACATTGGGGTCGCGGTTGCAGTCGATCACCAGGCGCGAATAGGTTTGCAAGGTCACCGCCGCATTCAACAGGCGCGAAAGCTCACGCCCGACGGCTCCGATGCCGATATCCCATGCGATGTGCCGCAGGGTCTCGGCCTCCAGCAGACCGAGCGTGCCGAGCCGACGGGGAAAGGCGCGCCCCGCATGCTCGCAGGTAAGAAAGAACACCGAATCTCCCGCCTCGTTAGCGAGCGTAACCGGGTCAGGTTCGTCGGGTTCGAGCAGTGCTGCCTTGGCCATCAATAAACCTCGGCGTACCGGGCGCAGAGCTCGGCCGGCGACAGCCCGGCGACCTTCTCCGCTTCGACCCGCTTGAACCTGATATACGCGTCGAAATGGGTCGGGCCGAACCAGTCGGCCACCGTCTTGTTGACGGCGAGGCGGTCGAGCGCCTCCGGAAGTGATTGGGGCAGATGCCCCGGCGGGCCGGATTTCGGCAGCTCCAGCCCGCGGCGGATGCCGTCGACCCCGGCAAAGATCACGGCCCCCAGGCAAAGGTAGGGGCTCGCCGCGGCGTCGGTGGCTCGGAACTCGAGGTGGAACTGGCGCGTCACTTCTGCCGGGGTCGCGGCGGCAAAGGTGGGACAGATTCGCAGCATGGCACCGCGGTCCTGGCGCACCAGGTCGATCACGGTCGGCGCCCAGGCATTTGGCGTCAGCCGAAGATAGGAAACCGGCGAGGGTGCGGTTACCGCACAGATCGCCGGCATATGATGCAACACGCCGGCGCAGAAGTGCATCGCCGGTTTGCTGAGCTCCATCGGCTCGCCGGGGGCGTGGGTCGCCGGCCGGCCTGCGGCGTCGAGGAAGCTCATATGAATGTGCACGCCATTGCCGACGAGATCGGGGTCGGGCTTTGGCGAGAAGATCACGTGGTGCCCCAACCGATGCGCGGTGGCGCGCGCCATCTCGCGCGTGATGACCGCGTGGTCGGCGGCGGTCAGCGCGGGTTGCGGCATTACAGTCACCTCGAACTGGCGCGGGCCGTACTCGGCGAGAAAGGTGTCGGGCACCACCCCGGCGGCGCGCAACGCGGCAGTAAAGGTCTCGCCGAAGCCGTCCTGGCGGCGGAAGGCGCCGAGTCCGTAAGCGTCGCCGGGTCTCTCGGATACGCCGGTGTAGAGGAACTCCTGCTCGAAAGCCGCGATGAGCCTCAAGCTCGCCACATCGTCGAGTTCCTTGACGGCGCGGCGCAGGAAATGCCGCGGACAGCACTCCCAGGGGCTGCCGTCGGTATTGCAGATATCGCCCAAAAAGAAGTGCTCGATCGCCGACCCGTCGGCGAAATCGACGCGTACCTCGACGGACGGGTCCGGCACGATCATGAAATCGCCGGCAGTGCCGAAGGGGGTATCCCAGATCGGCCCGAATGGCGACATCATCAGATTGCTGCCCGTCCAGCCGACGCCCTTCTTCAGCCTTGCCGTCAGCTCGCGCACCGGAAAGCCTTTGCCGCGCGCCAGGCCCGAGATGTCGCAAGTCGCGACAAAGACGAGCTCTTCCCGGATCATGCCGCGCCTCGCTCCCTCTCCGCCCGCTTGCAGGGGGCAAGATTGCTCGTCACTTGATCCGCTCCTCGCCGATGTTGATGCCGTAATCGGTCGGGAAATAGAAAACGCCAACCCACACGTCGATTCCTCTCCGGGCCCCGTGGTTGTCGGCTAGGATGACATAGTTGCGAAAATTCGACCATGGAGGAGAGCCATGCCCGTCGCTACGGTCCGCGGTGTCGACATAAATTACCAAGTGCTCGGTGAGCGGGGGCCATGGGTGGCGCTGCAGCCGGGCGGCAGGCGCGCCCTCGCCGGGGTTAAATCGCTCGGTGAGAAGCTAGCCGAGGCTGGCTGCCGGGTGCTCGTCTATGACCGGCGCAATTGCGGCGCCTCCGGCGTCTCGTTCGATGGCGGAAATTCCGAGAACGAGATCTGGGCCGAAGATCTGCGCGCTCTGTTGTTACAGCTCGACGCGCTTCCAGCATATATCGGCGGCAGCTCGTCGGGCTGCCGCCTGGCATTGTTGATGGCGCTGCGCCATCCGGCCGATGTGCGCGGCCTGTTGCTGTGGCGGGTGACGGGCGGTGCCTACGCGGCGCACCGCCTGGTCGAGAATTACTACTCGCAGTTCATCAATGTGGCACAGCAAGGCGGCATGGAGGCGGTGTGCCGCACCGAGCATTTCGCCGAAACGGTTGCCGCCAACCCGGCCAACCGCGCGCGGCTGACGGCGCTCGACCCGCAGCGTTTTATCGCGGTCATGGAAGAGTGGCGGCGCGCCTTCGACAAAGGGGCCCATCATCCGGTTATAGGCTTGAGCCCCGCTGAGCTGCGCTCGCTGACGATGCCGGCCTGCATCATCCCCGGCAACGACCGGGTGCACCCGCGCGGGCCAGGTCAGGCGGCGCATCGGCTGATGCCGAACAGCGAATATCACGAGGTCCTGACCGAGGACCGCCCCGACCTCGATGTCGCGCTCGAGGAGTGGAACGCCAAGGAGGGCCTGTTGGCGGCCATCTTCATCGATTTCCTGAGGCGAGCCGAGCGCCTCGGCTGAGCTCGCCTCAAAGCTTGCCCGCGATTGTTTGGAAAGGTGTGCTGACGAAGTCCCCGATCTGAGTAATAAGGGCAACGAAGGCCATCGCGATCAGTACCGCAATCAGAGTATATTCAATCGCGGTAACGCCGCTATCATCCGCCATCAGGCCGCGTACCGTGCCGGCTTTCTTAATCCGGTGCTGTGAGAGTGGCGGGCCGCCCATCGCGATCTCCGTTAACAATCGGTATAGCCGATTTTGGTCGAGCAATTCGTACCAAACGGTTAAGCCTGCACGAGCAGCCGCGAGCTCATGTTGGCGGCTCATGTCGTACGCACCACGGTTAACCCTTCCCTAACCGACCTTCCTTATTGCTAGCCTCCTCCCGCGGCGAGCCTCCATCCGGCCGAAGCCGTCGATCGGAGAGGCCGTGACAACTGCCGCGCTGCACTTTTTGTATGTTCTCGGCGCCGCGCTCGACCGCGATCGCGTGCTCGCCTATTGCCGCATCCTGCTCGCGGTCGAGACTGCCGCGTTTCTATTTCTCGTCGCCGGAACCCACGGGCTGATTGTGCCGCTCACGAGGCCCACCAGCACCGATTTCGTCAGCTTTTATGCGGCCGGCGCCTTGGCAGATTCCGGCACGCCGGAACTCGCCTACGACCAGGCGGCCCATGACGCCGCCGAACAGCGCGCCACCGCGGCCGGCATCGAGTACCGGTTCTTCTACTACCCGCCGGTCTTCCTGCTGCTGTGCGCCGCGCTCGCCCGTCTGCCGTATCTGGCGGCCTTCGTCGTCTTCGAGGCGGCGACGCTCGCCCTCTGCCTCGTCGTGATGCGGGCGATTTTGGCCGAGCGCGGCTGGTCGGCAATCATCCCGGTTTTGGCGTTCCCGGCGGTCTTCTGGGCGCTCGGCTTGGGGCAGAATTCGTTTCTGACGGCGGCGTTGTTCGGTGCCGGCACGTTGTGGATCGACCGCCGGCCGATCCTTGCCGGGATTTGTTTCGGGGCCCTCTGCTACAAGCCGCATTTCGCGCTTCTCGTCCCGGTGGCGTTGCTCGCCGGACGCCATTGGCGCGCTCTCGGCGCGGCTCTCGGATCGGCGGCAGCGCTCTCCGGGGTGTCGCTCATGCTCTTCGGCTGGGCGACCTGGTACCGTTTTCTCGCCGCCGCGGCCGGGTCGCAAGCAACCTACGCATCCGGCCGCATCAATTTCGGCGGCCTCACCACCCCCTTCGGAGGCGTGCTGCTGGCGGGCGGAACCCCGATTGCGGCCTATATGGCGCAGGCGGCGGCGACGCTCGGCGCCGGTTTCCTGGTGGCTTTCGTGTGGCGGCGCGGCCTCCCGCTGCCGATCCGGGCAGCGATGCTCGCCGCAGCGACCCTCGTCGCGTTCCCGGTGGCATTGATCTACGATTTGATGCTGGGCGCAGTCGCGGCGGCTTGGCTCGTCCGCGACCCGGCCGGGCTCGCCGGGCGGGTAAGGCTCGCGCTCGCAGCACTGTTTGTGCTCTCGATGATTCCGCCCGGTCTCGCCGAGGCGTGGCACGTCCCGGCCGGGCCGATCGTGGCCTTGGGCCTCCTCATCCTCATTGCCGCCCGCGCTCTGGGCGCCAATTCCTCCGCAGAGCAACTCGCCACAACTTGAGCTGGTGCTGCTTCCGAGCCTTCTGCCGCAGCGCGGCCCAAACTCTTTCGGTCCCGGTAAAGATCGACTAACATCTCGCCACCTCCCCCCTTTCTTTCCTCTCGAAAGGATACCGACATGCCGAGCTTTGAACATCACGGCGCGCGCATCTATTACGAGGAGTTCGGCCAGGGTTTCCCGATCCTGACCTTTGCGCCGGCGGGGCTGCAGTCGGTGATCGACGTGTGGAGCCAGTCCTCGGCGCCGATCAATCCGACCACCGAGTTCGCCGACAAGTTCCGCGTCATCGCGATGGATCAGCGCAACGCCGGCGGCCAGTCGCGCGCCCCGATCACCGCGCAGGACGGGTGGGACAGCTACACCGCCGACCACATCGCGGTCCTCGACCACCTGCGCATCGACCGCTGTCATCTCTACGGCCAGTGCATCGGCGGCTCGTTCATCCTCAACCTGATCAAGCAGCAGCCCGAGCGCCTGCAGAGCGCGGTGCTGGCGCAGCCGATCGGCCGCGTCGGCCCGATGGCGCCCGGCCGCCCCGCCCGCTTCAACGGGTGGGCGGAAACCCTCAAGGACCACCCGGAGGCCACCGAGCAGGTACTGGACGCCTTCTGCCAGAACCTCTACGCCCCCGGCTTTGTCTACTGCGTCGACCGCGCCTTCGTCTCGACGGTCCGCACACCGTGCCTCGTGCTGGCCGGCAACGACGAGGCCCACCCCTACCCGATCTCCGAGGAGCTCTCAAAGCTGCTCCCCAACTGCGAATTCATCGCGGAGTGGAAAACCGGCGCGGCACTCAATTCGGCGAAAGCCCGGGTCAAAGATTTCCTGTCGAAGTACACTCCGGCTCGGGCCTAGCTCTCTGTCTGGAATGGGCCTTTTCTGACCTTGTTAGCTTCCATGCGCGCCCTTGCGGTATCCAATCCCGAGTACCGACGGGGCGCAAAGTCCGGGCTGAAAGCCACCTGGCATAGAACCTGAGCTCCGCGGTCAGGCGCCGTTCGGCGGGACGACGACGCAGGGGAGTTGGCGGTGGTTGAGGCGCGCGCAGGCGCTCGACGCTGCGTTCGCCGACAAATGAGCGAGACGAGCGCGATAGAGGACCTTGCCGCCGAACGGCGCTGTCGGTTGCAGTGCCAAGGATGCAGAGCGCAGCTGGTCTGGGGCCTGGGCGCGGGCGCCTTCTGCCACCGTGCGTGCCAGGCCGGGACTGGCGAAGGCGCCCACCTGGATCGCCCATCCTCCGCTCGGCTCGGCGGAATGGCTCGGCAGCGCGCGCATTGGCGGGGCGGCGGCTTGGTGCAAAGCCGCAGATGCCGGCCGGGTCTTCGCCGGGGGCAACACGACAGTGCTGGCCATTGTTGTGGCGTGACACGGTCTGGCAGGATTGAAGGCGGCGTTCGGGTCGCAATTGGCAGCCGACGCTAGTTGGACCCGCGCCGTGGGGGCATGTTGAACCGAAGCCGCGGACGACATGCCTGCCGATTGCGCCGAAGACGTGCAGGGATGGGCCGGATCGTAGGCGGCGTCCAGGTCGCAGCCGCCCGCCCCGACCTGTCGCACCACGGCCTCTGGGGCATACGCCTGTTCGGTATACGCCGGCTGGCTATTTGCCGGTTGCTCTGCTGCGTGCAGCAGGGTCGTGCAGGGATGGTTTGGGTTATACGCGGCGTTCACGTCGCATCCCGCTGCCAGGCTGGCTATGGTTGGCCTCTGCGCCGCGAGCGCGCGACCAGAGCGCGCGGAGGCATAGGCCGCGAAAGGCCCTGACCGCGGCACGTCCGTGCCGAGATTGGGCGTGATCGCGGCGAGATAGTTTACTGTCTCGTCCGGCAGGGCGGCTTGTCCGGCCAGGTAGCTGTCAACCCGATCGGGACCGGCGTTATAGGCGGCCAGAAAGCCCGGCGCGCCGAACCGATCGTACATTTCTCGAATATAGCCGGCGCCTGCCAGAATGTTGTTGTGTGGGTCGTACGGATCGTCGCCGAGCTGGTAGCGCGCCCGCAGCCCCTCATAGGTTGCGGGCATGACCTGCATCAGCCCCATAGCCCCGACCGGGGAGGTGGCCTGTTGCTCACCGCCCGATTCCTGATGCATCACCGCCCGCACCCAATGCCCGGGCACGCGAAAGCGCGCAGCGGCCTCGCGGATATAGGGGCCCCAGGGATCCTCCGGCGGGCCCGGGGGCGGGTAGTAGCGCTGCGGCGACGCCCACTTCCAGCCGTCCGCGCCAAATTCCATCCGCCCCCCGCCGGGACCATATGCGCTCTGCTGGCCGCAGGCCGCGAGAAGGAGCATCGGCAACAGCCGCAACATCGTTTGGAGGCGGCGCGCTCCGATCGATCCGAACCACCGGTCAGACCTGTTCGAGCAAAGCATTCCGTGCCCACTCGCGGTTGATCAAAACGACACGCGTTAGCGCGCTCGAAATCGGAGGACAAGGTTTTCTGGTTCACCACCCGGCAGATCGGGGAATGGAGCTGTCGGCCGACTGGGCGAGGACGCTTCGAACCTTGCACGAAAGTGGCCGCGTTCAAGGCCGCCCGACCAAGTCATAGGTTCCAAACCGGGGGCGAGATCGCGCTCGCGGAGGTCGAACGGTTCATGATTTTGAAGCCCGATTTGCGTCGGCTATTGATCGCGCGATAGCAGGAACTGCGAATCGCGGGTAGTAATCGGGCAAGAGAATCGAGGACAGCCATATATGGGCGGCATGAAGCGGCAGTTGCACCTCAACCTTTTCATTCACAGCCGCGGACACCACGAGGCTTCCTGGCGGCATGCGGCGTCGTCGCCGCAGGCGCTGACCGATATCCGCTATTACCAGGACCTCGCGCAGCGTGCCGAGAGGGCGAAGTTCGACTCGATTTTTATCGCCGACCAACTCGCGCTCGGAGAGGACGTCGCGCAGGCGCCGCGCATCTGGCTCGAGCCCGTCACCACCCTTGCTGCCTTGGCGATGGCAACCAGCCGGATCGGGATGATCGCCACGGCGTCCACCACCTATACCGAACCCTTCAACCTGGCGCGCCAGTTCGCCTCGATCGATCACATCAGCAACGGGCGCGTCGCCTGGAACATCGTCACCTCGTGGCTGGCGACAGCGGCGCGCAATTTTGGCGGCACGGGGCAGGTGAGCCACGCCGACCGGTATGCCCGCGGCGAGGAGTTCATGACCGTGGTCAAGGCGCTATGGGACAGCTGGGCCGAGGACGCGGTCCTCGACGACCGGGTGGGCGGGCAGTATGCGCGAGCGGACCGCATCCGGCCGATCAATCACCGCGGCGATTTCTACCAGGTGGCCGGACCGCTCAACATGCCACGCTGCCCGCAAGGCCGGCCGGTGCTCGTGCAGGCGGGGTCGTCCGATACCGGCCGGCGCTTTGCCGCGCGTCATGCCGACGCCGTGTTCACCGCCCATGTGGCGAAGGAGACGGCGCAGGAATTCTACGCGGATCTGAAGGCGTTGGCGGCGGCCGAGGGGCGGCCGCCCGACCAGGTGCTGATCCTGCCCGGCCTCAGCCCGATGATCGGCTCCACCGAGGTCGAGGCGCAGCGCCTGGCGCGCGAGGTGGACGATTTGTGTGATCCCGAGGTCGGGCGCAAGCGCCTCTCCGGCCGGTTCGGCGGGCATGATTTCTCGCACCTGCCATTGGACCGCCGGCTGACGCCGAAAGATTTCCCGGACCCCGGCTCGGTCGAGGCGGCGCGCAGCCGGACCGAAGTGATCCTCAACCTGGTGCGGCGGGACCGGCCGACATTGCGGCAATTGCTCGGCTATTTGGCCGGCGCCCGCGGCCATTTCACCACCGCCGGCACGCCGGAGCAGATTGCCGAACTGATCGAGGACTGGTTCACCGACCGTGGGGCGGACGGCTTCAACATCATGCCTCCGCTATTGCCGGCGCAGCTAGACGTGTTCAGCGCGGAGGTGATCCCCTTGCTGCAGCGGCGCGGGCTATTCCGCACGGAATATGCCGGAAAAACCTGCGCGAGCATTACGGCCTGGCATCGCCGAAAAGCGCCTTTGAGGAGACTGCACCATGAATAAGCCCCAGGGCCCGCTGCACGGCGTCAAGGTCGTCGCCTGTTCCACCGCGCAAGCCGGCACTGTGCCCTACATGCTGATGGCCGATCTCGGCGCGGAGGTGATCAAGATCGAGGTCCCGCAGGTCGGCGACAATTCCCGCGGCTCGACCGTCCTGCCCGGTATGCCCAGTACCTATTTCGAGACGAACAATCGAGGCGTGAAGAGCCTCACGCTCAACCTGAAAACCCAGGAGGGCCGCGAGATCCTATCCAAGCTGGTCGCAAAGGCAGACATCTTCGGGCAGAATTTCCGGCCCGGCGCGGCCGAGAAGAACGGCTTCGGCTACGAAGAATTGAGAAAGGTGAACCCGAGGCTCGTCTATATGTCGATCTCGGGCTATGGCCCCAAGGGCCCACATGCCGATCTGCCGGGAACCGACTCGATGGCCCAGGCGCTCGGCGGCATCGCGGAAGCCTACTCGACGCCGGGTCAACCGTTGAAGACAGGCATAGTATCCGTCGCCGACGAGACCTGCGCGATCCTCGCTTTTGGCGGCGCGCTCGCGGCGCTGACCTATGCGCGCAACACCGGCACCGGCCAGAAGGTCGATTGCTCGTTGCTCGGCGGGCAGATCCGTCTCATGGGCTGGACTTTGACGACGGCGATGTGGCGCAACCGCGACCCGGTCACCGGCCAGGCCCGCGTCACCGGCACGCCTGAGCGCCCTGGCCTCAGCGCCAGCTTCAGCGACCGGGACGGCAAGCCGTTGGTGTTCCAGCTGAACGGCGCCCGCAAATGGCGCGACGCGATGACCGCGCTCGGCTTTTACGAGGCTCTTGAAGAGGCCGGGTTTGGCGATCTCGGCGTGATCGTCTCGTCCGACGAAAGGCGCGCGACATTGCTGCGCCTGCTCGACGAGTTATTCACGAGCGGGGCGCGCGACGATTGGGTGGCGAGGATGCGCGGTGCCGACATAGTCGCCGCGCCGATCAACACATTGCTCGAAGCCTCCAATGACCCCGACGTCCTGGCCAATGGATATGTGACCGAAATTGACTACCCGAAATACGGCAAGCGGCTGAAAGTCCACGGCTCGCCGTGGCATTTCTCCGAAACCCCCGCGCATATCGGCATCGCCCCGGAACTCGGCGCGCATAACGAGGAAATCCTAGCCGAGCTCGGCTACACTCCGACGCAGATTGAGGATTTCCGGGAAAGAAAGATTATTTGACGTGCCGGCGGCGGGCGGCGACCAGAAAGATCGTCGCCGGCAGCCGGATCGGGCCGGAGCTGGCTGCGGCGCCGAACGCCGCCTCGATCTCGCGGGCGATCGTCTTGCGGGTCGCCTCGTCGGGTTTCTTCTCCTCGACCAACCTCGCCGTCGGTCCCATCATCAGCGCTTGTTGCGATTCTTCCTCGGGGCTGCCGCAGATGATCGTCGGGTAGGCCCTTTCGACCGCGATATCGGAGAACCCGGCCGCAAGAAGAATCCGGCGGATATAGTCGGGGTCGCCGAAGGCGAGGGGGCCGGGCTCGTGAGCCGGCGGCGCCGCCGGCGGTCCAAGATGGCGGAGCGCGATGTCGTAAGAGATCAGCCAATGGCGGTTCTCGGCGAGCGGCGCCCAGCAGGCGAAGACAAGACGACCGCCTGGCTTCAGCGCGCCCATTATGTTGCGGAAGGCGGCCGTCGGATCGGCGAAAAACATGACGCCCATACGCGAGGTCGCGAGATCGAAGGCGGCAGGCTCGAATGCGAACAGCTGAGCGTCGCCGGACAGCAAGGTGACATTGTGCAGCCCGCGCTCGCCGACCTTCTGCCGCGCCGCCCCAAGCATCGGCTCGGAGATGTCGACTGCGACCACGCGACCGTGCTCGCCGACCGCCGCGGCGAGCGGCAAGGTCAGCGCACCCGTTCCGCAGCCGATTTCGAGGACGCTCTCGCCGCCGACGAGGTCGAGATGTGCCAGCAATAGCGCGAGGCTTTCCTGGTTGCGCCGCTCCCTGAACCCCGGGCTGGCAACCCAGCGCGGCCCGGCGACCGTATTCCAATAGCGGCGCTGCGCCGCGTTCGCTTCGAGGGCTTCCCCGGCCATTTTGAAGATCCTCCCTCTCGGCCCGCATCCCGCCGATCTTAGCGCAGCCATGCGCGACGCGGCCAGCGTATCGATTCACTGTCCATCGGATCCTGCCAGGTTTATGGCATAGGCGATGTGGTAGGATGAGGCGGATGCAGCCCTAGGTGATCCCGACACATGCAAAGGAGTGCTGGAAATAGTGCCGCACTGAGCTCCGGCGAGATAGCGCCTGCGCGCGGCCGTGGGGCGGCGCTGTCGATCAGGCTCAGCGCGGCTATCGTAACAGCGACCGTGGACCAGCCCCGTATTCTGACTGTTCGAATCGGGCGCGAGCCGGTCGAGGCATTGCCCTCCGGCCCGCTGGAGGTCGAGCACCGTACTCTGGAGGTCGGACTGCGCGCCTGGGTGGAGAGGCAGACCAGCCAGAGGCTCGGCTATGTCGAGCAGCTCTACACCTTTGGCGACCGTGACCGCACCGAAACTGGCGAGACGCGAGCGGGCCGGGCCCTGACCGTCGCCTATCTGGCGCTGGTGCGCGAAGCGCGCCCGAGCGGAGCCGCCGAAGCGCTGTGGCAAAACTGGTACCGGTTTTTCCCATGGGAGGACTGGCGTTCGGGCAGGCCGGCGGCGCTCGCCCCGGTCGAGGAGCGTTTGCATTTGTGGGCGGGGCAGGCGGCGACCGGATTGGAGCGGCGGCTGCGCGAGGAGAGGGTAGGCCTCGCCTTTGCCGCTTCCTGGAACGAGGAGCTGGTCCTTGAACGCTATGAGCTGCTCTACGAGGCGGGTCTCATCCAGGAGCGCTGGCGCGATCTCGGGCATCCAATGCCGTCGGAAGATGGCCCGGTCTTCGGGGTGCCGATGGCGGCCGATCACCGTCGCATCCTTGCCACCGCGATCGGCCGGTTGCGCGGCAAGATCAAATATCGCCCTGTCGTGTTCGAGCTGATGCCGCCGGCATTCACCCTGCTGCAGCTGCAACGCACGGTCGAGGCGCTGTCGGGGGTGCGGCTGCACAAGCAAAATTTTCGGCGCCTCGTCGAGCAGCAGGGCCTCGTCGAGGAGACCGGCGGGATCAGCGCCACGACGGGCGGTCGGCCCGCGCGCCTCGTGCGCTTTCGCCGCGAGGTGCTGCTTGAGCGCCCGGCGCCCGGTCTGCGCCTGCGTGCCGGCCGCCGTTCGATGACATCTGTCACCGGTGCGTAAGCGGCGCGGTGTTCGTCGTCACGTTGCGGACGGGTTACTCCGCGGCTTCGCGGGCGTCCTCGATCAATACGGCAGGCGCTGGCGCCAGCAATACCGCGGCCTCGATCTCCGGCAGCACCTCGACGCCGCGCAGCTTGCGGTCCATTGCACGGCGGCGCACACCGGCTTCTTCCACGACCTTCTGCGCCTCGTCGAGCTTCTTGTGGACCTTGTCGAGAACGCCGCCGAATTTTTCGAATTCGGTCTTGACCGCGGAGAGGACCTGCCAGACCTCGCTCGAACGCTGCTGGATCGCCAGCGTACGGAAGCCCATCCGCAGCGAGGTCAATAACGAGACGAGCGTCGTCGGCCCCGCCACCATGATGTGGCACTCGCGCTGCAGCCAGTCGACCAGCCCGGGCCGTCTTATTACCTCAGCGAACAGCCCCTCGGTCGGC
Organism: uncultured Alphaproteobacteria bacterium; assembly: GCA_963812675.1. GTDB lineage: Bacteria > Pseudomonadota > Alphaproteobacteria > ATCC43930 > CGMCC-115725 > AP-15. The sequence goes on along the minus strand of CAWEWR010000024.1, from coordinate 61,405 downwards.
AGGAACATGATGGCGAAATCGGTGCTGTGCGGCGGCGCCACATACTTGGCGCAAATATCCTTTCCAGCGCTGCGCACTCGCGTTTCGATCCCGCGCAACGCCGCCTCGGTTGCTTCCAGATCGCCTCGCTCGCTCGCCTCGACCAGCCGATCGTAATCCTCCGTCGGGTACTTGGCGTCGACCGGCAGCCATAACGGCATTTCACCGTCGCCCGGCAATCTTATCGCAAACTCGACCCGCAAATTGCTGCGCGGCCGCACCTCGACATTGCGGGCGTATTGGTCGGCCGTGAGGATCTCCTCGAGGATGTTGCCGAGCGCCACCTCGCCCCAGGTTCCCCGCGATTTGACGTTGCCGAGGATCCGCTTCAGGTCGCCGACGCCCGTCGCCAGGGCTTGCATTTCGCCAACACTTTCGTGCACCCGGGTCAGCGAGTCATTGACCATCTTGAATGAGGCGCCGAGCCGCTGTTCGAGTGTCCCTTGGAGCTTTTCGTCGACCGTCTGCCTCATTTGTTCCAGCTTCGCGGCATTTTCCGAGCGCAGCACGTCGAGGCGGCCTTCGACCGTGTTGCGCAGCGCGCCTTGCTGGGTCTCGGACTTCCGGGTTAGCTCCGTTACCGCGACACCGAGGCGGTCCCCCAGTTGCTGGAGTGTGTGCCGAACCTCCTCGCGCAAGTCCCTGGCGCTCGACGCCGCCTCCTCGCGCAACATTTTGGCGCCCATGGCGCTCTCCTGCCGTCCGCGCCCAAGCTCGTCGCGCAGCACTTGTTCGAGGCCCTGCCGTCGTACAGTCGGATTGTAGCGGAGGCGAAGAAGGATGGCCGCTGCGAGCGCGGCTCCCGCAAGCGCGACGGCAAGACCGGCGGCCGCGAGCAGCTCTATCGACATCTGGGCTCCCGAATGCGGGGGACTAGCTCGCGGCTGCAGTCGCAAGCTAGATCCGGCGGCCGTCCCCCGACCGTCAGGCAGGAACATAGGGCGAACATAGCCTCGAAACTAATCCGATCCCGCGGATCATGTCGAGAAATTTTGAACGAGCCGGATTAATCTATGGTTATGGCAGGATCCCACCCGCCTGATTGCTCGCGGACGGCCGGGCGCTTGAACCGCGAGCGCCGCAGCGATTCGAAAAGCCATCCACTGAGGTTTTCCCTGATGCCCGTAGAAACCAAAGACTTCGCCGTGTTCCCGCACGATTGGCACTCGACCGATTACGTTGCGGAATGGATTACGCGGGACGCGGCTCGCGACCCCGAGCGGCGGCCCCTCTTGCGGCAGATGTTGTCGCTTGCGCCGTTTCCGCGCGATGCCGAGTTGCAGGTGCTGGACGTTGGCGCGGGTTATGGTGCGGTCAGCGAAGAGGTGCTGCATGCCTTCGCGGCGGCTCGCGTCACGTTGCAGGATTATTCCCAGCCGATGCTCGACCGCGCTCGCCAGCGTCTCGCCGACCGGTCGGATCGACTCCGCTACGTCCTTTGCGACCTCGTCGATCCGTCATGGCCAAAGCAGGTCGGCGGCCCCTTCGACCTCGCCATTTCCGCCATCGCCCTGCACAACCTGCGCGACCCCGAGAAGATCTTCGCCTGCTACCGGGCGATCCATGACCTGTTAGAGCCCGGCGGCTGTTTCTTGAACTGCGACCGTTTTGTCGATGGCGTCGAACCGCATTTGGCGGCGCTGCGTGAGGCAGGGTTCGGCCGTGTCGAGTGTCCCTGGCGAGAATTGCCTCGCGCTATCGCGTTTGCTGTTCGGATCGCCAGCTAGCCCTCTTGCGCAGGCTTGGGTGACTCACACGCGGCTCGAATGCCTGGGCGACGCGTTGGCCCTATTGCAAAGGAGTCCGCCGCCACCTCGCCGACGATGCCCCGACAAACTGACACGATGATGATGAAGGATCCGCCCCCTCCCACGGGCGTGTCTCCCGCCGACGCGAATGAGATGGCGGCTACGTTCCCGGACAAGAATCTTGCCGATGAGTTGCATCGGGTCCTTGTGGTGGGCGGCGGCGCTGCCGGGTTGGAGCTCGTCACCCGGCTCGGCGATCGCGTCGGCCGGCGCCGGCCTGGATCGAAGCTTGGGGCGCGCGTCACTCTGGTGGAGTGCGCCCGCACCCATCTCTGGAAGCCGTTGCTGCACGAAGTAGCCGCCGGCAGCCTGGACCCCGGCGAGTACGAGGTGAACTACCTCGCGCAGGCGCACTGGCACGGGTTCCGCTACCACCTCGGTGCGATGATCGGTCTCGACCGCGCCGCCAAAGAGGTCCGCCTGGGCGCCAATTTCGATGATGAGGGGCGGCAGATCACCCCGCCCCGGTCAATCGGCTACGATACGCTGGTGATCGCGATCGGCAGCATCACCAACGACTTCGGCACCCCAGGCGTCGCCGAGCATGCGGTGCCGCTGGAAACTCAGGCGCAGGCGGAGCGGTTCAATCGGCGCCTGGTCAATGCGTGCCTGCGCGCGCAAACGCAGGACGGCCCAGTGCGTCCCGGCCAGCTGTACGTCGCAATCATCGGCGCAGGGGCAACCGGCACGGAGTTGGCCGCAGAGCTGCATCGGACGCTGCGGGAAGTGGTTGCCTACGGGCTCGATCGCATCGATCCAGAACGCGACCTTCGCATCGTGCTCATCGAGGCCGCCAACCGCGTCCTGCCCGGTCTGCCGGAACGCATCTCCGAAGCCACGCGCCGCCTCCTCGATGAGATGGGTGTGGAGGTCCATACCAGCGCAAAGGTGACCGAAGTGACAGCGGAAGGCGTGACGCTGGCCGACGGCAAGTTCATCACCTCGGAACTGGTGGTGTGGGCGGCGGGCGTCAAAGCCCCTGAGGTCTTGCGAGACCTCGACGGGCTGGAGGTCAGTCGCAGCAACCAGCTCGTCGTCGAGCCGACACTGCTGACCACCCGCGATCCCCACATTTTCGCTATTGGCGACTGTGCCGCCTGTCCACAGCGCAGTACGCTCACACCGGTGCCGCCCCGAGCCCAGGCCGCTCACCAGGAGGCGTCGCACATGGTCCGCCAAATCGAGCGCCGATTGCGTGGTGGGGCCCTGCTGCCCTTCAGATACCGGGACTTCGGCTCGCTGGTGTCACTCGGCAGGCACACCACGGTCGGAAGCCTGATGGGATTCCTGTTCGGCCGCGGCATGTTCATCGAGGGTTTGTTTGCTCGGGTGATGTACCACTCGCTGCGCGTGATCCACGAGCGAGCCTTGAATGGCAGTCTATACGCCGTGCTCGGCTTGCTCTCGCGCGCTCTGTCGCGCCGAACCGGCCCACCGGTGAAGCTGCACTGAGCGGCGCATGCTCAATTTCCGCCGAGAAAGTCCTTCGTCCATTGCTGATAGTCGTCGGCGCGGGTGACCCGCCGCATCAGTTCGGGGGAGGCGATGTTTTTGAGATCGCGCGGTGCCACACCGTCGCGCAATGCCTTCAGCGTATTGTGAACCGCCTGCACCGCGGCCGAAAACGGGGCGTGCGTCTGCAATGCGATCCGGACCCGATGCGCGCCGAGCCAGTCGAGATCGCCGAGCTGGCCACTGCCGCCGCCGAGGATCAGCGGGATCCTGATCGCCGACGACACCGCTTCGACCGCCTCGATGGTAACGCCGCCGGCGAGGAATACCGCGTCGACCCCAGCCGCCTCATAGGCCTTGGCGCGCTTCAGGGTCTCGTCGAGATTGGCGATCGCCAGCGCACTGGTCCGTCCGGCGATGACGAGGTTTTTATCTTGGCGCGCCGACAATGCCGCCTTCATCTTCCCGACACCCTCTTCGACCGAGCTCAAGCTCGGCTTGCCGCCCGATCCATAAGGCCGCGGCAATACCGTGTCCTCGATCGACATCGCGCAGATGCCTGCCGTCTCCAACTCCTCGACGGTCCGGCGCACATTCAGCGCATTGCCGTAGCCATGGTCGGCATCGACAAGCAGTGCCAAGTTGCCGGCGCGGCAGATGCGATAGGCCTGAGCGGCAAATTCAGTCAGGGTCAACACGACGAGATCGGGGGCGCCGAGCACCGACATCGACCCGATCGAGCCGGAGAACATCCCGACCTCGAAACCGAGATCCTCGGCGATGCGCGCCGAGATGGCATCGTACACCGATCCCGGATGCACGCAGCGATTGCCGGAAAGGATCGCGCGAAAGCGCTCGCGCCGTTCGGTCCAGTTCATTACCGATCACCCCATTTCTTGTCTTCAACAGTCTGCTCTTCGACCTCATAGAAGCGGTCGAGGCCGACCAGCGTCTCGATTTCGTGGCGGGCAGCGACGCAGTCCTCCCGGCTGAGGCCGGCGTACTCGCCGTTCTGCTTCAGCTCCGTCAATGCCCGCTTCGCGTGATGGAAGCTGACCAGCAAGTACAGCAAGGCGTCGATGCAGGCCTTGTAGCCCATCTCGGCCAATTGCTTCGAACTCGGGGTCGGACGGTTGTCGCGGTTGCCGAGGCTGCGGACATAGACCAACGGAACCTTCGTGAGCTTTGTAGCCTGCTGCAATTCCTCCGGCGTGCGCGGGAAGATCAAGCCCATATCGGCGCCGGCATCGGCCGCCATGTTGATCCGGGTCACCGCCTCGTCGAGCCCTTCAAAGCGGCAGGAATTGCTGCGCGCGATGATCACGAAATCCTTGTCGGTCTCATCGCGCCGGCGGCAGGCGAATTTGATCTTGTCGACGAAGTCCTTCCGCGGGATCACATGCGCGACATATTTGTGGTAATGCGCGCGCTTGGGAAAGAGCTGGTCCTCGATATGGATGCCGCTGATGCCGGCATGGATGAATTCCGCGACTGTGCGCATCGTGTGCAGCGGCTCGCCGAAGCCGGCGCCGGCATCGGCGACGACCGGCACGTTGACCGCCTTGGCGATATCGCCGGCGGTGCGTACCTGCTCGTCCATCGTCAGCAGCGGCTCGGAGGTGCAGCGTGATCCGCCGGTCACGAACCCGCCATTGTAGACGGTCTTGAACCCGAGGCTCTCGATCAGCCGGCCGCCGAGCGGGTCATAGGCGACGGGCATGTCGATGAACTGTTCCTCGGCGAGGAGCCGGCGCAAGGTCGCGGTCCGATTGATCATGGCGTTCTCCCGGAAGAAGCCTGCCCGAACACCTCCGATTGTCCCGAGATCGCGCCCCCGGTCAACCTTCGCGAAATTCACGATCGGCTGCCGGACGCTGTATTCGAGGAGTAGAAGCCGATGGTTCGCGACATCTTCCACCGGGACTTCAAGCCGATCCCGTATTGGTGGGAAGCTTACACGCCGACGACTGGGGACCTCGTTGACGTGCCGAGAGCGGCGCGCGTCGCAATCGTCGGCGGCGGCTATGCCGGGCTGTCGACGGCGCTCGAACTGGCCAAGCACGGCATCGACGCGGTCGTGCTCGAAGCGGGCGAGCTCGGCTTTGGCGCCAGCACCCGCAATGGCGGCGCCGTCAGCGGCGGTGTCAATATCGGCAAAAGCTTCACCGGCCGGACCGCCAATGTCGAGCCAGAGCGGGCCGAGCGGCTGCTCTCGGATGCCTCCGACGCCTTTGGCCTGATCGACCGGCTGATCGAGGAGGAACGGATCGATTGCTTCTGGGAAAAGCCCGGCCGCTTTGTCGGCGCGTGGACAAGGAAGCATTTCGAAGCGCAGACGCGCCGGCTCGCTGCGCTCAATTCGGCCGCCCAGTCCGGCGCCTACATGGTGCCGCGTGAGCGGCAGTGTGAAGAAATCGCCAGCGACTATTATTTCGGCGGCATGGTCGTCGAGCGGTCCGGCAAATTGCATCCGGCGCTCTACTACAAGGGGCTGCTCGAGGCCTGCCGCCGGCGCAGGGTTCCGGTCTGCGCCAGTGCGCCGGTGACGGGCGTCCGTCGGAGCGGCGCCGGATGGCATGTCGAGACTGGCCGCGGGACAGTCTCCGCCGGCGATGTGGTGATCGCGACGAATGGCTATACCGGGGGCCTTACCCCGGCGCTCAGGCGACGTGTCATTCCGGTCGCCAGCCACATTATCGCAACCGAGGAATTGCCGCAGGATCTCGCCCGATCCTTGATCCCCGAGGCGAGGACATTGTCCGACACGAAACGCGTGCTGTGCTATTACCGGATGTCGCCTGACGGCCGCCGCATGGTGTTCGGCGGCCGCGCGCGTTTCACGCAGGTCGACCCGACGGTCAGCGCGCCGATCCTCCACCGCTACATGACCGACCGCTTCCCGCAACTGCGCGGCGTCAAGGTGACCCACGCCTGGACCGGCAATGTCGCCTTCACCCTCGACGCATTGCCGCATATGGGGGAGCGCGACGGGCTCCATTATTGCCTCGGCTGCAACGGCAGCGGGGTGGCAATGATGACCTATCTCGGCTGGCAGACGGCGCGCAAGATCGTCCGCGTCGCCAACTACGCCTGCAGCTACGACAGCGAGGAGTTTCCCGACCACCCGCTCTACACCGGCAAGCCCTGGTTCTTGCCGGTCGTCGGCGGTTATTATCGGCTGCGCGACAATCTCGACCGCCTGCTGGCCTGACCCGAAACGTTCCGAGAGGAGATCCGAGATGGATTTCGAGACCTACAAAAGCTCGCTCGCAGAGGAGGTGCCGCCCGAGGGGCTGAGCCTGGCGGCGCAGGCGCTGTGGTGGGAGGCGAAGGGCGACTGGCACCTGGCCCATCAATGCGCGCAGAAGCAGCCGGATGCGGCGGGCGCCTGGGCGCACGCCTATCTGCACCGCGTCGAAGGCGACCTGCGGAACGCCGGCGGCTGGTACAACCGCGCCGGCCGTCCGGCCTCGACCGCCCCTCTGAACGAAGAGTGGGAGACGATCGCCCGGGCCCTGCTCGGTTAGCCGCATATAGCCGGAACGGCCTTCCCGAAGGGCGCTGGCTGTTTTTGCTGTTACTGCAGCGAATTGTCAGCCATCGAAGCCTGGTTCGTCGCAGAAACCCTGGCTCGCTGTCGGCAGAAAGGAAGGAATAACAGCGAAGAGAACACTGCAATCACAGCGAAGCAACAGCGAAGAGACAGCATCCGCGGGCCAGTGCGCCTTGGTCGTCGGCTTTGCAATTACCCCGAATATTGTATTGCTTGGTGGGTCGGATCATCGTGCGATATTAGCATGGTATTGTAAATTAATCAAGCGGGCGTAGGGCGGAACAGCACAGCGCATTCCGCCTCCATCATCGCAGTCGCGTCCGCTGTCTTCCTATCGCTCTTTGCCCCGCGCTTCTCGGAAAGGCGGAATGCGCTCCGCTTTTCCGCCCTACAGTTGCTCGGGGCCACAGAACCGAAGGCCCTACAGTCCCGGCGAGAACTGTAAATAATCCATCAACTTCGTATCTAGGCGCGGACCATACTGGTGCGGTCGAGCAACAGCGCAAAGTAATGGGAACGCTGGGCCGCCTTCTGCTATGCCACCGTCAACTTCTCAACCTGGGAAGTCCCGTTAATAATATCTCGCCTATCTAGAGATGTATTTCGTTAACAACGTGAGACAACTACTCGCCGGGGCGATTGTAGCCATGGTCTTCCGATTTCATGAGACGTGTCAGAGATGAAGTTAGATCCTGAGGAGCAGATCATCGCGGCCGCATTCGAACAAGCGGAGCTTGACGACGCCAACGAGCGCGGTGTTGCGGCTCGGATAGAATTCCGCCCAGAGGGGCACGCGAAGGTGACTTTCACCCTTTCGCGAGAGTTCGTCGAGACGGCCAGGGCGCTCGATTGGACGACTGGGAAACTCGTCGCCGAGGCGATCGGGATAGCCATCCCCCCGGCCCGGTCGACTTAGCCCGCCCACTTCGCCCACGCTGGCGCTGACGGCCTACCGCTGCCCCCGATCACCGATTGAGATCTCGGGCTTGTCGGATCAAGGCCGCTCGCCGGCCTACCTTCCGGACCGCGCTCGACCTTAACGCCGAATCAAGCCTTCGCCGCCGCGACCGCCTCGATTTCGATCAGCCACTGCGGCGCGACGAGCGCCTTGACGATGATCGTCGCCGAGCCCGGCCGTGCGTCGCCGAAATGCTTTGCCCGCGCCGCGCCGGCCGCGGCCACGTCCTCCGGCCGCACCAGGTAGGTGGTGATCTTCACCAGATCGCCCACTCCCATCCCGGCATCCGCGAGGATGGCGGTGATGTTCCGCCAGCAGGCCTCGGCCTGGGCCTCGATGCCTTCGGGGACGGTACCGTCGGGCAGCACGCCGACCTCGCCGGAGATGTAGAGGAGCCGGGAGCCCTCGGGCACCTCGACCGCGTGGCTGTAGGGGCCGAACGGCTTGGCCACCGTGTCCGGCGTATGGCGGATGTTCATTCGAATAAAACGCCCGTTTCCGTGACTGGGCCGAGTATGGACAGCTCATCGGACGCCCGTCAATCGGGCGGCTGAGGCCGAGGCCGGATCACCGGTTCTCGCCTCGAATGTGCACCACGTGCGCCAGCTTTCCGTTGGCACATAATGGAAGAACCGGCCTGCCGGCGGGACTGGTTCCCGGATGGCGCGGGGCTGTCGCCCGCTCAGCCGCCGCGCTCGGCAGACCGCGGCGGGCGGCCGTGGACATGCACGTGCCGGCCGCCCGCTTCCTCCAGAATGCGCGTCGCCGTCAGTTCGCGCTCCGAATCCTCGCAGCGCGCCCATAAGAGCGCCGCCCCGGCGTGCAGCGCCGCTTCGAAATTTTCGGCGTGCCGCGGCGCGGTGTAGTCGTCGAACAGCTCCTTCAGCGCCGCGCCGCCGAGACCGGCGCCGACCAGCGCGGCGACCGTCGCGGCGATCGGCCCGCCCGACAGCAGGATGATGCCGGCCACGGTTAGGGGTGCGATGTATTTGATCTCGTCGGCGAGGCCGGCCGGCAGCAGTTTCGGCTCGCGTGCACGAGGCTCGCCGGCGGCGGCCAGCGAATCGTGCGAGGCCAATACCGAAAGATCGGCCGTCGCGAACCCGGCGCCGAGCAAGTTCGCGACGGCGCGGTGGAAATGCTCGCGGTCGGGAAACGAGGCGACCGCCTCGCGAATGATCGGGAAAGACGGCGAACTCTCGGGCATGCCGATCCTCTCTTTCGTGCTCGCGCATTCTCTTATGCTACCGTCAAACACCCGCAAGCGTCGCCCCTCGCCGATGAACGACCATTCCCCTCCAGCGCCGTCGCCAGTCATGGCGCAATACCTCGAGATCAAGGAGGCGAACCCGGGCTGCCTGCTGTTCTTCCGGATGGGGGATTTTTTCGAGCTGTTTTTCGACGACGCGGCCGCCGCGGCGCAGGCGCTCGACATCGCATTGACGAAGCGCGGCCGGCACGAGGGGGCCGACATCCCGATGTGCGGCGTCCCGGTTCACACCGCCGAAACCTATCTCGCGCGGCTGATCCGCGCCGGGTTCAAGGTCGCGATCTGCGACCAGATCGAGGATCCGGCCGAGGCGCGGCGGCGCGGCGGCAAGGGACCGGTGCGGCGGGCGGTCACCCGCGTCGTGACTGCCGGCACTCTGACCGAGGAGGGTCTCCTCGACGCGCGCCGGCACAATTATCTCGCCGGCATCGCCGAGGCCGGAGGCGAGATCGGGCTCGCCTGGCTCGATTTGTCGACCGGCGCTTTCGAGCTGATGCCGACCACTGAGCCCGGGCTCGCCGGCGATCTGGCCCGCCTGATGCCGGGTGAGATCGTGCTGCCCGAGCGGCTGCTGACCCGCCCGGCGCTCTTCGAGCTGTTGGCCGAATGGAAACCGGTCCTGACGCCGCTGCCCAATCCCCGCTTCGAGAGCGAAGCGGCGCGCCGCCGCCTGCAGGAATTCTACGGCGTCGGCGCGCTCGACGGGTTCGGCGGTTTTGGCCGCGCCGAGCTTGCCGCCGCAGGCGCGCTCGTTGATTACATCGGGCTCACTCAGCAAGGCCGGGCGCCACACTTGCAGTCGCCGCGGCAGGTCATGCCCGCCTCGGTCATGCAGATCGATCCGGCCACCCGGCGCAATCTCGAACTGGCGGCAACCCTCGCGGGCGAGCGCAAGGGCAGCCTCGTCGCGACGATTGACCGGACCGTTACGGCTGCCGGCGCGCGGCTCCTTGCCGAGCATCTTGCGGCGCCGCTGACCGAGCCTGCCGCGATCGCGGCGCGTCTCGACGCGGTCGAGTTCTTTGTCGACCGCCCAGAATTGTGCGCGTCCTTGCGCGAGCGGCTCAAGCGCTGCCCGGACATCGAGCGGGGTTTGACCCGCCTCAGCCTCGGCCGCGGCGGCCCGCGCGACCTTGCGGCGCTCTGCCAGTCGCTGGGAGAGACCGCTACGCTGCGCGACATACTGGCCGCGCCGGGTCTCGTGCCATTGCCCGAGCGGCTCGCTGCCGCGCAGCAAGGACTGGGCGAGCACGGTGTTCTCGTAGAGCGCCTCGGGCGCGCCCTCGATGCCGAATTGCCGCTTTTCGCCCGCGACGGCGGGTTTATCGCCGCGGGATACTCGGAGGAGCTGGACGAATGGCGCGGCTTGCGCGACGAGAGCCGCCGCATGATCGCGGCTTTGCAGGCGCGCTACGCCGGCGAGACCGCGATCGGCGCACTAAAGATCCGCCACAACAACGTGATCGGTTATTACATCGAGGTGTCGGCGAACCATGCCGGCAAGCTCGGGCCGGAATTTATCCACCGCCAGACGATGGCGGGCGCGCAGCGCTACACGACTGCCGAACTAGCCGACCTCGAAACCAAGATCGCCAGTGCCGCCGAGCGGGCTTTGGCCTTGGAATTGCGGCTCTACGAGGATCTCGTCGGTGAGGTCATGGCCCGCCGCGCCGAGATCGCTGCCGCCGCCGCGGCGCTCGCCACGCTCGACCTCGCGGCGGCGCTGGCCGAGCTCGCGGCCGAGGCGCTGTGGGTGCGGCCGATCGTCGAGGAAGGCACCGGTTTCGAGATCCGCGGCGGGCGCCACCCGACGGTCGAGGCGGCGCTGGCCGGGGAGGGCCGGGGAGGGGGGTTCGTCGCCAATGACTGCGTCTTGGGCGACGACCGCATCTGGCTCGTCACCGGCCCCAACATGGCCGGCAAGAGCACGTTTCTGCGGCAGAACGCGCTGATTACGATCCTCGCACAAATGGGCTCCTATGTGCCAGCCCGCTCGGCCCGGATCGGCATTGTCGACCGCCTCTTCAGCCGGGTCGGCGCGGCCGACGACCTGGCGCGCGGCCGCTCGACCTTTATGGTCGAGATGGTCGAGACCGCGGCGATTCTGAACCAGGCGGGCCCGCGTTCCTTTGTCATCCTCGACGAGATCGGCCGCGGCACCGCGACCTTCGATGGCCTCTCGATCGCCTGGGCCACCCTGGAGCACCTGCACGAGGTCAACCGTTGCCGCACCCTCTTCGCGACCCATTACCACGAATTGACCGCGCTCGCCGCCAAGCTCCCGGCGCTCGCCTGCCACACGATGCGGGTCAAGGAATGGAAGGGCGACGTCGTCTTTCTGCACGAGGTCGGGCCCGGCACCGCCGACCGCTCCTATGGTATCCATGTCGGGAAGCTCGCCGGCTTGCCGAAGAGCGTGACGGCCCGCGCCGAGGAGGTGCTCGGCGTCCTCGAAAAAGGCGAGCAAGGCGGCGCCCTCGCGCGCCTCGCCGACGACCTGCCATTGTTCAGCGCCGCCCGCCGCCGCGCCGACCCAACGCCCTCCCAATCCCCCGCCGAGGCTCTCTTGCGCGACACCCGCCCCGACGAGCTGACCCCGCGCGAGGCGCTCGACCTCATCTACCGGCTGAAGGCGCTGGCGGCGGAATGAGGCATCGAACGCCGGTTGACCTTTGACGGGCATACGGTGACCGAGGCCGGCCTCAGTCGTTGCCCGCACCTTCCCCTGCTACACTTCCGGTGCGGCAGGGGAAGGGTGGAGCAAGCTCTGCTGCGGCAGAAGGAGGAGCGCTCAGTTGCCGCTCAAGAATGCGAGCTGCGCGACTGAGGTTTGCCCGGCTTGCGGCGGCATGAGGCGGACATAGTATTCAGGCACCATATTCTCGCCCCCACCATTGGGCCACATTATCGCGTCGAGCTTCGCGTATACCTGCTGCCCGGCAGCAAGGTCGACAGTAGCGGTCTGGCTGGGATCAAGATCATCCGTGAAGCTCGGGGCGGTAATAGCGTAATGCCCCGGCGAAACGTTGCGGTAGAAAGTCCCGCCCAGTGTCTCGAACCCGACCCTGGTGCCGTTCAACATTATCGGCTCCATCTCGGGGTAGTTGAACGGGCTGGCAGGCTGCGAGCCTGTGTAAACCCAAATGCGGGCCTGGCCCGGCGGGATCGGTGGGATAACGACCGAGCTCGTCTTAGGTTGTTGGGCATCGGCATTCACTGCAGCGAATAGAACGAGTGCCGCTGCGGCGAATGACGATAGACGCGGCACGATCTTCAGGTTTGTCGACATGGTAATACTCCATTTCCATTGGTTTGCACGAGGTGCGCGTTTTCGCGCAAATTCCGGCGGCGCAGTGCTCCTGCAAACGTTGAGCATGCTCGTGGAATTGTGCAGATCAGTCGAACGCGCGATCAGTATGTAGATCACGTAAATCAGATAACGACAAAATAAACCTAATCAAATCTGAAGAAATCATACTGCTTTCGAGATCTAAAATTTTCTAAAATAATCTAACCTCCGCTCCGATTGAGAATATCGGCACTATATTGCGGCGTTAGGCTGTTCGCCAACTGAGCAACTCGACCCAGATCGGTTGGGCGTGAGACAAGGTTCCGATCGCCGCGGAATAGATTTTCGAGGAGTAAGTTATGGCGTTAGTTCTATCAAACACAAGCGAACCGAATTCCAGATCGGTAGCGGGCCTTGCCGTGCCCGACAGCAAACTGGCACGTGAAGTAACAGAATTGGTCAAGGACACGGAATCGCCGCTGCTGTTCCATCACTCGAGCCGCGTCTATTACTGGGGTGCGCTCACCGGCAAGCGCTGGGGTCTCCGTTTCGATCCCGAACTCCTTTATGCGGGCGCCATGTTCCACGACATGGGTCTTACCCCTGAGTACGCGAGCCAACATGAGCGCTTCGAAGTAGACGGCGCCAACGTCGCGCGAGACTTTCTTCGGGGCCACGGCATCGCGCAGCAGGACATCGATACGGTGTGGACGGCGATTGCGCTGCACACGACACCCGACATCCCGCAGCACATGCATCCCGTCATCGCGCTCGTCACCGCCGGCGTCGAGATGGACGTGCTCGGCATCGCTTTTTCCGAATTCACGGATGCCGAGCGTGAAGCGGTTATCCACGCGCATCCGCGTCCCAGCCGCTTCAAAGAAGAGATCATCCAGGCCTTCTACAACGGCATTCACCACAGGCCCGAGACGACCTTCGGCAATGTCAAAGCCGATGTGCTTGCCGATAAGGACCCCTGGTTCCGGCCCGAGAATTTCTGCCGCGTGATCCGCGGCTCTGCCTGGCCCGGCTAGGAACTACTCGTACCCCTCCACCATCCAACCCAAGGAGAACTCGTCATGTCCACAACGAAGCGTTTCACCAACGCCACCGGCGCACCGGTGGCCGACAACACCAACATCATGACTGCCGGTCCGCGCGGCCCCGCGCTGCTGCAGGACATCTGGCTGATGGAGAAGATGGCGCATTTCGACCGCGAGGTGATCCCCGAGCGGCGGATGCATGCGAAAGGCTGGGGCGCCTACGGCACCTTCACCGTGACGCACGACATCACGCGCTTCACGCGGGCGAAGATCTTCAGCGCGATCGGCAAGCGGACGCCGCTCTTCCTGCGCTTCTCCAGTGTCGCCGGCGAGCGCGGGGCGGCGGACGCGGAGCGTGACATACGCGGCACCGCGGTAAAGTTCTACACCGAGGAAGGCAACTGGGACATCGTCGGCAACAACACGCCGGTGTTCTTCTTCCGCGATCCGCTGCGCTTCCCGGACCTCAACCACGCGATCAAGCGCGACCCGCGCACCGGCCTGCGCAGCGCCGACAACAACTGGGATTTCTGGACTCTGCTGCCCGAGGCATTGCACCAGGTGACGATCGTCATGTCCGACCGCGGCATCCCGAAGAGCTTCCGCCACATGCACCTCTTCGGCAGCCACACCTTTTCGATGATCAACGCGGCCAATGAGCGCGTCTGGGTCAAATTCCATTTCCGCACGCAACAGGGAATCCAGAACCTCACCGACGCCGAAGCCGCAGCTGTGGTCGCCGAGGATCGCGAAAGCCATGGCCGCGACCTGCTGACCGCGATCGATGGCAGCGATTTCCCGCGCTGGACGCTCTTCATCCAGGTGATGACGGAGGCGCAGGCGAAGACGCACCGGCACAACCCCTTCGATCTCACCAAGGTCTGGCCGAAGGGCGAGCACCCGCTGATCGAGGTCGGCGTGATGGAGCTCAACCGCTATCCGGAGAACTATTTCGCGGAAGTGGAGCAGGCGGCGTTCTCGCCCGCCAATATCGTTCCCGGCATCGGCTTTTCCCCCGACAAGATGCTCCAGGCGCGCCTCTTCTCATACGGCGACACGCAGCGCTACCGCCTCGGCGTCAATTTCAACCACATCCCGGTGAACGCGCCGAAATGCCCGTTCCACAGCTATCATCGCGACGGGCAGATGCGGACGGACGGCAATCTGGGTGGCACGCTCACCTTCCATCCCAACAGCGCCAAGCTCTGGGACAATCAGCCCGATTTCGCCGAGCCGCCGATGCCGGTGGACGGCGACGGGGCGCATTGGGACCATCGCGTCGATGACGATCACTGGGAGCAGCCGGGCAATCTGTTCCGCAAGATGACCCCGGCGCAGCAGCAGGCTCTATTCGAGAACACCGCCCGCGCAATGGGCGACGCACGCCTGCACATCAAGCAGCGCCATGTCGACAACTGCACGCGGGCGGACCCGGCATACGGCGCGGGCGTGGCGCGGGCGCTGGGGATCACGACTCAGCAACGACGGGCCGCTGCCGAGTAAGAAAACCTGCATTGGCGGGCGGGGAGTCCCGCCCGCCTCGCCGGCCGCCAGGCGGTCCCTTCGGTAACGCCCGGCGGCCTTTCCCACCGATGCATCGTTCTTCGGCGCGACCGTGATCGCGCCGCGAGGGCGGCGCGCACTCAACTCTTGGAGATCGAAATGCCAAACTCAGTTGCACCCAAGCTTCTTGCGGAATTCATCGGCACCTTTGCGCTGGTGTTCATCGGCGCCGGCGCCGCCTCGATCGTCGGCGGAGCTGCCGGCGGCGGCATCACCGCTGTTGCTTTCGCCCATGGCCTCACCCTGATGATCTTCATCTGCGCCTATGGCAGCGTGTCGGGAGGGCATTTTAACCCGGCCGTGACCGTCGGCGTCCTTGCTGCGGGCGCGATCACCGCCGCCGAGGCGGCCGGCTACATCGTCAGCCAGATCGCCGGCGGCGTCGCCGCGGCGCTGTTGTTGCGGCTGGTGCTGGGTGGCGTGGCGACCGGTCTTGGCACGCCCGACCTGGCGCACGGCCTCGTTCTCGCCGGCGCACCGGTGACGATCACGCCAGCGATCGGCTTCATGGTCGAGGCGGTGCTCGCGTTCTTCCTCGTCACGGTTGTGCTCAGCACCGCGGTCGCCGGCCGCACCGCCCACTTGGCACCGGTCGCGATCGGCCTGACCTTGGTCTTCAACATCCTCATGGGCGGGGCGCTGACCGGCGCTGCCTTCAACCCTGCGCGGGCGCTGGGGCCGATGATCGTGACCGGCAATCTCGGCGACGCGTGGTTATATGGTTTGGCCCCGATCGTCGGCGCCATCATCGCAGCCGTCGTCCATGTGGGGCTTTCTGTACTCACCCACGAGCAGCCTGCGGCAGTTGCACCGGCCGAGTAAGCCCTTGGCCAAGTGAGCCTTGGATGCGGGCGGAACGGAGCATGCAGCGCCGTGCCGCCCACACTCATGCCGCAATCATGCCAGCCGGCGCCGCGCCGTCCCGGCAGGCATCCATCAGCGGCAATCGGCGAGTCCCCTCGGTACTGTAAAGACCGTCGATCAGTGCTTTTGCGGCTTTGAGATCGGCAGTATCGAAACCTTCGGTGAACCGATTATAGATCGGCGCGAGAAGCGCAACCGCCTCTGTGGACCGATTTTGGTCGCGCCAAAGCTTCGCGAGGCTCGTGGCGGCGCGCAGTTCCCAGGACAAGGCTCCCTGCCGGTGCGCCCAGTCGAGCGCCTCCCGCAAGTGACCCTCGGCCGTCGTCGCGGCTTCGGGCGCGTCCTGCAACAGAAGAAGCTCGCCTTTGGTGCGCAGCAACTCGGCAACTACCCAACCTTCTTCGGTGCGCTCGGATCGCAGGATCGCCTCCTCGATCGCGGCGAGCCCGTCGGTAATCTCCCCGGCCCGGCCCAAAGCCTCGGCCATCAGAAACCCAAAGAGCCGTGGGACGGATCCGATCGCGGCGGGTTCGGCAAAGGCGGCGCGCAGCAGCCCTAATCCGCTGCTGAGATTGCCGCGCTGGATGGCGAGCACTCCCTGATAGCAGCGACCGAGGACGCACCAGCGCGTCAGCGCATGCCTGGTCGAATGGTCGAGCAGCATTTCCACGTAATGTTCCGCCGCGGCTGGATCGCCGACCCACAGCGCAATCGGGCATGCCGCCAGGGCGAGAGCATGACCCAGTGAGATTGCGTGATTGGTCGCGCGAGCTTCCGCGACGCTGTTTTCGGCGGTGCGCATCGCCTGATCCGGCAATCCCTGCAGCCACAGGATCCGGGCAAGGTAGGCCCGCGTCGCCCCCCACTGGTCGACCTCAAAGCGAGCGATTTGCGAGTTCTCGGCAGGAGCAACATAGTGGGCGAGCACGCGCTCGAGATGGCGCCGCGCGCTGAGCAAATCGCCCAGGTAATGCTGCGACGTGCCGATCATTCGCTCGCCGATCAGCCGATCGTTCGGGTCGGACCGGTTTGCCGCCAGAGTGTGGAACCTCTGAGCCAGGGTCAGAGCGACGCGTTGCTGACCGCCGCAGATATGGAAGGACCACAGGCCCCACAGCGAGCGCAACTGGTACTCGGCGTTACCGAGGCTCTCCGCAATCTCAAGGGCTTTTGTCCCGACAGCGTCGATCTCGGAAACGGCACCTCTGGTATACATCAGCGATGCCGCAAGCGCGGCGTGGAGCTGCATCTCGCGTTGCGGGTCCCGGCCCGCCCCGGCCGCGACCGCGGCGAGAGCCCGCTCGACCCGGCCGCGGCACTCCTGCATCAGTGACAAATGCGTCCACAAGGGAACCGCGGCGGCAGTCAATGGCACGCCGATTGAGGCGTCACCGCTCGGCGAAAACGCCCAGGCCAGCGCCGCGCGCAAATTGTCGATCTGGTGCGCGTAATCGCCCAGCCATTCGGCCGTGGGCCGCGTCTGCCATTCGGTTTCGGCCCGCTCGAAGAGATCCCGACAGTATTCGGCGTGGCGGCGCGCAACCTGCTCGAATTCGCCGCTTTGCGTGAGCATCTCGAGCGCGTAGGCCCGCGTCGTCTCGAGCAGCCGATACCACCCCGTCGCGCCACCGAGATCCGCCGCGACGAGCGACTTCGCGACCAGGTTCGCGACGCAGTCGAGGATATCCGAGCCGGCGAGCTCGTCAGTCGCCGCTATTGTGCTTGCCGCCTGGAGTGTGAAGCCGCCGGCAAAGATCGCCAGGCGCCGCAGGACCACGCGTTCGGGCTCCGGGAGCAGTTGATAGCTCCAGTCGAGCGTAGCCCGCAATGTCTGGTGCCGCGGCAACGCCGTGCGGCGGCCGCCCGTCAACAGGTGGAAACAATCATCGAGGCAGGCCGCGAGCTCTTCGACCCCGAGCGCATTCGTCCGTGCCGCCGCCAGCTCGATCGCCAGCGGGATGCCGTCGAGACGCCGGCAAATCGCCGCGATCGCCGCGGCAACGTGCCCATCCGGCGAGAACTGCGGCGCTGCAGCGCGCGCACGCGCAACGAACAGCCGCACGGCGCCGTATTGCAGCGAGTTCCTCCGCGTCCTGGCTGGCCTCCGTCGGCACGGCGAGTGATGGTACCCGGAAAAGGCACTCACCCTCGGCTCGCAGCGGCTCGCGGCTGGTCGCCAGCACGCGCGCCGCCGGGTTGGTGAAAAGCAGTGCCTCGGCCATGCTCGCGGCAGCGTCGACGAGGTGCTCGCAATTGTCGAGCACCAGCAGGAGCTGCTTCGCGGCGAGCGCATTCGCGACGCGTTCGGGCGATACGACGTCATCGGCGAGATCGAGACCGAGCTCAGTGGCGACGATCGTCGGCACAAGGTCGGGATCCGAAAGCGGCGCAAGCTCGATAACCCAGACCCCGTCGGCGAATTCGGGCAGCAGCCGCCGTGCGACCTCGAGGCCGAGGCGCGTCTTGCCGATGCCTCCGGCGCCCGTCAGGGCGACCAGGCGGTGCGCGCCGGCGAGGCCCAGCACCTCCTCCAACTCGACGTCGCGGCCGATCAGCTCGGAAACCGGCTCCGCCAGGTTGCTCGGTGGGCGGGGCGGCGCGGACGCCGGGACGGCCGTCTTTGAACCCGCTGGCGCATGACGGCTCGCCGCAGTTGTGCGGATCTCGGCGGTGAACTGGTAGCCTCGTCCGGAGATCGTGCGGATCAGGTCGCGGTCCTCCCCAAAGGCGCTGCGCAGGGCGGAGATCTGGACGTGCAGACTGCTCTCCTCGACGATCCGACCCGGCCAGACGCGGCCGATCAGAGCGTCCTTGCCGACGACAGCCCCTCGCCCCTCGATAAGCGCCATCAGCACATCGAAGGTGCGCCCGCCGAGATGGATCGGCCGACCGTCGGCGAGGAGCTCACGGCGAAGCGGCGAGACCCTGAAACGGCCAAACTCGATGATCGGCGGCGTTTCGGAGGTGATATCCATAGTCGCGGACTAAAGGGCTATCTCAGAGAGCTCAGCTTTTTCACTCCTATTCGCGAGGAAGGGGCACGGAGCAAGCCACCCGATCTGTAATGCGTCTCATTACCTGCGGGAAATTCAACGAGTAAAAAGCCCTTGCCAGCCTATGAAGCCAGCCGATCAATTAACGCGGCAGCGTTGATCGGGGGTGAGTTAACTCTGGTAAACTATGGTTAATTACGCGAGACCCGCCCCGACGAGCTGACCCCGCGCGAGGCGCTCGACCTCATCTACCGGCTGAAGGCGCTGGCGGCGGAGTAGGCCGGTACGCATCCGCAATCATCAGTGGCATCGATTATTTCACTCCGCTGCATCTGCAGCAAATCTACAGCGAACCCTCTCCTATTGGTTGTAGCGTCCCCTGAATGCCGGCCACCTGCCAATCTGCAAGGGCAACTCCCGACCTCTTCGCTACCGCGAATATGCAATGCGAAAACGGCGATTTTACGATCGGCATCATCAAAGGACGCGAGGGGTAGCCGATGCGCACCGGCCGCCGGCCCGGCTTGGCCGCGTAAGCGTTAGTCGGCGGCGGCGATCTCCTCGACGTTGATGAGTTCGGCGTTCCGCGGACAACGATCACGCATCCGGGCGGCGTGGGCTTCCGCCGCGTCGCGCCTACGCAGGGCAAGGGCGCGGCGCCGATCCGTCGTCCAGGCGCCGTTATAGTAACCGACGACGGTTTGGGTTTCGCGGTCGCGGAGAGTGATTTGGTATATGGTCACGGCGGCACCTCCTTCGAAGGTAGCCGGCTCTCTTCGGGATGACGACGACAAAGCGGGCATCCCCTTGCCGGCCTATCGTGCTCTTTGTTAAGTCCTACACAAACCGATGAACAACAGTTCCCGCATGGGGGCGAGGAACACGCTGGAGCCGTTTCCCGTCAGGTTGCATAGCCGGCATTGATTAAGAAGTTGCGGCATTCCTGTGCGGTGATCGCGTCCGTGATGCCAGCGATGCTATGGTTGCTCCGCTTGCTACGAGTCCGCGTATTACTGAGCTTCAGCTCTGGCTAACGCCTGAAAATACCCGGCGGGACGTAGGTGTTGTCCGCGACCGTACCCCCCGGACTCGGACCGTAGACGCGGAGCATTATGTTGAATGCCCCAGGCGGGATCGGCAGCCAATTGGCCATCGGCACACCCGCCGGCAGCTGCCGAGCCATGGAAATCGACACCGGGCCGTCCTCCGTGGTAGGGGGCTGCAGCCCTGGCGTGTAGCTGGCGACCGCGTATTTGTCGGCAGGGTTATCGACCAGTTCTATTGCCTCCGGGGTATATGCGGTGACCGACCAAAAGCGATCTGCCTCGGGGGCCGGCCCCTGCGGAAAGGTCATGACATAGCCGCGCGGGTTGCTCCCGTCGAGCGGCTTGCCGTTGGCATCCTTGAATACGTGATAATACGCCGCCGCCTTGATGTTGTTGGCGTACTGGATAAATTCTGTGATCGCCGATCGTTCGACGACCTGGTTGCCCCAGTCACCGATATTGGTGAAATGAATCCAGTTTGTCTGGGCAGGCGCCGCCCAGTCCGTATGCGTAAGGTAGCGGTCCAAGATCAACTCATGGGCTGCCTGAGCGCCGGCTCTGAACTCGGGCCTGTCAACCGTCCCGTTGCCGAACAAGCTGTTGAACCGGTTCCGCAGAGCCTTTTCGTAAGGAGAGGGGGGCGGCGTATGATCAAACTCAACCGCTCGTTGGAGCTGCCGCAGGAATGCGATCGGAGCTTGCGCGATGAGGTCATCGGCCGTCGTCTTGAAGGGCACGGCGAAGAGGATCTCTGGCACGATCTTAGTCGCCGTTCCCTGAGTTTTGAGTGACTTGCGGAACGCGTCGGCTTGTGCGCTCTGATCCTGGCCAGCTGGGGAGAATTTGTCTGCCCTGAAGATCAAAGCCGAAAAGTCGAGAGGCATCGCGATGGGAGTGACGTCTGCGGGAACCGTGCCGGTAAATCCGGGTCCGATGAGGGCATAGCTTCCCGGCATCTTCGGAATGGGCGGGCTTGCGGGGAGGAGATCGCCGTAGGGGTCCAGCATCAGTATCGAATACGACATGGGCGGGAACGGGGGCGTCGGGGGGATGGTGAGGATCACCGGCTGGGCGGTAAGGTCGAGGTAGCTGCTGGCGTAGAGCGTATCAACGTTGATGGCCACCACATAGTGGTAGATCGGAGAGATCCGGTTAGGTCCAACTAGTTGGTTGCGGCTAGTACTCGCTAACAGCGACTGATAGTACGTGAACCATAAGGGGTAGAATTGAACGACGTACGCGACCGTCGTATCAAATGGGCTGAGCTGAGGGACGATTTCTGCGTTCCCGGCGATTACGTCAGGATCCACCACCGTTTGCGCCGCGCCGGGAGAGCCGCTGGGGACCATTGCGAGACCGGCGGTGAGCGCTGATATGAAACAAAGTCGGCGCAGATAACCGTAAACTCGAAGTCCCTCGCTCTTCATGGCAAGTCTCCCTTGAATATTTAGCTTACTGGCGCAGTTAATGGTTTGCGGACGGCTTTGGTGGGGATCCGTGTGCCCGCCGGGCCAAACGCGACTAGGGTAGTGAAAGCGGCCCGGAGACAGGGTGCATGGCACAGAAGGCCTCGTCGCCCTGACCGGCCTGCGTCAAAAACGAGGTATGCGGCGGAACGGCAGTGCCCGCCAGCGACTCTCCGATCGGGCAGTGACAGGTCACTACCGGGACATTATTGATATAAGTCTGCGAATCGCAGAGGAAGCTGAAGCAGTTGACCAACTGATTGCCGAGATTGAGGCTCTTCGGGCAGAAAAGCGGCGGTGCTGCGGCCTCTGGCAGGGTCGGGACCCAGTTGGTGAGCGCCTGCGGAATGTTCGGTCTGGGCTGATAAGTCGACCAGATTGTATCCGGCCCGGGCGGCTCGCAAGAACCTTGCATGTTGCCTCCGGCCAAGTTGGCAATCGACGGACCGAGAAGGACCGGACACGTGCAATCCGCCTCCGGGAACGTCGCAGTGCCGCCGGTTGCGGTTCTGACCGTGATCTGTTTCCCGGTCGGCGTGCAGGTCGAAGCGGCGCAAAGCGCGAAATACCCGCCGCAAATCTGGAAATCGTAAACCTCAGCGGCTGCGCCGCGTCGCGCCGCCGGCGGCGTAAATGCGAGGAGCACCGCACCAAAAATCAGTACAACCTTTGCGAGCGAGTGGCCGTGTCGCGCTCGTGATGATCCGCCCATTTTTCCCTCCCGCTTTAAGGCACGCGTTGCTAATTTTGGTTTCTTGTGAGGTAGAGTATCTCACCTTAGTGGTTTTCGGAAGCGGCGCTGAGGATCGATAGTGCCCCTAATTTGCGGCACGCTGCGGGAGACTCGACCGGCTTACCACGACGCGGTAAGAACACCGGCAATCCGGCAATAAACATCCTGGGGAAGCGCCGCATGACGACAATCGACATCGCATCGCGCCCGCTGTCGGACGCCGATCATCGCGCGCAATTGCGGCGGGCGGTGATCGCGAGCACGGTCGGCACGACGATCGAGTGGTACGATTTCCTGCTCTACAGCATCGTCACCGGCCTCGCCTTCGGCAAGCTCTTCTTCCCCGAATCCGACCCGCTGGTCGGCGTGCTGCAGGCGTTTGCGATCTATACCGTCGGTTTTATCGCGCGGCCGATCGGGGCGGCGTTCTTTGGTCATTTCGGCGACCGCATCGGGCGCAAGGGGGCGCTGATCGCGACGCTTTTGACGACCGGATTGGCGACTTTCGCCGTGGGCTTTGTGCCAACCTACGACTCGATCGGCATCTGGGGCGCGGTCATCCTGACGATTATCCGTTTTATCCAGGGGATCGGGGTCGGCGGCGAATGGGGCGGCTCGGTGCTGCTGTCGATGGAATGGGCGCGCACCAACCGCCATCGCGGCTTTATCACCTCTTGGCCGCAGTTCGGCGGCCCGGCCGGGCTGCTATTGGCAAATCTGGCGGTGTTCGTATTCAGCGCGATTTCAGGCGACCAGTTCCTCGTCTGGGGCTGGCGCATCCCGTTCATGCTGAGCATCGTCATGGTCGCGGTCGGGCTCTACATCCGCCTCGGCATCCTCGAGACGCCGGTCTTCCGGCGCCTGGTCGCGGAAGAGCGGATCGAACGGGTCCCGGTGCTCGAAGTCATCAAGCGCCAGCCAAAGCAGATCATCCTCTCGGCCTTCGCCCGGATGGCCGAGCAGGCCCCCGCTTACATCTATCTCGCCTTTGTCTTTACGTATGGCACGCAGGTCCTGCACACCTCGCGCGATTTTCTCCTGACGGCGCTGATTGCCGCGGGGCTGGTGTCGTTTGTCACGATCCCATTGGCCGGGCATCTGTCGGATCGGTTCGGCCGCAAGCGGATTTATCTCATCGGCTCGGTCGCGACCGGGCTGTTCGGCTTCATCTACTTTGCGATGCTGAATACGATGGTGCCGGCCTGGATCTTTCTCGGTATTATTCTGTCCTTTGTGCCGCATGACTTGATGTACGGACCGCAAGCCGCGCTGATCGCGGAATGTTTCACCCCGCGGCTGCGCTACAGCGGCTGCTCGATCGGCTATCAGCTCGCCTCGGTCATCGCTGGCGGTCCCGCGCCGCTGATCGCGACGGCGCTCCTCGCAGCGTTCGGTTCGGGCTATGTGATCGCCGTCTATATCCTGTTCTGTGCAGTCGTCTCGATCATCGCGACCGCGCTGATGCCGGATCTCACCAACCGCGACATCTCGCAGGAGCACGCCTAGGCGACCGGCTGGACCATAATCATGGAGGTGCACTGATGGGTAAGCTCGACGGGAAAGTCGCTCTGGTAACCGGCTCGGGCCGCAATATCGGCCGCGCCACCGTGTTGAAATTGGCCGGGGAGGGGGCGCACGTCGTCGTCAACGCCCGCTCCAACCAGGCTGAGGCCGATGCCGTCGCGCGCGAGGCCCGGGACCGCGGGGTGAAGTCGCTCGCCGTCATTGCCGACGTCGCCAAGAAAGATCAAGTCGACGCGATGGTGGCGCGGGCGATGTCCGAGTTCGGCCGCATCGACATCCTGATCAACAACGCCGCGATCCGGCCGCACAAGCCCTTCACCGAGGCGACGATACAAGACTGGGAGCACGTCAGGGGCGTTGTCCTGGATGGCGCGCTCTACTGCACGCAGGCGGCCATCGGCTCGATGCTGAAAAACCAGTATGGCCGCATCCTGTTCTTCACCGGGGAAGGCGCCTTCACCGGCGGCAGTGGGCGCGCCCACGTCTCGGCGGCGAAGATGGGCCTGGTCGGGCTGGCGCGAGCCTTGGCCTCCGAGTTCGCCGCCCAGAACATCCGGGCCAACGTGGTCTCCCCCGGCAGCATCGACACCAGGCGAGACAATCCCGAGTGGTATCAGGGGCGGGTGCCGAGCGCCGCCGGCATTCCGCTGGGCCGTCAAGGGCACGTGGACGAGATCGCCGCCACCTGCCTCTTTCTGGTCAGCGACGACGGCGGGTTCATTACCGGCCAGACCATCCACGTCAACGGCGGCACGGGCTATTACTGAGCCAAGGGCGGATGAGCGGAGCGTGATCCGCCGATTTGGCGCACTGGAAGACCGGCAAGGTCACCGACCCGCACCGCGCGGAACGCGATTCGATTGTCCAGCGTTGATTCCGCGATGGGAGCGCCGCGGCGCTCTCTTGCATGTGTCGCGGGAGATAGCGATGCCAACAAGGTTCAAGGTTTTAGCGATTGTCGCCGCCGTTCTGGCGGCGGGCACATCGAGCGCGGCAATCGCGAAATATCCCTGTGCGCCAGGCTACAGGTATCATAATCGCGTCTGCCAACCGGTGCGGCATCTGGGGTATGGGAACCCGGTATCCGGCGCGGTGTCCGGGGAGGCGGCCGGGGCCGCGAGAGGGGCCGCAACGGGCGGTCCCGTCGGCGCAGTCGTCGGCGGGGCGCTCGGCACCGCCGGCGGCGCTCTTAGCGGCACCGGCAATATGCTTTCGGGGCACTAGGCTGCGAGGCGCTGTAGCGCTGTAGGGCGGATGAGCGAAGCGTAATCCGCCGCTGGCCGACGATTGGCGGAATGCCCCCGGAACGCCCCCTTGGTGGGCTCCAGGGGTTTTCCGCCCCTGACCGCACTCCGCCACTTTGACGCAGATCATAAAAGTCGATCTGGACGCCAAGATGGCGGGGCCCCATCCTGCCACGATGATCGATCGATCATCCGCGGTTTCTGTGTTCGCGGAGGCGGTGGCAAAATGACAGAGCACCCGCTTCGAACATCGCAGTGGGCGGTGTTTCTGCAATTGCTGTTCGCGACCGCGCTCCCTGGGGCGCAGGCGCAACCGACCGCTGCTGATGCCGGCACGCCGGCTCCGGGTTCGCCTTCTGCCAACGGAAACTATCTGGGCTCGCGCCTGGTGCCGCCCAAATCGGAGGGTTCGTGCCCCCCGAACATCGGTCCGATGTACCGCGCCGATGCGATCGTTACCGGCACCGACATGCGCCAGCGCCCCTGGGGCTTTGCGCAAACTCTGCGCGAGGTTCTCGTCAAGTCGTCGGGCGATCCGCGGCTCAAGGATGATCCGCGCACCGCGCAGCTCGTCGAGCATGCGGATCGTTTCGTCGCCTGCTTCGACTATGCCGACATGATGGGCGGGGTCCCGCTGCACGACGATCAGGGAACCTATGACCGGCCGCACAAGCTCACCGTCTCTTTCATTCCCGTCGAGATCGATGCCTTGTTGGGGCAATTCGGCGATAAACCGTGGCGCGGCGAGCGCCCGGTCGTCGTGCCGGTGCTGCTTGTCCATGGCCGAAAGCCGCCGCCCTATGTGCTGAGCGCCGAAATCCCGGCGGGCGAGGAGCAGCGGGGTTCCTTTGCCACCGCCGCCGGTCAGTTCGGCATGGAGGTGCGCATCCCGAGCGATGCGGAGCTTCGCGCTTGGGGTGCGAGCGTCGGTCATGTCCCGAGCGGGCCGCCGCCGGCGAGCGCCGGCGAGGCCCTCGTCGTCGGCACGCTCGACTGGAGCGAGACTTTGCCGGGGTGGATTGGAAAATGGCGGATGCGCTGGCACGGCGCCGATTACAACTGGGGCATCAGCGGCGTCAATTACGACGCGGCATTTCGCAATATCATCCGCGGCGTCGTGCTCACTACCTCAGGAGCTGGTCCGCCCGACCAAGGGAATTAAGCCCCCGGGGGAGCAAGCGGCAACGGCTCAGCATCGCTATGGACTGCGAGCCGTTGGCTGCTCCCCGCGCCCCCACGACGGCTCCTTCTTTGCCGTCAAGCGGCGGGCATGCGCGCGGCGGCAGCGTAGAGTTCGCGGATCTGCCGGGCGGCATTGGCTAGGTCGGCGTCATTCAGCTGCGACGCCACATCGTCTTCTTCGGCCTGTGCAAGGAGGCCGCGGAGCCGCAGCGGCTTTTCGAAGAATGCCAGGGCGACGTCGAGCGGCTTTTGGCCCGCCTCGACCCACAGCGGGATTTGCCTGCCGCGCAGGCTCGGGCGGATGTGATAGTGGCTGCCCATACTGAAGGGATCGAAGCGGAGCGCCTGCTCGCGCTTGCCGGCGACGGCGACCACGATCGAGGGCCGTTCGATGTCGTCCGGCTCGCGGCCGAGCAATTGCCGGTTGGGGTGGAACATGATATGCAGATGCGGCCCGGCATTGACGCGGTGCCATCCGCCGCCGTCCTCGGGCATGGTCTGCTGCATCCGCTGTGGCTGTGGCTGTTCCGACATCACTCACCTCTCCTCTGACACGATGCGTTGGCGCTCAGCCGACTCGCACGAATTTGTCGACGCTGCGCTCCTGGGTCAGTCCGGCATAGATGCCACCTTGCGAGTCGACGCCGACGCCGTGGACATGGCGGCTCTCTAGGCGGGCGAGCACGTTTCCTTGCCCATCGCGGATGCAGACATAGGCGGGCTTGCCGTCGTCTTCCTGCTCGGCGATGTAAAAATTGCCGTCCTTGCCGCGGCTGATGTCGTTGGGGCCGCCCATGCCGGTCCACTGGTCGAGAAAATCGCCTTCGGGCGTGAAGATCTGGATGCGCTTATTCGACCGGTCGGCGACGTAGAGCTTGCCTTCATCGTCAAAGGCGATGCTGTGCGGCAGGTGGAACTGGCCCTCGCCATGGCCCGGCGCACCCCACGACTTGACGAGCCTTCCGTCGCGCGTAAAGCGATGCACGCGGGCGTTGCGGTAGCCGTCGGTGACATAGATGTCGCCGTTGGGGTGGGCCATCATCTCGGTCGGGTGATTGAACGGCCCCGCCGCGCGCTCCGCCAGCCAGTTGCTGACATTGCCGGTATCCGAATGCCGGCCGCGCGTGCCGAGCTCCAATAGGGGCTTGCCGTCCAATGTGAACGACTTCGCGACCGAGTTGGCGCGATCGGTCGTGTAGACGGTGTCGCCGACGATTTTCAGACCGTGCGGGTCAGTCACCTCGCCGCTGCCCCAGGCGCCGAGGTACTTCCCCTCGCGGTCGAACACTACGACCGGCGGGTCTTTGCGCTGGAAGACGTAAATCCGGTCCTGCGCATCGGCCGCCACTCGGCTGACCAGCCCGAAGGATTGTCCGGCCGGCAATTTGAGGAAATCGGGGATCAGCTCGTAGGTGTACTCGCCGCTGCCAAGTTGCGCCATTGCTGTCTCCTCCCGGAAAATGAAGACGGACCGCTTCCGCCGCTTACCGCGGCAGAATATCGTATTCGCGCAGGTAAGAAAGGGGCTCCGCTACGCGCGAGCACGAGGGTCTTCTAACGGAACGCCGTGATGGCGTTAACCAGGGTCTGGACAATACCCCATACCAGCGGAATGCCTACAAAGCCCCAGGCGAGCACGAGCTTGACGGCATTGTTGCTGCCCGGGGGTTGACGCGTGTTTTTCATTGCTCGCTCCCGAACACCGGCGCCGCTTCGACCTCGGCTTCTGCTTCGGCCGCGCGCATATGAAACCGTTCGTGCACCGACCTGACAAAGTAATTGCAGACGAAACCGATGACCAACAGCCCCGCCATCACATACATCGTCACATTGTAAGCCTGCGCCGGAGCGACGCCGTGCGTTACGTTGTATTCGCGAATATAATTCACCAATACCGGTCCGAAGATCCCGGCCATCGACCACGCCGTCAGCAACAATCCGTGTATTGCTCCGACATACCGAGTTCCGAACATGTCGCGAAGATAAGCCGGTACGGTCGCGAAGCCGCCGCCATACATGCTGAAAATAAGCGCATAGCACAGCACGAAGAGCGCTACGCTGCGGATGGCTCCGGCGTAGGGGACCAAGGCGTAGAGGGCGGTGCCGAGGGCGAAGAACACGAAATAGGTATTCTTGCGGCCGATGTAATCCGAGGTCGATGACCAGAAAAATCGGCCGATCATGTTGAACAGGCTGAAGAGGCCAACCAATCCCGACGCGGCGACCGCGGTAATCTGCCCGCGGAACATTTCCTGGCTCATCGCCGAAGCCTGCCCCAAGACGCCGATCCCCGCCGTCACATTGAGGCACAGGATCCACCAGATCAGCCAAAACTGCGGCGTCTTCAGCGCGTCATAGACGAAGACGTTCTGTGCCGTCACGAGCGGCTTGGGCTGTGCCGGCGCCGTGTAGTTGGCGGGCGCCCAACCGGGCGGCGGCACGCGCACGATCGCGGCGCCGACCATCATGAAGCAGAGGTAAATGAGCCCTATCACAATAAAGGTTTCGGCGACCCCGACATGGGTCGGGCTCGAGAACCGGCTCATCAGCCAAACCGAGAGCGGCGCCGCAATAAAGGCGCCGCCGCCGAACCCCATTATCGCCATGCCGGTCGCCATTCCCGGCCGATCGGGGAACCAGCGGATCAACGTCGAGACCGGCGAGATGTAGCCGATGCCGAGGCCGGTCCCGCCGATCACGCCGTAACCCAGATAGATGACCCACAGCTGGTGCAGATAAACCCCGATCGCTGACACGAGAAAACCGCCCGCCCAGCACAGCGCGGCGGTGAACATCGCGCGGCGCGGCCCGCCTTCCTCCACCCAGCGGCCGAACACTGCGGCAGAGGTGCCGAGAAAGAAGATCGCCAAACTAAAAATCCAGCCGAGTTCGGTCAGCTTCCAGTCGCCGGGCGCCGATTGCGTGATGCCGATGAGCTTCGTCATCGGCAGGTTGAACACGCTGAACGCGTAGGCCTGGCCGATACAGAGGTGAACGCACAGCGCAGCCGGCGGGATCAGCCAGCGGCTGTAGCCCGCAGGGGCAATCGTGCGCTCTCGATGCAGGAACGAACCCGCCATAATTATTCCTCCCTTTCTCCAGCCAAGTTGTCACGCTCGGCGTCGTGTCTCGCTGAGGGATTGGTCCCGTCTTAGCCCGAGGTCGGCAAATCGAAATAGGGGAATACCACTCGGTTGAACGCTACCTTTGCTAGACAGAACGAGATTAAACCGACAGTGCCCGAGTGATCAAGTATCCGGTTGGAACGTCGTGGAGTAATCCCGAGATCTCGGGACAAAGTATGCCTTCCGTGATTACGCAGAGTCGGGAGGACTGACGGCGTATGGGACCGGCCGTAGCGAGCTCTGGCGGCAGGAGCCAGTACCAGCGGTGCGCCGGGTTGTAGGTGATCGCGGAGGTCGGCTTTTAACGCTGGGTTAAATTCCGCGTCAGTCGCTTAGCGACCGCGAGCGCGGCCCCTTCGGTGAGGATGCTCGCGGAGGTCGTGGTCTTCAATTCCTGTGGCATAATGGCGCGGAAGCAGCGGTGTTGAGCCGTCAATGAGCCGCAACCATCATCCCCAGTCATGCGCGCCAGGGCGCGCCGCTCTCGCCTACGACGAGGATGGGGTAGAACTTCCCTGCCGCGAGGTGATCGAATGAGGCGGCGTAGCGTTATCGTCGGGCTCCTCACCGCACCGCTTGCGACGATTGCGCATGCGCAGAGACGGCCGCGGATCAGCATTCTGCACAGCGGCTTCCCGAACCGCACCCCG
Source organism: uncultured Alphaproteobacteria bacterium (assembly GCA_963812675.1). Lineage (GTDB taxonomy): Bacteria > Pseudomonadota > Alphaproteobacteria > ATCC43930 > CGMCC-115725 > AP-15. The sequence goes on along the minus strand of CAWEWR010000024.1, from coordinate 31,603 downwards.
ATCCATCTGCTGGTGGAGGCGCTTCGCGCGCTTGGTTACGAGGACGGCTCGACCGCCACCATCGAATTGCTCGGCGGGGAAGGAAACGCTGATCGGCTCAATGCTCTCATCGCGCACCTCACCGCGGAAAGACCCGATGTAATTATTGCGATCACCTCGCCAGCTGTGCTCGGGCTCAAGCAGGCGGCTCTGCCGACGCCGGTCGTGTTCCTCTTCCTATCTGAGCCCGTCGGGTTAGGTATCGTCGAGAGCGCGGCCCACCCCGGCGGCAACTTCACCGGGATCACCTACAGTGAAGCCTCGCTCGGAGGAAAGCGGCTGGAGCTGCTCGTCGATGCCCTTCCAGGGACGAGACGCGTCGGCGTTCTCTGGAGCCCCCACCCGGAGGCTGCCGTATTCCTCGAGAACGTCCGGCGATCCGGCTTGGCGCGCGGGATCGAGATTTTCTCCCGCGAGCTCCGGGACCTGGAGGACCTCCCAGCCGCCTTTGGCGATGCCAGGCGGGAGGGCGCGCAAGCCGTGATCTTCATGGCCAGCAACCTGACGTTTGGCTATCGCAAAGAAATCGCCGAGCTGGAGATTACCAACCATCTTCCCTCCATCCATTCCTTTGCCGTCGAGGTCGTAGACGGCAGCCTGATGTCCTACGGCCCCGACATGGGAGAGAGCTATCGGCGCGCCGCCGCGCTGGCCGAGCGCATCCTGAAGGGCGCCCGCCCGGCCGACCTCCCGGTTGAGGACCCGACAAGGTTCACTCTGGCGGTCAACATGAAGACGGCGAAAGCGCTCGGCATCACGCTCCCGCAATTGATCCTCGCCCAAGCCGACGAGCTGATCGAATGAGGCGTCGGGACCTCATGGCACTCCTTGGAGGCGCTGCGGCTGCGTGGCCGATTGGCGCCGGCGCACAGCAGCCGATACCGGTGATCGGCTATCTCAGCCCAGGATCCCCTGAACTCCGACGAATTCCGTCTGACCGCCTTCCGGCAGAGCCTGAAGGAAATCGGCTATGTCGAAGGCGAGAACGTCGCTATCGAATCCCGCTGGGCGCAGGGCCAATACGATCGCCTACCGGTGCTGGCAGAAGACCTGGTTCATCGCCAGGTGGCCGTGATTGTCACACCCGCCGCCCCTCCGGCATTCGCTGCCAAGGCGGCGACCTCAACCATACCGATCGTCTTCGTCCTCAGCATTGACCCGGTCCAATCCGGTCTCGTTGCCAGCCTCAATCGGCCGGGTGGAAACGTCACAGGCGTCGCGAATTTGACCGCCGAGCTGGCGGGAAAGCGACTCGACCTGTTGCACGAATTGGTGCCGACAGCAGCCGCCGTTGCGCTGCTGGTCAATCCGACCAACACCTCTAACAGCGAGCTGGAGACGAGAAGTTTGCGGGACGTTTCACGTTCTCTCGGACTGCAGCTGCATGTTCTGCCGGCGAGCACTGCGAGCGAGATCGACGCAGCCTTCGGGACCCTTGTCGAACTCCGTGCCGGTGCGCTCGTCGTCTCCGTCGACCCATTCTTCACCAACCGCCGTGACCAAATCACGGCGCTGGCAGCCCGCTACGCGGTGCCCGCGATCTATGGATGGCGTGAATACCCTGCGGAAGGCGGTCTGATGAGCTACGGAACCAATCTTGCCGACACCTACCGCCTGGCTGGCATCTACACCGCCAAAATACTGAAGGGCGTCAAGCCCGCCGATCTGCCGGTTGAGCAGGCGGTGAAACTCGATCTGGTCATCAACCTCAAGACCGCCAAGGCGCTCGGGCTGACGATCCCGCAGACGCTGCTCGGCCGCGCCGACGAGGTCATCGAGTGAGGCGTCGCGACTTTATGGCCTTGCTCGGCGCTGCAATCGCGTGGCCGGTTGGTGCTCGCGCGCAGCAGCCGATGCCTGTGATCGGTTACCTCGCCTACGGGAATCCCGAGACGGACGATTTCCGCGTTCCCTCCTTTCGGCGGGGGTTGAACGAAACCGGCTACGTCGAGGGCCAGAATGTCGCTATCGAATACCGTTGGGCGCGCGGCCAATATGAGAAATTGCCGGATTTGGCGGGCGATCTGGTCCGGCGTCAGGTCAGCGTGATTGCGGCAATGGCGGGCGCCCCGCCGGCGCTGGCTGCCAAGGCGGCGACATCGACCATTCCAATCGTGGTCATGCTCGCCGACCCGGTTCAGTTCGGCCTGGTCGCCGGCCTCAACCGGCCTGGAGGCAACATCACGGGAGTCGCAATTTTGGCTACAGAGCTAGTGGCAAAACGTCTCGAGCTGTTGCATGAATTGCTGCCCTCAGCGAGCGTCTTTGCGGTGCTGATCAATCCCGCCAATACCGCGTCTACCGAAGTGGTAACAAGAAATCTGAAGGACGCAGCCCGCTCTCTCGGGCTGCAACTACACTTCCTGCGAGCGAGCACCGCAGCCGAGATCGATGCAGCCTTCGAAGGCCTCGCCGTATCCCGAGCAGATGCGCTCATCGTCAGCACCGATCCATTCTTCGTCAGTCGAAAAGATCAGATCGTCGCGCTGGCGGCCCGACGGGCGATCCCCGCCACCTACGAATGGCGAGAGTTCGTCGTGGCGGGCGGCCTAATGAGCTACGGCAGTGATCTTGTCGACGGCTATCGCCAAGCCGGTGTCTACACCGGCAAGATCCTTAAAGGCGACAAACCCGCCGATCTGCCGGTTCAGCAGGTCGTAAAGATCGAGCTGGTCATCAATCTGAAGACCGCCAAGGCGCTCGGATTGACGATCCCCCAGTTACTGCTCGGCCGCGCCGACGAGCTGATCGAATGAGGCGTCGGGACCTCATTGCACTCCTTGGAGGCGCTGCGGCTGCGTGGCCGATTGGCGCCGACGCACAGCAGCCGATACCGGTGATCAGCCAAAGGAAGCCCAGATGAGGGCTAGACTTATCGTAGCGCTTGCGCTCGGTCTCTTCGCGTGGTCGGCCTTGGTCGATGCTCAGCAGCACGCGAATATCCCGCAACTAGCGATCCTCTCAGACGAGACCCCAGCCGTCGCGGCAAAAACCTTCGAATTGTTCGCAGGAGGACTGCGGGATCTTGGTTACATCGAAGGCCAGAACATCACCTTTGCACGCCGTTACGCGGACGGAAGAATGGAGGTCCTTCCGAGCCTTGCCGCCGAACTGGTCAGCCTTCAGCCCGAGGTCGTCCTCGCCATCGGCACACCGGCGGCACGCGCCGCCAAGGCATCAACCCAGACGATCCCGATAATATTTGCGCGGATCTCTGATCCAATCGGCTCGGGCCTCGTCTCGGGGCTCGCGCGGCCAGGCGGAAATCTGACAGGCTTAACCGTGCAAACGCGCGAGCTCGCTGCGAAGCGCCTGGAACTGCTGATCGCGGCGGTTCCGGACGCCAAGCGCGTAGCGGCCCTGTGGGATCCAAATTTCCCACCCGGCGGTCCTCTACTCAAAGAGATCGAAAGGGCGGCTCAGTCCTTGAATGTCGAGCTTTTTACAGTGGGGGCAACAGGTCCCGACGATTTTGAGCAGGCTATCCGTGCAATGGTGGAGCAGCACGCGGATGCTGTGCTCGTGCTGCCGGGCGTCTTTACCGAGAATGCCCGACAATTAGCCGATCTGATGGCCAAAGCCCGACTCGCAGCGATGTTTTATCGAAAGGAACAAGTCGAGGCAGGCGGACTCATGTCATACGGCACAAGCTACCCCGACATGTACCGACGCGCCGCAACCTACGTGGATAAAGTTTTGAAAGGCATCAAGCCGGCCGATCTTCCGGTCGAGCAGCCCACAAAGTTCGAGCTGGTCATCAATCTCAACACCGCCAAGGCAATTGGGCTCACGATCCCAGCCACTCTGCTTGCCCGCGCCGACGAGGTGATCGAATGAGGCGGCGTGAATTCATCGGGATATTCGCCGGGGCGGCGGGGGCGTGGTCGCGCGATGCACTGGCGCAGCAGTCGGCGATTCCCGTGATCGGGTTTTTGAGTAGTGCATCGCCCAAGGCTTATGCGGGTCGAGTTGCGGCTTTTCGCAAAGGTCTGAATGAGTTGGGTTACATCGACGGTCAGGACGTGGCGATTGAATTTCGTTGGGCGCAAGGCCAATACGATCGACTACCGGTGTTCGCGGCTGACTTGGTCCAACAAAAGGTCGCGGTGATCGTCTCCAGCGGCGGGGACGTCGCGGCCCTCTCCGCCAAGGCAGCAACCTCTTCGATACCGATAGTGACGGTGAGTGGCACCGATCCGGTGAAAGCGGGACTTATCGCCAGCTTCAACCGGCCGGGCGGCAACATCACCGGCGCCAGCTTTGTCGCAACCGAGTTGGAGACAAAGCGGTTGGAGCTATTGCGCGATCTGGTGCCTACGGCCGCAATGATTGGGATACTCATCAACCCGGCCAATCCGGCTGCCGAGAGCCGATCGCAAGATCTGCAGACGGCGGCTCGCACACTCGAACGAAATGTCCATATTGTGAGCGCCAGCAGTGAAGGCGACCTCGAAACGGCATTCGCGACCTTAGTCCAACAGCAAGCCGGTGCGCTCCTCGTCAGCACCGATTCGTTCTTTACAAGTCAGCGCGATCGACTTGTCGCGCTGGCCGCGCGACACGCGCTGCCCACCATTTATTCCTGGCGTGAGTTTGTCGAAGCGGGCGGATTGGCGAGCTACGGGCCAATCATTGACGAAGTTTACCGCCAAGTCGGGATCTACACGGCCCGGATTCTCAAGGGTGAAAAGCCCGCCGACCTGCCCTTCCTGCGGCCGACCAAATTCGAGCTGGTGATCAATCTCAAGACCGCCACGGCGCTCGGCCTCACGATTCCGCTATTGGTCCTCGCGCGCGCCGACGAGGTGATCGAGTGAGGCGGCGCGATTTCACAATTGGTCTGTTGCTCGCCGCAGCAGGCCGGACGGTGCGTGCGCTAGAGCCGGCGAAGCAGCACCGGATTGCGATTGTCGAAGTAAGCTCCGCGGCCAGCATCGATGATCCCGGAAGTCGCCTTTGGCAGCCGTTCTGGACGGAGCTACGCCGGCTGGGTGATGCCGAGGGACAAAACCTCGCCGTCGAGCGGTATTCCGTCGAGGGGCGGCCCGAAAGCGACGTGGATCTCGCTCGCGAGGTCGTCAATCGGAACCCGGAGGTGATTGTTGCGGTCACCGATCACATCGCCCGGGCGGTCCAGGCTGCGGCTGGAACAACTCCAATCGTTTGGATCGGGGGCGATCCGATCGAGGCCGGGTTGGCGACGAGCCTGGCGCGTCCGGGCGGCAAAATCACCGGCGTCGATGTCTATGCGGGGGACGAAATCTGGGGGAAGCTCCTTCAGATCCTCAAGGAAACCACCCCAGCGGCATCCAAGGTTGCGTCCCTGGCTATGCGCGGGTCGTGGGAAGGTGGCCAACGGCAAGCGCTTCAGGATGCAAGCCAACGCCTGCAAATCTCGCTGACCCCGATGCTCATCGAGGAGTCGACACCGCCTGAATATCAGCGTGTGTTCGCTGACATCGCAAGGGAGCAGTCGGACGCGATCATCGTGCATGCCAGGGGCGAACTTTTGCGCTCCCGCGAGTTGATCGTCGAGCTGGTGGAGAAAAGCCGCTTGCCGGCGATCTATCCCTGGCGTGAGTACGTGGAAGCGGGTGGGCTGATGGCCTATGCGAGCGATTTCCGCGAACTCGGGCGACGCATGGCTGACGATCTGCACGAGATCCTGAATGGGGCCAACCCGGGCGACATCCCGATTTATCTGCCCACCAAATACGAGCTCGTCATCAATCTGAACGCCGCCAAGGCAATCGGCCTTACCGTTCCGCCCTCACTGCTGGCGACCGCCTTCGAGGTGATCGAATGAGGCGGCGCGATCTCATAACACTCCTAAGCGGAACGGCGCTCGCGCGGCCGCTCGCGGCCGGTGCGCGGCACCCGGAGGTGCCGGTAATCGGTTTCCTCGGCGTCAGGGCGCTAGCCGAAGCTGCGCATTTGGTAGCCGCATTCGGCCAAGGCCTGGGCGAAGCCGGGTATGTCGAGGATCGAAACGTGGCGATCGAATACCGGTGGGCGGAGAATCAATACGATCGGCTGCCCGCTCTGGCGGCTGACCTGGTTGGCCTGCAAGTGATGGTGATCGCCGCGACCGGCGGCGGCATTGCAGCACTCGCGGCAAAGGCGGCGACCGCGACAATTCCAATCGTGTTCGTCGCGGGCGACGCGGACCCTGTCAAGTCTGGCCTCGTCAACAGCCTGAACCGGCCGGGCGGAAACATCACAGGCATAACGCCGTTCACCTCCGTGCTGGGGCCAAAGCGATTGGACCTGCTGCACGAGATGGTGCCGAAGGCCGGGGTGATCGGCATGCTCGTGAACCCGAATTTCGCAGATACTGAGACCCAGTCGAGAGAGGCTCAGGAGGCCGCGCTGACGCTCCGGCTGCGGCTCCATATCCTGAATGCCAGCAGCGAACCCGAATTCGATACCGCTTTCTCGGCTTTTGGCAAACTGCAGACGGGTGCACTTCTCGTGGGGAATGATGCGCTCTTTCTCAGCCGACGCCACCAACTCGTGGCACTGGCGGCGCGCCACGCGATACCCGCGATCTATTCATTTCGTGAGTACGTTGCCGCCGGCGGCCTGATGAGCTACGCGCCCAGCCTTGCCGATGCGTATCGCCAAGCCGGCGTCTATACCGGCCGAATCCTAAAGGGAACCGAGCCGGCCGACCTGCCGGTTATGCAGCCCACCAAATTCGAGCTGGTCATCAACCTGAGAACCGCCCCCGCGCTGGGGCTCGACGTACCGCGGCTGCTCCTCGGCGGCGCCGACGAGGTGCTCGAATGAGGCGGCGCGATTTCATAGGCGTAATTTACGGTGCTGCTCTGTCGCCGCCCTTCGCCGCCGCTGCTCAGCAACCCAGCAAGGTCTGGCGAATAGGCCATTTGCTTCCATCCACACCGACCCCGGAGCAGGGCGAACCCCGTATGGCTCGCGCGATTACGCGGAGGTGGGTGGGCTGATGGCATACGAGTTCGACCAGGGCGAACTCGCGCGGCGCATGGCCGACGACGTGCACCAGATCCTCGACGGCACCAAACCAGGCGATATCCCGATCTATCAGCCGACCAAATTCGAATTCGTCATCAATCTGAAAGCCGCCAAGGCACTCGGCCTCACCATTCCGCCCGCCCTGCTCGCGGCCGCCGACGAGGTGATCGAATGAGCCGGGTCGGGCGCGACGGTTAGACCGTTCAGGCGCTGGCGCGATCCGGCCGCGGGACCAGCGCGTCGATGAGGGCCTGGATGTAGCCGTAGCAATAGGCGAAGGCGACGCCGGACGGGTCGCGGCCGTCGATCTGCGGCACGTGGTCGGGCATCAGCATGTAGGGGTAGCCGACATCGCGGTAGGCGGCGAGCGCGCGCGGCATGTCCATGTCGCCCTCGTCCGGGAACGCCTCCATGAAGTCGAGCTTCTTCCCCTTGATGTTGCGGAAATGCACGTTGAAGATCTTGCCGCGCTCGCCAAACCAGCCGATCACGTCGAAGATCTCGCGGGCCGGGTCGTCGAGCATCTCGGCGATCGTGCCCTGGCAAAAGTTCAGGCCGTGATAGGGGCTCTCGTGCATCTGGACGAACCGCTTCAGCCCCTCGACGGTGCCGAGCACCCGCGTCACGCCGCGGTAGCCCGGCGGCGTGTAGGGGTCGTGCGGATGGCAGGCGAGCCGCACCTTCGCGGCAGTGGCGACCGGGACGATTGCGGCGAGGAAACGATCGATGCGTTCCCAGTTCTCCTCTTCCGAGACGATGCCGGCCCGGGTTGGCGGTGCGCCCTGGTCGGCGCGGTTCCAGCGGAAGGCGGCATTGCGCGACCCGCCGCGCCCCGGCTCGCGCTCGGTGCGTGGGATGCCGATGATGCTGAGATTGTATTTCGCCGCAGGAATGCCGGCCGCGGCGAGCCGCTCGATCAGTGCGCAGACGCTGTCGATCTCGCGCTGCCGCTCGGGGTCCTTCCCCAGCAGGATGTGCGGACTATCCTGCTCCTCGATCGGACGCGACGACAGCGGCAATTGCACCATGTCCAGCGAAAGGCCGAACGACTCCACATGCTCGCGATGACGGTTCAGATTATCGAGGCTCCAGTGGTGAGGATTGCCGGGCGGGTCGACGCAGACATGGGTAACCCCGAGCTGCGCCCAGATCCTGTAGTCGGAATCGTCCCGCGGCCGGATCTGCGTCCCGACGTACACGGAACCCTCAGAAAAAGGCGAGAGTGCGGATTTCGATGCTCTCGCGCGGCCGGGCGTGCGGCGGGGTGGTCGGGTCGTCGAAGGCGGTGTGGGCGGTGAACCGGGCGCGGCCGTCTTTCATCGAGTCGTAGACCTTAAAAACCAGCGCCTCGTCGGGGCGCATCTGCGGGAACCAGTACCAGCGGTGCGCCGGGTTGTAGGTGATCGCGGAGGTTTGCCCGATCCGATCCTGATATCTGCGCTCGGTCACCACCATATCGGCCGGCGAGAGGCTCTGCGCGTCGGCGATCGCCAGAGGCCAGCACTCGACCGGGTGGCGGATCGGCCGCCATACCTGCATGATCGCAAAACGGCGCTGCAACAATTCGTCGGCTTCGTTCGGCAGCAAATCGCGCACCCGCTTCGGCGCCGACCACTCGGTATAGTCGTTGTGCACGCGGCGCACGACCTCGCGGATCCTTGCGGCTTCGCGCAGATCCTGGTCCGGCGTGCGCAACGTGTGGTCGAAGACGACGACGCGCTTGGCGCCGCTCTCGGCTTTCACCAACGCCTCCATCTCCGGGTAGTAGACCCGGCGGATCTCGTCTTCGTTGTAGAAATCCGCGACCTTAGTGTCGTGGTGGACAAACCGGAACCCGTCACGCTCGAGCGCGAAGCGGTCGGCATCGGACCGGCCGTTGTGCAATACGACCCGTCGCGGGTCCGACTGGCCGCCGCCAACCCGTGTATCGGAGGCTCCCGGCGCGCCGACCAGCGAGACGGGCATGGCGCCGCTATCGACGAAATAGTTGAGCGTCGCTTCGATCGTTTCCGGAGCAGCGTCGAGTTCGGCGATCTGAACCATGAGGGCTCCCTCGCATCAATTCGCGCAAAGATGATAGGGTCGCCCACCGGCCGATACAACTCCCGGCTCACTCCCTCGCCCCGCTCAAGTCAGCCACGCCAGCCATTGTAGCGCGGATGATCGGGCGCAATCGGCAGATGGACGACGGCGCCGGTCGCGGCCGAATGATAAAGCGCAGTGACGAGCTCCAGTGCCCGGCGGGCGTCGGCCAGGGTCACCGGCAAGGCGCCGCCGGTCGTCAGCGCTGCGTGATACGCATCCATGAGTCCCTCGAAGCGGGACGGCACGAAACGGTGACCCGCCAATGCGCCGGCAATGCGGTCGGCGGCTTCGGGCGATGCCGGAATGATCTGCCACGGTTCGTCGCCGGGAGCATAAGGCTTTTGGGAGCTCTCGAACGTCACGTGCTCAAAGCACAGGCGCAGCCGGCTGATCTCCTGGTGCGAACCCAGCGTCGCGGCGAGCGAGACGAGCGCACCGCTGCGCATCGCGAGGCTGGCGACGGCGCAGTCCTCGACCTCGACCGGATTGACCCGCGTCGTCGTGCGCGCAAACACCGACAAAACGGGGCCCATCAGACAGGTCAGCAAATCGTGCGAATGGATCGCGTGGGTCAGCAACACGCCGCCGAGCTCGGTTTCCCGTCGTCCGCGCCAGGGCGTCTGGTAATATTCAGCGGTGCGCCGCCAAGCCGTCTCGACCGTCGCGAGATAAGGTTTTCCTGCGATGCCCAGCTCGATGATCCGCTTGGCCTTTTGCAGGCCGTTGCCGTAGCGGTATTGAAAGACCGGCATGACTCGCCCCGCCGCTTCCGCTTCAGCGGCAATGATGCGGTCGATTTCGGCGAGCGAGCCGGCCAGAGGCTTTTCGCAGACCACTTCCTTGCCAGCCGCCAATGCCGCAAGCGTCTGCGCGACGTGCAGAGCGGGCGGCGTGCAGATGTCGACAATGTCGACATCCTCCATCCGCAGCAAATCGTCGATCGACTTGGTGCGGCGCTCAATGGAGAATTCGCCGCCGACTGCGGCCAGCCCCTTTTCGTCTATATCGCAGAGCGCCAACACCTGAAATTTGTCGGGGTGGGCTCTGTATCCTGCGATATGGGCGCGGCCGATGCCGCAGCCGACGACGGCGACGTTCCAGATCCCGCTGTCTGCTCGCGGCACCGTTCTGCTAGAGCCACTTCTTATAGCCGCGGCGCAACACCTTGCCGAGGCGAAAAGCGTTGTCGGTCCAGTCTCCCTTGGGGGACCCCGGCGTGGTGGCCTTCGTCAGCTCCTTCACCTGTTTGCCGAGGCGAAAAGCACTGTCCGTCCAGTCACCCGCCGGTTCCCCGGCCTCTTTGAGCCGCTGCTGGAGGCGGGCTTTCAGGGCCGCCGCATTGGCCCGCTCATGCTCGGTGGCGCCGGCATTCTCGGCCAACGCGCTCACCGCCCGAAGCTTTCGGCGCACATCCGCGGCCGAGAAGATCAGTCTGGCGACCCGCATCACGGCAGTGCATCCGACAGGGTGTAGCGGCGCCAAGCGCTCATCTGGATCGCCGAGGTCAGGCAGTGGACGACGACAGGCCTGGTTTTAACCGCAAAAGCGCGAGCGATGCCGTTGGCGACTTCTGCCTCTGTGCGGATCGTGATGCCCTCGGCGCCGAACGAGCGGCCCCATTGCGCGAAGTCCGGATTGGTCAGCCTCGTGCCTTCCATGAACGCGCGGTCGGGATAGCGGACATAAGAATGCATGCCAATCGTCCCGTACATGCCGTTGTCGGAGATGACCATAATCGGGTTTGCGCCGTATTGGCAGGCGGTGGCGATCTCGTTGCCCATCATCAGCGCGCCGCCGTCGCCGAGAAAGGCGACCACCTGGGTTCCCGGCCGGCGCAATGCCGCCGCAACCGCCATCGGCATGCCGGAGCCCATCGCGCCAACCACCGAGGAAAGAAAGATCTGCCCCTGGCGGAAGCCGATGTAGCGATGCACAAAGCTGCCGAAATTTCCGGCGTCGGTCGTGACTGTCGCGTCGGGCGCCAGATGCTTGTCGACCTCGCAGACGATCGCGGCGAAATTCACGCCGTCCCTCGTCGGCTCCCATTCCTTGGCCAATAGCTTGCGATGGATCGCGTGCAGTGCATCGACCCAGCCGCGGCGCTTCCCGGCATCAGCCGGAGCGCCGCGGCGCAACAGAGCCTTGATGACCTCGTATGGGCTACAAGGGATTCCGAGATCGGGCCGCCAGACGCGGCCCACCTCATTGGGGTCCGGCCAGATGTGCACAAGGGGCAATTGAGGCTGCGGCGCGGTCGGGAAGCTGTAGGACTGGCTGACCGTGTCGGTCATCCGCTCGCCCAATGCGACCATCAGATCGGCGCGCTTCATCTCGCCGATCAATGCCGGCGGCACCCGGATTCCCATATAGCCGCCGTAATTCGGATGGGTCGCGTCAAACAATTGCGGTCGGCGATGGGTCGGGCTGATCGGCAACACCCATCCTTCGGCGAACCGGTTGAGATCGGCGAAGACGGCCTTGTCATGGACCGCGTCGGCCAGTAGTGCGCCCCCGACCAATACCAATGGGCGCTCGGCTTCCGCGAGCATCTGGGCGAGCCGGTCGAGGTCCTCGGCGCGCGGTCCGGCGATGACCCGTGGCCGCGCCGGATCAAGCTCGGCCTCGGTCTCCTCGTCGAAGATGTCCTCGGGCAGGATCACCGCGACCGGACCCGGAGTGCCGCTCTCGGCGACGTGAAAGGCGCGGGCGATCGCCTCCGAGGCCTGCTCCGGCTCGTTGACCTCGATGACCAGCTTCGTGACGTCGGACAACAGGCGCGAATAGTTCTGCTCCTGCAACGCCAGCCGGCCGAAATCCTTGCGCTCGACCTGCCCCACGAGCATCACGACGGGTGTAGCGTCGTGATAGGCCGAATGCAGCGAGACCATCGCGTTCGACAGGCCCGGCCCGCGCGAGACCATCGCCACGCCGGCACGATCGCGCAGCCGCCCGTCCGCCACCGCCATATAGCCGGCCCCTCCTTCGTGCCGGCATACGATCACGCGGATCGAATTGCGTTCGATCAGCTCGCTGGTCAGCCCGACATAACTCTCCCCCGGCACGCAATAGACCTGGTCGACATCGTGCACTTCGAGGCTTTCGGCCAGCAGGCGAGCAACGGTTCGAAGTCATCCTCGGTGCATCCTCTCAAATTAGCGCCTCTCCCGCGAAGCGCGCGGTGGGGGAGAGGGAGGGACCCAGCCCGCAGGGCTGGGAGGGTGAGGGTTTTCCTGGTTCGCGGCATCGGCCCTCACCCGCCTCGCTCCGCTCGGCACCCTCTCCCGCGGTGCAGGAGAGGGGCTATTATGCTACAGGTTTTGCTCGGAAGAGGAGATGCTTATGACAAATCAGCAAGACCAGATCCAGGCCGACTTCATCGTGGTCGGCGCAGGGTCGGCGGGATGCGCGATCGCGGCGCGGCTCAGCGAGGACCCGGCGACACGCGTGCTCTTGCTCGAAGCCGGCGGCGAGGACCGCAATCGCTGGATTCACATCCCGCTCGGCTTTGGCAAGACCTTTGCCGACCCCTCGGTCAACTGGTGCTACGAGACCGAGCCCGACCCCGGCGCCGGCGATCGCCGTGTATTCTGGCCGCGCGGCAAGGTGCTCGGCGGTTCCTCATCGATAAACGGCATGGTTTATATCCGCGGCCAGGCCGAAGATTTCGACCATTGGCGCCAGCTCGGCAATACCGGCTGGTCGTTTGAGGACGTGCTGCCTTATTTCCGACGCTCGGAGCACCAGACGCGTGGCGCCAACGCGTTCCACGGCAGCGGCGGACCGCTCTGCGTGTCGGATGTCGCGCCGCACCCGATCTGCGAAGCTTTTATCTCAGCGACGACGGAACTCGGCTTTTCGCGCAACGACGACTTCAATGGCGCGAGCCAGGACGGCGTCGGCTATCATCAGACGACGACACGCAACGGCAAGCGCTGCTCGACCGCCGTTGGCTATCTCCGCCCGGCCATGCAGCGGCCCAATCTGCGCGTCGTCACCGGGGCGCTGACCGAGAAGGTCCTGTTCGAAGTCCGCCGCGCGGTCGGCGTGCTCTTCCGGCGCGGCGGCCAGGTCTGCACCGCGCGAGCCGCACGCGAAGTGATCCTCTGCGGCGGAGCCGTCAATTCGCCGCAATTGCTGATGCTCTCCGGCATTGGCCCGCAGGAACACTTGGCCAAGTTTGACGTTCCAGTCGTGCATCACGTGCCCGGCGTCGGGAAGAGCCTGCAGGATCACTATTCCGCCCCAATCAAGCTCCGCTGCAAATTGCCGATCACCGTCAACGACGTCATGCTGAGCAATGCGCGCAAGCTGAAGGCCGGTCTCGAATATTACATGTTCCACCGAGGCCCGCTGTCGATGATCAGCTCACCGGCGGCCTTGTTCGCGCGCACCCGCCCCGAGCTTGCCTCGCCCGACGTCAAAATCTCGATCTCGCCGTTCAGCGCCGAGCGGCCCCAGGACGGGCTGCATCGGTTTTCCGGGTTCACGATGATCGCCTACCAGCTCCGCCCGGAAAGCCGCGGCGAGATCAAGTTGAAGAGCCCCGACCCGGCCGACGCCCCGGCGGTCCATCCGAACTATCTCACGACCGAAACCGACCAGCGCACGATCGTCGCCGGCCTCAAGCTGTGCCGACAGATCTTGGCGCATCGGCGCATGCAGCCCTTCACAGAGGCGGAATTCCAGCCCGGTTCGGCGGTCGAAAGCGATGAGGAGCTCTTGGATTATGCCCGGCGCCGCGGCGGCACCGTCTATCACCCGACCAGCACCTGCAAGATGGGAAACGACCCAATGGCGGTGGTCGATCCGGAGCTGCGCGTGCACGGGGTCGAGCGGCTGCGCGTCGCCGATGCCTCGATCATGCCGACGGTCGTCTCCGGCAATACCAACGCTGCGACGATTATGATCGGCGAACGCGCGGCCGACATGGCGTGCGAGAAACTGCGGCTCGCTGCTTGAAGGATTTAGCTTCAACACCGACCAAGGCGCGCAATTCACCAGTGCGGCATTTTCCGACAAGCTCGAAGCCGCCGGGGTGCGGATCAGCATGGACGGGCGCTTGTTGGACAACGTCTTCGTCGAGCGGCTGTGGCGCAGCCTGAAGTATGAGGAGGCCCATCTGAACGCGGAGCCTGTCCTCGGGCCGGCCGTAGGCTGGACCCATCGGCCAATGGCGTCGAGGCGCGCATCGGATCGGCCAAAGGTGACGGAATGGAAAACCAGGCAATAGTCAGACCCTCGCAACCCGGGACAGAGCCGAATAAACCAACACGTCATAAAACGTACGTTTTGATCGTGCTGATAGTATTTCTTCTGTTCTTTGCTAACCTCCTTAAGGCATATCCTGGCGTACCCAATGTGGACAGCAATTACCAATATGCGCAGGCCATCAACGGCCATTTCACTGATTGGCACCCGCCAATCATGGCGTGGTTGTGGTCAATGTTGCGGCTGATTGCAGACGGCACCGGGCCATTGTTCGTGGTCCACGTTTTTTTCTATTGGATGGGAATTGGCTTGATTGCCCTGACCCTGAGCCGCATTGGCCGAAACCAGACTGCATGGGCGATTGTGGCAGTCGGGGCGTTTCCCTGGTTTATAAAGATGAATACTCAGATTTTTAAGGATGTAGGTATGGCTGTATCTTTTCTGACAGGGTATTCACTGTGTTTATCATATCGGGCACGCGGGGTCAAGGTACCTTCTGGAATTATAGTAATAGCGACAATTTTTATCGTTTATGGAATTTTAGTTAGAGCGAATGGGACATTTGCAGGAGCTCCGCTTATTATTTGGATGTTCTGGCCGATACTGTTTTGCAGGCCCGATTTTGTTGCCGATAGGATGTGTAACGCTGATTGCGATAGCTATCCCTGTTTCCGATATTTTCAATCACAAAATTCTGCGAGCGGAACCCACTTATCCAATGCAGTCACTCAAATTGTTCGATGAGTTTGGCATAGCATACTTTGCTGAAGATGCCTCGGTAATCCGATTAGATATTTCTGCCTCTAAACAATTGATTTCAGACTGCTACACACCATTTGGATGGGATACTTTGGCGCTTCGAGCCAAGTGCCGCCATTCTTATACGGGTAGGCCGCACGGGAGGACATGGATCTTCGCGATCCTCAAACACCCGCTTGCTTACGCCGAACATCGTTTATTTCATTTCAATTCCGAACTCTTCTTCATCGTTCCTCGGCATCACGCGGATTGGCGACTACTTAGGCTGGATGATCCCGACGACCCTGCATCCCCAGCGCCAGAGCGGAAGGACCCGACGACGATAGGGAAGATAGTAGGCTACTTATCGCCGGACGGCGGAATCGTGACACCCATGTTCGCGCTGGTTGTCGGTTTTGTAGTTTTGGTTTTGAGAGTTCGGACATTGACGAGGCAGCCTTCTCAATTGGAAATCGCAACGCTGTGCTTAGTGGTTTCCGGCATTTTGTACACTTTGGGATACCTACTCGTCGGCGTATCAACTGCTCCCCGTTATCACTATTGGTCAATGGTCTCGATCTTTTTAGCTGGGGTGATGTGCGTATCAGAAGAGCGCCAGCGGTTTGGGTCGCCCTCACGAAAGGTGTGGGCTTGCATCATCCTGATACCCGCCATGACGCTGGCCGCGGTTGTTGTTGTGCATGCAATATGCGGCGACGCTCTGTCGCAATTGAGTTGAGGCCCCCCGGCCCTAATCCCGGGATTTATATACGAGCTTGACCCAGCCATGACAACCGCTTATATTTCTCGTGTTGGTTGGAGATGGCGATGTTGCAGCACTTCGATACGCTTGAGGAACTGACCGCCGCTTTCCCGGACGAGCAGGCCTGTATCCGACACTTCCGCGCGATCCGCTGGGCCAATGGTCCGTTCTGTCCGTATTGCGGCGGAACGAAAATCTACCATTTCGCAGACGACAAAACGCACAAGTGCGGCGAGTGCCGGCAGCGGTTTTCTATCAAGGTCGGTACGATCTTCGAGGACACGAAGCTGCTCTTCAAAAAGTGGTTCATCGCAATCTGGCTCATCACCAGTCACAAGAAGGGGATCGCCAGCACGCAGCTCGCTCGCGATGTCGGCGTGACGCAGAAGACCGCATGGTTCATGACGCACCGGCTTCGCGAGGCCGCGAAGACCAAATCCTTCAAGAAGCCGCTGGGCGGGGAGGTTGAAATCGACGAGACGTTCGTCGGCGGCAAAGAACGCAACAAGCACGAGTGGAAGCGGCAGCATGCTGGAACTGGCGGCGTCGGCAAAACGGCTGTATTCGGCATGCTTGAGCGCGGCGGCGATATACGCGCCATGAAGGTTGACGACCTGACCGCCAAGACCATTCAGGGCAAGGTCGTTGAACACGTCGAGCCCGGCGCCAACATCATGAGCGATGAGTTCGCGAGCTACATCGGCTTGCAAGGCCGGTTCCATCACCATACCGTCAACCACGGCTTCGGTGAGTACGTCCGCGACTACTTCTGCCACGTCAACGGGCTGGAAGGCGCATGGTCGCACTTCAAGCGGCAGGTGTTCGGCATCCACCATTTCGTTAGCGCCAAGCATCTCGACCGGTACCTGGACGAGTTCACGTGGCGCTACAATCGCCGTGACGCCAAGGAAGGCGATCGCGTCAATGCGCTTCTCGCTGCGGCAGACGGCAAGCGGATCACCTATCCGCAGCTGATCGAATGACGAAGAAGAAGAAGCGGGAAAAGCCCTTACATCTGGAAATGAGCTTCGATGAAGCTCTGAGGCGCGTTGCGCAGACTGACCCGCGCGAATTGCCAAAGCCAAAAAGGCCAAACCCGAAAAAGCGGGGCTCCAAGCGTCGAAATCCGGCGGTATTACCAACGCCGCCTCTAGAGTAGACACCTGGTCACTTAATCCTGATTTCCAAACGGCGATTAATGATCTGGCCGTGGAACCAAAATATAATGTTCCGATCATCCACTCGCGTAATGGGATCCCATCGTGGAAGTGACGCGGGAGATGGTCCAATTGATATCGGTCCCGGCCGTATTGGAACATCGAAGGACAAAAAAAGTAGCGTGGTCATCGTCGTGACTTTGACTGACGAACCAACACTCTCGAAAAAGTCTAGAACGAAGTCATCAGACAGTGCTGGCATTGTAAGCCATGACCAATGAACATTGATTGAGGCGACTTCTGTTGGTTCCCCCTTCTCATCAAACCGCAAGCGTAACCATGTTGGGGTGTCTGAACGGTTTATTGGAGAATGCTGATTAGCTTGTCGTTGTTCTTCGAGCCCGGCAATTTTCTCTTGCGCGTTTAGGAGTTCCGTGTGTTCGCTGTCAAACTGCTTTTGAAGTCTCCGAATTTGGGCGTTCGTGTCGCTAGGTATCCATGCGTATGGCCATCTGCGCTGTTCCGCAAACGGAGATAAAGCTATAACTAAGATCATTATGCATGAAATCGTAATTGTTAGACCCGGATTCGGATTGCGAAATTTTGCGAGCAGCGACTGGCGATATATAATAAGAGCCGTTACGCCCATTAATGCGATCACAGCAGACGCGGCCCGAAGAGCCGGGCTCATAATGAGTTCCGCAAGGCTTTCGGCAAAGATAAGCACAAGCGAAAAGGCGAGCATACCCCAGAGTATGATCGGCCACGCTTGTGCCCATCTTCCTGGAAGGGGGAATTCGCTATGCGGCTCGCTTGGCCTGTCTTCTTCGGGCATATATCCAGTCCCCGGTGAGTTCCACCGAGGATAGCAGATTGCCGCGTTAGGTCACAATCGTATATAAATCCCCTAATCCCTGCCACCAAAATCTCGGGACAATCGCCGTTCCGAGGCCTGTGAAGCGGACCAAACGCCGGTAAAGAAGCTTTTGGTTGCTGTCGATCTGGAGGAGGGCAATGTCGGTCAAGAGGTGCCGTGGGCACGGCGTTTCTCGGTTTAGGATCGCGAAGATCTCCGTGTAACTTATCTTGTCGCCAAGGATCGAAAATACGGACGCCAACTAACGCGTTTGAGCCAGTTCCGGGCGGGATATTCGATCGTCGGCGATATGATCGCAGCGGATGAGAAGCAAAGACCAACAAATAATATTTTGTAAAGTATCGAAGACGTCGATATCTGAAACGACAACATAAGGACTAGAGCGACCACCATTTGCACCATATAGAGGGAGTAAGAAATATAGCCGAGATACGCGAACACGTGACAATTCAATAATGCGGCCGAACGCCCCCAATTCGTGGCGCTCGTCAGCAAAATTATACCCAACATGCAAACCATAATCCCGTCGGGGACATGAACCCACTCGAATACCAACAATATAGCAGCAGATAGCCAGAATGTTATGTCATGACTAGTCCACTTCGGCAGGCACCCACGCTCCAATAAGAAATACAGCACGATTCCGGAAATGAACTCGGGTAAGCAACGTAGCAACACCACGATCGTATTCGAGATATTTCCTGAACCTGAGGTCAAATCGGTCAGGCCGACCACGCCGGCACAGACGACGAGAGTGGCGAGCAACGCTTTATTTGAACGGGTCCGATAATTTATAACCAAAATCGGAAATAGCAAATAGGAGTGCCATTCGGCGCTGATTGACCAGGAAGCATAATTCCAACATATTGAATGCCATGGCGATTGCATCAATAACAAGCTGCTTAGTAATCCTCCAGATGAGAAATCCGGTCTGGTCTCAAGCATCGGCAACAACATCACCAGAATTATTAGATGAATAGGGTAAATCCGTGCTAATCGTGCCTTTAGAAATCTCACATAATCTTGACGGGTGAAAGAGATTGCGTTGTAAACGTGCGTGAGCACAAAACCACTGAGCAGAAAAAATAGATCTACAGCCAAATAGCCGCGAAAATTTGGTATGACATGGAATATTAGAACCGTTAGCGCCGCTACTCCGCGCAGCGAAGTTAGGGCTGAGATTTCGGTTCCCTGTGACATTTTCGCGATGATGGATGAAATACCTTGGAAATGGTTAAAAGTTCGCGAAGCACGATTGAGAATGGCCCGGCCGCTCTGATTTCGCGCCGACACGCGAGATCAGTGCCCCGTTACAGCCTCACCGGCCACTGGCAACGCGAACGAACGAACGGAAGTCAATTCGCGGTTTTTCCGCATCCTGCTGGGCAGGTCTGTTATCGTTTGGTCGAATTCTCAGCAGGAAAGGACCGCGTGATGGCTGAAATCACAGACGAGGCGTTCGAGTTTCTGATCGCTCGCGCCGGGCTCGTCTTGAACGACGAGCAGAAGGCCGAGCTGAAGGGGATCTATGCCGGCATTGCCGCAATGGCGGAGCGGGTACGCCAGCCGCGCGGCCGTATGGCCGAGCCGGCGCATGTCTATGACTTTACCGAAGAGGATCTCGCATGAGCGGCGGGATCCCGACGATTGCCGAGGCCGCACGGGCGATCGCGGCAAGGCAGCTCTCGCCGGTCGAGCTGACGCGCGCCTGTCTGGATCGCGTGCACAAGCTCGACGGCGAACTGAACGCCTTTGTCCACGTGACCGAGGAGCGGGCATTGGCCGACGCGCGCGCCGCCGAGGCGGTGATCATGGCGCAGGGCCCCAAGGGGTCGCTGCACGGCATCCCGATCGGCCTGAAAGACATCGTCGATACCAAGGGCATTCCGACGACCTGCCAGTCGAAGCTGCTGCAAGACAACATCCCGGACGTCGACGCCACTTGCGCCGCGAAGCTGGCTCTAGCCGGCACGGTGCTGATCGGCAAAACGACAACCCATGAATTCGCCGATGGCGGCCCGTCTTTCGATCTGCCAAAGCCGCCGGCGCGCAACCCCTGGAATACCCAGCACTTCACCGCCGGCAGCAGCAGCGGCACCGGCGCCGGAGTGGCGGCGGGGCTGATCCTCGGCGGGATCGGCACGGACACCGGCGGGTCGATCCGCGGTCCGGCGGCGCTATGCGGCATTGCCGGCATCAAGCCGACCTACGGTCTCGTCAGCCGCGCCGGGGTCGCGCCGGCCGCGTTCAGCCTCGACCATATCGGGCCGATGGCGTGGACGGCCGAGGATTGCGCGCTGATGCTGCAGGCCCTCGCGGGCCACGATGCGCGCGATCCAGCCAGTGCCTCGCGGCCCATTCCGAATTACACCGCGCAGCTCGGCGGCGGCATCAAAGACCTCAAGATCGGCGTCATTCACCATTTCCACGAGACCGATCACAAGGTCAGCGACGGCACGCAGCGCGGCATCACCGCGGCGATTGGCACCTTGCGCGATCTCGGCGCGGAGGTCCGTGAAGTCCAATTATCGCCGTTGCAGGACTGGCTGGCCTGCGGCTCCTTGATTTCGATCACCGAGCGGGCGGCGGCCTATGAAGAATGGGCGCGCACCCGGCTCGGCGATTTCAGCGAGCGGCTGCGCTGCCGGCTGATGCTCGGCGCTTTTGTCACCGGGGTCGATTATGTGCAAGCGGTACGGCGGCGGCGCGAGCTTCGCGCCGAATTGCAGGCCGCGATGCGAGGCCTCGATGTCGTGCTGACCGCAACGCAGCCCGCCGAAGCGGCAAAGATCGATGCGGTTCCGAAATGGGATCTGTTCGGGCCGCCCAACTTTACGATGCCGTTCAACGTCGCCGGCTACCCCGCGATCTCAGTATGCGCCGGGCTCGGTGAAGGCGGCCTGCCGGTAGCAATCCAGCTGGTCGGCAAGCCGTTCCGGGAGGCGACGCTGTTTCGCGTCGCCGACGCGTTCGAGAAAGCCACCCCGTTCCGCGGCCGCCGCCCCGCGCTGGTCACGGCCTAAAGACCCTTACCCGCCGCGTCGGACTCGACGGGCCGTCTTAATGGTCAATGAAGGAATGCAACGCAGATTGAGGTCGCGCCGGCGCTAACTCGACCAAGAGCCCAATGGTTCGGCATCGAAATCTGCCTCGAACGACGCTTATTTTATCCTCTGCCCCCGCCGGCCGGAGGGAGAGGGCAGGGTGAGGGGGGCCGACGTGCCGGCCCGCGGCCCCGACCACCTCACCCTCCCAACCCTGCGGGTTGGGCCCCTCCCTTTCCCCCCTAAAGGGCGGAGAGGGGCTCTAGACAAACCCGAGCCATGTCTCGCGATTTTTGGGCCTCCTGCCGTCACCCGGCGGATGGTTGAGCTGTGGCAGGCGGATCGGCAGCTGCGGGCGCGGTTCGACCTGGCCGATCCGATACATCGCCGCGATTTCGCGCTGTGGCTCGGCCGGGAAGGCAAGTCGCTCGGTCTGGACCAGCCGTCGATCGCGGCGGCCTTGGCTCTCCTGCGGCGCGGCACCTCTCTGCTTCGCCCGGCGCCGGTTTGGCCGGCGCAGGCGTCGCAGACCCCGTCGGCCCTTCACGGGTCGGTCGATGATTGGCTGGCGCAGACCATCACCGAGCCCGCGGGCATTCCGTTGCCGCGGTCATTGGCGCTGCTCTGGGAACTGAGGCAGGACGTTCGCCTGCACTTCGCCAATCGAACCGCGGCGGAAATTCGCGATTACATCGGCTGGTCTCTGACGCAGGGTATCCGGGACGGATGCGTCGCGGTCGAGCTGATCGAGCCCGCATTGGCGCCGTTCCTCGATACGCCCGACCCGGAGCTGCCGGCAACCCGGCTGCTGCGGATCATGGCGCCGCTCTATGACGGAACATTTCCCGATATCGCCCGGCAATTCCCGCATACAAGGCAAGCTCGGTTCTGCGTGGCGGTGTGGGCATGCGGCATTATGCGCCGGCGCTATGGCTGGCCTCGCAGCTTTGTCCGCCGCCCGTTGGAATGGTTGTCGCGGATCGCACCCGAGGCGGCGGACGCCTTCGTGCCGCTCGACAATCTCGCCATGGGGCTGTGGGAGCTGCGGCCTGAATTGCAGGCGCGCTGCGATCTGCGCACCCATGAAGGCCGATCGGCTCTGCTCGAGTGGCGGGTCGGCGAGGGGATCGAGGAATTCGAACTCGATGACTGCGTCCCGGAGCGCACGCCAAAACCGTCCGCAGATCGGGCAATCACACGCGATCTTTGCCTGGTCGGATATGCCAGCCTCGTCTCCGGGCGCGCCGAAGATCTGCGCATGAGCGCGCTCGCGCTGGGACGGCACTCCCGGCCATGGGCGGTGCTCGATCGCCTCTCCGGAGCGATCACTACGGAGGACCGCCGGCCGGCCGCCGCGTTCGCCGAGCCGCCCGGCATCAACCTCTTGCACCTGAATGCCGACACCGCATTCTTCGATTACCTGTTTTTGCGGGAATGCGGCATCGAGCGGAGCTATACGATCGGCTATTGGGCCTGGGAGCTGGCCAAATTCCCCGAGGAGTGGCGATCCTCCTTCGCGTTCGTTCAGGAGGTCTGGGCCGCCAGCCGGTTCGCCTATGATGCGATCGCGCCGGCGACGACCAAGCCGGTCTTTCTGATGCCGCCGGCGGTGGCGATTCCGGCGCCCGAACCCGGCCTGAAGCGCGCCGATTTCGGCCTGCCCGACGACAAGTTCATCTTCTACTTCAGCTTCGATTTCCGCTCCTACACCAGCCGCAAGAACCCGCTCGCCGCCATCGCCGCGTTTCGCCGCGCTTTCCCGCAACCAGCGATGCTCCGGTTTGCCTGGCGCTGAAGACGATCGGCTCCGCCTGGAAGCCCGAGGATCGCGATGCGCTGAACGAGACGATTCGCGGCGACCCCCGCATCCTGGTCATCGATCAGGAGCTCGCCAGACCCCGCGCGATCGCGCTGGTGGCGTTGGCGGATTGCTTCGTATCCCTGCACCGCTCCGAGGGCTTCGGCCGCGGCCCCGCCGAGGCGATGCTGCTCGGCAAGCCGGTCATCACGACCGACTATTCCGGCACCCGCGACTTCGCCACCGCCGAGACCGCGCTGCTTGTCGGCGGCGAGCTGGTTCCAGTGGGCAAGGATGAATATCCCGGAGCCGACGGCCAGGTATGGGCCGAACCCGATATCGGCGAAGCCGCCGCTGCGATGCGCCGAATTTCCGGCGACCCCACGCTCGCCGAGCGGCTCGGCCGTGCCGGTCGAGCCCGCATCCGCGAGCTCTACGACCCGCATGTCATTGGCGCGCGCTACCTCGACCGCTTCGCAGCGATCGCAAAAATGGAATGAAAACCGGCTGCGCGCCTGTCCGCCATTAATACAGAGTTAGCAATTGAAGAGACACACTGGGTAAGAAATTCAGAGGTACTCGATGGCTGCGACCAAAAACCAAGGGCAGGGCAACGACCACGGTGCGGGCGCATCCGTGAATGTGCACGTGCACGACGGAACGGGCGGCGACAACGTCAGTGTGAAGGTGCAGGACGGAGCGGGCGGCGACGCCAGTGTGAAGGTGCACGACGGATCGGGCAACGACGTCAGTGTGAAGGTGCACGACGGATCATCGGGCGACGATATCAGTGTAAAAGTGCACGATGGAGCGGGCGACGACGTCAGTGTGAAAGTGCACGACGGATCAGCGGGCGACGACGTCAGTGTGAAGGTGCACGACGCATCGGGCGACGACGTCAGTGTGAAGGTGCACGACGGATCATCGGGCGACGATGTCAGTGTGCACGTGCACGACGGATCGGGCGACGACATCAGTGTGCAGGTCGGATCGGGTGACGATGCGCCCTGCTACTGTCGTGGGACGTTGATCCTGACGGAACGCGGCGAGGTCGCGGTTGAGGACCTTGCTATCGGTGACACGGTGGTGACGGTCTCGGGTGAGGCAAAGCCGATCAAGTGGGTCGGACGGCGCAGCTATGCCGGTCGGTTCATCGCCGGCAACCCTGGGGTGTTGCCGATCGTGGTGCGCGCCGGTGCGCTGGCGCCCGAGGTCCCGGTGCGCGATCTGTGGCTGTCCCCGGGGCACGCGCTGCTCCTCGACGGTGCCCTGGTCCCGGCCGAACACCTCGTCAATGGACTGACCATCTTGCAGGCAGGCCCGGTCGACGAGGTCGAGTATTTCCACCTCGAATTTGAAGGCCATGAGGTGATTTTGGCGGAAGGCGCGCCGGCCGAAAGCTATGTCGAGTGCGACAACCGGCAGGGCTTTCACAATGCCCATGAGTTCGCCACGCTCTACCCGAACGATGCGCGGGCTTCGTTTGGCTATTGCCTGCCGCGGCTGAAGGAGGGAATGGAGGAGCTCGCTGCGATCCGCGCCCGGCTGTTCGAGCGGGCTGCGATGCTCGGCCATCCGACAACTGCCGAACCCGACCTCCATCTCGTCGTCGATGGGACCATTGTGGCGCCGCAAGCGATTGCCGATGGCCGCCACACCTTCCAACTCGAAGCCGCGGCGGGTGAGGTGTGGCTCGCCTCGCGTTACGGCGTCCCCGCCGAGTTGAACCCGCCGTCGAGCGACCGGCGATGCCTCGGCGTCTGCGTGCAGCAGCTAATTTTGCGCGATGATCACCTACGGGTCGAGATCTCGCACTCCCATCCTTCACTCTGCGAAGGCTTTCATGAAGACGAAGAAAGCGTGCGGCGCTGGACTACCGGCATGGGACAGGTTCCTGAGCGCTTCCTGCGCGCCTTTGCCGGCGGCTTCATGCTTGAGGTGCACTGTCTGCCGCTCATGCCGTGCTATCCCCTCCACCCACAGATCATAGCCGTCCCGGAGCGGTTCGCGCGCTCTACAGCTTCGACAGAGCGAGCGCACGGTCCCGATCGCGGCGATCCTCAATCCCGGCAGAGCGCAACGGGAAGGTCCTGATGGGCCGCGAAAGTTCACACCGGCAGACAACGGCCGCCCCCGAATAGCCGCTTGCACACATTATAGGGTACAGGATGCACTATCCACAGGGTACTCTTAAATATATGGCGCTGAGACCGTCTGTATCGATACTATTTGGAATGTGCTTTTTGTTTACGTCAGCCCCAGGTATAATCATTTTCATAATCAAACCCTACGATATATCAGCTCCTACCGGTTTATCGAGCCGTCCCATCTGGTTATTTGTAATTTTTCTATTAGCATTCAGCATTTTCCTTGTCGTTGGTGTATCCATGATATTCTGGGGACTCAGAAACGCAGCCTGCCCCGGCTCGGCGCTATACCGATTGACGCGCTTGAGACTAGCGCGCTAGGCAGCTGGGGGTATCAGGATCCCAGGCGAGAACCGCGATTGTAGCCGTACTGCATTATCACTTATCGTTGCCTAAGTTGTGGGTATTCGAGTTATCCATATTGCTCCGCGTACGAAAAATGATTAGGTCTGCAGAGCGCGGAGGCCGCGGGGGGTCACCTGGGGCCGGCACCGAAGCTGTCGGCGAATCTCCGTTTCAGCCGGCCGTAAGCCCGCGACAGCGCTCGATACGTATCGCTCGGTGTTATGCCGTCGCGTT
The DNA here is from genome assembly GCA_963812675.1 of uncultured Alphaproteobacteria bacterium. Classification (GTDB taxonomy): domain Bacteria; phylum Pseudomonadota; class Alphaproteobacteria; order ATCC43930; family CGMCC-115725; genus AP-15. Next base: position 6,175 of record CAWEWR010000024.1, on the reverse strand, counting down.
CAAATAGGTAGCTCGAATTTACGTATTCGAAACCATAAAGGTCATTGTCCTCGACGATGGTGGCAATGCGCTCCGGATCTCTTGCAATAGCTTCAACTCCGGCGTTCTCACCCCAAAGGGGCGTCGCGATCTCGTGGGCTGTCATATATTGGCGAAGGTAACGAACTTCTGACCCGTTCTCGGCCCCAGTGCACTGGACCACGCAGCCGCATTCTCGTGCAAGATCGAGCAGGGACTCGGAATCGGTCATGATCGTGAGTGAGCAATCTGCGCGACCCGAGCTTACGGCTCGCTGCCACTCTTCGACCGATATGTGGGTGCCGGGTATCATGACTATCAATCCAATCCCTGTACCGGGCGCGTGCTTCAGCAGCGCTTGTTTGTAATTGCCGACTTGCCAGCGGACGAACGCACGTTTCGTATCGCGATACCACGACAAGACGTCCTCCCACATTGCTCCCGGTCGCTCACCAGGATTGGGGGGAACCACCTCGTTCCAGTTCGAGAAAGTGGTATTCCAAATCCGATTAGCCTCTTGTAGACGGTTGTACTTTCTCAACATCGTCTCGCGAAAATCTGTGACGGCACGGTCGCCGTAATACCAAGGCGTCAACTCCTTGCAATTGCTCTTTCCCATCGTCCATGCTGCCGGGTATATCGGCTCGCCGGCTGGACCGAGGTCGACGAACACCAGATCCGTCGCGTCCAGAATCTTGACCCGCGCTAGATACGCGAAGAGCGCATCGGTTTTTTCGGCCAATACGGCATGAAGTCCGGGATACCACGGTGAGATATCGGCCTTGCTGAACTCGCCCCACTGGTCCCGGATTTTCGCGTCTGGGTGTGCGTCGAGATACCATGCGGCCGGCGCGCCAACGGTCCCCACCTCGAGCTTGAAGCGGAAGCCGTTGACCTTAGCGCGGTCGAAATAGCTGAGTACAGGGAGCTCACGCCAATAACCTTCGGAGGTTTCGAGATCCCACCACCCGACACCAACGCGCAGAGTGCCGCAGCCGAGATCCTTATATAAATCAAATCGCTTCTGAACAGTCTCGGCGGGCGCGCGCCGATACGGGGCGTACTCCGCAATGCTCAATCGGGTCGTCGTCGCGGCGCCGCGCCCCGGATCGTGACCGGGCACACTATCAGATGCCGACAGTGGCCGTGAAACTGCACCAATCCCACCAAAAATTGTAGCCGACAAAAAAACTCTTCTATTCATCTCGTGAACAAAAACCTATCGATACTTATCTCGAATACTGGGAATTTACTACCGAACGACTTTGTCGCTCCATACCACTCGTTAACCCGCATCGTCCATTCTATTGCACGCGATAGATGCCGATCGAAAGAAGTTTAATTTCAAATGCCACAAATTACTGGGTTCCACACTAAGGATCGGTTGCGGATTTTCCTTAGTTCCACTGGCTCTGGCCGGTCCGACGGTGCCTTCGTCCCAGGAAGAGCCCACTATTCCTATCGGGTCGTGGCAGCAAAATTCCGTGCCGCTCTCAATGATCTTGGATGCGAGTGCGTCGAGCTGCCACGGCCGGAGATTTACTTTGCACCCGTGGCGAGGAAGATCGTGCGCAATCCTTGCTTTCACATGATGTTCAAGCCTCCCAATCTTTTTCGAATTCTCAAGGGAGTGCCAAATATTGCGTGCGTTGCCTGGGAATTCGATGGATTTCCGGAGATCCACGACCACAAACGAGTCATTCCGTCGGACGATATGGGCTACATGCTGCGCATCCCTGATGAAATATGGGTGCCTTGCGAGTTCACTGCGCAAATATTCCGCCAGTGCGGCATCAAAAATGTACACACGGTACCGGCCCCAATCGCGATCCCCGAGCCTCGGCCTGCCATAAGATTTCCGCAGCTGCCGCTGCAGCTCGATCGCATCTCATGGATAAATCTGCGGCTCGGATTTGGACGCTATTCGGACCTGAACTCCTGGAAACCCTCGGTACCCTCCACGCTTAGTGATATAATCTTGGACCAATATGACGGAGAGGAACCGACCGTTTTCCTCTCGATTCTCAATCCACACGATTTACGCAAAAATTTGTCGGCATTGGTATCTGGATTCCTAGAATATAGCGCTCGCGAAAAGAATGCACTACTCTTGTTGAAGCTGGTTGTTGACAACCAAGAAGACCGTGTCGACACGATCCTTCAGGGCATCCTTAAACTAAGAATCAGCGGCTTTGAATTAATCGACACGGCCAAAATATGGCTGACAACCGAATACCTGCCCGAGCCCGTATTGGGCGACCTCTACCATTTTGCCTCGGCTTACCTTTGTGCGTCGCTCGCCGAGGGTCAAAATCTGCCGCTGATGGAGGCGATGTCGCATGGCGTCGTCCCGATCACGACGCAACACACCGCCATGCTGGATTTCATCGACGATCAGAATGGTATCGTCATCGAGACCACCCGCGAAGCCATCGATCGCGATGACACGGCGGCGGGCGCGAGATCCAATCTGACATGGCACCGCTGCAGCGCCGGCGATGTTGCGCGGGCGCTCGAAAAGTTCGCGGCGTTGGCACCGCCTCAAAGGGCTCAATTGGGCCGAAATGCGCGGGAAACGATCCGCCAAAGCTTTTCGTCGGAAGCCATACGAATCCTCCTTACGGAGCGATTTAGCGAGATGCGATCAAATTTCTTCGCTTGATTTGGCTGGCCCCGCATGTCTTGTGACCTCTATATCGAAATCGGCCCACTGCAGGAAATTCATTACACCGGCATAAGCAATGTCACATTGGCGTTGTGTCGGTATTGGCTCCAGCATCATCCCGAACGATGCCGCTTTTTCCTCGGCCCGTATTTGATTAGGCGCGACGCAGTAGAGTTGATAGCCCAAACGCGCAGTGGCGGACTATTTCAGCTGCTGTTGCGGAATGGCCATGCGCAGGAGGGGTTTTTGGAAAGCGAGCTGCGGTCCCATTCAGCGGCGACGGCTTCAGCAGCGCTGTTTCCTAATGTTAAATCGGTAATGTGTCCGTTCGACCACACATTTCAAATCATCCACGATCTCTCCTTCCTTTTGACACCAGAATTTCACCATCCCGATACGCTACAATATCACGGAACCACTATCCGGCGTGACCTCGAAAGCAATACCCATACTTTCTGTGTGTCTAAGGCCACTGCAAGTGACCTGATAACTTACCTTGGTGTGGCGCAGCGCGACATAACGATCTGCTATCCTGGGGGCGATCTGTCGCCCGGCATGGAAGAGGTCATCGAAAAAGAGCCGCTGGCTGGGAGCCCTCCTTTCATTGTGATCCCCGGCACGATCGAGCCGCGCAAGAATATTGACCTCATATTCTTGGCTCTCAAGAGAAACCCGCATCTGCTGAAGCGCTATCGCTTTTTATTTCTCGGAGCAAGTGGTTGGCTATTGGATTTCCGTAATAAAATTGCTCAATTCGGGCTGACGAATTGGGTCGCCGACGCAAAACTCATGTGGCTCGGCTACGTCGACGAAAACCAGAAGGCACTGCTCTATGCCAGAGCAGAGCTGTCGATCTATCCTTCCCTGTTCGAGGGGTTCGGCATGCCCGTCGTAGAGGCGATGTCGCATGGTTGCCCGGTATTATGCTCTTTCTCGTCGAGCGTACCGGAGGCGGGCGGCGAGGCCGCCTTTTATTTCGATCCGACATCGATCACGAGCTTCGAAGAAGCTCTGTTTTCAGCATTGACCGCTATTCGCCTAAATCGGCAGGCAATACGCAGCAACTCATTGCAGCACTCCAAGAGCATTACTTGGGATCAATTCAACAGAGTGATCAGGGATAAAATAGAAAGCATTGTCTCGTCCAATAGCGCGAAAGGCTGAGCCTGATGGATGGGGAAACGATCATCGGATATCTCGGAGCCCAAGTCAAAGCGCCGGAGCGAGTGCTAACCGAACGCAATGAAGTATTGCACATCAATCGAGCCTTGCGACGGCTGCGTCTCGACCACCTCGCGAGACTGACCGAGAAGGCAAGCGAGGTCGCAGGGGCGTTCGGCCTGGAGCTCGCTATCGGTTTTCTCTATTACGAAGTGCTCGGACGCCCGCCCGATCCATCGGGTTTCTCACACTACCTCGCGGCGACGGGTCGTCAGCAACTAACATTTTCCGACATCGTCGCAGGCATGGTCGCGTCTGAAGAATTTGTTAACCGTTTTCCGTACATGAAACAGTCCGACTAACCATCCGTCTAGGTTGCGGCCGATCAACCGCCTTTCGGCAATTAACTCGTAGAGTTCTCCGGTGGAAGAGAGAAAATGGTTTGCCATCGATACCCTATCGCGGTCATGTCGTTTAACCGTCCGGATTACCTGGAAGCCGTATTAAAAACCTTGGTGAGGCAGGCCGACGCGGAACTTGTTCAGCGGCCTATCGCGCTGTTTCAGGACGGCAGCATGAACCCATTCAGCGGGCAGCGGCGGGCGCGAGAAGAAGACATAACGCGCTGCGAAAAACTCTTTCGAGAGTACCTGCCCACTGGAGTGGTCCATTCTTCCCGCGACAATCTCGGCATCGCACTTAATTTCGAGCGGGCCGAAAAGTACGTTTTCGAGGAACTCAGTGCCGACGCCGCGATTTTTCTAGAAGATGACCTGGTTCTATCCCCGCATTACATAAACTCGCTCGATCATCTCATTGGCGTGGCTCTCAACGACGAGCGGATCGGACACGTCGCGGTGTATGGTGATCATCGCGCCGGGCTGTCACAGCAGATGAAGTCACCGGAAGCTTATGTTTTGCTTGAACACAATTGGGGGTTTGGTCTCACGCGCCGACAGTGGGCCAGGAATAGACAATATGTCGACCAATACTTAAATATCGTCAAGAACTGTGACTATACCCTTCGGGACAACAATGCCATCCGCAATCTTTACGAAGCTTGGCACATGCGTCCTCCTGGGAATTCCCAAGACGTCACAAAAACATTAGCATGCTGCGTCACGGGTGCAGTGAAGCTTAATACCAATGCATGTCTTGGAAAGTACATTGGAGCCAAAGGGATTCATATGAACCAACAGTGGTACGATAGGCTTGGTTATGCGAATACGGAGCTATACCCAAGCGCTTTAACAGCATTCGAAGCGCTGAGTGACGAAGCCTACCGCCAGATCTTTAGCGCGCAAATGCAATGGGCAACCGGCAGGCCCTATTCTTCGCCTCAAGACTGAACAGAGTTGCCGCGCTGTATATTGTCGAGGCTGCCTCTAGGCGACGAGCCGAGCGCGTCTTGCGCCACCAGGGGCTCAACATAAACTGAGAATAGACAGCGTGGGTGCGGCGCGGCGATTGAATTGTCCATTGGCGGGGTGGTGAGCTCACTTCAGCAGCCTACGCTGTTTGCGAGTTAAACAGGTTTCTCCAAGATCCACTTCGGTGGCTCGATCGTTAGGGGTCGACAGAGCTTCGCCGATAATTCTCCGGCCGCACGAACCACTCCGGGCCAAGTCGGATGGTAGTCATCGCCGATCAGGTAGCCGCCGGGCGCCAGGATGGTCCAATAGTCCTGGGCGTCTTTCAGCACCGCTTCGTATTCATGTGCCGCGTCTATGTGTATAACCGATGCGACGACACGCGACTGCCGCAGTATGATTGCTGCGTTAGCAGAGGTTTGTGGCATAGGCACAATATAACCTGTAAGACCAGCGTTGTACACGTTGGCCAAAAAGCTCTGGTAGATGTCGGGGAAACCATTCCAACGCCTGAAAAGGCTCCTGGCACGGTCCCAGTGCTCGGCCGAGCCGAGAAAAGTATCGATCCCAATTACACAGCCGTCGATACCCGCATCCTTCATGGCGCGCGCCATCGTGATCGTTGATTGGCCCTTCCAGACGCCGACATCGATCACAACTGCGTCTCCGACGGACCCTGCGAGACGTTGCAGTGACGGGTGTTTGCCATTCCACCCCTGCGCTTCGTCCGCTGCAACAGAAGGCGTGAATTTTTCCCATATATTGTCACCGTATAGCTTCTGCATAATCGTCCGCTGCAACTCAGGCATTGCTTGATGGCCTCATTATTACGACGGGCAGCCGCTCGAATTCACTCGGCGGCTTCGTGCGAGAGGCTTAAAGACTAGCCGGTGTCCATTAATGTGATGCTACCGGCTTATCTGTTTCTGCAGTGCCCGAAATGGGCTCCTTTACGACAGCG